>CALULA010000005.1 GCA_944321365.1 uncultured Paraprevotella sp.
GGTGCGTACGGGACTCGAACCCGTGACCCCATGCGTGACAGGCATGTATTCTAACCAGCTGAACTAACGCACCTTGCAATTTATTAGGGGAGCTTATTTCCCGTTTGCGAGTGCAAAGGTACGGAAAACTATGATAGTTTCCAAATATTCTGCCGGAAAAATTATTCTTCTGTGCGGAATCATCTCATAATCATCTCAGGAATCATCTCTGCCACATACCGGCAAAGCGAATCAGCACGCCTCCTATTCATTCAAATATTCAAGAACCTTTCCGCTCAACTGAAGCAGCGAAATCTCACACATCTTCGTATCATATTCTGCCACAAGCAAGCGTTCCTCTGCATCCAAAAGGCTTTTTTGCGCCTCACGCATCTCAAAACCGGAGAGATCGCCTTTCATATAGCGTAAATTAGCATATTCATAGTTTTCCTGAGCAGCCACAAGATTCTGCCGCTCCATCTGCACCACCTGCCAGTTGTTACGGTAAGATTGCCACAAATCGCTCAAATCTGATTTTAAAGAGAGCCTCAAATCCTCACGCTCCAATTCCGCATATTCTATGGCCAATTGAGCATTCCGCTTCTCCATTCTGCGCTTACCGTCGAAAAGATTGAAGCCCACTGTTATGCCGGCATTCAGTCCCCAGTTGTCACGTTTTCGCGTAGAAGACAATTCATAACGGTTTAAAGTATAACCATAACCGGCATTCAAACGCACATACGGATAGTCGCGCGACATCACTTTCTTGTAATCCGCCCGCACCACTTCTGTATTATTATCTGCCATCAGCAGGGAAGCATTCGTGGCTAATGTGGCCTCCCATAATTCGCCGTAATGCAAATCGGGATTCACATCAATAACCGTATCACGTATGCCTATAGCTTCACTGACATTCTCGTTAGCCATCAGTTCATTGAGTCTGATAGAAGAAGTATTCAACACTTCACGTTGCTTCATATATTGTGCGCTGTCGGCATTGAAATCCACCTTAGCCTGCAGATAGTCCAATCTGGAAAAATTACCGATGTGATAACGGATCTCCACGATACGCATTCTCTCTTTTGAAAGCGACATGGCATAGCGGAAATTCTTCAAACGTATCTTTTCCTGAATGAAATTGTAATACTCAGCAGTCAAAGAAGCCACATAATCCTCAATGGCAATACGAGTATCCAATTCTCCCTGCTGCTTAAGCAACTGCAGCTGTTTGTAGTTGGTCCAGATACTGAAACCATCAAACAACGTCCAATTCAGATTAATTCCCGCATCCAATGTGCCGTCATAAGCACCTCGCTCAGTAGATGTCACCCCCGTAGCCCGCGCTGTTGTGCGTGAGGTATGAAAATCTCCTCCATATGAAGCTTCGATATCCACAGTCGGCAGCATACCGGCATTGGCGCGTGTCGCGTTATTGGCACTGACTTCCTGACGGTTTTTTACCATCCTGATAGAGAAATTTTTCTCCAATCCTCGCGACAGACATTCCTGCAAAGTCATCTCTCTCATCACGCTCAGACTGTCAGCTGTCTGTGCCTGCAGGCAAGGACAGCAAAGCAGCATCACATATAATAATTTACTTCTCATCTTTCTTGATCTTATTTATCCGATTTGTCGATATATAACTGTACACCGCAGGAACGATATACATCGTCAGGAAAGTAGAAACAAGCATTCCGCCTACGACAGCCACACCCATGGCAATACGCTGGTTACAGCCCTCCCCCGTAGCAAAAGCCAAAGGAATCAAGCCCAAAATGGTGGCGGCACTCGTCATCAGAATCGGACGCAAGCGCTGCAAAGCCGCATCGCGCACTGCTGTCATCTTGTCCTCTCCACGTTCCTGTTTCAAATTGGCGAACTCCACAATCAGGATACCGTTTTTCGCCACAAGCCCAATCAACATGATGATGCCGATCTGGCTGAACACATTCATCGTTATATCACCAAAATACATGAATATCAATGCTCCGGTAACGGCCAAAGGCACCGTCAACATGATAACAAAAGGATCCTTGAAACTCTCAAACTGAGCAGCTAAGACCAAGTAGATCAAGAACAATGCCAGAATGAACGCAAACATCAGGCTTGATGAGCTCTCCCGGAAATCCTTGGAATCACCGGCCAATGATGTACGGAATGTGTCATCCAGCACCTCCTTGGCTATCTTATCCATCTCGTCCAATCCCTGTCCTATGGTCTTACCCTCTGCCAGTCCGGCTGAAATCGTGGCCGAAACGAAACGGTTGTAACGATACAGTTTCGGAGGAGCTATACTGTTTTCCAGCTCAATAAGATTGTCCAGCTGCACCATATTGCCATCACTGCTCCGCAGATAAATGGCTTTCAAATCAGCCGGTTTATTCCGCTGCTGACGGTTAATCTCTCCCAGGATCTCATATTGCTTGCCATTCATATAAAAATAGCCCATACGTTGTCCGCTCAAACCATACTGTAAGGTCTCGGACAAATCGCGTGTGCTCACGCCCATGACATTAGCCTTATCACGATTAATGTGTATTCTGGCCTCCGGCTTACTGAACTTCAAATCAACATCCGCCATCTGAAACACCGGATTCTCGTACACTCTTGTCATGAACTCTGGCAGTACCTTCTCCAACTTCTCGATATTCGTAGCCTGCAACACATACTGAATGGGCATGCTCGAACGGCGGCCGCCAAAGGACGACTGCTGTTGCACGAAAGCACGTGCCTTGGTCTTTTCCTTCACTGCCTGCGACAGCTTCTCCGCCATATCCATCTGCGAATAATCACGATCGCTCATGTCCTTCAGGCGAATCTGAATGTTTCCGCTTCCACTCGACACACGGGCAGTCACAGCCTCGGCGTCCGGAATGAGGGAGTCGACCACGAGATTGATGTCTTCCGTATAATCCCGGATATACTCATAAGTCACACCTTCCGCACCACGGGTGTTGATGGTGATCATGGAACGGTCCTCCAGCGGTGCCATCTCCGACGGAATCTTCCCCCACAACACCACGACCAGTATCACCATAAGCACCATAAAGGGGATAGTCCACACCCGATGACGCAGGACAGCGGCCAGCGAACGGCTGTAAAGGTTGTTCATTCCCACAAAGAAAGGCTCCGTGAAACGATAGAATGCGTTTTTCTTTTTTTGCTGCTTCAACAGTTTTGTGGCCAGCATCGGCGTGAATGTCAAGGCAGCAAACGCAGAAATGATTACCGCTCCGGAAATCACCATGCTGAACTCACGGAACAGACGTCCGGTGGTTCCCTCCATGAATACAATCGGGAAAAACACCGCCACCAGTGTTACTGTCGTGGAAATGATGGCGAAGAAAATCTCTTTTGCTCCTTCTATGCCGGCCTGTCGCGGCTCCATCCCCTCCTCTATCCTTATATATATGTTCTCCGTCATCACAATGGCGTCGTCCACCACAAGCCCCACCGCCAGCACTATGGCCAGCATCGTAAGCACATTGATGGAAAAGCCCAACAAATACATGATGAAGAACGCCCCGACCAGCGAGACCGGAATCACGATGCAAGGCACCAGCGTGACACGCCAGTCGCGCAGGAACAGGAAGATGATGACGATCACCAGCACAAAAGCTTCGTACACCGTCTGTTTCACTTCATCGATAGACGCCCGGATGAACTTGGTGTTGTCAAAGCCATAAGAGTATTGGACATCATCCGGCAAGTCTTTTTTCATCAGCTCCATACGCTCATAGACTGCATCCGCGATGTCTATATGGTTGGCTCCCGGCTGAGGAACGACAACGACACCTACCATGGGGACGCCATTCATCTTCATGTAGCTCTTTATGTCTGCCGCGCCCAACTCGGCCCGGCCTATATCGCTGAAACGAATGATACGGTCGCCGTCGTGTTTCACAATCAGGTCATTGAACATGTCCGCCGTAGTCATCAGTCCCATCGTACGGATGTTCAGTTCTATCGTGTTACCCTCAATGCTTCCTGAAGGCAATTCCACATTTTCATTATCCACGGCATTTTTCACGTCCATCGGGGTGATGCCGTAGCCGGCCATCTTGATGGGGTCGAGCCACAAGCGCATGGAGTACTTCTTTTCTCCCCAGATGGACACGCTGCTCACGTCTGAAATCGTCTGCAGCTGCTCTTTTACCGTCAGGTCGGCAATCTCGCTCAACTCCAGCAGCGAGCGTTTCTCACTCTGCAGAGCCACCATCAGGATGGGAGACGCGTCGGCATCGGCTTTCGACACCGTAGGAGGGTCGCAGTCGCGGGGCAGGTAACGCTGCGCGCGCGACACCTTGTCGCGCACGTCGTTGGCCGCCGTTTCCAGATCGACAGACAGCTCGAACTCCACCGTGATGCGGCTGCTGCCTTGCGAACTCACGCTGGTCAGTGACCGGATGCCCGGAATACCGTTGATATTTTGCTCCAGCGGCTCCGTAATCTGGTTCTCTATGACATCGGCGTTTGCCCCGGCATAAGAACAGGAGACGGAGATGATAGGATTGTCCACCGAGGGATACTCGCGCACACCGATATAGAAATAACCGATGATACCGAACAGCAAGATGATGATGGTCATCACGGTGGCCAGCACCGGTCTGCGTATGCTCAGTTCTGAGATATTCATAAGCCAGCCTCCCTTCCGTTAGTCTACGCGGTCAAGTACAATAGGGAGTCCCGTACGCAGCTGCAAGGTTCCCGACGTCACCAGCGTGTCGCCCACCTGCAGGCCTCTGAGCACCTGCACGCGATCTTCAGTACGCAACCCCGACACAATCTCCACCGGTTGTGCTTTGCCTGACTTATACAGGAACACTTTATCCTTGCCCATCTCCGGAACGATGGCTTCGGCCGGAATGGCTATGGCATCCTTGATTTCCTGTTTCGTCAATTTCACACTGGCATAACGTCCCGGCGTGAGCCGCCCGTTCGGATTATCATACAAGGCACGCACTGTCAGCACATGCATTTCGGGGTCTATCGCCGACTCCTTGGCGTAGACCTTCGCGGGGAAATCCTGCAGAACGCCGTCGATGGTGAAAGAGAGCGACGTACCCGGATTCACCTCATTGACATAGCGTTCCGGCACAGAGAACTCCACCTTCAGCGGGATGATGCGCGTCAGCTTGCTCACAACGGTCGTGGGCGAGGCATAGGTACCCACACTGATCTGGCGCAGACCGATCACTCCATCGAAAGGAGCGCGCAACTCGGTCAACTCTATCTGGGCTTTCACGATGTCTATATCCGCTTTCAATGTGGCCAGTTCCGTACGCACCTGCTCATAAGCTTCCTGACTGACGGCATCGTGCTGCAACAAGGTTCCCTGACGATACACGCGGTCGTTGGCCAGTTTCAGCTGCGCTTCCAGACGTTTCAGCTCCGCCTGCAACTGACGGTCGTTTACCTTAGCCAGCAACTGGCCCTTCTTCACATGCGTACCTTCCTGGAAGTTGATTTCCACAACCTGCCCTGATGTTTCGAACGACAGATCTACCTCCTCATCCGGCAACAGCTTTCCCGTCACTATAATTTCATCCGAAAGTACGTCCGTACGTATTTTCACTCCGTTGACGTTCAGAACATTACTTTTCTTGTCTCCTGCCCGTCCGGCCTCCTCGGCCTGTTCCAACTCTGCATTCAATCTGGGCATCTGCGAATAAATGCCCCACCCTACCAATCCGCAGGCAATAAAGGCAACAAGCCCCCACTTCAATCGTTTGTCCATCAATATCTTTTTTTATTTTCTTTCTTCTCCGACATGCAGCACACGGTGTCACTTTGAGCCGGACAACGCCTGCCTTTCCGGAGAATCCGCAACAAGCCTGTCCGCATTTTCACGTTTCCACCCGCCGTATGCATCAGAAATGTTTCTCAAAAACGGTTTTTGTTTTCTTTTAGTATTATGGGGATAAAAGTACAACAAAAAAGAAAAAAAAGCCTGCTTTATACATTTTTTATAAATAAAATCTTTCTTTTTTCAACCTGAGCGTTACGGCACCGCCACAACGCCTTTTTCATTCTTCCGCATAACCTGCTCTTTTTTTGCGCAAGACTGTCGGCGTTCTTGCGTAAGACCTGAAGTGTTATTGCGCAAGACCCGACGGGGCACACCGCGCAACGGTCATCCCTTGCGGACACTCCTATGCACATCTGTCCGTATCCCGCTGTTAAAGAAAGAATAAGATTAATTTTCTCAGGCAAGACACATACGGATTTTTCTGCGTAACTTTGCACCGACAAAAACGACCCGTTATGATCAGACCCGTAGAAGCGTGGAAAGATGCAAGAAGCATCACCGCCATATACAACGAATATGTGCTTCACAGCACCGCCACTTTCGAGACCGTCCCGCTGCAGGAAGCGGAAATGCTGAGGCGTATCAACAACATTGCTTCCGCCTTCCCCTATCTTGTCTATGAACAAGACGGAAGCGTTACGGGATTCTGTTATGCGCATCTGTGGCGCGAACGGGCTGCCTACCGTCACACGCTGGAAACCACCGTCTACGTTTCACCGCAATGCCGGCGCCAGGGCATCGGCTCACGACTGCTGGAATGCCTTATCCGCGAATGCCGCAAACTGGACTGCCATGCGCTGATCGCCTGCATCACGAGCGAGAACGCAGCCAGCATCGCACTACATGAACGGTTCGGATTCCGCAGGGTGTCGCATTTCAAGGAGGTGGGATACAAATCCGGACGCTGGCTGGACGTGTCGGATCTGGAACTGATGCTGACAGGCCGAACGGAATAATCGCTTCACAGGAAGAAGAAAAGAAAGCTTTTATAGCGCGATTCGGATAGAATTTGTACCTTTGTCACCGTCTAACAAAAGAGCACAAAAGACATGGACCAAAACTTTTTGACGGAACATTCGGGCAGACATGTTCCGGTCAATAACATCATCAACACCAAACTGATTGCCTATGTCATCGGCATATTGCTTTGGGTAGAAGGGGGAATGTTCCTGCTTTGCATGGGCATCTCACTGTTCTACGACGAGCCGACCTACAAAGACTTTCTCTATGCAACCGTCATCAACCTGCTGGTGGGCGGGGGACTCATCGCTTACGGCCGCGGAGCCAACACCTGGATGACCCGCCGCGACGGATACTGCATTGTGACGCTTACGTGGCTGATATTCACCCTGCTGGGCATGCTTCCGTTCTATACAAGCGGCGAGATACCGTCTGTGGCGGGAGCTTTCTTTGAAACCATGTCAGGATTCACCACCACAGGTTTCACTGTCGCAGACCACATCGACTCGATGCCCAAAGGCATACTCTTCTGGCGTGCCTTAACCCACTGGGTGGGTGGTTTGGGTATCGTGTGCTTCACAATTGCCCTGCTGCCCATTTTCGGCGGAGGAAACCTGCAACTCTTCAGCGCAGAGGCCACGGGCGTGACGCACGACAAGATTCATCCGAAAATCAGCACGACCACCAAACTCCTCTGGACGGTCTATATCATCCTCACCGCCGCCTGCACGACCCTGCTCTGCATGGGAGGCATGAGCTTATTCGACGGCGTGTGTCACGCATTCAGCATCATGGGAACAGGAGGCTACTCCACCCGACAGGCCAGCATAGCTTACTGGAATTCTCCGTTCATCGAATACACCACAGCCGCATTCATGATTATCGCCAGCCTTAACTTCTCACTGCTGGTGCTGTGCATGAAAGGAAAAATCCGCAAGCTGTTCACCGACTGTGAGACACGCTGGTTTCTCGGTTCCGTGGGTGCGCTGACCCTGATCGTGACCGTCACCCTGATATTCTGTCAACACTATCCCGTAGAAGAAGCCTTCCGGAAAGCACTGTTCCAGGTAGCCACCATCCATTCTTCCTGCGGACTCACTACGGACGACTATACGCTATGGCCTCATTTCACGTGGATATTGCTGCTTTTTGCCATGCTGGCCGGCGGTTGCACCGGATCCACGGCGGGCGGCATAAAGAACATGCGCTTCGTCATTCTGTATCACGCTATACGGAATGAGTTCAAACGCCTCATCCATCCCAACGCCGTACTGCCGGTGAAAGTAAACCGCCACGTGATGACAAACCCTATGCTCAACACTGTCACGACGTTCACCATTTTCTACTTGCTGTGCAGCATGGTCGGCTGTTTCCTACTCATGATTTGCGGCATCGACTTTCTGGAAGCGTTCACTACGGCCATAGCTGCCTTGGGTAACGTAGGACTGGGATTCGGCGACTACGGTCCGGCATATACCCTGAGCGGCATGCCGGAAGCCGGCATGTGGATCGTATCATTCCTGATGCTTATCGGGCGTCTGGAACTGTTCAGCGTACTGATTCTGTTCAGCCCCGTATTCTGGAAAGAATGGTGACGGACCCACTGCCTTTTCTGCACATCCATGCTGCAAAAAAAGCACGGAACAACAGGCATTTCACAAAAAACTCAGTATCTTTGTCCGTATAAATAATTTCAGAAACATGCAAAGAGAATTACTGACATGTGCCATCAGGGCAGCTCTGATGGCCGGGAAAGATATATTGGAAGTGTACAACGACCCGAAAGCGAACTTCGGCATTGAACGGAAAGCGGACAACTCGCCCCTGACTATTGCCGACAAACGCGCACACGAACGCATCGTGAACGAACTGAAAGAAACCTCCATTCCGATGCTGAGCGAAGAAGGCCGGCACACGGACTACAGCATCCGCAAGGGATGGAAGAGCCTGTGGATTGTAGACCCGCTGGACGGAACGAAAGAATTCATCAAACGGAACGGAGAGTTCACGGTGAACATCGCTCTGGTGGAGAACGGCATGCCGGTGATGGGTGTGGTGTACATCCCCGTGTCGCGCACACTCTATTTTGCAGAAGAGAGCATCGGAGCCTACAAGATGGCCGATGTCGACCACCATGCGGCAGGCCTGTCGGCAGACGACCTGATGGAAAAGGCCGACCGGCTTCCGCTGGAACAGGCCGACACCAAGGGCTTTGTCGTCGTGGCCTCACGCTCTCACCTGTCCCCCGAAACGGAGGAATACATCCATCAACTGGAGAAAGAATATGGGAACATACACATCATCTCCTGCGGCAGTTCGCTGAAGATCTGCCGGGTGGCCGAGGGAACGGCCGATGTCTACCCACGCTTTGCCCCGACCATGGAGTGGGACACGGCAGCCGGACACGCCATCGTCCGCTCTGCAGGCAAGAACATCTACCTCACGGACGAACAGACTCCCTTGCATTATAATAAGGAAAATCTGCTGAATCCCTGGTTTGTGGTGAAGTAAGACAACACGAACTTACCGGAAAAGCAGAAAAAGCAAACCCGATATGCCCCACCTCCATAACAAAAGGCTGACATATCGGGTTATATCATAGCCGACAAACAATATCCGTCACGTTATTGTCCGTGCATTTTGACGCCGGGTACGCGCCACCACCCAGATGCCGGCCTCATAGAGCAACCACATGGGCATGCCCACAAGCAGCAGGGTGAACACGTCCGATGTGGGCGTGATGACTGCGGCCACTACCAGAATCACCACCACGGCATGGCGGCGGTAACGGCGCATGAACGAAGCATCGAGCACTCCCATGCAGGCCAGCAGCCAGCACAGTACGGGAATCTCGAACACGAGGCCCAGTGCCAGGTTCATCGTCAGCAGCGTATCCATGTAGGACTGCAGGGTGATGGCATTCTCCACCTCCGCACTGACCTGATAAGTGCCCAGGAAACGGAACGTCAGCGGGAAGATGAGAAAATAGTTCAACGCCGCACCCAGAACGAACATCACGTAGCCTGCTCCCACCGCCCGGATGGCATAACGCCGCTCGTTGGCATACAGGGCGGGTGAGACGAAATGGAACAGAAGGTAGACCAGATAGGGCGATGCACAGAAAAGACCGGCATAGAGGGCTGTCTTCATGTGAATCACGAACTGGCTGGCCAGGCCCGTGTTGATGAGCCGCACCGAGAAATCGGGCACAACGCCGCTCCCCAGCCCCAGCCAACGCCCGGCCTGCTCCAGCAGACGGTAGGTGACAAAACCGGAATCCTTCGGTGCCAGCACCACGCGGAACAGTTCGTCCTTGAAGAAGAATGCCGCGAGGCCGCACACCACCATCACCACCACACCCCGCACCAGACAGTCGCGCAAGGCGTCCAGATGGTCCCAGAATATCCCTGTCGCCTCATCTTGCGGCTTGCTCATCCTTGCCTGCCGTTGTGTCTTTTCCGTCTTTCTTTCCGGACTCACCGACAGTAGGGTCTGCCGCCTTGTCCTGCGGAGTCTCCAGTCCGCTCATTCCGTCCCTGAAACTCTTCACGCCTTTGCCCAGCCCCTTCATCAGTTCCGGAATCTTCTTTCCGCCAAAGAGCAGCAGGACAATCAGCAGAATGAGAAGAATCTCCTGCGTTCCTATTCCAAACATACCTTATTTATATATAATGTATTTAATAAATCCGTAACCTCCGAACACCTGCAACGCCATCCCCGGCAAGCCCATACGGAAATCCTGCACGGCCAGGAAGAAGTCACCGCTCATGATCCATTCGCCCAGCGTACCCACCAACTGGTAGAAAGCCACCACAGCCAGCAACAGCGGCAGGCTCACCCGGTGGAAACGGTTGGCAGCATAACCCGCAGCCACTGCCAGCAGCACAGACTTCAGCAGGATGGCAGGCAGCACAGCCGGAGCAGGCATGCCGAACATCCATGAGTTGACCAACGGGGAAAGTATGGCCGTAAGCAATCCCACACGCCAGCCGTACTTATAGGCGCCCACCAGTGTAAAGAAATAGATGGGCAGCCACGTCATGCCGCCTTTCGGCAGCAAATGAAACAATTGGGGCAACAGGATATTTCCTGCCACGAACAGCACCGCCATGATATAGGTGCGTTTCTCCACGTAACCGGGAGCATAAAGTTTCACAGTTTTCGTTTCCATAAATCTATCTGTTAAAGTGTTTAAACATTCATTTCGTAGTCACGCGAGTTGCATTCCGCTCCATAAACCCACGGATGAGGGGCAGACAGTCTGCCGCCGTAGCACAATCACGACACAGCGTCTCCACCGGACACCAGCCGTCGCCGGCACGGTTGCGGATGGCCGGCACCGACAGGGCATAAGACACCGGAATACCCGCACCGGCAAACAGTGCCAGAGCCGGTTCGCTGATGACATCGGCATAGACCTCCTTCACCCGCCCCAGCACCATGAGAGCCGCAGCCCCCTTGCCTACCACCTTATCGGCCACCTCGGCCCCGCAGAGCAACTGCGGATGACGGTGCAACAGGTCGTAAAGGTCGGCCACTCCACGCTGCTCGTAAGTGTGCACATTGCCGTTCCGCAACACACAGGAACAGCCGCTACGGTGCAACATATCAATCAAGTCCTGCATAAAAAACCACTTGAGTCATTATAAAGTTTCTTGTTTCAGACGCTCCACATAGGCATCTATACGGTGCAATTCAGCGGGTATGTCGATGCGTTGCGGACAATGGGGATTGCACTGACCGCACCCGATACAGTGGTTGGCCTGACGGAGCCGCGGCACACTGCGGTCATAACCGACGAGAAAGGCACGGCGTGCTTCACGGTAGCTTTCTGTACGCGAATCCTGCGGCAGATTCCCTTCGTTCAGACACTTGTTGTAATGCAACAGAACAGCCGGAATATCTATACCGTAAGGACAGGGCATACAGTACTTGCAGTCGTTGCAGGGGATGGTGTCGAACTGCATCATCAGCGTGGCCGTATCCTGCAGGAATGCGAACTCCTCTTCCGTCAGAGGCTTGAGCGGAGCATAAGTCCGCAAGTTGTCTTGCAAGTGTTCCATCCGTGTCATGCCGCTCAACACGGTCAGCACGTCGGGGAAACTTCCGGCAAAGCGGAAGGCCCATGAGGCAACGCTCCGTTCCGGCTCGCGCTCCTTGAGGCGCGCCACGATGTTGTCCGGTACGTTGGAGAGGCGTCCGCCCAGCAGCGGTTCCATGATGACAGCAGGGATGTGTCGTTTATTCAGTTCACCGTAAAGATATTCAGCGTCCGTGTTGCGCGGATTGATCTGCTTGGCATACCGCCAATCCAGATAGTTCAGCTGTATCTGGACGAAGTCCCATTTGTACTCGTCGTGCCGCGACAACAAGTAGTCGAACACCCGGATGTCCCCATGATAGGAGAAGCCGAGGTTACGGATGCGTCCGGCCTTACGTTCCTCCAGCAGGAAGTCGAGCACACCATTGTCCATGTAACGGGCGTTGAACTCTTTCATGCCATCGCTCCCCATCCCGATGCCGTGCAGCAGCAGGTAGTCGATGTAGTCCACCTGCAGTTCCTTCATCGAGTTGCGGTACATGGCGATGGAGGCCTCGCGGCTCCAGGTGTCCGGCGAAAAGTTGGACAGTTTGGTGGCGATGAAATAGCTGTTGCGCGGATGACGGCTCAGGGCGATGCCCGTGGAACGTTCCGACATACCCCGACAATAGGCGGGCGATGTGTCGAAATAGTTCACCCCGTGGGCCATGGCATAGTCCACCATCTCGTTCACCATCTCCTGGTCTATCTCTTCATTCCCCTCGCGGGCGCTCCGTCCGCCCACCGACGGCAGGCGCATCATGCCGAAACCGAGAAGCGACACCTTGTCACCCGTGGTCGGATTGGTGCGCATGGTCATCTTGTCCGTTGGAATCTCACCGGTTCCCCCGCCCGCAGCGGACTTTCCGGCTTTGGAATCGCAGCCGTAGATGGCAGCCGACGTGACGGCAGCCCCGGCTCCAAGGAGCTTCAGGAACTTCCGTCTGTTCATATCATTATTCTTCTTATCCATTGTTGATGCGTTTGTTTTGAGTTAAATAACACTGTGTTTCCCGTGCCCCTCCACGTAGATTGCACTGAACGGACGCGCCGGGCACAGGTTCTCGCAGGCTCCGCAACCGATGCAGCGTGCCTCGTTCACGACGGGCAACTTGGGCGAATCGGGCACACCGGCCACCGAAGGCACCATCTGTATGGCACCGGCCGGACAGTGACGCGCACAATTGCCGCACTCCACACCGTCGGTATTGACCACACAGTTCTCGTACACAAATACGGCATGTCCCATTTGTATGGACGACTTGTCGGCCACCGTAATGGGACGGATAGCTCCTGCCGGGCACACTTCGGAACAACGCACACACTCCGGACGGCAATATCCCCGCTCGTAGGACATCTCCGGTTGCATCCAACGCGAGAGCGATGAAGAGGGACGCAATACATCATTAGGGCAGACCGACACACACAGCTGGCAGGCCGTACAGTGAGCCGTAAAGGAACGCAGGCTGTCGGAACCGGCCGGCACCAGAGGAGTGTTGCGCACCGGCACTTTCTTCTCCTCTATCACGGCCAGTCCGCCGTCCACTTTCTTCTCCTGTGCCTTCAGCCACGAACCGGCGGCAAAAAGCGAAGCAACGGTCAGGAAACCACGACGGCCTCCGTCGGCACTGGTCTTCGCCGCCTCAGTCTGAGCGGCAGGCGCAGCAGCATGCGCATAGCGGATAGCACCCTTGGGGCACTTGTCGATGCAGTTCATGCAGGTCACGCAGCGGCTGTAGTCTATCTTGTGCTCCTTGATATTGATGCACGATGCCTTGCAGTTGCGCTCACACAGCTTGCAGTTGATGCACTTGGAGGTGTCGATGACCGGACGCAGCCAGGCGAAGCGGGACAGGAAGCTCAGCAACGTGCCCACCGGACAGATGGTATTGCAATAGGTGCGCCCACCACGCCAGGCCAGCACGGCCACCACCACGAACGTCACCACTGCCACCAGCAGCGTGGACAATCCCTTCATCCACACATCCACAGAATAGAAAGCATAGCTGTCCGCCCGCTCGGCCATGTAGGCCAGCAGATTGTTGCCCCAACGGTAGAGCGGAGCAAACAAGTTGGAGGCCATGCGACCGTAGGCACTGTACGGTTCGAGCAATCCACCCCAACCCATCAATGCCATCGCGACAAACAGGACCAATATAATGTAACGCAACCACGACAATGCCGGAGAATAACGGAAACGGTTCTTCTTATATTTATTCCCTAACCAAGACACAAAATCCTGAAATACCCCAAGCGGACAAATCACGGAGCAATAAACCCGACCGAAGATTAAGGTCAACAGCACCAAAACCACCAGCACGCCGATATTCAATGCCATGAAAGCCGGGAAGAACTGAATCTTGGCCAACCACCCGAAATAGGAATGCGACACTCCCGTAAAGTCCAGAAACAACAACGTAATCAAGGAAAAGCAAAGGAATGCCGCAATCTGTCTGACTCTTCTCAACATAAAACTTTCTTTTTATAATATGTTACAATAACCTGATTTACCGCACGCCTGTTTCTTTCAGCCATGCTTCCACCTGTGGACGCACAGACCCTACTGTTCCTCCGTTACAGATAAAGCCTTTCTTCGTTTTGGCTTTCCCGATATGGCGACGGAAATCGCTGAAACACTTCTGTTCGCCTCCGCCGCCGTGCGTACAGAAGGGTATGACCGTCTTGCCCGTCCAGTCGTAACTGTCCAGGAACGTCCATACGGCCATCGGTGCCGTTCCCCACCAATTGGGAAAACCTACAAAAATCACATCATAGGACGACATGTCCGCCACCTTGCCTTTCAACACCGGACGTGCGTCAGCCTGCTGTTCTTTCTTAGCGTACTCCGTACACTGACGATATTCTGTCGGATAAGGCTTGACGGTAGCTATCTCAAACAGATCTCCCCCGGTGAGCTCTTTCACATAACCGGCCACCGTACGCGTATTACCCGACCATGAGAAATAGGCCACCAAGACATTATCCGCAGCCTGTGCGGCGTTCTGCGCACTTATCTTTCCTACACACAAAGCCCAAAGGACTATAACCCAACCGACCAACTTCACTTTCATACCATTCCTTTTCATATTATTTTCTTTCTGATATGCAAAAATAGCAGCAATCTCCGAAACCAAGGCTATACAAAATACAGAATGTCATACCCGTTTTACTGAAACTTGTCATTTCGGTGTCCCGTGTAACAAAATAAATACAAATCGAGAGAACAAACGACAAACAGGAAGTTAAAAACATACAAATCGGACAAAAAAATAGTGCTATAAGCCTTTTAGGATTATCATAAATGAGATATATTTGTAGTCAAAAGCAAAACAACACAACATTATGAAGAAATCTAACCTCATCTGTCAGATAACTTAACGTGACTCTGCAGTCCCTGCAAATCCGTCATGTAATGAAACCTAACCGCCGCACGGTACAGGCCTGACTTCCCGACTGCGGTTTTTCATCAGAATCATATACCTTTAACCACTAAAGATAAGCATTATGTACAAAGCAGAAATCGGAAGCAACGCCGGCAAAGTCTGGCATGCCCTCAAAGAGACCACGGAACTCACTCTGCCTCAATTAGCCGAAAAGTTACATCTCAGCCTGAGCGACACCGCACTGGCCGTAGGTTGGCTGGCACGCGAGAACAAGATTTTTATCCGCAAGAAGGATAATGACATCTGGGTTTCCGAAAAAGCAGACATCATGTTCAGCTTCGGATAAAAGCACGCACTACCCAGAGATATGAAGAAAAGCCTATCCTGACACCTGACGGGCGGACATCTCCGGCTGAAAAGCGAGGTGTCCGCCCGTCTGCCGTCTGTTTCCCGACGCCGCAAAGGCTCTCGGCTTTTCCCGCCTGCCGTATAAATACACACAGACATCCGGCAACCGTTTTCTTGATATTCATCAATATTTGCCTCCCTCCGCAGACATAAAGCGATGAATGTTTCCTGTTTTCTGCTTTTTTGTCCTACCTTTGCAGCACTTTTATCACAGCTCATTCAAAATCATCAAACCCATAAAACCTATGTTCAAAGAAAACAAAGGAGAAGTGTTGCACGGCATTCTTCTCATTGTTCTGTTCTCGTTCTCTGCTTTTTATATAGCAGAGTTCGACTTTGTGAAACGTCTTTCGTTCAGTCCCTTAATCGTGGGTATCATACTGGGAATGCTCTATGCCAACAGTCTTCGCAACAAACTGCCGGCGACATGGGTGCCCGGCATCAAGTTCTGTTCCAAACAAATCTTGCGTACGGGCGTCGTGTTGTACGGTTTCAAGCTGACATACCAGCAGGTAGTTGCCATTGGCCTGCCTGCCGTCACAGCCGACATTATCATCGTATGCGGCACACTTCTGGCAGGCATTTTCTTCGGCAAGCTGCTGAAGATGGACGGACAAACGGCACTGATGACTTCGACGGGAAGTGCCATCTGCGGCGCAGCTGCCGTGCTGGGAGCTGAACCGGTAGTGAGATGCGAGCCACATAAGACAGCCGTGGCCGTTTCTACGGTCGTCATCTTCGGAACACTTTCCATGTTTCTTTATCCCATCGTATATCGTGCCGGATGGCTGGACGGACTGAGCGACCAGGCCATAGCCGTCTACGTCGGATCCACCCTGCACGAAGTAGCTCACGTGGTGGGAGCCGGCAACGCCATCGACGCCGCCGGTGGGAACGTGGCCGACGCCGCGACCATCACCAAGATGATCCGCGTCATACTTCTGGCACCGGTATTAGTCGTAATGAGCCTCTTGCTGTCACGCAAACGGAAACAGGACAACGGCAACACCGCAGGCAAGAGCAAGATTACCATACCATGGTTCGCTTTTTATTTTCTGATAGTCATCGGCATCAATTCCCTCCTGCAGTCGGCCAGCTTCATTCCCCAGAAAGCCCTGTCAGACTGTCTGGGCTTCATCAACAACGTAGACACGTTCCTGCTCACCATGGCCATGACCGCCCTCGGTGCGGAAACGAGCATCGACAAATTCAGACAGGCCGGTGCAAAGCCATTCTATCTGGCCGGTATACTTTATCTGTGGCTGCTGTTCGGAGGGTATGCCATTGTGAAGATACTTTTCTGACAGACACTGCAACACATAAGCTGTCCGCCGGACTCACCCTGAATCCGGCGGACTTTCTTTTTCCGCCCTTCAAGAGAAAAGGAAGGAAACAGACCGCTTTTTTATACCGGTGTTCAGAATTTATCCTTATATTTGCACGGTAACAACAAAACAGCAGATTCATGACAGACGACTCCACTTCCGTATTGCTCATCTACACCGGCGGCACCATCGGTATGATTCAGAACCCGGAAACCGGAGCTTTGGAAAGTTTCAACTTCGACCATTTGCTGAACTTCGTTCCCGAACTGAAGCGTTTCAACTACCACATCAGCACCTACTCGTTCGAGCCGCCCATCGACTCCTCCGACATGGAACCTTACCACTGGGCGCGGCTGGTCAGAATAGTGGAAAGCAACTACGACCGCTACGACGGATTTGTCATACTGCACGGCACCGACACCATGGCTTACACGGCATCTGCCATGAGCTTCATGCTGGAAAATCTGTCGAAACCCGTCATACTCACAGGCTCACAACTGCCCATGGGCATGCTGCGCACCGACGGCAAGGAAAACCTGATTACCGCCATCGAAATAGCAGCAGCCAAAAACCCCGACGGGACAGCCATGGTACCCGAAGTATGCATCTATTTTGAAAGCGACCTGATGCGGGGCAACCGGACCACGAAAATCAACGCCGAAAAGTTCAACGCATTCAAGTCTTATAACTATCCCTGCCTGGGACATAGCGGCATAGACATCAAAATCAAGCCGGAACGCGTGCGACGCCCGCTACCCGGCAAGCCGCTCAAGGCCCACTATCTGTTCGACACCAACGTGGTAGTGCTGACACTGTTTCCAGGCATACAGGAATGCCTCATCTCATCCGTATTCCACATCGAGGGCCTGAAAGCCGTAGTCATGAAGACTTTCGGTTCTGGCAACGCCCCGCAAAAGCCATGGTTCATCCGCCTCATCAAAGAGGCTTCCGAACGGGGCATCGTCATTGTGAACATCACGCAATGCCAGTCGGGCAGCGTGGAAATGGAACGGTATGAGACCGGACGCCAACTGCTGGAAGCAGGAGTCATCAGCGGCTACGACAGTACGCCGGAGTGCGCTCTGACCAAACTGATGTTCCTTTTGGGACACAACCTGCCACCCGACCAGGTGCGCAGACTGATGAACACCAGTCTGGCAGGCGAGATTACAAAAGAGTAACTGCCGCCCCGCCGCTACTCCAGACGGATGTTCTCCACGAACCCGCCCACTTTCAGGCCCAGGTCCTCCAGCCGTTCCGCACGCCTGCCGTTGATGACGATGTTCTCGAAAAGCACGTCGCGCACCATCCTGTCGGCAGAATACCCCTGCACGACGGAAGGATTCTCGGTCAGCCCCGTGTAAAAGATGTTGCGGAAAGTGATGCGTTCCACATGACGCCCCGGCCCGGTGCAATATCGGGGCAGATCCATCACGCGCAAATGAAACAGCTGTCCCTCCTGAATGCTTTCCACACGGACGCTGTCGAACACCACGTCGTGCACCCAGTTGTGGTCGCCGGCGTTCACCGTCATCACTCCCTGGTAATCGCGGTCGTCCTCATCGTGCTCCAGCACGTCTATATTGCGGAACAGCAGATTGGCTATCACCTCACCCTCAGTAGCCGTATTGCCGTGCGTACCGATATTGATGGCATGGGCAATGTCGGCCCACAGTACGGAATTGGTCACCTGCAGGTCGTCCGTATCTCCATAGTAATCCCAACGGTGAGAATAGACCGCTATACAATCGTCCGAATTGCGCAGGAACACATCATCCACCCGGACGTGCTTTGTGCAGTAGAAATCCAGTCCGTCGCCCCAACCCTGATAGCTGAACGACTTCAGTCCGCGCACAGTCACGTGCTCCGCCACGGCTGCCGTCATCGTATTATAGCGGGGATTGACCACCGTAATATCCTCTACCGTCAGAT
The DNA here is from genome assembly GCA_944321365.1 of uncultured Paraprevotella sp. Classification (GTDB taxonomy): domain Bacteria; phylum Bacteroidota; class Bacteroidia; order Bacteroidales; family Bacteroidaceae; genus Paraprevotella. The sequence continues at coordinate 18,877 of CALULA010000005.1, forward strand.
TTTTCACCCAACCGGCTATGATACCGTTGTAGGCCTCCCAGATCATACCTCGTCCGCAAATGCGCACATTCTCCGTGCTGTCGCAATCCAACGCCCCCTGCAGGACAGCTCCCGGTGCCAGATACACCGTCGTGTTCGACGGCACCTTGAAGGTCTTTTTCATACTGTCTGTCGGCGCATGCAGCCCCGGCCCGAAGTACATCACGCCTTTATCTCCCTCGCGCGGCACGTCCGTCTGCAGCGCATGGGCAAACAGATGCAGATTGTGCAGACGGTCGCCATTACACTCCACCGACAATTTCTGCGGACGGTCTAAGGTGAACCGCAAGGTGTTTCCCTTCACTTCCGGACGGATGCCCCGCGCCAACGGTCTGACCACGGCAGTGTCCAACGTTCCGTTATTCAGCTGCACCATCACCTCCACCCGGCCGGAGAAATCGAACTGCACCATCGATGCTTCCGATTCGGTGTCCATATCTACCTTAATCTTATACTCATACAGATCCACCCAGTCCGTCTCGCCCACCTGACGCACCCTCACCGTGAAATCATCATTGTGACAGGCGTAATACATTTGCCTCGGCACTGACGCCGTTTCTATTTTTGCCTGCAAGCCGCATGCCGTTCCGGCAGACAGCCCCAACGCGCAGGCCATGATTCTGATACCTTTGTTCATCTCGCGTTTTTGTTTTTTACTGACGATTACGAACAAGTGAAGGGAAATCCGCCAATATTAATATTTTTTAGGAATATGCTCCCCAAAAACAGGTATTCAGCCCAAATAGCCTGACTTTCATTTGGAAAAATCATTCAAACCGACTATTTTCGCAATCATGAATGCGCCACGCGAAGACCACGTTCTCCGGGTTGGCCGTAACAATGATTCACACGGACGGACACCCGGCTTCCGCACGTCGGGCATGCAGCGGCGGACGCGCCCGTGAAAATCAGGAGCAGGAAACGCGGCGGTCTTGCGCAAGACTGTCTCTGTCCTTGCGCAAAAAGTCCTCCCGTTATGCGCAAGGATTTGCGCAGTGCGGGACAAGCAGAAAACCAGTGCTCTACGGGCGGGCTTTCACTGCGGCGGAAAACCGGTCGGAACAGAGGTCGGCACAGCGCATCACAACCCTACTTGCAGAATGATGAACGGACTTACAATCGGATTATTATTGCCCTTCACCGGCACTGCCATAGGAGCGGCCTGCGTGTTGTTCATGCGAAGACAGATTCCGGAACTGCTGCAAAAGACGCTACTGGGATTTGCATCCGGCGTCATGGTTGCGGCATCCGTATGGTCGCTGCTCATCCCTTCCATGGAGATGAGCGGGACAGACGGCGCGGGCCGTGTACTTCCGGCTGTCGCGGGCTTCATGGCGGGCATTGCCTTCCTGCTGCTCATGGACCGCATCACCCCGCATCTGCACATCGGCAGCAGCTCACCCGAAGGGCCGCACAGCCGCCTGTCGCGCACCAGCATGCTCGCACTGGCCGTCACTCTGCACAACGTTCCGGAAGGTATGGCCGTGGGAGTGGCACTTGCCGCCGCACTGGAACAGAACGCTTATCTGTCCATGGCCGGTGCGCTGACCTTGTCGCTGGGCATCGCCATCCAGAACTTCCCCGAAGGCGCCATCGTATCCATGCCCCTGCGAAGCGAAGGCAACAGCCGGCTGAAGGCTTTCACCATCGGCGCACTCAGCGGCATCGTAGAACCTCTTGCCGCCTTGTGCACCATAGCCCTGGCCTCGTATGTCACCCCCATTCTGCCTTACCTGCTGGCTTTTTCTGCCGGTGCCATGATTTATGTGGTCATAGAAGAACTTATCCCCGAAGCCTCACAGGGACGTCATTCCAATATGGGCACCATCGGATTCGCCGCCGGCTTTGCCCTGATGATGGTACTCGACGTGGTATTAGGATAACCATTTGGCACGATATTCCTTCGGCCCCATACCCAAATGCCGCTTCACATACTTCCCGAAGAAAGACAGCGACGGGAAATCCAGTTCCACCATGATTTCCTTGATGCTCTTGGTGGAATAGCACAACAGGTTGGATATGTCGCCCACCACCGCCTTATGGATGACAGCCGACGCCGTCCGGCCGCAACACAACTTGCACACCGTAGACAAATATTTAGGCGTCACATTCAGCTTTCCCGCATAAAAGGAAACAGAACGGGGCCTGGGATAAACCGATGAAAGCAAATCCAAGAAGCTCCTGAACAGCTTGTTGCCCTGCGAATAGCCCTGCATGTCGGAGGATACGTTGCGCCCCACCACCCCGTAGAAGTCGAACAGGAACGACTTCAGCAAACACTGCATGGACTCCTTGTAGCACAACTGCTGCTGGTTTTCCAGCTTGCGCGACATCAGCTCGTAATAGGCGGAAAAGCGCGCATATTCATCCTCTTGCAGACTCAGCACGGAATGGGAAACAAGAAAAGACATCACATCCCAATTATACATGGAAAAGGAAAAAGACTTTTCCAGCAACTGCCGCGAAATGCAGATGCATTTGATGCTCAAATCATCAGTTGCCCTTTCGGACTTCAATATATTGTCGGGCAGAGCAACCAGCATATCATGCGCACGCAACGCGTATTCCTTTCCGTTTATTGTGCATGACGTTTCTCCGGACACTATAATGACTATCATGATCCACCCCAACTTCGCCATCCGCGGAGAGATGCCTCCGGCAATGCCCATCAATGCCAGATGACCGTCAGACAGCACATCCTTTCCTTTTATCAGACTGAAATCGTTACCAATCAACAAAACATTTTCTTTCATAGCCTACCTCGTAAGAATTGATTTGCAAAATAAACACATTCACTCTTACAAAGTGACCTGATTATTTGAAAGGAATGTCCCAAACAACCTTGAAACTATCCCAAATCAGCAGTCCTAAAAACTCAAGTTTGGGAATCCCAGAAATAAAATCAAACTTTGCGGTGCAAAAAGAACTGTGGTAAAAACATCATAAATAAAAATGGAAAAAGAAATCGCAAAAGCCGAAGGTAAACTCGGCGTACTGATCGTAGGTGTGGGAGGGGCTGTCGCCACAACCCTGATGACAGGTGTGCTGTCTGCTCGTCGCGGAATAGCAAAACCCATCGGCTCCGTCAGCCAGATGGGACGCATGAAAATGCAAGATAACGTAGAACGGAACATCAAAGATATTGTCCCCTTGTCCAGACTGGAAGACATCGTGTTCGGCGGCTGGGACATCTTCCCCGAAAACGCCTACGACGCTGCCATATATGCAGAAGTGTTGCAGAGCAAAGACATAGATCCTGTGAAAGAAGAGCTGCAGGCCATCCGTCCCATGGCGGCCGCATTCGACCACAATTGGGCCAAACGCCTGAACGGCACGAACATCAAGCAGACGGCCACACGCTGGGAGATGGTGGAACAGCTGCGTCAGGACATCCGCAACTTCAAGGAGGCCAACCAGTGCAGCCGCATTGTGGTGCTGTGGGCAGCCAGCACGGAAATCTACATCCCCGAAAGCGAAGTGCACGCATCTCTGTCTGCGCTGGAAGCAGCCATGAAAGCCAACGACACGCAACACATATCTCCCAGTATGTGCTACGCTTACGCCGCTGTCGCAGAAGGCGCTCCGTTCGTGATGGGCGCACCCAACCTGTGTGTGGACATCCCTGCCATGTGGGAGTTTTCAAAGAAAATGAACGTGCCCATTGCAGGCAAAGACTTCAAGAGCGGACAAACGCTGATGAAGACCGTACTCGCTCCGATGTTCAAGACCCGTCTGCTCGGCGTGAGCGGCTGGTTCTCCACCAACATCCTCGGCAACCGCGACGGTGAAGTTCTTGACGATCCGGACAACTTCAAGACGAAGGAAGTCAGCAAGCTGTCTGTCATCGAGAATATCTTTGAACCGGAAAAATATCCGGACCTCTACGGCAACGTCTATCACAAAGTGCGCATCAACTATTATCCGCCGCGCAAGGACAACAAAGAAGCATGGGACAACATCGACATCTTCGGATGGATGGATTATCCCATGCAAATCAAAGTCAACTTCCTTTGCCGGGACTCCATTCTGGCCGCACCCATCGCCCTCGACCTCGTGCTGTTCTCCGACCTGGCTGCACGTGCCGGACTCTGCGGCATCCAGACATGGCTGTCGTTCTTCTGCAAAAGCCCGATGCACGACCACGAACACCAGCCCGAACACGACCTGTTCGCACAGTGGCGCATACTGAAACAACAATTGCGCCGGATGGTAGGTGAAGAGTCGCCGAGCTATTTAGACTGATTCCTACTGCAAGGAAAAACATTCCATTCTCTGCTCCCCTGTCCCGAAAAGTATCGGACGGGGGAGTTTTTTATCCGTCTTTTTCTTAACTTTGCACCCGTATATTGATGACAAGACATGGTTTATCCACAGAACTTTGAGCAGAAAATAGGTTTCAACGAGATTCGCGACCTCCTCGCCGGACACTGTCTGAGTCCGCTGGGACAGGAGAAAGTGGAACAGATGACGTTCCTTACCGACATACAAATCCTTCAGGAACTGCACGAACACACCAGAGAGTTCCTGCAAATCATGCAGGGAGAGGAAGACTTTCCCGAACAAGACTTCTACGACGTGCGCCCGGCGGTGAAAAGAATCCGCGTGGAAGGCACTTATCTTGAAGTGGCGGAACTGTTCGACCTGAAACGCTCCCTCTCCACCATCATCGACATCGTGAAATTCCTGAACAGGGACGTGGCGGACGAGGATGCAGACAACACCCGTCCGGCAACTGCACCTTATCCTGCCCTGCAACGCCTGACGCAAGACGTTGCAGTGTTTCCGCAAACCGTGCGGAGAATAGACAGCATTCTCGACAAATACGGAAAAATCAAAGATTCTGCTTCCGCCGAATTGCTGCGCATCCGTCGCGAACTTCTCGCAACGGAAGGCAGCATCTCGCGTACCCTGCACTCTATCCTGCGGGCAGCCCAACAGGAAGGTCTGGTGGAAAAAGACACCGCCCCGACCATGCGCGACGGCCGTCTGGTCATCCCGGTAGCCCCGGCCCTGAAACGGAAACTGAAAGGCATCGTACACGACGAATCCGCCACCGGGCGTACAGTCTACATAGAACCGGCAGAAGTAGTGGAAGCCAACAACCGCATACGTGAACTGGAAGCCGAAGAGCAACGGGAAATCATACGCATACTACAAGAATTCACCGCAGAGCTGCGTCCCCATTACCGGGAACTGCTCCAGTCTTATGAGTTTCTGGCACAAATAGACTTCATTCACGCCAAAGCCGGACTGGCCATGCAGTTCGACGCCCTGCCTCCACAGCTCCAGAACGGCCCGTTGATAGACTGGACACTGGCCTGCCACCCGCTGTTGAAACTCTCGCTGGCCCGACATGGCAAGAAAGTAGTACCTCTGGACATAGAGCTGAACAGGAAACAGCGCATACTTATCATCTCCGGCCCCAACGCCGGCGGGAAATCCGTCTGCCTGAAAACCGTAGCCATCATCCAATACATGATGCAATGCGGACTGCCCGTCCCCATAGGCGAAAATTCACGTACCGGCATTTTCGACAGCCTCTTCATCGACATTGGCGACGAACAAAGCATAGAAGACGACCTCAGTACGTACTCCAGCCACCTGCTCAACATGAAAAACATGATCAGATTCTGCAAAGATACCAGCCTTCTGCTGATAGACGAGTTCGGCGGAGGAACAGAACCGCAGATCGGAGGGGCCATAGCCGAAGCCGTCCTGAAGCGTTTCAATCAGAAAAAAGCATTCGGCATCATCACTACTCACTACCAGAACCTGAAACATTTTGCAGAAGACCACGAAGGGGTAATCAACGGTGCCATGTTGTACGACCGCCAACACATGCAGGCACTCTACCAACTCCAGATCGGAAATCCCGGAAGCTCATTCGCCGTGGAAATCGCAAGGAAAATCGGCCTGCCGGAAGACGTCATCGCCGATGCTTCGGAACTGGTGGGCAAAGAATACATCAATGCGGATAAATATCTGCAAGACATCGTGCGTGACAAACGCTACTGGGAAAACAAACGCCAGAACATCCACCAGAGGGAAAAGGAAATGGAGAAAGTCATTGCACAATACGAAGCACAAATAGAAGCACTGCAACGCGAAAGAAAAGACATTCTGCAACAGGCCAAAGAGGATGCCGAACAGCTGCTCAAAGCTTCCAATGCCAAAATCGAACAGACCATCAAGGCCATTCGTGAGACACAGGCTGAAAAAGAAAACACACGTACCGTCAGAAAAGAGCTGACCGCATTCAAAGATAATCTGAAAGACGCCGACAGCAAATACGACAACGACCGGATAGCCCGCAAGATACAGCAACTGCAAGAGCGGAAGAAACGCCAGGCCGAACGGAAAGCCCAAAAAGCTTCAGACTCCGCACTGCGCAAAGAACAGGCCCGACAGCAAATGACACAGGCCATGCGCGAGGCTGAAGAACAAAACCGTCCGCTCCAGGCAGGAGAAACAGTGCGCATCAAAGGGCAGACCGCCGTAGGCACCATAGAAGAAACAGACGGACGGAATGCCATAGTGACATTCGGCATGATGCGCACCAACATCAAGACAGAACGGCTGGAACGGGCCGACCCGCCATCAAAGAAAGAAGAGACACGCGCGGCCACCTACCTCAGCAAAGAAACACAAGATGCCGTATATGAGAAGAAACTGAACTTCAGACAGGACATCGACGTGCGGGGCATGCGGGGAGACGAGGCCCTCACAACCGTCACTTACTTCATCGATGACGCCATATTGCTCGGCATTCCCCGTGTCAGGATTCTGCATGGTACGGGGTCAGGCATACTGCGTACGCTCATCCGGCAATATCTGCACACCGTAGCCGGAGTGAAGGATGTCAGGGACGAGCATGTGCAATTCGGCGGGGCCGGCATCACTGTCGTGGATCTGGCATAAGAGTCAAACAGACCATAAAAACAGCCTTTCCGTATATTTTTTCCAAAGTAACGGCTCAAAATAGACCTATATTTCGTACCTTTGTACTTCAACTACTGATTTCTGTAGCTTTGATTTTAAGATAAAAGAACTATGTTGGAAAGATTTTTAGACCAAACAGACTTCACATCGCAAGAAGACTTCATACAAAACTTCCACGTAAAAGTCCCGGAAAATTTCAACTTCGGCTACGATGTAGTGGATGTCTGGGCGCAAGAAGCACCGGACAAAATCGCTTTATGCTGGACAAATGACCATGGCGTCCATCACGACTTTACGTTTGCCGAACTTAAAAACTATACAGACCAGACGGCATCCTACTTCCAATCCCTGGGCATAGGACACGGCGACCGTGTCATGCTGATTCTCAAACGCCGCTATGAATTCTGGTTCGCCATCATCGCCTTGCACAAGATCGGGGCCATTGCCATACCCGCCACCCACCTGCTGACCGGAAAAGACATCGTATACCGCAACAATGCCGCCGACATCAAGATGATTGTCTGCGCCGGAGAAGAAGTAATTCTGAACCATGTAAAAGACGCAATCCCCTATTCTCCCTCTGTAGAACAATATGTCTCCACGGGACCTATCATCCCGAACGGATTCAAAGACTTCCAGAAAGGCGTATTACAGGCGTCACCTTTCCGCAAGCCCGATCACCCGAATGCCAATGACGACATCTCTCTGATGTATTTCACGTCCGGAACAACGGGAGAGCCCAAAATGGTCGCCCACGATTTCACCTATCCGCTCGGCCATATCGCCACGGGATGTTACTGGCACAACCTGAACAAAGACAGCCTGCATCTGACCATTGCCGATACCGGATGGGGAAAGGCTGTCTGGGGAAAGCTCTACGGACAGTGGATAGCCGGCGCGACTGTCTTTGTCTACGATCACGAGAAATTCCATCCGGCCGACATCCTGCAGATGATACAAGACTATCACATTACGTCTCTCTGCGCACCGCCGACCGTATTCCGCTTCCTCATCCGCGAAGATCTGACACAGTATGACCTGTCTTCGCTACAGTATTGTACAATAGCCGGAGAAGCACTGAACCCGGCAGTGTTCGAGACATTCTACAAACTGACCGGCATCAAACTGATGGAAGGATTCGGACAGACCGAAACCACCCTCACCATCGCCACATTCCCATGGATGACTCCAAAGCCCGGTTCCATGGGAGTTCCCAATCCGGAGTATGACGTAGACCTGCTGAAAGCTGACGGTACGCCGGCAGGCCCCAACGAACAGGGCCAGATCGTCATCCACACATCCAAAGGGAAGCCGCTGGGACTGTTCAAGGAATACTTCCGCAACCCGCAACTGACCCACGAGGCATGGCACGACGGCATCTACTACACGGGCGACGTGGCCTGGAAAGACGAGGACGGTTACTACTGGTTTGTCGGACGAGTGGACGACGTTATCAAAAGTTCCGGTTACCGCATCGGACCGTTTGAAGTGGAAAGTGCACTGATGACTCACCCGGCCGTGGTGGAATGTGCCATCACCGGCGTACCGGACGAAATCAGAGGACAAGTGGTGAAAGCAACCATCGTGCTGGCCAAAGAATATAAAGATGTGGACAAAGAAAATCTCATCAAGACACTGCAGAACCACGTAAAGCGGGTCACCGCACCCTACAAATACCCCAGAGTCATTGAGTTTGTAGACGAACTGCCCAAAACCATCAGCGGAAAAATCCGAAGAGTCGAGATACGCGATAAAGACAACCGCAAAGAATAAACACAAACGAGTTACAAATTCATTCCATACAGAACATGAAACGAAGCATTATTTTCCTGTCTGTGCTTTTCGCCTGCCTGCTGGGCTACGCACAGCCTATAGACTGGAACAAACGACTACCCGCCGACCCCCATGTCATTACGGGAAAACTTCCGAACGGCATAACCTATTACCTGCGTCACAATGAGGAGCCAAAGGAGCGCGCCAGCTTCTTCATCATCCGCAATGCAGGCGCACTGCTCGAAAACGATGACCAGGACGGTCTGGCCCATTTTCTGGAACACATGGCGTTCAACGGCAGCAAGAACTTTCCGGGCAACAGCATGGTCTCTACCCTGGAACGCCATGGAGTGGCCTACGGCTACAACTTAAACGCCTACACTTCGCAGAATGAGACGGTGTACAACATCAGTGACGTGCCGGTGACGGACGAGAGCCTGATAGACACCTGCCTGCTGATCCTGCACGACTGGTCCTACTATCTGACGCTCGACCCGAAGGAAATCGACAAGGAGCGTGGAGTCATCACCGAAGAGTGGCGCCGAGGCAATGACAGCTCCAACCGCCTCAGGAAACAGACGCTACCCGTCATCTTCAAGGGCTCAAGATACGCAGAGCGCGATGTGATCGGCGACATGGACGTCATCCGCACGTTTAAGCCGGAGACCCTGCGCGACTTCTACCACAAATGGTACCGCACGGACCTGGAGGCCATCACCATCGTGGGGGATTTCGACGTGCAGAAGATGGAACAGAAGATTAAGAAACTGTTCTCCTCCATCCCGGCAGTGGAAAACCCGCAGCCCCGTCCGTTCTTCGACATCCCGCCTCACGACGAGACTTATTTCTGTCTGGCCACGGACAAAGAGGCCACATCGTCCTACGTGCAGCTCCTGCGCATCTTCCGCGCAGAGGAATACGACGGCAAGGGATACGCAACATATCAGGATCTCAAGAATCAACTGATCATCGGATTCTACAACAGCATGGCCGCCAACCGGATCAGCGAGAAGATACAAAGCGGTGAGGCACCCTATCTGGGCGGCTCGATAAACCTCCACAAGGCGGCACGGGGATATTACGGCTACTCCATCCATGCCACGGCCAGACCGAACGAGGAAAAAGAAGCTCTGACCGGCATACTGGAAGAAAACGAACGAATCCGCCAGCATGGTTTCACGGCATCGGAACTGGAGCGGGTGAAAACGAACTATATGACCGCACTGGAGTCTATGCTCAAGGACAAAGACAAGACGACCAACGACACGTATGCGGAGGAGATACAGTCTTATTTCCTGGAAAACCAGGCATTCGTCTACATAGACGACTACGTGGCTGCCATTAAAGAGATTCTGCCCGCCATCACCGTAGAAGAAATCGCACAACAGGCCAAAGCATGGTGGAAACCCGACAACCGCACCATCATCATCAGCGGACCGAGCGAAGGCGTGACTCATCTGACCGAAAGCGAAGCCCGAAGCATTGTGGCCGATATGGAAGGGCGCGAAGTGACGGCTTATGAGGAAAAGGGCGTGAACGGCTCTCTGATTGACCAACTGCCGACAGCCGGAAAAACAATACAGACCCGGCAGCTTCCGCAGTTCGGTGCGGAAGAATGGACCCTGAGCAACGGCGCAAAAGTAATCTTCCGCAAGGCCGATTTCGAAAAAGACCAGGTGAATCTGTTTGCTTACAGTCCGGGCGGTTCATCACTGTATGCCGACATCAACATATTGCCGGCGGCGTCGAATGCCGGACAGTTTGCCTCAGCCTATGGCATAAGCAGCTACAACGACATCGCGCTCGACAAGCTGCTCACGGGCAAGACCGCACAATGCGACGCATCGGTCGACGCACTGTATGAAAACATCGACGGCAGTTCCACACCGAAAGATTTTGAAACCATGATGCAGCTCCTGTACCTGCGCTTCACGGCACCGCGGTTCGACACCCTCACCCACAAGGTGATCATCGAGAAAAACCGCATCTACGCCAAGCAGATAGCCGGACAGCCGCAGACCATCATCCGCGACTCCCTGTCGCTGATTGCCAACAACTACAGCCCGCGCGTGCAGCTGTTCAACGATGCGTACGTGGACAAGCTGACCATCGACCGCATAGAACAGACCTATCGTGACCGTATCAGCGACGGCAGCGACTTCACGTTCTTCATCGTGGGCAACGTAAACAAAGACACGGCCAGAGCCATGGCGGAACAATACATCGGTGCCATTCCCTCGACCTACCGCCACGAGAAGTGGACAGACCGCAAGGTGCGCAACCCGAAAGGCAAGGTGGAAAAGGTCATCACGCTCGACATGGAGACTCCGAAATCCACAGTCATCCTGCTGTTCAACAAAGAAATGAAGTTCAACGTCAAAGAGCTATACATCATCCAGCTGCTGGGCAACATCCTCACCACACGCTACCTCAACACCATACGCGAGGAGGCGGGCGGAACATACACGGTATATGCCAGCGGATCGGCCACCCGCGAGCCTTACAACCACTACGACATGACCATGAGCTTTGACTGCAACCCGGAAAAAGCGACCGTACTGAAACCCCTGCTCTACAAAGAGGTGGACAACGTCATCAGCAACGGCGTGACGGAAGAAGAGCTGGAAAAAGTGGTGAAAAACAGACTGAAAGAAAGGGAACAGAGCAAACACCACAACAGTTATTGGATGAACACACTGGTGAACTACTACAAAACGGGCATAAATCTGGACGACCCGGCCAACATGGAAGAACTGGTTTCCTCCATCACTCCTGAAGAAGTGCAGCAGTTCGCCGCGAAATTCTTCAAGGACGCCAATGTGGTGGACTTGACGTTCGACCCTAAACAGAAATAAACCAGCCACATTCACGAAAACAGGAACAGGCCCGGCACAACCGACTGCCGGGCCTCTCTGTATCAGATGCTCTGCATCACCCGACGGAATGACGCATACGACATTTCCAAACGTCCCAGCTGATACGGATCGAGCTTCAGGGAAAAAGTGCCCTTGACTTGCGGCAAATCGAAATAGGCCTTGGCCACACTGGCCAGATTGAACGACAAGGCATCGCCCTTCCTCATCAGGAAACGGCAGCAGCCCGTCAGCAAATCACGGTCGTGCTCAGTCTGGCGCATCGCCTTGAACAGCAGATAATAGCAGCCCAATCCCTCGCCACGCAACAGATAATGCATGCGTTCGCGGGGATGGTCTACGTGCAGGCTGACTAAAAGGAACTCCAACTCGTCAACCTCTTCCGCAAACACTCCGAGCATGTAAGAAATAAATTTGGACCGGTCTATGTCCGTTCCGCACTGATTCAGATAAGCAGCCACCCTGCGATAGCCGTCCTCCCGACACAGGCTGAACCCCATCTGCCGCCGGCGTAAAGGCACCGACTTGAGCATGGTCATCAGAAAAGCCTTAGAGTCATAAGCCAACAAGGCATAAAACAAATTCCAAAACAACGGGGTATCCATCCGGGGCATGAACCGTTCCGACATGATGAAACCCGCCATCCGGAAGTCACGGTGCGACAAACCGTCCAGATAACTTGTCAGCCCCTCCCAGCTTTCCGTCCGGACAAATGCCTCCAGACGCTCTTGAATCACTTCATTATAATATTTCCCGCTCACCATATCTCACTGAAAAACAAAAGGCGAAACGCCAACTGTTTCGCCTTCTCCAAAGAACCTTTTCGAGCCTCTTGTCGGATTCGAACCAACGACCCCGAGATTACAAATCACGTGCTCTGGCCAACTGAGCTAAAGAGGCGGGTGGGAAAGCTTACTGCATCGCGCCGCTACAACCAACTACCCTTGCTGCGATCAAGCCCTGGGGGATTCGAAGGGAGCTGGCCGTGCAGGACTTTCCCGTTTGTGGCTGCAAAGGTACGAACTTTCTGCTTTCTCTCCAAACTTTGAAGACCTCTTTTTTGTTTTTTCATCACCGCCCTCTTCCGACGGGAAAGCAAACACGGCGATTCCGGACAAGCAAAGCACCGGGACATCCCACCCGCCGACAGCCTTGCGCACCACTGCAATCCGCGTTGCGCACAAACGGTTTCGGTCTTGCGCACAAACGGTTTCGGTCTTGCGCACAAAAATCACGCGCCCGGCGGTCCGCCTTTCGTCACACAGTTCCAGCCTCATCGGCAACAACAGACGGCACGCAGGCATCCGCAAGCGCAAAAAAACATCAATATTCTGTTTTTATTCGTCTATTACAAGGGTTTTTCGTATTTTTGCAGTACAAAGACAAGCGTTGACATGGAACAGACAAATTACACTCAACTCCGTGCCTATGCGGCACAATACGGCACAATCGTAGGCCTGATGTGGATTGTCAGCTTTGCATTCTTCATCGCAGGCCTGACACAACCGCTCGTAGGCAATGCCAGTCTGCTCATCGGCATGGTGTCTGTCGCCATTGCGGGCTATCTTATCCGCAAATTCCGGCATGACGTGGCAGCCATACGCTTCCGGCAGGCATGGTGGATGAGCACGCAAATCTTCATGTATGCTTCCCTTCTGATGGCCATAGCCCAGTTCATCTACTTCAGGTTCATCGATGACGGACTGCTCATCAGGACCTACACCGAAGTGATGCAGCAGCCGGAAGCCGCCGCCATGATGCAAAGCATGATGCCGGGTGAGGACGTGACAGCAGTTGTGGCGGACGTCACAGCCCAGTTGCAGCAGATCACTCCCATACAACTGACTTTTGAATTTCTGGTCTATAACCTCCTGCTGGGCTTCATCCTGTCCATACCGACCGCATGGATCGGCATTTTCGGGAGGAAATCAGACGCAAACACACTCAAACGATAAAACGAATTATGGACATATCAGTCGTCATCCCCCTTTACAACGAAGAAGAGTCACTGCCGGAACTGCATGCCTGGATAGAGCGCGTCATGAACGCCAACGGGTTCACCTACGAGATTATTTTCGTCAACGACGGCAGCACCGACCGCTCATGGCAAATCATCGAAGAACTGCAAGAAAAGAATAGCTGCGTAAAAGGCATCAAATTCCGCCGCAACTATGGTAAAAGTCCGGCCCTGTACTGCGGTTTCAAGCGGGCCGAAGGCGATGTGGTCATCACCATGGATGCCGATCTGCAGGACTCTCCGGATGAAATCCCTGCACTCTACCGCATGATCGTGACCGACGGGTTCGACATGGTGTCGGGCTATAAGCAGAAACGTTATGACCCGCTGTCGAAGACCATTCCCACAAAACTGTTCAACGCCACGGCGCGACTTGTGAGCGGCATCAAGAACCTGCACGACTTCAATTGCGGCCTGAAAGCTTACCGCAAGGAGGTGGTGAAGAGCATCGAAGTATACGGAGAGATGCACCGCTACATACCTTACCTGGCCAAAAACGCAGGATTCGACAAAATCGGCGAGAAGGTGGTCCACCATCAGGCACGCAAGTATGGCAAGACGAAGTTCGGCGGACTGAACCGTTTCTTCAACGGCTATCTCGATTTGCTCACACTATGGTTCCTTTCCAAGTTCGGTGTCAAGCCCATGCACATCTTCGGTTTCCTGGGTTCCCTCATGTTTTTCCTGGGCTTTGTGGCAGTCTGCATCATCGGCATCAACAAACTGCACGACATGTACTGCGGATATGAATACCGCCTGATAACAGACTCCCCCTATTTTTACATAGCCCTGACCACCATGTTGCTGGGCACACAGCTGTTCCTGACCGGATTCCTGGGAGAACTTATCAGCCGGAACGCACCGGAACGCAACAACTATCAGATAGAAAAAGAAATTTAACCGGCTGTCTCTCTTTTACCGCATATCACCGAAATGAAGAAAAAACTCAAAGGGATAACCGCCAGCCTGCCGGTGACGGCATGCCTGCTGGCCATCATCACGGCGTGCGAGTCGACCGATTGCCCCATCAACAATGTGGTCTACAGCACATACGGGTTCTATGCCGCCGGCGAGGACGGTGCCGTAGCCATAAGCGTGCTGGACACGCTGACTGTCACAGCCGCCGGAACAGACTCCATACTGGTGAACCGCTTGCAGAACGGCTCCGGCGTCGAACTGCCGGTCAGCTACAGCTCACCGACAGACACACTGATTCTGCAGTTCACCGACACCCTGCGACGCAGGCGCGAAGACACCATCTGGATAGACAAACAGAACATTCCGCACTATGAATCGCCCGACTGTCCCGCCTCCATGTTCCATTATGTCACAGGAGTACGGTGGACGTCGCGACTGATAGACTCCGTAACCGTCACCAATCCGAACATCAATTATAATGTATCCGAGAACTTTAGAATATATTTCCGTTCTGATAATCGTTAGCCTGCTGTTTCCGTCACTCCTGCAGGCCCGGCCCGACGGCGGCAGACTGCCGGAGGAGGAGACTGCGGCAGCCACAGAAGACCTGACGCAGAAAGAGGCCCCGGTCTTTGGCGGTGTATCCGTATCGGCCGACCTCGTGGGAGCCATCATGAAGGTGATGAACTCAGACTATTCGCAAATGGAAGTAGCCGCACGACTGAACTTCAAGGAAAAATACTTCCCTGTCTTTGAGCTTGGATATGGCGAGAGCGACAAGGAAGGGACGGAGACCGGCAACACCTACAAGACACAGGCTCCCTATTTCCGCATCGGCATGGACTATAACTTTACCAAGAAATGGCAAACGGGCAACCGATTGTACGTGGGCATACGCTACGCCTTCACCTCATTCAAGTACGACGTCAGCTCACCGGGCTTCGCCGATCCGGTATGGAATGTGGAAGTCCCTTTCGTCTTCAACGGTCTGTCGGCCAACTCACATTGGGGTGAGGTCGTATTCGGACTGGAAACGCGCATCTGGGGCATCTTCCATTTGGGGTGGAACGTGCGCTACAAAATGCGCATGAGCCATTCAGAAGCTCCGGAAAGTCCCCCATGGTACATTCCCGGCTTCGGAAAAAACGGAAACTCCTGCCTCGGCGGCACGTTTAATATCATCTTCGACATATAAACACCAAACCTGCATGCACATCACAGAAGCCACATTGCTGGGTCTCGCTTTAGCCATGGATTGTTTCACCGTAAGCATAACCACCGGCTCGGTGGCCAAGCGTGTCGTTCCACATCCTATGCTCACCATGATTCTGCTCTTCGGACTGTTCCAGGGCGGAATGGTCACCATCGGCTGGTTCGTGAGCAATCTGTTCAGTCATATACTGGCTCCCATAGACCATTGGATTGCATTCGGCCTGCTGGCTTTCATCGGCATACAGATGATCAGGGAAGGCAAACGGGGCAAACAGGAAGAACCGCGTTTCAACCCGCTGGACTACAAAGTCATTCTTACGCTGGCACTGGCCACCAGCATCGATGCCATGGCCGTAGGGGTTTCCATGGCGTTCATGCAACTCAACACGTGGAGTTCCATCTGCATGCCTGTCACCGTCATTGCCGTCATCTCGTCCCTGCTCACCGTATGCGGCCTGTACATCGGCATTAACCTCGGACGCAGGATTCCGTTCCCTACAGCACCCATAGGCGGAGTGATTCTCATCGGAATAGGTATTAAAATCATTATAGAACATCTAAGTTAGACATTCATGGACAACAAGAAGAAAAAACTGCGCTGGCAACTTCCCTTCCTTCTTTTCCTCATCATCGGCTCCATTTACATCATCCGCAATCAACAGCAGCCGATACCGTTTCAGAAAGAAGAGGGAGCCATATTCGGCACGTTCTATCACGTCACATATCAGTATGACTCCAGCCTGAAAAAAGAGATTGAAGCCGAACTGCAAAAAGTGGATGCCTCACTCTCGCCTTTCAACAAAGCTTCCATCATTACGAAAATCAACAACAATGAAGACGTCTTGCCGGACAGCATGTTCATAGAAGTGTTTCAACTGGCCAAAGAAATCAGTGCAAACACAAACGGTGCCTTCGACATTACAGTGGCTCCGCTCGTGAACCTGTGGGGATTCGGCTTTAAAAACAGTCAAGAAGTCACCGCAGAACAAATCGACAGCATCCTTCAGTTCGTCGGTTTCAGGAATGTATGCCTGGATGAAAACGGCCGAATCGCCAAAAACGACCCACGCATACTGCTGGACTGCAGTGCTATCGCCAAAGGATACGGCAGCGACGTCGTAGCCGCCCTGTTCGACCGCAAAGGCATCAGCAACTACATGATAGAAATCGGCGGCGAGATCGTTGTGAAAGGTCTGAATCAAAAGGGGCAGAAATGGAAAGTAGGAATCAACAAGCCTGTAGACGACAGTCTGAGCGTAAACAACGAAATCCAGACCATTCTGAATGTCAGCGGAGTCGGCATTGCCACGTCGGGCAACTACCGCAACTTCTATTATAAAGACGGGAAGAAGTATGCCCATACCATCGATCCGCACAGCGGCTATCCCGTGCAGCACTCGATACTGTCGGCCACAGTGCTGGCCAAAAACTGTGCTACAGCAGATGCCTATGCCACAGCCTTCATGGTGCTCGGACTCGACGAAGCCAAACAAGTGCTGCAGGCCCATCCGGAACTGCAAGCCTACCTCATTTATGCCGACGAACAAGGCAAAAACCAGATTTACACGACACCGGCATTGGATACACTGATCAACCGATAAAGAAGCCTGCCTCATGGAGAATTTCACGTTAGACATACTGAACGACCTGCCGCTGTTCCAAGGAATCGGGAAAAGAGAGCTGGCGCAATTCGCCACCTCTATCCCCCATCGGCTGGTCCAATACGGTGAGGGGAAGCCGCTGGCCGAGCAAGACCATCCCTGCAAGGAGCTTATCCTCGTCTACCGTGGAACAATGCGCATGTACACTCATTCAGACAATAACCGCTTTATTTTCCACGAGCGGCTGCAGTCACCTGTAGTCCTGCAACCTGAAGCCCTCTACGGCATCATGCCTTACTACACACATACGTTTATGGCACAGACAGAAGCGCGCGCCATTGTCATCCCCAAAGAAGGAGTCACTCTGCTATACAGTAACTTTGAAGTATTCCGACTGAACATCATCAACCTGTTGTCTACTCAGATTTACCGGCAGACCCGATGGCTGTGGCATAACCTTTCGGGCAACACAGAGAAGCGTATCATCAACTTCATTCACATGCACAGCACCTATCCGGCAGGAGAGAAAATACTGGAAATCAGCATGGAAGATCTGGGCCAACAAATCAATGAACCACGTATGAACGTCTCTTATGCCCTGAATGCCCTGCAACAAAAAGGCCTGATACTGCTAAAACGGAGAAAAATCATCATCCCGGCACTGGAAAAATTGCTCCAGGAACGATAAAAAAGACCCATAAACAAAACACAGAAATCATGGAAACAGTCAACCATACAGCAGAAGAAAGAATCAATCCGTTCTTAAAAAAGACTTATGAAACGCCGCACGAAACGGCACCATTCAACGACATACGGCTGGAAGATTACGAACCGGCATTCATGGAAGGCATCAGACAAGATGACGAACTTACGGAACAAATCATCAACAATCCCGAACCGCCGACTTTCGACAACACCATAGCTTTCAACGTTCCTGATAATCTGCTAAGCCGGGTCAGCAACGTATTCTTCAACCTGTTGAGCGCAGAAACCAACGATGACATGGATGCATTGGCACAAAAGATGTCTCCCATCCTGACAGAACACGCCAACAACATCTTGTTGAACGAGAAACTGTTTGCAAGAATCAAGGCTGTTTACGAGCATCATCGCCCATTAACGCCCGAAGAACAGACGCTGCTGGAGAAAACTTACGACGGATTTGTCCGAAACGGAGCCGGACTATCACCCGAAGATAAGGAAAAGTTCAGGGAAATCAGCAAGGAACTGAGCCAGCTCACACTGCAATTCTCACAAAACAATCTGAAAGAAACCAATAAATTCCAGCTGCATCTGACCGACGCCAATGACTTGTCCGGACTGCCGGAATCTGCCAAAGAGGCCGCAGCACTGGCCGCCAAGGAACAAGGTCTGGAAGGATGGGTATTCACCCTGCATGCCCCAAGCTATAATCCCTTCATGACATACGCCGACAGTCGTGAACTGAGAAAGAAAATGTACATGGCGCGAAACACAATCTGCACCCACGGCAACGAATACGACAATAAGGAGATTGTGAAACGCATCGTCAATCTGCGCCGCGAACGTGCGCAGCTGTTAGGATACAACACTTATGCAGACTTCGTGCTGAAAAAGCGGATGGCCGAAAACAGTCAGAACGTTTATCAACTGCTCAATGACCTTTTGGAAGCCTATCTTCCCACAGCACAAGAAGAAGTCAAGGCCGTAGAAAAAACCGCGCAGACCATGGAAGGCAACGACTTTGTCCTTCAACCATGGGATTTCGGCTATTACTCCCATAAACTGCAACTGGAAAAATACAATATCGATGCAGAAATGCTACGCCCGTATTTTGAATTGTCCAAAGTAAAACAAGGCGTATTCGGACTGGCAACGCGGCTATATGGCATTACTTTCAAAGAAAATCCGGCAATCCCTGTATATCACCCTGATGTCACGGCCTACGAAGTGTACGACAGCGACGGAAGCTTTCTCGCCGTGCTCTATACAGATTTCCATCCCCGCAAGGGCAAGCAAAGCGGCGCCTGGATGACTTCCTACAAGGATCAATGGATTGACAACGACGGAACCAACCACCGGCCGCATGTATCTGTCACCATGAATCTGACCAAACCGACGGAAACCAAACCGGCCTTGCTTACATTAGGCGAAGTGGAAACATTCCTGCACGAATTCGGGCATGCCCTGCACGGAATCTTCGCCAACACACGCTTTGAAAGCCTGAGCGGCACAAACGTATACTGGGATTTCGTGGAACTGCCCTCACAAATTATGGAAAACTTTGCCATAGAACGCGATTTTTTAAATACCTTTGCCCAACATTATCAAACGGGCGAGCCATTGCCGGACGAGCTGATCGACAGAATCGTACAAAGCCGGAACTTCAACGTCGCCTACGCCTGCATCCGACAAGTCAGCTTCGGCCTGCTCGACATGGCCTACTATACGCAAGACCACCCCTTCAATGAGGAAATCCTGCCCTTTGAAAAGCAGGCATGGAGCAAGGCCCAGCTGCTCCCGCAACCGGAGGAAACTTGCATGAGCGTACAGTTCGGGCACATCATGTCGGGAGGTTATGCTGCCGGCTACTACAGTTATAAATGGGCAGAAGTATTGGATGCCGACGCATTCTCCCTCTTCAAGCAGAAAGGTATCTTCAATCATGAGGTAGCCCAAAGTTTCCGAGACAACATCCTCTCAAAAGGAGGGACGGAACCGCCGATGACACTCTACAAACGCTTCCGTGGTCAGGCTCCGACCATCGATGCCTTATTAGACAGAAACGGCATAAAAAGAACAAAAAAGCCTGAATAACAATGATTACTCCAGAAGAAAAAAGACACGAACTGGACTTGCGCTACCTGCGCATGGCTCAGATTTGGGCAGAAAACAGCTATTGCGAACGCCGCAAGGTAGGCGCACTCATCGTCAAGAATAAAATGATTATCTCGGACGGATACAACGGCACCCCCGCAGGATTTGAAAATATTTGCGAAGACGAGAACCATCTGACCAAGCCCTATGTGCTACATGCCGAGGCCAATGCCATCACAAAAATCGCACGGTCGGGCAACAATAGCGAAGGAGCCACCTTGTATGTTACGGACGCCCCATGTATAGAATGCTCCAAACTCATCATACAAGCGGGAATCAAAAAAGTATTTTATGCCCGTCACTACAGACTGACCGACGGCATAGAACTGCTCCAACGGGCCGGAGTGGAAGTACATTACCTGCCGCTGGAACAGAATGCTCAAGAACTTTAAAACAGACACGACCTATGAATCAGAACAATTCTTCGCGTTTCACACCACTTCTATTGGCAATTTGCCTGATTGCGGGAATACTGATAGGAACATTCTATGCCAATCACTTTTCCGGCAATCGCCTGAACATCATCAATACCAGCAGCAATAAAGTGAACGACCTGCTGCGCATCATCGATGACCAATACGTAGACACCGTAAACATGACCGAGCTGGTGGAAATGGCCATGCCCCGCATATTGTCCGAACTGGACCCCCACTCGGCCTATCTCCGCGCAAAAGAGGCCGAAGCCTCGGCAGAAAGTCTGAAAGGCAGCTTCTCCGGCATCGGAGTCTCGCTTACCATGCAGAATGACACGGCCCGCATCATCAACATCATCAAAGGCGGTCCGGCGGAAAAAGTAGGCTTGTTGGCCGGCGACCGCATCATCAGTGCCGACAGCCAACAACTTGCCGGACAAAAAATAGCTATCGAAGAATGCATCAAATATCTCAAGGGAGAAAAAGGCTCCAAAGTAAAATTGGGCATCAGACGAATGGGAGAAAAAGAAATACTCTACTTCACGGTCACAAGAGAAGATATCCCGGTACACAGCGTGGAAGCAGCTTACATGCTCACTCCGGAAACGGGATATGTCAAGATCAAGTCCTTCAGCGAAACGACTTATCCTGAATTACTGGTCGCACTGGCCAAACTGGAACAGCAAGGATTCAAGAATCTGGTCATTGACTTGCGCGACAATACCGGCGGCATCATGCAAACCGCCATACAGATGACCAACATATTCTTACCGAAAAACCGCCTGATTCTATACACTGAGGGCCGCAAATTCCCACGCGAAGAGTACAGAAGCGACGGCCGAGGAGCCTTTCAAAACCTGCCTTTGGTCGTATTAATCAATGAAAGCTCTGCATCAGCCAGTGAAATATTCGCAGGTGCCATACAGGACAACGACCGCGGTACTATCGTCGGACGCCGTTCTTTCGGCAAGGGATTAGTACAGCAACCCATAGAATTCCGCGACGGCAGTCTCATCCGGCTGACCATCGCCCGGTATTATACACCATCGGGCCGCTGCATACAGAAGCCATACGAAAGAGGTCATGGGGAAGAATACGACAATGACCTGCTGGAACGCTACGAACGTGGAGAATTCTTCTCACAAGACAGCATCAAACAAAGCGGTCCCCAATTCAAGACCCGGCTGGGACGAACTGTCTACGGTAGTGGAGGCATCATGCCAGACGTTTTCATACCTGAAGACACTTCGGAAATAACATCCTACTACAAGGAAGCCATGTGGAGCGGACTGATTCATCAATATGCCCTGAACTTTACCGATGCACACCGGAAAGAATTGAACGGCATGGACACCAATAAAGAGATCGTCCGGTTCCTGAAGCAGCAAAATATAGTAGGCAAGTTCGCAGACTTTGCCCAACAGCGCGGACTGCGCCGGCGCAATCTGATGCTCTACAAGTCACGCCATCTGTTTGAACGCAGTCTGTGCGCCGCCATCATCAACAACACCAAGGAGGTGGAACAGTTCTACGAATACATCAACAGCGACGACCCGGTAGTAAACCGTGCCGTAACCATCCTTGCAGAAGGCAAAGCTTTCCCTGAAGCTCCGCAAAAAGATAATGCGTCCACAAGAAAATAGACTTCCACCTGCGGGGAGATCCACCGGCAGAAACATTCTTCCGGTCCGCTTCTCCCCGCAGCATCAACACAGACAACCATGGATAAAAAAGAATTGAGAGCCGTCATGGCAGAGAACAAGAAAGGCACGTCACTGGCAGCAAGGCTGGACTTGTCGGGCCCCATTCTGCGTCGGCTGGCAATCCACCCTCGTTTCACTGCAGCAAAAACCATCCTGTTATATCATTCATTGCCCGATGAAGTGGACACACACGACTTTGTCCGCTACTGGAGTCTGCGCAAATGCATCCTGCTACCGTCCGTGAAAGGGCACGACATTGAACTGCACCGCTACACCACCAACGACCAACTGGAAAAAGGTGCCTTCGGCATACAAGAATCCTGTGGTGAATTGTTCACCGACTATGCCTCTATCGACCTGGCCATCATCCCCGGTGTGGCATTTGATGCCGACGGAAACCGGTTGGGACGGGGACAAGGTTTCTACGACCGTCTGCTGGAACGGCTGCAAGACTATCATATATATAAAATAGGTATATGCTTCGATTTCCAACGGGTAGAGCACGTTCCGGTCAAGGAACATGACGTCCGCATGGACGAAGTTCTATAGGAAAAAACGACCTGACCGCACCTCCATGCGACAGCTGCCTGAGAAACGGCAACTGCGGAATGAGCCACACCGTCAACGCTTCAAAGGATAACAATATGCCGTCAACGGAACACGATGTTCTGAATAACCTGTGCGCCGACATGCTCATTCAGCCTGCGCACCAGAGTCTCACGCGCCATCATCAGGTTTGCCCTCAGTGCAGGCGACTTCAAATGCACATATAATGTGCCATTCTTCACGAACACATCACCTGTGTAGCGCGCTACGGCCAGCCCCATGACCTCTGGCCATGCCGATGCCACACGCAACTCATTCAACGGCGTTTCCAATCCTTCCTGACGAAGATACTGCCGCACAATGTCACCGATGCTCTCCGCCTTATTGCGCCTCATACACTGATTTTCCCGTTCTCCACATAAAACAGTTTGTAATCCTTGTCCGTTTTCTCCAGAATACGGTCCAGATGATCACGGTTTGTATCCGTAATAAAGATTTGTCCGAACCGTTCTCCCGACACCAGGCGTACAATCTGCTCCACACGTCCGGCATCCAGCTTGTCGAAAATGTCGTCAAGCAGGAGCAACGGTGTCGTCCGGCTTCCCGTACGGCGCAGGAAATCAAACTGCGCCAGCTTCAAGGCTATCAGATAAGTCTTGTTCTGCCCCTGCGACCCTTCGCGCTTAATCGGGAAGCCTCCCAATGTCATGTCCAGATCATCCTTGTGTATCCCATGCAATGAATATCCCATGATCCGGTCTTTGTCGCGTCCGTTACGGATGGTAGCCAGCAAATCCCCCCGCTGTCCGTGCGACACATAGCTCAGCCCCACCTGCTCTTTCCCGTTCGCAATCTGTCCGTAAAAATCCTGAAAGACGGGAATAAACTCTTCCACATAAGCTTTACGCTTCGCATAAATCTTCATTCCCTCTTGTGCCATGACCGTTTCCCACAGACATATCAGTTCCTCATCGGGTTCTTCCTCTTGTTTGAGCAGCACATTCCTTTGCAACAAAGCCTTATTGTATCGCACAAGCGCATCCAGATATTCATGGTCATACTGCGCAATCACCATATCCATGAAACGGCGTCTCTCCTCACTCCCACCCGATATAAGCTCAGCATCACCGGGCGACACCAAGATCAACGGCACCAGTCCGATGTGTTCCGAGAGACGTTTATACTCTTTCTTATTCCGCTTGAAACGCTTCTTCTGCCGACGTTTCAGCCCGCAGTAAATCTCTTCTGCCTCACCCGACTCATGCTCATACTCACCCTGCAACATGAAAAAGTCCTCACCGTGCCTGATGTTCTGCGAATCCACGGCATTGCTGACGCTTTTACAGAACGAAAGGAAATAGACAGCATCCAGCATATTCGTCTTTCCCTCTCCGTTGCGACCGATAAAACAGTTCATTTTCGGCGAAAAGGTCAGGTCGGCCTGCGCAATATTCTTATAATTCAATACAGAAATCTTTTTCAGTATCATCCGTTGGCTTTCCATTAAAAGATAATCCATGCAAAATTACGGTTTATCCCGCGTTTCCTAAAAATAATCTTCGATAAATTTCATCAAACGGGAGAATTTCGTTACTTTTGCTCCGCTTTATAAACACTTGTCTGACAAGTGGCGGAATACATGAGAAATAACAATAAAAACCATCAAATAAAAATGACGAACAAAAAGACACATCACGATTCATTGAACGTGGAACAGACACTGATTTCTTCAGAGGCTTTCATTGACAAATACAAAAAGCCCATTATGTATGTCTTCATTGCCATCATTGTTCTCGTAGGAGGTTATTTCCTCTATCGGCATTTCATTAGCGAACCGCGCGCGGCTAAAGCCAATGAACTGATGTACAAAGGTCAACAGTATTTTGCATCCGATGACTACGAGAAGGCCCTCAACGGTGACGGGCAAGGCTTCCCCGGATTTGTGAAGATTGCCAGTGAATACGGCAGCAGCAAGGCAGGTAATCTGGCCAAGCTCTACGCCGGACTGAGCTATGCCAAAACCGGGAAATACCAGGAAGCCGTGAAGGAACTGGAAGAGTTCAGCAACTGCAACGATGAAATGATTTCACCGGCCGCATTGGGCGCATTGGGCAACTGTTATGCCGAACTGAACCAGCTGGACAAAGCCACATCCACGTTGATGGAAGCAGCCAAGAAGGCCGACAACAACAGTCTCAGCCCCATCTACCTGATGCAAGCCGGAAAAATCTTCGAGGCACAAGGTCAGAAGGACAAGGCCTTGGAGTGCTACCGGGAAATCAAGACCAAGTATGTGAACTCCATGCAGTACGGCGAAATCGACAAGTATATCGAACGCGCCAGCAAATAAAAACAACGGGAAACCACTGCTGGCAACCATCCCAAACAGAAGTACATTATGGCTACGAAACTACATAATCTTTCCGACTACGACCCGACATCCGTACCCGCAGCCACGGGAATGCGCTTCGGCATCGTGGTCAGCGAATGGAACCACAGCATCACCGGCACCCTGCTGGAGGGCGCACATAACACGCTGGTGAAACAAGGCGTGGACGAAAAAGACATTCTGGTAATGACCGTCCCCGGCAGTTTTGAACTGGTGTTCGGTGCCGCACAGATGGTCCGGAGCGGCAAAGTGGATGCCGTTATCGCCATCGGCTGTGTCATCCGTGGCGACACCCCTCATTTCGACTACATCTGTGAGGGGGCTACGCAGGGACTGGCTGCCCTGAACACCACCGGCGACGTGCCTGTCATCTACGGACTGCTCACCTGCAACAACCTGCAACAGGCGCAAGACCGTGCCGGAGGCATCTTGGGCAACAAGGGTGACGAATGCGCCGTAACGGCCATCAAGATGGTGGACTACAAACGCAGGATGGACAAAGAATAGCCATAAGGGTGAACCTTTTCACCCAAGGCATACAAATCAAGCAAGGCTGTGTCGTAACAATTGTTCATTACGACACAGCCTTTTTTCTGGACATTGCAGCAGAGCGACCGCTGCTTTCGGACTCAGACAGCAGAACGCCTTCGCCTGCATCCCTGCAATAGGGCGGGCATGCGCCGGAGCATGTGTCCGGTAAACAGCATGGTGGACAACAACCCAACCTTATAATGCCACAGACCAAGCGGGGTATTTGCACCCTCCGTCCACAACAGAACAACCCCTGTCAACGTAAGGACCACAAACGCCACCGAAACCATGGCCGTAACCCGGCTCTTGCGCCCCAGCCGCCTGCTCCTCACAAGGCTGCGATACCAGCCCCGATGCATTCCGATATGGACAGCCCCAGCCGCCGTAAACACGAATCCGGCCTGTGAATGGGCCACCGCCCAGGCGTGCCACACGGCATGACTGTCGCCATGCCCGGCCCAATGCAGCCCCACTCCAGTTGCGACTGTCAGGGCAAATGCGGGCACCAGCAGCCCGTCAATCACGAAAATCCGCTTCATCATTCAGTATTCTTTCTGTTCTACCCTGCAAAGTTCGCACATCCGCAGGCAACAGAACGATAACAATTGTAAAGAAATGGATTCAACGGCGCTTCCTTATCCGCGACAACGACACTGGCGTTATGCCGAGATAAGAGGCGATGTAGTGCTGCGGCACACGGCGCAGGATGTCCGACCGCTCCCGCAGCAGCCCTCATAGCGCTGCCGGGGCGTGTTCTTAATGCGTGACAGGAACAACTGTTGATAGACATGGGAACGGTCTATCAGCCTCTCTTCATAAACCGTCCGCAAGGCCGGAGTCTGTCGGAGCAGCCGGAAGAAGTCCTCCCGCTTGAACACGAACAGCTCCGTCGGCTCTATGCTTTCCAGTGAAAAGGCACTGGGCCGCTGCCGGTAGAGGCTGTCAAAGGAGGACACGATGTCATTCTCGAAAAAGAACTGGAAAGTCACATCCTTTCCGTCATTGTAGAAGAAGAGGCGCAGACAGCCTTTCCGGATGACGTGGAAAGTGTCGGCAACACGGCCCTCTTCCAGCAAAAGCGTTTTCGCGGGTACGGAACGTCGCGCCACCCGCTGACTGAATGCTTCCCAGGCGGTCCTGTCTTCCGGGCCAAAGCTGTTGAAAGCCTCATCACCGGCCCAGCACCTGAACCACTCGTCCACTGTCGGCATGGCAAAGACTTAAAGCGGATCAGACAGAAGTCCCCGCAGGTCGTCCGCAATGGCACAATGCGGATAGGCGGCCAGTTCCTCACGGGTGGTCATGCCGTTCAGCACGCCCACGAAGTCCACCCCGGCAGCCTGCGCTGTCCGGGCATCCACGATGCTGTCGCCCACGTAGAGCACCTCCTCCTTACGGCAACCGGCCCGCTCTACGGCCAGCAGCAGCCCCTCCGGCGACGGCTTGGGGGTACGGACATCCTCACCGCCCACAATGAAATCCACCCACTCCGGACGGCCTTTCTGTTCCAGCAGGTCGAGGATGCGGAAACGATACTTGGTGGAGACAATGCCGACTGCAGCCCCACGGGATTTCAACGCCTCCAGCACTTCCGCCGTTTCCGGAAAAAGTTCCGTATTGGCAGTCATGTACACATCAGCCTCCGCACCATATTCTTTCTTGTATGCAGCCAGCACCGCAGCATCGTCCACACCCGTCAGGATGGAGAACGACTCCTCCAGCGTCCGGCCGATGGTACGCTTGATGTCCGTGTTTGTCACCTCCGTATAGCCATGACGTTCCAGCACACGGCGGAAGCAGGTCACAATGCCCCGCGAGGAGTCTGCCAGCGTGTAGTCAAAATCGAAAACGTATGCTTTATAAGGCCTCATACTCTATGTCGGATTTCATGATTATTCAAAAAGATTCAGGCGGTTCTTCCGCGCTTCCTCCAGCGATACGGTGGCCACGGGCTGCACGTCAGCCGTCTGCCGGAGCCGTTCCTGCTCCTCTTTCAACTCGCGGAAAGCTTCTTCGCGGGTCTGGGGATTGAGGAAACGAGCCGCCGTGAGTGCGTTTTGCGAAGCATCCTTCATCCAGATGACCGGCCCGTCGTAGACCGGAGCAATCTTCAGAGCTGTATGCAGCCGACTGGTCGTAGCACCGCCAATCATCACCGGAACGGCCAGCCCGGCCCGCTTCAGTTCGCCTACCACATGCACCATCTCCTCCAGGCTGGGCGTAATCAGTCCGCTCAGGCCTATGATGTCGGGGTGCAGCTCCAGAGCCTTGGCCACAATCTCCTCCGCCGGAGTCATCACGCCCAGATCTATGATTTCATAATTGTTACAAGCCATGACCACGGCCACAATGTTCTTCCCGATATCGTGCACATCGCCTTTCACCGTGGCTACCAACACCCGGCCCGCCTTGGCCGCGCCGTCTTTCTTTTCCGCCTCGATACGGGGCTGTAATATGGCCACTGCCTTTTTCATTGTACGGGCTGTTTTCACCACCTGCGGCAGAAACATCTTGCCGGCCCCGAAAAGTTCGCCCACTGTGTTCATGCCTGCCATCAGCGGACCTTCGATAATGTCAACGGCGTGCGGATAGAGCGTGGCGGCCTCGTCCAAATCCTCCTGCAACCACGTGTCTATGCCTTTCACCAGAGCATGCTGCAACCGCTCTTCCACCGGGGCGTCGCGCCAGGCATCTTTCCCTGCCCCCGCCCCGTCCGGTGCAGTTCCGCCCTTGTCGGCCTCAGCCTCCGCCTTCAGCCGGGCGGCCAGCTCAATCAGACGCTCCGACGCCTCAGGACGGCGGTTGAGCACCACATCCTCTATCATCGTCAGTATCTCTGCCGGTATATCGCCATACATCACGCCCGAAGCCGGATTGACAATACCCATATCCATCCCCTCGCGACAGGCGTGGTAGAGGAACACGGCATGCATACACTCGCGGATATAGTTGTTGCCGCGGAAGGAGAAAGACAGGTTGCTCACTCCGCCGCTCACATGTGCACCGGGCAGATGGCTGCGAATCCAGCCTGCCGCACGGATGAAGTCCACGGCATAATTGTCGTGTTCCTCCATTCCCGTAGCGATGGCCAGCACGTTCGGGTCGAAAATAATGTCATGAGGATTGAAGCCTGCACGGTCTACCAGCAGATGATAGGCGCGGGCGCACACCTCTATCTTACGTTCATACGTATCGGCCTGCCCACGTTCGTCGAACGCCATGACGATGACCGCCGCCCCCAGGCGTCTCACCTCACGGGCATGCGCAAGAAACACGTCCTCACCTTCCTTCAGGGATATAGAGTTGACTATGGCTTTACCCTGCACGCATTTCAGTCCGGCCACGATGACCTCCCACTTGGAAGAATCTATCATCACCGGCACACGGCAGATTTCCGGCTCGGCCGCCAGCAGGTTCAGGAAGTGCACCATCTCCGCACGGGCGTCGAGCAAACCGTCGTCCATATTGACGTCGATAACCATCGCCCCGTCGTCCACCTGCTTCCGTGCAATATCCAACGCCTCGTCATACTGTTTCTCCTTAATCAGTCGCAGGAATTTGCGCGAGCCGGCTACGTTGCAACGCTCACCCACATTCACAAAACGCACCTCCGGCGTCAGCTCGAACGGTTCCAGTCCGCTCAGACAAAGGTGCTGCGGCCTCTGCACAGGAGTGTGCGGCCTTCCTTGAGCCGCGAGTGCGGAGAAAAGCGCAATGTATTCGTCTGTCGTCCCACAACAGCCGCCTATGACGTTCACCCAACCTTTGTCTACGAAAAACTTCATCTCTGCGGCCATCTCCGCGGGCGTCTGATCGTATGTCCCCAGACTGTTGGGTAGCCCGGCATTGGGATAGACCGACAGGTAATAAGGCGAACGCCGTGCCAGAATATCCACAAAAGGAATCAGATCGCGTGCCCCGAAAGAACAGTTCAGCCCGACGGAAAAGAGGTCGGCATGGGCCACCGAAACCAGAAAAGCCTCCAGCGTCTGGCCGGAAAGCGTCCGCCCGCTCCTGTCCGACACTGTCACGGAAAGCATGAGAGGCACGCGGCGTCCCGCCGCCAGCATGGCCTCTTCCGCCGCATAGACAGCGGCCTTGGCATTCAACGTGTCGAAAATGGTCTCGATGAGCAGTGCGTCCACACCACCCTCCAGCAAGGCTTCCATCTGCTCGCGGTAGGCTGCGGCCAGCTCATCGAACGTCAGTGCACGAAAAGCCGGATTGTTCACGTCCGGACTCATGGAGCAGGTCTTGTTCGTCGGCCCTACGGATCCGGCCACAAAGCGGGGCTTGTCCGGTGTGCGGGCCGTAAACTCATCCGCCAGACAGCGGGCCATGCGGGCCGCGGTCAGATTGATCTCGCGGCAGCAATCTTCCACATGATAGTCGGACATGGAGACGCGTTGCGCACTGAACGTATTGGTCTCGATGATGTCTGCTCCCGCCGTCAGATACTTGCGGTGAATGTCCTGTATCACATCCGGACGGGTCAGGCACAACAGGTCGTTGTTGCCCGTCATCAGTCCGGGG
This sequence comes from uncultured Paraprevotella sp., assembly GCA_944321365.1. GTDB lineage: Bacteria > Bacteroidota > Bacteroidia > Bacteroidales > Bacteroidaceae > Paraprevotella. The sequence goes on from CALULA010000005.1 coordinate 49,220, forward strand.
ACATCCTTAAAACGTTCGCCACGGAAATCAGCTTCCGACAGACCGTATTGCTGTATCATGGTGCCCATCGCACCGTCCAGCACCAGAATTCTATCCTTGATTACCTCCTGTAATGTCATGTTTACGCTACAACTAATACCTCTTTATCTGCCGGTCCATCTCGCGCCGGTCTTCTTTCTCTTTCAGTGTCTGCCGTTTGTCATACTCCTTTTTACCGCGGCACAAATAGATGTCCAGCTTGGCCCGTCCGTTCTCGTCTATGAACAACAAGGTGGGCACGAGCGTGAATCCCGGACTTTTCATCTCTTGCTGCAGCTTTCTGATCTCCGCGCGGTTGAGCAACAGTTTCCGGTCACGATGAGCCGAATGGTTGTTATATGAGCCGTAGGAATATTCCGCCACGTACATATTCTTCACCCACACTTCTCCGTTATGGATAAAACAGAACGTATCCACCAGACTGGCTTTCCCGGCACGGATGGACTTTATTTCAGTCCCCGTCAGGACAATGCCTGCCGTATACTTGTCCAACAACAGGAAATCAAACGACGCCCGTTTGTTCTTGATGTTGACAGTCTTCACTTTATTCTTCTTCTCTGCCATCTTCTCTCCTATTCTTTCACCACCTCGGCAAACTGTCCGAGATGCTCATCCACATAATGTGCCAGGGTTTCCGTTATTTCCTCTTCTGCCTCCACAAACTCATCGTCCAGCTCATCAAACTCCGGATATCGCTCAAACAAAGCCATAAAATCCTCATCCGAACATTCTTTCGTCAGCTCCGCACGGTATTTGTCATAGAGTCTCTTCCCTTTGTAGACCAGCTTGGAGAAATCGTGCGCCCCCATCAGACGCATGGCCTTGGCAAAAGGATTGTCAAAGATAAACGGTCCATAGCCGTTATGAATCAACTGAATGAAACCGCCGTCCATCACTTCGTCGCGGAAGATGAAGTAGGCCAGCAAGGAAATCTGCTCCCCGTTGAGCAGCCCCATGTTCTCCGCATTCAACTCTCCGCCGATAGCTTCCTTATAGCAATCGACAAACACTTGCAGGAATTCGTCCATTCCCTGTGTGGCCGCCTCACGCAACCGCGCATCACTAACCGTTATAGTTTTTTGTTCCATCCTATGATTGCTTGAATGTGCAAAGATACGATTATTATTCCTTTCATGTTTGGAAATCACCGACAAATTCATCATGTTTGCGGGATTTACGCTCCGTGCACCACAAGAACCGCCCACTCTGGCGGGCTGTTCCTGCGGCACGGCGGCATTCCACGCGCAAGACCACGCGAAACGTTGCGCAAGACCGTAACAAGTCTTGCGGAAAACCTCCGGCAGTTTTCCGCAACATCTCCGACGGCACTCCCCGACACGGCGGGCGGCTGAGGCTGACACACGCATCGCCCGGCAGAACATAAAATAAGTTAAAAAGCAAACGGCCGCTTGACATTCCGGCAAAAGGAGTTTATATTTGCAGTGCACTAATCAACTAATACACTAATAACACATAAATTCTGATACAATATGATGACCATCGAACACCTCTCATTCGGCTACTCCAAAAGAAAAGGGCTGGTTGTGAACGACCTTTCCCTCAGTCTCGACACAGGAAACATCTATGGCCTGCTCGGTCGGAACGGCGTAGGGAAGTCCACCCTGCTCTATCTGATGACCGGACTGCTGACTCCATCTGCCGGTCAAGTTCTGCTGAACGGCACCAACGTGCGGTTACGTTACCCGGAAACCCTCTGCGACTTCTTCCTGATACCCGAAGAGTTCGACCTGCCGGACTACAGCCTGCAAAAGTATGTCCGTCTTCATGCGCCCTTTTACCCGAAATTCGACTACGGGAACCTGCGGCAGAATCTGGAGCTGTTCGGGCTGACGGAAGACCTCAGGCTCGGTGAACTGTCCATGGGACAAAAGAAAAAAGTGCAGATTTGTTTTGCACTGGCAACCCGCACGTCGTGGCTCATCATGGACGAGCCGACCAATGGTCTGGACATTCCCGGCAAAAGTCAGTTCCGCAAACTGCTCATCCGCGAGATGAACGACAAGCGCGGCATTGTGATTTCCACTCATCAGGTAAAAGACGTGGACCAGCTGCTGGACCACATCGTCATTCTCAACGAAGGCCATGCCGTGCTGAACGCCTCCCTGACCGACATCCGCCGGAAGCTCTACTTCACCACCGAAGCCCATGAGGCAGAAACCGCACAAGCATACTATGCACAGCCCTCGCCGCACGGATATGCCGCCATGCTCCCCAATCCGGACGGGAAGGATTCGGAGCCGGACATCGAACTGCTCTTCAACGGCACGCTGGCCCATCCCGACACCATCAGCGCATTGTTAAACCCACAAAAACCGTAAGTCATGACGCCCGGCACTTTCAACCGCAAACGTTTCGCCGCCCTGTGCCGTCTGGACTGGGCAGAGAAGCGGAAATCCTACCTGCTCTTTCTTCTGATCTTCTATGTCGTGACCGCCATAATCATCACGTACAACAGCCTGCACATTTATTATGACATGTCTCTCATCGGCGACCGCATAGCCACAACCGTTCCGCTCCCGCCCGGCGCAGACCGGAGCTGGGACCGTCATCTGAGTTATCTGGTCGTCTCCTTTTTCGTTTTCATGCTGCTGGCCACCCGACAGACGCACACCGGCATGCTGACGCGGAGGCAATGCACGGCAGCACTGCTGCAGCCGGCCTCCTGCGGCGAGAAGTTCGTCCGGTGGTGGTGCTATGCCGTTCCGCTGTCCCTGGTGGCCTTCGCCCTGGTCTATCTTGCCGCCGACTATACCCGCATCCTTGTCTGCCGGACGGCATTCCCCGCTTCGGAGCCTCTCGCCATTCCGCTCTACAAGGGCATCGGATGGTATTTCGACAGCGAGACGCGGCTCATCTTCCAGATGCTCTTCACCATCACTTTGCTGGGGCAGGCCGTTGTGGCTCTCACAACGACACTTAAAACAGCTTATGCCCGCATCTTCTCGCGGTTCATCCTCGTGGCACTCCCGTTCATCCTCGGCTACAGCTTCAGCAGCCTCATCAGAGTGTTCCCCACGGCTATGGACATCGCCCGCCTCTGGCTGACCGCATGGCACATCTTCTTTCTGGGACTGGCCGCCGTCTGCTGGTATGCCACCTGCCGCCGTCTGCCGCGAATGGATCTTGAATACAGTTACCCGCCTAAATTTGACAAAGCATGAATTTCAAGGAAAGCAAACCCATCTACCTGCAAATCGCCGACCGCATCTGCGACGAGATTCTGCAAGGCCGCTATGCGGAAGGCGACCGCATCCCCTCGGTGCGCGACTATGCCGCCGCCGTAGAGGTCAACGCCAACACCGCCATGCGCTCTTACGACTTCCTGCAATCGCGCTCGGTCATCCGCATACAACGCGGCATCGGCTATTTTGTGGAGCAAGGAGCAGCCGCACGCATCCGTGCCTTCCGCCGGGAAGCCTTCATGGACGAAGAGCTTTATGACTTTTTCCGGCAGGCATATTCCATCGGAATCGATGCAGACGAACTGTCGGCACTCTACCGTGAATATTGCCAGTCACAAATGTCAAACCCTTAAACCAGAAACATCATGCGACCCATTCATTTCAACATAAGCCGCCTGTGGGCCTTCATCCGCAAAGACTGCAGCGAACAGGCCCGTACGATGGCCACCAATGCCATCACATTCTACCTCATCATGGCGGCAGTCTCCACCGGATACTGCCTCATACAGTCCAGCAACCAGCAACGCGTCGGACTGATTATAGAGCACAACGGTCAGGCCACGGACTCTATGACAACAGCCTTCCTGCTCCTGACCGCCATCTGCTTCCTGGCCTTCATGGAAGTCACCGGCAGCCAGTTCTGTCCGGAAACGCGTAGCAAGGAAAGCCTCATCGGCCACCTCTGCCTGCCGGTATCCGAAGCGGAACGGTTCATCGGGCGGCTGTTCCGCCTCCTACCGCTCTCTGTAGCCCTGTTCGCCTGCTCTACCCTGCTGGCCGACCTCACCCGCGTGTGGATAGTCCGGACGGTCTACCCGGACATACCATCCGCCCCCATCTCGTGGCACATCCCGGACAGCGACGCTGCCCTGTTCGTCATCTTCACCCTCCTGTGCGGGACGGCTCTCCAGTCGGCTTTCATTCTGGGCAGCACTTATTGGCGCAAGCACCCTTATGTAAACGCCTCGCTGGTCTGTTGCCTGCTGGGCTACATCCTCTGGATGGCTTACAGCCACACGGCGGAAGGCCTGCCGGCATACACGTCGGCCAAGGTCTCCGACGGATGGACAAACGTCTGGGCGTTCGGACTGCCCGCGTTCCTGACCGTGTTTTTCCACGCCCTGAGCTACCGCCGCATCCGTCAGTGCAGCCTTGTGCCCTCATGGCGCGGCAGAGACATCCGCATCCTCCTGACCGCCGCACTGACAGGCCTGATTCTTTGTCTGACGATTCCACACTTCATTGCCTGTCATTTCCCCGACTCTCCCCGGCAAACCGGCATCATGCAGCCTTAACCTACGCATCACTTATACCTTATTAATATACACGCTTATGAAACAAAACATTTTCAATCCGACACGCTGCGCAAACTACCTGCGCAAAGACTGGACCGAAAACAGCATACTGTTACCGCTGCATTTCGTACTGATATATAGCGGCCTGACCGCACTGTTCTTCTGGATGGACTTCACCAAGACACAGTCCGTAGTCCATGCCCTTCAGACGCTCTCTGAAGGGAAAGAACCACCAAGCGGCAGTTACCGGATTCTGCTGGAGTATGCCGCCCAAGGCATAGACCGGAACTGGGAATTCCTTGCCTACACGGCCTCGATCTGTTTCATAATATATCTAGCTTTCACAGGAAGTACATTCTTCATGGCTTCCAAACACAAGCGGGAATATATCGCCGACCTGACCTTCCCCGTATCGGACATGGAAAAAGCCATAGCCCGGTGGATCAGAATAGCCCTCGTACCGCTCCCGCTTTTCTGGACCGCCGCCGTGCTGGCCGACTTCACACGCATCGGACTCATCCATGCCGTCTATCCGGAGGTCTCGCTGGCCTTTCCCGTTCCCTGGACCGGAAGCTGCGGTACATCTCTCTCAAGATATATTCCGGAAGGCTACGCCATCCAGGCCTTATTTATACTTGGGGCTACTTACTGGCGCAAGAAACCTTTTCCCAAAACGCTGAGTTGCCTGTTGCTTCTCGGACTGCTCTCTTTTGCTGTTCTCTATTTCAATGTACGTTTCTTCATGGACCCGATACGCAGCTACCACCCCATTCCGGCCCAATGGTCCGACGGATGGTTCTACGGTACACTTACATTCCTCATCCTTTTCGGCTACATCCTGAGCTATATCCGCATGCGCCGGGCCTCGCTCAGAGTGTCGTGGAAAGACGCGACGACACTGACTCTTCTCATTGTGGTACTCATCGGGCTGTCCTTCAGCCTGTGGATGCCGCATTTCATTGTGAATAATTTCTGACAGGAAAAAGAAAAAAACTAAAGATTCAGGGAATAAATACGTTTGGTTTTCAGCTAAATTGTCTCTTGGAAAGAGAGCGACCAACACCACAAAAGTACATAAAAACCACAAAAAAAGGAAACATTAAGTTGACTTTTTTCACATGATTCTGTAAGATATACGCGAGAAAAAACGCGCACATTCCCGGCAAACGATTCACCCACAGCGACATATACAGCCGGTCGCTCTCTTTCCAAGAGACAAGCCATCAGGGAATCCGAAAACTATAGAGTAGGAATAATCAAAAACGGAACAAAATGAAAAAGTTACTAATGACCCTGGCTGTTATTCTCACTGTCGGAACAACACTTCAAGCACAGACCAAAGAAGACATGCAGGCTTCGCAAGAACGTTGTGAAAAACTACAGAAACTGCTGGACAAAAAGCCCAAAAGCACAGGCGTTTCCGACGTGGACGCCTATGTGGACTGGGTCAACACGGCAGCCATCGCCTCCATCGCCAACACGGAGCAGCTGCAAAACCTCTACTACCGTTCTATCGGGGAGACAAAAGACGGTGTGACAGACGTCACCATCAAGAAGCCGACATTGGAAGAACTCACGGCCTTGAGCGCGACCATAACCGCTCAAGCCGTATCAATTAAGGAAGCAACCGGGACAGCTGAAAAAGCCATGTCGGCTTCGGGAAAAGAAAAAAATCCGATGAAAGCCGGCAAGATTGCCAAAGCCATGGCTTATACCAAAGACGCTTACCCCATCCTTTTGGAAGAGTCTGCCGCACAGACAAAGGCCATCGGCGAGATGATCGAAACGGCCAAAACCGCAAAAAACCTCTGACATGAACAGGTTAATAGTTTGCCTTCTGCTTGCGTGTGGCCTCAACAGCCACGCGCAAGCCCCACTGGATACCCGCCCGGTGGTGGGCGTAGCGGCTTTCACATGCGATGGCGATGAGAAATATTCCGGACTGGTGACGGAGAAAGTCGTGGAAATGCTGACCAACACCAAACGGTTTCAAGTGGTGGACCGCACCAGCCGTGACAAGATAAAAGCCGAACTGGAACTGCAAAAGAGTGAGGAATTCATCGACAGTGAAAACCTCGTAGAGCAAGACATCGCCGTAGGAGCTGAAAAAATGATTACCGGACACATCAACAAAATCCCGGTCTATGCCATCAAGAACGCCAACGGAACCATAAAAGGATACAAGGGCAGCGTCTCTTTCCAGATGAAAGTCGTAGACGTGGCCACCGGACTCAGCACCGAGGCAGCCAGCTTCGACGGCAAAGCCAGCCAGCTGATGCTCTCGCCGGAAAGTGCCGTGACGCAAGCCATGCAGAGCCTGCAAGGCGAACTGGAAGAATATTTCCGCAAGAACTTCCCCGTGAAAGGTAAAATCATCAAGATTCTGTCCGAGAAAAAAGGAAAAGCCGCCACAATACTGGTAAACGCCGGGCAGCGTCAGGGCATCCGTGAAGGAGACAGATTCACGGTGTCTTTCGTCGAGACGATAGAGGGCGAGCCTTATCCGCAGGAAATCGGAGAGGTCGAAGTGGAGAAACTTTCCGGCGAAACGTTCTCTGAATGCAAGGTTCCGTCCGATATCGGAGAGAAAATCAAATCTATGTTTATCGCAAATACAGAGCTGCAATGCAGCCTCATCATTAAATAAGAACTTCCGACCATGTTACGCAAAATCATCACATTGCTTTGCCTGACCTTGTGCATCATGACCTACGCACAGGAACGGGTCAATTTCCAGACCGACGGACCGGGCGTCATCTCGCTCCGCGTCACCGCCTACGGCAAGAAAGCCAAAGACGCCACGGCCAACGCCGAAATGGCGGCCGTCAAATCCATCCTGTTCCGCGGCGTACCGGGCTCGAATCAAGTAGAGACACCATTGGCGGGAACGGACGAAGATGCCATCATGACACAGCACAAAGACTATTTCAACGAACTGTTCGGCAACGGGCGTTACCGCAGTTTCATACTTTCCAACGTGCTCGTCACCGGATTCGCCAAGGACGCCACCAAGAAAAAATGCCTCACAGCAGACATAAAAGTCAACCTCAATGCCCTGCGCAGCGATTTGGAAACACACCAGGTTATCCGCAAATTCGGATTCTGACCTCACCAAAATACTAACCTTCATATAGCAGAAAATGAAAAAGACACTCCTTATCATAGCCGCCTTACTGCCCGCATGGTTAAACGCCATGGCCCAGGACGTGGCCACCGTACAACCCAAAATCATGGTCATCCCCTATACTCAGGAAGGAGAGGACCTGCGCACCGTGCTTGAAGATGACGCGAACAAACGTATCGTCCTGACCAAGATTAAAGAGTCGTTCGACAACCGCGGCTTTTCCACTGTCGACTTTACAGCCAAGGTGAAGGCCGTTTCGCAAAACGCAGCGTTCACGGCAGACAACCAGTCTGATCTGAAAAGCATGCTCATTGAGAGTTCGGGAGCCGACATCTATGTAGAAGCAGAAATCCTCGTTAATCTCTCATCGACCGGCAACTCCGTGCGCATCATCCTCACGGGTTATGACACATCCACCGGCACGTCGCTCTCTAACAAAGTCGGCGAAAGCGGGAAATTCTATACCGACGACATTGGGAAATTGGCCAGCAAAGCCGTAGAACAGTGCTCCGAAGAGTTCCTGAGCACCATGCAAACCAAGTTCAACGACATTGTGGAAAACGGACGTTCCGTCATTATCAACTTCGGCTTTGACAACAGTTCTCCCTACACCATGTCGTCCGAAGTAGGCACACAGGGCCTGCAATTGTCCGACGAGCTGGAGCTGTGGATGGAAGAGAACGCCTACAAAAACAACTACCACATCCAAGGCGTCACGGACAAGCAGATGATTTTCGACGATGTGCGCATCCCGCTGAAAGACCCGAAAACCGGCCGCAACTACAACGCCAACCGCTTCGGACTTGAGATTTTCAAGTTCATGAAAGGTCTCGGACTGCAGATACAGAGAGATGTGAAAGGAAACACCATCTATATTACCATCAATTAACAGCCTCAACAATATGAAAAGATATGTCATCCTATCCATCCTGTGCTGCTGGTTCGCCGCAGCACAGGCGCAGTCCGTCGGAAACATCTCCATCGGAGTTGTCGTTCCTGAGCAACAGGACGAAATCAAGAGCGATGCATTCCGACTGCTGGCCACGCGCATGAAAGCCATTGCCGCATCAAACGGCATCTCATCCGACCTGAACGGCACATTCGTCATGTACCCCGTCGTGAACATCACCGACGACCAATTAGTGGAAGGCGGCCTGAAAAACTTCCGTCTTGTCGAATTAGAGCTGTCGCTCTTCATCCGCCAGCTTTCCACCGGAGCGGAATTCGGCACGTGCTCCAAAGCCCTGAAAGGAAACGGGCGCAGCCTGACAGAGGCCGTCCGCAATGCTTTTGCCGGCATCAATCCCAAAGAAAACACCTACGCCAACTTCATCACACAGGCCAAGGCCCAAATCACCAGCTATTTTACATCCAACCGGACCACTTTATTGGAGAAGGCAAAAAGCATGGCCACCATGCAACAATATGAAGAGGCTCTGGCACTGCTCATGACCTACCCGCAGACTCTGCCGGGCGCAGACGAAGTGAACCGGGCGGCTATAACCATCTATAAAAGCTATCAGAACAGCATCTGCTCGCAACTGCTGTCCGAAACACGGAGTGCCGTTGCTGTCCAAGACTATGCCGCTGCAGCCAGCACCCTGGCGCAAATCGACAGCGAATCCGACTGTCATGAGGAAGCTGTCCGGCTGTCGAAACAGATAGGGAACGAAATCAAGGCACAACAGAACGCGGAAAAGGAACTCATCCTGAAAACAATGCAGCAAGAACATGACCTGGAAGTGCGGCGCATCAATGCCATCAAAGCCATTGCCACCAGCTATTTCCAGCATCAGCCGCAAATCACTTACACACAGATTGTCAGATAAACGGTCATTTCGCCCCACAGTCAACCGCCCGGATGGCAAATTTTGTATTGAAAAACCTTTGGCCGAAACAGATTTATGCTTAGCTTTGTCCCAGTAAAACCCAAAAGACAAATACTGACGCATGAAAAAACAAACCATCTGGGCGGCACTGACACTGGCCGCAACACTAACCTACGGACAAGCCCAAACAAAAGACACCCCTGCAGAAACAGACTTTGAAGGCTATCTCTTCGCCTACTTTGAGGGAACAGGAGAAGCTAAACAACGGGAACAACTGCGCTTTGCCCTCAGCAACGACGGAGTCAACTGGCGGGCACTCAACGGCAACCGCCCCGTCATCTCTTCCGACACCATCAGCGAGAGCGGAGGCATCCGCGACCCGCACATCCTGCGGGGAACGGACGGACGCTTCTATATCGTGGCCACAGACATGAATGTGGAACGGAACGGCTGGAAGGAGAATCCGGGTATCGTACTGATGAGCTCGGACGACCTGATCAACTGGAAACATGCCAAAATCAATCTGGCAAGAGACTATCCCAAACACTTCGGCAACGCCTACTGGGTGTGGGCCCCACAGACCATCTACGACCGCAAGGCGAAAAAATACATGATTTACTTCACCCTGCAGCGCAACGACCGCAAGAGCCTCATCACCTATTACGCCTATGCCAACAAAGACTTCACCGGATTTGAAAGCGAGCCCAAGCAACTTTTCTCTGCCAAATACGGCAGCATCGATAACGACATCATCGAAAAAGACGGCACTTATCACCTATTTTATAAAGGAAACACCAAAGACAATAACGGAAAGGAAATCAAGAACGGCATACAGCAGGCTGTCTCAAAAAAGCTGAAAGGCAAATGGAAAGAAGACTTCAGGTACGTGGACGCGTATGCCGGAAAGACAGCCGTTGAAGGCTCAAGCGTCTTCAAACTGAACGGCAAGGACGAATACGTTCTGATGTATGACATGTACACCACAGGGCGGTATGAATATCAGACCAGCACCGACCTGTACAACTTTTCTGAGCCAAAGCCTTTCACAAAAGACTTTTCCCCACGCCACGGTTCGGTCATCTCACTGACACATGACGAATTGCAACGACTTCAGGAAAAATGGGGCTACGTGGTCAGATATGAGTTTGAAAGCCATGGCAACCCCATCATACGCCACCTGCACACTGCCGACCCCGCCGCTCTGGTCAAAGGAGACACCCTCTGGCTTTTCGCCGGACACGACCTGAACGGCAACCAGAACAACTATGTCATGAAAGACTGGCTCCTGTTCTCCACAACCGACATGAAGCACTGGACGCAGCACCCCGTCCCGCTGACCATCGAGGAGTTCAAATGGGCGGCAAGCAAACAAGCCTACGCCGGACACGCGGTGGAACGCAACGGCAAGTACTACTGGTATGTCAGCACAAACTGGTGCGGCATCGGAGTGGCCGTGGCAGACCAAATCACCGGTCCGTACAAAGACGCGCTGGGCAAGCCTATACTGACAAACCGGGACTGTTTCGACTCGAAACACAGTTGGGCATGTATCGACCCGGCCGTGTTCATCGATGACGACGGACAAGCCTACCTTGTCTGGGGAAACGGGGAGTGCTACATCGTCAAGCTGAAAGACAACATGATTGAGACCGAAGGCGAAGTGAAGCGCATCCCGATAGACGAGAAACATCCGTTCACCGAAGCCCCGTGGATTCACAAATACAACGGCAAGTATTACCTGACATACGCCAGCGAATGGCCGGAAAAAATCGCTTATGCCGTGGCCGACCATGTCGAAGGTCCTTATGAAGTGAAAGGCGTTATCTCCGAAATCGCCGGCAACAGCAACACCACCCATCCGGCTATCGTGAACTTCAAGGGACAGTGGATCTTCATCAGCCACAACGGCGGCCTTCCCGACGGAACCAGTTACAGCCGTTCCATCGTGGCCGAACCCATGGAATACAACGCCGACGGCACCATCAAAAACATCCCGCCGACTGCAGAAGGCGTGAGACCTTTATAAAAAAACGTACCTCATCAAGCTTTTTTTTTCATAACTTTGCAACGCCCGCTGGAAACAACGGGCGTTTTTATTCATTATTATAATCTATATTTTATGTACAAGAAACAAACTTGGAAACACCCGGCAGTGCGCTTCAAGCAGTTTGCCAACAAGTCTTACGCCGTGTTCAACAGCCTGAACAAGGAAGTGGCCATCTGCGTCTTGTCCGTACAGACGCTGTCATTCGCCTCTCCGACCTGCCTCTCCGCACAGACGGAAAACCACATGGCTGACGGCGAGAAGCTGATGCAAGGCATTGAAGTGACCGGAACAAGGGTGCCGCTGACAGAGACGGAAGCGGCAAGATTAGTGACTGTACTGGATCGCGCGACCATAAAGAATGCACCGGTGCAGAGTGTGAACGACCTGTTGAAGTATGCCTCCGGCATAGATGTCCGACAACGAGGGGCCATGGGCATACAGACCGACATCTCCATCCATGGAGGCACGTTTGACCAGATTACCATCCTGCTCAACGGCGTAAACATCAGCAATCCGCAGACCGGACACCTGACCGCCGACTTCCCCGTTGCCATAGAAGATATCGAACGCATAGAAATCCTTGAAGGCCCCGCTGCCCGCGTCTATGGCACTTCTGCATTCTGCGGAGCCATCAACATTGTAACATCAGCCGAAAAACAGAAACACATACAAGCTCATGCCACAGGCGGCTCCTACAGACTGGGCGGCGGCGGACTGCGCCTGAATCTGTCGGCCCGCCCCTGGACCAACCAAGTGTCCGGCAGCTACCTGCGCACAGACGGCGCCACACCGAACAGCGATTTCAACGTGTGGCGGACCTACTATCAAGGAGGACTCTCCACTCCGTCCACCACCCTGCACTGGCAGGCCGGCTTCAGCCGGCAGCAATACGGAGCAAACACATTCTATTCCGCAAAATACGACAATCAGTACGAGGAAACAGCCCGTTATCTTGTTTCCGTCCGGGCCGACACCAAAGTGGGCCGGCTTCATCTGCAACCCACACTCTACTGGAACCGTTCGGCGGACCATTATCAACTCATACGACATACCTCGGACGGCGAGAACTTTCACCGCACCGACGTCTACGGACTCAATGTCAACGCCTGTCTCACCACCGTTGCCGGAAAAACCGCATTGGGCATGGAGATGCGTAGCGAAGGCATCTTCAGCACCTCGCTGGGACGCCCGCTGCAAGAAGCCCAGTACGTGAATGTACCCCGTCACGATGGCAAACGATACACACGGAAAGACAGCCGGACAAACGTCAGCTACTATCTGGAACACAACGTTCTGTTGTCCAAAGCCACTCTCTCGGCAGGCGTGCTGGCAAACCGCAATACAGGCTACGATGACAAGATGCATTTCTACCCCGGCATAGACGTATCCTACCGCCCCGCACGGAGCTGGAAGATTGCCGTCTCGTGGAACATGGCCCTACGCATGCCCACATTCACCGACCTCTATTATCAAAGTCCCACCCAGGAAGGGAACGTCGGCCTGCATCCGGAGGAGACTTCTGCTTTCAGCCTCGGCGCACAATATCGCCGTCCGGCAGTCTCGGCATCGGCAAGTCTGTTCTATCACCGGGGCAAGAACATGATAGACTGGGTGATGTACACAGCCGAAGATGTCTACCATTCGGCCAACTTCAAACTGGACAACTACGGTGCCGAAGCTGACGCGACCCTGCTTCTCCGCGAAGTGCTTGGCGACCGGTTCTTCCTCGACCGGCTGCACATGGGATATACCTACATACATCAGCGGCGGCATGACGAGACAGTCATCTACAAATCCAACTACGCCTTGGAGTATCTGCGCCACAAATTCGTGGCCGATGTGACGCACGACATCTACAGCCACCTGTCCGCCACATGGTCGTTCCGCTGGCAGGACCGCATGGGCAGCTACATCCGTTACGCCCGTCCGGGAGACGCCACCGGTAGGCTCACGCCCTACCATCCGTACGCCCTGCTGGACCTCCGTCTGCAATGGCGCACATCCCGTTATCAGCTCTACGTGGAAGGCACGAATCTGACCGACCACACGTACTATGACATAGGCAACATTCCCCAGCCCGGCTTCCAGTTCCAGGTTGGCGGCAGCATCCGTCTGAACCTGTAAGCGCAAATCCCCCCGCAGAAAGCCTCATCTCCGGCCCTTGCGGGGGGATTCGTCTGACGTACGGCCACGGTCCGTGACATCCATGCCCCTGCCGTCCGCACTCACACGAGCCCGGCATTCATAACTATAAACAGCTCAATAAATTAGAATCTTCCGCAAGAAGAGCGGAAACGTTGCGCAAAACCGCACCGTTTCTTGCGCACAAAAGCAATCGTTCTTGCGCAAGGAAGCTACCGTTTTTCCGCACAAAATCCGACAGTCCGCATTTCCTTCCTGTTTCGTCCGGCAGTTCCACTCTCCGCAATCAGCCGCCTCTCCGCCCTTTTCAAATGAAAAAAGTATGAACGCGTACCAAAAAGTCGGTAGAAACGTTCAGACAAATACCGAATTTTGATTATCTTTGCATGGCGAACCAAAGAACAGAAACGGTTTGGATTTTCATTATATTACCTATAATAAATTAGTATAATTATGGTTTATTCACACGAAGTAGAAAACATGTGTTGTGTTGCCAAAGGCCCGAACCACGGGCCGGCTCCCATACCTGAAGAAGGCAAGTGGGTACAGGCAAAAGAAATCAAGGACATCTCAGGTTTGACTCACGGTATCGGCTGGTGTGCTCCCCAGCAGGGTGCCTGCAAGCTGACGCTGAACGTGAAGGAAGGCGTTATTCAGGAATGTCTGGTGGAGACCATCGGTTGCTCCGGTATGACCCACTCGGCAGCCATGGCTTCAGAAATCCTTCCGGGCAAGACTATTCTGGAAGCCCTGAACACCGACTTGGTCTGCGACGCCATCAACACCGCCATGCGCGAACTGTTCCTCCAGATTGTTTACGGCCGCACACAGTCGGCTTTCTCAGAAGGCGGTCTGATGATCGGCGCAGGTCTGGAAGACTTGGGTAAGGGATTGCGCAGCCAGACCGGTACGCTCTATGGCACCTTGGCCAAAGGTACGCGCTATCTGGAACTGACCGAAGGCTACATTACTAAGATGTTCCTCGACAAAGACGACCAGGTATGCGGCTATGAGTTCGTACACATGGGCAAATTCATGGAAGCCATCAAGAAAGGCGTACCGGCAGACGAAGCGCTGAAATCAGTGACCGGCACCTACGGACGCACGAAACCGGAACAGGGAATCGTTAAATCTATTGATCCACGTAAAGAATAACAAGGAGGAACCAGGATATGATAAGAGAAGTGAAATTTGAAAGTCAAGACCGTCGTATCAAGCAGATTTTGGCTGCACTGAACGAAAACGGCATCAAAGATATTGAAGAGGCCAACAAAATCTGTGAGGAAGCTGGTTTGGATCCTTATAAGACATGCGAAGACACGCAGATGATCTGCTTTGAAAATGCAAAATGGGCTTACGTGGTGGGCTCTGCCATCGCCCTGAAAAAAGGCTGCAAGAACGCCGCCGACGCCGCCGAGACTATCGGTATCGGCCTGCAGTCGTTCTGCATTCCCGGTTCCGTAGCCGATGATCGTAAGGTAGGTCTGGGCCATGGCAACTTGGCAGCCCGCCTGCTCCGCGAGGAGACCCAGTGCTTCGCCTTCCTGGCCGGCCATGAGTCGTTCGCAGCAGCAGAAGGTGCCATCAAGATTGCCGAAATGGCCAACAAGGTGCGTAAGAACCCGCTGCGTTGCATCCTGAACGGTCTGGGCAAGGACGCCGCCATGATAATCTCGCGCATCAACGGCTTCACTTACGTACAGACGAAGTTCGACTACTTCACGGGCCAGCTGAACATTGTGAAGGAGACTCCGTACTCCGACGGTCCGCGTGCCAAGGTGAAATGCTATGGTGCCGACGATGTCCGTGAAGGTGTAGCCATCATGTGGCATGAGAATGTGGATGTATCCATCACAGGTAACTCTACAAACCCGACCCGCTTCCAGCACCCGGTAGCCGGTACGTACAAGAAAGAGCGCGTATTGGCAGGTAAGCCTTACTTCTCAGTGGCTTCGGGTGGCGGTACAGGACGCACCCTGCATCCGGACAACATGGCTGCCGGTCCGGCTTCTTACGGTATGACCGACACGCTTGGCCGTATGCACTCAGACGCTCAGTTTGCAGGTTCTTCTTCAGTTCCCGCTCACGTAGAGATGATGGGCTTCCTGGGTATCGGCAACAACCCGATGGTAGGCTGCACAGTAGCCTGCGCCGTAAACGTGGCCTTGGCATTGAGCAAGTAAACAGCCTTTTGTTCACAAGCATAGAGACAGAGAAGAGGAAAGCCGGACAATGGCTTTCCTTTTCTTTGTCTCTATACCCGACCTGCAGGATAAACAAACTCTGCTCTACGGACAGGAGGGCGAAAAAGACAAAACGCCCCACACAAACCGGCGTGCAACCGGAACACAGTCCAGCCGCACGCCGCCATTTAAAATCTTCCGTATCGAACTACGTTTCTAAAGCAATTTCACATCCAACGGCTCTTTCAGCATGTCTGAATAGCGGCGCAGCAGATACTGCCATGCCGAGAAATCCGCCACATCATACTTGTTCCAAGCCGAACCGAAATAGTAAGTGAAAACAGACTCCGGTGCATAATCCGTCACCCCGACCACATGCCCCACCGCATCGGCCACTTCTTTCTCTAACGGAACAAAGTCCACCGACTTCACGCCTTGCGGGAACAAGCAGCCGATATAAATCTGCCCGTTCATGACATCCGGGTGATCCATGGCATCAGCATAAGCCACATAGCCGGCTTTCTTGTCCATCACATAAGCCTTCGGGTCGCTCTTATGCACCACAATACCGGCCGCAATCTCATGCCGGCTGCTCAAGCCGGCGTAGGTCACCTCGCATTTGTTCAGGTGACTGCCTTTATCCAGCGTAATAGTACGATGCTCTACAACTTCCTTGTCTGCCCCAACCTGGCTGGCACCAAACGTCAGGCGGACGGCGAAACGCAGCGGCCCCATATCCAACACTTCGGCTTCCTTATAACACTGAGGATAGACAAAGCTGCCCTGCTCCAGCAACGCCGCAACGCCCGCACCTAACGTAGGCCCTACGGTATAGGCATCCATGCCATAGCCACGGTCGCGATGATAAGTCAGCGTACGGTGAAGAGAGTCGCATTCATTGCCCCTGCCGTTCTTGCGCAGACGGTCCTGCAAGGCATAGGATGTCAGCTCGCTGTGATAGAAAGTCTCCAACATCGGGTATGGCACATTCTTGTTGAACACATCATAGCCGTAAAGATGCTGCCCGCTGTTCTGAATGGCCGGTCCGTATGCTCTCCAGGCATTCCGGTCATTCTCCCAAGCCAAATCATCCTCTCTCGAAGGATAGATTCTTCCCCAGGCCGTAAAACGGAAGTCAGAAGGCAACCCCTTCGTGATGGTCAACCGCACCGCCGACTGCGGACGTACAAAGACCTGCAACAGCAACTTGCCGTCATGCGTAAGCTGATAGGGCACCTCCGTACGGTCGGCATCCCATACCACAAACTGACGTCCTCCACCCAAGCCGAGCTTTTTGAACACCTCACCGGCATCCAACTCTATCACATCATTGCGGAACGACCGGGTAGAGTTCTCCATCTGCACGGTCACAGACGAAGCTTGTCCGGCACGCACACTACGGTCTAAATAACGCACACGTTCGCAAGCCGCCAACAGCCACGCCCCTGTTCCGAAAGGAGCCTGCGAGGTGGCATCCACCTTGCGCGACGGATCCGGCTTCTCGCCAATCGGCTGTACGTAACCGATACTGCCATCCGGCTGCAAAGCGGTCTGTTCCAGATAATCCCATGCCTTTTCTATAACAGAAGCATATTCATCAGCATCCAACAGACCGTGGTTGACTCCCCACATCAGGCCATAGGCAAAAAAGGCCGTACCACTGGTTTCCGGCCCCGGAGCGTCAGCCTCGCACAACATGCTGCGGCTCCAATAACCGCCCGCCTGCTGACAGCGTGCCACTCCCTGCGCCAGCTCCTTGAAACGCCGAAGGAAGAAATCACGGTGTTCATAGTCCGCCGGAAGGTCGGCAAGAACCTTGGCCAGGCCGGCCAGCACCCAACCGTCACCACGTGCCCAGAAACTTTTCCCGCCATCAGCCGTTTTCACTTTCGGATAAATATATTTGGCATCACGGTAGTAAAGCTGCGCCTCGGCATCATACATCAGACTGTCGCTCCAGAGAAAGTTTTCATACATACGGTCCAAATACATCCGGTCGCCCGTCAAGCGATACATCTTTGTCATCACCGGCATCGCCATATACAAGGCATCCGCCCACCACCAGAACTTATTTTCATTCAGATGACAAGCATAAGTCATCACCTCTTTGGCCCGTGCGACTTTATATTCAGCCGGATTCAACTGATACATGTCAAGATAGGTCTGGAAGCAGATCTGCCAGTCACCGAACAAAACAAAGTCCTGCCCTTCGCCATAAGTGGCATATTTCCACTCACGCTTGTTGTCACTGCCGGCCCCCCTCCAGCGATTATGCTCGCACCAACGGTTACTATATTCGTAATAATCAGCCTTTCCCGTCAGGCGATAGGCCTCCATATTGCCCGTATAATAAGCCGCCTGATCCCAAAAAGCCCACGTTTCGGGAGAATGTCGGGCTTGCCATTGATCGTTCACTTTTTCTATCAACTTCAGGACAGCGGCAGAATTTGAAGTACTGCCTTTCACGGCAGACGGAACCATACTGCCCAACGCCAGCACAAAGCCCCAAAGGGCCTGAATGCAAATTTTAAAACGTTTCATGTAAATGCACATTATTTGATTGGTTTTTCAAAGATATTCTACTCCGACAAAAATAAGGAAAAAAACACTAATGAGGAAACAAAACAGCAATTAACGTTCAACAAATCGCCCTTGACAAGTGCACCGCTCGCGCATCCGGTGCTTCAACTTTTCCGTAAACTGGTAGTTCTTCAATCCCCAATCGGGAGCCAGCAGCAAATCCTTGGGCGACTGAGAGACAAAACGCTCGATATACAAATCAGTGCGCAGACGTTCCAGATAATCTATCACCAAATCTATATATTCATCTGCAGAACAGATGTGGAAATGTTCCGGATGCAAGGCATACTCATGCCCCATCCTTGTCCCCTTTATCAACTGAAGCTGATGAAGTTTCACAGCCGTCAGCGGCAAACGGGACAGCTCTGCAGCCTGACACATCAGGCTCTCATATCCCTCGCCGGGCAGTCCCAGTATCACATGTCCGCCCACAGGTATTCCGGCCTCAGCCGTACGCCGCACAGCCGAAACCGTATCGGCGAACGTATGTCCGCGATTGATGCGCTGCAACGTGTGGTCATCGGTACTCTCTATTCCGTATTCAACCATCAAAAACGTATGGCGGTGCAGAGCTTCCAGCCTGTCCAACAACGGTTGCGGCATGCAATCCGGACGCGTACCGACCACTAATCCCACGACATCAGTCACCGCCAGTGCCTCCTCGAAACGGGACATCACAAGGTCTGTTTCCCCGTATGTATTCGTATAAGCCTGGAAATAGGCCAGATATTTCATGTCAGGATATTTCCGGCTGAAAAACCGTTTGCCCTCTTCCAACTGCTCCGTGACGGATTTCTCCGTACGGCAGTAGGCCGGATTGAACGTCTGATTGTTGCAGTAAGTGCAGCCGCCCCACCCTTTGGCACCGTCCCGGTTGGGACAAGTAAAACCGGCATTAATGGAAATCTTCTGCACCTTAAAGGGAAATGTCCGGCGAAGAAATTCGCCATATTCTGTATATAAATAAGGTATAGCCATACTTTTTTAAGTTGCTATTGCCCTACAAAGATAGAAAAAAATCTTATCTTTGCGGTTATAGAACCTTTTAAGATAAAACATCGTTCATATATCAGCAAGAAAAATGAAAAAGATTTCGACTCTCTTTATCGGATGGGTGATGGCACTTTTTCCCATACATTCACTGGCCGACGGACTCTCGCTCCAGGAACTTTGCAACGGCGAGTATGCACCGAAATACATCAATGGCGTAAACGCCCTCAATGACGGGGAGACGTATTCCCGTCTGAGCGACGACCACAGGCAAATCATTACTTATTCTTTCAAGGACGGCCGGCAGAAAGACGTCCTGTTCGATGTGGCGACGGCCCGCAACGTGAAACTGGAAAGCATAGACGGCTACATCATGTCGCCCGACGAGCGGAAAATCCTGATACAGACAGAGACGCGCCCCATCTACCGCCGCTCGTTCACCGCTGTGTACTACCTGTACGACATTGCCAACCGGACGCTCGCCCCCTTGTCGGACAACGGGCCGCAACAGTCGCCCAAATTCTCTCCCGACGGCAATCTGGTGGCATTCGTAAGGGACAACAACCTTTTCCTTGTCAAGCTGCTGTTCAACAACAGCGAGAGCCAGGTGACAAAGGACGGCAAACCAAACGCGGTCATCAACGGCATCCCCGACTGGGTGAATGAGGAGGAGTTCGGCTCAAACCGCTCGTTCGACTTCAATGCCGACAACACGATGATCGCATGGATCCGTTACGATGAAAGCCAAGTGTCCACATTCTCTTTCCCCTGGTACAAGGGAAGCCACCCCGCCAAAGAAGAATATGCCGAATATCCGGGACGGTATGAATATAAATATCCCATGGCCGGAACGGCCAATTCCACGGTGAGCGTGCAGACGTTCGACATTAAGGCCCGTGTCATCCGTACAATGAAACTGCCCATCACGGCGGACAGCTATATCCCCCGCATACAGTTCACCAACGATCCGTCCAAACTGGCCGTATTCACCCTGAACCGCCATCAGGATTGTCTGGAGGTATACATGGCAAACCCGCGCTCCACGGAATGCAAGAAAATCCTGCGCGACGAAGTGGACAAATACATCAATGAGAACGTGTTCCATAACCTGTCGTTCTGCGCCGACCGCTTCGTGCTCACCAGTGAACGTGACGGTTATAACCACCTGTACCTGTATGACCTGAACGGCACATTAGTGAAAAAAGTCACGGATGACGGACTTATCGTAAGGAATTTCTACGGCTATGACGCCGCCGAAGGGTATTTCTACTTTTCAGCCAACCGGGCAGATGATCCGCTGCACAAAGCCATCTATAAAAGCAATGGAAAAGGGAAAACGGAAAAAATCTCTACACAGGAAGGAGATCACAACGCCATTTTCAGCAAAAACCTGAAATATTATATGGACATCTACTCCAACATCAGGACGCCCTACAGGTTCTCTCTCTGCAACCGCAACGGAAAAACACTGAAAGTGCTTGAAGACAACAGCGAGCTGATAAGCAAACTGTCTGAAAAGTCCATAGGCGAAAGGGAATTCTTCCAGTTCACAACAGGAGAAGGCATACAGTTGAACGGCTATATGGTAAAGCCCATGGCATTCAATCCCGGCAAGAAATATCCGGTCATCATGTTCCAGTACAGCGGCCCCGGCTCGCAACAGGTGACCGACTCATGGGCAACCGGCAACATGGGCGGCACCTTGTATGAGCAATACCTCGCACAACAAGGCTTTATCTGTGTCTGCGTAGACGGACGGGGCACCGGCGGACGCGGAGCCGATTTTGAGAAATGCACTTATCTGAATCTTGGACTTCTGGAAGCCAAAGACCAAGTGGAAACCGCACTTTACCTCTCCACACTTCCTTATGTAGACAGTCAGCACATAGGCATCTGGGGATGGAGTTACGGCGGATTCAACACATTGATGAGCATGAGCGAGGGCAGAGCGGTATTTGCCGCCGGTGTGGCCGTGGCCCCGCCCACCTGCTGGCGTTACTATGACACGGTGTACACGGAACGTTTCATGCGTACACCAAAAGAGAACGCCGCAGGCTACGACCGCAGCCCCATATCACAGGCTGAACATCTGAGCGGCAAACTCCTGATCTGCCACGGAACAGCCGACGACAACGTGCACTTCCGCAACTCCATGGAGTATGCCGAAGCTCTTGTACAGGCCGGAAAACCGTTCATGATGCTTCCCTACAACAACCGCAACCACAATATCACTGGCGGCAACACACGGACGCATCTCTTCACAAGCATCACGGACTTCTTCCGTGAAAACCTGCAATAAAGGAAAGTCTGCCGGACAACACAGCCGGGAGGAGAGGAACGGACCACATACCACTCTCTTCCCGGCTGTATTTTATATCCTGCCTGGATACTTCCGTTTATGCGCAAAGATGAATATCCTTTTGCGCATAAACACTTTCATCCTTGCGCAAGACAAAGTAACGTTTTCCGCAAGAAAATCAAAAGCACTCCAAAACAATCCAAACTACATGTCTGTACAAAAACAGACCTTTTCCTGTTCAATAAAGGGAAAAAGGCAACAGCCCCCAAAAATCTGACGCCCTCATGTCAAACGGATCGGCACAAAAAAGCACCCTCTAAAGCATCTACCCGTAAATGAGAAATATGGCCGGTATCTTGGACAAATCCGGCAAGGAATGCTTTTTCCACTCCTGAACGGTACGAGTCCGGATATATTCATCAGCACAAGTGATGCCTGCCGCCACACACAAACGGGTCTGACTGCGACACACTTGCAGTATGTCGGCAAACATCTTGGCATTACGATAAGGAGTCTCTATGAAAATCTGGGTCTGATGCTCCGCATAAGCCCGTTGTTCCAGGACCTTGAGACGTCTCATGCGTTCTGAAGGGTCCACCGGAAGATAACCGTTGAAAGCAAAACTCTGACCGTTGAAACCGGAAGCCATCACCGCCAGGATGATGGACGAAGGACCTACCAAAGGAATCACACGCAGGCCCTTGCGGTGGGCTATGGCCACTACATCCGCGCCCGGATCGGCCACAGCCGGACACCCTGCCTCGGAAATCACCCCCACGGAGTGCCCTTCCTCCAACGGACGCAGATAAGACGCATAGCGCTCCGGAGCATCATGCTTGCCCATAGAGTAGAACGTCAGCTCATCTATATTGATCTCACGGTCCACCTGTTTCAGAAAACGCCGCGCAGAACGCACGTTCTCAACAATAAAATATTTGATTTTACGAATAATCTCACCATTATAGTCCGGCAGGACACGATGCAGACCCGTCTCTCCAAGCGTGACGGGAATCAGATACAAGGCAGATTCCATAAACTGTTCATTTTGTTGTCGGGTGATAACCGGATTCACGGAAAAGGGTTTTATAGTCCTCTGCCTGAAGCAGCTGACCGACAGTCACCTCTGGATGCTTCTTCATATAATGGTCTACAATCTGCAAGCCTATCCAGAGTCCTATCTGACTCGGAGCATCAACGACACCACAGGAAAGGCTTTCGTGCGGCTCCATAAGGTCCTGTATCAGAAGAGTGTCCGATGATTCCAGCGCGTGATGTTCTTCCAGCCATTGCCAGACCTTGCCCTCATTCTTCCGGAATCTCTTCACCCGTTCTTCATCAAAGCCGGCTTCTTCCGGCAACGATATGTTCCGGCAACGGGCTATCACCCAATGTATCTTACCATAATCGATGACATAATCCAGCAACGTATAGATCTGCTTGGGAAATAAAGGGTATTCATGCGTCAGATAATAAAACAACGCGTCCGGCACCAGTCGGCAACGGTCCATCATCCGACGCTGATAATCATGGTAGTATTTCCTGTATAAAGAGTAGTCATGACCTAAATATTTGTCCAGACTAATGCCCAATATACTGTCCCCCACCACCATGCTTTGATTTAATCCCGAAATCTGTGTATAGACTTGAGGAATCTTGAATTTCGGATCAGACTGCTTAATCTGCCCGAACACCTTGGAAAGCTCTTCCTCCTCCGCATCCAGATCTGCATACTTGTTATGCACGTCCTCCAGCAGTACCTGCATGGTGGAATCCATATAAAACCGGCGCAAACGCTGCTCAATACGCGGTTCTTCCACCGACCCGATGGCCAACACGTCCTCAATCAGCAAACGGGTAGCCATAGGATATTCCACATTCATCCGCTGCAAGGAAGAAAAGCTGTTCAATGAAACGAACTCGTCTACAACACGGTCATAACGGTGAATCTTCAACTTCACACCGTCATCTCCTTTCGGCCGCCACGAAGCAGGACTCCATTGACAGGACGTGACTAACATCGCCAGGCATACAAAAAAGAACAACGCTCGTCTCAAAGCTTATTAATAGTTAAATTCGCATACAAATATACAATTTTATGGCATCTCTTCCAAGGAAAATACTAAAAAAAGCAAAATAAAAGCCTACTTATGAGGCAGAAGAGAGAACTTGTGGCAACCGCGCACATAATAGGACCATAAAATGCTGAAACGGCCTTGCTCAGGAATGAGCTGCGCTTTTGCCTTCCGCAGATTCTCCGTACGGTCGTGCTCAAAATCACACCGGGTTTTCCGGAAATCCGAATGTGCCGCATATATCGCCTTGGCTGAACGCCACTCCCCTTTCAGCAAAAACTGCAAGGCAGCCACGCCATCCAGCAATCTGCGGATGCACATCACCTTTCGCAGTTGCTGCTCCGGCAAATTCTTGAACAGCATATATAAGTTATTCCGGAAGTTCAGATAGGTCTTGCGAGGATTCTCTTTAGGCAAAGTACTGCCTCCGGCATGATATACTACGGCAGAAGGTATGCATACAATCCCATATCCCCGGCTGCGCAAGCGCCAGCAAAAGTCGATCTCTTCCATGTGAGCAAAAAAGCGGGAATCCAATCCGCCGACTTCACGGAACACCTCCGCACGCACCATCAGTGCGGCTCCCGTAGCCCAAAACACCTGAGCAACGGTATCATACTGCCCATTGTCAGTCTCCACTGTATTGAAAATCCGCCCCCTGCAATAAGGATACCCCCACTTGTCAATATAACCGCCGGCAGCACCCGCATACTCAAAACAGTCCGGCTGACGCCAATTCAATACTTTCGGCTGGCAGGCAGCCACTCCCGGATGAGCATCCAAATACTGCTCCATGGGAGAAATCCAGTCAGTTTTCACCTCCACATCAGAATTCAACAGGACGAAATATTCAGCTTCTACAGCCGACAAAGCCCTGTTATAACCTTCCGCGAACCCGTAATTACGGTCCAGCAGAATGGTTCTTACATCAGGAAACTCCTTGGCAAGCACCTCCAAAGACCCGTCCGTAGAAGCATTGTCCGCCACATAGACAGCCCCTCGCGTATACTTCAAGACCCCTGGCAGAAAGCGTCGGAGCAGGGTTTCTCCATTCCAATTCAAGATAACTACCGCAACCTTATCCATACGATTTTCTTTACTCACTTAACAAAACGCCCGTCAAAGCCGTCCGTTCCTTATTAAAATCTCCCAACCGTACACGCACCAAACGGTTGTCCCAATCACCCGCCAGCGGCAATTCCACCTTAATATAATTAGGAGTGAACCCATGCATCAATCCATCCGTACGCGATTTTTCCAACAACACTTCCGCCTCCGTACCTATAAAACGGGTATAAAAATCATGTAACTTACGTTCAGACAACGCCAACAAAGACTGACTTCGACGGTGCTTCTCCTCCGGCATCACTCTATGCCCTATCTTCAAAGCCGTCGTACCGGGACGCTCAGAATAGGAAAACACGTGCAACTGACTGACATCCAGCTCTCGAATAAAAGAGAGGCTCTCATCGAAACACTCGTCAGTCTCTCCTCTCATCCCTACAATTACATCCACACCGATAAACACACCGGGAATCAATTCATGAATCCGACGCACTTTATTCGCAAAGAAATCAGTTGTATAACGACGATGCATCAAACGGAGCACACGGTCGCTTCCGCTTTGCAACGGTATATGGAAATGAGGCATAAAGGCACGCGAGGACGCACAGAACGCCAGGACTTCATCTGTCAGCAGATTGGGTTCAACAGAGGAAATACGATAGCGGGCAATGCCGTCCACACAATCGAGAGCTTTCAACAAATCCAGAAAAGTCTCTCCCGTAGTCTTTCCGAAATCACCGATATTCACTCCCGTAAGCACAATCTCCCTCCCGCCGGCAGCAGCAACCGTCTCAGCCTGCTCAACTAACGAAGCAATGCTTCCATTTCGGCTACGCCCACGGGCATAAGGTATTGTACAATAAGTGCAATAATAATCACATCCATCCTGCACTTTCAGGAAATAACGCGTCCGGTCACCACAAGAACAAGAAGGTACAAACGTATGGATTTCCTTCGTCGGCACAGTATATGCCTCGTGGCAAGCATCAGATAATCCCCGTCCTGCTCTCAAGCGCGGCAAACGCTGCTCTAAATAATGCAGAATTTCACCTTTTTGCTCAGCTCCCAACACTAAATCCACCCCATCAATAGCAGCAACCTGTTCCGGTTTGAGCTGTGCATAACATCCCGTAACTACGACAAAAGCCCCCGGATGTTGTTTCACCAACTTATGGATGGCCTGACGACACTTATGATCGGCAATCTCAGTCACCGAACATGTATTAACCACACAAATGTCTGCTTGCTCACCATCTTGCACAGTCTGCACACCCGCCTGCTTCAACAACTGCCCTACAGTGGAAGTTTCTGCAAAATTCAGTTTGCATCCCAGCGTAAAATATACTGCTTTCTTTCCCTCAAATACAGAAGCATCTGCCATATTCTTCCAATTAAATGCTGTTCAAAAAACGAATCTGACTTACAAAGATATTAAAAGTCATCCAAATGGAAATGACATTCAAAGAAATAATATCAACCGCTGAAAGCAAAATACAACGGACATCCTTGTTCCGTAGACATTTAAATGAAAGCCTTAAACTCTTATTGGAAGAATCAAAAGAATACACTTATACCGTATAACACATTTTTCCACAGCGGGAGAGAGAGTTCAAAAAGCAGCAATTCCTGCTTTTACGCAGCTATTTGTTGGAAATAGCCAACGGCTGTCAAGCACGCTCTTTTGTACTGCACACAATTATATATAGCCGCTCTCTGTGAATTTGACGACAGAATCACCAAAATCTGTAAAAACGTCAGCGCGTTCATCGGAGGCCGGAAAAATTAACAATCAACAACTGACTGATTTTTTGTCAATTAGAAAACTACCGGAAAATAAAATTAAAAAAAAAGAGAGTAAAGTGTACAACATATCAAAAAAGTATATACCTTTGCAATGTTTTAATAAGCAATTGATTGTTTTACAGATTTAAAAAGCAGAAAAATGAAAAAGTTAGCATTTATGTTCGTAGCTTTCGCAGCTATTTCTTTCGCTTCTTGCGGTAACAAAACTTCTCAGGCTGAAGTAGCAGCTGATTCTACAGAAGTTGCTGTTGAAGAAGTTGTAGAAGTTGACTCTATGGCAGCTGACAGCGTCGTTGCTGACAGTGCTGTAGTTGATAGTGCTGCAGCTCCTGTTGCAGAATAATCTGACAGCAAGGAACATACGGACTTAAAAAGAAAGAATGGAGACCACACGTGAGTATGGTCTCCAATTTTTTTATATGTACACCCTACCAACACCACATTCTCTATCCCAAAACATAGAGATATAAACAAATAAAAAAGCACCCGGAAAAATCCGGGTGCTTTTTTATAAATACCACTAAAATGAAATACTCCTCTTCAAATATCAAGCTTCAGCTACTACTTCAAAAGGAATCTCAACAGAAACTTCTTTATGAAGTCTTACTGTTGCATGATAAGAACCAACTTCTTTCACATCTTTCACCACAATAATCTTACGGTCGATATCAAAGCCTAATTTCTTCAACTCATCGGAAATCTGCAAACTGTTCACAGAGCCATAAATAACACCTGTAGAACTTACTTTCGTTGCAATCGTCAAAGAAACTCCAGCCAATTTATCCGCAAGAGCTTGGGCTTCATTCTTGATTTTTTCCAATTTATGAGCACGTTGCTTCAACTCTTCGGCCAACATTTTCTTAGCTGACGGGGAAGCAATAACGGCCTTTCCGGTAGGAATAAGATAATTACGGCCATAGCCAGACTTAACATTCACAATGTCGTTCTTATATCCTAAGCCAACAACATCTTCTTTCAATATAATTTCCATGCTTATTCCTCCTTATAATTATTTCATCAAATCAGTTACAAACGGAAGAAGAGCCAAATGGCGTGCCCTTTTCACAGCCTGCGCAACACGACGCTGATACTTCAAAGAAGTTCCAGTAATACGACGAGGTAAGATCTTACCCTGTTCATTCAAAAACTTTTTAAGGAATTCCGGATCCTTATAATCAATATACTTAATACCGCTCTTTTTGAAACGACAGTACTTTTTCTTTCTCACGTCTACAGTGGGCGGAGTCAAATATCTGATTTCTGATTGCTGTGCCATTGATTAATCCTCCTTTTTAGATTTGTTATTTCTTCTTTTTTCAGCATATTCCGCTGCATACTTCTCCATTTTGACGGTCAAAAAGCGAAGTACTTTCTCATCACGACGGAAGTTGACTTCCAAAGTCTTAATAACTTCCGGCTTAGCCTTAAATTCTATCAGGATATAAAATCCAGTAGATTTCTTTTCAATGGCATAAGCCAATTTTTTCAGGCCCCAGTTCTCTTCGTTAATAATCTCTGCCCCATTGTCGGCAAGGATTCCTTTGAACTTGTTGACCGCTTCCTTCATCTGTTCATCAGACAAAACGGGAGTTAAAATGAAAACGGTTTCGTATTGATTCATGATCCGTTAAATAAATAATTAATAATGTAATTCAAAAAATGCGGTGCAAAATTACGCTTTTCTTTCCATTCTTGCAAATTTTTCCCTCTCAAATTCAACGCCTACTTGTCTGTCACTTATCAAAAAAGGAGAATACAAAATACTTTCAACTAAAAATAAAAATCAAAAAACAGCATGGACCTGTGGTATTTATCGCTATCTTTGTAAGACTGAACAAATCTGCGAATCATGAGCGACCAATTTACTTTCGATATCAGACTTATTTTTGCCATACTCAATGGGAAAGTATCGGCTGCTATCAAACGCAAACTCCATCAGAACTTTCGCCAATATAATATCGATGTCAGCCCTGAACAATGGACCGTACTTCTCTATCTGTGGGAAAAAGACGGTGTAACTCAGCAGGAACTTTGCAACGTAACCTATAAAGACAAGCCCAGCATGACGCGACTTATTGATAATATGGAACAACAAAATTTCGTAGTAAGGATTCCCAATAAGACGGACAGGCGTACCAATTTAGTCTATTTGACACGAACAGGAAGAGATATCGAGGAAAAGGCCAGATTCATCGCCAACAAGACTCTAAAAGAAGCTCTACAGGGACTAACCGTAGAAGAACTCAGCGTGAGCCAAGAGGTTTTACGGAGAATCTTTTTTAACACCAAACACTAAAAAGCAGCTTGTAGCATCTTTTTTTTCACAAAAAGTTTCGGCATTCAAAGAATTATTCTTTAATTTGTATCGTGAAAGTGTAGAAAAACATAAAAGAATAGATACGATGAACAGTTTTTTAAAAAATTTGGGGATTATCTTTATCATTCTTGGAACAGTAATACTGTTGCTGAGTTACGTTTTCAACTGGGTAGATTACAACTGGCCCAACGGATTGGCACTGCTAATGATCGTAGGTGGAATCGTAACCCATATCATAATGAACAAAAGAATCGTAGAATAAACTGAAACAAGAAAAAGGCCATCGTTCTCATAACATGTGTGAACGATGGCTTTTTCCTATTCCCTTTTCTATAACATACTATTCCTCATCCGTCGGTATAATCAAACGATAACCTTTCCCGTGTACGTTATTGATTTCTATTGACGGATCGTCTTTCAAATGCTTGCGCAATTTAGTAATATAAACATCCATGCTGCGTGCATTGAAATAATTATCATCTATCCAGATTGTCTTTAAGGCAAGCTCACGTTGCAGTACATCATTGGCATGTGCGCATAACAGCGACAACAATTCGCTTTCTTTGGTTGTCAGCTTTGTCTGTTTGTCACCTATAGCCAAAATCTGGCGCTGCGTATCAAATGTAAACTTACCCAATTTATACATATTGGTTTCTTTTACTTTCTTTCCTCTTACACGACGCAGAATAGCCTCCATACGGAATACCAATTCTTCCATTGAGAACGGTTTAGTAATGTAGTCATCAGCTCCAATCTTAAATCCGTCGAACACATCTTCCTTCAGATTCTTTGCAGTCAAGAAAATAATAGGTATCTCTGCATTCACCTGACGGATTTCCTGCGCCAACTGGAATCCATCTTTCTTTGGCATCATCACATCCAATACACACATGTCATACCTGTTCTTCAGGAAAGCTTTATAACCCGCATCTCCATCAGGGCAAAGATCTGCCTCATACCCTTTGGCTTGCAAATACTCTCTCAGCAACATGCCAAGACTCTCGTCATCCTCACATAATAATATGTGCAATTTCTCTTCCATAATTCCTTATTTATTTATAGTTGGTAATGTAATCACAAATTTAGTTCCCTCACCATACTCACTCTCTGCATGAATTGTACCGTGCTGCAGGCTAACAATCTTTTTCACATAAGCCAGTCCTAGCCCGAAACCCTTTACATCGTGTTTGTTTCCCGTATGTACCCGGTAAAACTTGTCAAAGATACGTTTCAGATCATCTTTCTGAATACCTATACCATTATCAGCAATAGCTATGTTCAGTTTATTTCCAACATTCCATGTGCTGATTGACAGATGCAGATCCACATCATCACGCTTATACTTCACAGCATTGTCCATCAAGTTGAAAATAACATTAGTAAAATGCATCTCGTCCACATAGATCCCGGCATGCTCAGCTCTAAAGTCAGAAGAGATAGACCCGCCATTCTGTGACACTTTCAGCGTGAACGTCTTTATCACTCCCGACAGCAACTCATGAGCATCCAACTCTTTTTGTTTAAAAGCTATGTTATCTCTATCATAGAGAGACATCTGCAACACTTTCTCCACTTGGAAACGCAGACGCTTTGTTTCATCATTGATGACTCTGGACAGATTATCATACATCGCCTCGCTTTTCCGGATAGACTTGTCACTCAACATCTGTGCCGCCAACGAGATGGATGAAATAGGCGTCTTAAACTCATGCGTCATATTATTGATAAAGTCATTCTTCATCTCAGTAATCTTTTTCTGCCTGAAAATGACATAAATGGTAAACACAAACGTAACAAACAAGATGACAGTAAAAGCTAATGCCGGGATCATCATACGCGCCGTTTCCAACAGATAAGAATTCATGTCGGGAAAATGAATCCGCACAATGCCGATCTTCCCTGTAGGATCATTGCGGAAAAGCACCTGTGAATAGGAATAATCCTTTCCTTTATCCTCAAAATCCGGACAACGATACACCTCACGCCCGTCTCCTGTCGACACAGTAAAGTGGTAAGGAATGTCAATTCCGTTAGTTTCCAGCGCATTGCGTATATCCTGGTCCAACAACTTGAAATTGATACGCTCCTCCAATGGCTTCTCACTGGCTGTATAAAGAATGGTATAGACCACATCATCCAGCAGCCCCTTATGATACACATAAGCGTTTTTAATATATTCCTGAAAAGACTTTGTAGCTTCATCTATCCGATTACCGCTCTCTAACCGCAAGACTTTCGGCATGGTCGAGGGATGTTTCATGATAGTACGCAACTCAAAATCTGAAACAATCCGTTCCCTTCCGTGCACTGAATCTTTCTCGCTCCGTTCTTTCTCATCTACGGGTGAAGCACCTTGAATATATAGTTTGGGAACAGAAACAGAATCACCGCCACGACGATTCCTTGTAATATATTCCAAATAACGGAACGTCTCATTCTGCTCAAGATTACGTGACGCCTGATTCAAACTACGAAGGACCGACTCGTCAAACTGTTCTTTCCGCATACGCACCATCTGCTCGATGTAACGCATCTGCAGCAAAAGGAGCCCCAGGAAAGACACTCCAATGATAATACTGACGATCCAAACTGTATATTTTTTCATATCAGCAAATATACACATCATTCTTTCGCACTCAGTCAAGAAAGAAGTCGTTTTCCATTCATTTTTAACGTCATTAACTTTTAAATAATCAAAACTGATTTATATATCCATTACACGGCGTATAATCTTAATTTAAGCAAGGCATTATCTGCCAATTTTGCCCCTGACATATATGAATCCCGCCTTTCGTGCTTGTATACATAGACATAAAACGACGAAAGGCGGGACTGAAAATAAAAACAACGCGTTGTCTCTTTAATCTTCCTTGTCTTGCTTGGCCTCAAAATCCTTGATCAATTTCTCCTGAACATCACCCGGCACTAATTCATAGCTGGCAAACGACATGATGAAAGATGCACGGCCACCAGTGATTGAACTTAAGGAAGTACAGTAGTTAGACATCTCCTTCAACGGCACTTTAGCCACGATTTTCTCGTAACCATTCTCGCTGGTCATTCCCATAATCATCCCCCGGCGTCCTTGCAGATCGCTCATCACATCGCCCATTTTGTCACTGGGCACAAAGACTTCAACATCGTAAATCGGCTCCAATATCTTTGGTCCGGCCTCTTTGAAGGCCATGCTGAAAGCGTTGCGTCCGGCCAGCATGAAAGAGATTTCGTTAGAATCCACAGGATGCATCTTACCGTCGTAAACAATCACACGGACGTCACGGGCATAGCTTCCGGTAAGCGGTCCTTGCTCCATACGCTGCATCACACCTTTCAGGATGGCAGGCATGAAACGAGCGTCGATAGCCCCTCCCACTACAGAGTTGATAAAGACAAGTTTTCCGCCCCACTCCAACGGTACTTCTTCCTTGCTACGCACATTGATACGATACTCCTGTCCGTTAAAACGATAAACATCCGGATCCGGCATACCCTCGTAATAAGGTTCTACAATCAAATGTACTTCACCGAACTGGCCGGCCCCGCCTGATTGTTTCTTATGACGATAATCCGCACGTGCGGCCTTCGTAATCGTCTCTCTATAAGGAATACGTGGCTCTTCAAACGCTATTGCTATCTTCTCATTATTTTCCATCCGCCACTTCAGCGTACGCAAATGGAATTCTCCTTGTCCATGCACCAAGATCTGACGCAGTTCCTTGCTCTGTTCTATCACCCATGTAGGATCTTCCTCACGCATGCGGTTCAACGCATTCATCATCTTTTCCGTCTCAGCCTCATTAACCGCCCGCACTGCACGGGTATACTTCGGATTAGGATATTTGATGAAATTGAAACGGTTCTCACAATCCTTTGCGTTCAGGGTATTACCTGTTTTCACATCTTTCAGTTTCACCGTACAGCCTATATCTCCGGCTTTCAGCTCCTCCACTTTGATACGATTGGCACCGGCACACACGAACAACTGAGCTATCCGCTCTTTCGACCCGCGGTCGGCGTTATTCAGGTCGTCGCCTTCATGCACCGTTCCGCTCATCACCTTAAAGTATTGAACCTCACCGATATGTGGCTCAACACCGGTCTTAAAGAAGTACAACGAAGTAGGAGCATTGGAGTCAGGAACCACTTCCATGCCTCTCGTGTTGTGCACTTTCGGCATTTCATTGACAAACGGCACCACGTTTCCCAAGAATTCCATCAGACGACGGACTCCCATATCCTTGCCGGCACAAACACAAAACACGGGAAACATACTTCTTGCAGCCAGCCCTTTGCGGATTCCCTCCCGCATTTCGTCCTCCGTCAGCGTATCACTCTCGAAGAACTTTTCCATCAGCGTATCGTCGTTCTCTGCAGCGGCCTCCACCAATGCCTTATGCATCTCCATTGCCTTTTCTTTCTCTTCCTCCGGAATTTCCTCAATAATCGGCTCACCTCCCTCCGGATTCCAAGAGTATTTCTTCATCAACAAAACATCTATCAAAGCATTGAAATCCGGACCTGTCTTTATAGGATACTGCACCGGAACGACCTTATTGCCGTAAATGGCAGTCAACTGTTCCACAATGGCATCATAATCGCATTTCTCATCGTCCAACTGATTCACCAGAAAAATCACAGGCTTGCCCAGCTTCTCCGTATAACGGAAATGGTTCTGCGTGCCTACTTCCACGCCATACTGCCCATTCAACAATAAAAGGGCCGTATCTGTCACATTCAAAGCCGTCAAGGCCGCCCCCACGAAATCATCAGATCCCGGACAGTCTATGATGTTCAGTTTCTTATTATTCCATTCCACATGAAACACAGTAGAAAAAACGGAATAACCGTACTCCTGCTCCACAGGGAAATAATCGCTCACCGTGTTTTTCGCCGTTATACGTCCGCGACGTTTGATGATGCCGCTTTCATACAACAACGCTTCTGTCAGTGTTGTTTTACCAGACCCGTCATTACCCAACAAGGCTATGTTTTTAATCTCATTTGTTTGATATACTTTCATCGTGTGCAATTTAAAGATAACAACTAAACGGCACGAAATTTAGCAATAAAAACGCAGACGGACAACAAATCCATGGGTTTGTTGACTATGTTCTTCAACATACCGATGTGCTTTCCTGCTTTTTCGCTATCTTTGCAAAGCTGATTACACCTTATTATATATGGCAGGCATTTATCTTCATATTCCTTTCTGCAAAAGCCGGTGCATCTATTGTGATTTCTACTCCACCACAGGAAAAGAAAAAACAGCTGCATACATACAGGCACTGACCAACGAACTCCGCTTGCGGACAGGCTATCTGGACAACAAGAACCAGCCTGCAACAATCAACACGGTCTATATAGGAGGAGGAACGCCGTCGTTGCTCGGCCCCCATGAGCTGGACCTGATTTTCGACACATTATACCAAAACTACACCATACACCCCCAAGCAGAAATCACACTTGAAGCCAACCCGGACGACCTCTCGGACGAACACATCCGCATGCTGTCTGACTTACCGGTCAACCGGCTGAGCATTGGCATACAGACATTCGACAATCACAAACTCGACCTGCTGCACAGACGGCATACCGGCGAGCAAGCTATAAAGGCCGTCAGAAAATGTCAGGAGGCCGGGTTCGGGAACATCAGCATCGACCTGATATATGGTCTGCCCGCACAGACCCTGAAAGATTGGGAGAAAGACGTCCGTATGGCTCTCAGCCTGCACGTACAACACCTCTCCGCCTATGCCTTGACATACGAGGAAGGCACAAGGCTCTGGAACATGAGAGAGCAAAAGTTCCTGAAAGAGACGGATGAAGACACCTCTCTTGCCATGTTCAGCCTGTTAATGGACCTGCTGTCCGATGCAGGATTCGAGCATTACGAAATCTCAAACTTTGCAAAACCCGGACTACGGTCGCGGCATAATTCCAGCTACTGGAAAGGCATTCCTTATCTGGGTTGCGGCCCGTCGGCTCATTCTTTCGACGGACACGACAGACAATGGAACAGACCGGACTTAGCTTTCTATATCAACGGCGTAAGGAATTGCCGGAAAGCCGAGGACTTCAACAACGCACCGTGGATCGAACGGGAGAGGCTGAGCCTGAACGAACGCTACAACGACCGTATCATCACCGCCCTGCGTACGACAGAAGGCCTGAACCTGACACAGCTGGGGCAGCTCTTTGGCAACCGGTGGGTTGACTATTGCCTGCAAAACGCCCGGAAACACATAGACTGCGGGAATCTTGAAATAAAAAAATCCTCCGGCAAGAATCCGGAGGACTGGCTCAGACTCACGCGCCACGGATTGTTTCTGTCCGATGGCATCATGAGTGATCTGCTCTATGTGACGGACTAATTATGCATCTCCTGATAGGTTATCTCATAAAAACAAGGATACACATTAGACGAAGCATCACTGTGACCCTGACTGTGCGGGACAATCAGACGCACCTTGGCTATCTCCTCATCGGCGGCAAGCTGACGCCCGATATTGATGTACGTCAGCGGGACCAGCCAGCCGGCCGGCACAGCCGTTGAACCGTAATAACTGTACATTGCTCCTCCCCCGTTGACCGACGTGTTGAAAGAAGCCGTGAAAGTGCCATACGTGTTGACCACATCTATGATATCCGGATTGGTGGCCCAATAAGAAGTATTGTTTGTAGTCTGCACGGAATCCCGCAAAATGTTAAACTCCGTGTAGCGACAGATAATGCGTTTCTGCTGTCCGTGCTGCAGCTTCTCACCGGCACCCTTGCGCACGATCTGCATATAGACTCCCGTATTCTCGAACACTACGTATTCATTCCGCTCCAGATTGGTCGTGCTGTCCTGGGCATAAAACGCAGACTCCGAGATGGTGTTGATTTTCCCCACGTGAATCAGCTCCTCACCGTCACTCGTATAAATCACCACATCGCGGTTCAGGAATGCAGCAATGGCATCGCGCTCACGCTGCCTCTGCTCGGCATAGGTCTCTCCGTCGTCGCAACCCTGCATTCCCCATCCCGTCAGCAGCAATACCAACCATAGATAAATCGCTTTTTTCATATTCTGTCTTATTTTCATTTCCGTCAGTTTTTCGCCGGAGCCAAGAGCGGAGCATATTTTTTCAATGCCGCACGCACAATCTCCACCGCCTCGTCCATCGAACAGACCAGCTCACCGCCGGCAGCATTCAAATGGCCTCCTCCATGAAAGTATTCGGCAGCCATCCGGTTGCAAGGGAAGTCGTCCACCGAACGCATAGACACTCGTATGCAGTCGCGCTCCGTATCTTCGCGCAGAAAGATGGACAGCTTCGTGTTCCGTATCTGGAGAGGTATGTTCACAAATCCTTCCGTATCTCCTTTTTTATGCGCAAAAAGCTTCTGCTCTTTGCGCAAGAGTGTCATCAACGTTGCGCAATACTCCGGAAAGACTTGCAGCTTGACATAAAGCATATAGCCCAAGAGCTTGAAACGGTCGGCCGAGTAGCTGAAAAACACATTCCGGTAGATCTTATCCTTATCTATACCTTTTGTCAGCAGATTTCCCACAATATGATAAATTTCGCTACGGTTGGAATTATAGGAGAAACAGCCTGTATCAGTCATCATCCCGGTATACAGGCAGACCGCCTCCTCGTAGCTCATCGGCTCCAGTCCGTCAAGCTGCACCAAAATGCGATAGAGCAACTCGCAGGTGGAACTCATATCCGGACGGGACACCGCCCATTGACAAAAGTCGGCCGGCGACAGATGATGGTCCACCATGACCTTCGGGGCCTTCGACTCGTCAAAAGGTTTCTGCAGTCCCAGCAACCTGTCCGGAGCATTGAAGTCGAGACAGATAAACAAATCTGCCGCCGACAACAACGGAGCAAGTTCCTGCTCATGCTTATCATAGACCTTCACCTGCTCACATCCCGGCATCCATTTCAGAAAATCGGGAAAGATATTGGGCACCACCGGGACGGCAGTCTTTCCATGCCGCCACAGGAAATGCGAAAAGGCCAGCACGGCCCCCATCGCGTCCCCGTCGGGCGACACATGACAAGTAAGCACAATATTGTTCGACTTATCCAGCAGTTCTTTAAGCGTTTGCAAGTCTGCATCGGACAAGAGATGTTCCAACATATAGTTTTATCATTAGAAAATTAATGCACAAAGATAGGGAATTTCTCCGGAATAACCTTATAAAAACCACAGAATACGGCTGTTAAAAAAAAGCCCTGTCCATTAAGATCAATCATAAAAAAGCTTATAGCACATCGCATGCAGGCCTGAAAAGAAAGGCAACGGGCGCTGTCGCCTTCTGCCCCTTGCAGAAAAAGCGAGGCTCCATCAAAGGGTATCTGCTTTTTTTCCGTAACTTTGCGAAAACAGAACAGCCCTGCATCCGGAAAGCTGTCCGGATGCAAAGGACATAAAGACATATACACATGAAAACAAAGTTGCTGCTGACAATCACGGCTCTGCTGGCCGTACTCTCCCTGCGGGCACAGACAGACGAACGCTATATCGATGTGACCGGAACCGCAGAAATAGAAATCGTTCCGGACAAAATACACTACATCATTGAAATACGGGAATACTTTGAGGAAGAATTCGACGGCAAGTCAAAACCGGAAGAATACCGGACTAAAGTACCGCTGGCGAAAATCGAGCAGGAACTGAGACAAGACCTGGCCAAAGCCGGTATCACGCAAGAAGCTATCCGCACACAGGAAGTCGGCGACTATTGGCGGCAGCAAGGACATGATTTCCTCGTGTCCAAAAGGTTTGACCTCACGCTGCACGACTTCGGACAGATAGACAGCATCCTGCATTTCATAGATACGAGAGGAGTCAACACCATGCATGTGGGCGAACTGGAGAACAAAGACATCCTGACTTATCACAGACAAGGAAAAATCACCGCACTGAAGGCAGCGCGACAGAAGGCCGCCTATCTGGCCGAAGCTCTCGGAAAGAAAGCGGGAGACGTCATACGCATAGTGGAACAGCAAGACAATGGCAGGACACTCACAACGCAAAGCAATGTGACATCCGCCGCAACCGGATCATACGACAGCTTCCGCACTATCAAGAAGCAATATTCCATGCTTGTACGATTCGCCATCACCGACTGAGCCGCCAAAGGAGCAGTCTTCGCCATATCACTCGTCCAATCCGGACGTCAGTGCTCCCTCTTTCCTTATGTCATGAAAATCCCATGCCAATTCGCGGCACTCTGCGGCATAACGTGCCCGTGCTCCTGACGACAAAGAGGCGTCCAGCACCACGCAACGCGGATGAAACAGTTCCGCCAGGCCGGAAAGAGTGCCTGAAAAGCCTCGGCAGACATACATATAATCTACCTCCACCGGGCTATCGCCACGCAAACGGTTCCAACGGTTATCACTAAGCATCAGCATTGAAAACCGACCACTGCAACGCACCAGCCCACCCGATGCGACGACACGCCCGTCGGCAAATCCGTCCCTGACCACAACCGGCGGCCGTGACAACCTCTTCCGCCAGAATGTCTCTGCGATGTAAGTCATCTGCCCCCGCACACTATCAGCATAAACCGGAAACAAATAAGAACAACCGGGCGCGTAAACCACATGCACCGCAGGGCACTTCGGCAAATAATAAAAGACCCATCCGGAACAATTCTGCTTCTGCCGCCAATTGACAAAACCGGCACAAATCAGGACCAGCAGCCCCACCAGGCTACACTCCAGCCAACGCACATGCGACATCCACGGGCGGGACAAAAGCACCAACAGCAACACATAGCACAAGGCCGTGAGCCACAGCGGCCAGCCGACATCAATCACCGCACAGGGCCATTCCATCATTTGCCGCAGACATCCGTTCTGCAATGCCACCAGCCCGGCCACAATCTTCGCACAGAAACCGGCAGGCAACCCCAAAGTGGACACCAACAGCAAAACGGGCATACAATAGACCAGCAAAGCAGCAACGGGAGAAATGACCAAAGTGGCCAAAGCAGAATAAACGGCAAACATGCCAAAGCGGTAAATCACCAGAGGTACCGTAAAGGTCTGAGCCGCAAAAGAAAGCCACAGACTCTTTCCCAACCAACCGACATACGGACAAGAAGCCGGAAACCAACCCCGACAATACGGATAGACCGTAAGAATACCCACCATGGCTAAAAACGAAAGCTGGAAACTGACATCATACAACAAAAGCGGCTCTATGCAGAGCATCAATATCGCACTGACCGCCAACGAATTTAAAGAAAAGCCCGTGCGCCCCATCAACGACCCGACAAGCATCAGCGTATACATCACCGTGGCACGCACCAATGAGGGAGGAAGCCCGGCCAGAAAAGTATAGCCCCACACCATAGTCAAGGCCACCATTCCGCCTATACACCCGAAAACCCGGTTACGGCAAAAGCGCAACAACATGAAATTCAGCAAAGCCACAAGATAGGTCAAGTGCATACCGGACAAGGCCAATACATGGCTGACGCCCAAGTCGGCGTATATATCCTTCAGTTCCTTGGAAAGACCGGAACGTTCTCCCAAAGTCAAAGCCGAAAACAGAGCCAGTTCCTCACCGCCCAACCCGGCGGAACGATAGGCCTGCAGCATCTTTTCTCTCAGCAGTAAGGCCTTAATACGAACGGAAAGCACCAAAGGCAGATTGTGATCCGCATCATCAAAAGACCGCAGCTTCTGCCAATCACCCGCCGGAATGTACACTCTCCCGGACATTCCTCTGACCGCCAAATAACCGGCATAATCGAATTCTTCCGGATTGCCGTGGTTTTCCGGCAAACGAATCACCCCACGGAACACCACCTCATCACCGACCTGCAACCGCGAAGACAACGTATCTTTCTGGAAACTTAATGATATCACCTGTCCGTCCCGCCCGTGACCGCAAGGCATCAACCAACCTTCAGCACCGACAGTACGGGCAGACAATCTGGGAGTATCTTTCAATATCACCTTATAAGTATGCATCTGTTCCGCCCATGGCGTACGCACCTCCTGCCATCGAGCATACGCCCCCCACAAAGCATACAGGAAAAGGAACAAAAAAAGAGAAATACCGAAAGATGCATTTCCCTTATAATCCAAAACCGTCTTCCGCAAAGACAACAATCCACACCCGCAACAAACCACTCCGGCAACGACAACAAGTCCGGTAAGCAGGACTTCCATCCCCTGCCCCGTTCCCGCAATGTCTGTCAGATATCGTCCGAGCGCAAACCCCGGCAACAAAGGAAGCACCAGACGTACAGCAGGGTATCTTCGCCAGAAACGGATGAAAGCGCGGTCCAGTTCCTACAGATTTTTAAGGATTCTTATTTCTTCTTCCGGATCTGGAGCGTGAAACACCGCACTGCCTGCCACCAAAACATCCACGCCGGCATCCACCAACATTTTTCCAGTCTGGCGGTTCACACCTCCGTCCACCTCGATCAATGCCTTCGCTCCCCGGCCATCAATCATCCGACGGAGTTCACGCACCTTCTCCACTGTATGCGGAATAAACTGTTGCCCTCCGAATCCCGGATTGACGGACATCAGCATGACAATATCCACCTCATCGATAATATCAGCCAACATCGCTACCGGTGTGGCCGGATTCAGTGTCACTCCGGCTTTCATGCCCGCCTCTTTGATTTGTTGCACTACACGATGCAAATGTGTACATGCCTCAAAATGCACATTCATGGAACGGGCACCCAATGCTTTTACTTCGTTCAGGAACTTTTCCGGTTGCACAATCATCAGATGCACATCCAGCGGTTTCCGGCACAGACGTGCCACATGCTTCAACACAGGAAAGCCAAAAGATATATTGGGAACGAAGACACCATCCATGATGTCTATATGCAACCAGTCACACGAACTGCGGTTAATCATCTCCATGTCCGCCTTCAGGTCGCCGAAGTTTGCAGACAACAAAGAGGGAGCCACAAGATTCTTCATAGTACACATATTCTTTAGCTAATATAATATGCATACAAAGTTATATTAAATATCCTATATGCACAAGTCTGTGCACAGCAAAAAGCCAACAATTTATTTCAAAATCATACGTGCAAATGCCCCATCTGCAAATTCTACTTCCTTGTAGTTACGTGCGAACAATTTCAGAAAAGCTATCGTTTCTCTGGACGGCATCTGCCTTTCGTTTTGTAAAACTACCTTCATACGCTGTCAGATTTAAAACTATTATCATAACGATACGACAGCGCATTTTAGTATACCTTTTATGTTTTTTTCAGGAAATGGCCAAATACAACTCCTTCTTCAACGCCATCCGGCGCAAATTCAGCAGAGCATAACGCATACGCCCTAATGCCGTATTGATGCTTACGCCTGTAATCTCTGCGATTTCCTTAAAAGAAAGCTCT
Source organism: uncultured Paraprevotella sp. (assembly GCA_944321365.1). Lineage (GTDB taxonomy): Bacteria > Bacteroidota > Bacteroidia > Bacteroidales > Bacteroidaceae > Paraprevotella. The sequence continues at coordinate 90,593 of CALULA010000005.1, forward strand.
TGATAATAACGCATATAGACCACCTCTTTCTGGTTCTGCGGCAAGTGTTCCACCAACAGTTTCACGTCATCCAACACCTGCTCTTTCACCATTTTGGTCTCCACATTAGCTTCTGTCAATCGCACGTCATTAAACAGATCATAATCCACTTCATCGTTCGACACGCAATTTTCATTGCGTTCCTGACGGAAAAAATCTATGATCAGATTATGGGCTATACGCGTAATCCAAGCCTGGAATTTACCATTTTCCGTATAACGTCCCTGCTGGATCGTCACAATGGCCTTCATGAACGTTTCCTGGAAAATATCATCAGCTACGTCTTGATTGTGAACAATGAAAAAGATATAGGAGAAGATTTTCTCTTCATATCTTTCCAACAATACATCAAAAGCATTATTATTACCTCCGGCATAGAGCTTGACCAACATCTCATCAGTCTGATTAACTAAGCACTCCATTCTTTGTCCATTTTAACTTTGAGTAAGAGTTCTCCCGATAGGCAACAAACATTTTAAAGGTTAGTAACTGAATTAACGACATGCAAATAAAAGAAGAAAATCGGATATATACAAATTTCTCCGCAAAAAAATGGATGAGTACTTCCGATAGAAACCAGAAAAAAGAAGCGGGAAACAGAATAAACGCCATAACCTTACTCTGTTTCCCGCTCTTTATCTTTCACTACTGCAATTATTCCTGCGCTTCTCTGTCTGCGATATTCTCACCTTCAGTAGGTGCCAAGACTTCGTCAAAATCAGACAAACCAGCCTTTATCAGAATATTGTACCAACTGATCAGTTTCTTAATGTCTGCCGGATAAACCCTGTCACGGTCAAAGTCGGGAAGTATTTCTGCAAAATAAGCATTCAGTTCATCCTTGGTCGCCTTCTTGTAATTGAACGCCGACTCGTGTCCTTCCTCTTTTTTCTTCAAGCTATTCAGCACTTCGCGCAAAGGTACTTCTCCTTCATCCGTATACATGGCGATATCAGCCAATGATATGACCTTGTCAGCCGCAAAAGCCGGCATTCTCTTTTTGTTTTCGTCCAGCGTCTCTACAATCAAACTGCGGTTCCCACGCGAAACCAGTTTGTATAATCCGGGTTTACCGGATATAGCCAAAATTGTTTCCAACATGTTACGATTTCTTTATGTTTTACCTAAAGTGAGTGCAAAGATAACCCCTCTAAGAGTTTTTATCAAAATCTTCTTTCTAAAAAAACTTAATCCTGACGTTGCGCATCTTTCATGATTTGCGAGATAATCCGGCCTAATCTGGACGGAAGTTCCTCCTGACCGTCATTCTCCAAAATATAATCGGCACGGCACAAACGGGCGGCATCTGACATCTGTGCCCGCATACGGGCTTTCACCTGCGCCTCGGAGGCTCCATCGCGCAGCATGGCCCGATGCAAACAGATTTCTTCAGGAGCATGCACCAACAAGACTTTATCTACCAGACGATCAAAGCCCGATTCATAAAGAATGGCGCATTCCATGGCAACCAACGGGGCGGACTGGCCGGCCACCCAACGATTGAAATCTTCACGGACGGCAGGATGAACCAAACGGTTGACGCGCTCCGCACCGGACGGACCGGAGAACACATAAGAAGCCAACAGAGGCTTGTTCAGACTTCCATCCGCATGAAACACGTCACGGCCTACGAGAGCACAGAGCTTCTTACGAAGTTCGTCTGACTCCGTCATCAGCCGACGGGCAGCAAGATCCGTACTGTAGACCGGCACTCCCTCTCCGGCAAGCAAAGCCGCCACATAACTTTTCCCGCAGCCTATACCGCCTGTCAGCCCTAATTTAATCATACAATGCGATCATTCATCTTGGGTTTGTTCTATCAAATAATCCACTTCCTCCGGCTCGATACGCACATTAGAGATACCCGGCGGCATGGATCTGAGCTGAAGCCGGATTTTCGGACTGCCGTTATTCACCAGATCTTCGTAGGAAACCGCCAATACAAAATCGTTGGCCGTTACCGACTTGAAATTGCTCATTCCCACACGGAACGTCACTTTCACTTTCGAGGGGAAAGTGCGCAAGTCCTTGCTTCCGGGGAAATTCACTCCGACAATCGGAACTTCCACCGTCTTTTCCGTATACAGATCCACCTGTATGTTCATCGTGACATGCTCCGGAATGACTTTCACTCCCCGCATACGGTGCAGATAGCGCTCCACGGTCTCGTCAGACGCCAAGTTCTGCAAATGCACGGGAGTGACGGTCACAGCCCTTATCGTATCCAGAATAGACGGCGGAGCCAGCACTTCCACCGAGTCGGGAGAAAAAGACACACGTTTCAGATAATACTCCGGAGCTGTGTCTATCTCGCCCGCAAGCAGTACAGGAACTTTCTTCCGCGTACCCAGATTATAGAAATATTCCAACGTATCCGGCCGCACGGAAACGATGCGGGAAGAAGAGAACAGCTGCTTCTGCAACTCTTTCTGCACATCGGCCAAAGGCACCGCCACACGTCCGGAGACCGTGCCGTCATCATAACTTTTATAGCTCACGACAACAGGAGAACGTTCCGCACCATAGATATAACGTATCAGCACCGTCCCCTTGTCGCGCACCACCACACTCATCTCCGGAGGCAATCCGGAAGTGATCACCACATTATCCGGAACATCTGACAACCTGAGCGGAACTTTCAACTCCACATCGAACGTCTCGTTCAACGACTGCAAGAGCCAGAAAGCCGCAGAAACGAAGAAAAAGAACAAAAAAATCAAGAACTCCTTGTTCTTCTTTCCCAACAAGAAGTCCTTGACTCTTATACAATATTTCCTGAACTGAATGGAATCCATCCGTGGATCTTACTTTCCGGAAGCCATCTCGGAAGGAACTCCCTGATACACGGAAGTCCGGGCTATCTTGATTTTCACACCGGAAGCAATCTCTACCATAAGCGTATTGTCCGCCTCGTTCACTTCCTTCACCTTGCCATAAATGCCACCGGCCGTAACGACATCCGTTCCCGGAGTGATGCTGTTCCTGAACTTCTGTATTTCTTTCTGCTTCTTGTTTTGCGGACGAATCATGAAAAAATACATAATGGCAAAAATCGCCACCATCATAATAATCATGGACATCCCGCTACCGCCGCTTTGGGCTTGCAATAAAACTGTCAATAAACTCATGTCTTTACTATTTTTAATTTGTTGTTTTCGTCAGCAATTTATCAGTTGCCAGCTTCTTGGCTATGGCATCCAGCAAACCGTTCACATAGGCACCGCTGCGTGGTGTACTGTAAACTTTGGCAACATCCACATATTCATTGAGCGTAACGCTCAGGGGAATATTGGGAAACGTAAGCATCTCCGCCAATGCAATCTGCATGATCACCAGGTCCATCAAGGCGATGCGGTTAAACTCCCAGTTCTTCGTATTCTCGCTGATCAGCTTACGATAATAATCGGCATTCAGCAACGTGTTGCGGAACAGACGGTGGGCAAACTCCCGGTCTTCCTCATCCTTGAATTCCGGCAACAGCTGTTGGTTTGCCCCATTAGCCTCATCAAACCGCTTGATGGTCTTCAACACGAAAGTGTCCACGATGAACTTGTCATCATTCCAATAAAGACTCATATCCTCCAGAAGCGCATCCAGCTTCTCGTTATTGCAGATGATATTCTTGTATATCTTACGCCACAACTCGCGATCCTCCGCATAAGAAGATCCGGCCGAGGCCATATATTCCTTATAATAATCCGTCTCGACAATCTGCTTATAGAGCGAACGCACGAAATCCTCCTCATCCCCCCATGTCTTCTTCTGGTTTTCACGGAACTCCAGCAACTGCTTGTTCACCTCCAGTTGCAGGATAAAACGATTGTCGATAAACTTCGTACTAGGAGGCTCGCCCACGTGAATGCGATTGTAACGGTTCTGTGCCGTCTCCACGGCACGCACTGCAATGCGGTTGATCTCAACCATCAACATCAACAGATAATTATACAAATCATAAGCTTTTCCCAAGCTAAAGAACAGCTCCTTCTCCGCCGTGTCGATGTTTTTCCCCCCGTTCTGATAATAGGCATAAGTTATCTGAACAACCTTTAAACGTATGATTTCTCTGTTTATCATATAATATTGTATACAGTATTGCGCTGCAAAAGTACGTATTTTATAGGGAAAAAGAACATCTTTTTCTACTTTTTTTTGGAAGTTTTGAAAAATATGCTCAATTTTGAAGTGGAATATTTATATACGCATCAAAATGGAAGAGATTAAGAAAAGAGCAGAGGGGGATAAGGAGATCGTTTTTTCCAAATCAGTGAAGGCCGGGAAACGTATCTATTATGTGGATGTGAAGAAAAACAGAAAAGACGAGCTGTTCATCGCCGTGACGGAGAGCAAGAAAATCGTATCGGGCGATGCAGAATCGCCATCCGTCAATTTCGAAAAGCACAAGATTTTCCTTTATCAGGAAGACTTCGGCCATTTCATGGAAGGACTGACCGAAGCCATCGACTTCATACGCAACGCACAAGGCACTGCCGCCCCAAGACAAACGGACAACGACAGCAAGGAAAAACAGGAAGAGCAGAATTTTGATTTCGACATCGACCTGCATGTCAACGACATCAACCTGCCGCAATAACCCGGACAAAGCACATGCAAGAACAACCAGCGGGAAGGGATACTGCCGCCTGACACCCGCAACAGTTTTTTTATGCGCAAGAGCACAGACAGTCTTGCGGAAAACACCTTTCATCCTTGCGCAAGACTGTCCTGCGTCTCGCACAGCAAAATTCACGGTCCGCACCGAATGGGCGAACGACACTCCGGCCGGACTGAAGAAAAGCTGCAATATATTTGGCCATTCCGACTAAAAGCTATAATTTTGCAACGCTTTTCGGCATCATCGAATGATGCGCACATCGTGTGATGGTGAGATTAAGCATTAATCACTTAATTTAGAGTAACACAAAATTTATCGCAATGAAAGAAATCAACGTAAAAGGAACAGCCAGAACAGCCATGGGCAAGAAGGCTGCACGTGAAATCCGCAAGAACAACGCAGTGCCCTGCAACCTCTATGGAGAGGCCAAAGACGAGAACGACAAACCCGTAGCCCTGGCATTCACCGCAACCAACGACGAGCTGCGCAACCTCATCTACACACCGGACATTTATGCCGTAAACCTGGACATCGACGGCAAACAGCATAAGGCCGTATTGAAAGAAATCCAGTTCCATCCGGTAAAAGACAATGTGCTTCACGTAGACTTCTACGAAATTAACGAGACCAAACCCATCATCATGGAAGTGCCCATCAAGCTGAACGGACTGGCAGAAGGCGTGAAGGCGGGTGGACGTCTGGCCGCATCCGTACGCAAGCTGAAAGTTAAAGCTGTCTATACCAGCATACCCGAACGCCTGAACATCGACGTGACCAACCTGGGTCTGGGCAAGACCATCAAGGTCGGCGAACTGAGCTTCGACGGACTGGAAATCATTACCAGCAAGGAAGTGGTAGTATGCCAGGTGAAGATGACCCGTGGCGCAAGAGCCGCCGCTGCAGCAGAAAACTAATCACGAACTGACAACGGATGAAACATTTGATTGTAGGCTTGGGCAACATCGGAAGCGAATACGACGGAACCCGCCACAATATAGGTTTTAGAGTGTTGGACGCCTTGGCCAAGGCGTCCAATCTTGTTTTTGAGGACAAACGCTACGGTGCCGTCACCACCCTGTCGCTCAAAGGACAGCAGCTGTTGCTGCTCAAGCCATCCACATACATGAACCTGAGCGGGAACGCCGTAAGATACTGGATGAACAAAGAAAACATCCCCCTGGAGCGCATACTGATTGTGGCAGACGACCTGTCTCTGCCCTTCGGTGCCCTGCGCATGAAGCCGGGAGGGAGCGACGGCGGACACAACGGACTGAAAAACATCGCCTCCGTACTGGGCACACAGACCTATGCGCGGCTGCGCTTCGGCATAGGCAACGACTTCCCAAGAGGCGGGCAGATAGACTACGTGCTGGGGCAATTTACAGACGAAGACTTGAAAAGCATGGACGAGCGTGTAGGGCTGGCCTGCGAGATGATCAAGAGCTTCTCTCTGGCCGGCATACAGATAACCATGAACCAGTACAACAGAAAATAAGAAAGCATGGGCGAAGCAAGATTAGACAAATGGCTTTGGGCGGCCCGCATCTTCAAGACACGCACTCTGGCTGCAGCCGCATGCAAGAAAGGTCAGGTGTCCATGAACGGCACTTGCCTGAAACCCTCGCGCACCATCAAAGCAGGCGACATCATAGAAGTGCGCAAGCCGCCGGTCACTTATTCATTCAAAGTAAAGCAAACAATAGAAAAACGGGTGGGTGCAAAGCTCCTTCCCGACATTCTGGAAAATGTCACACCTCCCGAACAATACGAACTGCTGGAGATGAACCGCCTGAGCGGATTCGTCAACCGCGCGAAAGGAACAGGAAGGCCTACCAAGAAGGACCGCCGCAACCTGGAGGCATTCACCGCCCCTGAGTTCCTGGACGATCTTCTGTTCGACTTCGACATGGATGACAACAACGACGGAGGGGAAGAGGATTAACCCTCTCCCCCTCCGTCGCTTACCGGACCATTATGCATAACGGGCCGCAGTCAGTTCGGCAATCTTCACCACAGTCATCATGGCTTTTTCCATACTCTGCACCGGAACAAATTCATTACGGCCGTGGAAATTAAGCCCACCGGCAAATATATTCGGACAAGGCAGCCCCTTGAACGACAGCTGCGCACCATCCGTACCTCCCCTGATCGCCTGAATACGGCACGCCACCCCAACGGCTTCCATCGCCTCACGGGCAATATCAATGATGTACATCATCGGTTCTATCCGTTCACGCATATTGTAATACTGGTCATTTAGCTCCAACGTCACGGTGCCCGCTCCGTAAATTCCGTTCAACCGTTCAGCCACCTGCTGCATAAAGGCCTTACGCTCCTCGAACTTCCGGCGATCGTGATCGCGGACAATATAATTAAGCACAGTCTCTTCCACCGTTCCTTTCATCCCCGTAAGATGATAAAATCCTTCGTAACCCTCCGTTGACTCAGGCGTTTCCTCAGCCGGCAACATCCGGACAAACTCGGCAGCCACGCGCATGGAATTCAACATCTTGCCCTTAGCATACCCCGGATGAACATTCAGTCCCTTCACGGTCACCCGCGCTCCTGCCGCATTGAAGTTCTCAAATTCCAGTTCTCCCACTTCACCGCCGTCCATCGTATAGGCCCACGCACACCCGAACTTCTTCACATCAAACAAATGTGCTCCCCTGCCAATCTCCTCATCCGGATTGAAACCCACGCGGATTTTGCCGTGCTTGATTTCCGGATGACGCATAAGATAAACCATTGCCTGCACAATCTCGGCTATACCGGCCTTGTCATCCGCTCCCAGCAAAGTGTGCCCATCCGTCACAATCAAATCCTCACCCACATGATCCGACAACTCCGGAAATTGCCTCGGCGAGGTCACTATCCCGTCAGCAGCCGACAAAACGATATCGCCGCCGTCATAACGCTCCACAATGCGGGGCCTCACACCATGCCCACTACAGTCAGGCGAGGTGTCGATATGGGCAATAAAGCCGATCACAGGCACCTGTTTATCCGTATTAGACGGCAATGTAGCATACAAATATCCGTGTTCATCCAATGAGACATCTTCCAATCCGACCTCTATCAACTCCTGTTCCAGATAACGGGCAAAGGTCATCTGCTTCTCCGTACTGGGACACCCGCCGCCTTCTTCGCTGGACTGAGTGTCAAAACTCACATACTTCAAAAATCGTTCTACCAGTTCCATAAACCCCAATAATAATATGATTGCTTCCGTAAAATTAAACATTCCGACGAAGCTATGCAAACAAGAACACAGGTTTTAGCCACTTTTTTCATTCCATACAGTCATTGCCCCAATCCGTTCACCATCTTTGTCATCCTACAGAAAAGACAAATGAGAACCAGACTGACTGAAAACATCTTTTGCAAAATATTATCCACCGTCACCATATTCTCACAAAAAAGCAATCCAAATGTCACAAAGAAAAACTATCTTTGCTCTGTCATTCAGAAACAAAAGGCCCATGACACAAAGAAAACATTACCATACCATCGTAGTATCAGACATTCATCTGGGCACATCGCACTCCAAGACAGAACAAGTCAGTCTCTTTCTCAGCAACGTGGATTGCGACCGTCTGATTCTGAACGGTGACATCATTGACGGATGGCATCTGAAAAAAAGCGGAGCAAAAAAATGGCAGGCAAAGCACACCCGCTTCTTCAAGATTCTGATGAGGATGATGGAACGTCAAGGTACAGAAGTAATCTACATCCGGGGAAACCATGACGACTTTCTGGACAACCTCGCCCCCCTCCACTTTTCTAATATCAGCATCGTACGGGACTACGAATTGGAAAGCGGCGGCAAGCGGTTCTTCGTCACACATGGCGACATATTCGACCGCGTGACGACCCAAATGCGATGGCTGGCCAAGCTGGGCGACATAGGCTACACCGTACTGCTGAACTTCAACAACTTCTACAACCGCTACCGCGCGTGGCGGGGAAAGCCCTACTACTCCCTGTCACAGCAAGTCAAGCAGAAAGTGAAATCAGCCGTCAACTACATCTCCGAATTCGAACACACACTGGCAGAGTTCGCCAAAGCACGCAAATACGACGGCATCATCTGCGGGCACATCCACCATCCTGACAATACAGTATACGACGGCATACGCTACCTGAATTCCGGGGACTGGGTGGAGACTCTTTCGGCTTTGACTGAAGACGAGAACGGGAAATGGGATATCGTCTACTACAACGACATCGCAGACCGTCTGAATAAAAACGATTCCGATAGTGCTCAACTTACACAGATTTCATGAAATTTCTATTCATCGTACAAGGAGAAGGCAGAGGACATCTCACACAAGCCCTCACACTGGAAGAACACCTCCGGCAAAAAGGCCATGAAGTAGTAGAAGTATTGGTAGGAAAAAGCCAGGCAAGAGAACTTCCAGACTTCTTCCGCCAACGATTAAAGGCCCCTTTACAGCGTTTTGAAAGCCCCAACTTCCTGCCCACTCCTACCAACCGTAGAAACAATTTAAGCAGAAGCATCTTATACAACCTAGGTAGACTACCTTCATTCGCGCGCAGCATCGCCTTCATCAATCAAAGAATCAAGGCAACCGGAGCGGAAGTTGTAGTTAACTTCTATGAACTGCTGACCGGATTGACCTACCTGTTCTGCCGCCCTCAAGCCACCCAAGTCTGTATAGGACACCAATACCTGTTTCTGCATAAAGACTTTTGTTTTCCGTCCGTCAACATGCCATCGCTCATTCTGCTGAAAACATTCACCCGAATGACCTCAATAGGTTCCGACCATATGCTGGCACTCTCTTTCCGCCACATGCCCGATGACTTCCGTCACCGTATCTATGTTGTTCCTCCACTGCTCAGAAAAGAAGTTCTGCAACACTCCACATCACAAGGAAACTACATACATGGCTACATGGTCAACTCCGGCTTCTCCAGCCAAGTATTGGAATGGCACAAAAAGCGACCGGACATTCCCCTCCGTTTCTTCTGGGACCGCAAAGACGAAACTACCACAAAACAAGTAGATGAAACACTCAGTTTTCATCCATTGGACGACACGACATTTCTGAAACAGATGAGCGGTTGTCTTGCCTATGCCAGTACAGCCGGATTCGAATCCGTATGCGAAGCCATGTATATGGGCAAACCTATCCTGATGGTTCCGGCCCACATCGAACAGGAATGCAACGCCTATGACGCAATGTGCTCCGGAGCGGGAATCATCTCCGACTCTTTCAGCCTGGACCGCCTGCTGGACTTCAGCCGGAAATTCAAACCAGACAGCAAATTTGTATTCTGGGCAAACAATACAGACTTATTAATCGACAGACTCCTTCAGCTTTCCGAACCGACAGAAAGCTCTCTGCTCTGGAAAAGAATCCGACTGCAACTGCGAAAATACAAAATGGCATTATCTAAAGAATAGCCTTACAAGGAGCAATTCCCAACTAAAAACTTATACATATTGCAGGCATATAAAAAAATGTATCTCTTAAGAAGAGATACATCATTGGAATAAAAAACCTTCTTCGCCTGCAAAGATAAAGATAATAAGGCAAATGACCAAATCCGCCTCACATTTTTTTTGTAACAAATTACCTTGTTTTGTTTATAAGACAAGACAGACATCCTCTTATATTTAACTATATTACAACAAATTAAAAACAGACAATGTATCTCTTCTTAAGAGATAAACCACGCAAGCGAGCGTAGGGAATAAAAATGTTTTTCATTATTGAAATTAGGTTAATGTGAGGGCAGCTGTCTCGTGAGAGACGGCTGTCTTTATTTATAGTCGCACAAAATCCGAAAAAAACAGACTCTAAAGAATACCTATTATAAACAAAGGAAGGAAGACTCTTGCACATAAGAATCTTCCTTCCTTCTCTTTGTGACCCCGGAGGGATTCTAACCCTCGACCTTCAGAACCGGAATCTGACGCTCTATACAGCTAAGCTACGGAGCCGTTAAAACTGATGCAAAAGTAAGAAAAAAAATAGAACCAAACAACAGTAAGCGGAAAATTCATCAGAAAAATAAAATTATCACAACGACACAAAAAGCACTTTATTTACTTCCACTTTAACAAAAATGCACTATCTTTGCAGAACACTTTGCGCAACATCAATAAATACGATAAGACAATGAGTCATCTAATTAAACCGAAAAACTATCACTCTGCTCTTGATCTGCAGCAAACAGAGATAGCCATAAAGAAGATAAAAGACTTCTTCCTGAGCAGCATTTCATCGGAACTACGGCTACGACGGGTTACAGCTCCCTTATTCGTTCTCAAAGGATTAGGCATGAACGACGACCTGAATGGCGTGGAAAGGCCCGTCACATTCCCCATTAAAGATATGAACGAAGCTCAAGCTGAGGTCGTGCATTCACTCGCAAAATGGAAACGGGTGACGCTGGCCGAGTATAAAGTAGAGCCGGGATATGGCATCATTACCGACATGAATGCCATACGGGCCGACGAAGAAATGGACAATCTGCACTCTTTATATGTAGACCAATGGGACTGGGAACGAGTCATGCCGGAGAATTGCCGCAACACGGAGTACCTGAAAAAGATTGTGCGACGCATTTATAACGCCATACTGCGCACCGAGTTTTTCATCTGCGAAACCTATCCACAACTGAAGGCTTTCTTACCGGAAGACCTCCATTTCATCCATGCCGAGGAGCTTCTGCAACGTTACCCGACCCTGTCGCCCAAAGAACGGGAGGATGCCATCTGCAAGGAATATGGTGCCGTGTTCATCATCGGTATCGGCGGCAAGCTGAGCGACGGAAAGGAACACGACCTTCGCGCCCCCGATTATGACGACTACTCCACAGTGGATGAGTCCACCGGACAAGCCGGACTGAACGGTGATCTGATGATATGGTATCCTATACTGGAACGCGCTGTGGAACTGTCCTCCATGGGCATACGGGTGAATCCTGAAGCGCTGCGACGCCAACTGAAATCCAGCGGAAAGGAAGAGCGGTTAAACTTGTACTTCCACAAGAGACTGCTGGAGGGCACACTGCCGCAATCTGTCGGCGGAGGCATTGGTCAAAGTCGGCTATGCATGATTCTGTTGCACAAAGCACACGTGGGAGAGACACAGTCGAGCATCTGGCCGGAGGACATGCGTGAGGCTTGTAAAGCCATCGGCATGCAGCTGATTTGATGTAATTCGAGATTGGGAAAAGAGCCGAATTTCGCTCTTTGTCACATAAAAGATTTCTTGTTTTCAGCCAGCCGCCCTGCACTTGCTTAGTGCAGGGCGGCTGTTTTTTCAGGCTTCAGGAGGCATACATCTGCCCCGCACGGAAAAATCTACGCAACCGACCTCCGGTGTTCTGCGGGGCATACCAATAAAACAACCGGCACACTCACTTCTTCACAAAGCCCACTTTCAGATTCAATTTCAAATAATATAACCGGTTCTCACGCTCCAAATAACCATACTTGTCTTTTTCCGGCGAGCCCTTTTCCAGTCGGGTGTGCGAAAAAAGGAAGTCGGCAAATACCTGACGCTCCATCTTAGTGTAAGCCAACAAGCCTCCCGCAGCGTCCACCATCACAAAACCCGAAACGGCAGACTCGCGTCCGTCATAGATCTTTGCCGGACGCATCCCCAGGGCCAAAGCCAAAAGAAATTCTTTCACCTTATGACGGTAATAAGCGTGCCTGCGAATCAGCTCCTCCTTTATCTTCAACGGATTGCGACTCTCAATGATATCCGTCAGTTCGGCCACACGACTGACATTATCCAGATACAACACACGCACCATCTCACCCAACACACGCCCGAAGTTCAGGTCTATCAGACTAAGGTTGCTGCGGAAAATCTTATCAGCCACGTCACTGTATTTCAACATGCCGCCCAGACTCTCGATATACATCATGCGGCGTCCCACATCGGCAACATTATCCGGCTGGTCCGTGAAATTAATCTTGCTCACCGTCGGCTGTGAGAAACGCGCCCCCGTCTGCTCAAACTTCAGATTGCTTGTCCGCCCACCGTCCAGTAACAGATCCATGCCGCACAGACGCGAGTAAATACGGAATCCCATACGGGGAAAAGCCTCATCGCAGAAAGTGATGTAGAAATCCGTCCGGTCATCCGTACGGGCTTCCATATCATAAATCCTCAAGGCGTCCAGAAACTCTTCCACGCCCGCCGGTGCCTCTACCTCCTGTTCGTGGCACTGACTAAGAGCTTTCAACAGCAAATCGGCCACAAAGGCGAAATCCTCCCGCGGAAAACACTCGTCCATGTGCTCCCCCTTCACCCGGATCTCATCCTTCTTCACCACATACTGACGTGGCCCGTCGTGTTCCTGACGGGAGACCATCGCCACGGGCAAGACCTTTCCCGAACGCTTCCCGTCGGCATCACCCAAAGCCAGTTCCCCCTGAGCCAGAAGAGTGAAGAACACATACAACTCATTCCATTCCCTGCGTGTAGCTGTCAACATAGTCTATTCTGTTTTTAAGATGATATATCATTCTGCCTGCAAAGGTAAGTATTCGGAAGCATTCTGCAAAACAAGCCGGTCATCCTCGTACAAGACAGCCGGGCGTTTTGCGCAAAACGTCCGGCTGTCTTGCGCAAAGTCATCGGAAATGTTGCGCAAGAAAAACACGGCTCATGAAGGGCACAGATTTTCACGAAGCCGGACAGCACCGTTCGAGCAGACCGGCACAGGCATCTTCCAGAATGTCGAGCACATTCTCAAAGCCTGAAGCACCGCCATAATAAGGGTCGGGCACGTGGTCCGCCACCTTGATACGGCAATAATCTGTCATACGCACCACCTTACGCTCTTCCTCCAGCCCCGGAGCCAAGTCACGCAAGCGGCTGATGTTGCGGTCGTCCATCCCCACAATCAGATCGAAACTGAAAAAGTCTTCATAGCACACGGGGCGCGACAGATGGGTGATGTGATAGCCCCGACGAGCCGCATGGGCACGCATCCGCGCGTCGGCCTCCTCTCCTTGGTGATAGTCAATCAGTCCGGCAGAATCAAGCAGAAACTCATCGCTGCGTCCGGCAGCTTCCACTTGCCTGCGCATGATTTCTTCCGCCGCCGGGGAACGGCAGATGTTCCCCAGGCAGACGAAGAGAATTTTCTTTTTGTCCGCACGTTCCATGTCTACCAACTATAGGTATATGATCCACTCCCCGTGCCCCACAGCTGACTGGCCGGATAGGTCATGATATTTCCATACAGCCCGTCGCCTTTGACGCCTGCGGGAGCCGAGGTCGGGGCCGTGGCCGAATAGCTGTACTCGGCTGAGAAACTGATATTGGCACTACGCACCGAGAAGTCGTCCGGCAGGCGGATGCCGATATAAGGATCGCTCTTGTCCATATCATAGACCACGTCGTAATCACGGGTAAACGTCGTATCGCCACAGGTTACACTCCAGCTGTATTTCGCGCGGAACAGCAAATCGCCCAACGAAGACTGCACGGCGGTAATGGTCACGGAATCACCCGCCGACCACACGGCAGGTTCAATACGGAAGCCCGCAAAAGCGGGCAGGGTACAGACGTGTTTGTCTTCCTCGCAGGAAGCAAACGCCAAGGCGGCTGCACCGATGCAAGCCAGCCCCATCCAAGATTTCATACTCATCTTCTTTATCATAGTTTTTTTAATTCCTTATACAGCCGCTGCACCGGCAGGCCCATCACATTAAAATAAGAGCCGTGCAAAGCCGACACGCCCACATAGCCGATCCATTCCTGGATGCCGTAGGCTCCGGCTTTGTCCAACGGACGGTAACGCTTCACATAATAGTCTATCTCTTCTTCGGCAAGCACGTCGAAAGTCACCTCGCTGGTCACGGCAAATGTACGCATACCTGATGCCGCAGACAGCGTAACTCCCGTAATCACCTGATGCGTGCGCCCCGAAAGCAACCGCAACATCTCCATGGCTCCGGCCTCGTCTTCCGGTTTGCCCAGCACACGACCGTCAGTCCAGACGATGGTGTCGGCCGTGATGATCAGGTCATCCGGCTGCCTGACTGCCTCATAAGCCTCAGCCTTACGACGGGAAATGTACTGCGGAATCTCCTCTGCCGACAGTCCGTCGGGATAAGACTCGTCGATACCGGGCAGCACTTTCACTTCATATGTAATATCCAACCCCGCCAACAGTTCCCTGCGTCGCGGAGAGTTACTGGCCAATATGATATGATATTTCTTCAGATTCTCCAACATCTTTGCCATACCTATTTATATAATATACTCACCACCCGAAAGCAGTTTCGTCTTTCATCCAATGTCCCTGCACCTTCAGCACTTGCTCTATGACGTCGCGCCCACAGCCATATCCTCCTTTCAGATGCGAAATATAGAGGGCCACGGCCTTGATCTCAGGCGCGGCGTCTGCCGGTGCACAGGGACAACCGCAACGGCGCATCACTTCGTAGTCGGGAATGTCGTCGCCCATGTAAAGCACTTCCTCGTCGCGCAGTCCGTATTTACGGAGCAGTTCCTCATAATGCCTGAGCTTGACAGCGCAGCCCAGCCACACGTCCGGCACTCCGAGATTCTCATATCGCTTGCGTACCGCCTCGGTGCGCCCGCCCGTTATGATGGCCACATGCAACCCGGCCTTCACAGCCAGCTGCAAGGCATAGCCGTCCTTGATATTGACCGAGCGCATCGGCTCTCCGTTCGGATGCAACAAGATGGTCTCCGCGCTCAGCACACCGTCGACATCGAATGCCAAAGCCTTGATTTTCCTTAAATCATAATCAATCATATCCCACTCCCTCATTCTTTTTTTCCTGCAAAGCCATACGATGAATGCTCCTGCTCATCTCATCATACAGAGACTGGAGTTCCGGCATACCCTCCAGCAAAGCCCGCTGAGCCTCCAGCACATTGCGGTCGTAACGCACAGCCGGACCCGTCTGTGCTTCCACCGGCGGCAGGCTGTGCACCTTGCGTGCCGTCTCGTCGATAAGCGGAAGCATCACGTCGAAAGGTATGCCCTGCGACTGCAGCACACGTGCCGACAAGGCGTAGCAATGATTCGCAAAGTTGCAGGCAAACACGGCGGCCAGGTGCAGATAGCGGCGACGCGCCGAGTCCATGACCGTCACACGCTGCGACACCGACCGGGCCAGCCGTTTCACCTCACCGCAAACCTCCGCGTCGCATCCCTCCACGAAGCAGGGAATCCCACCGAAATCCACCGGATGCGAGAGGGAAAACGTCTGCATAGGATAGAGCACACCATAACGGCGGGCCTGTCCGCTGAACACCGTCATGGGCATGCTGCCAGCCGTATGCAGGCACAACGCCTCCCCCACACGGGGGCAGATGCGGCGGGCCAGCTCCTCCAGCACACTGTCCTTCACCGAGAACAGATAGACATCGGCGTCCGTGCGGACGGCTTCCGCGTCATCCGTGAACGGGCAGTCCAGTACGGCTGCGAGCCTTGACGCAGACTCCGCCGTCCGGCTATACACCTGAAGAGTCTCATGCCCAGCCTGGCGCAAGGCCGGCGCCAGACTGGAGGCCAGACGGCCTGCACCTATCCAGACGACTTTCATTTCTCCGGTGTGTCGAATGTGTTGATATGCACTTTTTCCCACTGCAGACGGTCCTCGTTGAACGGCTTGCGCTCCATGCCTTTATGTCCTACGGCAACGACTGAAAGCACCCGCAAATGGTCCGGGATATGCAACAGGGCGCGCACCATCTCCTCGGCAGGCTTACCGTCGGCCATGCAACGGTTGCGTATCTGTACCCAACAAGCTCCCAAACCTAAGTCCTCGGCCTGCAGCAGCAGCATGGTCGTAGCAACGGAAGCATCCTCAACCCACACATCACTCTGCAACGGGTCGGCCAGCACGACAACCGCCAACGGTGCTCCCTCAATCAGTTCCGCTCCACGCTCCTTGCAATGGGCCAGTTGTTGCAACAACGCCTTGTCGTCCACCACAACAAACTCCCAGCAACGGCTACCCTTGGATGACGGAGCCATCAATGCGGCACGCAACAGGGCCACGACCTCATCCTGCGTCAATTCCTCGTCCGTAAACTTCCGCATGCTGCGGCGTATCTTGATCAGTTCTCCAAAATTTTCCATGTCTTTTAACAGCGTTTTAATGTCACGTAGTCTGGCACAAAGATACATGATTTCTCCTTTATAAGAAAAAGAAAACAAGGCGGATTCGACCGTTCCGGCAAATAAATCGACAGATGTTTATACAAAAAAGCGTATTTTTGCGTTATTTAAAAAGGTAAATTCATACGAAAAAGGAAGTGAAAACAAAGCTTTTCAAAAATATACTCTGCACGCTGCTGTTTACCCTGTCCGCCTTGCCAGTCTTGGCCCAAGAGAAAGTAAAGCTTTCGGGAAGAGTCATCGACGAGGAGCAGAACCCCGTCCTGTTCGCCGTAGTCAAGGTAGAAGGCCAGGCGGCAGGCACCACCACCGACCTGCAGGGACGCTACAAGCTGGAGTTTCACACGGCCGACACGGTGACCATCAGCTTCAGCATGATCGGTTACGCGACCAAGACCAAGAAACTTTTCCGCCCACGAGGCGACCTGCGGCTCAACATCACGATGGAGACCCAGAGCATCGACATGGGCGAGGTGACGGTCAAGGAGGTGCGGCGACAAATGAATTCCACCCAACACATCAACGCCGAGAACCTGAAACGCCTGCCGTCCACCACGGGAAATGCCGTGGAGGAGCTGGTGGCCACGCAGGCCGGCGTGAGCACTCACAACGAACTCAGCTCACAATATAACGTCCGCGGAGGCAGCTTCGACGAGAACAGCGTGTACATCAACGGCGTGGAAGTCTACCGTCCGCTACTCATCAGCTCCGGACAACAGGAAGGACTGAGCGTCATCAACAGCGACATGGTGGAGAGCATCAACTTCTCCGCCGGAGGATTCGACGCAAAGTACGGTGACAAGATGTCGTCCGTGCTGGACATCACCTATAAAAAGCCCAAGAAGTTCGAGGCATCAGCCTCGGCCAGCCTGCTCGGAGCCGGACTGTATGTCGGTTACGCCAAAGGCGGATTCAGCATGACGCACGGCGTGCGCTACAAGACCAACCAGTACATGCTGGGGTCTTTGGAAACCAAAGGCGAGTACAGCCCGCGTTTCCTGGACTACCAGACCTACATCAGCTGGTCGCCCAACCGCCGCTGGAGCATTGACTTCATCGGCAACATCTCGCAGAACCAGTATGACTTCATGCCCACCGACCGGCAGACGAACTTCGGAACCATGCAGGACGTGAAGTCGTTCCGCGTCTATTTCGACGGGCAGGAGAAGGACCTCTTCCGCACGCTTTTCGGCACACTGAGCCTGTCACACAGTTTCACCGACCGTACCAAGCTCTCCCTGCTGGCCTCGGCCTTCACCACCAAGGAACGGGAGACCTATGACATACAGGGACAGTACTGGCTGGATGAGACCAACACCACCGAACAGCTGGGCGTGGGCACCTACATGGAGCACGCACGCAACTATCTGGACGCTGACGTGAAGAGCCTGAAACTGGCCTTCTCCCACCGTCCGCAGGGACACGACATACAGGCCGGACTGACCTGGAAACACGAGACCATCGAGGAGAACTCGCGCGAATGGGAAATGCGCGACTCTGCCGGCTATTCCATCCCGCACACGGGCGACCGGCTGGACCTCATCTACAACCTGCGGTCGTCCAACCGCATCAGCAGCAACCGGATGGAGATGTTCGGGCAGGACACCTGGCGGTTCACCAACGCCAACGGGGGCATCTTTTCCCTCAACTACGGCGTGCGTCTGAGCTATTGGAGCTGGAACAAAGAGTGGCTGTTCAGTCCGCGTGTCTCATTGGGCATCATCCCCGCCTTCAACGACAACTTCACTTTCCGCCTTGCCACCGGACTCTATTACCAGTCGCCGTTCTACAAGGAACTGCGCGACACTGTGACGACTGGCGGTTCAACGCGCGTGGAACTCAACCGCAACATCAAGTCGCAGCGGTCGTTCCAGGTGGTGGCGGGCGGCGACTACAAGTTCAAGATGCTGGGCAGGCCGTTCAAGTTCACTACCGAAGTCTACTACAAAGCCTTGAGCAACCTCATCCCCTACAACGTGGACAACGTGAAGATTGTGTACTACGGCGGCAATGTGGGCAGCGGATACACCACGGGCATCGACTTCAAGCTCTTCGGTGAGTTCGTGGAGGGCACGGACTCATGGATAAGCTTCAGCCTGATGAAGGCGCAGCAGAAAGTGAACGGACGCAGCTTTCCGCAGGCCACTGACCAACGCTACAACCTGAACTTCTTCTTCAGCGACTTCTTCCCCGGCACCACACGCTGGAAGATGACACTGAAGGCCAGCGTGGCCGACGGACTGCCCTTCGGACCGCCCCACACGGGACTGGAGCGCATGGCGTTCCGCGCTCCGGCCTACAAGCGTGTGGACATCGGCATGAGCTACCGTCTGCTGGACAACGAGGACGGACGCAACGAGAAGAAGTTCGTGCGCTACCTGCGCAACGTGTGGCTGGGCGTGGACTGTTTCAACCTGTTCGACATCAGCAACGTCAGCTCATACTACTGGGTGACGGACGTGACCAACCAGCAGTATGCCGTGCCCAACTACCTGACCGGACGACAAATCAACGCACGCATCCTGATAGAACTGTAGAAAAGAACAAGGCAGGGAATGTCCCCTGCCTTGTTCTTTTTATATGAAACCCGCCCCGCACGGTTCACTTGCGGGTGCACGGTGACTCTTCCATGAACAGATACGTCGGGCGGTAGCCGCCATAGTCCACCACGATTTTCTCCAGTACGATGCCGGGATCCTGCGGACGGAACTCCAGCGTGCGGACACCATCAGCCGACTGCGGCAGTGCCAGCCGCACCTTCTTCTCCACCACGCGGCGGGCCACTGTGGGATAATACGCAGAATAGACGTTCTCCGGTTTCTCGTTCAGGTTGTGGTTGAAGTTCACCGTGCGGCTGTCACCACCCTGCCATCCGATGCTGTACTCATGCCCTGCCGGGTCGTGGAAGGCCAGCGTGGACTTCACCACCACATGCACCGTGACCGAGTCGGCCTTGACATCAGGCAACTTCATGCGATAGGACAGGCAAGCCCCGTCCACCGGCACGGTGTAAGGCATCAGCGTCATGCCACTCAGCGTGCGGCCCATGTGGGGAATCACGGTCCACTCCGCCCCCGCCGCATCCGTACGGCTGAAATAATGCTCGGCCTCGACAGCCACATAGCCGCCCTTTCCCGTGAAGACGTAACCGCCCACAGCCTTTTCCGGCTCAGCGATGCGGAACACTTCGGGCAACTTGTCCGCCGGGAATCCATCGTGCCATGAGGTATAGCCGATATGTTTCTGAATCATCATACCGTTCCACTTGCCCCCGGCCATGTCGTGGTTGTAGTAGTCGCACAGAGCCTTGTCGCGGGCAAAGGCCTGCTCCACGCGGTCGGCCCATTCGTTGGCCTGCGGATTACCCTCGGCGTAAAGCTTATGATTCATGGCCTGCGCGTAGTACATCTCATACAGATTGGCCATGGCCTGCACCGGGAAGAGTATCAGCTGCCGGTAGGCGTCCTGATACTCCGGCTTCAGCGTCAGGAACTGACGCAGGGCCTCGGCTTCCAGTTTCACATACTCATCGGCCACGCGCCGCCATTCGCCGCTCTCCAGGTCGTAGGTCTTGCTGTCGAGCATCTCGGCCGTCACCCGTCCGTTGTACTTGCAGTACAGGTTCAGGATGCGTGCCGCCTCGTCGGCCTGCTCCTCTCCCAGCACTTCCGCACAGAAGCGGCGCGGATGCTCCAGCAGCGTCTCCGCCGTGTATTCCTTGGGGTTCCAGGCCATGTCCATGAAGAGGGTTATAGGATATTCCATGGGCTTGAGGTCGCCCACGTTGAGCACCCACAGACGGTCCACGCCATAGTCATACGTCAGCTGCAGCTGCTCCCACATGTGCTGTATCGGTGTCATGTTCATCCACTTGGAGTTGCGCGGCGCACCCACGTAGTCCACGTGGTAGTACATGCCCCATCCGCCGGGATGCTTGCGCTCTTTCTCGTTCGGCAGACGGCATACATCGCCCCAGTTGTCGTCGGTGAGCAGCATGATCACGTCGTCCGGCACGCGCATGCCCGCCTCGTAGTACTGCAACACCTCTTTATATAAGGCCCACAGCTGCGGCGTCTCCTTGGCCGGACGTCCGGTGACGTCCTTGATGATCTTGCGCTGGTTGTCCACAATCTCCTCCAGCAGCTTCACGTTGACCTCGTCGCTCATCGCGGCATCGCCATCGCCGCGCATGCCTATGGTCACGATGTCTTCCGTTCCCTTCATCCGCTCGACGCCCTCACGGAAGAAGCGGTCGAGCACGGCCTTGTTCGTGGTGTAGTCCCACTTGCCGTATTCCTTCCGCTTGCGCGCCCACTCCTGGTGGTTGCGCGCCATCGGCTCGTGGTGCGACGTGCCCATGATGACACCCATGTCGTCCGCTGTCTTGCTGTTCAGCGAATCATCGGCATAGAAAGCCCAGCCCCACATGGCGGGCCACATGAAATTACCCTTGAGTCGCAGCACCAGTTCGAACACGCGGGCGTAGAAACGGTGGTCGCCGTAGTTCGTGCCGTAGGTGTTCTTCACCCAGGTGGTGAGGCACGGTGCCTCATCGTTCAGGAACAGTCCGCGATATTCCACCGCCGGCTCACCGTCGGTATATACACCGGGCCGGGCATACACCTCTTCACGGTGCTCGACGGGCACGTCCATCCACCAGTACCAGGGCGACACGCCCATCTGTTCCGACAGCTCATAGATGCCATAGATGGTTCCCCGCATGTCGCTCCCGGCAATGACCAAGGCTCGGTCAATGCCCTCGGACGGCTGTTCCACCACTTGTATCAGATATTTCTCACGCTTCCCTTTCAAGGCCGCCTTGTCCAGCTTGCCGGACTTGCACAGTGCGGAAATGAGCGGCGACTCCAGCGAACCGACAATCAGGCAAGGCCCGTCGGCCGACGGAGTGTTCACCACCTGCGGTTTCGCACCACACACCCGGACAAAATCCTCCTGCAGATTATCTACGGCAATCTGTATGCCCTTTTCTTCCGCATCGTCCACCAATACCGTACACGGACGCCCATCACTCACTACGGGGAATCCCGCTGCATCCTTTGAAAAGGAGATGAAAGGCTCCGCCGCGAACGCTGCGACACAACCGCCGGAGAGCAGAGCCAAAATCGACAAAAAGTTCTTCTTCATTAGCTTGTGATATAAAGTTTTTTTACCTGCCTCAAAGATACAACAAGTTTATTCACCTCATTTCTTGACATGTTGCAAACATTTTCCCGTGAGTTACATCTTCTTCTAAAAAGTATTACAGAAATGCCGTCATGTAACATCGGCCTTTTCCTCACGCGCAATGCCCTGCAGCTTATGCTTTTTCTTCCGCAGGAAAAGCGACATCGGCCCGTTCCCCGAAAAGTCTTGCGCAAGACCGCCTGAAGTGTTGCGCAAGACCGGCAGCAGCATTGCGCAACACTTCGGACGGTCTTGCGGAAAGCTGGAAAAGGCGGGCAAAAAAAATCCGGTTCCACAACGGGTTATTTACCGCCGTGGAACCGGAAACCGCCAGCTGTCTGTCAGCGGACAGACGCGCTTGTCAGTATCGCACCGCCGTTGACCGGCAAGGTCAGCTTGAACTTTCCGTTCTTAGCCACCTTGCTTTCTTCTGCCACCGGAGTGCGGCCATCCTTTCCGTCATGATAGTACATCACGCTGCTGCCGGCCAGCATCGGAAGTTCCACCGTCAGTTTCAGCGTTTCCTGCTGAGCGTTCAGGGCCGCCACATACCAATCCTGTCCATGCCGACGAGCCAGCACGACATAACGTCCGGGGTAGCCGTCGATGAACTGCACCTCATCCCATGTGGTCGGCACACGGCGCATGAAGTCAAGCTCAAAACCGGGAGCCTCCGTCAGATTGTCCGGCGTCAAGGCGAAATTCTGTATGCTGTTCTGGAACACCACCGCAGTTGCCAACTCAAAAATGTCCGTTGTACGGCGTTCCGTTCCGCCATCGTTTGTGCGGTTCAGCCGCCTGTTCAGGAAAGTGCCGCCGAATTCCATGCTCCCCACCGTGTTGCGGATGAACGGATGCAGCGTGGCATTGAAGGCTTCTTCGTCGCAGAAGCTTTGACTGAACACCAGATTCTCCGAAGCCAGAACAGCCTCGCTCCCGACATAGTTGGGATACATCCGCTCCCATCCGCGCGGTAAAGTGCATCCGTGGAAAATCACCATCAGACCATGGTCGTCGGCGTCGCTCAGAATGGCTTCATAAAGCCGCATGGTTTCCTGCTTGTCGCCTCCGAAAAAGTCCACCTTGATGCCCTTTACTCCCTGCTCCTGCAACCAACGCATCTCCCGCTTGCGGGCAATGGGGTCGCACATGATGTTCACAGGTCCTTGCTCTATATCGTTCCACCAGCCGCTCGAACTATACCAGAGGAACAGCTCCACGCCCTTGCCGCGGGCATATCTGATAAGTTCCTCCATCCGTTCGTGCCCGATATTCGTATCCCACCAGTTGTCCACCAGCGTGTATTCATAGCCCATCGCCGCCGCCAAGTCGACAAAGCGCACCTGATCGTCGTAGTTGATGCTGGCATCCTGCCAGATGATCCAGCTCCACGTACCGCGTCCGGGATTGTAATCGTTCTGCGTAGTGAAGCGCGGTTCTACCACATCCCATGGAATGGTGGTCTCTACAACAGGCTCCAACGTGGCCCCCACTGTGACCGTCCGCCACGGTGTGGCACCGGGCAAGGCAAGCGCAGGTTCTGAAGTGCCGTTGCCATTGTTTTCCTCTGCCATGGGGAAAGCGATGGTGTAAAGGCCGTCGTGAGCATCGCTCAGACGCGAGGCACAGTAGCGGCTGTCCACTCCCGTCTCGCTCACCAGTACCCAGCCGTCCGTACCCACGCGGAACAGAGCGGGAAACGTATAGCCATGTCCGTATTGCGACGGCTCGTCCATCGGAGCGTCGGCCTTGTACTTCTCTTCATAACTGGGCTTGGTCCGTTTCCATCCTATCATGGCGTCGCTCTGCGGAGTGAGGAAAGTCGTGGCCTGCTGCGGCAGACGGAATCCGGTTGTCTCGGCCAGCACACGCAGGCTTCCTGTCTCTCCCTGCCGCGGCAACAGGTAACGGAAAGCCACATTGCAGTCTTCCACCACAAATTCCACCTCCATTTCCCGGCCTTCCGCGTTGGCCAGCTTGACTTTCAGCACATTGGCTTTCTTGTCCACGCGACTCACCTTGCTGCGGGTCAGGTCGTACCGTATGTCACGCTGCTCTGTCTGCTCCCCTTTCCACTGCATGTCCTGACTGAAATCGCCTACATTCGTACGCATACCCAACGGAGATTTCTCCAGCATCACCACTTCCTGCCGATCGTCTTTCCCGTCAGTATAATAGCCTACGGTGTAATACGGACGGCCGCTTTCCAGTCCCACTTTCAGATATGTCCGCCCGTCCGGACTGGTCACGACCTTTTCTGTCTGCGCACTCAGCTGCGTCATCAGGGCCGAGCTGCCGGTTTCCGCACGGCTGTTTCCTGCAACAGACGGCAGGCCGGCCATCCACAGTCCGACCGCAAAAGCTGCTACCCAAAGTTCTTTTTTCATTGTCTTGTATGATTTTGATTAGTATAAAAATTTAAGATTTCATCTTGCAAACTGGTAGCCACGGAACAGGCGGCCGCTCTTCTCCCACTCCGCGCCAAAATAAAAACCGGTCTGGGTGGGCTGGTTGTATCCCACATTCTCCGTAACAAGACTGAGACGGTAGACACGATCTTCCAGAAACGTATGAAAACGATACGGTGTAGGCAGAGGCGATACGTAGACACGCAGTGCCTTATTGTCGGCTGTACGTACGATGACTTCCTCACGCCAGTCACCGATAATGTCGCCCTGCAGACAAGGATTACTTTTCGACCCGTTGTTGAAAGCACAGCCGTCAAACACTTGTATCGGGCGACAGCTTTGCGTCTGCCAGTCATACTTGCTAACAGTTTCATGATCCAGCATCTCGCGCAGCAGGTCGCCGTCCCACCACACGGCCATGTTCATGGGCAAGTCACGAGGAGCGGCACAAACCACTTCCCCTTTCACATTGCGCAGGCCTCCTGAAGCCGACGACCACATCTCCAACCCGTAATTCGTGGGGTCGATGTCAGCCGCCATGCAACGCCCTACATCCTTGCCGGAGGGGATGCGGAAAATGACCTCCCCCGTAGCCGCGTCACGGAAATCGCTGCCGTCGCGACGGTTTTCATGACAGTCCCACACCTGCAGCCGGTCAGAGAAAGGATAAAACGCGGTCAGATGCAGAGCATCACCATGCCCGAAGCCCGTATTGTAAAGTCCCGTGCCGTCATGGTCGACGGCACACGACCCATAAGTTATCTCATCGCAGCCGTCGCCGTCCACATCTCCCACCCGCAGGTTGTGGTTGCCCTGCCCTGCATAGTCGGCCCAGCGGACACTGTCTGTATCAAACACCCAGCGACGGGTCAGTTGACGACCGTCCCAGTCGAAAGCCGCCAGCACGGTACGGGTATAATACCCCCGGCACATCACCACGCTCGGATGGCGACCGTCCAGATAAGCCACAGCGGCCAAATAACGCTCACTGCGGTTGGCATAATTGTCGCCCCAGTCTTCCACCTTTCCGCGTTGCGGAACATAATCCACCGTCTGTAAAGCCAGGCCCGTGTCTCCGGCAAAAACCGTCAGGAACTCCGGCCCCGCAGCCACAATACCTTTCCTTCCGCCGGTCTCGTCTCCCACTCCAGAACGGTAATCCGCCTCCGGATCGCCCAGCGTCTGTCCGCAGCCGTCCACTGTCCCGTCGGCTGTCTTGGCCACCACTTCCGCCCTTCCGTCGCCGTCCAAGTCATATACCATGAACTGAGTGTAATGTGCACCGGCCCGGATATTGCGTCCCAGGTCTATGCGCCAGAGCCGCGTTCCGTCCAGTTCGTAAGCATCCAGAAATACGGTTCCCGTAAAACCGTTTTGGGAATTGTCCTTCGCGTTAGTCGGCTCCCACTTCAAGACCAATTCCATCTCACCGTCGCCATCCAAATCTCCCACAGAAACATCGCTTGCCGTATAGGAACAACGCTCGCCGTCGGGCATCACCTGACCGGCCGGTTGCAGTAACGGTATGTCCACATAGCCCGTGGGAGCATCTGCCGGAAGAGTATACCGCCCGCCGGAAAGACGGTCCTCCCGCCCGTCCGTCACCGGATATACTTCATATTCCGCTCTGCCGCGAGAAGGATTATAGTCAAAAAACTGAGTGGAAACCGATATGGGCGTCGGCGTCACCAGCAAACCATCCCGGTAGACACGAAAAGACACGCCGGGCGCATCAGACGACAAGTAACGCCATCCCACCATCACGCTGTCTGCCGAAACACGCACCGCCACCACACCACGCCCCAAACGTTCGTGAACAACATTGGCCACCCTTTCCGTCCGCGCTCTTACCGGTAAACGCTCTTCAGCATGACACACCAAGGCTGTCTTCAATCCAAGAAGCCCGACAGCCCCTACAAAAAAACAAAAACGCACACAAAATGTCCGTCCAAATTTCATTATCATTGTCTCTGTTTATGAAAACGCAAATATAAGAAAAGCCCTAAAGAAATTAAGGACGCGGACTGATAAAATCTATTAAATAATCCATCCGGTCCGGAAGAAAAGTAGAAAAATACGCCCTCTCTTCTCCGAAAATCCATTATATTTGTAGGCAAAATGGAACGACGGAGGAGAACAGCGACGATAGTGGCCGTTATGGCATTCCTTCTGGCTTGGGCCGGAAGGACATATCCGGCATACGCTGCCAGCCTGAGTGCGGGCAAAGACAAATTCACAGTAGTCATCGATGCCGGACACGGCGGAAAAGACCCCGGTGCCATCGGACGGTTCTCACGAGAAAAGAACATCAATCTGTCCGTAGCTAAAGCATTAGGCAAATTGATCGAGAGCAACTGCACGGACGTCAATGTCATCTACACCCGCAAGACGGACGTATTCATTCCATTGGGACGACGCGCAGAAATCGCAAACCAGGCACATGCCGACCTTTTTATTTCCATACATACAAACGCATTGCCGGGCAAAGCCATAGGGCGCGGTGCGGAAACTTACACCCTGGGTATGGCGAGGGCGGATGAAAATCTGGAAGTCGCCAAACGGGAAAACTCCGTCATACTGGTAGAAAACGACTACAAAGAACGTTATCAGAATTTTGATCCCAACTCATCGGAAAGCTACATCATCTTCGAGTTTATGCAGGACAGATACATGGAACAAAGCGTGGATTTTGCCAAACAGATACAAAAGGAATTCCGCACCACAGGCGGACGTCCGGACAAAGGCGTGCATCAGGCCGGGTTCCTTGTACTGCGTGAAACAAGCATGCCCAGCGTACTCATTGAATTGGGTTACATCTCAACACACGACGAAGAGGCGTTTCTCAACTCTCAAAACGGCATCCGGAAAATGAGTCAAAGCATCTATAATGCCTTCCTGACTTATAAAAAACAACACATGTCCGGGACATCGGTTCCTACAACTCAGACAAACCGGCAACCGGAAGATGACAAGCAAGTGACGGAAAGCGCAGCACCCGAAAGCGAAATCAACCTGCTGACCACTGCTCAAAGCCAAACCCCGTTCGCACAAGAAGAACCGACGGACCGGAAAGCCTCAAAAGCTGACAACAGTCCCGTCTTCAAAGTGCAGCTATTGGCCTCATCCCGACAAATTCCCGCTGGCAGTGCCCGATTTAAAGGACTTCAACCCATCACGTTCTACAAGGAAAACGGACTCTATAAATATACTTACGGCGAGACAACCGACTATCAAGAGGCCGTCAAAATGCGCGAACACATACAGAAAGACTTTGAAGGAGCTTTCATCATAGCCTTTAAAAAGGGAGAAAGGATGAACCTGCAACAAGCTATATCTGAGTACAAAAAGAACAAATAAAAAGCAAAATAACTTATGAAATACTTTACTAAAGAAGTCAAAATCGGGCTGACCGGCATTGTTGCTATCGCAGCACTCTTCATCGGTCTCAACTTCCTGAAAGGCATCAACCTGTTCAAGTCGACCAATGTTTACTATATAGAATTCTCGGACGTCAAGGGATTGGCCAAGTCCAGCCCGGTATACGCCAACGGATATAATATAGGTATTGTACACAACATCCTCTACAACTATCAGCAACCGGGGCATGTCCTGGTTGAAATCACTGTAGACGAAAACCTGAGAATTCCTCAAGGCACCAGTGCCAAGCTGGTGACTGAAATGCTGGGAGGCTGCAATCTGCACCTGTTGCTGGCCGACAGTAAAGAATATTACAAGCCAGGAGAAACATTCAAGGGCGACGACAGCAAAGGACTGATGGACCAGGCCGCCGACATGGTCCCACAAGTGGAACAAGTCATCAGCAAAGTGGACACCTTGCTGACTGCACTCAACACTCTGGCTACCGACCCGAATCTGCCGAAAATCATGGACAACGCCAATGACATCACGGCCAACCTGAATGAAAGCAGCCGACAACTGACGATGCTGTTGCGCAACGACATTCCGCAACTCACAGGAAAAATAAACCGGATAGGCGACAATGTCATCACACTGACCGACAACATGAATCAGCTGGACCTGCAAGGTACGATGAACAAAGTGGACACGACACTGAACTATGTGCAGCTGATGACCGAGAAACTCAACCGCAAGGACAACACACTGGGCCTGTTGCTCAATGACAGTTCGCTCTACAACAACCTGAGCAACACGGCAGGAAGCGCGAACAACCTGCTCATAGACCTGAAAGAGAATCCGAAACGCTACGTTCATTTCTCCCTTTTCGGACGAAAGAATTAAGGGAAGCCCGCATCCGTTTAGTAGACAAGCACTTATAAAAAAGCAAGAAAAAGGAAACTTTTTATTTTTATTTTTTTTCGCTCTGAGAGCAAGGATATTAAGCCCGCCCGCCGCCATCCGCAGCGGGCGGGCTCTTGTTTTTATCACGGAATATAGCGAACTTTGCAAAGTAGAAGTGTCAGGGAATTCATAGACTAAACAAAGATCCAAAAATGGAAGGTCGAGGCGCGCAAACACTGTGGGAAAGTTGTCTCCAAATCATCCGGAATAACGTAGACAAGAAGCAATACGAAACTTGGTTTGAACCGATACAGATTCTCTCGTTCGAGAAGCAGACACTGACGTTCGGACTGCCAAGCCAATACTTTTACGAGTTCTTGTCGGAACATTTCGGCAAGCTCATTTATTTGGCTGTAAAGCGAGTATTTGGCGAAGGAATCCAATTGAAATACAGCCTTCTGATAGATCAGGGACACCATCTGACCATGAATATCGAACCGACTGCACGGCCGGTTCTGTCCACGCGCAACCGCAATCATTCCCAAGCAACCGACAAAGCGTCATCACCCTTGCAGGCACCTACGCCACAAGATCTGGATCCGCAATTGAATCTGAACTACAGCTTCGACAACTTCATCGAGGGCATCAGCAACAAACTGCCGCGTTCCGTAGGTCAGGCCATAGCCGAACACCCCAAACAGTCCACGTTCAATCCTCTGTTTATCTACGGTGCATCCGGCGTGGGAAAGACGCATCTGGTGAATGCCATCGGTGCAAAAATCAAGGAACTGCACCCTTCGAAACGCGTCCTCTACGTGTCGGCCCATCTCTTCCAGGTGCAATACACCGACTCGGTAAGGAAGAACACGACCAACGACTTCATCAACTTCTACCAGACCATCGACGTTCTGATTATCGATGATGTACAGGAATTTGCCAGTCTGACCAAGACGCAGAACACATTTTTCCACATCTTCAATCACCTGCACCAGAACGGCAAACAACTGATTCTCACATCCGACCGGCCGCCCACCGCCCTGCAAGGAATGGAAGAACGCCTCCTGACGCGCTTCAAATGGGGACTGCTGGCCGAACTGGAGAAGCCCAACGAGCAGCTCCGTCACGACATTCTGGAAAGCAAAATACGGAGAGACGGACTGAACATCCCCGAAGAAGTCATCAACTATGTGGCCGAAAATGTCAATGACAGCGTACGCGAGCTGGAAGGTATCGTCAACTCACTCATGGCTTATTCCGTTGTCTGGAACCGTGACATAGACTTGTCGCTGGCCGAACAGATACTCAAACGTGCCGTCAAGACGGAAAACAAGCCTGTAACGGTAGACTTGATCCTCAACAAAGTATGCAACTATTTCAACGTCAAGCAGGACGACATTTTCACCAAAAGCCGTAAACAAGCCATCGTACAGGTGCGACAGATTGCCATGTATCTGGCCCAGAAATATACGAATCTTTCATCGGCACGCATCGGTGCCCTCATCGGCAAACGCAATCATGCCACCGTGCTGCACTCCTGCAACATCGTGGAAGACCGCATTCACGTGGACAAGACGTTCAAAGCCAAAGTAGACGAGATTGAATCTTCACTGAAGAAGCGGTGAGCCTGCAGGCCAACCCCTCGCCCCCGACCGCATACAGCGATGGCTGCCGGAACAGAATCCGGCAGCCATCACTTCGTTCTGAATCTTATCCAAGAAGTTTACGCATCCTCACCTGCACGGCGGCAACTACCGCAGCTCCGGCAGCTTTCCCGCCGTCCGGCCGGACCTCCCGGAAAATCTTCCGCAAGAAACCGTCAGACTTTCCGCAAGACTCCGCCGGACTTTGCGCAAGACTTGCCGGACTTTTCCTCAGACAAACCGCAGGCCCTCTCAACCGACGTCGCAATCCACCGGCCTTTCCGGTCAATCCAAAAAGCCTTGCCGCCTCAAAGCCTTCAGCAAGCCGCAGCTCATGGCCTCATTATCCTTCCGGGTATAGCGTATGTCGGTAAAAATCTGTGCTAAAGTCTCCTTATGATTGATTTCCACAAAATGCCGGTTTTCCGCAAGCTGCTCCTTCGGCGTATAGTAGCGGTCTATGTCCGTTGCCGAATAGTCGTGGTAAATCTCGCTGTGCACGATGGCATCCAGCGGCAAACGGTCGGTCTGTCCGGGACACTCATCGGGCCATCCCACGGTCAGCGTAGCCACCGGCATAACCAGACGGGGAAGCTTCAGCAGGTCAATCAGCTGCTCCGGCATGTAAAGGGTGGTGCCCAGGTAGCAAATTCCCAACCCTTCTTCCTCAGCCAGATTACAGAAAGTCTGAGTGAACAACAAGGCATCCGTGGCAGCGTTCAGGAAAGAAAGAAAATTGTCATATCCCGGAACGGCCTTACGCTGCTCCGCCCAGCGCACGGTACGGTTGAAATCTGCACATACGGTCAGCACAACCGGTGCCTGCGTCACCATCGGCTGGTTGAAATGGGCCGGTGCCAGACGTCTTTTCATCTCCTCGTCACGCGTCACAACCACACTGTACAGCTGCATGTTCCCCATGGTCTGTGTCCTCTCGGCCACCTCCAGCAGGCGGCGCAGCAAGTCGTCGCCGACGGGTTTGTCAGCATACTTGCGGATGGTTCTTCTTTTTTCTACGTTTTCCATATCTAATTGTGCTTTTTACTTCATGCAAAGATAGCGAAAATAGCTCATAATGGTTTATCTTTCAAAGCTTTTTATTGAGCAAGAACTTACTTTTTGGACAACTTTTCAAGAGCTGCGTTCCGCTAAACAAAACAGAATCAGCAGGATAACGAACAGAAACGGAAAACTTTTCCAAAAGCGGAAAAGATTTTAAGTATTTCCTTTGGCCATCTCAAAAAACATACGTAGTTTTGCAAATATCTTTCAGAATTCCCGTTGATGCTTCTACAAAAACGAGACGGAAATCAAGCATAAACCAAATAAATCAATAAAACTGTGAACGAACGGATCTACAGCTATGAAGAAGCTTTTGAAGCCTCTTTAGCTTATTTCAAAGGAGACGAGCTGGCCGCAAGAGTCTGGGTTAATAAATACTCCATGAAAGACTCCTACGGACACATCTACGAAAAGTCGCCGGAAGACATGCACTGGCGGATTGCCAACGAGATTGCAAGGATAGAGAAGAAGTATGAGAACCCGATTCCCGCCGAGGAAATTTTCGGACTTCTCGACCACTTCAGGTACATCATCCCGGCAGGCTCGCCCATGACCGGCATCGGCAACAACCATCAGATTGCCTCGCTGTCCAACTGCTTTGTCATCGGACTGGACGGACAGGCCGACTCCTACGGCGGCATTATCCGCATCGACGAGGAACAGGTGCAGCTCATGAAGCGGCGCGGCGGCGTGGGACATGACCTGTCGCACATCCGGCCGAAAGGCTCACCGGTGAAAAACTCGGCCCTGACCTCCACCGGACTCGTGCCTTTCATGGAACGCTACAGCAACTCCACGCGCGAAGTGGCGCAGGACGGACGCCGCGGCGCGCTGATGCTCTCAGTCAGCATCAAGCATCCGGACGCAGAGGCTTTCATAGACGCCAAGATGACGGAGGGCAAAGTGACGGGAGCCAATGTATCGGTCAAGATTGACGACGGCTTCATGCAGGCCGCCATCGAGGACCGTCCCTACGTACAACAATACCCCATCGACAGCCCGTCGCCCATGGTTTCCAAGGAAATCAGCGCACAGGCTCTGTGGAAGAAGATTGTCCACAACGCCTGGCAGAGTGCCGAACCCGGCGTACTGTTCTGGGACACCATCCTGCGCGAGTCCATCCCCGACTGCTACGCTGACCTGGGATTCCGCACGGTGAGCACGAACCCCTGTGGCGAAATCCCGCTCTGCCCCTACGACAGCTGCCGTCTGCTGGCCATCAACCTCTACTCCTACGTGATCAATCCGTTTACTGCCGAGGCCCGTTTCGACTTTGAACTGTTCAAGAAGCACGTGCAACTTGCCCAGCGCATCATGGACGACATCATCGATCTGGAACTGGAAAAGATAGAGCTGATCCTGCAGAAGATCGACGCAGACCCGGAATCGGAGGAGGTGAAAGGCGCAGAACGCCACCTGTGGGAGAAGATATACAAGAAGAGCGGACAGGGACGCCGCACGGGTGTGGGCATCACGGCCGAGGGCGACATGCTCGCCGCACTGGGTCTGCGCTACGGAACGCAGGAAGCCACAGACTTCGCCGTGGAAGTGCACAAGACCGTAGCCCTGCAGGCCTACCGCTCGTCCGTACAGATGGCCAAGGAGCGCGGTGCCTTTGAAATATACGATACTGAACGCGAAAAAAACAACCCGTTCATCAACCGCTTGCGCGAGGCTGATCCGGAACTGTATGAGAACATGGCTAAATATGGCCGTCGCAACATTGCCTGTCTCACCATCGCTCCGACGGGAACCACGAGTCTGATGACCCAAACTACGTCTGGCATCGAGCCGGTGTTCCTACCGGTGTACAAGCGTCGCCGCAAGGTGAATCCCAACGACCCGGAAGTGCACATCGACTTCGTGGACGAGACGGGCGACGCCTTCGAGGAATACATCGTCTATCACCACAAGTTCCTGAAGTGGATGGAAGTCAACGGCTACGACACCAAGAAGCGTTACACGCAGGATGAAATAGACCAACTGGTGGAAAAGTCGCCTTACTACAAGGCAACGGCCAACGATGTGGACTGGCTGATGAAGGTCAAGATGCAGGGCGCCATACAGCAATGGGTGGACCACAGCATCAGCGTGACCGTCAACCTGCCTGCCAATGTGGACGAGGAACTGGTGAACCAGCTCTACGTGGAGGCCTGGCGCTCCGGCTGCAAGGGCTGCACCATCTACCGCGACGGCTCGCGTTCGGGCGTGATGATTGCCATGAAGGACGAGAAGAAGCCGCAGGAAGTGCCCTGCAAACGGCCCGAAGTGGTGGAGAAACGCCCGCAGGTGCTGGACTGCGACGTGGTACGCTTCCAGAACAACAAGGAGAAGTGGGTGGCTTTCGTCGGACTGCTCGACGGCTACCCCTACGAAATCTTCACCGGTATACAGGACGACGACGAGGGCATCGTGCTGCCCAAAAGCGTCATGAAAGGCCGCATCATCAAGAACGTGGACGAAGAGGGCAACAAACGCTACGACTTCCAGTTCGAGAACAAGAAGGGTTACAAGACCACCGTCGAGGGACTCTCGGAGAAATTCAACAAGGAATACTGGAACTATGCCAAGCTGATTTCCGGCGTGCTGCGCTACCGCATGCCGCTGGAGCACGTCATCAAGCTCGTCAGCTCCCTGCAACTGGAGAGCGAGAGCATCAACACGTGGAAGAACGGTGTGGAACGCGCCCTGAAGAAATATATCACAGACGGCACCGAAGCCAAAGGAATGAAATGCCCCAACTGCGGACATGAGTCGCTCGTCTACCAGGAGGGATGCCTCATCTGCAAGCACTGCGGGGCCTCAAGATGCGGATAGGCCATGCACATGATGAGCAACCGCATCTTCATGCACGGGCTGCGCATCCATGCCCGTCACGGCGTGGACCCGCAGGAAAGACTGACAGGAGCCGACTTTCTGGTGAGCATCGAGGCCGACACAGACTTCACCGAGGCCATGCGCACCGACCGGCTGGAAGGCACCGTCAGCTACGCCGACCTCTACCGCCTGGTCAAAGAAGAGATGGCCACACCATCGCAACTGCTGGAGCACGTGGCCGGACGCATCCTGCAACGCCTCTTCGGCCACTTCCCGTCCGTCAGCCGCATCCGGCTGACGCTGACCAAGGAAAACCCGCCAATGGGTGCCGACGGCGGACAAACAGGCATCACCGTGGAGGCCGAGAGATAGGACACAAAACGACCTCTGCCAAAATGGCAGCCGCATCGCGCGAGATTCATGCAAACACACCGTTCCGGACAAGGATACGGGTCTGCGTGAATCTCGCGCGACTGCGTTTCTGCAGAATGCAAGCCGCTCCGCACACACGCCTGCCATTCTGACACCAGCAATGAGAATCCGTGCGGAATACTCCCGCATGCCGTCAACGCCACGCCCTGTTTTCCTGACATTCTGCAACACGACTCATGCACCGGGAAAAGCATCAGCCAGCAAAAGACAGGTCCACAGGCAGCTCTCCGGAAGCCCCTTCGCGCAAGATTTACGCCGTCTGTGCGCACAACGGCCTGCGTCTGTGCGCACAACGGACTGTTTCTTTGCGCACAGACGCCTCCATCATTGCGGAAAGAAACGGCACATATTCCGCATGAAACAAGCATAAATCCTGCATAAACCAAATATTTATGCAGAAAAGGCACTGCAAACCTTGCTATTTCCCTCTCATTTCATCCGGCTTCACGCCGGAAGCTCTGCCTTTTTGTCAGTATTTCCCTGATGTTTCACTTATTTCCTTCATCCTGTTCCCTATCTCCCGCGAAGCCGTTTTTTAAGACTATTTTATAGTAAAAAGCCGTCGTTTTTGAACATAAAACCGTAAATTAGCGGGCAAATATACGAAACAGACAGCTGTAGAGAGGATTAAATAATAAATCGTCATAACACAAAATGGAGAACATAAGTTTAGCATTAGAGCTGATGGTCGTGGGCATGATTACGGTATTCATCATCCTGATGATAGTCATCCAGCTGGGCAAATGGCTCATTATGGGCGTGAACCGGATAGCACCGGAACAGACAGTAACCCACAAAAGGCAGACGCCAACGCCGGCGGTGCCCGCCGCCGATGCCCGTACACAGGCCATCATACGCGCAGCGGTGGACCGCATCACCGGCGGGCGAGGGCAGGTGAAGAACATAGAGCGCCTGCCGTAAGCGCATTGCGCCCCCGACAACACCTCAACAAGAACAACAACAGAACGACAAGGAGAATATGGAAAAGAGAGAAGTAAAGTTCAGCCTGGTGTTCCGCGACATGTGGCAAAGCGCAGGCAAATACGTGCCGCGGGTGGACCAGCTGGAAAAAGTTGCGCCCGCCATTATCGGCATGGGCTGTTTCGACCGTGTGGAGACCAACGGAGGCGGCTTTGAACAAGTGTGCCTGCTGTTCGGCGAAAACCCGAACATTGCCGTACGCAGGTGGACCAGACCGTTCCACGAAGCGGGCATACAGACCCACATGTTGGACCGCGCGCTCAACGGATTGCGCATGAGCCCCGTGCCGGCCGACGTGCGCCGGCTGTTCTACAAAGTGAAGAAAGCGCAGGGCACGGACATCACCCGCACATTCTGCGGCCTGAACGACATCCGCAACATCGCTCCCAGCATACGGTATGCCAAGGAGGCCGGCATGATCTCACAGTGCAGCCTCTGCATCACGCACTCACCCATCCACACGGTGGACTACTACGTCAGTATGGCCAGACAGCTCATCGACCTGGGATGCGACGAAATCTGCCTCAAGGACATGGCCGGCATCGGCCGCCCGGAAACGCTCGGCAAGATCTGTGCAGGCATCAAGGCCTACCGCAAGGACATCATCGTGCAATATCACTCGCACTCCGGACCGGGCTTCAACATGGCCTCCATCCTGGAGGTGTGCAAGAACGGCTGCGACTATGTGGACGTTGCCGTGGCCCCGCTGGCGTGGGGGACGGGACACGCCGACGTGCTGGCCGTACAGGCCATGCTGAAAGACGCCGGCTTCAAAGTGAAAGAAGTCAACATGGCGGCCTACATGGAGGTGCGCTCGCAGATACAACAGATGATGGACGACTTCCTCGGACTCTACTGCAATCCGCTCAACCGCATCAACAACTCGCTGCTCATCGCACCGGGACTGCCGGGAGGCATGATGGGGTCGCTCATGGCGGACCTGGAAACCAACCTGGAATCGCTCAACAAATGGAAGGACAAACACGGACAGTCGCGCCTCACACAGGACGGACTGTTGGTCAAGCTGTTCGACGAAGTGGCTCACATCTGGCCCAAGGTGGGCTATCCCTGCCTGGTGACGCCCTTTAGCCAGTACGTGAAGAACCTGGCGCTGATGAACGTCATTCAGCTGGAAAAGGGTAAGGAACGCTGGAGCATGATTGCCGACGACATCTGGGACATGATCCTCGGCAAGGCCGGACGGCTGCCGGGAGAGGTAGCACCGGAACTGAAGCAGCTGGCCGCCGCACAAGGACGCCAGTTCTCCGACACCGACCCACAGGAAAACTATCCGGACGAACTGGACAAATACCGCCAGCTGATGGCCGAAAAAGGCTGGGAGACGGGGCAAGACGACGAGGAACTGTTTGAATATGCCATGCATCCGTCACAGTATGAGGCTTACAAGAGCGGCAAGGCCCGGCAGGACTTCCTGACCGACCTGCAGAAACGGCGCGAGGCTGCGGCCGCACCCGCTGCGGAAAAGACCGCCGCCGCACAGCCCTCCACCATCACCGTCACCGTAGAGGGACAGTCGTACAAGGTGGACATCGCCTACGGTGAACCGGCTGCCGCCACAGCTCCGGCAGGCCCCGCCCCCACCCCGTCCGCGACTCCCACGGGCGAAGGAGAGGATATCCCCGCCCCGCTGGAAGGCAAGTTCTACCGCGTGAAGAACGCCGAGGAGACGCCCCGCCAGCCCGGCGACCACGTGAATGCCGGTGACATACTGGGCTATATCGAGGCCATGAAGACCTATAATGCCATACGCACCGAATTCAGCGGCACCATCACCGCCATTTTGGTGAACTCCGGCGACGCGGTGGAAGAAGACGACGTAATCATGAAAATAGCCAAAGACTGACCGCCATGGAACAATTCACAGAGATATTAAACCGACTCTATCAGATGACGGCGTTCAGCAACATCGTGGAGAATCCCGCCTTTCTGATCATGTATGCACTGGCCTTTGTCCTGCTCTACCTCGGCATCGTCAAGAAGTACGAGCCGCTGCTGCTCGTGCCCATAGCCTTCGGCGTGCTGCTGGCCAACTTCCCCGGCGGCGAGATGGGCATCATACAGGCCGACTCCGAAGGCTATGTGACACTGGCCGACGGGACGAAGAAGCTCATCTGGGACATGCCGCTGCACGACATAGCCCACGAGCTGGGTCTGATGAACTTCCTCTACTATCTGCTCATCAAGACAGGCTTCCTGCCTCCCGTAATCTTCATGGGTGTGGGTGCGCTCACCGACTTCGGCCCCATGCTGCGCAACCTGCGGCTGTCCATCTTCGGGGCGGCGGCGCAGTTCGGCATCTTCGCCGTGCTGCTGATAGCCATCCTCATGGGATTCACACCGCAGGAGGCGGCCTCATTGGGCATCATCGGCGGTGCCGACGGACCGACCGCCATCTTCACGACCATCCGGCTGGCTCCCCATCTGCTAGGTCCCATCGCCATCGCGGCCTATTCCTACATGGCCCTTGTACCGGTCATCATTCCGCTGGTCGTAAGACTGACCTGTACGAAGAAGGAACTGATGATTAACATGAAAGAACAGGAGAAGCTGCATCCCTCTACTACGGAAATCAAGAACCTGCGCACGCTGAAGATCATCTTCCCCATCGCCGTCACCACCGTGGTTGCCCTGTTCGTGCCGACGGCGGTGCCGCTGATAGGCATGCTCATGTTCGGCAACCTGCTCAAGGAAATCGGCTCGGACACCTCACGGCTGTTCGATGCGGCCTCCAACTCCATCATGAACACCGCCACCATCTTCCTGGGACTATGTGTGGGAGGCACGATGACCGTAGAGGCATTCCTGAACCTGCAGACCATAGGCATCGTCATCGGCGGTTTCCTTGCCTTTGCCCTGTCCATCGCATCGGGCATCTGCATGGTGAAGATCTTCAATCTGTTCAGCAAGAAGAAAATCAACCCCCTTGTGGGTGCTACGGGACTGAGTGCCGTACCGATGGCCAGCCGCGTGTGCAACGAGATTGCCACGAAGTACGATGTCAAGAACCATGTGCTCAACTACTGCATGGCCTCCAACATCTCCGGTGTGATCGGCTCTGCCGTAGCAGCGGGCGTATTGATTTCATTCCTGGGTTAGCACACCCCCGCTCCATAAAAGGTCATTCCCCCTGCCTGTCTGTCGCGGCAAGCAGGGGGAATGACTTTTAATCCTGATAATAGACGCGTCTGACCCGTGAACTGACTCCCGTCAGGATTTCATAAGGAATCGTCCCTACGGCATCACTCAGCACCGTGACGGGCAAATCATCACCGAAGATGACCACCGCGTCACCCTCCTTGCAGTCAATGTCGGTCACGTCGACCATACAGACGTCCATACATATATTACCGACGTAAGGCGCACGCTGCCCGTTGACCAGACAATAAGCGCGTCCGCAACCCAGCTTACGGTCCAGACCGTCGGCATAACCGATGGGCAAAGAGGCAATCCGGCTGTCGCGTGTGAGCCGTCCCCTACGACTGTATCCCACAGTCTCCTCTTTCGGCACATCGTGTATCTGCAGAATCGTGGTCTTCAGTGTACTGATGTTGTGCAGGATGGCATTGTTACGCGAATTGATGCCGTACAATCCCAACCCCAGCCGGACCATTTCCAGATGACGGTCGGGGAAGTGCTCGATGCCCGCGCTGTTGCAGATGTGCCGCAGAATCTTGTGACGGTAGGCCTGCTGCAACTGCGCACTTCCCTGCAGGAACAAGTCGTACTGCCGGGCAGAGAAAGCATCGAAGTCGTCACTGTCGCTGCCCACGAAATGCGAGAATACGGACCGCGGAATCAAAGCTGTTTGACGCTGCAGCCGTTCAACCAGCACAGGCATGTCTTTCAACGGGTCAAACCCCAAGCGGTGCATCCCCGTATCCAGCTTCACATGGATGGGAAAATGAGTCACCCCTTCTCTTTCCGCCTCGCGGATCAGTGCCTCCAGCAGCCGGAAGCTGTAGACTTCCGGCTCCAGTTCGTATTCAAACAAGGTCCGGAAACTGGTCATCTCCGGATTCATAATCATGATGTTTGCCGTGATTCCAGCCCTACGCAGATCCACTCCTTCATCGGCCACGGCCACGGCCAGGTAGTCCACACGCTGGTCCTGCAAGGTCTTGGCAATCTCCACAGCCCCGGCTCCATAAGCCGATGCCTTGACCATGCACACCATCTTGGTGTCCGGCTTCATGAAACTGCGGTAATAGTTCAGGTTGTCCACCACAGCATTGAGATTGACCTCCAGG
The DNA here is from genome assembly GCA_944321365.1 of uncultured Paraprevotella sp. Classification (GTDB taxonomy): domain Bacteria; phylum Bacteroidota; class Bacteroidia; order Bacteroidales; family Bacteroidaceae; genus Paraprevotella. The sequence continues at coordinate 130,452 of CALULA010000005.1, forward strand.
ATTGTCTCATGCACTTTTAAGGCCAAATGTTCTGTCAGCCGGTCGAAACGGAACGAACGCGCCCCCTTGACAAGAATCAATTCATTGTGCAAGCTGTCAAGCAACGGACTGTTCAGCAAATCTTCTGTAGCAGCAAAAAAATGAGCCTCCATGGTAAACCTTTCACGAGCAGCCTGCAAATCCGGCCCTACACCGATAAAGCGTACCACGCCTCGCGTAGCCACCAGACGGGCCACGCGCTCATACAACACATCCGCCGGCTCGCCTGTCTGTTCCATATCACTCAGAATCAACGTGCGTCCGCGCTCCTTACGGTCGGGACGGCGGTTCATGAAGTCGAGCGCGATGTCCAACGAATTGAAATCGGAATTATAACTGTCATTAATGATCGTACAGCCCGACCGTCCTTCTTTCACTTCCAGGCGCATGGCAACAGGTTCCAGGCGGGCCATGCGCTGCGCTATCACTTCCGGCTCCATACCTAGATAAAGGCAGACGGCCAGACAGGATACGGCATTCTCCAGCGAAGCCTCGTCAATGAAAGGAATGCGGAACGCATGCTCTTCACCTTTATATATATAAGCGAGCCGTGTGGCCTGCTCCTCCTTGTCCACCGCAGTGACCGCCAGCGGCACATCCCGCCGCCGCATGGACCAGGCCATATATTCGCCCTTGAAAGGCGACAGGTTGACGCAACCGGCCACACATTCATCGTCGATGTTGTAGACCAGCACACCGGCGTCCCTGAACAGCTTCAGCTTCTCCTGACACTTCTGCCCGCGTGAGGCAAAATTCTCCTGATGCGCGTCGCCCAAATGGGTGAATACGCCAATCGTGGGCTGTATGATGGACTGCAAGGCATCCATCTCGCCGCACTCGGAAATGCCGGCCTCGAAGATGCCCAGCTCCGTCTCTTCGGTCAGATTCCATACCGAAAGGGGCACCCCTACCTGCGAGTTGTAGCTGCGCGGCGAACGGGTAACGGCACAATCGGGCGACAACAGCTGATAGAGCCATTCCTTTACGATGGTCTTCCCGTTGCTGCCGGTCACTCCCACCACCGGAATAGCGAACTCCTCACGGTGCCGCTCCGCCAGACGCTGCAAAGCCTTGAGCGGACTCACCACCTGCAGGAAACCGGCATCGGCATAATCCGCGGCATGCTCCGGCAGACGGCTGACCACAAAAGCACGCACGCCCCGGCGGTAAAGTTCGGGTATATAGCGGTGACCGTCGTTGCGACGGCTCTCCAAAGCAAAAAACAAAGTGCCCTCAGGAAAGCAGAGCGAACGGCTGTCGGTCAACAGCCAACTGATTTCCCGCTCTTCCTCACCCCAAAGATGGGCACCGATGAGCGAAGCTATTTTTTCCAATGTATAAGACATAGCACATCAACTTTTTAATAACTCTTTCAGTTTCTCGTATTCAGGCCTTTCGGCTAAGTTCGGATATTTTTCAATAAGTCGCTCCATCTTTAACATAGTTTGACGCAAGAAGTCGCCGTAGGCCGCAGACTCCGGATGAAACGGACGATGAGACAAAGCACGGCTCACCCCTTTCCACTCCGCCACGAAGGCCTGAGTCTGGGGCGCAAGGCAGCAACTGGCGAAACGCTCCCAAACGTAATCCACCGCCTGCTGCGAGGGATGAAGCATGTCTTCGGCATAAAAACGGTAGTCGCGCAGCTCATCCAGCACAATCTCATAGGCCGGGAAATAACAGCAACGCCCCTCGAAACGACGGCACAGACGGTCCACGGCCAGCAACAGGACGGCCTTGCCCAACTGGCTGTCATGAAAACCATATTTGGCATAACGGTAAGGACTGACCGTGAAAACCACTTTCAATCCCGGATTCAGCGACCAAAGCCGCTCCAACGTCCGCTCCAAAGCCGCACAGACTTCGTCCACCTCCATCAGCCGCTCGGAAAAACAGCGTGCAGGCTGCTTATGACAATTGCCCACTATCCGCCCGGTATGATTCAACACATAGCAACGGTTCGTACCGAAAGTAAGGAAAAGATAATCCAACAGCGGCAAACGCTCCCTTTCCTTGCGCAAGACTTGCCGCAACCTTGCGGAACACTCCTCACGGCTTTGCGCAAAAAAAGAACTGTCGTTCAGCCAGCTGTACCAGCCTCCGTCTGAAGCCAGAAAACAATCGTCCGGAAAATCCTCCCCCGCGACCATCGCATCGCACATCGCAGAAATACTCAACGGATTATACAGCACCCCGAAAGGATTCACATGCGCGTCTAATCCAGACTCTGCCATGCGCCGCCCCACATGTACGGCAAAGCATGAGCCAAGCAGCAAAATCCGCGCATCGGGAGCAACGGACAGACCTGGCGTCTTTATATCCACAGTTGTACGAAAATCCATATCTTCAAGACGTTAATTCATGAAGTCGTTTTTTTCGATGCAAAAATAAGCAAGATATATGAAATTATGCTAATTTTGCAGAGATTAAATCAAATGAATGAGCGATAAAAATACATATAAACTCTTATCACAAATCAATGATCCGGCCGACCTGCGCCGTCTGTCCGTGGAGCAACTGCCGCAAGTGTGTGAAGAGCTGCGCCGCGACATCATAGACGAGCTGGCAGACAATCCCGGTCATTTTGCATCCAGTCTGGGCGTAGTGGAGCTGACGGTGGCCCTTCATTATGTATACCAAACGCCCTACGACCGCATCGTATGGGATGTGGGGCACCAGGCATACGGACACAAAATCCTGACCGGGAGGAGACAACTGTTCTCCACCAACCGGAAGCTGCACGGCCTGAAGCCGTTCCCCTCTCCGTCGGAAAGCGAATATGACACGTTCACATGCGGACATGCTTCCAACTCCATCTCGGCGGCCTTGGGCATGGCCGTAGCCGCTACCAATAAAGGAGAGACCGACCGTCACGTTGTAGCCGTCATCGGCGACGGCTCCATGAGCGGCGGACTGGCCTTTGAAGGACTCAACAATACTTCATCCACTCCCAACGACATTCTCATCATCCTGAACGACAACAATATGAGCATCGACAGGAGCGTAGGAGGGATGGCCCACTACTTCCACCAGCTTCATACCAGCAGCCTGTATAACCGGCTGCGCTTCATCGCATCCAAAAAGCTGTTCAACTGGGGATGGCTCAACGACGAACGCCGGAAAAGCCTTATCCGTTTCAACAACTCGCTCAAATCGCTCATCAGCCGCCAGCAGAACGTATTTGAAGGCATGAACATACGCTACTTCGGTCCCAGCGACGGACACAACGTCATAGAACTGGTGCATACGCTTCAGCAACTGAAGGACATGAAAGGACCGAAGCTGTTTCACATACACACCGTGAAAGGCAAAGGGTTCAAACCGGCAGAAAAAGCGGCCGACATCTGGCATGCCCCCGGCAAATTCGACAAAGAAACCGGAGAACGCATCATGACAGACACCAGCAGCCTGCCCCCCCGCTATCAGGATGTGTTCGGAGAAACACTACTCGAACTGGCCCGCATGAATCCCCGCATCATAGGAGTGACGCCTGCCATGCCTTCAGGCTGTTCCATGAACATTCTGATGAAAGCCCTGCCCGAACGCGCTTTCGACGTCGGCATTGCCGAAGGCCACGCCATAACATTTTCCGGCGGCATGTCACAGGACGGCCTGATACCGTTCTGCAACATTTATTCTTCCTTTGCCCAACGGGCGTATGACAACATCATCCACGATGTAGCCATAGAACGGCTGAACGTGGTCATCTGTCTGGACCGGGCCGGGCTGGTGGGCGAAGACGGCCCTACTCACCACGGCGCTTTCGACCTGGCCGCTCTGCGGCCCATCCCCAACCTGACCATAGCCTCTCCGCTTAACGAAAAGGAGCTGCGCCGTCTCATGTACACAGCACAGCTGCCCGACAAAGGCCCGTTCGTCATCCGCTACCCGCGCGGACGCGGAACGCAGACCGACTGGCGGTGTCCGCTGGAGGCCATCGAGGTGGGCAAGGGGCAGCGGCTCAAGGAGGGGGCGGACATAGCCCTGCTCTCCATAGGCCCGATAGGAAACCTCGCCACAGAGGCCATCCGGAGATTTGAAGAAGAACAGGCCGGAAAAGGACAGCCGCTCACCGTGGCCCACTACGACATGCGCTTCCTGAAGCCGCTGGATGAAACGATTCTGCACGAAGTCGGAACCAACTTCCGCCATATCATAACACTGGAAGACGGAGTCGTCCGCGGAGGATTGGGATCGGCCGTACTGGAATACATGGCCGACCACGATTTCTCACCGCGAATCAGACGGATGGGACTCCCTGACAGCTTCGTGGAACACGGCAGCATCCCAGAGCTTCAACACATCGTCGGCATCGATGCCGACGCTATCATCGAACAACTTCGTTCCATCACAACAACATAACAATATGAAAATCATCATTGCCGGAGCCGGAGCCGTCGGCACACATCTGGCCCAACTCTTAGCAAAAGAGAACCAAGATATCACCTTAGTAGACGAGAATGAAGAAAAGCTGTCGAAAGTGGCAGACAATGTGGACCTGATGACGCTCAACACCAAGCCCACATCCATCAGCGGGCTTAAAGAAGCCGGAGCGGCACATGCCGACCTGTTCATCGCCGTCACGCCCGACGAGATGAAAAACATCACCTGCTGCATGCTGGCCAAGACGCTCGGAGCTAAAAAAACCGTAGCAAGAATAGACAACGGCGAGTATCTGGAAGCTGAATACAAAGACTTCTTTCGCAACATAGGCATCAGTTCACTGATTTTTCCGGAGATATTGGCTGCCAAGGATATTGTGGAAAGCATACGCCACAGCTGGGTGCGACAATGGTGGGAAGTGCACAACGGCGCACTCGTCATGCTGGGCATCAAACTGCGCGAAACAGCAGAAATACTCAACATACCGCTCAAGACCCTGTGCGGCCCTGATACCAGTTACCACATCGTAGCCATTAAACGTAATGACACCACCATCATTCCTAACGGCGAGACGATGCTGGAACTAAACGACATCGCCTATTTCATGACGACCAAAAAGTACATCCCCTATATCCGCAAGATAGTAGGCAAGGAGCACTATGCCGACGTGAAGAACGTCATGATCATGGGTGGCGGCCGGACTGCCATGCACACCGCCCTGAACGCACCGGGATACATGGAAGTGAAAATCATAGAACGCGACCCGCAACGCTGCAACGAGCTGAACGAAGCATTGGAAGACAACGACGTGATGGTCATCAACGGAGACGGACGTGACTCATCACTTCTCATCACAGAGGGCATACAGCACACACAGGCCTTTGTCGCACTGACCGGACAAAGCGAAAGCAACATTCTGGCCTGCCTCACAGCCAAACGGCTGGGCGTGAGAAAGACCGTGGCACTGGTAGACAACCTGGAATACATCTCCATGGCAGAGAAACTGGACATCGGCACCATCATCAACAAAAAGACGATTGCCGCCAGCCATATCTACCAAATGATGCTCGATTCCGACGTCAGCAACGTCAAATGTCTCACAGTGGCCGACGCCGATGTGGCTGAATTTGAAGTGAAAGCCGGCGCACGGGTCACCCGCAAACCGGTGAAAGACCTGGGACTTCCGGCAGGAGTCGCCATCGGCGGACTCGTAAGGAAAGGAGAAGGCATGCACGTGAACGGCATGACACAGATACAAGAAGGCGACAGCGTGGTGGTGTTCTGTCAGAACATGTTCATCAAGAAGATAGACAAGTTCTTTCTGTAGTCCTTTCCGCTATCCGCTTTAACAGATTCTGCAAATCACGCTTCAGGAACTGATAAGGAGGCGCGCTTTTGAAACCGACGTTCTTACGCAACATATCCTCCACCGAATGCTGACTATGCTGGTAGCACGACAGTTCGTTCTGACGCTGCACCTCATGTTCGGCCAAGTTGCGAATCTCACGCTCCCGTTCTTTACGCAGAATAGCACAGACAGGGTCTAACAAAGGCGACACCACGTTGTCAAAGAGCGTGTGTCCCTGAATAAACAAATAAGTAGTCTCAGGGGTTACCCCCAACTGCAACAATTCCGTCTTCAGGCTCTCGAAGTTCTTCCTGGCTTGTGGGAAATGATGCTGCAGCCAAGCCATCTTCCGGTTTACCCGCCGACGCACATACTCCAACGTCTGTTCCGGATGATAAACATTCACATCCCCGAAACTGATGTGATTGCCGAACTCTGTCATCGTGAACTCACGGTAATGATCATATCTGTACACCCAGATGGACCATACGAACAACGGCCATATAATGCACGAATAATCGCGCATAAACGCCTCGAAATCCAGCACCTGCCGATCGTTTAACGTAGCCATCACACAAACGCGGTGCAATGTCTCGGCATAACACTGATAGTTCTCTATGGCATATACATAGGTATGAAAGACAAAAGGATTCTCATTCACGAAACGCGAAGTCTGCGTAGTTCCCTGCAACAGATAGTCATAATCGGCATCGACACAGGCAATCATGTAATCGCCCAGTTGCGGACCGAGCTTATTGGTCAGGGCCAATTTCTTACCTTTTCCCAAAGAACTCCGCGAGGGAAGCATAATCTCAAAATAAAAAGACTCGTTCTCAAAATCGTCCAGAACAGTACGCCAGAAGAAAATGTCATCATAGCTCTCCACATAAGCCACGATTTTACGGCGGGCCTTTCTGGATTTCAGCCGCTGTGCCGCCCCCAGATAGTTAGAAGTGAGGTTCTCCGACAATCTCTTAGCCATACATCTTCCCTTTCATTACAACGGTCATTGAGTTATGTCTGTCACCTCTGTCACCACATCCATCCAGCCATTCATGATGACAGCAGGCGAATGAGTGGTCAGGATGATCTGCACATTGGGATTCAACTGGCGGATCAGCCCTATGAGTTTCTGCTGCCATTCCACATGCAGACTGACCTCCGGCTCGTCCATCAAAAGGACATACGGCTGCTGATCCTCCACCAGCACCGTGAGCAAAATCACCAACATTTGTTTCTCTCCGGACGACAGTTTGTAAGGTGACAACAGTTCACCATACTGCTCCAACTGTATTTCATTGGAGTTTCTTACAATTTTCTTCCCCGTCTCACGGAACAGATCGTCCACCATATCCTGAAATTTCACCTTCGCACAGGCTGCTTTCTGCGCCTTCTCGCGCGCATCCGGATCTCCTTTTGTCAACATGTCTATCATACGGTTTCCCACATTGACCTGATAATCCAAGTAACGGCGCTGCAACAGATAGAGTTGCCAGTCCAGTTCTGTCACCACACGGTCGTCGGCCAGCTTCTCCAACAGATTTCCGTGTATCAAAGGGCGGTCAAAGCTCCGTATTACATCAAAGCGCACAACCATGGCGTCTTCCGGCTCATACGTCAGCTTCACGCTCCGTGCCCCGTCCTTGCCATTCTTGACAGCATCCAGCAGGCACGCCACGACCTTGTTCAATATCGTGCTCTTCCCTACGCCATTCACGCCGCTCAGGATGTTCACACCACGGTTCAGGTTCCACACGATATGTTTCTGTCCGCTCCACAGCGAATCAATCTCAATACGTTTGATGTATTCTCCTATCTTTTCCATAGTCCGTGTCTTTCTAACATACCCTCTCTACAAAGATAGTCTTTCCCCAAAAAAGAAGCAATGGAAAGATGCTAAAATTTGTGATAAAAGACTTAACTTTGCACCGCCGCAACGACAAATGCGGTACGATTAAAAATGAAAAAGAATGTATAAAGACAAGAATCTGACAGGCCACCTCTGCATGTTCGCGGCCTGTGCTGCGTGGGGTTTAATGGCCCCCTTAGGCAAAGACGCCATGTCACACGGCATCAGCGGGCTGGCCTTGATCAGCTTCCGTGCCGTAGGGGCAGCGGCTTGTTTCTGGCTCACCTCACTGTTCAGCAGGGAAAAAGAAGAGGTGCCTCCGCGGGACCTGTTGATGTTTTTCTTTGCAGGCATGCTGGCCATCGTCTTCAACCAATGCTGCTTTACTATCGGACTATCCATCACTTCACCTGTAAACGCCAGCATTGTCACCACAACCCTGCCCATTGTGACCATGATTCTGGCCGCCCTGTTCCTGAAAGAACCGGTTACGAACAAAAAAGTCCTGGGCATCTTCTGCGGAGCCATAGGCGCGCTGCTGCTCATCATGGGAAACGGCAGCACTTCACAAAGCGGAGAAGGCAACCTTACGGGCGACCTTCTGTGCCTCACCGCGCAATGCAGTTTCGCAATATACCTGACCATCTTCAAGAAACTGATCCAAAGATATTCGGTCACAACCTGCATGAAATGGATGTTTACCTACGCCTCCATCGTCATCCTGCCGTTCACTTATCAGGAATTAGCGTCACTGCCTTGGGCCAGAATTCCCGCAAGCGCCTATGCGGAAACAGCCTTTGTCGTATTTGTCGCCACCTATCTGGCCTACATCATGATGATGACAGGGCAGAAGATGCTGCGTCCCACCATCGTGAGCATGTACAACTATGTACAACCCATCGTGGCTTGTGTCGTCAGCGTAGCCACCGGACTGGGCATATTCGGTTGGAGTCAGGGAGCTGCCGTCGTTCTGGTTTTCGGAGGAGTATGGCTGGTTACGCAAAGCAAGAGCCGGGCTGACCTGAAAACGGAACAGCAATCAACTGTGTCCTCAAAGCGTTGACCGCCCATGCCTGCATCCTCCATCCTGTGGCTCCAACAGCAACGACAGCTACTCTCGTTGGAATATGAATATGAAAAGGCACAATTCCACCAGCAGACGGAAACGGCCGGTGTTACAAGAAAACTGCGCCAAGGCCTGTGTTGGTATCCGATCCGCATCGGACGGAACTATTATAACTCCCTCAATCAGCTGGTTGTAGAAGTAGAACGTACCGAACAGACCGACTTAGACCATAATTTCGAGCCGGGAAAGCCCGTCAGTTTCTTCACGCAGGATGCCTCCGGAGAGCTGCACAGACAACAGAATGGCGGCAGGCTGCATTATTTCAAATTCACGGGAACGGTCAGTTTCGTAGACGGCAACAACATGGTTGTCGCATTACCCGACGCCAACGCCTTGGCGCAACTTCACGGCGACAGCCGCATCGGCGTGCAACTGTACCTGGATGAAACCACCTATCGCCTGATGTTTGAAGCATTAGACCGCGTGAGCAGTGCCAGGCACGGGCGACTGGCCGAATTGCGCGAAGTGTTCCACGGCACATCTTCTCCCGGACACCTCTCGTTCTATCCCCTGCGCTTTCCTTGGCTGAACTCAACCCAGGAAGCCGCCGTCAACGAAGTGCTGAGGGCTAAAGACGTAGCCATCGTACACGGACCTCCGGGAACCGGCAAGACCACCACTCTCGTGGAAGCCATCTATGAGACACTGCACCGCGAAAGTCAAGTGCTCGTCTGTGCCCAAAGCAACATGGCCGTAGACTGGATCTCCGAAAAGCTCACCGACCGCGGTGTAGCCGTACTGCGCATCGGCAATCCGTCGCGTGTCAACGACAAAATGCTCTCTTTCACTTACGAGCAACGTTTCGAGAGTCATCCTTCCTACACTCAGCTATGGGCCATACGGAAAGCCATACGCGACCTGTACGCCCACAAGCCGCAGGGCCGTCGGGAGGCTTTCCACCAGAAGATAGCCCGGTTGCGCGACCGTGCCACAGAACTGGAAATCAGCATCAACGAGAGCCTGTTCAACGAGGCGCGCGTCATTGCCTGTACCCTGACCGGCAGCGCGTCACGCACACTGGCCGGCAAACGCTTCTCCACCCTGTTCATCGACGAGGCGGCACAAGCTCTCGAAGCGGCCTGCTGGATTGCCATACAAAAGGCCGGACGAGTGATTCTGGCCGGCGACCACCGGCAACTTCCACCGACCATCAAATGCCCCGCAGCCCTGCAAGGCGGATTGGACCGCACGCTGATGGAATCCATCGCCCGGCAACATCCGGAAACAGTTTGCCTGCTCCGCACACAATATCGCATGAACGAAGAAATCATGCGGTTTTCCAGCGACTACTTCTACGCCGGAAAAGTGGAAAGTGCCCCCGACGTGAAATATCGCGGCATTCTGGATTGGGACTGTCCGATGGAATGGATAGACACCGCCGACGAACAACAGACTGCATGCTACATGAATGCGGACGGGAACGCAGACTGCACACCGGAGGAGACCCCGGACGGCACAACCGACTTCGGCGAAGCCCGGAATCCGGACAGCACCAGCCGCTCCAATCCGGCCGAAGCACGGCTCACCCTGAACATACTGAGAAACTACTTCAACAAAATAGGCAAGGAAAGGATTCTGAACGAAAAACTCGACACCGGCATCATCTCCCCCTATAAAGGACAAGTCCAGCTCCTGCGCCATCTGTTGCGCAAAGACGCCTTTTTCAAGCCTTACCGCCAACTGCTGACCGTGAACACCGTAGACGGATTTCAAGGACAGGAACGCGACATCATACTCATCAGCATGGTGCGGAGCAACGACAGCGGACAGATTGGATTCCTGCACGACCTCCGACGCATGAACGTAGCCATCACGCGAGCCAGGATGAAACTCATCCTCGTGGGCGACAGCCATACGCTTTGCCGCACAGACTTCTACCGCAAACTGTATGAGTACGTGAAAAGTCTGACACACGGGCAATCCACATAACCGCTCCGCAACAAAAAAATCTTCCCTTGCCATTACGACAAGGGAAGACACCCTTAACTAACTGCGTAAAAATGCTTCCTCCTGAAAGCACTATTTCATTCTATGCCCCACTACATCCCAGTCGACAATCTGCCACAAAGCAGCGACATGGTCGGCGCGACGGTTGCGATAATCCACATAATAAGCATGCTCCCACACATCGAAGCCCAATAAAGGCACCCATCCCTTTGTCACGGGATTGCCGGCATTGGGACACTGCACAACCGACAAGTGCCCGGCATCATCCTGTGCCAGCCACACCCAGCCCGAACCGAACAGTCCGGCAGAAGCAGCCTCCATCTTAGTCTTAAACTCCGCAAAGCTGCCGAAAGCCTGATCTATGGCCGCCGCCAGCCTCCCCTGCGGAACATTCTCTTCACCGGACTTCGCCTCGCGGAACTGCTCAAAGTAGAGCGTATGATTAAGCACCTGGCCGGCATTGTTGAACAAGGGGCCTTCCGGTGCCTTGCGCACAATCTCCTCCAGGTTCATCTGCTCATAAGGCGTATCTTTCACCAGCACATTCAGCGTGTTCACATAAGCTTGCAGATGCTTGCCATGATGGTATTCTATCGTTTCCCGGCTGATTACAGGTTCCAGCGCATCGGCTTTGTAAGGCAGTTCCGGCAGCACGAACAAGGCTGTCATTGAGGTTATAATCATTTGAGTCAACATCATTTTTTCACATTTTAATTAATAAATCGGTTCACTAGTGTCCGGAGAAAAATTCTCCGACAATGTTTTAATTATTAAACATCAATAAGTTACAAGCATTAGAAAA
>CALULA010000006.1 GCA_944321365.1 uncultured Paraprevotella sp.
AATCCATTCCTGAATGTAATTACATAATGGATTTCTGAGGATTTTCTATACCTTTGTATTTGTGATAATTAATAACCAAAGGAATCGTGGCAAAGAATTTTGAAATACGGAACAGCACGGCGGAGTTTCTTACCTTTATAGCTGAAGGTAAGGAAGTGGCATTCAAGTGTTGTATAGAGATGAAACTATATGGGCAACCCAAAAAGCAATGGCTGAATTGTTAGGTGTTGACAGAACTGTCATTACAAGGCATTTGAAAAATATCTTTGATAGTTCTGAATTACAGCAACATTCAGTATGTGCAAAATTTGCACATACTGCCGGGGATGGTAAGACATATAACACTGCGTTCTATAATCTCGATGCCATCATATCTGTCGGCTACCGTGTTAATTCCGTTCGTGCTACTTTAAGTGCCTTATTTTGAATTCGTCGAACTCACGTTAATTTATAAAGAAAGCATCAGATCTGCTAAAAGAACAGCCGTTTCCGCTTCATCTTTTGGTGCATTTTTGGGTTTCCATGCCACGACGAATCGTACAGATGCGGATTTCACCTTATAACCTCTTTGTCCCCAATCAGATAATGTTTCCTGCATTTTTGATGATAATTTGGCTATAGGTTTATCGGTTGATGAACTGTATAAAAAGAAATTACTGTAAATTAAAGAATCTCCCCCTCTCAGTGCCAAGACCTCCTGTTTCCGGTCTTTGAAGAATCCCAAATTGACATCTTTGTGAGAGAGCTGTAGTACAATTTCTTCGGGCATGTCATATTGCCGTTGGTCAACGTGATATTGGTCTACACTTAAATGATTAAAGCAATCGCCGTTTGTGTGTATGAATAGTCTGTTTTTTGCACGGGTTATGCCTACGTAATATCGACGCATCAGATGGTCATCCTTTACATAGCCGTCCGATATGAGCATGTACACGTCATCAAACTCTCTGCCTTTGGCCTTGTGAATGGTTGATACCACAACATCGGTTCCTGATGTGTCACAGAAGTCTTCCACTGACGATTCAAATGTAAATTCTTTGAAGTCACTGAAATATTTTGTCCTGTTGGTTTGCTCAAACTGTTCCACACACCGCTTTACATAGTTCAAACTAAGACTGCTGTCATAAATAGAAAAGGTGGCATGCTTGGCCTCTTCCCAAAGCTCTTCTGTGATTAGTGGTGTTTTTATCCGTTTGTCTATATACCTCAGAAAGTATCTCATTTCCGCTATGTTCCAAAAACGCAAGCCGTCCATTGATTGTATCAGTTTGCTGTTTATGCCATGCTTTCGCAGGAGGGCTGTCAAGATTACGGCCTCTTCGTTGGTTTGGGTGAGTACACACGAAGTGCTTTTGCCCTTGTGCTGAAGTAAGTTTTCGACAAGCGGTTGGTACATATATGCTGAGTGATGGCGTATCACTTCCACCCATCCTGTCTCTTTTCTCATAGAGATGATAGGTGTGCTTTTTATCCTTTTATGGATGGTTTCCAAGAATCCGTTGGCAAAATCTACCGGCTGGTGCGCACTGCGGTAATTCTCGGTCATTTCGACAAATGCACTTCCGGTTTCTTGCGCCAGCCGATACATGTAATCGGAATCGGAACCTCGGAATTCATAGATGTTTTGGTCATCGTCTCCCACTGCTATCACACGCATTTCTTCGTTATTGGCCATCAGGGCCATTACAAGTGCGTATTCTTCTGTTCCCATGTCCTGGGCTTCGTCTATAACCAATACCGTCTTGCCGATTTTGTTCGGTTCGACTTCTCCTTGACGTATCATTTCGGCTGCCTTTGAGACAACATTCTTTGAGTCTTCAAGATTTCCTATTCGCCCCAAGAGGTCGAAGCAATAGGAATGGAATGTTTTAATTTCGACAAAATGGGCTGCATTGCCTATCAACTCCATAAGCCGTTGTTTGAATTCTGTAGCGGCTGCCCTTGAAAATGTCAGCATCAATAACTGTTCGTGTTTTACGTCTTCAAGCAACAGAAGTGAGGCCAGTTTGTGAACCAGTACTCGTGTTTTTCCGCTACCGGGACCTGCCGCAACCACAATGCAACGTGAATTTTTGTCAGAAATGATTTCCATTTGCCGTTTGGATAATTGTCCAAACAGTTGGTCGTATTTCTGTGGTGTCAGGTTACGTTGTATTTCGTTTGTCCTGTTTCCTTTAAAATATTTTGTGACAAACTTCTTATAGTCCATCTGGAAATAGTCTTGAACATATTGCAGGGCTGCCTGATAATCCCTCACCATCAGGTTGGCATATTCCCCCACAATATGCACTTGTTGGATTTTCAGTTTATAGAATTCGTTCAGCATTCGGTAGTCGTCCTGCTTGTATCTTGACTTGTTGTCTTTTATTCTTTGGATATTCATGGCGTTGTAAAGTACCAGAAAACCACCTTCAAGTTTTAACGCACCGATTTTCGATAAATACAAAAGTGCTTCTTCCACATCTTCCAACTGAATATCATCAAGTCCGCCAAAAAGAGACTGGGAACTAGATTTTATCCGGTTCAGAAGCTCTACTACGGAGAACTGTATGGCTTTGCCGGGTACATTCTCCTTTTCTGTATTGAGGGCTAATTTGTATAGCCATTCTATGGCAAAGCGGCTTATTCCCAGTCGTTTCTCAAATCGCCTGATGGTGGATTCCAGATCTGTCTGGCGAGTTATCTCCATGTTATGGACTGCATCCTCTTTTTTACGCGTATATCCCTTGATGGTGAGGAAATAGAGTAGCGTCCGGATGTCTTTTTCTTTGGATGTGTTGATTCCGTCGTTTACGGCATTCTCATTCAGTTGCTTGTATGATATTCGTAAAGACTCATCGGGAATATGATTGAGGATGTATTGTTCAAGTTTTGCAAAGCGTTCGAGAAGCATTTGCGACTTTCGTTCCGAGTCACCTGCGTCTTGCAAATAGGCAGATATGTCTTTGCTGTCTGCCAATATGCCTTCCTGTCGCATGCGCTCCACTACTGATATAACATCTTTTTTGCTTAATCCCAGAATGTCTGCCAGATAGTCGATTCGTGATTCTGCTTCCGAGTCTTGGGCCTTGGCGATATGTTTTTGAGAGATCAGTGACTTGATGATACGGACAGCCTTTTCTATTTCATCGCTGCCAAAAAGCAGTGATGCCGATATGCGTTCTCTTGCTTCATCCATATTCTTTACCGTTATACCCGTGGCATATACATGAGGAACGTTGCTTCCTCTTACCAAGTATCCGCTTTGTTCCAAGGCGGCCAATGCAGTTCGTACACGGATCTCAATGTCAGATACCGAATCATCCCATCCTGCTTGTCGGGCAATCTCCAATGCAGAACAGTTGACTTTCATACGATGTCTGGTAAGGCTTTTGACAGCTTTCCATACTTGTTGTATTTCGCTAATGCTGAGTTTCGTTTGGTTTAGCAATATGAAATGCTTGTCCAGATCATTGTCATTATAAAGTACATAACAACGTGCGCTAAGATCGGGGTCACGGCCTGCTCGACCTGCCTCTTGAACATAATTCTCCAGAGAATCGGAAATGTCATAATGTACCACAAGACCGACATCTTTCTTGTCCACTCCCATGCCAAATGCGGATGTGGCCACAATGATGCGTACCTGATCGTTCATGAAAGCGTCTTGGTTGGCTATTTTTTCATCGGCTTCCATTTTCCCATTGAAAGAGAGTGCCTTGTAACCGTCGCGAGTAAGCTTTGCAGCCAGTTCTCTTGTCCGTTTGGTACGTGATACGTAGACAATAGTCGGACAATCGGCTTCTGCGACAAGTTCTCTTAGTTTCAGATATTTGTCATTGTCATTCTCCACATGTATGACAGAATAGTGCAGATTCGTCCTGGTGGCAGTTGATGCGAATAACTCCAGATTCAGATTCAAGGTCTGCTTGAAATAGTCGCAGATGTCTTGGATTACTTTCTGTTTTGCCGTAGCCGTGAAACAGGAAACAGGTATCGGTGTCTTGCATTTTTTCTTTTGCTGGTATTGTTGGATGAATTTGCCAATGTAGAGATAGTCAACCCTGAAATCCTGCCCCCACGAAGAAAAGCAGTGCGCTTCGTCTATGACAAACCTTACAACGTGGCGTGCCAGCAATATTTTCTCGATGGTCTTTGAGCGAAGCATTTCGGGAGCGATGTATAACAGTGAGGCTTCTCCGTCTTGTACTCTTTGTATGGACAGCGATCTTGTGATGGGGTCCAGCATCCCGTTTATGGTTACGGCATCCGTGATGCCTCTGTCGGCAAGATTGTCTACCTGGTCTTTCATCAAGGACTGCAAGGGGGAGACAACAACCGTAAGCCCATGCATGGAATGTCCGGCCATGAGTGCGGGCAATTGGAAAGTAAGTGATTTGCCGCCACCGGTAGGAAATATGGCCAGCAGCGATTTCCCTTTCACTGCAGCTTGGGCAGCACGTTCTTGTAGCGGCTCGCCTTCGTATGTCCGGAAACACTCATATCCGAAGAATGTTTTCAGATTATGGCGCACATCCAATTGTGTACGGCAATAGTCGCAGCCTTCCTGGCAATGGGTATGGCGCAAGAGTTTGACAATAAACTCCACTTCCGGATAATTATAAAGCACCCATCCGGGAGTGATGGAGCGGTAATCGGTGGTATCAATCAGTGCCAAGGCGTATGCCAATCCGCAGGGATATTGGTTGATGAGCATGTCAAGGTCGGCATGTTGGCAAATCTTTCCCGCATAGAGTCTTTTGATAAGTTCTGGTATTCCCTTATGGATATGCTCTGCACATACCATACTGAGAAATCCCTCAAATTCCTTCTTGTCCTTCAGCAGCGATGCGAATAGCAAACGCTTTTCTTTACACAATGAATGCCAGCATGCTATTTCATCCAGCAATAAGTCTTTTGCTTTCTTGCAGTCGTTCACCGGATTGTTCATCTGTTCGCTGATTAGCTTGTCGTCTTTCACAAGCCTGTGGTAAGGGCGTTCCGGGAATAGTAAAGGCGAAACATAAAGTGTGTCAACTAAGGTCCAGCGGCATTTTTGGTCCGTAAACAGGTAGTTGGCATCGTGGTGAATGATATTGTGACCACAGATATAGTCTACATCATTTAGGAAAATAAATAATTCTTCTTTTGAAGTTTTATGAAATGTCGTGTCATCATGTTTGAGTGCTCCTATATCATGAATTTTATGGTCTTTTAAGCCCACTTCAACATCTACTATGGCATAATGAGGAGCACTGCATGGCGCAGGGTTGGTTTTATTGCCGATAATCTTGCTTTTATCCTCGGCTTTCTCGATTCCTAAGAGTTTACTCCATATTGACATATCGCAAATAAATAGTTCTATAACTTGGATTTGTTATGTATCTGCATCCTGCACAAGTCCATTATGATTCAGGTAAATTACCATAGTATCATATACAAAAGTAAGGATAAAAATCGAAGAATCCATTAAAAAGTGCCATAGACTTTTGAGTATTATGCGTTTATATCACGATTTTTTCAGATAAATCTGTAACTTTGTAGTCATAGTGCTGCAGTTGCTTATGGATGCTTATTTTCGGGCTTGCATGATGTCTGCAATGCGTTCACGCAAGTCGCTGAGGGATATCATATATTGATTTTAAAAGAGAAATAAGATGAAGGGCAGAAGAAAAAAAGGAAATGGAATGGCCGTATGGGGATTGGCGCTTGCCTGTTTGTTACCCGTACACTCCGATGCTTGTACAGGCATAACGCTGAAATCCGCAGATGGTGCGACGGTATTGGCACGCACGATTGAGTGGGGAGGCAGTGATCTGAACAGCTGTTATGTTGTTGTACCCCGTGGTTATGAACAGCAAGCCTATGTGACAGGCGGAAAGAAAGAGGGCATGAAGTTCAAGGCTCGTTACGGTTATGTGGGCGTGGCTGTGGAGATGGCAGATTTCGTAGCTGAAGGATTGAATGAAGCCGGTCTGTCAGCAGGATTGTTCTATTTCCCTAATTATGGCAGTTACGAGGCTTATGACCCGGCCCTAAAGGACAGCTCTATTTCAGACCTCCAGCTGGTGCCTTGGCTGTTGGGAGCTTTCAAAACGGTGGACGAAGTGAAGGAAGGACTACGGGGTGTGCATGTCGTTTCGTCCGATCCGCGGGCATCTACCGTCCATTGGCGCATTGCCGATGCTTCCGGACGTCAGATAGTATTGGAGATCGTGGAGGGTAAATTTTGTTTTTATGAGAATCAGTTGGGAGTGTTGACCAATTCACCGGGCTTTGAATGGCAGTTGACGAATCTGAATAATTATGTGAATCTTTATCCCGGTGGTGCAGAGAAAAAGACATTGGGCGAGATGACGTTGTCGGCCTTTGGTGCAGGCAGTGGTTTTCTGGGACTTCCGGGTGATGTCACTCCGCCGTCGCGTTTCGTGCGTGCAGCCCTTTATCAGACGTCGTCTCCTGTACAGCCCACAGCCCGTAAGACTGTTCTGCAGGCTTTTCAGATTCTGAACAATTTCGATATTCCCGTGGGGATTGAGTTCGCAGACGGAAAAGTTCCGGTAGATATTCCCAGTGCCACGCAATGGACTTCGGCTACCGATGTCCGGAATCTTGTTTTTTATTATCGTTCAATGTACAATAGTACTATTCGTAGCATAGATTTGAAAACCATTGATTTCGGGAAAGTGAGATACCGTTCCATGCCTATTGACCAAGTGAAAGAGCAACCTATTGTTCCGGTCGTATTGGATGAATAAAGGCTTTTTTGTATTTTTGCATGGTGTTTTCATTAAAGCGGAGGTAATATATGAGAATAGGAATCATTGCTGCTATGAGTTCTGAGCGCGAACAGTTGGCCCGGTTGATCGAAGGGTCGCACACGGAGCGGCATGGATTGTTCGATTACATGGTCGGGCAGTTGGGTGAAAATACTTTGTATATTATGGAATGCGGCATAGGTAAGGTGAATGCCGCAGTGGGAGCATCCGAGCTGATAACTCATGTCCAGCCGGATGTCGTGATCAGTACGGGGGTAGCCGGTGGCATTGATGCCGGAGTCGGTGTGATGGAAGTCGTCGCCGCTGCCGAAGTGGTCTATCACGATGTCTGGTGCGGAATGGGAAATGCCTACGGGCAGGTGCAGGGACTTCCGCCGCGTTTTGCTTGTGACGTCCGGTTGGTAGAAGCTGCCGCCTCGCTGGTGTCGGGCATACCGATTCATACGGGGCTGATTTGCAGCGGCGACAAGTTCATAACCGACCGTGAGGAACTGGATGTCATTAAAGGGAATTTCCCGGACGGATTGGCCGTCGATATGGAGTCGGGGGCCATTGCCCAGGTTTGTTATCTTTATGGCACACCGTTCATCAGTTTCCGCATCATCAGTGATACTCCGGGTGCTGAGGCACATTGGGAGCAGTATGAAAATTTTTGGGATAAGTTGGCCGACCGTTCGTTCGGAGTGGTGAGACTCTTCTTGGAACATCTGCCGTCCTCTTTATCCCGTCATTCATAAACATGCATTTAAGATATAATGAAAAAGATTCCGAGTTTTACGATTGATCACAACCGGTTGTTGCGTGGCGTTTATGTGTCGCGCAAGGATGAGGTGGGCGGCGATGTCGTGACCACTTTCGACATTCGTATGAAAGAGCCCAATCGCGAGCCTGCATTAGGCCAGGGGGCGTTGCATACGATAGAGCATCTGGCCGCAACGTTCTTGCGTAATCACCCGTTGTGGGCCGATAAGATTGTCTATTGGGGGCCGATGGGATGCCTTACGGGTAACTATCTGCTGATGAAAGGCGATCTGGAGTCTGCGGATATTGTGGAGCTGATGAAAGAGACATTCCGTTTTGTTGCCGGATTTGAAGGCGAGGTGCCGGGGGCGGCTCCGCAGGATTGTGGTAATTATTTGTTGCACGACTTGCCGATGGCCAGATGGGAGTCGGCGAAGTTTCTGCACGAAGTGTTGGAGCAACTGACAGAAGCCAATCTGCATTATCCTTCGTGTGAGGTGCAGTGAATGCGTCTTCTTTGAGGAGAAGGTTGCTTTTTTATGCGCATAAGCGGGCGCATTCTTGCGCAAGAGTGCTTGCGTCTTTGCGCAAGACAGAGATGCGTATTGCGCAAACGGAAATAAGGTGGCGGGTCACGGTTGCTGAGTGACCCGCCATTTTTCATATTGTCTGAGTACCTTCTCGCCCGCGTTTGAGTACCAGCTGTAACCATTCCGACGTTCATGTTCTATTTCGCTCACGTCATATCGTCTGATACCGTCGCGTCCGCAGAAAAACGGGAGGTTTGTTTCCGTCTCATAAAAACGGGCCCAGACGCGCGGGGCGTTGCTGCTTCTCACCATGCGATAGTCTGTCAGTCCGTCCGCGTTGACAAAGTTTTCCCGCTTCAGGCCGGTGATGGCCGATGTGCGGAACCATTCCACCGCTCCTTCTATGGCCCGTGAAACCTCGGCTGAAGGCCGGGGAAGCGACATGAGCAAGAGGGTGATGCCGACGGATTCAGCTCCGCTCAGCGACGGCAGTTCATAGGCACGTGCCTTGCAGGGTGCCAAGGTGTTGCGGTCGTGTTGTGCACACCAGACCGTGAGTCTGCCTTTCTGTTTCACCTGGCAGCGCAGAATGCAGTCTATTCCTTTCTCAAAAGCCTTTCGGGACAGGACGGCGATGGAGTCGGGCACATAGGTATAGGGCTGTTCCTTCAGGCTCACTTGCCGGAGCAGGTTGAGCACATTCACCATGGCATTGTCGTTGAACGTGATCTGTGCGTGGTAGCCGGTGGCTCCGGGATAGAACTGGGGCCATCCGCCGTTGGGGTATTGTGCTTTCAGCAGATAGGCGATGCCGTGCAGGGCACCCTCACGGAAACGGGCGTCGCGGGTGGCATTGTACAGGCGTGACAGGTAGGTTATCTCCGTAGTTGTGGCATGATTGTCTATGGTTCCCCGCCGGACGTCGTTCTTTTCTTGTGCTGCGGTCTGCCGTTCTTCGGGTGAGAGTTGTGCGGGGATGTAGATGTTCTTGGGCCATCCGCCGCTTGTGAGCTGGTAGAACAGCACGTTTTCTCCGATGCGTGCGGCTTCTTCAGTATGGAAAAAGCTGTCGTCGTAGCGGGCCGCTGCTTTCGGCCATTCCTTGTAGGAAGGGCGTGCGCCGCCGGTCGCCTCAGCCGGCGGGGGAGTCGTCTGGCAGACGGACGGTGTGGAATGCCCGCAAAGGAAAGCGGACAGTAGCAGGAGTAAGGTTTTCAAGGTCTTCATCTGATGTGTTTTTAGGTGCGTGTCGTGCCGGGCGGACCGGAACGTCACTTGCCGAGCGGCTGTATCTTGCGCCGCAGTGCCTTGGAGATTTCCAGGAACATGTAGCGTCGGGGCTGGGAGTGGATTTGTGCACTGTCGGCGGCGTACTTGTTGTGGGCGTATTCTTTTGACTTCTCAAAAGTCAGTCGTGACATATATTCCTGCGATTTGCCCTGCGAGGTGGAATCCAGTTTCTCTTCCGGGAAAAAGTCGTCAAGGTCTATGTCGCCGATCATGGTCGTTTCCAGAAATTCCGCCTGGCGGTGACTGTGGTCGGTGTAGTAGCCGACATACATGTGGCCGGGAACACGCACAAGGATGGGATCGATGTTGATGGCCCGAAGCAGGGAGGCGAAGAGCACGCTGCCGTCCACACAGTTGATTTGCGATGACCGCAGGGCGTCTTCCAGCGTACGGACACGCTGGGAGTAGACCACGTTGCTCGACAGGCTGCTGTAGGAGATGGAACTGTAGCGGAACTTGCGGCGTTGCAACACGTTCCACAAGGCATAGACTTGTTTGTCCACATAATCTTGCCGCTTGTTCTGGTAGCCCATGAAGCGGTTTACGATGCGTGTGTTGAGGGCTTCGCGCAGAATCTCGTCTATCAGGGGGCTGTCCTCGTTGACATAGGCGGCAAACAGCACGCCTGTGTTGTGAAAGTGGTTGCGTTTGTCGTTGTATCCGATCAGGCATTCGTTGATGCTCCGCACGGAAAATGTACGCATGCTCCGCACCGGTTTCATGCCGTTGATGCGGGCGGTGACGGAGAGGCTTATCGGTTCGGCCTGCAGGTTGTTGCGCAGTTCCTCATATTTCCACAGAATGTCGGGATATACGGTGTAGGTCTTGTCCTTTTCCGGCAGGATGAATTCAGAGACGGAAAGTTTGATGAACGGTGTTTCGGCTATGGCTATCTGCAGCCTGGTGTTGGGCGCGGGGGCAGTGATGCGCAGGGATATGCCCCATTTGGGATTGCCCAGCGTAGGTTGTTCCGCCGGTTGCATGATGAGCGTGTCCGTTGTGGCGGTCGACAGGATGAGTGACGGAAATATATTGCCGCCCAGTTCGTCGTTCAATTCAAAACTTGTGGAAGTAAAAATGCGGTCGCGCAGCAGATAGAGCGTCACGGCTCCCCCGCCTGCGATGGCCACGATGCAGAGGATGATGAGCAGACGTTTCATAATGAACGGCTTATATTTCTTCACTGTAGGTGGTGTCTTCCTCCACGATGTTGTCTAATATTTCATCTTTTGCAATGCCGTATGTTCCGTTGGGATGCACGGTGACCAGCAAGGGGATGTAGAGGTCGGACGACGGGTAAGAGATACTGGCCGAGAATCGCAGTCCTTCAGGCGTCAGGCAGTCGAAAGCCATGCCGTCCAATATGGCGCGTTCAAGGAACTTCTGTTCCACTTGTTCCCGGAAACTGTGTTTGGTGAACACCTTGTTGAAGATTTCTTTACCTTCGCGGTTGATGCGCAAACGGATATAATTGTCGGCAAAACGTTCGTTGTCGTCTCCTTTCACAGTGGGCAGGCTGTCATTCACTTCACGGACAATGTCGTAGGCATACGACGTGTTTCCGTCTTTTATTTCCGCACTGTAGTGATAGTCTTTCATCCGCTGGACCGCTGTTGTCGTGTCCGGTTGCTCATATTCGGCGTATCCTGTGGTTTGCTGTCCCTTTTGCTGACAGCCGCAGAACAGCAACAGGCAACCGATGATTCCGGATATTTTTAGGCGTGTGTGCATAGTTCCTGTTTAAGTATGACGCAAAGGAACAAAAAAAAGGCGAGTTGGCCAAGTAAGTTTTCTTATATTTTTCGCAGGTTTTTTGTTGCTGTTATGCCCGCATTTCCGTATCTTTGGATAGCGTAAATGTCGAAGATGAGAAAAATTGTGTTTTATGCAGCGTTGGTGGCGTGCCTCTGCGGGCTGTGGTCTTGCCGCGGCAAACCGGCCGGTGGGGAGGAGCGCACTGCGGCAGACACGTTGTCGCTCATCCTGCGGGTGAGGGAGTGCTCGCGGCTTTATACGGCAGAATATGAGGTGCGTAAACTGGTGCTGAAAGATGATGCGCTGCGACTGAAGGGCCGTTTGTTCGGTAAAGACTATGATTTGAAAGTTCCGGCGGGAGAGCGTAAGGCGATTGTGCCTGTACGGGTGACGCTCAAGGCTTATATAGATTTCGCAGGATTCAGCGAAAAGAACGTGGTGCGTTCGGCCGGTCGTATAGCCGTCATATTGCCCGACCCGCGGGTGGTGGTCACCTCTTCGCGCATAGAGCATGACGATGTGAAGCAGTTTGTGTCTCTTACGCGCTCCGGTTTCACGTCGGCAGAGCTGGCAGATTATGCCCGTCAGGGCGAGGAGGAGGTGCTTTCCGCGCTGACGGATACAGACATTCTGGATATGGCGCGCGAGAATGCGACCCATGTGCTGGTTCCCTTGTTGGAACAGTTGGGCTATGACAGCTCCGATATTGTAATCGCTTTCCGCAAGGAGTTCACGGAGTCTGATTTGCCGGAACTGCTGGTTCCCGGAGAACGTACGGAAAAATGGTGATAGACAAATGAAGAAATGGCTGATATGGGTGAGAATACTGTTCGCGGTGCTGCTTCTGGCTGCTGCCGTAGCGGTGTTGGTCTGGTGGAACAACAAGGAGGAAATGTTTGTCGAATTTGGCCCGGACGACCGTATAGAGCTGACACCGCAGGAGATTCTCCGTATGGAACGCATCGGACAATGGGAGCTGTTGTCCGTACAGACCGAGGTGGTGGTGGACACCTTGCGCCCCGGCCTGCTGTCGGACGATCGTCTGGTGGCTATTTATAAAGGTACGCTCCGTTTCGGCATCGACATGAACCGGCTGGCCGGAGAATGGGCCGTGGCCCGTAATGATACGGTGCGGCTGCACTTGCCGGCGGTGCATCTGCTGGACCGGAATTTTGTGGACGAGGCACGTACGCAAGTGTTTTACGAGGAGGGGGAATGGTCTAACCGGGCCAGGCGCGAACTGTACGACCGGGCTTACCGGAAGATGATGCGTCAGTGCCATACGCCGGATAACCTGCAACGGGCCGAAGAGAATGCCCGGACCCAGTTCACGGCGATGTTCCGGGCGATGGGTTTTCGTGAAGTGGAGATTCGTTTTGGACATTAATTTTATTCATTAATCTAATTTCAGTAATACAATGAGACATTCAATTGGTTTGAGAGCTTTGCTGTGTGCGTTCGTTTGCGCGGGCTGGGCTACGGTGAAAGCGGCTGATACGGAGCCGTTGTTGAGTTATTCGTTCGAAGAGTCGTCCGCTGCCGACGACGGGGCTGTTTATCCTTTTGAGCTGTATAACGGGGCCATGGTGCTGGCCACGGAGGACGGCAATCATGTGCTCTCCACAGGGTCGGGGAACGGCTATCTGGATCTGGGCAGTACGGTGGGGCGTGAGGTGCTCACGTCTCTTACCGGAGACTATTCCGTTTCCGTCGACATCTGTGTGGGGCAGGACAACGCATTGGGCAGTTATACGTGGGCCTGGGCTTTCACCAATGGCACGAACCGTTACATGGGTCTGGTCAATGCCGCCGGAAACGGGGACTGGTA
The DNA here is from genome assembly GCA_944321365.1 of uncultured Paraprevotella sp. Taxonomy (GTDB): domain Bacteria; phylum Bacteroidota; class Bacteroidia; order Bacteroidales; family Bacteroidaceae; genus Paraprevotella. The sequence goes on from CALULA010000006.1 coordinate 12,903, forward strand.
TTACGAAATCAAGGACGGCAGTGCGCAGAGCGTGCGTTCACACAAGGGCTTGTCGGCGGATGAATGGCATACGCTGACCGTCGTGCAGCGGAAAGACACCTGCACATTCTATTTCGACGGGCAGGCGGCGGGGAGTCAGGCACTCACCTTGCAGCCTGCCGATTGGGCCGCCACGCTGACGGGGAACTATCTGGCCCGGTCGCCTTTTGCGGCAGATGCCTATATGCGGAACGCATTGATGGACAATTTCCGGATTTATGATTGCGCATTGACGACCGATGAGGTAGAGGCTCTGTATGCCGGCCGTCCGGAGTCGCATACCGTAGTCATGGAGACGGCCGACAAGCTGAAGGTGTCCAGGGAGGAACTTTATCTGGCGCAGGCCGCCTGCTATATCCACAACAGGCTGGAGCTGCCGACCGACTGTTCTTATGGAACCGTGGAGTGGACATTTACTCCCGATGCAGGCGCCGACGAATGGCTGTCGTATGACGACGGAGTCTTTACGGTGAAAAAGCGTACGGACCATCCGGTGACGGTGGGCAGTCTGACCGGACAGATGGATTACGACGGGACGTTGTGCCCGCTTTTTGACGAGCCGGTTGCGGTGACGGTGGCACCGGATGATGAGGCTTATGGATATCTGTACTGTCACATGCCCAATCTGGTGCCGCAGACCGGTGTGGGCACGCTCGTCTCGCAGGTCATCACTTATGCCTTGGGCAAGCAGGAAGACCAGGGGCTGGTGTTCAACGAACTGAACCGCGGGGCCAGCATCATTGACGGCATCGGGACGACGTTGCCGTGGTGCCGCGACGCCTTTATGGCCAAAGACAAGAAGCGGCGTTGTTATTACATCGTGACCACCGACCTGTACGGGTCGCGTGACGGCGGAACCAGCATGCTCGAAAACTATTCCATCGGCATGTTCCGCAGCTACGACATGATCAACTGGACTTATACCCGTTGCGATATGAAGCAGTATCTGACGGAGCATCCTGTGACGGACATCTTCGACAATACGGGGACTCGCTTGCTGACGGCAGACAAGGTGAGTCGCGTGTGGGCACCGCAGATTATCTTCATCGACGATGACCCGTATATCTATTTCGCCATGGGGAATACGGACAACGGAGACTGCGACCATTTCTACATCTCGAAGGCCAACGATGACTTTACCGGAATCACTTCGTTCAGCCTCCTTTACGGAGCCAATCAGCAGGACAATGTGCTGGATGCCGACATCAATTATGTGGAGACCGACGGGCTGTATCACATGTCGTACCGCGATTATGCGGCCAACGGCATACTGGACATAACGACGAAAGACTTGTTGCAGCCGGAATGGAGCACGCCTGTTTCTTCGTTCCAGGACGGCAGCGGTTATGAGGCCTCCAGTGTGTTCCGCCGGATCAACGACGATGTGTGGAATGTGGGTAACGTCAATTATGGCAATAATATCGGTTATCATTTTCATACCGCCGACGCGATGCTGCGCAATTTGCAGCCTGCCCCTGCCATGTCGGGACATCTGTCGCCGCAACATGGCTCGTTTGTCTATGTCACCGAGACGGAATACAGTCTGTTGCAGGTGTGGAGCGACCTGAAAGCCTTGCTGGCCGACGGCGCGGAGATGGCGGCACGGTCCGCAGAGGGAGGCGCGGTGCTGAAAGAGCTGATGGAGAAGGCGCAGACCGACATGACCACAGACCGGGGGGCTGAGACAGACCTGCCGTCGCTGTTGGCCGTCCTGCAGGCAGACTTCACCCGGCTGAGGGCGCGGATCGGTCTGGAGAAGGCTTTGATTGAGGCCCGGCAGGCCAATCTGTCCGGCGATGCGGAACGTGAGGGCGTGCTGGACCGCCATTACAATGACGGGCGTCTCACGCTGGCTCTGACTGATGCCCTGCAAGCCGGAGACAAGGATGACGAGGCGGCGTGGGAGTCGGCGGCGGCTGCTCTGACGGAAGCTACGGATTCGTATTTCGGCAAGCTGCTTGCACAGGGCGTGTCGGTCGATGTGCCGAACGGGACCTTTGCCAGCGGAACATCCCGATGGACGCTGAACGGCACGGCGGGCTGTTCAAACGGCGTGGCGGAATTTTTCGCCTTGCGTGCCGTAGACTATTCCGTGTCCATCCAGCAGACCAAACGCAGCCTGCCCGAAGGATACTACCTGCTCAAGTGTCAGGCCTTCGAGCGGAACGGCGAGAATGACCATTCCGGACGCGATTTCCGGGAAGGTGTGGAGCAGATCAACTATGAGTTTTTTGCCGACAATGTTGCGGTGCCCGTGCAGTCGCTCTATGCCGTGCCCTATGACGGCAGCGGCTCGCTCTACGGTTTTGCCAACGACAGGGCTTCGGCCGGCACGCTGTTCTCGGCTTCGGCCGACAATTATGCCTGTTATCTGTTGCTGTATGTCGATGACGGGCGGATCAGTTTCGGCTTGCGGCGTTCTTTGTCCACGGTGACTTCTTCCGACTGGTGCTGTTTCGACAATTTTGAAATCTATGCGCTGGATGACCCTACGGGGGTGGAGGCTGTTCACTCCGACGGAGAACAGACAGCCCGGCCCGTCTACGATTTGAACGGTGTGCGCCGGGGAGAAACGGCACCGGACGGCGGACTGCCCCGGCATTTGCAGAAAGGCGTTTATGTGGTGGACCGTCAGAAAGTGCTGAAACCCTGAAAGCGTGAGGACATGGGCGTGAGATGACATCTCCGTCCTGCAGTGAAAACGTCGGCATACGGCGGCTGCAGGGCGGAGATGTTGCGCAATCATTCTCTGTCTCTAACCTAAAGATATATATCTTCAGCCTAAAGATGTATATCTCTAACCTGGAGATAGACTTTTTGCGGGCATGACTGTAAATTTTCCTCCGGCAGGCTTCCTCTTTCGCGGAAGCTTGTCGGAGGTCTGTTTTGCGGTCCGCCCCTTCTGTCCGTGCGGGGCTTGTGCCGGACTTATGCTATGTGGGGTTGTCTTCCGGGTCGGCTGTGTCGTCCAGCCGGTCGTTCCACAGGTATTTCTGCGTCTCTTTGGCCGCCACTCCCGACAGACAGATGAGGGCAATCAGGTTCGGTATGGCCATCAGTGCATTGGTCAGGTCGGCCAGATTCCATACGACGGCCAGTTGGGTGACGGCACCGAAGAATGCGCAAACGATGAATACGCCGCGGTAGATGAGCGTCCAACGCTTGCCGCTCAAGTACTCTATGGCTTTCTCTCCGTAGTAACACCAGCCCAGAATGGTGGAGAAAGCGAATGTTATGATGCCGAAGGTGAGGAGCGGGCGTCCCAGATAAGGAATCTTGTCGAAAGCTACTTTGGTCAGTGCCGGGCCGTCGTCGTAAGTGATGTCGGGGTAAGCCAGAATGCTGCTTACCAGCACCAGTCCCGTGAGGGCGCAGATGACCACCGTGTCCCAGAACGTTCCGGTGGAGGAGACGAGGGCCTGACGCACCGGGTTGCGCGTCTGGGCGGCTGCGGCCACGATGGGAGCCGACCCCATTCCGCTTTCGTTGCTGAAGAGTCCGCGGGCTATGCCGTAGCGGGCGGTCATGATGACGGACCCGCCCACAAAGCCGCCTCCGGCTGCTTCGGGATTGAAGGCGGAAACGGCGATGAGCTTCACGGCCTCCCAAAGATAGGCTCCGTTGACCCACAGGATATAGCAGCAGCCCAGGACGTAGAGCACGGCCATCATCGGTACAAAGGCACTGCACACGCGGGCAATGCCTTTCACGCCGAATATGACCACCAGTGCCACGCAGACGGCAATGGCTATGCCGGTGAACGCTTGCGGAATGTGGTAGTTCTCATAACAGAGCAGCGATATGGCGTTGCCTTGCACCAGGTTGCCTATGCCGAATGAGGCGGTGACGGTGAAGATGCAGAAGAGCACGGCCAGCCATTTCTTTCCCAGCCCCCTTTCCAGGGCATACATCGGTCCGCCCAGCATCTTGCCCTGCGGTGTGCGGACGCGGTATTTCACGGCCAGCAGTCCTTCGGCGTATTTTGTGGCGATGCCGAACACGCCCGTCAGCCAGCACCAGAACACGGCGCCCGGTCCGCCCAGCGTGATGGCCGTGGCCACTCCGATGATGTTGCCTGTTCCGATGGTGGCGGCCAGTGCCGTGGCCAGCGCGCCGAACTGGCTGACGTCGCCCGTGGCCGCCTTGTCCGGGGTGACGGACAGGCGTATGGCCTTGAGCAGTTTGCGCTGCGGGCATTTCAGGCGTATGGTCAGGAACAGATGAGTCCCCAGCAGGCCGATAATCATGGGCCAGCCCCAGAGGAAGTCACTGCAGGTCTTGATGATTGAGCTGAGAGTTTCTGCCATGCTGTCTTTCTTTATTCTTGGGTGAGGGGTGTCTGTCCGTGTCTGCCATAGACGTGTCTGTGTATTTCGCGGACTGTTCTTTCAAAATCCTGCTCTTCGTCCATGTCGCCGTAAGCCATGAGCAGCAGTGGGATGGATGGTAGCCCTGGGGCATACGAAGGCTGCATGTAGGTCTGTTTGTCCCACAGGCTAAAGCCGCAGCGGCGGTAGAATCCGATGCGCCGGGAAGCTATTTCGTTGGTCGGCGGCTCCACCTCCAATATGATGGGTTGAGCGGCATTGGCGCACAAGGTTTCCATGATGCGTTTGCCCAATCCGCCGCCACGCAGGGAGGGGCAGGTGGCCAGATGTTCGAAATAGAGAAATCCGTCCAGCTGCCAGTAGTTGATGAGACCGGCAAACTGTCCGTTTTCCACTACGGCGTTGGAATGGAACAGCGGGTTGTGGTCGGTGTAGGCACGTTGTTGTTCTATGGGCCGGCGTTCTTCAGGAGGGAAGGCGTCGGTCATGAGCTGTTCGGCGTATGCGTAGTACGGATGAGTCGTTTTTACGGGAATTAGTTCCATGTCTTTCTGCTTTTATAAGAGTAAAAGTCCGACAAAAATACAAAGTTCATTTGTAAAATCCAGCAGAAAGGCGTACTTTTGTTACATTTCAGAATCAAAAAACATCGGAAAATGAATTTTTTATGGCTGTTAGGCGGTTGCCTTTGTGGAGCAGGCGTCGTCTTTTTGTGGATGAAGGCACGTATGTCGTCTTTGCAGACTTTGTTGCGTGTGCGTGAAGATGAGTTGCAAAAACAGCGTTCAGAGCATGCAGGACAGCAGGAGCAGCAGTCGCGTGATTTTGAGGAGCTTCTCAGGCAGAGAGAGGAACAGGTGGCTGCCATGCGCGAAAAGTGGGAAGACATGAATCGGGAAAACAAACAGCTGACGGCTGCCAAGCTGGCGTTGGAGAAGGAACTGCAGTTGCTGCATGAGCAGATGAGCCGCGAGACAGAGGAGCGCGACCGCCATTTCAGGGAACAGTTGCGGCTGGTGCAGGAGCAGTTGCAGAACGCGACACGTGAGATGCTGGGCAGGCGTACGGAGGAATTGTCGCAGCAGAACACCGTTCAGATGACGGCTATTATAGAGCCTCTGAAAGACACGATTCGCGAAATGCGTCTGGCCATGGACAACAGCCGTGACACCCATAATAAGAACACTGCTTCGCTGGAGAAAGCCATAGAGGAGGTGATGAGGCGTACTCGTGAGATCGGGGCGGAAGCGGATAAGCTGGCAACGGCTCTGCGCAATGAGAATAAGGTGCAAGGCAACTGGGGCGAACTGATTCTGGACGAACTGCTGGCCAGTCAGGGGCTGAAGGAAGGCATTCATTATGAAAAGCAAATGACGCTGCGCGACCGGACGGGGAAAGCCATTGTGAACGAGGAGTCGGGGAAGAGGATGATTCCCGATACGGTGTTGCATTATCCTGACGGCAAGGATGCCGTGATAGATTCAAAGGTTTCGCTGGCTGCTTTTGTGGATTATCAGAACGCTGAGACAGAACAGGAAAAGGAGCAGGCCCTGCAGAGGCATGTGAAAAGCGTGCGTCAGCATGTCCAGGAGCTGGCGCGGAAAGATTACAGTGCTTACATCAAGCCGCCGCGTCAGACGCTGAACTACGTGATGATGTTTGTACCCAACGAGGGAGCATTGCAGTTGGCTTTGGCCGAAGATCCGGCTTTGTGGCGGGATGCTTTTGCCAAAGGGGTGTTCATTACGGGGGAACAGAATCTCACGGCTGCACTTCGTATCATACAGATTGCCTGGACTCAGATGCAACAGGCGCAGAATCAGGAAGCCATCTATGATACGGCCCGTATGCTGCTGGACCGTATAGCGGATTTTATCGGCCATTTTGAGGAGGTGGGCAAGAAGCTGCAGGATGCCTCGTCAAGCTATACAAAGGCCGCCGACAAGCTTCGTGACGGACGGATGAGTGTGGTGGGAGCGGCTAACAAACTGATAAAGCTGGGCGCAAAGTCCAGTGCCAAGAAAGTCATTCCCGAAGAGAATGAACCGTTGCATGCCGTGGAATCCTGACCGCAGTAAACGAAAAAAGAGATTTTCCTGCGGGAAAATCTCTTCTCCGGGTGACTGGTGGGGCTCGAACCCACGACATTCAGAACCACAATCTGACGCTCTAACCAACTGAACTACAGTCACCATGTCATTACTCTTAGGAAAGAACTTTCTTTTCTTTCCTCGAAAGCGTTGCAAAGGTACGCTTTTTTTTTGAAGCGACAAACTTTTAAACGCATTTTTATTGTGAGCATGTGAAAAAAGGAGTTCTCGGCAGCTGCCGTTTGATGAGGAGAGCAAAAAAATAAGGTATGCGGCAAAATGCCTGCATACCTTATTATATATTATAGAGCTGTTTCTGCTTTATTGATAAAACTCTTTCTTTCCGGCCGAGAGAGTGTTCTTCATCAGCATGCAGATGGTCATCGGTCCTACACCGCCGGGAACGGGGGTGATATAGGCGCATTTGGGGGCCACTTCGCTGAATTTCACGTCACCGTTGAGGCGGAAACCGCTTTTCTTCGTGGCATCCGGTACGCGGGTCGTGCCCACGTCTATCACCGTTGCGCCGTCTTTCACCATGTCGGCCGTCACGAAGTCCGGCTGGCCGATGGCGGCGATGATGATGTCGGCCTCGCGGCATTCCTTTTTCAGGTCGCGGCTTCGGCTGTGACAAACGGTGACGGTTGCATCGCCGTATTGCTTTTGCATCATGAGCTGGGCCATGGGCTTGCCGACGATGTTGCTCCGTCCCAGAATGACGCATTTCCGTCCGCTTGTTTCAATATGATAACGGCGGAGCAGTTCAAGGATACCCTTCGGAGTGGCCGAGATGTAGCAGGGCAGACCGATGGCCATCCGGCCTACGTTGATGGGGTGGAAGCCGTCCACATCCTTGCGGTAATCTATAGCTTCGATGACTTTCTGTTCTGAAATGTGGCGGGGGAGGGGCAGTTGTACGATGAATCCGTCTACATCCTCGTCACGGTTCAGCTTCTCCACCTCGTTCAGTAGCTCTTCCTCGCTGATGGTGTCCTCGAAGCGGAGCAGGGTTGATTTGAAACCGCAGGCTTCGCAGGCCAGTACTTTGTTGCGCACGTAGGTCTCGCTTCCGCCGTCGTGTCCCACAAGTATGGCGGCCAGATGCGGGCGTTTGCCGCCCGCCTCTACGATTTGTTTCACTTCTTCGGCTATTTCCGCCTTGATTTGTGCGGCGGTAGCTTTTCCGTCAATCAGTTGCATGATGTCAGTCTCCTTTCTTTGTTTATTTGGATGGAATATGTTTTGCAATCTCTTGCCCGATGGTCTCTCCCCGCAGACTGCGGGCCAGTATGGTGCCGTCCGGTCCGATGAGCAGGATGTGCGGGATGCCCGTTATGCCATACTGCTCCAGGGGGAGCGACCCCGCGTCCAGTATCTGCGGCCAACCGTAGCCCTCCTCGGCCATGGCCTTTACCGTCTCTTCCTTTTTGTCCCTGACGGCCACGCCTACGATGGTCAGGCTGTCCGAGTCCTTGTGTTTCTCCCACAGTGGTTTCAGGTATTCCCGGCCCTCTTGGCGGCACGGGGCGCACCAGCTGGCCCAGAAGTCCACCAGAACGTACCGGCCTTTCCCGGCATGGTCGGAGAGCCGTGCGGTTTTCCCGTCCGCCGTGACGCCTTCGATGTCGGTGAACGGCTGGCCGGGTGCGGTCCTTTGCCACGGCAGGATGACCTCGTTTTCCAACTCCCGGCTGAACGCAAGGGACTTCAGATAAGGGCTGAGTCGGGAGAATACGGTCGCCAACGCTTCCAGTTGGGACATGTAATAGAAGGCAAAGTAAGCCTCCCGCAGGGCATATTCGCCGATGCCGTTGTCGCTTTCGGCAGTTATCCACTTCAGGTAGAAAGGCAGATTCCGCGTATAGAAAGCCTGGGTGTAGCGTGCGCCCGTCACGTCGGGATGCCGTTTTCGGAAATCCTGCCTCCATTGGTCGGTGGCCTTGAGGAGGGAGTCCTCTTCATGGCAGAAGGCCAGGAAGCGTCGTGTCAACGTTCCTCCTGCGGCGGGCAGGTGGGTGGCGAAGTCGACGGTGACGGAATCCTTCAGTACGAAGTTGGCGTATTCGCGGCTGCCGTCCAGGTCGACGCGTGCCACATAAGGATGTTCCGCTGTTCCCTCAAAACGGAACTGCCGGTTGTGCACGACCGCCGTGTCGATGACTTGGTGGGTGTCGTAGATCTTCAGATACACTTTCCGCCCCTCCGCCTCCGGGTCACCGATGCGTCCGGAGACGCTGTAGGCGGTTTGCGCTTGCGCCGCACTCCCTGTGCCGAGAAGCAGCAGGAAGAGTGCGGCGCAATGTCTGTGTGGGTGTTTGTCCATGTCAAGGCTTTCCTTTCATTTGTGAGGGCCGTGCGGCTATTTCAGTTTCGGCATCCCCGGCATTCCCGGCATACCGGGCATCTTGGGCATGCCCGCCATCATCTTGCCCATCTTGCTGCCCGTCACCATCTTCATCATCTTTCGTGTCTGGTCGAACTGCTTGATGAGCCGGTTCACCTCCTGGATGTTCGTGCCCGACCCTTTGGCGATGCGCTGCCGGCGGCTGGTGTTCAGAATCTCCGGGTGGGTACGTTCGCGCGGGGTCATGCTCTGTATGATGGCCTCGATGCTCTTGAAGGCGTTGTCGTCAATGTCGATGTCCTTGATGGCTTTGCCCACGCCCGGAATCATGCTGGCCAGGTCTTTCAGGTTACCCATCTTCTTGATTTGCTGTATCTGACTCATGAAGTCGTTGAAGTCGAACTGGTTCTTGGCTATTTTTTTCTGCAGTCGGCGGGTTTCCTCCTCGTCATATTGTTCCTGTGCTTTCTCTACGAGCGAAACGATGTCGCCCATGCCGAGGATGCGGTCGGCCATACGCGAGGGGTGGAACTGGTCGATGGCCTCCATCTTCTCGCCCGTGCCGATGAACTTGATGGGCTTGTTCACCACCGTGCGGATAGACAGGGCTGCACCGCCGCGCGTGTCGCCGTCCAGCTTGGTGAGCACCACGCCGTCGAAGTCCAGCCTGTCGTTGAACTCCTTGGCGGTGTTCACGGCGTCCTGTCCCGTCATGGCGTCCACCACGAACAGCGTCTCGTCCGGCTGTATGGCGTTCTTGATGGCGGCGATTTCCTGCATCATCTGTTCGTCTACGGCCAGACGTCCGGCGGTGTCCACGATGACCGTGTCGTAGCCTTTGGCCTTGGCTTCACGGATGGCGTTCTGCGCAATCTGCACGGCGTCCTTGTTGTCCGGTTCGCTGTACACGGGGATGCCGATTTGTTCGCCCAGCACTTTCAGCTGTTCTATGGCGGCGGGACGGTAGATGTCGCAGGCGGCCAGCAGCGGATTCTTTTTCTTCTTGCTTTTCAGTAGCAGGGCGAGCTTGCCGGAGAGCGTGGTCTTGCCCGCACCGTTGAGACCGGCCATGAGGATGACGGCAGGATGTCCCTGCAGATGCAGTTCGGCGGCCTCGCCTCCCATGAGGGCGGCCAGTTCGTCGTGCACGATCTTCACCATCAGCTGGCTGGGCTTCACGGCGGTGAGCACGTTCTGTCCCAGGGCTTTCTGCTTCACCGTGTCGGTGAACGTCTTGGCCACCTTGTAGTTCACGTCCGCGTCGAGCAGCGCGCGGCGCACGTCCTTCAGCGTTTCGGCCACATTGATTTCGGTGATTTTCCCTTCACCTTTCAGGATTTTGAAAGACCGTTCTAGCCTTTCGCTAAGATTGTCGAACATATATTGCGTTTTTTGATGATTCCTGTTATGGCAGACAAAGATACGAATTTTCTTCCGTTGGTCGGGGCTGTTCGAACGAAAAGTTACACTGGGTTGCGGAAGTGCCGTGGGGCGGGCCGCAGTGCGGGGGATTTGTCAGGTGCCCGTGTCTGCTTTTCGGGGCGGTTTGTGTGACGTCCGGGCGACGGGAGAACCGATGTTTGTGTGGCGGATTTTCCTTTGTTTGGCAAAACCGCTGAAAGCCTTGCGCATGCCGCTGGTCATTCTTGCGCAAGACTCCGTCTGTTCTTGTGCAAAGTTTCCTGCGTTCTTGCGCAAGGAAAGCGGCGGCGGACGGGAAGGCGGGAAAGGCTTTGCGTTTTTGTGTCAGAATGACACCTGCGCTGTATTTCCCGTTCCGTGTCATGTTGTTGTAACTCCATCTGCTTTTTTCTTGGTTTCAGCGTAAAAAAATCTTGATTTTCGTGTCCGTTTCTGCACCGTTTTGACTATATTTGCTACAGTAACTTTGAGCAATGAGACTAAACGATAGTATTAACAATCAAAACAAACGTCTATGAGAATGTTAACTAAATTTAAATCGGGGAGAGTGATTTTTGCTTTGCTGCTCCTCGTGCTGTGCTCAGGGAAGAGCTGGGGGCAGGAGATTGTGTATGAAACCGGATTTGAAGCGGGCGAGGAATTTGCTACTTCGACTGTCTACAACAATCCAACCATTGTCTATCGTGGCCCTGAAGGTATGCAATGGGGAACAGTCTATGGAACTCCGTCAACGGCTAATCGGATAGAGGGCGAGCAATCCATGCAAATGCGTATCTATAAAAATCAGGGTGATGTAACCCCTTATACGGAAATGAATTTCGATTTGGAGAATGCATCTTCTCTTGAATTCCAAGCAACTTACACCGAGACGGAAAACCAGCTGTTGGTGCAACATTCTACTGATGGTGGCGAAAGTTGGTCGACAGGAGAGACGTTTACGTTAGGTACATCTGCACAGACATTTACCTATAATATAGGAGAGACTGTAAGTAAGGCCCGCTTCAGGTTTTCTGTTGTGGATATAACTGTGACAGAAATTTCACGAGTAACATTGGATAATGTGAAGGTATATGGTAAGGTTACTCAAGTGGCAACTCCTGTCTTTTCACCGGAGGATGATACGCGTTTCACGGTTCTGAAAAAAGTATCTTTGAGTTGTGAGACAGAAAATGCCCGTATATACTATACATTGGACGGCACGGAGCCTTCGGAGTCGTCAATGTTGTATACGGACCCTATCTGGATAACAGAAACTACAACCATCAAGGCGAAAGCTTTTAATGGTGTGTTGGAGGCCAGTGAGACTGCATCATTAGAGTTTGTGAAAGTAGAGCAGGAGAGCGGTGAGCATACAGCCACTCAGACTTCATTTACTGCTGTAAGCGCACCTTCCTTGAATGGTGATGGCAATGTGTCCTACACCTCGCAAAAAGGTGGTGGAACATCTGAACCGGCAATTAATAGCGGCGAGATTCGTTTGTATCAAAATAATGGTGGTACAGGGGGAGGAACAATCACTATTTCTGTGGAAAGCGGGTATAAGTTGAAGAGTGTGACGATAGGTTCTTCAATGCAAACTTCCATAGCCTATACTTTGGAGAGTGAAACCGAGAAGTCTGCTACGGAAAATCTGGCTGCTAATGGAACGTATACCGTTGAAGATTTTGATAAGGAAGTCTCTTCAATAACTTTCTATTGCATGGGAAGTGATAAGGAGTCACGTCTATATGTAAATCATTTGTCTGTTACTTATGAACCTGCTTCTGAGGTCGACGGCTACACCCGCACCGTAACCGCCAACACTTACGGCACTATCTGTTTGCCCTATGCGGTAGCTGCCGGGGACCTGGCCGGAGCAGAGTTCTTCAGCATTGCCGGAAAGGTGACGGGAACGGACGGTAAGGTGAATTATCTTGTGCTCGACGCCGTGACGGAACTGGAAGCCGGCAAGCCCTACATCTTCAGTGCAACCTCCGACATGCTGCTGGCCGCTTATAACGGTGAGGCTGTTGCTGAAGCCGCTTCGGACAACGGACTGAAGGGAACGTTCACCGGACAGGATGTGGCCGAGGGCATGTACATGCTTACCAACAACGCCGTACAGCTCTGCGGAACAGGCTGCTCCATCGCCGCCAACCGCGCCTACATCAACATGGATGAGGTGGCAGAATATACGGAATCCGTAGGCGTGAACCAGCGTATGCTCCCGCTGGATGGCGGCACGACAGGCATCGAGACTGTAGAGGCTGCTGAGGCCGACGCACTGGTGAACGTATATACGCTGAGCGGTGTGGAAGTGCGCCATCAGGTGCGTGCGGCAGAAGCTACCGACGGCCTGCAGCGCGGCATCTATATCGTGAATGGAAAGAAAATGGTGGTTAAATAGTCAATAGAAAAAAAGAAGAACAATGGAAAAAAGAAGATATGAGGCACCGGCGTGTGTTGTGACAGAAGTGGAAGGACAGGCGTTTCTGCTGTCTGCATCGTTGGGCGTGAACAACGACCCCATGGATGATTTCATGGGTAATGTGAACGCTGAACAGGGCTTTACGGACATCTGGGGTAACGAGCTTTGAGCCTGTTACGGTCAGTAAGTCTGTATGATAATGCCGCTCCGGAATCTGTTCCGGGGCGGCACTTTTTTTGAAGGGAAATCCGGGCGGCGCGGCACATCTTTGCCGCGCTTTTCGTATATTTGCGGTAACGGAGACGGAGAGACGGAAAGAATGAAAGAAGATACGCTCAAGAAACTGAGGATATTGGCCGAATCGGCCAAGTATGACGTGTCGTGCTCGTCGAGCGGAACGGTGCGGCGCAACACCAAGGGCGGAGTGGGGAATACCGTGGGCGGTGTCGGCATCTGCCACAGCTTTGCCGAGGACGGGCGGTGCATCTCCCTGCTCAAAGTGATGCTCACCAACTATTGTATCTACGATTGTGCCTATTGCATCAACCGCCGCAGCAACGATATTCCCCGTGCCACGCTGTCGGTGTCGGAGCTGGTGGACCTGACGATGGAGTTCTACAAACGCAATTACATCGAAGGCCTGTTCCTGAGTTCCGGTGTGGTGCGCAATCCCGACTATACGATGGAGCGTCTGGTACGGGTGGCCAAGGACCTGCGCACCGTGCACCGTTTCAACGGCTACATCCATCTGAAGAGCATTCCGGGGGCCAGCCACGAGCTGGTAGACGCCGCCGGACTGTATGCCGACCGCATGAGCGTGAACATTGAGCTGGCCGATGAGGCCTCGCTCAAGCGTCTGGCACCGGAGAAAGACCACGCCAGTGTGTACCGCCCTATGCTTTACATTCAGCAGGGCGCACTGGAGAGTGCCGAGGAGAGGCGCAGGCACCGTCACGCTCCGCGTTTTGTTCCGGCCGGGCAGAGCACACAGATGATTGTGGGAGCCGCAGGAGAATCCGACCGCGACATCCTTTCGCTCTCCTCCGCGCTGTATGCCCGCCCCACGATGCGCCGTGTGTATTATTCGGGCTACGTGCCGGTGAATACTGCCGACCCGCGTCTGCCGGTGCTGAAACAGCCGCCGCTGGTGCGCGAGAACCGCCTTTATCAGGCCGACTGGCTGATGCGTTTCTACCAGTTTCGGGTAGAAGAAATTGTGGACGAGGCGCATCCGGATCTTGATTTGGAAGTAGACCCCAAACTGTCGTGGGCATTGCGCCATCCCGAACACTTCCCGGTGGACATCAACCGCGCCGATTACGAACAGATTCTGCGCGTGCCGGGCATCGGAGTGAAGTCGGCCCGTCTCATCGTCTGTTCGCGTCGTTTCGGACGGCTGACCTCTTTCGATCTGAAAAAGATGGGGTGCGTGATGAAGCGGGCGCAGTATTTCATCACCTGCGGAGAGCTGAAAGGACGGGGAGTGAACGAACTGCATCCGGAACGTGTGCGCTCGCTGCTGACGCACAAGACGTCGGAACGGGAGCCGGATGCCGTGCAGCTGCATCTGGATTTCAAGGAAGAACCGGTTTGACGGGCTATGGAAGAAGATTGGGTTTTTGCATACGACCGGACGTGGGAGGGCATGCTCACGGCTGTTTTCGACGCTTTCAGCCGCCGCTGTTTTCCGGTGGCTTTCATCGGCGAGGAGGAGGTGCGGCCGTTGTTCGCGTCTGTCCATACGGTGCTGACCGACGGGGAGCGGGCCGCCCGTGTGTTCCGCGCGTTGCAGAAAAAGCTGTCAGCACAGGCGTTGACTTGTCTGACGGTCAGCATGTTCTCCGAACTTCCGGACCTGTATATACACCTGTTCCGTTACGTGTGCAAGGCACTGACGGCTGAAAAGAGCATTGAGACGAACTTTGCCGATCCTGACGTGCTTTTCGTGACGAACACTTACCGCAAGGTGTGCCGCGAGAGGCTGCGGATGATGCAGTTCGTACGTTTCCAGAAGACGGCAGACGGCACATACTTTGCCATGATAGAGCCGGACTATGATGTACTGCCGCTCATCCTGCCTCACTTCAGCGACCGTTTTTCCGAGGAGCGTTGGCTCATCTTCGACCGCCGTCGCCGTTACGGATACTACTATGCCGATCATCAGCCCGTGCGGGTGACTTTCGATGCCCAGGACGCCGTTTTCCGGCTGCCGGACGGACGGCTGACCGAGGAAATGCGCGACGCTGAAGAGTCATGTTACCAGGAATTGTGGCGCACTTACTTCAAAGCCGTCTGCATCCGCGAGCGTCTGAATCCGCGCAAGCATAAGAAAGACTTGCCGGTGCGCTACTGGAAGTATCTGACGGAGAAGCAGAAGCCATAAAAAAAAGGAGAACGCGGGTTGTCGTTCTCCTCTATAAAATGAGAAAAATCGATGTGGTTAGGCGGTGATTTTTCTCATGGTGTTGAATGCTTTAATCGCTTTCTCTCCAGCTTTCTTGTCGCAAGTGGCCGGTGTTGTCTTGGTTTCCTTGGTCTGTGTGGTCGTATCGTTTTCCTCGATCATGGCCACCAGTGCGGCGGGTTTCACTTTTTCCATCTTGGCCGTGTCTGTGGCGACCGTGTCGTTCATGGCCACCAGTGCGGCGGGCTGTGCCTTGGCAGAGTCCGTCACTACGGTATCAGCCATCGCTACAAGTGCCTTGGTTGAATCTGTCGTTACGGTGTCGGCCATGGCCACGAATGCTTTGGCAGAGTCCGTCACCACGGTATCGGCCATTGCTACAAGTGCTTTGGCAGAGTCTGTCGTTACGGTGTCGGTCATGGCCACCAGCGAAGTTGCCGGACAAGCTTTAGCCGTATCCGTCTTGACGGTGTCGGCAGGTGTTGCGTTCGACTGCGCAAAAGCGCATCCCATACTCATTACCATTGCAGCTGTTACAAAAAACTTTTTCATAATTCTTTTCCTTTTATTGTTTGTTTGACTTCTTCGTTTGTGTTGTTCTCTGCCTAATAAAAGGACAATAGCCGTGCCAGTTCCGGAAAAACTTGCGCAATACCTCCGGCTTTTTTGCGCAAGACCTTGTGTATTAATGCGCAAGACCTTGTGGAGTTTTGCGCAAGAATTTTTCGGGGTATGCGGAATGCCGCATGGGGATGGTGTGGAAGGTGTGGAAGGGGTGTGGAAAAAATCCACATGTTATTGTGGAATGTTGTAGAGCTTGAGCTTGTTGTAGAGGGTCTTCCGGTCTATGCCCAGCAGCCGGGCTGCCCGTGCCTTGTTGTTGTCTGCCGCTTGCAGGGCCTGCATGATGCGTTCCTTTTCGCTGTTTTTGTCGTGAAGCGACAGCGAAAGGGCGGTTCCCTGCTGTTGGTGTTGCAGGGCGGTGTTGAAGTCTTCGCCCAGATCGGACTTGTGGATCAGGTCGTCACGCGACAGCAGTGTAGCCCGTTTCACCACGTTTTTCAGTTCGCGCAGATTGCCGGGCCACGCATAGTCGAGCAGGGCTTCCGAAGCGGCGGCGTCGAAGCCGACAAGACGGCGGTCCAGTTCCTCGTTGGCCTGTTCCAGGAAGAAGTTGGCAAAGAGCAGAATGTCCTCTCCGCGGTCTTTGAGCGGGGGCATGTATAAGGTGAATTCATTCAGGCGGTGATAGAGGTCCTCGCGGAAATCGCCGCGTGCGATGGCTTCCTGCAGGTTCTCGTTGGTTGCACAGATGAGACGCACGTCCACTTCAATTTCCTGATTGGAACCGACCGGGCGTATTTTCCGTTCCTGAATGGCACGCAACAGCTGCACCTGCACGTCGTAGCTCAGGTTGCCCACTTCGTCGAGAAACAGCGTCCCGCCATTGGCTTCCACGAACGCGCCGGTCTTGTCGGATACGGCACCGGTGAACGAGCCTTTCACATGACCGAAAAATTCCGAGGCGGCCAGTTCTTTCAGCATGGCACCGCAGTCTATGGCTACGAAAGGTTTTCCGGCCCGTTTGCTCAGCTGGTGGATACGGTGGGCTACGTATTCCTTGCCCGTTCCGCTTGCACCGTTGATGAGCACCGACATCGGGGTGGGGGCCACCAGGTCTACGTAGTTGTACAATTGTCGGGCGGCCTGGCTTTTGCCTTCCAGGAATCTGTTGTCGGTGTTTGCCGCCTGAGCCGTTTCGGCATGAGGCGTCTCGCCGGACGTTTCCGGCTGTGAGGCGGAGGCTTGCAGGGCGTCTGTGATTTTCTCCAGCAGCATGTCCGGTTGTATGGGCTTGGCAATGTAGTCGCAGGCTCCCTGTTTCATGGCATTGACGGCGTTCTGCACGTCGGCGTAGTTCGTCATGACGATGAACGGCGTGGTGATGCCTTGTTTCTGTATGTAGGACAACAGGGACAGACCATCCCCGGCGGGGAGCCGTAGGTCGGAGAGAATCAGGTCGAAGCTTTTGCTGTCCAGCAGCTTGCGTGCTTGTGGCAAGTCGCCGGCTGTGTCCGCCCGGAATCCCTTTTTGCCCAACCATGTTTTGAGCATGGTGGCGAATGTCAGGTCGTCTTCTACGATGAGTAGGGTTGTCATGTCGGTTTTTGTTGGGGTATACCTATACAAAGATAATGGCTTTTGGGGTGTGTGGTACACGTCCGGCCGCCTTTTTAAGGGTTTTTATTATTGCATTTCGGCTTTCAATGCCTGTATGACGTTGGCGAGTGTCTCTTCTGTTTCCTTCGCCGGTGCGTCGTCTGCCTCCTGCCATTCCTGTTCGTCGCGCCGTTTTTCCAAGGCCTGCAGGGCGGCGGTGCACGGTGCGCCTATCAGGGTGAGTGTAGGCAGCATCTTGTGGGCCAGACGACACACCTCTGCCTTGTCCTTCCTTTGTCGGGCTTTGCTGAAACGTTGTGCGTTGTCGCAGGTCTCTTGCAGGAAAGTGTCCAGGATGTTGCGTGCGGCTTCCGGGTCGTCTCCGGCAAAGGCGGTCAGTGCGCTGAAGTTCAGCTCCTTGTTCTCGTCCGGCTTTGTTGTGGAGACAGGTGCGGAGGGGGCCGTCGTTCCCAAGGCTTTGGCCATGGCTTGCATCAGGTCGTTCTGGTTGAACGGTTTATACAGACAGCTGGCGAATCCGTTTTGTCGGAAGAAAGCCTCATCCATGTCGTTCCGTGCGGTGATGGCTATTACGGGCAAGTCCGCTTCTCCGGGCCGTTCGTGCTGCCGCAACCGGCGTAGCAGGTCGAATCCGTTCATGGAAGGCATCTGTATGTCGGTGAGCAACAGGTCGAAATGTTGCTGCCCGGCCAGGGCGAACACCTCTTCCGGTTGGCGGCAGGCTACGGTCTGCCACAATCCTTTTTCCCCCTGCAGTTGTTCCAGCATGGCTTGCGTGAGCTGCAGTTGTATGCGGTCGTCGTCGATGAACAGGATGCGCAACGGACGTCTGCTCCATGAGGGAGCGGGGTCGGCGGGTGCCGGACGGGGGGCGTTTGTCGGCTGTAGCGGGATAACGATGAGGAAAGAGCTTCCTTTTCCGGGGCTGCTCTCCAGATGGAGTTCGCCTTGCAGCAGTTGCACCAGTTTCAAGGTTATGGACAGTCCCAGTCCGACTCCTTCCTCGCCTTGTGCGCTGCTCAGTCGGGTGAATTCCTTGAATATCAGTCCCTGTTCTTCTTGTGTCATTCCGCATCCAGTGTCCTGTACGGTCAGACACAGCTGCCGGCCGTGCATTTTTGCCCGCAGTGTGATGCTGCCGGTCCTGGTGAATTTCAAGGCGTTGCTCATCAGGTTGTCCACAATCTGTCTTATGCGGAAAGCGTCGCCTGTATAGGTGCGGTCGGTTTCCGGCATTGTTTCGCAGTGCAGTGCAAGTCCTTTCTTCTTGGCTTGCGGCAGGAAGCTGCGGGTTATGGTGTGCAGCAGTTCCGACGGGTTGAAGCTGACGGGGCGAAGGTCCATCTTGTTGGCCTCCAGTTTGTGGTAGTCCAGCAGAGAGCTGACCAGACTGAGCAGGTGTTCTGAGGAACTCCGGATATTGTTCACGTAGTTGCGTGCACGCCGGTCGGTCAGTATGGGGAACAGCAGTTCGGTATACCCCATGATGGAACCTACCGGAGCTTTGATGTCGTGGGTGACGGTGAGCATCAGTTTTTCGCGTGAAACCAGCAGATCCTCGGCCCTTTTCTTGGCTTTTTCCAATTCGCGGCGGTAGTGGTTGCTGCGGGTGATGTCGCGCCATACGATGATGAAGAACACTATGGCGAGCAGGATGGCGGCGGTGGCGATGATGCCCGTGGTGAGTGCGGCCTGTTTCCTGACGTGGTAGTCTCTCAGGCTGATGGTTTCCATTCGGTGTTGCTCCTCTCTTTCGATGCTTTCCAGCAGCAGGTTGACCCTGTTGTTCAGCTCAATGCCGGTATACCACAGCTTTTCGGCCTGTGCGTTGATGATGCGTTTCCGCCGGGTGTTGTATTGTTCTATGTCGTTTTCGATGCTGTCCAGCAGGGTGGCGATGGTATCTCTGACGTTGAACTCCTGATGTATGGTGTCTGTGGTCAGTATTTGTACGCTTTGAGTCACGGCGGTGGTGTCCTCTGCCGGTTTGTGGAAAGCCGAAGCCAGCCGCTGGAAGAAGTTCTTCTTGGGAGCTTTCACCGTGTACGACTTGTCCTTTTGTATGATTTGCTGTGTGATGTGCGGCTTTTGTATGAGGGTGTCCTGGCTTTGGATGAAAAGGCTGATCTGCTTGCGGTAGATCTGGTTTGCCTTGTTGTTTTCTATCGCCAGCACCAGACGTTTCATGTTGTTCTGTTTGTCCTTCAGCAACAGGGAGAGCGTATCGAGCCGGGCTTGCTGGACAGAGTCGTTGAAGAGCGTGTCCAGCATGGTTATGGTTTGCTGTACCTCGGCCATGGATTGCACGTATTTCCGGTAAGCTTTCCAATGTCCCAGGTGTATGGCTTGTCCGATGTTTTCCGTCTCGAACAGCTGACTGATGAGCAGGTGAGTGGCTTTGCGGCGTTCCATGAGCCTTTCTTCATCATCAGACACTTTGGTCAGCGATTCAATCTGATGGTAGACATAATAGATGGAACCCAGCAGCAGGCAGACCAGCAGGAAGTAGCCACAGCCTATTTTAAAGGAAGTATTTGTTTTCATGTGCGTGCAATTCCGTGGATTTGTCTGCAAAACTAAGAAAATCTTTCCGAAATTGCGATGCCGATGGGGCGGAAATGTTTCGCCCGCCATCTGACGTGTGAAGGAGATGGACGGGAATGCAGGCGGCATGCCTCCTGATGCCGGCCGTTGCCAGGGGGAGTGGGAGCATGGGCCGGCAGGAAGGCGGGCGGGGACTTTGCGGGCGGCGCCGTCGGCCTGTGCCGCGCAGCGGATATGAAATGAGCGTGAGCCATCAGCACCTCCTTTTTCATCCAAGGTATCCTTGAGCTGCCTTGTGTATGGATCAGTGCGTATGGCTCACGCCCTTGCAGGGTGAATCACCTGAACTTTATTCCAGAATGATCAGGTTTGCCCCCTCCATGACAGATTGTCCGGGAGAGACACAGATTTCCGTGACCTTTCCGGCGCGGTCGGAAGTGATGTTGTTTTCCATCTTCATGGCGTCGAGTATCACTACCGTGTCGCCGCGTTTGATTTCATCGCCCGGCTTCACTGTCACGTCTACTATGACACCTGGCAGCGGGGCTTTCACACTATGCTTCTTCGGAGCCGTCGTAGCCGGAACGCCTGCAGGTTTCACCACCGTGACGGGATGGTGCACGGGCTTCTCAGGCTCCGGCATCCTGACGGTGTAGCTCTCGCCGTTCACCGTCACGGTAGCCACATTGTTCTCTATGCCTTTCACGGCGACTTCGTAGTCTGTTCCGTTGATGTTATATTTGTATGTCTTCATTTGTCGATTCATTTTTAGGATTTATGTTCGGGAGTATGGCGTTGCATCCGCAGTTTGGAGTTCCATTCCGTCGCACTGTCTCCCAGTGTCAGGACGCCGCTTTCCGCAACATGCGTCGTATAGCCCTGATATTCGTAAAGGGCTAAGGTGATGGCGGCCTGCACTTCGTTGTTTGTTTTCTGCTGTTCCATTGTTCAGGTCTTTACGGTTCTACTTACAACGGGATGTTGCCGTGCTTCTTGGCCGGGTTGGCCATGCTCTTGGTTTTCAGCTGTGCCAGGGCGCGGATGATGCGGAAGCGCGTGTTGCGCGGCTCGATGACGTCGTCGATGTAACCATACTTGGCGGCCTGATAGGGATTGGTGAAGAGCTTGTTGTATTCTGCTTCCTTCTCGGCCAGAAATGCTTTCGGGTCAGCGGCTTCCTTGGCTTCCTTTGCATAGAGTACGGCCACGGCACCTTCGGCGCCCATCACGGCAATCTCGGCTGACGGCCATGCGTAGTTCAGGTCTCCGCGCAGCTGTTTGCAGCTCATCACGATGTGCGAGCCGCCGTAGCTCTTGCGAAGTGTCACTGTCACTTTGGGCACGGTAGCCTCACCGTAAGCGTACAACAGCTTGGCGCCGTGCAGGATGACAGCATTATACTCTTGCCCTGTACCCGGCAGGAATCCCGGCACATCCACCAAGGTGACAAGCGGGATATTGAAAGCGTCGCAGAAGCGTACGAAACGCGCTCCCTTGCGGCTGGCGTTGCAGTCGAGCACACCGGCGTAGCATTTCGGCTGGTTAGCCACGATGCCCACACTCTGGCCGTTGAAACGGGCAAAGCCGATAATGATGTTGCATGCGTAGTCTTTCTGCACTTCCAGGAACTCACCATTGTCTACGATGGCCCCGATCACTTCGTACATGTCGTAGGCTTTGTTCGGATTGTCGGGAATGATTTCGTTCAGGAAGTCTTCCACGCGGTTGATGGGGTCTGTGCATTCCACATGAGGAGCCTCCTCCATGTTGTTCTGCGGGATGTAGCTCAGCAGGGTGCGGATTAAGGCCAGGCCTTCCTCTTCGGTCTGTGCCGTGAAGTGCGTCACGCCCGATTTCGTGGCATGCACGCTGGCACCGCCCAGGTCTTCTTGCGAGACATCCTCACCCGTTACGGTCTTCACCACTTTCGGGCCGGTGAGGAACATGTACGATGTTCCCTCCATCATCAGCGTGAAGTCCGTCAGGGCAGGAGAGTAGACCGCGCCGCCCGCGCAAGGTCCGAAGATGCCTGAAATCTGGGGAATCACACCGGAGGCCATGATGTTGCGCTGGAATATCTCGGCAAATCCGCCCAGCGCATTGATGCCCTCCTGTATGCGTGCGCCGCCGGAGTCGTTCAGTCCGATGCAGGGTGCGCCCATCTTCATGGCCTGATCCATCACTTTGCAGATTTTCTCGGCCATGGTCTCCGACAGCGAACCGCCGTTGACGGTGAAGTCTTGTGCAAAGACGTACACCAGACGTCCGTCTATCGTACCGCTTCCGGTCACCACGCCGTCGCCCAGATACTGTTTCTTCTCCATGCCGAAGTTCGTACAGCGGTGCAGCTTGAACATGTCCATCTCCTCGAAGCTGCCTTCGTCGAGCAGCATGTCTATACGCTCGCGTGCCGTATACTTGCCTTTGGCGTGCTGTTTCTCAATGGCTTTCTCGCCACCTCCCATACGTGCTTTGGCACGCAGTTCCACTAACTCTTTGATTTTTTCTGTCTGTACACTCATAATGTGTCGTTTTTTTCTTGCTGTTTTCAGGAAAAGGCCGTCCTTATAAACACTCAACCAGCGGAATGCTTCTCGTGGAAGCCGTTCCGCCGGTGGCATGTCGGGTCAGGACGACCCTTATATCGGAATATGAAAGAACTTTCGGAAAAGTCATTCCACCCGTTTAATGTTCACAAAGTTCGGTCAGTATGCCGCAGGTCGATTTCGGATGCAGGAAAGCAATCTGCAGTTTTTCTGCTCCCGGTCGCGGGGCCTTGTCAATCAGCCGGATGCCTTTCCCGTCGCATTCAGCCAGTGCGTTGGCCACGCCGTCTTCTATGCAGAATGCCACGTGGTGCACGCCGCGTCCGCCTTTTTCAAGGAATTTGGCTATGGCGCTCTCAGGACTTGTCGGTTCCAGCAGCTCGATTTTCACCTCTCCTACTTTCAGGAATGCGGTCTTTACCTTTTGGTCCTCCACTTCTTCGATGTTGTAGCACTTCAGTCCCAGTACGTTTTCAAAGTAAGGCAGCGCAGCTTCGATGCTTTCCACGGCGATGCCCAGATGCTCGATATGTGATATTTTCATGACTTGTGAATTTAAATGTCTGCACGCCGTGCGTGCTTATCGTCTGGCAAAAGTACACAAATTGTGGCTAATCCGGAAATAATCAGGCTGATTTTTTTGCCTGGGCGTTTTCTCTTTTCCGCATTTTGCCTTGCGGCATGTCGCACTGCAAGTGTTTGCCTGTGGCCATGTATGGCTTCAGGTTGAGCGATGCAGCCGCCGTTCTTGCGCAAAAACGGCGGCGGTCTTGCGCAAGAATGACTGCGTTTTTGCGCAAGAAATTCTCCGCTGTTCCGCAGTCTGTTTTTTCTGTCGTCCGTGCCGGTCGCGGGAGCGTGCGGCGTGTGCCGGGCGGTGATGTGTTGCGGCGGGCCGGTCCGTAATCGGCAGAAATGGCGGTCTTGCGCTTCTCTGTTTTGCCTGAAATGCTTAACTTTGCACGATTTAAGTGAAAAAACGGATGAACAATCTGTATGAAGAGCGGTTGGGAACAGACCGCATGCTGCCGTTGGTGTTCAGGATGGCTTTGCCTGCTGTGGCTGCCCAGATCGTCAACCTTTTATATAATATAGTGGACCGCATCTACATCGGTCACATTCCGGGCATCGGTACGGATGCTTTGGCCGGTATCGGGGTGACCGGTTCGGTCATCATCCTGATTTCTGCGTTCTCTTCCATTGTCGGCGCGGGCGGTGCGCCGCTGGCGGCCATTGCGCTGGGGCAGGGCGACCGTGAGCGTGCGGGCAAGATTCTGGGTAACGGACTGGTGCTGCTGGTGCTTTTCACCGTGTTGACCTCTGCGTCGGCCTATCTGGCGATGGAGCCTTTGCTGTTGCTTGTCGGCGCGTCGGAACATACGCTTCCTTATGCCGTGGATTATCTGTCGGTCTATCTGCTGGGCACGCTGTTCGTGGAGGTTTCGGTGGGCCTGAACGCTTTCATCAACACGCAGGGGCGTCCGGCCATAGCGATGTGGTCGGTGGTCATCGGGGCTATGCTGAACATCGGACTGGACCCGCTGTTCATCTTCACCTTCGGCATGGGCGTGAAGGGGGCGGCCCTGGCTACGGTCATCTCACAGGCTTGCAGTGCCCTGTGGGTGCTGCTGTTCCTGACGTCGCGCAAGGCTTCGCTCAGGCTGGAGCGGAAATATTTGCGGACGGACCGGAAAATTGTGCTGGCGACGCTGGCTCTTGGCGTGTCGCCCTTCATCATGGCCAGTACGGAGAGCCTGGTGGGCTTCGTACTCAACAGCAGCCTGAAGGCCTACGGTGACATCTATATCAGTGCGCTGACCATCATGCAGAGTGCGATGCTGGCGGTCAGTGTGCCCCTGACCGGTTTTGCGCAGGGCTTCATCCCCATTGTGAGCTACAATTATGGCCATGGCAACCGCGAGCGTGTGAAGGAGTGTTTCCGCATCGTGCTGGCGGTGATGTTCACGTTCAATTTTGTGCTGGTGATGTTCATGATTCTGTTCCCGCATGTCGTGGCCTCCGCTTTCACGTCCGACGGCAGGCTCATCGCCACCGTGGAGCAGACCCTGCCGTTGTTTCTGGCCGGTATGACCATCTTCGGGCTGCAGCGTTCCTGCCAGAACATGTTCGTGGCACTGGGGCAGGCCGGGGTGTCGGTCTTTATCGCCCTGCTGCGCAAGGTGTTTCTGCTGGTGCCTCTGGCCCTGCTGCTGCCCCGGTGGTGGGGGATGCAGGGTGTTTTTGCCGCAGAGAGCATTTCCGATGCCACGGCAGCCTTGTGCTGTACGCTGATTTTTGTCTGGCAGTTTCCCCGGATTCTGCGACATGTCAAAGGCTGACAAAAAAGTGCCGATGGGTGAAATTGCCCTTGTTTTTGTTCCAAAATGTCGTAGGTAGATTGATAATATTGTATTATTTTTGCAATCGTGGGCTGCGGGATGCTGCGATGTGGTGATGGCGGTGCGGCCTTTCGCGTTTTTGTAGAATCAATAATTTGTTTGATACGATGAAGAACTTTTTTTTCAGTCGCCGGGCGACCGGTGTCGTCCGTTGGGGACGGAAAATCCTGTGCGGCACTTTGCTGTGTTGCTCTTTCTATAGTATGCAGGCCGATGAGGTGCATTACACGCAGTTGCAGAACGGCTACCGCTTCCGCTGTGCCGACGGCCTGATGCGGGTGGACTTCGTTGCGCCGGACATCGTGCGCGTACGTTATACAAAAGAGGCGGATTTCTTAGGTAACGGTACGATTGTGTGCGTGCACCGTTCTGAGGAATATGTCCCTTTCCGGACCGAAAGGCGCGAGGGCAGTCTGTCGCTCCGCTCGGACAGCCTGCAGGTGGACATCGACCTGCAGACCTGTGCGCTGACTTATCGCGATGCCCGTACGGGGCGTCTGTTGTTGGCTGAGTATGCGGGCCGTCCGCGCGAGGGGGAGAAGGTTTTCCAGGAAAAGATAGTCTACGACCCCGCCACACGCCGCATGGAAAAGACGGCCGACGGGGAGAAAGAGGTGATGGACGTGCTGCGGCGCGACACGGTGGGCTACACCTGGAAGTTCAGGAACTATTACGACTTTGCGGAGGGCGAGGCACTCTACGGCCTGGGCTGTCACATGGAGGACGCACTGGACCTGCGCGGCAAGAAGATTTATCTGTGCCAGCACAACCTGAAGGAGATGGTGCCCGTGCTGAACTCCACGGCCGGTTACGGTCTGCTTTTCGATGCCGGGTGCGCCATGGTGTACGATGACAGCGGGACCGACGGAGGCTACATGCAGCTGGAAGCCGCCCGCGAGATAGACTATTATTTCATGAAAGGGGCATCGCTGGACAAGGTGATTGGCAATTACCGCCGCCTGACGGGGCGTAATCCGCTCATGCCCCGCTACCTGTTCGGCTACGTGCAGTCCAAGGAGCGTTACCGCAGTTCGGCGGAAATCATCCGTACGGTAGAGGAATACCGCCGTCGCGAGGTGCCACTGGATGTGATAGTGCAGGACTGGAACTATTGGCCGCAGGGATGGGGCTATATAAAGATGGACCGCAGGTATTATCCCAGTCCGCGCAACCTGGCCGATTCGGTGCATGCGCTGAATGCCAAACTGATGGTGTCCATCTGGCCCAATCCCACCAACTGTCCGCAGACCAAGGATTTTGCCGCGCGCGGCTTCATGCTGGAGCGTTCGGTTTATGACGCTTTCAACCCGCTGGCGCGGGCACACTACTGGAAGTATGCCAACGATGAGTTCTTCAGCAACGGTTTCGACGCCTGGTGGTGCGACTGTACGGAACCGCTGGATGCCGACTGGCGTGCCATGCCGGAGGGCTACGGCTGGGACAGTCATGAGGAACGCTGGCGGAAGAATGCCGACTTGTTGAGTTCCGAACTGGGCGCGGAGCGGAGCAGTCTGTTCTCGCTCTATCATTCCAAAGGGCTTTACGAGAACCAGCGGGCTACGACGGACCGCAAGCGCGTGGTGAACCTCACGCGCTCCAGCTTTGCCGGCCAGCAGCGTTACGGCACCATCACGTGGAACGGTGACACACATGCCTCGTGGAAGTCGTTTGCCCAGCAGATTCCCCAGGGGCTGAACTTCATGGCGGCGGGCTGTCCGTACTGGACGCTGGACATCGGCTCTTTCTTCGTCCGTAAGGGACGGGAGTGGTTCCGTAACGGTGACTTTCAGGACGGCGTGGCCGACATGGGCTACAGGGAGTACTATGTGCGCATGTTGCAGTTCGGGGCATTCCTGCCCATGTTCCGCAGCCACGGGACGGACACACCCCGTGAGATCTGGCAGTTCGGCAAGCCCGGCGAACCGTTCTACGACAGCATCCTGAAGATGATACGCCTGCGCTATACCCTTATACCTTATATATATAGTATGGCCGGTGCGGTCACGTTCGACGACTATACGATGAGCCGCCTGCTGGCCTTTGACTTCCCGCACGACAGCCGGGCACTGGACGTCAAGGATGAGTTCATGTTCGGTCCGGCCTTCCTGGTCTGCCCCGTCACCCGTCCCATGTTCTACGACAAAGGGTCCGTGGAACTGCAGGGCACGTCAAAGACCCGTAGCGTCTATCTGCCCAAGGGAGCGGAATGGACCGACTTCTGGACCGGGAAGCACTATGCGGGCGGACAGGAGATCGAGGCCGCCGCGCCGCTGGACAAACTGCCGCTTTTCGTCCGCTGCGGGTCTATCGTTCCGATGGGACCGGTGGTGCAGCACACCGGCGAACTGCCCGGAAAGGAGCTCACTATCCGGGTCTATCCGGGGCGCGATGCCGCTTTCGAGCTGTATGAGGACGCGGGAGACAGCTACGATTATGAGCATGGCCGCTACTCCACCATCCGTATGGAGTGGGACGACAGCCGCCGCGTGCTGACCCTCGGTGAGCGGCAGGGTGAGTTCGACGGCATGGAGAAATCTCGTTCTTTCCGCATCGTGCTGGTCGGTGATGTCCGTGACGGTGAGCCGGAAAGTAAGGGAGTACAGGTCCGTTACGACGGAAAAGAGTTGGAATGTCGTCTATGAACAGTAGAATATCAAAGCATTGAGAAATCATGAAGAAGCATTTTTTATGCCTCCTTGTGGGCTTTGCGGTGTGTCAGTTGGGGAGCTTGGGGTACGGAAAGGCGGAATCTTCCTTTGGGGTAAAATGCCATCCGTTCTCCGGTAAGGAGGTAGAACTGACCGCCTCGTGGGTCAGGCTGCGCGAAAGTCTGGACAGTGCTTTCCTGCAGTCTATCGAACCGGACCGGCTGCTGCACAATTTCAGGGTCACGGCCGGACTTCCGTCGTTGGCGAAACCGCTGGAGGGCTGGGAATCTCCCAAGGTGGGGCTGAGGGGCCATTTCGCAGGACATTATCTGTCGGCCTTGTCTGCCCTGGCCGAGAGGTATGGTGACGGGTGGGCTTCCCGCAGATTGGAATATATGGTGGATGAACTGTACAAATGCCAGCAGGCGCATGGGAATGGCTATCTGAGTGCATTCCCAGAGAAAGACTTGGAGATACTGGAGACGCGCTTCACTGGAGTGTGGGCACCTTATTACACGCTCCACAAAATCATGCAGGGCTTGCTGGATGCCTATGTCAGGACAGGAAACCGCAAGGCCTATGGTATGGTGGAGGCCTTGGCGGACTATGTGGACGGCCGGATGTCGGAGCTGGAGCCGGAACGCATCGCACGGATGATGTACACTGTGCAGGCAAATCCGCAAAACGAGGCAGGTGCCATGAATGAGGTGCTCTACGAACTGTATGGCATTTCGGGCAATCCCAGACATCTCGCCCTGGCCGCCTGTTTTGATCCGGACTGGTTTCTGGAACCTTTGGTGAGGCACGAGGATATTCTGTCGGGCTTGCATGCCAACACGCATCTGGTTTTGGTCAATGGGTTTGCCCGACGTTACGAGGTCACGGGCGAGGAAAAGTACCGGGAGGCGGCAATGAATTTCTGGGAGATGCTCATGAGTGCGCATGTCTATGTGAACGGAACCAGCAGCGGGCCGCGCCCGGTGGCTACGACTCGCACCTCGATGACATCGGAGCATTGGGGCGAGCCGGGGCATCTCTGTAATACATTGACCCGCGAGATTGCTGAAAGCTGCGTGACACATAATACACAGAAGTTGAATGCCTTCCTTTTTGGCTGGACCGGTAGTCCGTGCTATGCGGATGCTTATATGAACACGTTCTACAACGGGGTGCTTCCTGTGCAGAGCGCGTCCACCGGGGCGTTTGTCTACCATCTGCCCTTGGGGTCTCCGCGGAATAAGAAATACCTGAAGGAGAATGACTTTTACTGTTGCAGCGGGTCCAGTACAGAGGCCTTTGCCAAACTGAACAGCGGAATCTATTATCATGACGATTCGGCGGTGTATGTGAACTTGTACGTGCCCTCCGTCCTGCATTGGGCGGATCGGAAAGTGCGGCTGGAGCAGACCGGTGGCTTCCCTGTGCAACCGGCTGTGGACTTCACCGTGTCGGTGCGCCGTCCGGTGGATTTCGTCCTGAAGCTGTTCATTCCGGCCTGGGCCGAGGGGGCGGTGGTGTCTGTAAACGGGGAGAAGCTGGACATGCCGGTGCAGCCGTCATCCTTCCTCCCCCTTTCAAGGCGTTGGACGGATGGTGACCGGGTGCGGGTGGACTTCCGTTATGCTTTCCGGCTGCAGTCCATGCCGGATAAGGAAAACATGCTGGCCGTGTTCTATGGTCCGATGTTGCTGGCCTTTGAAGCCCGTGAGGAAGTGATTCTGAAAGGAAACCGGGAGGAGATTCTTCGCGGACTGTCGCTCGTGGACGGTGAGGCCGGTCGCTTTGTCCTGCGGAACGGGGGACGTGAGTTCCGGCTTCGTCCTTTGTTTGACGTGGACCAGGAGTCTTACGGAGTGTATGCCACAATCCGCAACTATTGATGAGAAGTATCGTGTTTGGATTAATATAAAATGAGAAAAAAGCAATTAAGTTTATGGCTGTCGGGCGGCTTGGCCGTAGTGGCCCTGCTGTCCGGATTCACGGACGGCCCGCAGCCTAAAAATATTTTCGGACATGCGCTGGTGCCCGACATGATAGCGGATGCCAGCATACAGGAAATCGACGGGGTGTTCTACTGCTACGCCACGACGGACGGTTATGGACAGGGGCTGAAAACGTCCGGTCCGCCGGTGGTGTGGAAGTCGGAGGACTTTGTGCACTGGAGTTTCAACGGCACGTATTTCCCCTCGGCGGCAAAAGAGAAGTACTGGGCGCCGAGCAAGGCCATTGCGGCCAACGGGAAATACTATATCTATCCGACTATCAACGGATACATGTATCCGGCGGTGGCCGAAAGCCCGGACGGGCCGTTCCGTCTGGCCCGCGGGGAGGACCGGTTCCATAAGCCTTACACCTCGTCCACCTTGTTGCAGGTGAAAGACCCTTATGGCATCGATGCGGAAGTCTTTGTGGACGACGACGGACAGGCCTACGTGTTCTGGGGTCGTCGGCATGTGGGGCGGCTGGCGAGCGACATGATGACGGTGGATTCGGTCAACCGAGTCCTGACCACACCCCACAAACAGTATTCCGAAGGGCCTATCTTCTTCAAGCGTAAAGGCATATACTATTATCTGTACACCATCGGCGGGAGCGAGGCGTACCAGTACGCCTACATCATGAGCCGCGTGTCGCCGCTGGGCCCCTATGAGTTTCCGGAGAATGACATCATCTCCACCACCAGCTATGCGCGTGGTGTGTTCGGACCGGGTCATGGATGCGTCTTCAATACGGACGAGGACCATTATTATTTCGCTTTCCTGGAGTACGGTCGGGGCAGTACGAACCGGCAGACCTACGTGAACCGCATGGAGTTCAATGAGGACGGCACAATCCGGCCGGTAGAGGTCACGTTGGACGGTGTGGGGGCTTTGCGGAAGGTCAAACGGCGGAAGAGTCTGGAGATAGACAGTGTGTATGCCTCCAGCGTGGCGGAGCCGATGTTCATCCGTCCTACAGCAGACTCCACTTGTCGCCGGACAGAGCATTTTGTACCGGAGTTTGCCGTGGACGGTGCCAACGGCTCGCGCTGGATGCCCGCCGCAGACGATAAGGAGTCTTGGCTCGTAGCCGACTTGGGCAAGGTGCGCAAGGTGCGCCGCAGTGAGGTTTACTTTGTGCGTCCCACGGCGGGACATGCCTATCAGCTTGAGGGGTCTGCCGACGGCGTGACGTGGCAACCCTGTGGCGGACACACCGACGTGAGGATGCAGTCGCCGCATACGGACGACATCGGAAAACGGTTCCGCTATCTCAGAGTCAGGATTACGGAAGGCATTGCCGGTGTGTGGGAATGGAACATTTATTGATTGCGGCCGGCAGGAATGCGCATGTTTGTGCCGGACGGAGTATATAACGTATAAAAAACAAGTAGTATGAGCAAAGGATTTTTGCAGCAGACGTGGGCCATATTGTTGGCCTTGGGATGCTGGTCGTGCGGGGCGGAGCGGAATGCGACCGTCTCGCCTGACGGCGATTTGGCCGTAGAAGTGAAAGTGCCGGAGGGCGGAACGTATGGCGAGGTGGCCTTTTCGGTGGCATATAATGGGGAATGCGTGTTGCCCTCTGTAGGGCTGGGGCTGGAGACCGACCAGCAGATGTATGCCGGAAACCTGAGACTGGAGAGCGTTTCCGATGTGAAGGAAGTGACGGACGACTACCGGATGCTGACGGGCAAGCGCAGCCATTGCGTGAACCATGCTTCAGAGCGCACCTATACGTTTGCCAACGAAGCAGGCAACAGGCTGGATGTGACGCTCCGTGTCTATGACGACGGAGTGGCATTCAAATACGGAGTGAAGAGCACCGTGCCCGGCGAATGTATCGTGGATGAGCATACGGCATACCGTATTCCTCAAGGGGCGAAACGCTGGATGCAGCAGTTTGCCGTGGGATATGAAGGATTCTATCCCTTGTCCACCGACGGACAGGGGGCTGAAGGGCAGCAGGCCGGTCTGTGGAGTTATCCCGGCCTGGTGGAGTTGAAAGACTCGGTGTTCCTGCTGATGACGGAGGCCAACATCCGGCGCGGGCACAGCGGTTCTCTGTTGTGCAACAGCGACAGTGCCGACAGCTATAAGGTACGTTTCTTTGACGATGCTTTCCCGATGGAGGAAACGTGGGAATCTCCCTGGCGGGTGCTGATGCTGGGCCGGCTGTCGGACGTCGTGGAGTCCACCCTCGTGACCGACGTGTCCGACCCTTGCGCAGTAGAGGATACTTCCTGGATTCAGCCGGGTCTGGCCTCATGGATTTACTGGGCCTACAACCACGGTTCACGCGATGCCGGCATACTGAAGGAATACGTCGACCTGGCAGTCGACATGAAATGGCCTTACACTCTGATTGACGCCGAATGGGACATGATGCACGACGGTGACAGTGTGGAGAGCGTGTTGGCGTATGCCCGGCAGGCGGGCGTGAAGCCCTTGCTGTGGTACAATTCCAGCACGCACTGGATGGGTCCCTCACCTCTGTATCGTCTGAACAAGCCGGAGAACCGCGAGAAAGAGTTCGCCTGGCTGAACCGGATGGGCGTATATGGCGTAAAGATAGACTTCTTCCCCGCCGACAGCATAGCTACAATGGATTACTACATAGACTTGCTGGAGGATGCGGCGAAGCACAGACTGATGGTCAATTTCCACGGCGCGGCCATTCCGCGTGGCTGGCAGCGCACCTATCCCCACCTGATGACGGTGGAAGCCGTTTATGGAGCCGAGTGGTATAACAACAACGGAGTGCTCACCGACAAGGCCGCAGCACACAACGCCACCCTGCCTTTCACGCGGAATGTCATCGGACCGATGGACTATACGCCCGGCACATTCTCCGATTCCCAGCACCCGCACATCACGACGCATGGCCACGAACTGGCCCTGACGGTGCTCTTCGAGTCCGCTCTGCAGCACATGCCCGACCGTCCTTCCGTATACGCCGCCCTGCCGGACTCCGTGCGGCAGTTCCTGTCGGTGCTGCCGACCGCGTGGGATGACACGAAACTGCTGTCCGGTTATCCGGGGACAGACGTAGTCATGGCCCGCCGCAAGGGAAAGGTATGGTATGTGGCCGGCATCAACGGAACAGACGAGCCGCGGACGTTGGATGTGCCGTTGGAGGCCATCTGGCCGGGTGAGGACGCTACGGTCTCCTGGTTCAAGGACGGAGCGGACGGCAGGAGTTTCGTGCTGGAAGAGCATAAGCTGTCGCAGCCAGACGGCGCACACCTGAAAGTGGACTGTCTGCCGCGAGGCGGTTTTGTGGCAGTCATCAAATGACGCAGGGGCAGATTTCTGCGTTTTGGCTGTTTTGGTCGCAACTTTTGTTATGAAATGTCATATAGAGGATGAGGAAATGCAATTACTTTTGCAAGAGAAACAAAAAGGGTAATACAATGAAAAAAACTAAGTTTGTCTTGTTTGTATG
Organism: uncultured Paraprevotella sp.; assembly: GCA_944321365.1. Classification (GTDB taxonomy): domain Bacteria; phylum Bacteroidota; class Bacteroidia; order Bacteroidales; family Bacteroidaceae; genus Paraprevotella. The sequence continues at coordinate 45,679 of CALULA010000006.1, forward strand.
GATCATGACGGCCTTCATCATGCAGGTGTCGGCCTCATCCTCTTTGACGGTTTATCCTGCACCGCAGGGAGCCGATTTGAACAGTGACTTCACCGTACAGGTCCGTCAGGGCGGACAGGCATGGAAAGACGTCCCCGTCTACTTGATTATGGTGGACGAGGTGCGGGGCACGAAACATTGTGTGGAGCGTTCTTCGATGGCCACGTTCGACTTCTCCGGAAGCGTGGAGGTGAAAGTGAAGTGGAACAAGGGGCGTGTGGACAGTGCCCGCGTCCGTCCGCTTTCTTACGGCATTCCGGCCAAGGTGGAAGGCGACGAGGTCTTTTTTACGCTGGAACGTCCTTGCAACTTGTCCGTAGAGGTCAACGGCGATATATTCCATAACCTGCAGTTGTTTGCCAATCCGGTAGAGACGGATGTCCCCGACCGCAACGACCCCGATGTGCTGTACTACGGTCCCGGTGTGCACACACCGGAAGGGGGAGCGGTGAAGGTGCCTTCGGGCAAGACTCTGTATCTGGCCGGAGGAGCATTGTTGAAAGGACGCATCCTGGTGGAGGGCGTGCGCGACGTGGTTGTCCGCGGACGCGGCGTGGTGGATTATAGAGTGAAAGGCGGCATACGCGTGGCCAACTCGCGCAACGTGCTGGTCGAGGGGCTGGTGGCCACCCAGTGTGCCACGGGCGGATCGGACAGCGTGACCATCCGCAATGTGAAAGTCATCAGCTACTACGGCTGGGGCGACGGCATGAATGTCTTTGCGAGCAACAACGTGCTGTTCGATGGTGTGTTCTGCCGTAACTCCGATGACTGCACCACGGTCTACGGCACACGGCTTGGTTTCGAGGGCGGTTGCCGCAATGTCACCATGCAGAACTCCACGCTGTGGGCCGATGTGGCTCATCCCATCTTCATCGGCATTCACGGCAATGCCGAACAACCCGAAGTGCTGGAGAACTTAAACTACGTGAACATCGACATCCTGGACCACAGGGAGAAGCAACTCAACTACCAGGGATGCATGAGCATCAACGCCGGTGACAACAACATCGTGCGCAATGTCCGGTTTGAGAACATCCGTGTGGAGGACTTCCGCGAGGGGCAGTTGCTCAATCTGCGCATCTTCTATAATAAGAAATACTGCAAGGCACCGGGACGGGGCATTGAGAACGTCCTCTTCAAGGATATTTCCTATACGGGCAATCGGGGCAACCTTTCCATTATAGAGGGATATGATGAGGAGCGGACCATTCGCGGTGTGCGTTTCGAGAACCTGCGCATCAACGGACAGCTCATCACCGACGACATGCCCGGCAAGCCCGCCTGGTATCAGACCGGCGACATGGCAGGGATATATATCGGCCCCCATGTGGAGGATGTGACTTTTACGGAATAGGAAGATGACAGATGTATGAACACTAATTGAAATAACGGAAGTAAGGACCATGAAAGCATTATTGATGTTGTGCTGTGCGGCTTTTGCGTACGGCAGCCTGTCGGCACAAGAGAGACCCAAGTGGGGCTACTGGACGGAATGGGGCCAGGTAGACGAAAAACGTTATGTGAATCCCATCATACCCTCCGACTACAGCGACATAGACTGTATACGGGTGGGGGACGACTATTATGCCATTTCCTCCACGTTCCAGTTCTCTCCGGGGATGACCCTGCTTCATTCCAAGGACCTGGTCAACTGGGAAATCTGTACGAACATCATCAGCGACCTGACACAGATAGGTCCGGAACTGAACCACGACCGGATGAACCGCTACGGACGCGGTGTCTGGGCCGGGACACTGCGTTACCATGACGGGCGTTTCTACCTGTTCTTCGGTACGCCGGACGAGGGCTATTTCATGACGTCGGCCTCCCGTCCGGAGGGGCCGTGGGACGCGTTGACCCCGCTGCTGACCGAACGCGGCTGGGACGACTGCACGGCCATGTGGGACGAGGACGGGACAGCCTGCTTTGTGGGTACCCACTTTGCCGACGGCTACAAGACGTATATGTTCCCCATGTCGCCCGACGGACGGCGGATAGAGCGCGACTCTGCCGTGCTCATCAACTCCGGCAGCGGGCGCGAGGCCAACAAACTGATTAAGGTGGGCGACTGGTACTACCTGATATTCAGTGAGCACAAGAAAGAATTGGGCCGCTATGTCATGGCAAAGCGTTCGCGGAGAATGACGGGGCCTTATCTGGAAGAACGGCAACTGGCTCTGCCCAGCCGCGAGGCGATGGAACCGAACCAGGGCGGCATTGTGGAAGGCAAGGACGGAAAGTGGTATTTCCTGACCCATCACGGGACGGGCGACTGGGGCGGACGCATTGTCAGTCTGCTGCCGGTGACGTGGGTCGACGGCTGGCCGGTGATGGGGCGCGTGCTGCCGGACGGAATGGGAACCATGGCCTACGGTGGCGAGATGCCCGCGCACTGCGACGAGAAGCTGCGCATCCAGACGAGCGACGACTTTGAGAACGGGACGGTGCTGGGGCCGCAGTGGCAATGGAACTACCAGCCGCGCACCGACATGTTCTCGCTCTCGGAGCGGCCGGGATGGATGAGGCTGAAGGCTTACCGCCCCTTGCGGGAAAACCAGTTGCTCTCTGCCGGAAACACATTGACCCAACGCACGTTCCGTCAGCCGCGTAACGAAGTGGTGGTCAAGATGGACCTCTCCGGTATGACAGACGGACAGAAAGCCGGGCTTTGCCATTTCTCGTCGAAGCATGCGGCGGCAGGCGTGGTGAAGGAGGGCGGCGTGCTCCATGTGGAATACCGTGAGAACAACGAGGTGAGCCGTGGCAGCCGCATCAGCGGTCCGCTCATCTGGTTCAAGACGACGTGGGGTTCCGACGGCGTGGCCCGTTTTCTCTACAGCACCGACGGGAAGACCTTTGTGCCCGTTGGGAAAGACTATCAGATGGTGTGGGGAAACTACCGCGGCGACCGCATAGGCATCTACTGCTTCAACGACCTGTCGGAGGGCGGTTATGTGGACATTGACTATCTCCACTACAACGAATGAATGGAACCGTAGCGGGCAGAAGTCCGCATGAATAAGGAAAAACCGATTAAACAGACATATTATGAAACATTTACAGAGAGGCCTGCTGTGGCTCGTGCTGCTGTGTTGTGCAAGCGTGATGCAGGCCCGCGATTTTGTCCATCCCGGCGGCCTGCACACCCGTGCCGACCTGGAGCGTATGAAACAGATGGTGAAGCAGGGCGAGCATCCTTGGATAGACGCCTGGGAAGTGCTGCAGAAAGACCCGCAGGCGCAGTCGGATTTCAAGCCCGGCCCGCTGGCCAACATGGGAGTGAGCCGGCAGAAGGCTTCCATCGACGCCCATGCCGCCTACCTGAACGCCATACGCTGGTACATCTCCGGCGATGAGGCCTATGCCCGCTGTGCCATCAACATCTGCAATGCCTGGTCGGCGGCGGTGAATCAGGTGCCGCGTGCGCGTCAGGACCAGGGACTGCTGGGCATACCCATCGGCGATTTCGCCATGGCTGCCGAGGTGTTGCGGGTGTGCGACCTGTGGAAACCCGCCGACTTCGAGCGGTTCAAGAATATGATGACCGAGTATCTTTATCCGGTGTGTCACGACTTCCTGCTCCATCACAGCGGGGGAAACATGGACTATTGGTGGGCCAACTGGGACGCGGCCAACATACTGGCTGTGGTGGCCATCGGCGTGCTGTGCGACAATGAAGAGATTTACAACGAAGGTGTGAACTACTATAAGTACGGGCCGGGCAGCGGTTCCATCTGCAATGCCGTGCCCATCCTGCACCGGATGGACGACGGGACCGTGCTCGGACAGTGGCAGGAGAGCGGGCGCGACCAGGCCCATGCCCAGCTGGGAGTGGGTTTTCTGGGCAACGTCTGCCAGATTGCATGGAATCAGGGCGACGATCTTTTCGCCTTTGCAGACAACCGGCTGCTGGCGGGGGCGGAGTATGTGGCCCGGCATAACCAGCTGCGCGGGGTGCCCTTCACCTTTTACAACAACAGTCACAACATGCGCAATGCCTGGCCTGCTACAAACGCCCTCGGCTCTGTGGGCGAACGGCCCGTCTGGGAGTTGATTTACAACCATTATGAAGTGCTGAAAGGCATTCCCGCTCCTTACTCACGGCGTATGGCAGAGGTGCTGCGTCCGGAACACGGCAGTAAGGACCATTTCGGTTACGGCACCCTGACGTTCACCCTGAAGCCCTCGGCATTCCCGCCGCTGGACCTGCCGGCCGTCCCGAAAGGACTTGTGGCCGAAGCCTCAGTGGGCAAGGTGTTTGTCAGCTGGGAGCCGTCGGAGGGTTTCCGTGCCAACGGTTATGTGCTCCAGCGTTCGGAGTCGGGTAAGAATCAGTTCAAGGACATTGCGGTCTATCGTGAGTATCTGCTGAACAACTATACAGACCGTGACGTGGAGAACGGCGTGTCGTACGACTATCGCGTGGCTGCCGTCAATCAGCGCGGACAGAGCGGATTCTCGGCTGTGGCCCAGGCCGTTCCGACGGCTTGTGCCGACCTGCCCGAAGGCTGGTCCTGTACGCTCACCGGAGGCTTGCGCAACACCGACTCCTGTTTTGCGCAAGGCGGTTTCGCTTCTTGCGCAAAGAATACCTTCGTCTTGCGCGGAAAAAGTTCACGTCAGGCCAAGGACGGCGATGTGCTGCCTTTCATCTACAGGAAAGTGAGCGGCAACTTTACGCTGATTGCCCGCCTGCAGGAGCGCGAGGGACCGGTGAATGAGATGGGCCTTATGGCACGCGCCGGGCTGGAAGCAGCTTCGGATGCCGTCACGCTGACGCTCGGCGGACGTTTCACCCGTATGTGGGGATGGAACCGTTCGGCAGGCCGTTTCCATAATGTGCCGGGCAATGTCTACACCTGGCTGCCTTCTTATTACAAGCTTGTCCGCGTGGACGATGTGTTCTACGCCTATGAGTCGGCCGATGGCGAGACCTGGTTTTTCGTCCATGCCGAACGGATGCAGATGCCGGCGGAGATTTACGTCGGACTCACGGCTTCTTTCGGCGGCAAGGAGCACACGGGCGTGGCCGGGTTCGACCATGTGCTGTTGCGTTGAGAACGGGATAAAGTAGGATTCACGGCGGATATTTCTGCCGTGAATCCTGTTTTTTCAAAAAATATGACTGTGTATTAATACGGATTTTTCGTATATTTGCATTGCGCCGTTGAGGATGGTGAAGGCGTGTGAATAAAGAGTCTTATCATGAAAACACTGTATGCGTTGATTCTGTTGATGCTGGCTCCTTTGTGGGCGTGCGGACAGGAACAGTACAAGTTCCGGCTGATAGAGGCATGCGATGGCTTGTCCGACAATCAGATCCGCAGTCTGAGCCTTACGCCCGACGGGCGTATCGGCATCCGCACGGCTTCTATCCTGAACATATACGACGGGTCCTCTTTTGAATATTTCCCCTACGACAAGAACCGCAAGTATGTGTGGAACTACACCCGTCCGCCGAGAGAGTATTACGACAGCGAGGGACGTGTGTGGATGAAAGAGCTGCACTATCTGCTGCTGCTCGACTTGAAAACCAATGAGTTCGACTACGGTATTGCCGACCTGCTGCCCCGCATGGGGGTGAAAGGGCGGCTCAAGAATCTGTTCATGGACACCGACAAGAACTTCTGGCTGCTGACGGAAGACAATACTTTCACGTTCTATGATGCGCAGAAGAAGGCCAGCCGGGTGGTGGCTGCAGGCGGGAGCGACCCCGCACGCCGCTACGGCATCCCGTTGGAGCTGGCGCAGTATAAGGATGACTGCTACATCGTTTACAGCAGCGGCCTGATCCGCCGCTGGAATTATGACGAGGCGCGGTTTACAGGGGTGGATTCCACGTTCGTGGGCCGCATCGACGAATACACCGACCGCCTTTACATCCATCCCGACGCTTCAGGCAACATCTGGCTGATGTACAACGACGGCGTGAGCTTCTACGACCGCAATTTCGGCACGTGGAAGGACGTGGCCTCCATTTCGGGAATCTCCAACTTCTTTACGTGCATGGATCTGGACAAGGAAGGGAATGTATGGGTGGGGACTTCCCGTTCGGGGCTTCGCCATATCAACGGCCGGACGTTCAGAATCACGACGCTGCCCGACATGAACCTGCAAGACGGCGGCGTGCTGGACAACGACATTTACACGCTGATGGTGGACGACAACAACGGTCTGTGGGTGGGCACGTTGTTTCAGGGGCTTTGTTATCATCATCCCACCATGCAACGCTTCCAGCTGGTGCAGACCCGTCAGGGAAATTCTTATATAACGAACGAGTCGGTGCGCTGTTTCCTGGAAGAGCCGGACGGCAATATCCTGGTGGGGACGGGGCGCGGCCTATTTCGTTTCTATCCCGAAACGCGGCGGGTGGAGCATGTCCTGCCGGACGACATTGACGAGTTGGTGCTCTCGCTGTCTTATGACCGCGACGGAACCTTGTGGGTCGGCACTTTTGTAAAAGGTTTTTATCAAATTCACGGGGGGAGGATAAGTAAACATTTTTCAAGAGCGTCCGGCTCTACCGAGCAGGACCTCGCGCTGAACACCTCGCGCGATTTGTATGAAGATGCCTTGGGGAACTATTGGGTGAGCGTTTCCGGAGGCGTCGGTTTGCTCGATCCGGTCACCGGACAGGTGCGCGAGATGCTGAGCAGCCGCCATCCGGAAGTGAAACGGTTCAAACTGGTGCTTTCCATTTGTCCGCAGGGCGACAATCAGTTTGTGGCACTCTGTGATAACGGCTTGTATTTTTATGACTCCGAGCAAGATAAAGTCTGGATTCCGGACAGCCGTCGGGATCCGTTCTACCAGGACGGCATCAAATATTTCAGTCTGCTGAGAGATTCGCGGGGATGGCAGTGGTTTTCCACGGAAGACGGCATACGCATCTGGAACGCATCAGACCGTAGTCTGCGTGTGCTGACCATAGCCGATGGGCTGCCCAACAATTCGGTCTCGTCCTTGCTGGAGGATGAGCAGGGCGTGGTGTGGGCTTCTACACTGAACGGCATCTGCAAGATTACGCCCCGCAAGGAGAAGTCGGGCGATTATGCTTTCTCCATTGTCTGTTTCGGGGTGGCAGACGGCCTGCAGAGCGGCATGTTCTATGAGCATTCCGTCCTGAAATCCCGCAACGGACTGTTCTACTTCGGCGGGGCGCACGGTTTCAATTATTTCGACCCGCTGAAGACCGTGTATGAGGATGTGCCCAAACGGCCCGTCCTGACCGGACTGAGCATCTTCAACACCCCCGTAGGCGTGAATGAGCCGTATAATGGTCATGTCATCCTGACAGAAAGGGTGGACCTCATGCGTGAGATTGTGCTGCAACACGATGAGAACTTCATTACGCTGGAGTTCTCAGGGCTGAATTATTCCAATCCGGCACATACCTATTATAAATATCGTCTGCGGAACATTGATGAGGGATGGGTGGAGACCAATGCCGTGAGTCAGGGGCGGGCTGTCTATACCGGTCTGCGTCCGGGAACGTACGATTTCGAGGTGTATGCGGCCAACGGCGACAAGGTGTGGAGCCCTGAACCGGCCCGGCTTACTATCGTTGTGAAACCGCCGTTTTGGGCCACATACTATGCACTGGCCGTTTATATCCTGGTGGGAGCCGCACTGGTGTATTATGCTTTCCGCACGTATATACACCGTGAAAAGGCCAAACTGCAGGAGGAGCGTAAGGAAACGGCCCGTCGCCAGCAGGAGAATCTGGACGAGATGAAGCTGCGTTTCTTCACGAACATCAGTCATGAGTTCCGCACGCCCCTCACGTTGATTCTCACTCCGCTGAGCTCGCTCATCCGTCAACAGCAGGACGAGACGCTGAAACGCAAGCTGGAGGTGATCTACAGGAACGCCGAGCGGCTGCTGCGTCTGGTGAACCAGTTGCTCGATTTCCGTAAGCTGGAGATGAAAGGGGAGCGGCTGTCGTTGCAGATGGGCGATATGGTGGTGTTTGTCCACGACATCTGCGAGTCGTTCCGCGAGCTGGTGGAGGCGAAAGGCATCGCGCTGGACTTCCGGACGCAGGAAGAACACCTTTACATGTACTGCGATCAGGATAAGATGTACAAGATAGTCAGCAACCTGCTGTCTAATGCCGTGAAGTTCACTTCCGGCGGCGGGCGCATCACGGTGAGCGTCTCACAAGCCATGCGGAACGGCAGAAACTGTGCGGCGGTCAGTGTGGGCGACACCGGCTGCGGCATGGCACCCGAAGATGTGCACCGCATCTTTACCCGTTTCTATCAAGTGGACAATGGCGGCAAGCCGCATTCCGGAAGCGGTATCGGCCTGCATCTGGTGAAAGGATACGTGGACTTGCACGGCGGTGACATAACGGTGGACAGCCGGACAGGCGAAGGCAGTACTTTTACGGTTTATATACCTACCGATCTGCAGGGCGACGGACTGGCGCATCCGGCTGCGGCCAAAGATGCGGAAGCCGCACCGCCGGAACTGATGACGGATGAGGATAATGTGGAAAAAGATAACGGCCGGAAGAAAGTGCTTGTCGTGGAGGACAATGCCGAGTTCAGAACCTATCTGGTCGAAGAACTGAGTGCGGACTATGATGTCATGGAAGCCGAGGATGGCGAGCAGGGCGAACAGCTGGTGCTGGCCGAATACCCCGATCTGATTATTTCGGACCTGATGATGCCGCGTTGCGACGGGGTGGAATTCTGTCAGCGTATCAAGAACAATATTAAGACATCGCACATTCCGTTCATCCTGCTTACGGCCAAGATGTCGAATGATTCCCGTCTTGAAAGCTACAGGGTGGGAGCCGACTCTTATATCTCCAAACCGTTCAATCTGGAGATGCTGCAGGTGCGCGTACGCAAACTGATCGAACAGCGCGAGCAGCGCAAGGAGATGTTCCACAAGACCATCGAGATCACACCGAGCAGTATCACCACGACTTCGCTCGACGAAGAGTTCGTGCGGAAAGCCGTGGCTTGTGTGGAACATAACATGGACAATCCGGATTATACGCTGGAAGAGCTGAGCCATGACATGGGATTGAGCAAGACACATCTGAACCGGAAGCTGACGGCTATCATCAACATGACGCCGGCCCAGTTTGTCCGTTCGGTGCGCCTGAAGCGGGCCGCCCAGCTGCTGACCGGGACGCAGTATAACGTGAATGAGATTGCCGATATGGCCGGATTCAATACGCTGAAATATTTTAATAAATACTTTAAAGAAGAGTTCGGCATGACGCCTACGCAATACCGCGACAGTCGTCGTCCGCCGGCAGCAACCGATGGGCAGAACGACGTGAAATAGCGTTCCGTTACGCGAAAAATGCGTCTGTATCGTCTTGAAATTCAGTAGAGTTTTTCGGATGTTATAAAATGTCCCATCATTTGTTATTTTTCATCTCATAGGGTTTTGTGGATTTCACATACCTTTGAGATGGTTAATAAAAAATGAAAAATGCCATGAGAAAAGTGAGAAACCTGTTTTTGTTTTTGACCTTTTTGGGCGGTGCCTTGTGCGCGTCGGCACAAGGGTTCATCCATCCGGGTATCCTGCATACGCAGGCCGACTTCGACCGGGTGAAGGAGAAACTGGCCGCAAAGGAAGAGCCGTGGACCTCGGCTTTCGAACAGCTGATGACCAGTCCGCATGTGAATCTGAACTGGAATCCGTCTCCTACCAGGAAAATTATTCGTGGAGGAGGCAATCGTGAGGAGCCGGAAGGCGACAACTATTGGGTTGCCTATCGCGATGCCGCCACGGCCTATCAGTGTGCTTTGGTGTGGAGAATCACCGGCGATGAGGCCTATGCCAAGAAATCGGTGCAGATACTGAACGCCTGGGCGCGCGTGTGCAAGGCCGTGACGGGTAATTCCAACTCCAATCTGGCGGCGGGAATTTATGGCTATGAGTTTGCCAATGCCGGTGAGCTGATGCGCGACTACGAGGGCTGGAACCGCACGGACTTTAAGGCGTTCCAGACCTGGATGATGAACGTGTTCGCCAACAAGTCGTTCATTTTCCTGGACGGCCGTAAGGCTCCGGGAGAAGACCATTACTGGTCCAACTGGGGACTGTGCAACGTGATGTGCGTGCTGAGCGTGGCCATCCTGTGCGATGACGTCTATCTGTACAATGCGGGCTATGAGTTTTACAAGTATAAGGAGGACCACGACTATGCCGAGTCGCTGAAGCGTCTGATATGGGAGAACTTTGAGGACGAGCGCGGTCCGTTCGGTTATCTGGGACAGATGCAGGAATCCAACCGCGACCAGGGTCATGCCACGATGGCAGCCATACTGGCGTCAGACGTCTGCGCTGTGGGCCGCAGCCAGGGCGAGGACGCCTATATGCAGCAGAACGATCTCATCGCAGGTGGATTCGAGTATGTGGCCGCCTACAATGCCGGTGTGGACGACCTGCCCAATGTGCCTTATGTCGGCAGCACGCACGGCACGTTTGTGGGGATGGGGTCCGGCGGACGTGGTAACGGCCGTCCCGGCTGGCCGCGCATCGTGAACTATTATGAGAATGTGCGCGGTGTGAAAGTGCCTTACGCCCGCGAGATGATGATGAAGTCTTACGACGGTATAGACGGCGGCGGCGGTTTCTATGGCGGGAACAGCGGTGGTTACGACCACTTGGGCTTCACCACGCTGATGTGTTCGCTCGACCCGCTGGAAGATCCGGAGGCCGTGCCCACCGTGTTGGGCGGTACGCTGCAGTATGACGGAGTGTCGACCACCCGTACGGAGGTGTCGAACATTCCGCGAGGGGCTACGGTGAAGATTCTGGTCACTCTGCCCGATGGTGAGGAAGATACGGGCCGCTGGTCATGGGATGACGACCCGTCATGCACATCGAACGAGCGTGAGATTGTGCTGGACACCACTTCCATCTACCGTGTGCGCTATGTGAACGCCAAGGGCGTGGAGTGCACCCGAATGTATTCCCTGCAGGTGGAGGGCGAAGGCTATGCCTGGCCTTTCGAACCTTATTGCAAGATGGGCCTGTCCGAAACTTCCGATACGCTGATTTATGTGGAGAAAAACAGCGGTGTGACTTTCGGACTGAAACCGATGTATTTCGAGACCAACGTACGCGAATGGACGTGGGAACGGAGCACAGACGGCGAGAAATGGACTCGTTTGACAACGAGCACCGGCCTGATGGAATTGCCTGCCGTGACGTCAAATGCTTATTACCGCGTTACGCTGACCTACAAATCCGGCGTGAAGATCAGTCAGAACTTCCGTATAGAGGTGGCGGAGATCACACCTTATATTATATATAACGGAGAAGAAACGTCCGGGCTGAGCCTGGCACTGCAGAAAGGCGAGTCGTTCAGCCTCACCGCCGAGCCGATATCCATTCTCGGCACGTCAGTCAACTCGACCCGCATCTACAAATGGGTGGTGAACGGCGACACGATACAGGCCGACACCCTGACCACCCGCACGGATTCGTGGGGCAACAGAGTGGCCGACCTGAGCGACACGCTCCATGTGGAGAATCTGGACAGCTGCTTCGACTGCACGCTGGTGTTCCGCCGCATCGCCTCTTCCGGGTCCGAGGCTTCCACGGTCTATCATTTCAGCATTCCCGTTTATGAGATCAATACGCTCGAACCGGAAGATACGGACAGCTTCTACGTGACAGACGCCGCTACCGGCAACTACCTGCGCAACACGGACGGGCGTTTCATGCCTTACTCCGAAGCGGAGGATGCCAGCTACCTGTGGCGCATCCGCCGCCTGCCGTCCACCTACGGCAACCGCTACATGTTCATCAGCCGCAGCAACAGCAATCTGCATCTGTCGGAGACCGGTGCGCTGACCACGACGACCGACTATTCCCGCCATTCGTTTAACCTGTGGCACAAGGTGAGCGATGAGTATCTGTATGCCATCGAACGTTCTTCTGGGGCATCGGGCGGCCTGTTCGCCATCACAGACGATGCGATTACGGTGGATGGCTCCGGCGTATGCACTTCGTTCCCGTTCCAGATTGTGCGTAGGACATCGAGCGGGGAGGAGAATCCCGACGGCGTGGAAGAGACAGTAGCCGACGTGCAGACCGGCAACGGACTGATCCGCTGCACGGGCAGCGGTGCCGCGCTGACGCTGACGGCGGCGGAGAACGGCCTGCTGAAGGTCTATGACTTCACCGGACGGCTGTGTCTGACGCAGCGTTGCCTGCAGGGCGCGAACAGCCTGTCGCTTCCGGCGTCGCATACCGGGTGGGTGCTGCTTTATGTGGGCGACTCCGGACAAGTGCAGAGCCTGAAAGTGAAATGAACAAACTGAAAGATGAGTGAAAAGACTGCCGCAGTCAATAGGTTCGGCTGCGGAAAACGGTTGAATAGAGAACCTTAAAACTTGTAAACATGGAAAAGAGAGTTACTAAGAGTTTTCCTCGCCTGAGAGGGAAACGGGTACCGATGGCCGTCATGTTTTCGTTGATGAGCAGTGCCGTGCTCTTTGCCCAGCAATGGGTGGACGTGACGGATGCCTACATCGTTAACGCGGACTATTCCACCGGTACCACTGAAGGGTGGACCGACGGTACGGCTACTCCCACAGTCGATGCTACTTGGTTCAATGCCGAGTATTACGTGAAGAAAGCCACGGCTGCCCAGAATCTGATCGGACTGGTTTCGGGAGATTATAAACTGACCGTACGCGGCTTCCAACGTACAGGAGGAAATGACGGCGGAGCCGCCTACAATGCCGGTACGGAAGTTATCAGTGCTTATCTGTTTGCCGGTGAAAATCAGGTGCCTTTGCAGTCCTTGTACAGCGTGCCTGCCAATCCGGAAGGCGTGAGCGGCTTGCTGAACGGTTACGTAAACAACCGTCAGGGCGTCTGCGAGTACATGACGCTGTACCCCGAAGGTTATGACAATGAGGTGACGTTTTCGGTAGCAGCTCCGGGGGATACCGTACAGATCGGTATCGACGTGCAGACCAATGCCGGTGGGTCGTGGACTTGCTGGGACGATTTCCACCTCTATGTCGACGGAGTTTATCCGGCTTTCAGCGCGCGGTTGAGTGGTCTGACGGCCGGCCGTGACTCGTTGGCCACCATGGGATTTGCCGCTGCAGAGACCGTGACATCGGTGATCGACCAATATGCCGGCTATACGGAGTCCACTCCGGCAGAGGATCTTGAGGCCGCCTCGGCGGTACTTCAGGAAAGCATGGAGAGCGTGAACGCCATCCTGTCTGACGGTACGGTGCTGGTGGACAGCATCGCCATTGCCGAAGGCGTCTATGAGAAAATGACCAGCGGTACTTACGTTGTTCCCGAAGCCAGCAAGACGGCTCTGAACGATGCCATCACCGCTGCGAAGGCCGTGCTGCCAGAGACGGATCTGGAGGCACTGATCGCCAGCATTCCCGGTGCCACCGAGGCGTTGAACGCTGCTGTGGGCAAAGCCAACACGGCAATCGGCCTGAGCTATCCGCTGATGACGGCCAAGGCACTGGCCGACAAGATCGGCGGGCTGGAGTCGAACGAGGCCTATACGAAGGTGGTGGCCGACATGACGGATGCCGCGCTGACGTATGACCAGATGGCCGCCGATGTGGCCGCACTGAACGCCTTGTGCCGCGAGAACCTCAGCGAGGATCTGCTGGGCACGGCTACAGACGACAACCCGATAGAGCTGACCAGCTTCATCACCAACCCGAACATCTATCAGCCGGGTGATACCTATCAGAATATGCCTCCCGGATGGTTGCTGGGCAATAAGGGTAGTGCCGACAACAACGACTATACGAACGAAGGCTATGCCGATTCTGATTTCAGGGCGTACAGCTGGAGCGGTAATGCTGCCAACAACATCGCGAACATCCACTATTACCAGAAGATAGAAGAAACGGCAGAAGGCGGCATCGCTCTGCCCGACGGTATGTATGAACTGCGTGCGGCAACGTATGCCAATGCAGACTCCGGCAAGATTGTGCTGTATGCCACATCGGACAGCGTGAACTTCTTCACGACCGCGTTCAATCGTGACCGTGCCGTGTATGACGCAGCCCGCGACGAATTGGGCACGACCACTACCGTGGCGGACATCGTGGTGTCGGGCGGAAAGCTGTACTTCGGCTGCCGTGGTGCTAATCCGGGCGATATTCAGGGCGGAAACGGACGGGTATGGAATGCCGATAACTTCCGTCTGTATTTCATCGGAGCGGATGTGATGGCTGCTTATCGTTTACGTCTGGAGGAACGTCTGAAAAGGGGATATGAGTTGAGCGACTCCTTGCTGAACTATGGCATCGACCCGGCAGATTATGCCAAGGCATTGGCTGAATATGCCGAGGCCATGGAAGATATGGGTCTGGAAGACATCCAGGGTGCCATCTCGGAAGTGGAGGTTTGGAATAATGACGCTGATTCCGTCATCACCCGTTATCTGGCCGTGGTTCCGTTGCTGACGAGCGGCAATAACCTGCGCGAACAGCTGTACAACAACCAGATCTTCGCACAGCCTCTCGCCCGCCAGACTTTCGAGACGGATCTGGAAGAGGCTGCCGTGGCTCTGGATGCCATGGATTGGGACACGTTCATCGATCCGGAAGTGACAAAAGTGGGCGATGCCCTGCAGTCGGCCATCACCGACCTGTTGGAGTCCGTAGCGGTCTGCTACTCGATGGGTACGGCCCGTGTGCTGGCCGACCAGATTGGCGGATTGGCCGAGACCGAGGCTTATCAGACGGTGACCAAACTGTTGCAGTCCGATATGTTGGATCCTATTGATGTGGATATGGCTGTGGCTGCCCTGCAAGGTGCCTGTCTGGAGGCCATGACTCCCGAAGTGCTGGCGCGTGCAACTAAGGACGAGCCGTTCAACATGACGACGTTCATCACGAACGCCAACATCTATCAGGATGCAGTGGATGTGAACGGTCAGCCGACTGATAGGGAAATCAACGGCTGGATCTGTGAGACGAATGCTGACGGCGGAAATGTTACGAACGCAAAAGAGGGCGACACTTGGCTGCATTGCGGCAGCTGGTCGGGCCATGAAGGTCATAATATCGCTTCTGCCACGAACTACCGTCAGGTAGTCGGTACACAGATTGACGAGGAAGGCAAGTTTGCCCTGCCTGTGGGCGCTTACCGCGTGGAAGCCGCTACTTATGCTACAGCTGGTGCGAACCTGCTGGCTCTGTATGCCCAGACCAACAGCGTGACGACAAGCACTGTTCCTGACATCATGGGACAGGACAGCACGGTCTACACTTATACGGAGATCGAGATGGTGGACAGTGCTTTCAACGGAAACATTGATATATGGGAAGCGGCTCAGAGCTCTTTGGGAACCATTACGATCGTTCCGGAAATCTATGTGGACAACGGTGCCGTGACCATCGGTATCCATGGCCGTGGCGTTGTCGGTGGTAACGGTCAGCATTGGTGGGCCGACAACTTCCGTCTCTACTATGTCGGCCAGAACAAGGGCGACAACATCGGAGGCACCATCTCCGACAAGAGTGCGGTAGAATCTGAAATCGTGGATGTTTACGACATCACCGGTATGCTTGTCCGCAAACAAGTGAACCGCGCCGATGCCATGAAGGGCCTGAAGAAAGGCATCTACATCGTGGGCGGCAAGAAATATGTCGTAGCAGGAAACTAAGACAATAACCAGACAAGGCCGGGGCGGTGGACTTCTGTCCCCGGCCTTTTTAACCTCATGACAGGGACGGATTGAAAGAAGAAAAAAAGAAAAGCGGATGGATGAGACTTATACTTGTGAAGTCTAATTAAGAACAGATTGTATATGTTAGAAAGAATATTAAGGAATAAACCGTGCAGGCATTTGCTTTCGGCGGGCATGCTGGCCGGCGTGATGTTCATGGTCCCGGCCTGTTCCGATGACTATGAATGGGCGCAGGAGACACCCTCGTGGCTGGGAGAGAGCATTTATGGCGAACTGGCCCGACGCGGAAACTTCAGCATCTACCTGAAGATGGTGGACGACCTGGGACAGACCGATTTCCTGAGCAAGACGGGAAGCGTGACGGTCTTTGTGACGGACGATGACACCTACCGTGCCTATTTCAAGGCGCACGGTATGGATGAGAATAACCTTACGCCTTCCATGAAAAAATATCTGGTGAACAGCACGATGCTGGAGAATGCGTATGTGCTGGAACTGCTGACGAATGAAAGTACCAACGACGGTATCCTGAAAGGACAGGTGATGCGCCGGGACAATACGGAATGGACGCAGTATGACTCCATTCCCACACTGACCCCCGCCGATTTCCCGGAAGCCTCGGTGAGTGCGGACTGGTGGTCTTACCTGCGCGACAAACAACAGCCCTTGTATAACGTGGTGGACAACGGGAATGTGCCGATGGTGCATTTCATCTGGCAACACATGTCGAGCCAAGGGATTACCAAAAGCGATTTTTCTTACCTCTTCAACGGAACGGAGTTCCAGGAGGACGATGTATATATAAATAATGTAAGGGTGCGGGAAGGGAACGTCACCTGCCAGAATGGTTATATTCATATCATGGACGGAGTGCCTGCCCCGCTTCCCAATATGGCGGAATATCTGCGGACGAATGGGAGCACGAAACTGTTCAGCAAGCTTGTCGACCGTTTCTCCGCACCGTTTTCGGCTCCGTCGATGAGTGCGAGCTATGCCTATCTGCGTGACTATTATGCCGGGCAGAACCTTTATCCGGCACTGGCCGGAGGCGATTCCATCTACGAACGCCGCTATTTCTATTCCTCTGCCGACGGCAGTTCCCTGACGAGTTACCGTGGAAAGCAGGTGGATGCCTACCTGAAATATGACCCCAGTATGAACAACTACGCGGAAAGCGAGAATCTGCAGGGCGACATGGGGGCCATCTTCGCCCCGACAGATGCCGCTCTGACGGATTACTGGAACAGTGACGACGGCCTATTCCTGCGCGAACGCTATCCGAGCGAGGAGCCGTTTGAAAATGTGCCGAACGACGTGCTGTCGGAGTTCCTGAACAACCACATGCAGTATTCTTTCCTCTCGTCACTGCCCAGCCGCTTCAATCTGGTGCTCGATGATGCGAAAGACCCTATCGGCATGCAGCCTTCGGACATCGTGCTGGGCAAGACGGCGGTATGCGACAATGGTGCTGTCTATGTGATGAGCAAGGTCTATGCACCGGCATCGTTCCGCTCCGTCATCGCGCCTACGCTGGTCAATGAGAACATGAAGATTATGTCGTGGGCCATCAACAGCCTGGAGTTCAAGCCCTACCTACTTTCCATGGTGAGCCATTATGACTTCCTGATTCTGACGGACGACGCCCTGTCGCGTTACGTAGATCCGGTGTCGTACAGCACGAACAACCCACGGTGGTTCCGCTTCTATTTCGATGAGGCTACCCAGACGGTGCAGGCTTACTCTTACAGTTACGACAAGACGGTGGGCGGACTGGAAGGCTGTGTGGAGAACGACCTGCAACTGCTGAACAGCACTTACAATGCGGAGACAGACGCCTACGTGGTGAATCCGGTGGTGGAAAACCGTCTGGAAGAACTGCTGAACACCTGCATCATCCCGCGTGACATCAACGGCGGAAACTATGTGGGAAACGGCTCCGAATATTATCTGAACAAGGATGACGGCATCATGCGCATCGTGAAATCAGGCAATGACGTGAGTGTGGAGGACCAGTTCAGCGGCAATCTCGTGAAGGCAGAGGATGTGGTGGAAATGGACAACGGTGTGTACTATGTGTTGAATCAGATGGTGGAACCTACTTTCCGTTCCCTGATGGAGGAATTGAACGCACATGAGGAGTACAGCGAGTTCCGTGAGCTGCTGCTGGGTAATCAAGAGTGGACGTCGAACGAAGAAAACCTGTATGCCCTGATCCGGCAAAGCGGCAGCTATTTCAGCATGAACGAGGACAATACGACCGTGAGAAGCTTCAACTCATACCAGTACACGGTGTATGTTCCTGATAACGAAGCCATGCAGAAAGCTTATGCATTAGGATTGCCGAGTTGGGACGATATCAACGACTTGGATAATGTTTATGCCGGAACCGACGTGGATGTGGACAGCATCAAGACGGTATGGACGCAACGGCTGGTGAACTTCCTGAAGTATCATTTCCAGGACAACTCTATCTATATCGGCGGAGATCCCCGCAGCGGAAACTATGAGACGGCGGCTCTGGAGCTGGACGGCGTGCGCGAGGGTCTGAGCTATACCCTGCAGGTGAACTCGTCGTCTTCAGGTATTATCCTGAATGATAATTCCGACAAGACTTCGGAAATCAGGATTCTGCCAAATGATGACCAGTTCTATAACCGGAAGATCCGTGAATATTCTTTTTCTCCGGGTACCGATGAGACCAACTTGTCAGGTACGGGAACCATCGCCACTTCTTCTTATGCCGTGGTACACCGCATCAGCGAGCCGCTGATTTACGATGATGAATGCTTCTGCATGGACCGCAGTAACGAAAGCACAGGTAACTGAGATAACCTGAAGAACTGATTAAGACCATGAATTAAAACCATAAACATGAATAAGATAAGATATTTCATAGTGCTTGTATGCCTGCTCTGCCCGTTATTGGCCAAAGCGCAAGGGCACGTGGTCAGCGGAACCGTTTCGGACGACTTGGGACCGTTGATGGGTGTGTATGCTGTGGAGATAGACGGTTCCAACCGTATCATTGAAGCCACTGTGACGGATATGAACGGACATTTCTCTTTGAAAGTGAGAAATCCGCAGGACCGTCTGCGCTTTACCTATATGGGTTACAAGACAGAGATTTTTGAAATCGGCAAGCGTGCGGTGTTCAATGTCACGATGGTGGAGAACAGCCGGGTGCTGAAAGAAGTTGTAGTCAAGGGACAACAGACTAAGGTGGCCACCGGTGGTCTGGACATTCCGGAGCGTGAGCAGTCGTTTGCTCAGCAGACCATCAAGATGGAAGAGTTCGAGGGTTTGTCCATTACTTCCGCCGATGAGGCTCTGCAAGGGCGTATCGCCGGTCTGGACATCATCACCAACTCCGGAAACCTGGGGTCAGGTACGACGATGCGTCTGCGTGGTGTGTCTACCATCTTCGGCAATGCCGAGCCATTGATCGTCATGGACGGCAACATCTTCGAGACGAATGCCAATGAGGATATTGACTACAGCAGCATGACCGACGAGCGTTTCGCGGAACTGTTGAGCATCAATCCGGAGGATATTGAGAGCATCTCTGTGCTGAAAGACGCTGCGGCCACCGCTTTGTGGGGCTCTAAAGGATCAAACGGTGTGATCAGTATCGTCACCAAACGCGGTAAGCGTGGAAAACCGCAGTTCACTTACTCTCTGAAACTGAAAGGAACTTATCAGCCGGAAGGCTATAAGCTGTTGAACGGTGACCAGTACACGATGATGATGAAAGAGGAACTGTTCAACACGAACCAGAATCCGGAAAGTCTGCCTGAGCTGAATTACGACCGTACTTATGCTGAGTATGAGCAGTTCAACAACAACACGGACTGGCGTGATGCCGTGAAGCAGTTCGGTCTGTTCCAGACTCATTATGTTTCTCTGTCCGGAGGTGGTGAGAAGGCGAACTACCGAATTTCGGCCGGTTACGACCACCAGATCGGTTCTATTATCGGACAGCAACTGGACCGTTTCACAACACGTATGGCATTGGACTACTTCGTCAGTGACCGTATCCGCATCTCCAGCAACTTCTCACTGACTTATACCGACAACCAGCAGAACAGCGACGACCTGTTGAGTGTCGCATACCGGAAGATGCCTAACGTGGCCATCTATGATGAGGATGCTTACGGCAACAGCCTGGGTACGTATTACCGCATTCCCCGCTTCCGCGCAAGCTATAGTGGCGATCAGGATGAATTGGGCGGGCAGCGCGATCTGGTCAATCCGGTGGCATCGGCCTATCTGGCACAGAAAGAGGACCGCACCTACAATATCGTCCCGCAGTTCGATATTCAGTACCGTCTGCTGGGCATTGACCAGAGCTCGCATCAGTTGAACTACAACGGAACGGTTTATCTGAGTATCTACAATAAATATGCCGATACGTATTATCCTTGGGAGTTGCGTTCCAGAGACTGGACGCAGGAGGTGACCGATGTGAACACAGCCTCGTCGGCTTTTGACAAGAGCTTTGCCTTTACGACCCGGCATCAATTGACGTTCATTCCTCATATCCTGAACGAAGACCATTCCGTGAGTCTGTTCTTCAAGGGCGAGATGACGTCCGGAACGTCCAGCGGGCAGTCGGTGTCATCTTATTCCATTCCGAGCGGTACCATTACATCGGCAGCTTCAGGAGGACATCTCAATTCTACGACGACTTCTGCCGGACACTGGCGGAACGCCAACTGGGTATTCCAAGGACATTATGCCTACAAGGGCCGTTATATGCTGGATGCCGCTGTCCGTGGTGACGGCAGCACGAAGTTCGGACCCAATTACCGTTGGGGTATTTTCTATTCCGCTTCCGGACGCTGGAACATCTCAGACGAGAAATGGATGGACTTCTCCAAAAAATGGCTGAGCATGTTTGCCATGCGTTTCAGTTATGGAGCAACAGGACGTGAGCCGAACAGCAGCGACACGTATTACAGCGTATACAATGCGGGCGGAGCATACATAGGCGACATCAGCATGCGGCCGGGCAACGTGCAGCTGACAGACTTGCGTTGGGAGAAGAACACCCAGTGGAACCTGGGCTGGAATATCGGTTTGTTCAATGATTTGGTTACGGCAGATATCAACCTGTACCGCAATATGGCTACCGACATTCTGATGAAGAATACGAGTATTCCGACTTCAACGGGCTTTTCTTCATTGGCATGGGAGAACGGCGGTGACATGCTGAACCAAGGTTATGAGATCAATTTCCAGTTGAACAGAGTGAAGCTGGTAGGCGATTTGTCCGCTACGTTTAACTTTACGTTCGCCAACAACCGCAATACGATTACGAAGATGGACCCGATCCGTCTGGCGTCTATCAACGGCACGGGCATCAACATTCCGGATAACGGCGAATACATGACCCGCGTGCAGATAGACAATCCGTTCGGTGCCATCTACGGCTTGCGCTACAAGGGCGTGTATGCCTACAGTTACGACAATTACGAGAAGGCTACGGCTGCAGGGGCGACTTGTCCGGTGGCGCGCGATGCGGGCGGCAATGTGATTTACGGTGCGAAGGGAGAGCCGCTGCAGATGTATTATGACTACAATGGCGCGCGTTATGCTTTCCAGGGCGGTGATGCCATTTATGAGGATATCAACCACGACGGGTCCATCGACCAGTATGACATCGTCTATCTGGGCAGCTCACTGCCCAAGCTGACGGGTGGTTTCGGATTCCGGCTCCACTACAAGGGATGGAGCTTGAACGCACAGTTCAACTACCGTTACGGCAACAAGATTATCAACAAGGCCCGTATGAATGCAGAGAACATGTACGGCTCAAACAACCAGAGCACGGCTGTGAATTACCGCTGGCGTAAGGAAGGCGACGGTGCGGACGGTGCCATGGTGCTGCCCCGTGCCCTGTATAATATGGGCTATAACTGGCTGGGTAGCGACCGCTTTGTGGAAGACGGCTCTTTCCTGCGGTTGAACTATCTGCAGATATCCTATAATATGGATGCGCGGTGGATAAAGCGTATCGGCCTGTCGCGCCTGAGCTTCTATGTGAGCGGCGAGAACCTGTTCTGTCTGACGAAGTATTCCGGTGTGGACCCTGAGGTGAGCTATGGTGGTTATGGCGTGACGGCGGACGAGGCCATCACACCGAGAGCCAAGTCGTACACGTTCGGTCTGACGGCTACATTCTAACCATTAAAAAGAAGAGCGATATGAAAAAGACAATCATAAAAGGTGTGCTGGCCCTGACATTCGCGGGGGCCGCGCTGTCCTCTTGCGGCGATTTCCTGACCATCACTCCGCTCAACGGAGTGGTAGCCGAGAACTATTGGGAAAAGAAGAGCGAGGTGGAGAGCGTCATTACGTCCTGCTACTATGAGATGCAGAATGCAGACTTCATCCGGCGGGTGATTCTTTGGGGCGAGCTGCGGGGCGACAATGTGACGGACAACGCCGAGCTGCAGAAGGACAACGACCTGACATATTTCTATACCAACAACATCACGCCCAGCAATCCCTGGACCTCGTGGGCTCCGTTCTATAATGTCATCAACCTGTGCAACACCGTCCTGCACTATGCGCCGCAGGCACAGGCGAAGGACGGCAACTACTCCATGGGAGAACTGCAGACGCATCAGGCCGAGGCAAGGGCCATACGTGCGCTGTGTTATTTCTACCTCGTGCGTTCGTTCGAACGGCTGCCGCTGGTGACGCAGGCCACTATCGGCGATGATGTGGACTTCAAGGTGGACGCCTCCGGCGAGGATGCCGTGCTCAATCTCATTGTCGAGGACCTGGAGTGGGCTGAGAAGCATATCTGGGACCGCAAATATTTCGAGGAGCGTGCGGAGCAGAAGGGGCGGCTGAACAAGCAGTCCGTGCGTGCACTGTTGGCCGATGTGCATCTGTGGCGCGGCGACTACGCGCAGTGTGCGGAATATTGCCGCCAGATCATGGACGAGAAGATGGCGGACTATAATGAGCTGCAGGAGCAGATAGCCGCCGGCGACTTCTCGGACTACAGCTACGAGGGCGATTTGCGGCTTTATAATGGCTATCCGCTGCTGAACTCCTCCTACAATCCGACAATGTATTATGATTATCCTTACGAGATGATCTTTTATACGGGCAATTCGTTCGAGAGCATCTTCGAGATGCAGTACAATCTGGAGTACCGGTCTAATGGCAATGAGGGCGTGACCTTTTTCTATGGTGCGCACGACAATAATAACGGGCGGCTCGATGTGGCCACTTACATGACGACACGCACCAACGGGAGTCTGTTTGACAACATGGCGGACAAACGCCTGATGACGAACACCTCGTATGACGGAATGAACACCAGTTCTGCATACGTGGTGTACAAATTCCGCGGCATTCCGATGATTTCGAACGGTACGGTGACCCATGGATTGCGGTCCACTGCCGAGAACTGGATTGTCTACCGCCTGACCGATGTGATGCTCATGCGTGCCGAGGCCCTGGCTTATATGGGCGGCGAGGAGAATTGCCGGGAGGCGTTCGACCTGGTGACGGCGGTCAATGCCAGAGCCTGCGGCGGAGCAAGCGAGCTGCAGTATGACGAGAGTCAGATCAAGACGCTCGTGCTCGACGAGCGTCAGCGCGAGCTGATGTTCGAGGGCAAGCGGTGGTACGACCTGGTGCGCATGGTGCGCCATTCGGATAATCCGACGCAGACCATGTCTGTCTTGCGCAACACTTATCTGCTGCGTCGCTACAAGTCGAACGGCAACGACGCCGTGGCGCGTCTCGGCTCGCTGGACAATCTGTTCCTGCCGATTTATCAGAACGAGATCGATGTGAACCCGATGCTGGCGGACGACCAGAATCAGGCTTATGTATATTAATGTGTATTTTTTGAAATCAAGACAAGATATATGAAACGCAGAATCATGAATAAGGCTGCCTTATGGCGCAGGGCTGCGGCCCGCCTGCTGACGGGATGGAGCGTGGCATGTATGGCTATGGCTTCCGTGCTGCTCTCAGGATGTTATGACGACGGGGTCGAGGGCGACAGTTATTATGTGTTCGTCGGACAGACCATCGGCGACTTCCTTGACGCCGACAGCCGCTACAGCGATTTTTCCGCACTGCTGCAGCGGGCCGGTGTGAAAGGACTGATGTATGCCTATGGCGAGTACACCTGTCTGGCTCCTACCAACGAGGCCGTGGAGCAGTATATCAGTGAGAACTATCCTGACTATACCCTGGAGACGCTTCCGGACTCGGTGGTGGAGGCCCTGGCCAAGAGTCATCTCATCGGAGAGGAATATCTTACGTCGGACCTCGCTACGGGCTATCTGGCTGAGCCGAACATGTACGACCGTCGTGTGCAGGTCAACATCGAGAAAGAGTATGACGCGTCGCTGAACGACAGCATGACCGTATATGTGTTCAACAATTCATCGAGAATCATACAGGGGAACGATACGGTGAGCAACGGCGTGGTGCATACGATAGACCACGTGCTGGAGCAGTCCAGCTATCTGTTGCCCGATTTCATGGCCAACCGCTGCGAGGCCGAGGGGTTCACGCTCTTCATGGAGGCCTTGCGGCGTACGGGCCTGACCGAGGCCATCCTGCCGGAGAAAGACGAGGACCCGGAGATGGAGGCGAAGCTGGCCCAGTATGCGGCCAACTATACGGGAAAGGGGCAGAAGGTGCCTTCGGCCAGAAGGTATGGCTTCACGGTCTTTGTGGAGAAGGACGAGGTCTATGCCAGGCTTTATGACCCCCGCAACATGGCCAAGCCGGTCTATACCGGCGACCTGGAGGCCGACCTGCAGTCGCTGGCCAACTATGCGAAGGAAATCTATGACGAGGTGTATCCGGAGGATGCCGGACTGTATGACGATGATTATACGAACCCGCGCAATCCGCTGCACCGCTTCATGGCTTACCATATCCTGCCCCGCAACGTAGGTTATTCCGACCTCGTGCTGGCTACGGCGGACTGGTCTGTGCCCGAAGGCGGTGACTATGTGGAATACTATGAGACCATGGCCGGACCGCTGCTGCGCCTGCAGATGGTGTCGCTGCAGGGCAATAACATCTATCTGGACCGCTGCGAGCGCGACAACAACCGTATGGACGGCGTTCAGGTGCTGCGGTCGGGGAGTGCCTCCACGGTGAACG
Organism: uncultured Paraprevotella sp.; assembly: GCA_944321365.1. GTDB lineage: Bacteria > Bacteroidota > Bacteroidia > Bacteroidales > Bacteroidaceae > Paraprevotella. Next base: position 70,535 of record CALULA010000006.1, read on the forward strand.
GCAACTATCAGTTCATCAATAACGTGCTGGCATACACCACCGGCGTGAAGAACATGTTCCTCACTGAGCGTATACGTATCGACACGGGAAGTCTGCTGGCCGAGCTGACCAACAACAATGTGCGCAACGATGCGGATGTGGAGATGCTGGGGTGGTATTTCCCCTCCGGCTACTTCGAGAGCGTGACTTACGACGACCAGTGTGAGTGCTACTACAACCGCTGGCCCATACCGCAATCGGAAGTGTCGGACGGATGGAGTCATGAGGACCTGATGGCCTATAAACTGGATAACATGAATTTCGGCGGGGAGTTCGACGTCACGTTCCGTCTGCCGGAAGTGCCGCCCGGACAGTATGAGATACGCATCGGCTATGTGGCCAACGGCTTCATGGCCATCTCGCAGATCTACTTCGGTTACGACACGGAGCGGATGGAGCCTACGGGCATTCCTCTGGACCTGAGTCTGGGCGGCGGATTCCCCAAAGTCGGGATGATAGGCGATGCCGACCTCTTTGACGACCGGATCTATGACATATCCATGAACGTCAACGGACTGGTCACCATCACGGAAAACGACAAGACCATGCGCAACCACGGCTACATGAAAGGCCCGGATGCCATGTATCGTGTGAATACCGACCGTGTGACCAAGGGACAGCATTGTACGGACGACTGGTGGTATCTGCGTCATATCGTGACCACCCAGCAGCTGGACGGCAGACCGTTCTACCTGCGCTTCCGCAAGGTGGACGAGCGCACGGCCCGTATCCTGAATGTCGACTTCATCGAGATATGTCCGCGTAGCGTCTATAACGGCGCGGTGCTGGAAGACCGTAATTAATCGTAAACTGAATAATTTAGCACACAATGAAGAACATCAATAAATATATAGGAAGTGTGACGCTGTGTGTCACCGTCTGTGCCGCCGGTGCGCTGGTGGCGTCCTGCGCCGATGACTGGGACGACCACTACACGGGCGTGGCCAGACCGTCGCAGACGATTTGGCAAACTATCCAGAGCCGCCCGGATCTGGCAGACTTCGCACGCCTGCTGCAGGCAAAAGGCTATGACAAGTATCTGAATTCGGATCAGAGCTATACGGTGTGGGCTCCGGTGGGTAGTATCGATACGACCTTGGTGACCGGAGAGGATATGAGTGAGGAAGAGATTCTGTCGCAGGTTGTGGAGAACCACATCGCCCACGGCGTGATTGCCGCTTCTACGGTGGTGAACGACACGGTGCTCGTACTCAACGGAAAGCGCATGCCGTTCGTCGCCGAGGACGGAGTGCCCGGTTTCAACGGTACGCCCGTGAGTGAATACAACATAGAGTGCAGCAACGGCGAGCTGCACATACTGTCCGGGCAAGCACCGTACAACAACAACATCTGGACCTATCTGCGTCAGGATGCAGGCTTCTCCGACATCGCCGACTATCTGTACAGTTTCAACGAATGGGTGTTCGACCCCGAAAACAGTGTGGTGAGCGGAGTGGTGGACGGCGAGCGTGTCTATTCCGATTCGGTGTTTGTCCTGGAAAACCAGCTTTGGGAACAGATAGGCGATCTGAATGATGAGAGCCGCATCTATACCATGCTTGTACCTACTAATGCGGCGTGGCAGAAAATGCTGGCAGACTACAAGAAGTTCTTTAATTATGAGGAGGGCAACGACTCGCTGGCCGAGGCCTATGCCAGCCGTGCCATTGTGGACAATCTCATATTCGAGCAGAACTCCCAGACGTATCTGCCCGACTGGATCTCCACAGGCGGCAACATCTTTACCCGCCCGTATGAGGACGGCGGCATCTTCTCGCATGTCGATGACTCGGTCGGCTGCAGCAACGGTGTGGTCTACAAGTCATCGGACATTTACATGGACCCGTATGAGACGATGGTCGAGGAAATCATCATCGAGGCAGAGGATGAAGAGCGCTATCTGGTCGGGGAAGGAAGGCAGACGAGTGGCACGCGTGTGTTTGTGGCTGCGGCCAACACCGGTGTTTCGGGCAGTTACTACATGCAGTACACCACGACTTCTGTCCTCAGCACACAGCCGAACATGACTTTCGCTTTGCCGGACGTGTACTCCTGTGCCTATGACATCGGTGTCGTGTTCATTCCGCAGAACCTGACAGGCCGCGGTTGGGTTACCTCCATTGACCAGAAACCCAATCTGGTAGAGTTCACGCTGGAGGATGACAACACCGGCGAGGAACTTGAGAGCGGTGAGGTTGAGGTGCCGGGAACGGCTGTCGACACGATATGGGTGGCGCGTGGATATGAGTTTACTTATTGCGACTATTTCCCCGACCGCACCGATCTTAGCGATGCTCCGGTACGACTGACCATCAGCAATGCCGCATCGAGGAGCGACAGCAAGTACACGCGCACGCTGAATATTGATTGTATTATTTTGAAACCATCTAATGAAAATGCGGGCAATGAAGAATAAGAATCTATATTATTGTATATGTGTGGGCATGGTCTTGTGCGGCACTCCCTGTGCCTACGGACAAGAGCTGCCGGCAGAGGGAGCGGATTCCGTACGGACGGCAGTGGAGAAAACGAAGCCCCAGGTGCCCACAGTGTCTTTCAAGGGGCAGGTGACGGATGCGGCTACCGGCAGTCCCGTGCAGGGTGCCATTCTGCAAGTGGCAGGCGACGGGCGTTACAGCGCGCTGACAGGCGAGGACGGCTCTTTTGAGATTGCCGTACCGATGTATGCCAGCCAGCTGCAGGTGGAGGCACCGGGCTACGCATCCGTGCGTACGCACCTCGTGCCGGACGGCGATGAGCTGGACATCCGGCTCTATTCCGGAAACTTTACGGCGGACTTTGCAGGCGATGTGCGGGTGTCTGACCGCAGTTCCGCCGACGACTTCTCTCTCACTTCGGCTTTGACCGTAGAGGACGAGATGGCCAAACATCTGGGAGCGGATGTGCGCGTACTGCTGCATTCCGCCAATCCGGCCCAGGGCGCATCCTTGTTTGTGGGCGGTTTCAATTCGCTCAACGCCAACGCGCAGCCGCTGGTGGTGCTGGACGGTATGATTCTGGACACGCAGTCCGACCGCTCGCTGATGCACAGCGGCTACCTCAACAATGTACTGTCGGCCATCAGCGTGAACGACATCGAGAAAGTCACGGTGCTGAAAAACGCCACGGCTCTCTATGGAGCCAAGGGCGCCAACGGTGTGGTCGTCATCGAAACCAAGCGTTCCAAGAGCATGGCCACGCGCATCGATGTGGACATCTACGGGCAGATCGAGCTGATGCCCAAGTTGCCCGACATGCTGAATGCCACACAGTTCCGTTCGTATGCGACGGATCTGAACGGCAATGTCACTTCCATACCGGACTATCTGAACGACTACACTGCCGACAAGCAGCAGTATGCCACCTACCATAACAATACGGACTGGAAGGATTACGTCTACCGCGAGGCGTTCACCCAGAACTACGGTGTGAACGTGCAGGGAGGCGACGATGTGGCCAGCTACAACCTCTCGGTGGGTTATGCCAATGCGCAGAGCACGCTGAAGAACAATGATTTCACGCGGCTGAACATGCGTTTCAACGCCGATGTGAATATCGTCAGGGATGTGACCTGCCGCATCGATGTGGGCTATTCCAATACTACGCGCAACTTGCGCGATGATGGCTTCACAACTTCGGGAAGCATGCTCTCGCCGGGTGCGCTGGCACTGGTGAAAGCTCCCATATTGAGTGTATACACAGCCGATACGGACGGAAACATCACCGGCACGCTGGCCGACTACGACACGTTCGGATTGTCCAACCCCGTGTCCATTCTGGAAAACGGTGATGCAAGTAACAAAAACAGGCTGGAGTACAACCTGTTCACGCTGAACGTGATGCCGCGCTGGCAGATCACGCCCCGGCTGGCTGTCTCACAGCAGGCAAGCTATATCCTGAACAACGTGTCGGAGCATTATTTCATACCGGACGAGGGCGTTCCCACCTTCTCCACCGGAACGGATGAGCCTACCGACAACCAGGCCAAGGCTTATTCCGCCAAGCAGACAACGGTGCAGACCGACACCCGTATCGACTGGAACAACCGTTATGGCGGTCACAGCATCAACGTGTTCGGCGGATTCCGCTACCTGAGCGACGCCTTCAATTCCGACGGCATACAGGCCGACAACAGTGTGGGCGACAAACTGCCCAACATCACGGACGACATGGACAACCGCAAAGTGCAGGGTATCGTCGAGGCCTGGAAGTCCACCTCGGTCTACGTGAGTGCGGACTACAACTTCGCCGACAAATATTTCCTGCAAGGGACGGTCACAGCCGAGACTTCCACCCGTTTCGGACGCAACGCCGACGGCGGTGTGAAGCTGGGCGACTACGTGTGGGGCGTGTTCCCCTCGCTGCAGGCTGCCTGGGTGGTGTCGGCCGAGCCGTTCTTCCGCAAGGTGGGGTTCATCGACTACCTGAAGCTGAACGTGGGTGTCGACCAGACCGGAAACGACAATATCGACTGTTTTGCCTCACGTAGCTACTTCGCTTCCACGCCGTTCCTGAACCAGTCGGCCGGTCTGGTGCTGGCCAACATCGGCAACGACCGCCTGAAGTGGGAGAGAGTGACCCGCATCTCGGCCGGACTTGATATGGGCCTGCTGGACCACCGGCTGAGCCTCGGCTTCAACTTCTATAAGTCATACGTTGACGACATGCTGACGGTGAAGTCCATCGGCGGCGTGAGCGGACTTGATTCCTACTGGAGCAACGACGGCAAGATGGAGAACATGGGCTTCGACATCTCGGCGCATGCCAGAGTCATGGCACTGAAGGATTTCTCGTGGGAGATCTCGGCCAGCATGGGACACTATAAGAATGAAGTGACGGCCCTGCCCGACAATAACCGGTCGGTTTACACGCAGATCGCAGGCGGAACGGTGGTGACGCAGGTGGGTAGTCCGGTGGGCCTGTTCTATGGCTATAAGACCGAGGGCGTATTCGCCACGTCGGAGGAGGCGCAGCAGGCCGGACTGTATAACGGCAGCCTGCGCGGCGAGCAGTTCCGTGGCGGCGACATGCACTTCGCCGACCTGAAGCAAGACGGCATCATCAATGAGGACGACCGGACGGTCATCGGTGACCCTAATCCGGACATTTACGGAAACTTCGGTACGACATTGAACTACAAGAACTGGACGCTCAGCGCGCTGTTCAGCTATTCGCTGGGCGGCGACATCTACAACTATCAGCGTTCCGTACTGGAAAGCGGCTCCTCGCTGGTCAATCAGACCTCGGCCATGCTCAACCGCTGGACCTCGGAAGGCCAGCAGACCGACATACCGCGCGTGGGACGGGGCGACCCGATGGGCAACAGCCGCTTCTCCGACCGTTGGATTGAGGACGGCTCCTACCTGAAGCTCAAGTCGCTCACACTGAGCTACCGCTTCCCATTCAACTACACGTTCCTGCAGGGCATCACCGTATGGGGAGCAGCCAACAACCTGTTCACCTGTACGAAATATCTGGGCAGCGATCCCGAACTCTCCATGTCGGGCAGTCCCCTCTATCAGGGCATCGACACCGGTCTGCTGGGCCGTGGCCGCAGTTTTGTGCTCGGCGTGAAAATAAACCTTTAAAATACGACTGATGAAGAAGATGAGTTTTAAAAAATCCATATTCCGTCCGGCAGCCGCCATTTGCGGAGCTGCCATGATGGCTCTCGCCTCGTGCGAGGTGGACACCACGACCGTGATGTTCGAAGAAGACCACCGGTTCTCACAGGCCGGCGATACCGTGTTCTCCATGTTGGGCATTATCTCACTGGCGCAGGAAGTGGCCGAGCGCAACGTGATTCTGGGTGAGGTCAGGGGCGACCTTGTGGCTCTGAATCCTCTGGTGACAGATGAGACGTTGTCCGGTCTGGCCGATTTCGAGGACCTGACCGACACCACCTACAACCGCTACCGTGACTATTATGCCATCATCAACAACTGCAACTTCTATCTGAGCCGGGCCGACTCCGCCATGGAACGCCGTGGCGAGCGGGTGTTCATGAAAGAGTATGCGGCGGTGAGCGCCTACCGTGCCTGGGCCTATCTCTGTCTGGCCCGTCTTTACGGGACGGTGCCGTTCTATACAGAGCCGCTGCTGTCCTATTCCGACGTGGAGCGGGTAATGAACGATCCCTCATGCCGCAAGGATATGGAGGGCATCTGTTCTTATTTCATATCAGACCTGCAGCCTTATCTCGATACCCCTTATCCTGACTACGGCGACTTCAACTATGCAGAGAACAGCACGATAGACAGCCAGAATTTTTTCCTGCCCGTACGTCTGCTCCTGGCCGACCTCTATTTGTGGCGGGGATCGCTGACGGGCAGCCGTCCGGACTTCGCCCAGGCCGCCCAGCTCTATCACGATTACCTCTATGCCAACGGACCCGTGTTCGGCTCGTCCGATGCCAACCAGTACACGGCTTCTACGATGACAGAAGAGGACGTGTCTTACGGATGGGGCAACGGCGGTTTCACTTCGCTCGGCAGCGGGCTGATCAGTGTGATTCCGATGGCTGTGTCAGACTACTACGGCCGGGTGGGCACCCTGTCGCAGACCATGATGGGATACCTGCAGGGGTCGGAGTATCTGAAACATCTGGTGGATGGCACCTATTATTGTTATGTGGCTTATACGCAGGAGAACAGCGAGGAGTTCATCTCCCGTTACACCACACTGATAGATACGGAGTTCTATGGTACGCCGGAGAATCCGTGGATTCTTAACTACATCTCGGTGGCCGGCGAGCCGCAGTACGGGCTGGGCGACTTGCGTCTGTACCAGTTCCCCACCACGCTCACCTATGACATGCCCATAAGCAAGTACAGCCTGAACTGGCCTCATGTGGGTACGTATCACGCGGGCACCGTTTGGCTGCGTCTGGCCGAGGCCATCAACCGCGCCGGTTATCCGCAGACGGCCTTCTGCGTGCTCAAGTATGGCCTGAGCCGGGGCAACATGGTAGCCTACAACAAGGATGAGCTGCGCGAGCTGATGCAGACGGGCTACACTTTCTATGACTTTGAAGACAACACTGCCGCAGTGGGCATTCATGCTCTGGGCAGCGGAAATGCCGAGATGGACACGCTCCACTATTCCTTGCCGCCGCTGCCCACGGAGGACGACAGCATCCGCGCGGTGGAGGACTATCTGATCGACGAGCTGGCCTTGCAGACGTCGTTCGACGGCAACCGTTTCTACGACCTGATGCGCTTCGCGTTCCGCCGGGGCGAGGACTTCCTGGCATCGCGTGTGGCCCGCCGCTCCCGTCCGGAGCTGACGGACGAGGAGCTGCGCTCCGATCCGCTTTTCGTGCGGCTGACCGACCGCAGCAACTGGTATCTGCCGATGGTGGAGAACTGACGCCGGTTTCCGGCTTCTGCGTAAGCCGGAAACGGAATGCATACATGCACGGGCGGGCTGATGCGGCCTGCCTGTGCTTTTTTTGTGCGCCGATGCGGCTGAAATGGTTGTTTTTGACGTATATCTTGTGCTTTATCGCCCCATGGTTTCCCTGAAAGATGCGTTAATTTTGCCTGTGTGAAAGGAGACAGAAACATTAACGGATACATAAACAGATATCATGGAAACATTCACAGAAGAACATTTTTCAGCCTGCTACCTGCGCTACCGTCCCGTGGTGCGCCGTTATATGGCGTTGCGTTTGCCCGACGCTTCGTTTGCCGACGACCTGACACAGGATGTCTTTGAGCATCTGTGGCGCAGCCGCGGCGTGATCCGGCTGGATGGCGACGGGAGTGTGTGGGGACTGGTGTGGTCCGTTGCGCGCAATATCCTGACCGACCATCTGCGCCGTCATGGCCGGCGGAGCGGTGTGATGAGCGCGTGGACGGAGGCCGTTGAGGGGACGGGTGCGGACGGTGCGGCTGCCGAGCATTGCCTAGCGGGTGAGCTTCGCCTCTGGCACCGTCGTGTGGTGGCCGGTCTGCCTGCACGCCGCCGCCGGATTTACCGTCTTTATTTTCTGGGCGGCATGTCGTATGCGGCCATTGCGCGTGAGTGTTCCGTCTCCGAGCGCACGGTGGGCACACAGCTCTGTCTGGCCTCACGTTTCATCCGTGCGTCACTGCAGGACATCTACAGCTATAAGGCGGGATGAGGAGAAGGGGGAGTCTTGCCGGAACACCGGTTGTGGGGAGACGGGCTGGCAGGATGGAGAATGAGAAGACTTCAGATGACGGGCCGGTGCTTTCCGCAAAGATACGACCGGTCTTGCGCAAAGTCGGTCGGAGTCTTGCGCAAGACTGAAGTCCGCACAGCCGGGTGCAAAAGTCTGCATGGCCCGATGCCATGAACTTGCATGGCGGCATGCAGGATTCCGCACGGCTTCATGCAGGGGCCTGATGGCCTGATACGGCATTCCTTACGTAAGAATGTAAGGGTGCAGTGCCGTGCAAGGGGGCGGGCGGTCATCCTTCCGGTTGCAGGGGAGTCAGATACTCCAGCAGCTCACGATAGGCGTCGGCTTGCCGTAGCAGAGGGGCGTTTCCCACGAGGAAGAATTGTTTGCGGGCGCGGGTCAGGGCCACATTCAGTTTGCGGTCTATCCGGATGCCGTCGGTACTGACGGGGTCTGACAGGGTGGAGAGCTGATAGTAACGGCTGACGGTGGTGCTGAAGATGATGACGTCGCGCTGACTGCCCTGATAGCGTTCCACGGTGTCGATGGTGAGGTCTGCCGCTCCCGGCAGTCCGGTCTGCAGCAGTTTTTTGCGTATCATGGAGATTTGGGCGCGGAAAGGCACGATGATGCCGATGCGTTTGCCAATGTTTTCTTCTTCATCGTTCAGATGGAACAGGGCGTGCAGCGTCCTGATGAGCCGCACTGTGGCCTCGGCTTCCCGGATGTTGCTTCGCGGATGGGTCTCCTCTGGCGAAGGAGCGACAGAGAGCAGTCCCATGCGCGTGCAGGCTATTGCGGCAGTCCACGGATCTGAAGGGTATCGGTCGAAAATCTGTTCCTCCTGTTGATGTCGCAGCGGTATGGTGTCCAGTTGGCCGTTGTAGAATTTCCGGCTGACGTATCGGCTGATGAGCGGATGCATGCGTCCTTGCCGGTGGAGCAGGGCCACGATGCCTTCTTTTTGTTGTATGCGGTTCAGGGCGTGCAGCCGTTCAAACAGCGAGTTGCGGCAGTCTGTCAGTCCGATGGCGTTCAGCGCGGCATGGGCCACGCGTGATTGTTCCGTGCGTTGCATCACTACGGCCGGCAATTGCTTGTGGTCGCCGATAAGGATGAATTTGCGGATGGCGCATGTCGTTGTTGTCGCGTTTCCTTCCCGTTGTTTTCTGACGGCACACAGCAATGGGAGCAGCTGAGGCTCCAGCACCTGTGAGGCTTCGTCGATGATGGCTACATCGAAACGTTTCAGGCAGAACAGCTCGCTGTGTGTGCACAGACTGCTCACCGTGCCTGTAAAAAGTCTGATGGGGGTTATTGTCTCGCAGATCTGCCTGCGGGATTGTGCCTGGCTGATGACGTTCTTCAGCAGTCTGTGGCGGAACTCCGGGGCGCAGCTCAAGTCCTGTCCTATGCGGATATATTCGGGTGCAGGGTGCAGGGTGGAGAGCATGTTGCAGATTTCATCGACGGCCCGGTTTGTGTAAGCCATGAGCAACAGTTGTTTTTCCGGCCGGTCGGACAACAGTTCTTCTACGATGGACTTCAGGGCGACAGAGGTTTTTCCCGTTCCCGGCGGACCTATCAGCAGGAAGTAGTCTTTGGCCTGTTTGGCTTGCAGCACGATTTTTGCCATGTCCGGGTCGGGATGGGGCAGGTTCAGCCGTATGCCGGTGTCGGTTTCCGGTTCACGGATTCCCAGCAACAGCGACTTGCGTTCCGGCGGGGCCGTGATGAAACTGAACAGTCCGGCGTAGGCCTGGCTGAACGAGGTGTCGGTGTAGCCCGGCTCTACGGCATAGAGGCTGCCGCAGTGGAATACGCTGGCGTTGCGTTGTTTGTAGGACAGTTTCAGCAACATCCGGTCGGGTTGTATGTCTTCTACCACGCAACGGAAGAACTGTTTGCTTATGACGTTGTCCTGTTCGCTGTTTCTTTCGTAGAGCATCACCATGTCGCCTTGCCTGAAATTGGGCAGGAAATCCTCCTCGTATTCCGGAAAGTCCAGACGTACATGCGTGACGGTGCCTTGTTCATCTTTCAGCGGATGCAGGTGCAGGTCGGTCAGTATGTTGCCGTTTTGTTGTTTGGTAGGCGTGTCCTGGCACCAGGTTTCCGAGAATCCGCCGGTGGAGTCCGGGCGTCCGTCGCCCACTTTGGCCAGAAACTGTTCACGTTCCATGAACGTCAGGAAGCGGTGAAAGTAGGCGGCTTCCAGCGGTTCCATGTGTCGGAGCGGGGCAAGTACGTGCTGTATGCGGGGCTGCAGATACCGCAGATAGAACGCATCGTGGCGTCCGGATGTGTTGATGCGCTCTTCTGTCATTTCCTGTAGCAGAGTGACCGATGCGCCGTTGCGCAGACGGTGTTCCATGTGGACCAGTTCGTTGCGTAAGGCGATGAGGCGTCGGATGTCCGACCGCGGTACGTCTATGGCATAGAGTTGCGGGTAGCGGGAGTAGAACAGGAACGACTGGACTTGTTCGCGTGCTTTGTCCATGTTGTAGTATAGAATCTCTTTGTAAAGAGCTATCTGCAGTTTGTGTTCCTCTTTGGGATGACGTTCCGGATATTCCTCGGCCTTTCCGCTTTTCAGTTCCACCAGCTTGTCGGCACTGCAGGTAAGCAGGTCCATTCGTCCTTGCAGTCCGAGGGCTTCGCAAAGGAACGAAGGTTCCAGCTGTACGTCCGTCTTGCGGATGTTGATGGCGGCGGTACTGAAACTTCCCCGTACGGTCTGGCGGATGTTGTGGAACTGTTTGCGGCATTGGTCGAAGAAGCTGCGGTCGATGTCCTGCAGGGTGGAGTAGACCAACGGATCCTGCCGGAAGCTTTTCAGCATGGAGCACAGGTAAAGTCCGTCTTCTGTCTGTTCCGCTGCGGCATCGTTCTCGTTTACGCAGTCGTCCAGAAACTGGTTGGCGGCATTTCCGGCCTGCAGCACGGCACTGCGCTCTGCCGGAGCGAATTTGAGCAGCAGGTGGGTATAGGGCGACCAGCCGTAGGGCCTGATGCAGCCTGCAACGGCAGTAATGTCCATCAGAAAATCCGGGTCGAGGACCAGCATTTCCGGTTGCAGTACGTAGGGATGTTCCTTGCTGTCGTCAGCGTTGTTGACTGTCCACTTGACGGATAGCAGGTTGAGCTGTGCTCCTTCATACAGTTGGTTGCCCAGCTGTGCGAAAATGGTATTCCCCGCCGTGACGTAACTTATTTTCAGCAGTCGTTCTCTGGGTGCGTCGTTTTCCCGCCCGTAAATGAAGCGGTTGTTCCAGTGGTGTACCGTGACACGCATGCGTTTGGTCTGTTTCCGCACATCGTCCGGCATGGCGATGCTTTTCCAATGTTGCGGCAACCGTTCGGCGAGTTGCTGTGGCAAGGGGGTGTGACAGAAGGCTGCCAGGCCTTCGCAGACGGCTTTCAGGTCGTAAGGGTAGTCCGGTCCGTTGGGTTGTAACGTCTGTTTCCGGATTTGGTATGCTCTTGCACGGAACACTTCCAGCGGATAAGCCTTATGGCCGGTTTGCTTGCAGAGCCAGTGCAGGCGGGCGGCCATGTTGGTGAAATCTACGGGACAGTCGCGGGTCAGCGTCTTCAGGCATCTGTTCAGTATTTGTTCCAGTGTCCGGTAACGCTCGGCAAGAGGAGCGTTCTTCCGTTCTGTCCGTAAGATTTCGTCAAAGGCATCCTGAAGTTCTTTCACCATGTTTATTCCTGTTTGTATTTAGTTTCCAGTTCGTCTGCGCTGAGCACTTTGCTTTTGAATCCGCCCCGCGAGTTGCGTCGGGCCGGTGCCGGGAGCGTGCCTCCGCTTCCGCCGGGTGCGGATGAGCGGTATTGCCGCCACCGTTCTTGTATGGAATGGACATAGCCGTAGGTCTCTTCTCCTCGCAGATAACCGTATTTCACGACCGGATCATTGTAGAACTGCGGTTGGCTCAGGCGCAGGATGAAGGGCGAGACCTCGCTCCATCTGTAGGGCGATTTCCCATGTTTGCGTGCCAGTGCCATGGCATCGCGTACGTGTCCGGCCCCGCCGTTGTAGGCTGCCAGTACGAAGTTGATGCGTTCGGCCCGTCCGGGCACATCGCTGAACTTCCTGTCCAGTTCTTTCAGATAGCGTGCGGCGGCTCCGATGTTCGCTCCCGGCAGGTGAATCTGATGGCGCGGCAGTCCGAGATGGTCTGCGGTTTCAGGCATGATTTGCATCAGTCCCCGTGCGCCGGTCCAGGAAACGGCCCCAGGGTCGAAGCCCGATTCCTGATAACATTGTGCGGCCATGAGCCGCCAGTCCCAACCGATGGCACGGCTGTGACGTATGAAGTCTGCGTCGTAGGGCGAGATGATGCCTTTCGCCCGGTTCTGCATCGGTGCGCGCATGCGGCGTCTCACTCCTCCGCCCGGTGTGAAACGCCTTCGGTCGCGGTTCTGCAACCCCGTCCGGATATCCGGACGATACCAGTCGTCGAGGGCCTGAGCCAGCAGCGGTGAGCTTTTCCGCACCATCCATTGTCTCTTTGCTGTCCCGGTGCTGTCTTTGACGTCCGACTTGCAGCCCGCAAACAACAGGTCTGGCGATGCCGTATAATGTTCGGGGAGTTCCAATGCTATGAGATCCGCTTCGCTGTTCTGCAGCTTGCGCATGAGTTCTGCCGTGTCGCGGGCGGTCTCCATTCTCAGTCTGGTTCCGATGGAGTTGGCGAAGTGTTCTGCCAGTTCAAATTGCAGCCCTACGCCTTTTCCTTTATATTCATAGTACGTGTCAGGGCCGGACAGCGTGATGGCTATCAGTTCTCCGGCTTCCTGAATCTGGGGCAGGTCGTAGCCGTCTGTGTATTCGGCCGGGGAAGTGATTCCCAAGGGTGATACTTTTTTCTCCTTCTTGTTCCCGCAGGCTGTCATATAACAGACGCTTGTGATGATGAGCAGAAAGAGCCATGCTTTTTTCATGTCCGTGGTCATAAGCGGTAGGAAACGGCACCGGTCTGTCCGCTGATGTGGTGCAGAATGTAGGTCCTCATGATTTCAATGGCCTTTTCGTTCTCACCGCCTTGCGGAATGATCAGGTCGGCATAACGCTTTGTCGGTTCTATGAATTCCAGATGCATGGGTTTCAGTATGTTCCGATAGCGGTCCATGACCATTTTTACTGTCCGCCCGCGTTCAATGATGTCTCGTTCGATCACGCGGATAAGCCGCTCGTCAGGGTCGGCATCTACGAAGATTTTCAGGTCCATCAGCTCGCGCAGCTCTTTGTTGGCCAAGGCCATGATTCCCTCTATGAGGGTGACTTTCTGCGGTTCTATGTGTAGGGTTTCCTTCAGCCTGTTGCATTCCAGATAGGAGTATGTGGGTTGCTCTATGGCTTTTCCGGCCTTCAGGGCTTTCACTTGTCCGATGAGCAGCGGCCAGTCGAATGCCGACGGGTGGTCGAAGTTTATCTTCCGTCTCTCTTCCAACGTCATTTCCGTGGCGTCTATATAGTATGAATCTTGCGGGATAAGCGTAACCTCATTTACAGGCAGGCTGTCTATGATTTTTTTAGCTACCGTTGTTTTTCCGGAGCCTGTTCCTCCGGCAATTCCGATGACATACATAAGCTTTCGTTTTAAGTGGGACGTGGTGATTGCACTTTCGTCAAATACAAAGTTAGCGGATTTGCAACATATTGTTGTCACTTCAGTTTGTTTATTTCACGTGACTTCGCTTTTTTTTCGCTATCTTTGGACAGAAAAAACGGCTCGCGGGCATTGTGGAATACGGATTCCCTTTTTTCCGGTGTGCCTGTGCGGATAATGATAACAGAAAAAGAAGACAGATTATGGTGAAACACATTGTATTGTTCCAGTTGAATCCGGAAATGGATGTCCGGCGCAAAGCAGAAGTGATGGATGCGTTCAAGGCGGGGATTGAGGCCTTGCCTGAGAAAATACCTTTTATCCGTAAGATAGAGGTGGGGCTGAACGGCAATCCGGAAGAGCAGTTTGATATTGCCCTTTACAGTGAGTTTGACACAATGGACGACGTGAAGGCCTATGCCGTTCATCCTGCCCATCAGGCGGTGGCGGCGTTGTTGAGAGACTGCAAGAAAAACCGTTCGTGTGTAGATTATGAGGTGTAGGTAAAAGAGGGAGAGTCGGCGGCTATGCGTAAGATAAAGAATCCGTGGAGACACAGAGAAGGGTATTTTTGTTTCGGTTGTTGCCGGGACAATGAGGCAGGAGTGAAGATGGATTTTTATGCCGATGCTGAGAAAGTGGTGAGCTACTGGCGTCCGCAAGCGCGTTATCAGGGCTGGATTGATACGTTGCATGGTGGGATACAGGCTGTGATGCTTGACGAGATTTGTGCATGGGCTGTGCTTTATCGGTTGAATACCACAGGCGTTACCTCTAAGATGGAAACTCGTTACCGCCGTCCGGTTTCCACCTGCGACCGTTATCTGAAATTGGAAGCCCATGTCGTGGCGGTGCGAAGAAATCTGGTGACCATCGAGGCTACATTGTTCAACAGTGCGGGAGAGTGCTGCACGCAAGCCGTCTGCACCTATTTCGTCTTTTCAGAAGAAAAGGCGGCGGAGATGGGATACTGCGGGCTGGAGCTGGAGCCGGAAGAGATGGATGAAGCTGCTGTCATCAAGGATTTAATGGGAGCGGTAGACTGAAATGTGAGGGAAGTGGACGGCATGTTTGCACTTCCTTTTTTTTGATACTCTGCTGTTTTTTGAGCATTTTGCAGGACGAATATTTGGCGGGTTGCTTAAAAAACATTACATTAGTCGGATAGAATCAAGAATACCATGCGGGGTGGAGTCGTCGGCAGCGTGTCAGGCCTATGACGTGACTGCCGTTTATCTGAATCAGACGAAAGGTGCCTCGATATAAAATAGGTGCAATGGCCTTCGGGAAAAACGGGTTGCGCTTTGTCTTTTTTGCGATTATTGTTAAATCATTAACCATAGAGTGTACATGAAAAAGAATCTTCATTTATTTTTTAGAAAAGGCCTGCTGTCATTCCTTTCGCTCTTGTTGTTCGTTCCTGTGCAGGGACAGGACGGTTCATTGCCTGTCCGAATGACAACGGATGAGGCGGAAGCTATGTATTCCACCTTCACCATGCAGCGTACCAGTGTGCATGACCCCTCCATTGTCTATGATGAGACGAGTGGACTCTACTATGTGTTCGGGTCGCACATAGCGACGGCGCGGACGGCCAATCTGCAGGACTGGACGTGGGTGACATTGCCGTGGGGCACAGTAGACCCCGATGGCACCGTTACATCTGGTGTACCGTCCTCCGAGGCTTTCTGTGTGAACCAGATCAAGGAAATCACGGTCAGGGGGCAACGTGTGACGTTTGGAAACTTTAATGCCGCCGACTGGAACTGTGCGCTTCCCGGAACTGGAACCAATGGTGAAGCGGTGAATTGGACGGTGGACGGTAATATGTGGGCTCCGGACGTGATATACAATCCGGTGATGAAGAAGTGGTGTCAGTATCTCAGCCTGAACGGGCCGACGTGGAACTCCTGCATCATCCTGCTGACGGCGGACCATATAGAAGGCCCTTACGTTTATCAGGGACCGGTGGTGTACACCGGATTCCGCAACGATACGGATGAGCGCATATCGTTCCATAAGACCGACCTGGAACTGGTGCTGGGTGAGCAGGAACATCTCCCGGCCCGTTATAATAAGGAGAACTGGGGAGATTTCTGGCCACACGCCATCGATCCGTGTGTGTTCTATGACGAAGACGGTCTTTTGTGGATGTCATACGGGTCGTGGTCGGGCGGCATTTATATGTTGCGCCTGGACGAGACGACAGGGTTGCGCGATTATGACGTGGAATACGGCAGCGATTTCGACAGCCGTCAACAGGACGTGACCGTCGATCCTTACTTCGGAAAGAAGATAGCCGGCGGCTGGTATGTGTCGGGCGAAGGCAGCTACATTGAGCATATCGGCGACTGTTATTACTTGTTCATGAGCTATGGCGGGTTGGAACCCAATGGCGGTTATGAGATGCGCGTATTCCGTTCGGAGCGACCGGACGGGCCATATAAGGATATGAATGGGACAGACGCCATTTTCACTTCCGGCTGGCGGCTGAACTTCGGCCCGAACGCCGATAACCGCGGCGCGAGAGTGATGGGAGCTTACAACGGCTGGGGACTGATGACGGTGGGCGAATGTGCACAAGGACACAACTCTGTTCTTGCAGCGGCAGACGGCAATACCTATCTGGTCTATCATACCAAATTCAACGACGGTACGGCAGGACACCAGGTCCGTGTCCACCAGTTGTATCTGAATGAAGAGGGATGGCCGGTGGCGGCTCCTTTTGAATATAACGGTGAGACGGTGGGCGACAGTCAGATTTCGTCAGTACAGCTTTTCAAGGCTGCCGAGGTGACCGGACCGTATAAGGTGTTGCTCCATCGCTACAATCTGGACCATGCCAATATGGAAGAGGTGACACCGGTTGATGTGACGCTCAATGCCGACGGAACGGTGACCGGTGCCTGTGCCGGAAGCTGGGAGATCTACGACGATAATTCCTATATCACGTTGACGCTGGACGGCGTAAGATACCAGGGCGTGGTTGTGGAACAGCAGATGGAGCCTACGACGGTGAAAGCCATCTGTTTCACGGCCTGCGGCAGCAATGGCGTAGCCTTGTGGGGCTATCGGATGGAAGACCGCTACGCATTGGCTTATACGCTCAATACTTCGGACTTCCCTGTGCGCGACGGTCTGAATGTGAACCGTAATGTAGACTTATATGGTATGACGCTGGAGCGGCCTGTCTGTTTGGAATGGACGTCCGACCGTCCCGAAGTCCTTTCGTCTACGGGACGTTATAATCCGGTGGGGCTGACAGAGAATGTGGATGTCTGTCTGACTGCGAGGCTGTCTGCCGGGAATTACTACTGGACAGATGAATACGACGTGACGGCCTTGGCTGAACAATTGCCAAGCGGAGACTGGCAGACGGGCATGAAGGCTTATTATGGTTTCGACGGGGAGCCTTTTGTTAATGCTTATGACAAAAGTCAGGAAGCCCGGTTGTTGTCGCAGGGCGGCACGCCGGAGCCGTCTTTGGAACGGGACAGCTTGCGTACGGGTAACGTTCTTCATCAATATTTCGGTGCGAACGGTTTTTGCAGTTATGCGCAAATGCCCAACCCGTTGTCGGGCGAGGAACAGTTGGACGGGGTAACAGTGTCGCTTTGGGTGAAGCGCACCGATGACGTGCCTTGGGATGCCGTCTGGTCGTTCTACAATCCGTCGGCCAACGTCCGCCTCTATCTGACCGGCAATAGTTATATCGGCTTTAATGACGGGACTGGCAATTGGTTCGACATCAACCACCCCAACACCGTGATTCCTGATAATATCCCGGTAGGGAAATGGTATCTGGTGACGTTGGTCCTGTCGCGTGAGAACGGTTGTACGCTGTATGTCAACGGTCACCGTGTACGTACGATGATTTATACGGGCGAATGTAAGGGGCAGGCTGTTGCCGCAGCCGATGATTTTGATTATGGTCTTGTGCTGGATTTCATCAGGTCCTGTCCTGATTTCTATCTGGGCTATGGTTCATTCTGGGGGTCAGTGGATGTCAGGTTGGACGACCTTATCATTTATTCGCGTGCCTTGACATCTAAGGATGTTAATGCATTGAACACGATGAGTAACCGCGTGACAGATTTCACCCAAGTGGATACGGAGGGTGGCTCGTCCGTTCAAGACGTAAAAGGCATTGAGGTACATGGAGACAGCCTGATATATGATTTGTCCGGTCGTCGTGTACAACAGATGCAGAAGGGCATCTACATCGTGAACGGCAAGAAAGTGCTTTGTCGGTGATAAAGTATGACATAATGCAGGAGAATGTGCTCGAATAAGTACATTCTCCTGTTTGTTTGAACCGGACGTTAACCTTTGTGCGGGTCGGTTTTGCTGTATTTTGAGAAGGGCGCAGCCTGTTGTTTCAGCCGTAGGAGGGCAATACCTTTCCCTAATCTTCAGAATCAAGCCAGTGACTCTTTGTCCGTTCCGGTTTGTCCGACGGCTGCTGACGAAATCATTTTCAGCGCATTTCTTTTAGCTGCTACTATGCCTGGAGAAACGCCTTGCGGCAACAGCCTTGCCTGAATTTGCTTCATTTTTCTTTTTTCTTTGTTTTTTTGTTGGTGGTCTCCGCAGAAAAGTTTATCTTTGTCTGTGAAATAGAAAAATATGAAGAATATTGTTGCCATACATCACCATCATCCTAACGGTTTGTAATCGGTAGGCGGTGCTGTGTGTCAGCAGAGAAAGGAAATAGAGAGAGGGCTTGCCGATGAACGGTGAGCCTTTTTTTATTGTCGGAAACATCAACCAAACAAATAAAAAGATATGCTTAGAATTGCAGTACAGTCCAAAGGACGACTTTATGATGACACGATGGCGCTTCTGGCTGAAGCCGACATCAAAGTGAATTCTTCCAAACGAACGTTATTGGTGCAAGCCTCTAACTTTCCTATTGAAGTGCTTTACCTGCGCGATGATGACATACCGGAGTCGGTGGCCGCAGGGGTGGCCGATCTGGGCATCGTCGGAGAAAACGAATTTGTGGAGAAGGGAGAAGATGCCGTTATTGTACGGCGGCTGGGATTCAGCAAATGCCGCTTGTCGCTGGCTGTGCCCAAGACTGCAGATTATACAGGCCTGTCATGGTTTGAAGGACGGAAAATAGCCACATCCTATCCTAATATCTTGCGCAAGTTTATGCGGACGAATGGTGTGGAAACGGATATTCATGTGATTACCGGTTCGGTGGAGATCGCTCCGGGCATAGGGCTTGCCGACGGCATTTTTGATATTGTCAGCTCCGGCTCCACGCTGGTGAGCAACAATCTGCAAGAAGTGGCTGTGGTGATGAAGAGCGAGGCACTGCTCATCGGCCGCCGCGATATGGATGCTGCCAAGCAGGCGGTTCTGGATGAATTGCTCTTCCGGATAGAAGCCGTGAAGAGCGCGGAGGACAAGAAGTATGTGCTGATGAACGTGCCTACAGACAAGGTGCAGGACGTGGTGGCCGTTTTGCCGGGGGCCAAAAGTCCGACGGTGATGCCGTTGGCTCAGGAAGGATGGAGCAGCGTTCACACGGTGATTGATGAGGGACGCTTCTGGGAGATCATCTCCAAGCTGAAAGAACTGGGAGCGCAAGGCATACTGGTGGTGCCGGTGGAGAAGATGATCCTTTGAGCGGAGGACCACCGGCGGTTGGCTTACATTATATAATAAGGAAAGGAGAAGAAGAAAATGAATGTGATTAAATATCCCGAAAGGGAAGACTGGGACAGGTTGTTGAAACGTCCGGTGATGGACGTGGAAACCCTGCGTGAGACCGTGCGCCGCGTGTTGGACGATGTGCGGCAGAACGGCGATCAGGCAGTGAAGGCCTATGAGAAGCAATTCGACAAGGTGGATTTGGACGAATTGGCCGTGACTGAGAGCGAGATGGCGGAAGCTGAAAAACTGGTGTCGACTGAACTGAAAGCTGCATTAGAGCTGGCTCATGACAATATCCATACGTTCCATGCGGCCCAGCGTTTTGAGTCGCGTAGAGTGGAGGTACGTCCCGGCGTCACTTGCTGGCAGAAATCCGTACCCATTGAAAAGGTCGGTTTATACATACCCGGTGGAACAGCCCCCCTGTTCTCTACCGTTCTTATGCTGGCCACGCCCGCACGGATTGCGGGATGCCGCGAGATTGTGCTCTGCACTCCTCCCAACCGTGAGGGACGTGTACATCCGGCCATACTCTACGCTGCCCGTGTAGCCGGAGTCAGCCGTATCTTCAAGGCCGGTGGCGTGCAGGCTATCGGGGCTATGGCCTACGGAACGGAGAGCATCCCCAAGGTTTATAAGATTTTCGGTCCGGGAAACCAGTATGTTATGGCGGCCAAACAACAAGTCTCACTTTCCGACGTGGCCATCGATATGCCTGCCGGACCATCGGAAGTGGCGGTTCTGGCCGACGCGACGTCACGGCCGGACTTCGTGGCAGCCGACCTCTTGTCGCAGGCAGAGCACGGCGTAGACAGCCAGGTACTGCTCGTGACTACAGACGAGGCGATGATAGCCAAGGTGCAGGATGAAGTGAACCGTCAGCTGGAGCAGTTGCCACGTAAGGATATTGCCGCAAGGTCATTGGCCAACAGTAAGCTGATTCTGGTGCATGACATGGATGAGGCCATGGAACTGACCAATCGTTATGCACCTGAACATCTGATCGTGGAAACTGCCGATTATCTTCAGGTGGCCGAGAAAGTGGTCAATGCCGGCAGTGTCTTTCTGGGTCCTTATACGCCGGAGAGTGCCGGTGATTATGCTTCCGGTACGAATCACACGTTGCCTACAAACGGTTATGCCGTGGCCTACAGCGGCGTGAATCTGGACAGCTACAACCGGAAGGTGACTTTCCAGGAACTGACACCGCAGGGCGTGAGGGCTATCGGACCGGCGGTAGAGGCCATGGCGGCGGGCGAGCAACTGGACGCGCATCGCAACGCCATGGCGTTGAGGTTGAATCAACTTAAAGCGGAGGAAGCATGACCATGAGACCATTGCAACAGCTGGTGCGACCGAACATTTGGGCGTTGCATCCTTACAGTTCCGCCCGCGATGAGTATAGCGGTCATGAAGCGTCTGTCTTTCTGGACGCTAATGAGAATCCTTACAATTCGCCTTATAACCGTTATCCTGACCCTTTGCAAAAGGAGTTGAAGGCACAGTTGGCCGAAATCAAGGGCGTGAAGGCTGGCCAGATCTTCCTGGGTAACGGCAGTGACGAAGCCATCGATTTGGTGTATCGCGTTTTTTGCGAACCCAGACAGGACAACGTCGTGGCCATAGCGCCCACTTACGGCATGTATAAAGTATGTGCCGACATCAATGATGTGGCTTACCGTTCCGTATTGTTGGACAAGGATTTCAAGTTGAATGCCGACAAGCTGCTGGCGGCTGTGGACGAACATACGAAGCTCATCTTCTTGTGTACACCGAATAATCCGTCGGGTAACTGTCTGGACCGCAATGAGGTCATACGGGTGATTGAGAATTTCTCCGGTCTGGTGGTGGTAGATGAGGCCTATTCCGACTTTTCCGCACAAAAGCCTTTCCGGGAAGAGTTGAAACGCTATCCGAATATCATTGTGCTGAATACGTTTTCCAAGGCCTGGGGGTGTGCGGCCATCCGTCTGGGCATGGCCTTTGCCCGCGAGGAGATCATCGCATTGTTCAACAAAGTGAAGTACCCGTATAACGTGAATCTGCTGACACAGACGCAGGCTGTCGAGATGCTGAAGCGCCGTTACGACGTGGAGCGTTGGGTGAATCAGCTCTTGCGCGAGCGCAGTCAGGTAATGGTTGCTTTTGCAGAACTGGACATTTGCGAGAAGGTATATCCCACGGATGCCAACTTCTTTCTGGCCAAGGTGCATGGGGCAAACGACATATACGATTATCTGGTGCAGAAAGGCATTATCGTGCGCAACCGTTCCAAGGTGGAGCTGTGCGGCGACTGTCTGCGCATCACGGTGGGTACGCCGCAGGAGAACGACCGTCTGCTGGCCGTCTTGCGTACATATAAGAAGGAGGAAAGATGAAAAGGGCTTTGTTTATAGACCGTGACGGGACGCTGATCAAGGAGCCGGCAGACGAGCAGATTGACGCTTTTGAAAAGCTGGAGTTCGTTCCGGGCGTGATGCGCAACCTGAGTTTCATCCGCCATCGGTTGGATTATGAATTTGTCATGGTGAGCAATCAGGACGGATTGGGTACGGATGCTTTTCCGGAAAACACCTTCTGGCCTGTGCACAATCTGATGATGCGCACGTTGGAAGGCGAAGGAGTCGTGTTTGATGATGTGCTCATCGACCGCAGTTTTCCTGCCGACGGCCTGCCTACCCGCAAACCGGGGACAGGCATGTTGGGGCATTATATGTCGGGCGATTACGACATGGATTCCTGTTGGGTCATCGGCGACCGTGAGACTGATGCACAGCTGGCGTTGAATCTGGGCTGCCGTGCTTTGATATTGAAGCAGCGCGACAGTCAGTCTTCCGACGATGAACACATCCGTTACGTGGACAGTTGGGACCGCATTGCCGAGTTCCTCTTTGCAGGTGAACGTAAGGCCAGAGTGTGTCGCAAGACCAAAGAGACAGACATCGAAGTGCATGTGGATCTGGATGGCAGCGGCCGGTGTGACATCCGCACGGGGTTGGGCTTTTTCGACCATATGCTGGAGCAGATAGGCAAGCATGGCGGTCTGGATCTGTACGTGCGGACTGTCGGCGACTTGCAGGTAGACGAACATCATACGATAGAGGACACCGCACTGGCTCTGGGTGAATGCCTGGCGCGTGCGTTGGGAGACAAGCGGGGCATTGAGCGTTATGGTTACTGTCTGCCCATGGACGATTGTCTGTGCAGTGTGGCCCTCGACTTCGGCGGACGGCCGTGGCTGGTGTGGCAGGCTGATTTCTGTCGCGAGAAGATCGGCGATGTGCCTACGGAGATGTTCCTCCATTTCTTCAAGAGCCTGAGCGATGCGGCACGGATGAATTTGAACGTCAAGGCAGAGGGAACGAATGAACACCATAAGATAGAAGGCATTTTCAAGGCCTTTGCCCGCAGCCTGAAGATGGCCGTACGGCGCGACATACACCATTTTGAGTTGCCGTCGAGCAAAGGGGTGCTTTGACTCCTTCGGTCACTTGCCGGAAAGTGAGCAGCGTCTTGCGCAAGAATCAATCTGTTCTTGCGCAAGACGCTGCCCTTTTTTGCGCAAGGATGCTTCCGCTTTTGCGCACAGATTTTCAGGACATTCCATCAGGCTGATTCTTAGGATGCTGTGAAAACAGTTGGGCGGAGCTTTTTTCTCTGTTGGGTGGAGCTTGATTATACAAACTTTAACGCAGGAATGGAGAAAAAATCTTGTAATAATTACAATAGTGGAAAAAATATCCTTATCTTTGTATTGTCCGACGGGACGAGATTTTTAAGTTCAAAACCATTTAAAAGAGAGAGATTATGGAAAAGAGCATTAAGGGAACAAGAACGGAGAAGAACCTCATGGTGTCTTTCGCCGGTGAGTCGCAGGCGCGTATGAGATATACTTATTTTGCCAGTGTGGCGAAGAAAGAGGGTTACGAACAGGTGGCCGCCATCTTCACGGAGACGGCCGACCAGGAGAAGGAGCACGCCAAGCGCATGTTCAAGTGGCTGGAAGGCGGTATGGTGGAAATCACGGCAACCTATCCCGCAGGCGTCATCGGCACAACGCTTGAAAACCTGCAGGCGGCTGCCGCAGGCGAGCATGAGGAATGGTCTTTGGACTATCCTAAGTTTGCCGACATTGCCGACGAGGAAGGTTTTCCGGCCATAGCCGCCATGTACCGCATGATTGCCGTGGCCGAGAAAGGACACGAGGAAAGGTATCTGGCCCTGTGGAACAATCTGAAGGACTACAAGGTGTTCGTCAAGGACGGCGAGACGGTGTGGCAGTGCCGCAACTGCGGTTACATCCATGTGGGCAAGGAAGCCCCTCAGGTATGTCCCGCCTGCCTGCATCCTCAGGCTTACTTCGAGGTGAAGAAGGAGAACTATTGATAGAAAGATGCAGAAGTACGGTTGGGGTGGTCCGGACCGTACTTTTGTCGCCGGTTCACGGGAAAAGTGCATGGACATGCTTTTCCCGTGTTGTTTTTTTCATGCTGTGAGGAGTGGACGAGACTCAGGCGTCCGGGTGTTGCAGTTGGGCCTCGCGGTATTTACGGGGTGACATGCCGGTGTGCTTCTTGACGAACTTTCCGAAAAAGGACAGATTCGGAAAGTCCAGCTCATAGGCAATGCTTTTGATGCTCTTGTCCGGTTGACGCAACAGGTATTGTATGTCTTTGACTACATATTGGTTGATCAGATCGGAGGCTGTTTTTCCACAGGCCGCCTTGCAGATGGCGGACAGGTATTGGGGCGTGATGCAAAGTTTTCTGGCGTATTCCTGCACTTGGCGCGGCTTGGGATAAGTGTTGATGAGCAGGTCATTGAATTTCAAGAAGATATTTTCGTTGGATGTATAGGTATACGGTCGTATGTTGGTGAAACGTTCCAGAATGTTGTGCAGTTCATAGAGGAACGTCAGGAGCAGGGAGCCGAGGATTTCTTTCTTGAAAGAGAGGCGCATGCCGCTGTTGAGTCTGAACTTCAGCAGGTCGTAATATTTGCAGAGCACCTCGGTTTCGTATTCTTCCAGACTGAGAACGGGCGATTTGTCCAGCAAAAGTTTGAGGTTCCACGGGTTGTTATGGGTGAAGGCTCTCAGTTTGCTGAAGTATTTGGGCGAAAGCATGATGGCGAAGAAGCGGAAGTCGTGGCTGAGCGTGTCGCATTTCAGGCTGGTGTTGGGCAGATTGATGGCGATGTCGTGGGCTTTGATTCGGTGGAGGTTTCCGTTGAGATACAGTTCGCCTTCTCCTTGCCGACATAGAAGGACGGTGTAGGCTTTTGCCATCAGGGGCAGTGTATGTTCCAGCCGTCCGGCCTGATCTGTCAGGATGATGTGCCTGTCCTGATAGTCCGGACCGTTCTGTATGCCGATGTTTTTCCGTCCGTCTTGTTGTGTATGTCCTTTCATGAATGTTTTTGTTTTTACTTTCCGGGTGCAAAGAAAAGGAATATTCTTGTTTCTTCGTTGGTTTATGTCGCTGAATAAGTGTCCCGTTTTTGGTGTCTGTGGCCTATGAACAGCTTGAGCGATGCTTGCGGGAACTCGGTGACCCGCTGTCGGGTTTCGCTTGCAGGGAGCAAAGAGCACCGTTTTTTGCTGAAAAAAGGGTAAAAAAGAGGTAGGTTTTGTGAAACAGTGGAACGCAGTCTGGATTATATTCGTTTAATTTGTGATGAACAAAAAAAGAATATTATGTTACCAGACAAGAGCGTTATCCAATCCTGCAGTATGAGAGTCTACAAAGCTATTTCCTGTGCGTTGCGGTGCACATTCATGGAGTTGCAGGCTCAATGCAAGGTGACCAGTACAGAACTTTGCCTGAGCATCATCCAATTGTTGCAGGAGAAGAAAATCAGACAGGAGCGTAATGCCGATGGAGTGTACTATAGTTTGTCAGTTTGACAGTACATCACAGCTCCTTTTTTGCTGAATATGAAGCCGGCCTTTTCTCATGGCCGGCTTTTTTTAAGGTCATCCCATGCGGGCGGTTCCGTCTTCATGAGGTTCCTGACGAAGAAGTCGAAACGTTTGTGTTCCCCATAGCGTTCGCCCATGGTGTGGCGCACGCCCGGAAGTACAACCAGTTCAAAGTCCTTGTCGGCGCGGATCAGCGCATCGGCCACCTGCAGGGTGGAGGCCGGGTCCACGTTGTCGTCCATTTCGCCTACCACAAGCATCAGGGGGCGTGCCAGGCGGTAGGCATTTTCCACATTGGACGATGCGATGTAACTGCTGTCTACAGGATAGCCCATCCACTGCTCGTTCCACCAGATTTTGTCCATACGGTTGTCGTGACAACCGCAGCTGGAATAGGCAGCCTTGTAGAATTCCGGGTGGAACAGCACGGCGGCCAGTGCTTCCTGTCCTCCGGCAGATGCTCCGAAAATGCCCACGCGTGTGCTGTCCATATAGGGATAGCGTTCGGCGGCAGCCTTGATCCAGGCGATGCGGTCGGGGAATCCGGCGTCTTTCAGGTTCTTGTAGCACACGTCCTCGAACGCCTTGCCGCGATAGGACGTGCCCATGGCGTCCAGCTGCACGACGATGAAACCCAGTTCGGCCAGCGGCGTCATGTTCCAGTTGTAGGGGATGAAGCTCTTGGGGGTATAGGCATCGCCCGGACCGGCATAGATGTATTCGATGACGGGGTATGTCTTCTTCGGGTCGAAGTTGGTCGGACGTTGGATAATGCCCCACATGAGCGTTTGTCCGTCCCGTCCCGGTGCGGCGAAGATTTCCGGTGCAGTCCATCCGGCGGTTTTGAGACGGCTCAGGTCGGCACGGGCCAGCACTTGGCTGTCGGCCTCGCGGCCGGACGTGCTGCGTACGACGGTCACCGGTGCCTGGTCCGGCTTGGAGTACTTGTCAATCATCAGGGTGTAGTCTTCATTGAACACCGCCGAGTGGTGTCCGTCTTCCGGGGTGAGGCAGACCAGATGCCGTCCGTCGAAGCCGATTTTGTAGTAATGCACCTGATAAGGGTCCTCATTCCGGTTCATGCCGCTGGCCGTAAAGAAGATAGTCTGCCGCTCCTCGTCCACCCGCAGTACGCGCCGCACCACCCATTCGCCTTTCGTTATCTGGCGTTCAACCGCTCCTTTCTCCAGGTCTATCATGTACAGGTGTGCCCAGTTGTCGCGTTCGCTCATCCAGATCATTCTTTTACCGTCCTTCAGCTTGTGGCGGAACGTGCGGTTGTAGTTGACAAACGTGGGGCTGCTTTCCTCCACCAGCGTGCGCACCTGGCCCGTTTCCGCATTCAGTTCCAGCATGCGGTAGATCTGGTGTCCGCGTTGGTTGTATTCAAATGTCAGAGTCTTGCTGTCTGCATTCCACTCCGGCCCGTACAGGTCGTACTGTTGTGCGAACAGTTCTGTGGAAGGTATGGCCGTTTGTCCGGTTTCCACGTTGAATGCGCAGGGCACCTTGAACCGCAGTTCATCGCCCGGTTTGGCGTATTCCTGCTGGTGCAGGATGGGTTGCAGCTGGGTTTTGGGCGAGCTTTCCACATAGTAGACGTAGCGTTTCTGCGCCGGACGGATTCTGTTGGTGCTCACCCACTTGCCGTCCGGACTCCATCTGAGCCAGCTGGAGTAGTAATTTCCGGCGGTCCCGTCGCAGCTGAGAGCCCGTTCGTTGCTGCCGTCGCGGTTGCTGACGTATACGTTGTCGTTCTTGATGTAGGCCTGCAGCCGTCCGTCCGGCGAGGGAACGGGGGCGGTTCCTTTCTCATCATCTACTTCCATCCAGTGGCGTTGCGGTGCTTTCGGACCGGACGGAGGAAGCTGTTGTTTTGATGTGAGGTGCGGTGACGGGCTGCATGCACTGTCCACTTGCCATTTGAATCCTCCGTAGTTGAACGAGATGGATTGCGGCTGTCGGGCATCAGTTGTGAAGTGTGCCAGTTGCAGGGTGTTCCGTTTAATGGTGTCGCCGGTCTCTTGTTCCAGTATCCGGACCAGTGCGTTCATGTTTACGGGGCTTACCGTTGTTGCGAAACGAGTGCCGTTGAGTGTACCGATGTGGTAGGTGATGCCCTCCGGTGTGTAAGTCCGGTAATGAAACGTGCTGTCGTTTGCCCATTGGATATCGGTCGGGTCGTCGTAGACTTGTGTGGCGTTGAACTTATTGTATAGGGAATATGCCCGCAGGTAGTCCTCCAGTGTGCCTTGGGCCGTTCCGTTCAGACAGGCCGTGAGCAGCAGGAATGATAGTGACAGCCTGCCGATGTTGAGGTGTTTCATTATGAAATGTCTTGTAGGTTAATTACTCTGTTTGGCGGGAATAGCCTGGGTGTTTTTGATTAGGGCGGCGAATGTCTGCGGAGAGATCTCCACCGGACCATGCATGAACTCCGGAATGTTGTAGCTTTTCATGAAATTCCTGTGCTTGTCGGGCACTTCCTGAGGCAGTTCAAAAGGTTTGCTTCCCTTTCCGTTCCGGTCGATATGTGCTATGAAAGGCCGGGTATAGTTGCCGTCATTGCGGCGGCTGCTGAAGATGACCCAGCGTCCGTTGCTGCTCCACGAATGGTAGCTTTCCACATCGTTTGAATTGATTTCGCTCATGGGGCGCACTTTTCCTGTGCCCAAATCCATCAGATAAAGGTCGGCATCTTTGTGCCAGATGTGGAACACACCGAACTCGCCCAAGGTGAACATCAGGAAACGTCCGTCGGGAGAGATGCGCGGCAGGGTGGCGCTTTTGCCGATGGCGGAGGCATCGAACACCAGTTCCGGAGCACTTACTTCACGGCGTTCCGCATCATATTTTCTTCTGTACAGGTTATACTTTATTTCCTTGTACCGCAGGATGGTTTCCCGGTCCTTGTTGCTGCTTGTGTCTTTGCGCTCGAAGTGTGCCGATGCATAGTAAAGGTATTTTCCGTCCGGACTCCAGTAAGGGAACACTTCCAGCTCGTCATCATCGCCTTTTATGCGGATCACTTCGTTGCGTTCCACATCATAGAGTATCAGGTCGCTGGCCATGTCTTGCACTTCCACTTTCTGCAGGTCGCGGGTATGGAATGTCTGGCCCGTCTGGTTGACGGAATAGGCGATGAGAGGTAAGGTCGGGTGCCATGCCGGATATACACCGCCCGAAATCAGAGAGTCCGTCTTGAGGTTCACTTTTGTGAGTTTGCCGTCGTAGGCGATTACGGTGCCGGCCAGATTCTCGCGCACATGGAACTGCATGCGGGCCGGATTATAGTTCTGATAAGAGTGACAGTTGATGCAGTGGGCGTCTTTGACCCCCATGTTGATCATGTTGCTGTACATGATTTTTTCTTCAAAGTCCGTCAGATTACGCTGGTTGATGGTCAGATCCTTGTAGGTGACGTAGGAGGGGCTGATGAGACGGTATGATATATACGGGTCGATTTCTTCCTGTGCCACCTGGATGCTGAAAGGCTTGTGGCGGGTCCATTTCCCTTCTTTCTGTACGAACACTTCCACATGGAGGGCTTTGCCGGAAGCATTTCTCAGCATGTCATGCCAGCGGTCTGTGCCCGGTGTCACGTCCTTTTCGTCCGTGGTCCATTCTCCGCCGGGGTAGATGATGCGTGTGACATAGGCATCGGCCGTCTCGTCCACCGTGAAATGCAGCGGGGCGATGTTGGGCGGAACGGTGACGTCACGGTAGTCCGGATAGATGTCAGGCTGCCGGACACTTTCCGTATAGGTGTCGGGCACGTGCGGCGTGCAGCAGAAACAGCAGCAGGCCAGCAGAGCACAGCTTATGAGATTCAGAGTCTTTTTCAGTAGGTTTGCAGTCCGTTGACCAGAAAATAGAAATAATAGAACGTGTTGCCGAATTGCGGCCGGAAGGCTTCTGCCATTTGTTCTTCCGTCATGCCGGAACATTGTTGCGTGAACTCCATGAAGCGGCGGTAGCTCTCCTTCACTTCCTCATCAAAGGGCATGTGGCTGATGTCTACCTGATGTTCCAGATGTCCGTACAGATAGGCTGCCTCCTGATAGTGACGCGGCATGTGTATGTCAGGGTGCAGGGTGGCGTATTTGAAGAAACGCGGCCAGAACAGTCCGATGTCTTTCATCTGCAGAGCCGCAATCAGGCACTGTTCCTGCCTGTAGGGATTGTCGCTGTTGCTGTAGGCAAAGGTCTTGAGCAGAAACATTTCGATGACGTTCAAGTCCGTGTTCAGACTGTTTTCTTCAGGCAGCATGGCAAGGATAGGCTGAAATTCCGGATGAGCAGGGATGGTTTCCGGATGATTGAGCAAGGCTTCGTATTTCGTGGCCCACGCCTTGTGGAACAGTGTCTGTTTGAGCAGGTTGAGATATTTCCTTGCCACTTGGTAGTCTCCGTTGACAATGGAAGTCTTGGCCATGTACTTCAGGTATTCAACCCGCCAGCCGAACACGACCCCGTCTTCCATACACCAGCGGTAGCAATAGTTCTCTTGGCCGTAGTGGTAGTACAAGGCTTTGCCGCCCACATGTGAGAGCCTGACCAGAAAAGGAGCATTGGGCCTTGCGCCTCCCTCACGGTATTGGTACATCTCGTTGCCCGCACGTCCCAGACGGAACAGTGCCAGATTTTTGTTCATCACCATCAGCCGGGTAGGTTCTGCCGTGTCGCTTACGAAGATGGCCGGAATCTTGTCCCATTCCTCGTTCTCTATGGCGCGGGCCATGAGCAATTCTTTGCGGAAGTTTCCGTCGGTGTACCATGTCTTTTGAAGCCAGACGGCCACGGCGGCCAGCAGGAGCAGATGAGTCGCAGGCAATACCCCTTTCCGTAACGGAGGCGACCAGTTGTAGCATACCGCTCCGATCAGTGGAGTGGCGAACAATATATAATAAGGTATGCGGTATTGCGGATATGATTCGACATCTACGTTGAAGCTCGGCAGCGCGGCGGTATAGATGTCGCTTATGGAAGTCTGTGCATAGATATGGTAAGCCAGCAGGGGGACACCCAGCACAAACAGCAGTCCGATGGCTGTCGGTATGATACGGTTGACGTATAAGTGACCGTGCATTCGCCAGCACAGTATGAGCATATAACCCGTTCCGGCCAGTGCGTAGGCACCGAACAGCGGGTAGCCGACGGCTGTCCAGATGGCGATCCAGCCATATCCGGCATAGGGTTGCCAGGTCATGACCCGCCGGAACGCCCATACGGCGGAGAGAGCGGCCAGCATGCCCAGAGAGGCTGTGAAGAAATAGCCCTGCAGCCTGATATAGTAGATGAAATAGCCCATCTGCACGATGCCGCCCAGCAAGGCTGCAGGCAGCAGCATGGTCAGGGTACAGCACAAAGGCGACAGGCGGAAAGCCGAGCGCATGACGAGACAGTTTGCAATCCAGAGTGCGGTCAGCATGGCTGTGCCGAGAGCCGGATAGTAGAAAAATTGGGTCAGGAAGCATGCCGCCCATTGCAGTGTGCCGCCGGGATAACCGGCAAAGTCGTGGTAGAAAAGGCCGCCGGGCAGAAACAGATTCAGTTCCTGTATGCGGAACAATGTCTCTTTTTCATAAGTGTAAAGGCATATCCCCATAATGATCGGCACGATGATGCAATAGAGCATCGGCAACAGTTTTTTTGCGCCTTGTGCCATGTCGCAGTGTTTCGGTTGTCGTGTCGTCTTGTTTTCGCTGGCGGTGGAAGGTGAAAAGTCTGTATTCATTTCAATCGTATCCTTGAAATTAAGCCTGTTGTATTTCTCTTTCAAAGTTAATGAATCTTATGACTAATTCATAATAAAATGTAGAAAACTTTAGTTTATGGCGGGAAAACGAAGAAAAGTTGTATTTTTGTAAACGGTGTGAATTTCATTATTTAATCGCGTCATGGACGCAAAAAAACACAAGGTATCATGTTAAAACATTTATTGTTCTCGTGCGCCTGTCTGGCCGTCGTGTCGGTCAGTGCGCAGAAGACAGCTCAGTGGTGGCTCGATCCGGAGGTGAACGAAGTGAACACGCTGCCTCCCCGTGCGGCTTTCTTTGCCTATGAGACAGAGGATTTGGCGAAAACAGGCTGCAAGGACCATTCCGAGCGTTATCTTTCTTTGGAAGGCAAGTGGAAGTTCAACTTTTCGCGCGACCACGACAAGGCCCCGAAAGGCTTCTATGCCGTGGATTATGATGACACGCAATGGATGGATTTCCCCGTTCCGGGGCTGTTTGAGCTGAACGGTTACGGAGATGCTATCTACTGCAATGTCGGTTATGCCTGGCGCACGCAGTTCAAGAGCGAGCCGCCCAAGGTGGAAGAGCGCAACAACTATACCGGCTCTTACCGCAAACTGGTGCGCGTGCCTGCCGGATGGAAAGGCGAAAACATTTATTTGCATGTAGGGTCGGCCACGTCGAATCTGGCGGTCTGGGTGAACGGCAAGTTCGTAGGTTACAGTGAGGACAGCAAGGTGGCTGCCGAGTTCGATCTGACGAAGTTCCTGAAACCGGGACAGGACAACCTGATAGCCATGCAGGTGATGCGTTGGTGCGACGGGTCTTATCTGGAGGACCAGGACTTCTGGCGGCTGACGGGTATCGCCCGCGAGGTATATCTTTATGCCCGTCCGCAGGCGCATATCGCAGATGTGTTCATCACGCCGGACCTGGTGAACGGTTATCAGGACGGGCGTCTGGACGTCAGGTGGACAACGGCATCGGCCAAGGGCAAGACGGTTACGCTCTCGCTGAAAGATGCAGATGGACACGAAGTGCAGTCGCACCAGGCTACGGTAGACCGCAACGGTGAGGGGCATGCGGTGCTCGAAGTGAAGAATCCGTTGAAATGGACGGCAGAGACTCCCCATCTGTATCGCCTTTATGTCACCTTGACCGACGGTGGAAAAACAGTAGAATCTGTCGCGCAGAACGTAGGATTCCGCAAGGTGGAAATCAAAAACGCGCAAGTGCTGGTGAACGGACAACCCGTGTTGTTCAAAGGAGCCAACCGGCACGAGATGGATCCGCTGACGGGTTATGTGGTGAGCGAGGAGCGCATGCTGCAAGACATACGGGTGATGAAAGAACTGAACATCAATGCCGTGCGCACCTGCCACTATCCCGACGACCCGCGCTGGTATGAGCTGTGCGACCAGTATGGACTGTATATGGTGGCGGAAGCCAACATCGAGAGCCACGGCATGGGTTACGGCGACCGTACGCTGGCCCGGAACGAGAGCTACGCCAAGGCCCATCTGGAGCGCAACGAGAGCAATATCAAGATTTACAAGAATCATCCCTCCATCATCTTCTGGAGCCTTGGCAATGAAGCCGGCTACGGGCCGAACTTCGAGCGGGCTTACGATATGGTGAAGGCATACGACCCCAGCCGTCCGTGCCAGTATGAGCAGGCAGGCCAGAACGGAAAGACCGACGTGTTCTGCCCGATGTATTACGGCTATGACGGCTGCGAGAAGTATGCACAAGGCGACAATCCCCGCCCGCTGATTCAGTGTGAATATGCTCATGCCATGGGAAATTCCGAGGGCGGATTCAAGGAGTATTGGGACCTGGTGCGCAAATATCCCAAGTATCAGGGAGGCTTTATCTGGGACTTCGTGGACCAGGGATTGCGGGTGAAGAACGCGCAGGGCAAGAACATTTATGCCTATGGCGGTGATTTCGGCCGTTATCCGACCAGCGACCACAACTTCAACAACAACGGACTCATCAGCCCCGACCGCAACCCGAACCCGCATGCCAATGAAGTGCGCTACTATTATCAGGACATCTGGGCAACGGCCAAGGACCTTAAGAAAGGCGAGATTGAGGTCTACAATGAGTATTTCTTCCGTCCGCTCGATAATGTGGAGCTGCACTGGACGTTGGAAGAAGGGGGCAAGGTGATTGCCGACGGGCGCAACAGCCTGGACATTCCCGCGCAGCAGCGGCAGACCGTGAAGCTGGAGGGATACAGTCTGCCTCAAGAGATGAAAGACGAAGTGGTGCTGAACCTCGACTTCGTACTGAAGACAAGCGAGCCGATGCTGGAAGCCGGTTATGCCGTGGCGCGTGAACAGTTCGTGGTGAACGCCTATGAATTCCCGATGTTAGAGCAAATCATGGCTGACGGCACCCTGGAAAATGGCGACCGGAAAGTAGAAAAAGAAGAGATGCTGGCCTGCGTGATACTGACAGCCGGGAATACTTCTGTTACATTCAACCGTTCTACGGGATGGATCGACTTCCTGGATGTGGACGGACAGCCAATGTTGGAAAAAGGCTATTCCATTACGCCCGACTTCTGGAGGGCACCGACAGACAATGATTATGGTGCAGGTGTGCAGATGAAACTTAAGGCATGGCGTCAGCCTGAGACCAGACTGAAGTCTTTCGACGTGAAAGAACTTGACGGCGGAGCGGCTCAGCAGGTGACGGCTGTCTATGAGATGCCTTCGGTCGAGGCCGGACTGACCATGACCTATACCTTGACCTCTGCCGGTGAGCTGGTGGTGAACGAGTCCATGAAAGTGAATGCGGATGCCAAGCATAAACCGGAGCTGATGCGTTACGGCATGCAGATTGTCATGCCCGATGAGTATAGCCGTTTGACGTATTACGGAAAAGGGCCGGGCGAGAACTACTGCGACCGCAACAACGGAGACCGCATCGGGCTCTACCATGCAGATGTGGCCGACCAGTATTGGCCTTATATCCGTCCGCAGGAGAGCGGCAACAAGACGGAGGTGCGTTATTGGCAGGTGAAGAACGATGCCGGAGCCGGACTGGAATTCTATTCGATTGCGCCGATGGAGTGCAGCACACTCAATTTCCTGGCCTCGGATTTGGACGATGGTGACAACAAATATGCCCACCAGAGCCATTCCGGCGACCTGACGCCGCGTCCGTTCAGCGTGGTGAAGGTGGCAGCGCGTCAGCGCGGATTGGCCTGCGAGAACAGCTGGGGTGCCATTCCGTTGCCGCAATACCGCTTGCCTTATCAGGACTATGATTTCACTTATGTGATTCGTCCGTTGTGACGGTTTGATCCGTGAGGATTTTGTGAGC
Source organism: uncultured Paraprevotella sp. (assembly GCA_944321365.1). Taxonomy (GTDB): domain Bacteria; phylum Bacteroidota; class Bacteroidia; order Bacteroidales; family Bacteroidaceae; genus Paraprevotella. The sequence continues at coordinate 104,996 of CALULA010000006.1, forward strand.
GGCTTCCTTTCGATAGGGAAGCCGCTTTTTCTTTGTGTCTGCCGGAAGGCAGACGGAGGCGTCCGGATGTTGTGCGGAATGTCGCTAAGAGTCTTGCGCAAAAGCGTGACCTTCCTTGCGCAAGACACAGACTGTTTTTGCTCATGATTTCCGGACATGCCCGGTGTCCGGTGTAGGAGACAGACGCGGAAGAAGGGAAACAGACCGTGACAGACCGTCGGTGAGGCGGGGAAAGACGGCATCGGTCCCGGTGCATCTCACGGAGAGCGTGCACCGGGACCGATGTCGTATAGAGCGAGAGTGGCTGAGCTTTACGGCACGAGCACTTTCACTGTTCTGTTGCCTGCTTTCACAATATAAAGACCTTGAGGCAGCGGCGTGTCGGCAGGCATTTGCGTGCCGTTGAGACCATAGACGGCATAACGGTCTGTTCCTTTCACGATGATGCGTCCGCCGGAAACTTCCACCTGCAGCGGGCTGTCAGTCTTTACGTCGGCAATGTCTACGCTGTTGGGGTCATCGCTGATGATGATCCAGCCCATATAGTCGCCGTTGTTGATACTTTCCAGTCCGGCGGTGGTGTTGGTCTCGTCTTTCTGGCGGATGAGTCTCAGGCCGGTGACAGCTTCGCCGTTGTCGCTGTTCTGGGTATAAAGGGCGGAAATACGGTAAACTGAGGCCGCATCGAAGTTATTGGTCTGCGGGCCGCACAGGATATACGGATTGAGCAGGCTCAACGTCTGTCCTTCGCTGTCCGTGAAATTCATCAGACGCACGCGGCGTCCGTACACATAGTCGTCCATGTTCCGTCCCACTGTCAGCAGCTTGTTGTTGTCGGTTTCCGCCTGTCCGGGCGTAGCGGCCACGTAGAAGATGTTCTGGCTTAGGAACGTGCTTGAAGCGTTGTCCGCTGCCTCTTGCCGCACCAGCCTGACGGCGAAGCCTTCGTTTGTGACATCCAGCAGTTTGACCATATACGGATAGACTCTGTTGCGTGAGAAGACTGTGGTAAGTACAACGGGAGTCACGCCTTCAGCAAACGGTGTGTCGAAAGCGATCCACGTGCTGTCATTGCCGATTGCCGACGGGCTTTCGCCTGCCTGGAGCGTGATGTCGCCAATCTCGTGCGTGCCTTTGCTGAACACCATGAAGTCTGCGGTTTCCGGTGTCTCGTAGGTTTCAGTAAAGTCTCCCTGGTTCCAGGGGAATCCCCAACTGGTGAAGCGGTCTGCATAGACGGAAGCGACTGTGGCTACAGGCACTGTGACCGTATTGTTGTAGGTGGGCAGACCGATGATGACGGCGGGTGAGTCATCGTCCGATGCGTCGAAATAAGTGGTGAACTGTTCGGCATCGTTGTACGTCAGTGTGCCGTATTGGAAACCGGGAGTGCCTTGTGCGCCGATGAGCGAGAGCGTGAACTCTCCGCTCATGCGTTCCCGTCCGTCGAGGTCGTAGTTATGGATGCGGTAGGTGTAGATGCCTTTCTGATAGTCTGCGGGGAATGTCTCCTCGTAGGTGTATGCCGACCGTTCGGAGGATTCGTACTTCTGCACGGTGGTCCATTCTCCGTCGTCGATGCGCAGTTCCAGCAGAGTGGAGTCCGTCAGCTCCATGTTCTTGTTGGTCCAGGAGATTTCCAGCTTGCGGGTGCGTTCCGTATAGGTGCCGGTGAACTTGCTGGGTGCTTTATAGACCACGAGAGGCACGAACTCATATTCCTTGTTGTAGCCGATGCCGGACTTCATCTCGGCGTAGAATTCGCCCAGAATGGACAGCCCGCCGTCCTTGTATATTTTGGAGCAGTCGGCCTCACTGTTCCAGTAGGCGTAGCGTTCCACGTAGGGGAAGCCGTTCCATTGGGTGAGCACGTTGCTCATCACGTCGTAGTTCCGTTGCTGGTTCTCGATGGAATAGGTGCGGTCGCTGTCGAAGATGCCGTTGTTGTTCCATGAGGCTCCCCAGACGAACTCGGAGATCCACAGCGGACGTTTGTATCTGTCGTACCATCCCTGCAGCTGGTTGAGCAGGTTCCATTCGGGCCAGTAGCAGTGCAGGTCCACAATGTCGCACCGCCAGCCGCGGGCGTCGATGGAGTCCATGAACGCATACATCCAGTTGAGGCTGCCGTCGTGCGAGGAGGGCGAGCACAGGCGTTTCCCTGTGGCCATAAGATCCTCCCAGGTGGCTAATACGTCATCAAGGTCTTCGGTGCCGTGGTCCGACGGGTTGCCTGGCTCGTTGTTGGTCTTCAGATGCGGGGAATATTCCAGACTTCCCAAGGAACTTACTGTAGGCCAGCCACAGTCAATCTTGTGCGGCACGCACTCACAGTCGATTCCCCGGTCCTCTCCCGGCCCGAAACTGTAGCACCACGACACGTTTAGTGCGTCGGTTATCTCGGCTCCCGTATCGTTGGCTATACCTTTCTTCTCGGCGTCGTTCCACTTGAAGATGCGGTAGGAGGAGATGTGCTGGTCGAGTACGGCGGGGAGGGTGGCCATTTCGAGGTCTTCGGTGTCGGCGATGAAGCAGCGGCTGTAACCCCGTCCGCCGCTGCTGATGGAGAAGGTGACCATGTAGCCTCTTTTGAGCTTGAAGCTGCGTATGCGGTTGTTGAGCTTGGCGGTACTCAGCGTGTTCATGTAACCGCCGGAGTTTTCCAGTCCGAAGTCATTGACCGACTCGCCGCCGAAGTTCTGTTCTGAGTAGACGGTGAGCGGTTTGATGTCTTTGCTGTAGGGCATGATGATGGCTCCTGAGGCATACATCTTCACCTGGCAGTTCTCATCGTTCACGGCAGGTTCGCCGTTGATGGTGATGAAGGACAGGTAGGAGAGGGCTTGGCTTGGCCGGAGCTGCTCCATGATGACTACGGCATGTTCCGTGTTGGTGATGTTGATGCTTCCGGCTGCTCCGAAAGGTGTGTCACCAGAAATAGTGTAGTCCACATCACTGTCGAGCGTGACGGGTTCGGTAACTTGAGTGATGCGTGTGACTGTGTTTTTGGCCAGGGCAGTGCAACTGAGTGCTGCGGCTAATGCGAGCGTAAAGATTTTGCTTTTCATGTCTTGAAGTTAAGTTATGATGCAGTGTGAAGAGGAAACATCCGTCTCCCGTATTGTGGGAGACGGATAAGAGTTATTTGGTGTTGGGAAATGCTTTTTCCAACCGTTTCAGTTCTTTTCTGGTGATGGTGATGACAGTTCCATGGCGTGGGGTAAAGGCACCATGCGTGGCGGTGTCTTGCACACGTTTGAAAGATTTCAGGTCTTTGCTCGTGCAGAACTGATAGAATCCGTCGATGTAGCAGTCGTACATCAGTACCCAGTCGCCTTCTATGCGCCGGAACACGCCGGAGCCTTCTACGGCCTTGTCTGTGTCTTCAAATGTTCCGGGCAGCAGTTCCCACGTGGAGAAGTCCAGCAGGTCTCTGGTCAGGTATTGGCGGATGCCTTTTTTCTTTTCGCCCTCGGTCTTGAAGAAAATGTGGAATACGCCGTCCTCGTCCTGTACTATGTCGGTATCAATGGCCGATTTCCTGTAGTCGAAAAGCACTTGCGGCTCTCCCTCCAGGTCGCTGAAGTCTTCATTGGCATAAGCCCAGTACACTTTGTCGTACGGACACTGGCCATCGTCGGTCAGTATGGAGAAATATACGATGTATTTTCCGCTTTGCGGGTCGTAGATGGTCTGAGGAGCCCATACGCGGGTGACGTTGGCGAACATCGTCCCGGCATATTTATCGGGGAAGTTCACGGTGTGGTGGCTCCAGTTTATCAGGTCCTTGCTGCGCATGAGCACGATGCCGCGGTTGGAGGCCCATCCCTGGCTGGAGCGCATGTCGGTGGCTACCATATAGAAGCTGCCGTCCTGACCTCGCAGGATATGCGGGTCGCGCACGCCTTTCTTCAAGGAAATGGTGTCGGCGGCTATCACTGGTTTTCCGTCATTGAGCGGAGTGTAGTTGTAACCGTCCTTGCTCACTGCATAACAGATTTGCTCTTGTTCCGGTGCATTCCCGGTGAAATAGGTGAAAAGATAGGCTTTATGCTTCTGTGCCTGTACGTTAATAGAGCTTGCAAGCATGCTCATACACATGAAGCCTGTGCCTATTGCAGCCTTTATGTTTTTTCTCATAATGATAATGGAATAGGTTAATATTGTTCCAAAGGTACAAAAAAATGGATGCCTTTTATCTGAATGAAATAAATTTTACATAATGTTAACTTTTCCGGCGTTTCTCCCTAAGAGCTTCCGCTATGGCCCATTGTATGGCGGCTTCTTCTTCTTTTCCGGAGCGCGATAAGGCGTCGCCGAAGAGTTCGTGTGCTTTGGCATGATCGGGTTTCAGGGAGACAGCTTTGTCCAGATCGGACACAGCCTGTTCCATTCGTCCGCAGAGCAGATGGTTTTTCCCCCGGTTATAGTGCACTTTGAAGTTGGCAGTGGAGAGTCTTGCGGCCTGGTTGAAGCATTGCAGTGCGCCATCGAAATCGTTTCCATTCTGCAGAGTGATACCTTTCCGTATGTAGGCGTCTACGTATTGAGGGTTGAGCGACAGGGCTTTGTCGTAATTGGCAATGGCAGCCCGCGAATTGTGGGCTTGCAGTATGGAGGCATTCCCCAGCTCATAATATTCTTCGGCATATTGGTTCATGAGCTTTTGTTGAATGGCTATTTGGTTGCGTAGCTCTTCGTTTTGCTGCCGCAGACGGTTGATGATGTGAAGTTTGTGTGAGATGAAGCGTTTGACTGTCGGTTTCTCTATGTCATATCGGCTGTGAATGGCTGCAAGGAAATGGTCCATGCACTGCCGGAACTCCCCGCGGTCGAAGGCTTGTACTGCGGCTTGATACTCTACATCTGCCTTGGCTTCTTTCATGGCCTGTTCTACGGCTCTGCCGTCATTGAAATGCCGGGCGAAGTCTATGATCTCCGGCTTGACGAAGATGTCGGACCGTGTGATGGCTCTTTTCAGTGTGATACCCTCAAGGGATGTGCAGCGGCTCAGTGCCACGTAAGCTTGTCCGCCCGCAAACACTCCGCCGCTAAAGTCTATTGTCACTTTTCTGAACGTCAGTCCCTGGCTTTTGTGTACCGTTATGGCCCAGGCCAGGCGCAAAGGGAATTGGCGGAATACGCCCAGTTCCTCCTCTTCTATCTTTTTTTCTTGTTCATTGTAGGTGTAACGCATGTTGCTCCACGTTTCTCGCGTGACATCCATTTCCTGTCCGTTCTCTGTTACGACATAGATATGTCCGTTCTCTGAGTCTATGCCGGAGACGGTGCCGAGCGTTCCGTTAACCCAACGCTTGTCCTGATCGTTTTTCACAAAAATAACTTGTGCTCCGGGTTTAAGCTCCAGCTCCATCAGTGTGGGGAGAGAGCTTTCGGGAAATTCTCCTTGTATTTCGCCTTTGAATACGATACTCTCCGTGTCGATTTCCTGCAGTCTTTTCCGGTTGATGAAGTCTACATTGTCGCGTCGTGTGGCTAATGTGATGTTCAGTTCGTGGCTGAGCTTTCCGTTTCCTTGTTGAGCATGGCGCGTGTTGAGCAGTTGCAGATCGCCCGGTCCGGCCTGGTTGGTGCGGATGTGGTCGAGTACGGCGATAAAGGCGGCGTCTTGCTGGCGGTAAACTTTGCGCAGTTCGACAGATATAAGGCGCATTTCCCGGAATACGGAGGCCGAAAAGAAATAGGGCGTGGGGTAGTAGCGGGCCAAGAGTTCGCGCTCGTCGCTTTTCACCACCGGCTCTAATTGAAAGATATCGCCGACGAACAGCAGTTGTTTGCCGCCAAACGGTTCTTTAATGTTTCGTCCGTAGACACGTAATATCTTGTCGATGAAGTCGATGGTGTCGGCCCGTACCATCGAAATTTCGTCTATAATCACCAGCTCGACTTCGCGGATGATTTTCTGTAAGGCAGAGTTGTATTTCAGAAAATCGCGGATCTTGCTGAAACTGCAGCGTGGATCGTCGGGAAGCATGGGGTAAAAGGGGAGCTTGAAAAAGCTATGCAGTGTACTTCCGCCGGCATTGATGGCGGCAATTCCCGTAGGAGCCAGTATGATGTGCTTCTTGCGCGTGTGCGAACAGATGTATTTCAGTAATGTAGATTTACCCGTACCGGCTTTCCCTGTGAGGAAAACCGAGTTACGGGTAAACCGAATAAGTTTCAGGGCGGTCTGGAATTCCGGATTCTGTTCGTCTATCGTGATGTCTGTATTCTTTGAATGCCGCTCTTTCATGTACTATGATGTCGTGGAATCTGCCGGGACGGTCTGTTCCGGGTTGGGTGATGTATCGGAGCTGTTGGCCGGTTTTCCCTCTTCGGTGGTCTCAGGTCGGGCTATATCTGTCGGCAACAGTACGCCTAAGGAGTCTGTGTTTTCGAGAGAGTCCGGCTCTTCCGGTTGATAATAGCCGCTGCAGGTATAGCACGACGGGTCAATGTTCTCTTTAGGGGCTTTGGGGAACTTCTCCCGGTATTTGCTGAAACGGTCGTCTAACAATACTTTTTGTATGAAGTTTCCGAATATCGGAAGAGCGGTGCGGCTGCCTTGTCCCAAAGCTCCGGTGCGGAAATGTATGCTGCGGTATTCGCCCCCTACCCATCCGCCGGCTACCAGTTTCGGGGTAACTCCGACGAACCATGCGTCTGAATGGTTGTTGGAAGTTCCGGTTTTTCCTCCGAACTCGGAATAGTTCAGTACGGGATAGATATAGCTCCATAGGGCTGCAGTTGTTCCGCCGCGTTCTGTCAGTCCGGCTCGTAACAGCTTTTGCATAAAGAATGCCGAGCGGTATGGTATGGCTTGTTGCTCTTCGTTCTGTGCGGTATAGATGGTGTTGCCGTCGCGGTCGAGTATGCGGGTAATCAGAATAGGCATGCTGGCCCGTCCGTCGTTGATGACAGTGCAATAGGCATTGACTAATTCCAGCAGGTTGACGTCAGAAGAACCCAGACTCAACGAGGGCGTCTCGTGCAACGGCGACCTGATGCCCATGGCGTGTGCTGTCTTGGCCACGTTGTGGATGCCCAGTTCGTAACCCAGTTTCACGGCGATGCTGTTGATGCTTTGTGCAAAAGCTGATTTCAAGGGTATATCGGCACCGGAGAATGTTCCGTTGGCATTATGGGGCGTCCATTTGGTCGGCACGCCTTTGACGGTATCGGGATATTGTTTCCATTCGTCCACACGCGTGTCGCATGGTGTAAGTCCTTGATTCATGGCTTCGGCATAGACAAAAAGCTTGAAGGTGGAGCCGGGCTGTCGCATGGCCGTCACTTTGTCATATTTCCAGGAGTTGAAGTCGATGTCTCCCACCCATGCTTTTACTTCGCGTGTGTCCGGTTCTATGGCGACAAAGCCACAGTGCATGAACTTGACCATGTAGCGGATGGAGTCCATGGTGCTCATTTCCATCTTTACGGGCCCGTTGTAGCTGAAAACTTCTACTTCGTGAGGTTGATTCAGATAATAAAAGATGGAGTCTGTTTGAGAACCATACCGTTTTTCCAGTTGCTTGTAGGCTGTTGTCTTCTTGGCCAGGTCTTCTATAAAGTTAGGGATTTCCTGGTGTCTTTCATCTTGCCAGGGAGGCGTGTTGCCCCAATGATTATAGAAGCGTTCCTGAATGATTTCCATTTGTTTCAGGGCAGCCTCCTCTGCATAGCGTTGCATGCGGGTGTCGAGTGTCGTATAAATCTTTAAGCCGTCGGCATACAGGTCCAATTTGTTCTCGGCATCCGTGCCGCTTATGAGGCCTTGTTCGCAGAGCATGTCTATGTATTCGGGCAATACTTCGCGGAAATAGGGTGCGATGCCGTCGTAGCTGCTTTCATCTTTGCGGGGTTGCACCACTATGGGCAGTGATTTCAGTGAATCCAGTTGTGCGACCGTGGCTTTTTTGCCGTTCAGAACAAGATGTCCATGGTTATATAAGTTGGTGAGTACGACGTTGCGCCGTTTTTTGCTGTTTTCCGGATGCAGTCTGGGGTTGTAGCTTGATGTCGCTTTTAGTAGTCCGACCAGTGTGGCAGCCTGTTCGTATGTCAGCTGGTCGGGCGTCGTGTTGAAATAAGTACGGCAGGCCGTTTTTATGCCGAATGAGTTGCTCCCGAAGTCTACTGTATTGAAATACATGGTGAGGATTTCCTCTTTAGAGAATGTCATTTCAAGCTTTACGGCTACGATCCATTCCTTTGCTTTCATGACGAGAATCTTGACGCCCGGAATCTTTCCCAGCAGTCCGGTGGAATATTGCGTACGTACACGGAAAAGATTTTTGGCCAGTTGTTGGGTGATGGTGCTGGCTCCGCGTGCATTTCCGCTTATGATGTCTTTGGCTGCGGCAAATAAGCCCTGAAAGTCTATCCCGTGATGGCGGTAGAATCGTTCGTCTTCTGTGTCGATGAGAGTCTGAATGATGATGGGAGAGATGTCCTCAAAATTCACCGGAGTCCGGTTTTCGCTGAAAAAGCGTCCTATGAGTATGCTGTCTGCACTGTAGATTTCAGATGCTTCGCTGTTGACAGGATTCTCTATGTCTTTAAAACCGGGCGACTTGCCGAAGAGGTTCAGAAAGTTGATGTCTACAGCCACGAGTAGCAGAATGAATGCAATGATGCAAGTGAACAACCAGGTTATAGCTTTTTTATACCACGGTCCGTGATACAGGCTGACGAATTTCCTTCCGGCTTTTTTCAGTCCATCGGTTATGTTACGTGTGATGTTGTTCATGTTTGTTGGGACTAATACTGGTGTTTTGGCAGCAAATTTAGAAAAAGTTTATCGGATTGTCACTTCTTCTATCAGTTTTTTTATCTCATCCTGTTGCTCAGGATGAAACCAGTGTATGCTCTTGTCTTTGCGGAACCATGTCATTTGCTTGCGTGAGTAAATGCGTGTGTTTTGCTTGATCTTTTCGATGGCGAAGTCCAATGTCCAGGTTCCGTCCATATATTTGAACAGTTCTTTATATCCGACGGTGTTGAGGGCATTGGTGTTGCGGTAGGCGGCCACTCTCTGTGCTTCTTCCAGCAGACCTTGATCCATCATCGTTTCCACTCGGTTGTTAATACGTGCATAAAGCTCTTCGCGCTCGCGATACAGTCCGATTTTGAGGATCTCGAAAGGACGCGGTTTAGGCTGGCGGAGTCGGAACGCGGAATAGGGCTTTCCTGTCATGTAACAGATTTCCAATGCATGGATAATCCGTTTGGGATTTTTCAGGTCTGCAATGGCATAATATTCCGGGTCAAGGAGTCTCAGTTCGCTGACAAGCGGTGAAAGTCCCTCTTTTTCATATTTTTCAAGTATGACGCTTCTTGTTTCCTGGTCTACGGTGGGGATATCGTCGATACCTTTGCATACGGCATCGATATACATCATGCTGCCACCGCTGAGTAAGGCACAATGTCTCTGTGTATATAGTTCGGGCAATAGCCGTAAAACGTCTGTTTCGTATTGTGCCGCGCTGTAATAGTCAGTCAGATTGAGTATACCGACAAAATAGTGTTTCACCCTGAGCAGCTGTTCTTGGGTAGGTGCTGCCGTACCGATAGGCAGGTCACGGAACAGTTGCCGCGAGTCTGCGTTCAGAATAGGGGAATGAAGAAACTCAGCCAGAGAAAGGCTGAGTTCCGTCTTGCCCACACCAGTGGGTCCTAATAATACAATCAGTTGGGGCTTCATGTGTTATTCATAAGGTTATCTTTCACTGATTTCAAAGCCTTCAGTGTCGAATTCCTCATCATTAAAGCCTTCGCTGCCATAGAATTCTTCGTTAAGCTCTTCATTCGGCAGGGAGGCGTCCTTGCCGAATAGTTCTTCAATATTCTGTGTCTGTTGCGGAGCCTCGCCGTGTTTACGGCAGCAGACCGGTTGTTCTTGCGGCTGTCCGAAGCTGATTTCCGTAAGTTCGATGAAGAGCATGCGGTTGCCTACGGGGTCAAATACATAAACAAGGTGCTGTTTTTCCTCTTCCAGCAGTTCATCAAGCTTTGTTTTTTTCATCAGATAGATGTCTTCATCTGCCCGGCTTGTACCCATATCTTCCAAAAGAACCTCTTGCTTCTGTTCCCAGTTCTCATTGCAGATGAAGAAACTTGTAAGTTGGTCGTCTGCATAGTGGCACGATGACAGAATCATCTTGTGCAAATCGTAGAATGTGGCTTCTGCATCTATTTTGATTTCTCTCACGAAATCTTCCACTTCGTTGGAGATGACGGTGAAACGATATACCATAGACCTTGTGCTGTTTAGTGGACAAATCCGCGCTTTGATTCCTCTATAAATTTGATGATATAGTCAATTTCCGGGCTGGCGGGTACTTCATCGCGCACTTTTTGCAGGGCATCGTTCAGTGCCAGTCCGCTTTGATAGATGATGCGATAAGCATTGTGGATGTTTTCAATGAGTTCATTGCTGAATCCCCTGCGCCGCAGTCCCACGAGGTTGAGGCCGCAGTAGGCAGCCGGCTCGCGCGCGCATATAATATAAGGTGGGATGTCCTGGCTGAACCGTGTGCCGCCTCCCACCATGGTATAGCCTCCGACCCGGCAAAATTGGTGCATGAGGACATTGGCACTTATGATGGCATTATCGTCGATGACTATCTCGCCGGCCAGTTTTGTGCTGTTTCCGATAATGCAACCGTTACCTACTGTTGCGTCATGTGCCACGTGTACGCCCTCCATCAGCAGGTTGCCGCTGCCCACTTGCGTGCGGCCTTTGGCGGCTGTTCCGCGGTTGATGGTCACGTTTTCACGAATCTTATTGTTGTCCCCCACGATGGCCGTTGTCTCCTCTCCCCTGAATTTGAGGTCCTGGGGCACGGCACTGATGACGGCTCCAGGGAAGATGACGTTCCCGTTGCCGATGCGGGCACCGTACAGGACGGTCACGCTATTCATCAGGACGTTGTTGTCACCGATTTCTACGTTCTTATCAATGAAACAAAATGGGCCTATTTCGCAATTTTCTCCTATCTTCGCTTCCGGATCTATATAGGCCAAAGGGCTGATTTTACTCATATGTTTATTTGTTTTTTACGATTTGTGCGGTAAAGGTAGCTTCTGTAACGACACTCTCGCCCACGAAAACGTATCCTCTCATCGAGGAGATGCCGTGGCGTAAGGGAGCCAATAGTTCTACTTTGAAGATGAGTGTATCGCCCGGAACGACTTTCTGTCGGAATTTTACTTGGTCTATACGTAGGAAATAAGTGCTCCAGCGTTCAGGCTCGTCTACGGAATTCAGCACCAATAATCCGCCTGCCTGGGCCATGGCTTCTATCTGTAGTACGCCCGGCATGACTGGTTCCTGCGGGAAGTGTCCTACAAAGAACGGTTCGTTGCTCGTGACGTTCTTTACCGCAACTATCGTATTCGGTCCCAGCTCGATGACCTTGTCCACCAGTTGCATGGGGTAGCGGTGTGGGAGCAGTTCGCGGATGCGGTTCACATCCATTACAGGAGGCTCGTTGCAGTCGTAGCCCGGAGCCTGAATCTCGTGTGCCCGTATTTCCTTGCGTATCAGTCGGGCGAATTTGTTGTTGATTGTGTGTCCGGGGCGTGTGGCGATGATGCGTCCCTTGATGGGCTTGCCAATCAGAGCCATGTCGCCGATGATGTCCAGCAGTTTGTGCCGGGCCGGTTCGTTTTCCCACACCAGCGGTTTGTGATTCAGGTAACCTTTTTCCTTGGCATCGTGGTGGGGCACGCCGATGCTGTCGGCCAGACGGTCCAGTTTTTCCTGTGACATCTCATTTTCGTAGATGACCACGGCATTGTCCAAATCTCCACCTTTGATGAGTCCGGCTGCCAGAAGCTGTTCTATTTCGCGCACGAAGACGAATGTACGGCTGGGAGCAATCTCCGTTTCAAAGTTTTCCATGTTGTCCAGTGTTGCAAACTGGCTGGAGAGCACCTTGGAGTTGAAAGAGATCATTGCCGTGATGCTGAACTGTTCGTCTGGAAGAATCGTGATGCACGACCCCGTTTCTTCATCCTTCACCTCCAGCTTCTTGCGGATGATGTAGTAGTCCTTGACGGCGTTCTGCTCGGCGATGCCCACGCGTTTGATGTTTTCCACGTAGATTTCCGCGCTGCCGTCCAAGATGGGAAGCTCCGGTCCGTTGACTTGCAACAGGCAGTTGTCCACTCCCATGGCGTAAAGAGCGGCCAGTGCGTGTTCCACGGTGCTGCAACGCGCATCGCCGCGTCCCAGAACAGTTCCGCGTGTGGTTTCCACCACGTTCTCGGCTATTCCTTCAATGATGGGGCGTCCCTCCAAATCTATACGCTGGATTTTATATCCGTGATTTTCGGGAGCAGGATTGAATGTCACGGTCAGGTTCAGACCGGTATGCAGTCCTTTGCCGCACAAGGAGAAGCTTCCCTGCAATGTTTTCTGTTTCAGCATAGCTCTTTTATTTCTTCTCTTGTTTCAACAATTCTTTTAATTCCTCGATTTCCTTTTTCATCCGGTTCACGTCAACGAACATTTCGGGCAGATTCTTGAAGACAATGCTCGACCGTGCAAAGTTCTTGGCGTCTATGGCCGGGGAGCCTTGCACCGTGACATGCCCTTTGCGGATGCTGCCCGCGATGCCGGCCTGAGCGCCGGAGCGTACTTCATCACCGATGACGGCGTGTCCGGCGATGCCCACTTGCCCGCCGAACATGCACCATTGTCCGATTTTTGTAGAACCGGCCACGCCTACCTGGGCCGACATGACTGTGTTGGCACCTACGTCCACGTTGTGGGCCACCTGTACCAGATTGTCTATTTTCACGCCCTTGCGTACATAAGTAGAGCCCATGGTGGAGCGGTCCACACACGTGTTGGCCCCGATTTCCACATTATCTTCTATGGTTACGATGCCGATTTGGGGAATCTTGTCATATCCCTCTGCCGTAGGGGCAAATCCGAATCCGTCGGCACCGATGACACATCCCGAATGCAAGATGACATTGTTTCCGATTTTGCAGTCATGATAGACGGACACATTAGGATAAAGCAGGCAGTTTTCTCCGATCGTCGCATTGTCATATACGGTTGTGTGGGGATAGATTTGCGTTCCTTTTCCTACATGTACATGGTCACCGATGTAGGCAAAGGGAGCAATATAGCAATCCTCTTCAATCGTTGCACTGGGAGAAATGTAAGCCATTGAATCTATGCCTTTCTTTTTGGGCTTGCTCATCTCATAGAGTGTCAGCAGTTTGGCTACGGCGTCATAAGCATTGTCCACGCGGATGAGCGTGACGTCCGGATTCTTCTCTGACGATAAAGTCAGCCCTTTGTCTACCAGTACGATGCTGGAACGGGTTTCATAGATATAATGTATGTATTTGGGATTGGCCAAGAATGAAAGCGCACCGGGCACTCCTTCTTCGATTTTGGCAAAGGTATTCACCGTTGCATTTTCATTCCCTTCTACTGTTCCTTGGATAAAATCAGCTATCTGCTTAGCAGTAAATTCCATGGTCTATCTTTATTGTCATTACTAATTTTGCAAATTTCGCAAAAAAAATCGAAATACGCCATACTTTACGGAAAGAAATTGTACTGTCAGCGGTTATGGAGGTGTTCCGTTTTTCCGTAGTGCGGTCGGAATCATTTGCTTTTGTCAGGTGGCAGTTGTCCGGTTTCCGTATGATTTTGCCCTCGTTTTATTGTACTGCAGATGGTGTTCCACGCCGCAAGGCGTATCCGGTCGGTCAGGAGGCAGAACAGACCGAGCACCGCGAGGCAGGTGCCGATGACAGGCAGACACAGAGGGCCATGGAATGTATCGTAGAGGTATCTGACGAGCGAGTGATAGTATGGTCTGGCAAGGGGGTGCTCGTGTATCAGATAAATGGCCAGACAGGAGGCCGCCAGGCGGTTGACCGTGCGGTTCCTGAAGTTCAGCCGGGTGAATCCCACAAGCAGACAGGCCGCACAGAAGATGACATTGGGGGACAGATAGAATATCAGGCCGAGCGAAGTCTGAAAGCCGAGGCACTGACAGATGAAGATGAGTGCGGAGCAGAGCAGGCTGACAACGAGAAAGGACAGGAAATAGACCGTGGGACGGAAGCCGGTCAGGAAACCGCCGTGCAGGCGCAGATAGCGTGCGAACACATACAGGCCAATGAAGGACAGGGCGGAGTAGCCCCTTGAGAATCCGCCCGAATTGCTGAACATGCCGTACAGCAGTTCCAGTGTGAAGTAGCAGAGGCAGAACGTCAGCAGTTCCTTGGCTGTCGCCGATGTCACGAAGGCATTCAGCGGCTTGGACAGGACGTACAGGATGAGGTAGGCCGGAATGAACCAATAGCAGTCGCCCGGATACAGACATTCAAAGGCCACGGACAGGGAGATGCTTTCTCCCGTTGCAATCAGCCAGATTGCGGTGACGGCGACAGAATAGAAGCAGGTCTGGAACAGGATGTTGGCCATTCCTTTCAGCGTGGCTCTGATGCCGAACCAGCCGGAAATCATGACGAACACGTTTACGGCCACAACGCAGATTTGCTCAATCAGTATCCGTGTGAAAGCGGTAAGCGGAGTCTGACAGGCTTCTTCCGGTGTAGGGACTCCGATGGCACCGTAGTTGGCATGGACGGCCATAATCAAGAACATGGACAGCAGGCGCAGAGCCTCTATGTTGCTGTCTCTTTCCGTTACCCTTGTCATATCTTAGGCGTTTAAAAACAAATAGGACAGCCGGCATTCCCCGCTTGTGCCGTGTCAGGGGAATACCGGCTGCAGGATGTTGGATTACAGTCTGTTCAGCTGTTCGGCCATCTGTTGCTGCACCTCGCGGGCTTTCTCGGCCGCGGTGGCGGCGAAGTTTTCCGATGCGTCGGCGTAGATGATGGCGCGGCTGCTGTTGACAATCAGTCCGCAGGTGCTGTTCATGCCGTAGCGGCACACCTCTTCGAGCGAACCGCCCTGTGCGCCGATGCCCGGCACGAGCAGGAAGTGGTCGGGCACAATCTTGCGGATGTCCTCAAACATGCGGCCTTGTGTGGCCCCCACCACGTACATCATGTTGTCCGCATTGCCCCATTCCTGGCTCTTGCGCAGTACTTTCTCAAACAGACGTTCGCCGTTCCGGTCCTCGGTCAGCTGGAAGTCGTGCGAACCCTTGTTGCTCGTCAGGGCCAGCAGGATGACCCATTTCCCGTCGTAGCCCAGGAACGGCGTCACGCTGTCCTCGCCCATATAGGGAGCCACGGTCAGGGCGTCCAGCTGCATCTCCTCGAAGAACGTGCGGGCGTACATGGCCGATGTGTTGCCGATGTCGCCGCGTTTGGCATCTGCGATGATGAACTGGTCGGGATAGTGGCTGTTCAGGTAGCTCACGGTCTTCTCGAAGGCCGTCCAGCCCTTCACGCCCATGCTCTCGTAGAAAGCCAGATTGGGCTTGTAGGCGATGCAGTAGGGGGCGGTGGCGTCGATGATGGCCTTGTTGAAGGCGAATATCGGGTCTTCTTCCGCCAGCAGGTGTTGTGGAATCTTCTTGATGTCCGTGTCGAGTCCCACACAGAGGAAAGACTGTTTCCGCTGGATGTTCTCAAAAAGTTGTTGTCTGTTCATGCTGTTATGTTTTGATGTGGTTGTAATCATTTCATGAGATAAAAGCCCCAGAGGTTGAAGTGTCGGACGCTGTCTGCCGGATTGTGGTACAGGCTGAATCCGGTCATGACGAAGCGGTTGTTCTTGTTACGGGCGGGCAGTTCGCGGGGTGTGAACTCATCGCCGGACCCCCATTTGTGCAGGTCGTCCATCCGTACGTATAACGTGTCGTCGGGCATGACACTGTCGCGGAGGCTGATGGCCCACCATTCGCCGTCCTTTCCGCAGGGACGGATGTCGCATTCCTGGTTTTCATACACCCTCATGGCCTTGTAGCCCTCTTCCAGCGGCAGGGTGAACGGCGGGATGGAGGACGTGGAATAGTTGCGCACTTCCTTGCCCACGACTTGTATCCGTCCGTCTTTATTTTTGATATAGGTATATTTCTCCGGATCGCTGATGAGTCTGCCGATGCCCCAGAAGTAGACGTCCGGATCGATGTACCGGGCGACGCCAGGCTCGTCCATCTCGTTCAGCAGGTAGCGCAGACGGTCGTTCGTGTTGAGGGCTTCCTGACGGGGCAGGGTGGTCAGCCAGTTCACATACTCCTCTTCGCTGAGCGGCAGGGGCTTGTCGCACGATGTGCGGAACACTTCGTCCACCGACCGCAGCAGGTAACGGCGCGAGAAGCTTGTCAGGTTCCACGGCAGTACGGACGTGAGCAGGAACACGGCGGCGAACGATACCGGAATCCACCGGATGCGTTTCCGCGACAGGAACAGTCCGCCGCACACCAGATAGAACCACAGGTTGAGCACCAGCAGGTAGAGCCGGTTGGGCGTGTAGCCGTAGTCACCGATGCGGCGGACGATGCCCACCGTCATCAGCATCAGCAGCGGCACGATGGCCACGGGCAGCCAGCGGGCCACGCGGCGTTCAAAGGCCGGAGCACTTTGGCGCAGCAGGGGGTAGAGACAGAACTCCACGGCGATGCAGCCGCCCATGAGGACCGTCACCAGCCACGCGACCCACCCGTTGGGCAGTTCCCATTGTGCGATGATTTTGACCAGATAGGCATAGAGCACCAGCAGGTAGCACCCTATCAGCGGAAGGAACAGCCAGCGGATGACTTTCTGTACGAAAGCCGGCGTGTAGTCCGCGCGGACGTGTTTGCCGTCTCCTTCCGGGGTTCGCCCCAGGAACAGCAGGGCCGGAAGCCACAGGCAGCACGCGACGGCCCATGTGCTGTACCAGGCCGGGCTGACCTCCCATCCGAACAGTCCGGACAGCGAGGCCGTCAGCAGACAAAGCCCGCCGCACAGGAGCCAGCCCACCGCGCTGGCAATGATAAGGTTGCGGAGCAGCTGCAGCGCGAAGTACCACGTGGCGGTGTCGTCCCCGTCGCGCAGGAAAGGCAGGAGGGGCACACTCAGCACCAGAGCCGTGATAAGAGAGGCGTGGGCCAGCCAGTCCTCCGGTGTGAGCGTATTGCCCGGCAGCAGGTACAGGTAAGCCGCGTCGGCAATGAGGGCCGCATGGCACAGCGTGTTCACGATAAGCCGTCGGCGACAGCTTTTCACCTCTTCGCCCCAGAGCCGCAGGGTGAGCGTCAGCACGCTGCCTGCGGAGAGATAGTAGATGAGCGTGTACATCAGCCGTTCACTGAGCCTCCCTTCCGTATCCCAGCACAGGTACAGCAGCCACACGGCCAGTGCGCTGACGAAGGCCGTGGCGGCGGGGAAGCGTTGCAGGCAAGGCCGGAACGCTTCCGAGAGAATCTGCCGGGGGAAAAGTTGTCTCATCTTATGTAGTCCTTACAGTTCGCTTTCTTTCATCCGCTCGGCGTTCTCGGCCACGGTGAGCTGGTCGATGCAGTCCTGGATGTTGCCGTCCATGAACGACGGCAGGTTCTGCATGTTGTAGCCGATGCGGTGGTCGGTGATGCGGCTCTGCGGGTAGTTGTAGGTGCGTATCTTGGCTGAGCGGTCGCCGGTGGACACCATGGTCTTGCGGCGGCTGGCGATGTCGTCGATATACTTCTGGTGTTCCTTGTCGTAGATGAACGTGCGCAGCCGGGCCAGTGCGCGCTCCTTGTTCTTGGGCTGGTCGCGCGTCTCCGTACATTCGATGAGGATTTCCTCCGTCTCGCCCGTGTTGGGATTCTTCCACATGTAGCGGGCCCGTACGCCGGACTCCACCTTGTTCACGTTCTGTCCGCCCGCACCGCTGGAGCGGAAGGTGTCCCACTTGATTTCGCCCTCGTTGATTTCCACGTCGAACTCCTGCGCTTCGGGCAGCACGGCTACCGTTGCCGCTGACGTGTGCACCCGTCCCTGCGTCTCGGTGGCGGGCACGCGCTGCACGCGGTGTACGCCCGACTCATATTTCAGTGTCCCGTAAACCTTCTCGCCCGTCACGCTGAAGATGATTTCCTTGAAGCCGCCCGCCGCGCCTTCCGTATAACTGGACACGGCGATTTTCCAGCCTTTCATCTCGCAGTATTTGGTGTACATGCGGAACAGGTCACCGGCAAAGAGCGCGGCCTCGTCGCCTCCCGTTCCGCCCCGTATCTCCATGATGACGTTCTTGTCGTCCTCAGGGTCGGCGGGCACGAGCAGCAGCTTGATGTGCTCCTCTATCTCCGGGATGCGCCGTTCGGCGGCGGTCATTTCCTCGCGGGCCATGTCCTTCATCTCCGGGTCGTCTTCCGCAGCCAGCATTTCCTTGGCGTCCTGTATGGTCTGCAGGCAGTTCAGGTAGTCCTGCCGGGCTTTCATGATGTCGCTCAGGTCTTTGTATTCCTTGGTCAGTTTCACGTAGCGTTTCTGGTCGCTGATGACGCTGGGGTCGGTGATGAGCGTGCCCACTTCCTCGTAGCGGCTCACCAGGCCGTCCAGTTTGTCCAGTATAGAATTGTTTTCTGCCATAATCATTATTTTCCGTCTGCAAAGATACGAATAAAAAACGGAAAGCCGCTATCGGTGTTGCGGAAAGTCGTTGCAGGTTTTGCGCAAGAGTCCGTCCGGTTTTGCGCAACGCGCCGCAGGACCGTCAGACGGGGAAAGAGAACGGTGGCGGAAGATAACTGTTGTTCTCCGGTGGAACAAGTTTCCGGATGCCGCCATCATACTCTGTCTCTAACCTGAGGATATATATCTTTAGCTTAGAGATACACATCTTTAGGCTGAGGATATATATCTTTAACCTGAAGATATAGTTTTGTTCCGGCTTTTCCGCAGTTTGTCTTGCGGGCAGACCGGCTTTTCTTCCCGTACGGTCCGGCTTTTTCTACCTCATAGTGCGGGTTTTTCCTTCTCATGGCGTGGATTTTTCCCCCTTTATGGTGCGGTTCTTGTCCGCTCGTGCCCCGCATTCCGTTCCTTCTGTCGGTCTGTGTGTCCGGCTGGATTCCGCGTCCGGCCCGCACCGGGGCTTTACGGCAAAAAAAGCGGGGGCATGCGCCGCATATTGGCGGGCATGCCCCCGTTCCCCTTGAAGTATGGTTTTTTTAGGGGATGAGAAGCTTCTTTGTGGTGCGTCCGACTTGCAGAATGTAGATGCCTTTCAGTCCGCCTGTCGGGATATGAAGGTCGACGTCGGTTTCTTTCTGTAGGACGGTTATGCCCTGCAGGTTGAACAGCCGTACGGTCGTGGTCTTGCTGATGCCCTCGATGTGGAGGGTGCCTGCGGCGATGCGGACGTTCACTTCAGCGTCGGCGGCTGTCGGGGCTATGTCGGTGTAGGCCGCTGCCGTGAGCGTCACGGTCTCGCTGATGCCGGAGCCGTCGGTGGCCGCTGCTTCCACTGTCACGTTGCCGCCCGTGGTGTTGTCGAGCAGTGTCACCGTTCCGTCCTGCGACACGTCGGCCAGTGCTTCGCCTTCGATGACAGACCATTGTACGCGTTTGAGCGTGGTGCCCAGCGGCAGCAGGGTGGCGTGCAGGTGCACTTGCGGCTGTCTGCTGTCCAGTGTCAGCTCCGTCTCGTCGGACGTGATGACCAAGCTTTGGGCCATGGTGACGTCAAAGGCGTCGGTGGAGCAGACCACGTTGGAGCGGTCGGCGTTGCCACCGTCACCGGTGGCCCGTTTCTGCGGCGCGTCGAAGCGTACGGACAGGGCGTAGTAGGTGGCTGCGTCCGAACTGCGTGCGTGGGTGTAGCTCAGCGTATGGCCGGAAACGGCGGTCAGTTCCGTGAGCCGGTCGGGTGACGGACCGCTCAGGATGACGTATTGTGCCACGTCGCGGCCTTCGTAGGGTGTCCAGCTCAGGTTGATGTTGTGTCCTGCCGCGCGGTTCACCATCAGGTGGCTGCCCGCATGCACCGCGCTGCTCTGGCTTTCAAAGCCACCGTCCGCTGCCAGTGTTATCCTGTAACGTTGGGCCTGCAGGGCGGGGGTCGACGTGGCATCGACGTAGCTGCCGTCGGCATACGGCACTTCGGCCAGCAGCTCGTAGCGGTCGCTCACGTTGGTCTCGCGGTAGACGCGCACCGTTCCGGGCTGCAGCGGGGCGGGCAGCAGGGCGGTGTTGTCCCATGCGATGCGGTTGAGTCCGGTAGCCGGGTCCGTGCCTATCTGTGTGAGGGCGGGACGGTAGCCGCTGCCTGTCACTTCCACGCGGGTGCTCTGGTACAAGGTGCCGAACACATCGTTGGTCGCTTTCACGTTCAGGTCATACGTGCCGTCTTTTTCCGGGAATATGAACGTGGCTTCTGCCCGGCCCGGCTCGTGGATGAACTGCACGCCCTCGTCGCGCAGGATGTCGAATGTCACGTCGGATTGCAGGAGATAGGCGGGCAGTGTAGCTGTCACCGGTACGCCGGGCAGTACCTGCTGCGGCAGGCTGATGCCCATGCCCGGCAGGTCCAGAATCTCAATCTGCGCGCGGCTCACTATGCCGTCCACGGTCAGTGTGACGGTTTTCAGTCCGGACGTGCTCCATCGGATGGTGTTCCCGTCTGTCACGCCGCCGTCGGTGTCCAGTTGCGGACTGCCCACGATGGTGGTCTCGAACGGGATGGGCCAGCTTACGCGTCCCTTGCCGGGCAGGCTGAGCACGGACATGGCCTGTGCGGTGAACTCACAGACGGGCGAGAAGTCGGAGTGCGCGTTCCACGGGTCGACGGCCTGCACCTGAATCTCGTAGGTCTGTCCGGCCACCAATGCCGTGGTCGGGATGGTGAGTCGCGTGGCCGTGCGGTAGTGCATGTAGCCCGTTTCGCCCGTCTGAGCGCGGTTGTCGGTGGCGTTCAGCGGCGAGATGAGGTAGGCCCCTTCGCCCGTTGCGCCTTTCTTCTTCACGCTCACGTTGTAGCGCAGGCTGTGCGAGGGCGTCTCCTGATCGGTCGCTCCGTCCCAGTAGATGGTCAGGCCGTCCGCAGTCTGGCTGGCATAGACGTTTTGCGGCACGGTGGGTGCGGTGTTCCGGAAGGTGGAACGGATGCGGGCGGATGCGCTGTAGTCCGGCGTGCCGTCGCCATCTACGTCGAGATAAGACACGGGTCCTGATGCTGAACAGATGTTTCCGATGAAGGCATTTTGAAATGTCGTGCTGAAGTCACTTAGGCCAAAGCCTGTGTTGTTTGTCACGTAAGTCAGTGTCCCGTCCGGACTCTGGAAGATGAGAGAGTCCTCGTCGGTGTGCGATCCATATTCGGGCCGTCCGTCGTTGTTCAGGTCTATGGCGGGAACGCCCGGCAGGGCGATGCGTTCCGTAAAGCTGAGGTCCGCGTCGCAGAGGTTGGCGTAGACCTTCTTCTGGCCAAAATCCTCATAAATCAGGTCGGGCTGTCCGTCGCCGTTCACGTCGGCGACGCCACGGAGCTGGAGCGAGCCGCTTTGTGCGGGCAGCTCGTGCGGCTCGAACTGCCATCCGCCCAGGTTCAGATAGAGCCGTTGCCGGTATTGGGAGCCGCTGTATGTAGCTACGATGTCCAGCCAGCCGTCGCGGTTGAAGTCGGCTACGGAGATGGGGGAGACGCCGGCGTTCTCTGCCAGCAGTTTCTGTTCCCAAACACCGCTTTCGGTGTTCTTGTACATCAGTCCGTTCTTTATGAAATCCACCCGTCCGTCGTTGTCTATGTCGCCGAAGGGTACGAGATAGTCGTATTGTCCTATCGGGTTGGAGGGCGTGTTGAGACAGACGTCGCCCTCATAGGCATGGAAGTCCATGCTGCCGTCGTTCAGCAGGAACCTTTTCTGCTCGCCGTTTACTTTCAGGTAGTTCCCGTAGATGTCGGGCAGGCCGTCGAGGTTGAAGTCGGTGATGAAACCGCCGTGACTGGCGTTGAGGACGGTGTTGAACGACTTCATCAGTTCCTTGAACGTACCCTGCGTGTTGGAGTAGAGCTTTGTTTCGTAGCCTTCGGGCCAGCCGTCCTGGTTGAGGTCGAACACGCTGCCGCTGTAGCCGTCCTCGCCGGTTTCGGTGCGGAAGGGATTGACCCGCACATGTTGGGTGAACGTGTGTCCGTCGGCCGAGAGCGTCACGGTCTTCAGTCCGTAGCTTTCAAACACGATGCGGGCACTGCCGTCGGCCTCCTGCGAGGCGACATGCCCGTCGGGCTGCAGGGCATAGCTGTATGTGCTGCCGGAACGGACGTGGAGCGGCTGTACCCGAAGCGTGTCGATGGTGCTCATTTCGTTGGTCGATGCGATGAACTCACCGCTCATCAGCCGGTTGTCGAACGCGGTGGCGGTGCTCCACGGACTGCCCGTGCCATCGGGACTGATAGCCTGTACGGACAGATAGTAAGTGCCTTCGGGCCAGCTTCCGGCGTTGAACGTCTGGTAGGTGCTGCCGCCTGCATGACCTTCGCCGGGCGACCTCCGGCTGCCGTCGGCATTGGCTTGCGCCCCTACGATGTCACCGCCGCCCGGTGTGGTGCCGATGCGCACCTCGTAGGTCAGGCCGGCCGTTCGGGCGGGGGCTTGCCATTCCATGCGCAACAGTCCGGCGGCTGCGTCCACGGCGTAAGTCGGGGCGGCGGGGGCGGGGATGGCGGTTGCTGTGGCCTCTTCCGGCGTGAAGAGGGCATAGTATATGTTGTTGTTCGTGATGAGCAGGTCCAGGCGGTTGTCGCCGTTCAGGTCGGTCATGAACGGGTTTTCCGGGTTGGCGGGCCAGTAACCGTCGGGCAACAGCCGCCGCTCCGTCAGGTTGAAGTTGCCGTCCCAGCTGATGAGGTAGAGGTTGTGCGCGAGAGCCCCCTGTCCGTCCGTCTCTTCCTTGATGGCGGTCAGCACGGGTGTGCCGTCCGGATGAACGACTTCGTGGAAGGTATATTCGCCCTCCAGTCCCTGCTCCGATGTCTTGAATGTGCCGTCGCCCTGGTTGCGGAGAAAGATAAGGAAGGCGTAAGTGGTCTGCCGGGTCTTGTCGATGGTGAGCAGGATGTCTTCTGTTCCGTCGTTGTCCAGGTCGCAGATGTGTACGTCCGTCAGGTTGAAGTTGTTGGCCAGCTGCTCCGTGGTGTAGCCCGATGCGGAGCTGCGGCGCAGGCTGACGTCGCCCGTCTCGCTGTCGAAGAGGACATAGTCCGTGATGCCGTCGCCGTTTATCTCACAGGCTTTGATGGAGGTTCCCATCGAAGCGGTGTAGTATCGCCCGTCCGGCAGTGAGAGGAAAGCCGTTCCCCGCGACGAGAAAAGGTCGGGCCAGCTGTCGGCGTTCAGGTCCGTCACCTCCATGCGGCTGTTTTCCGAGGCATAGCTCACGCCTTTTTCCGGCAGCCATGCTCCGGAGAGAATGGTATTGTTCACGCTGAACATGCCGCTGCCACCGCTTTTGTATTCCGTGCCGCTCAGTTCGGCGGCATCGGTCACCACGGGCATGTACTTCTTGATGAAGTCGCCCGTTTCGGTCTGGAACAGGATGTAGGGGCGGTAAGTCATGCCGCCGGTATCCTCCCTTCCGTAGTAGAACAGGTCGGTCCGTCCGTCGCGGTTGATGTCAATGGGTGTGAACGTGTGCGACCCGTTGTAGAAAGTGCCGAGGGCGTTTACCGACCGGTAGCTGTCTGTGCCGTCGCTGACGCAGAGTGTGCTGCCCACTACCACGTCGGGTTGCCCGTCGCGGTTTAGGTCGGTGATGAGCTGCAGGTCGCGTTCGTTGGTGCAGAGGAGGATCTGAAACTCTCCGGCCACATTTCCTTCAAGGTCATGCCAGGTGAGTGTCGTCTGCCACTGTCCGTCGCCCGTCTCTGTGCTGTTGCCCACCTCCAGGTACTCCATCTTGCCGTCGCCGTTCATGTCGTACCAGGCATCCCGTACGGTGGGCGGAGTGCCCGTGAGCGGAGTCATCTCCTGACCGGAGGCCGGCAGTCCATGCAGCAGAATGATGCCTGTCAGCATGGCATTAAAAAGTTTTTTGTGTCTCATAATCTGTGGCTTTTGTGGGTTTGTTCTATGGTCAAAAGTAGGAGAAAAAGGTTCGGTGTACAAGATGAAACCTCAGATTTGTACGTGTTGCATGGTCTTTTTTACGTATTGCACGAAAAAAACGTCCGGGCAAGTCGGGTGACTCGTCCGGACAGTGGATGAATAAGATGCAGAGGGCGGAACTTAGTAGTTGAACTCGCCGAATTCGCTGCGTATGGTGAGCGAGCGCGGGCCTTCTTCGATATGGCCCACCACTTGTGCGTCGATGTTGAAGCTCTTGGCGATGGCTATGACACGTTCCGCGTGTTCTGGTGCGAGGTAGACTTCCAGGCGGTGCCCCATGTTGAACACCTTGTACATCTCCGCCCAGTCTGTGCCGCTCTCCTTGGCTATGGCCTTGAACAACGGCGGCACGGGGAACATATTGTCTTTGATGACCCGGCAGTTCTCGCCGACGAAGTGCAGCACTTTGGTCTGCGCCCCGCCCGTGCAGTGCACCATGCCGTGAATGTCCGCGCGCATCTCGTCGAGCATCTTCTTCACCACGGGGGCATAGGTCCGTGTGGGCGACAGTACCAGCTTGCCGGCATTGACAGGAGCACCCTCAACGGGGTCGGTCAGGCGGTAGCTGCCGCTGTACACCAATTCTTCCGGCACGGCTTTGTCGTAAGTCTCCGGATATTTTTCGGCCAGGTATTTGGCAAACACATCATGGCGTGCGCTGGTCAGTCCGTTGCTGCCCATGCCGCCGTTGTATTCTTTCTCATACGTGGCTTGTCCGCAGCTGCTCAGGCCGACGATGACATCGCCCGGACGGATGTTGGCGTTGTCGATGACGTCGCTGCGTTTCATGCGGCAGGTTACGGTGGAGTCTACGATAATGGTGCGTACCAGGTCGCCCACGTCGGCTGTTTCGCCTCCGGTGGCATAGATTCCGATGCCCATTTTGCGCATTTCAGCCAGCAGTTCGTCCGTGCCGTTGATGATGGCGCTGATGACTTCTCCCGGAATCAGCATTTTGTTGCGTCCGATGGTGGAAGATACCAGAATGTTGTCCACGGCTCCTACGCAGAGAAGGTCGTCGGTGTTCATGATAAGGGCATCCTGTGCTATGCCCTTCCAGACAGACAGGTCGCCGGTTTCTTTCCAGTAGGCATAAGCCAGTGACGATTTGGTTCCGGCACCGTCGGCATGCATGATGTTGCAATATTCCGGGTCGCCGCCTAATATGTCGGGAATGATTTTGCAGAACGCCTGCGGAAAGATGCCTTTATCAATGTTCTTGATGGCGTTGTGTACGTCTTCTTTAGCTGCGGACACTCCGCGCATCATGTAGCGCTGATTGCTCATATTTGCTTCGTTTTTTGTGAAAATAGTATAGTTGTTATGATTAGAATTCCACCTTGGGAGCCGTTGATGTTCCGGCTTCGGCCTCGAATTTCTCTTTTTTGCTGAATCCGAACATGCCGGCAAAGAGATTGTTCGGGAATGAACGGATCAGTATGTTGTAATCTTGCACGGCTTCATTGTAGCGTTTGCGGGCTTCCGTGATGCGGTTTTCCGTACCTTCCAGCTGGGCTTGCAGTTCCGAGAAATTCTCATTGGCACGCAGTTGCGGGTAGTTCTCCGTCACGGCCAGCAGTTTGCCTAATGCCGAGGTTACGGCACCTTGTGCCTTCTGGTATTCGGCCAGCTTTTCCGCTGTCAGGTTCGATGGGTCTACGGTGATTTGTGTAGCCTTGCTCCGTGCCTCCACGACAGCTTCCAGTGTGCTGCTTTCGTGTTGGGCATATCCCTTTACCGTGCTGACCAGATTCGGAATCAGGTCGGCCCGGCGTTGGTATTGTGTTTCGACATTACTCCATGCCGTGGAGACGGCTTCGTCTTTTTCTACCATCTTGTTGTACGAACAACTGTTCAGCAGCACCATGCACATCAGGGCAATGGCAGCTGTCATCCATTTTTTTGTCTTCATTTCCTTTCCTTATATTATATAATGTAATGAGTCATTGTCCGGTTTGTCATTTGAGGGTGACTGTCAGAACTCACCTCCTGCTCCGCCACCGCCAAAACTGCCTCCGCCGAAGTTGCCCCCGCTGAATCCGCCACCGAAACCCTGTCCTCCGAATCCGCGGTGGAACGGACCCACGACAGGCGGGAAGCCGCCGAAGCCTGTTCCGTTGTCGAATGGCTCATCATGGGAGCGGCATACGGTATGCCCGCAATGCGGACAGCGGTAGTAGACCTTGTGGTGCTCTATTCCGTTCAGACGGTCTGTCTGAATGACGGAGTTGATACGGTGCAAGGGATGTTTCCCGCAGTGTGGGCACGTGCTGCGTTTACGGTTGGAATACCATGAGACGAACATGCCGATGAGCAGCACCGGCACTATGAACCAGAGCAAGCCGCTGTCGGTTTCCTGTTCATCTGTGCCGGTCGGTGTCAGCGACATGTCCCCTTGTATGATTCCGCATACGGCTGTTACGGTTTCGGTCATGGCCCGGTCCCACTCGCCGGTCTTCAGGAACGGCACCATCTTGCGGTTTTCTATACGGCGGCAGATGGCATCGGGAAGCGTACCTTCCAGTCCTTCGCCTGTCAGAATCTGGTAGCAGCGGTCTTCTGTTGAGAGCAGGATGATCAGTCCGCTATTCTGCTTGTTGCCTACGCCCCACTTGTTGCCCAGTGTGATGGCGAATTCATAGCAGTCGCCGCCCTCGATTCGTTCCACGACGGCCACGACGGACTGCACTCCTTTTTCTGTTTCCAGACGATAGAGCAGGCTGTCCATCAGCTGTACGGCCTGCGGGGAGAGGATGTTGTCCGGGTTGACCACGTGGCGGGTACGGTCCTGCAGATATACCATGGGCAGGTTGTCCGTGGTATAGGTTCCGGCAAGGGCCTCCGTAAGATGTCCGGCGGCGTGCAGCAGGAGCAGCAAAAGGCAGACGACGATTCTCATACGCGGATCATTTACCGGTCGGCAAGTTATTCATATCTTTTGGAATATTGTATTTGCCGACGAAGTTTTTCACCAATTCTGTGTATTCTTTAGGATATTTTAGATAAGCATCGGCATGTCTGGCTCCGGGCACCCGCCAGTATGCTTTGATGCCCTTTTTAGCGGCGAAAAGGCTGTCTCCCATATAGGTCGGTACGAATGTGTCTTCGGTTCCGTGGATGAACAGCATCGGCAGATTGCACTTTTCTATCTGCCTGCGCGGTGAGGCTTCTTTGAAATTCCAGCCGTAGCGCAATTCCGTAACCCAACTGGTCAGGTAGAGCAAAGGAAAAGGCGGGAGGCCGAAACGGTTATACAGTTCCCGTTCGTATTCGTCCCAGACACTGGTGTAGCCACAATCTTCTACGAAGCAGCGGACGAACGGAGGCTGTCGTTCGCCACTGACGTTTACTGTGGTAGCGGCTCCCATGGAAATGCCGTGCACCACCATGTCGGTTCCGTTCTTGTCCGGGGCGAACAGACTGTCGGCAACATGCATCCAGCGCAACACGTCGCAGCGGTCTTTCCAGCCCATCTGAATGTGTGTGCCGCCGCTCAGACCGGCATAGCGCAGGTCGGGAATCAGCACGTTGTAGTGCAGATCGTGGTTATAAAGGTAGGCAATGTGCAGCATGCGTACGGCATTGTCTGTATAACCATGCACAGCTACTGCCGTATGTGCGGTCGTGGTGTCGGCATAAAGATACAAGGCATGCAGTCTGGTGCCGTCTTCGGCATAGATGAACGTATCACGCAAAGCCTCTGTCTGCTTCAGACTGTCTACCCAATGCCGCAGAAAAGGATAGTGCTCGTACATGAAATCGTACGAGGCTTCTATGTTTTTTCCCCGTTCATTCCCGCAGGCCTGCAGGGCAAACCATTGCAGGTAGAACGTAGCACCCGCCAGAATGAGGCAGAGTATGCCCAAGATGAGCCAGCTGATTCTTCGGGCCTTCTTCCTGTCTTTCATATCATGGTCTGTTCTTTTCCTTGCCAGAAGTCCCATCCTGCATAGGCTTGAAGGATGAGCATCTCCAGTCCGTTCTTGATGATGGCACCTTGTTCCCGCCCTTTTTGCAGGAACAGCGTTTCCTCCGGGTTGTAGATCAAATCGTACAACAAGTGATGACTGTCCATGTATTCATAAGGCAGGTCCGGACATTCGCCCGTATGGGGGAACATGCCGACGGGCGTACAGTTGACTATGACTTTGTATTCGTCTATGATTTCCGGAGTGAGTTGTTGGTATGAGAGCATGCCTTCTTTCGGCATACGGCTTACGAAGCGGGTTTCTAATCCCAATCGTTGCAGACCGTAGTGCACGGCTTTCGATGCTCCTCCCGTACCGAGGATCAAGGCTTTCTGATGCTCAGACTCTATGAGCGGAGAGATGGAACGGGTGAAACCGATGACATCGGAATTATATCCCTTGAGGTGGAACGTGCCATTCTGCTTACTGATGGCCACCACATTGACAGCTCCGATGGCAGCAGCTTCTTCACTCAGTTCGTCCATATAGGAGATGATGCGTTCCTTATAGGGTATAGTGACATTGAGTCCGCATAAATCGGTATTCTCGGCCAGAATATCCGGAAAGCATTCTATGGACGGTATTTCGAAATTGACATATTCGGCGTCGATTTTTTCATTCCGGAATTTCTCGTTGAAGAAGTCACGCGAGAATGAATGTCCGAGAGGGTAGCCGATTAAACCGTATTTTTTCATGTCGAAATGTTTATTTGGTGGCAAGATACATGGTGCTGATGCCGAATGTGAAACGTCTGAAATGGACTTGACTGAAACCGGCTTTCTTCAGAATCGTCTGCATGACCTCGCCTTGCGGAAAGGCAGCCATTGTCGCCGGCAGGTAGACATAGGCACTGTGGTCCTTGGATATCATTCTGCCCAGTGTGGGCATGACCACTTTTGCATAGACCGAAAAAAGTTGTTTCATGGGGAAATGATTAGGGGAACTCAGCTCCACGATCAGCAGGTGCCCGCCCGGCTTCAGTACTCTCCGGATTTCTTGTAACCCTTGGTCCAGGTTTTCGAAATTGCGTACGCCGTAAGCTACGGTAACGGCATCGAATGTGTTGTCGGCAAACGTGAGGGCGCAGCAGTCTTCCCGTTTGAAACGGATAACGTGCTCCAGTCCTTGTTTTTTCACTTTCTGTTGTCCGATGCTCATCATGCCGTCCGATATGTCGGCGCCGATGATGCTTTGCGGGTGCAGCCTGTGTGCCGATAAAATGGCAAAATCCCCCGTTCCGGTGGCAATGTCCAATATTTGCTGAGGCCGGAACGGAGCAAGAGAATCAATGGCAATGCGACGCCATCGCCGGTCTATTCCCCAAGAAAGAGAATGATTGAGCAGGTCATAAGAGTGAGCGATGTTGTTGAACATGCGTTCCACTTGCTCACGCTTATGACCGTTCTCTGTATAAGGCTTTATCTTTTCCTGTTCGTACACCGAGGGGAAAGTTATTTGTTGTTCAGATATTCTGTGACATTCTTTTCGATGCGGGCGGCCAGATTGTCATCTCCGTCTGCTTTGTTGAACTTTTCGCCCACGATGTGTTCGTAGAGTTCAATGTAACGTTCTGATACGCTGTCCACATATTCGTCCGTCATCTCCGGCACTTGCTGTCCGGCTTTTCCCATGAAGTCGTGATCGATGAGCCATTGGCGTACAAACTCTTTAGACAGTTGTTTCTGCGGTTCGCCCTTTTCAAATTTCTCCTGATAGCCGTCGGCGTAGAAGTAGCGGCTGGAATCAGGCGTATGGATCTCGTCGATCAGATATACTTTTCCGTCTCTCTTTCCGAATTCATATTTGGTATCCACCAGAATCAGGCCTTTTTGAGCCGCAATCTCTGTGCCGCGTTCAAACAGAGCGTAGGTGTATTTCTCCATTTGTTCGTAGTCTTCCTTGCTGACGATGCCCTGTGCGATGATTTCCTCTTTCGAGATGTTTTCATCGTGTCCGGCTTCGGCTTTGGTTGTCGGAGTGATGATGGGCGTGGGGAACTTCTGGTTCTCTTTCATGCCGTCGGGCAATTTTACGCCGCAAAGTTCGCGGCAGCCGTTTTTATACTCTCGCCAGGCCGAACCGGTAAGGTAGCCGCGGATAATCATTTCCACACGGAAGCCTTCGCATTTCAGGCCTACTGTCACCATGGGGTCGGGAGTCGCCAGTTTCCAGTTCGGTACAATATCACGTGTGGCATCCAGAAATTTGGCTGCGATCTGGTTCAGCACCTGTCCTTTGAAAGGTATACCTTTGGGAAGAATGACGTCGAAGGCCGAAATGCGGTCGGTAGCCACCATCACCAAAAGATCGTCGTTGATATTATACACGTCGCGGACTTTGCCGTGGTAGACACTTTTCTGTCCCGGAAAATCAAAGTTTGTCTGAGTTAAAGCTTTCATCTTGATATAATTTAAAAAGTTTGTGATTCGGTTAGTTGTCTCCCAGTCCCATGATGTCTGCAAAGATAGTATCGGTCAGGTCTTGCTCCTTTCTGTCGGACTTGTGGTTCGAGTGCCGTTTCTTTTCATGCTTGTCGTAGGCTTCCACGATGCGCGTCACCAGTTTATGCCGCACGATATCTTTTTTAGTCATCCAGATAAATGCTATGCCTTTCACCTCTTTCAGAATGGTAACGGCATCCACCAGTCCGGAGCGCACTGACGGCGGCAGGTCTATTTGTGTCATGTCACCGGTGATGATCATCTTGGTGTTCGTGCCCATGCGGGTAAGGAACATTTTGATTTGGGCCGCAGTGGTGTTCTGGGCCTCGTCCAGAATCACGACGGCGTCGTTCAGTGTCCGTCCCCGCATGAAGGCTAACGGTGCGATCTGTATGGTGTTCTGCTCCATCATTTCCTGCAGCTTCTGTGTGGGTATCATGTCTTGCAGCGCGTCGTATAACGGTTGGAGATACGGGTCGATCTTTTCTTTCATGTCTCCCGGCAGGAAACCCAGCTTTTCTCCGGCTTCGACAGCCGGACGGCTCAGGATGATTCTCCTGATTTCTTTGTTCTTCAACGCTTTTACGGCCAGTGCTATGCTGGTGTAGGTCTTGCCCGACCCGGCTGGTCCGATGGCAAAGATCATGTCGTTTTCTTCGTAGGCCTTGACCAGTTTCTGCTGGTTCTCGCTGCGGGCGGTGATGGGTTTGCCGTTCACGCTGTACACAATGACTCCTTCGACACTGTCCTTTTTCGACTTTCCGCCTTTGATGATATCCAGAATGTCTTCCTCTTTCAGACTGTTATATTTCACGCAATGTCTCTCAAGTGCGGTGATGCTCTTTTCAAAGGCAAGCATTTCTTCTTCATCGCCCATCACCTTGATGACATTTCCGCGTGCCACGATGCGCAGTTTGGGATAAAGGGCTTTGATCATTTGCATGTTGATGTTGTTCACCCCATAGAATACAACCGGGTCTACATCTTCTAATACAATATGCTTTTCTATCATCCTTACTAATTTCCCGCAAAATTAAGAATTAAGTTTTGAATTCGCTACGTTTTTCCTATCTTTGTGGTGCATAAACATGAAATAGGATTGAGAAAACTCAGAAGAGAAATATTTTTGGGACTGACGGTGACGGTCATCGGGACCTTGGCTGTGGTGCGCTGTGCGCGTCCGGAAGTCGTGGGGAATCAAACGGAGCGTGA
This sequence comes from uncultured Paraprevotella sp., assembly GCA_944321365.1. Taxonomy (GTDB): domain Bacteria; phylum Bacteroidota; class Bacteroidia; order Bacteroidales; family Bacteroidaceae; genus Paraprevotella. Next base: position 136,643 of record CALULA010000006.1, read on the forward strand.
AATCGCCGCACTGGCGGACAAGGCGGATGACGGTCGTGCCGTCGGGCGTGGCAAGCCGGAGGCAAAAACCGGCCTGCATGTTTCTTATGCTTTTCCCCGCTTCAAGGATGCGCAAGGGCGTCCGTTGAAGCATCGCATATATAGTGTTCCGGGATTCAGCCGGACTTTCCCCGATCTGCAGGATGTGCATATCGTAGCGGCGCGCCGTTGGGGCGTTTCGCCGGTGGAAGACCGTGCGGAGGCGGAGTTGCGCAAGGATGAGCTGGTCTATGTGGGGGCCAGTCCGTATTATACGATGGACAGGAACATGTCCTACTCCATTCCTTATCTGGTGCCGCGGGCCAGCGACCTGTTGCAGAAAATCAGCCGCAATTTTCTGGATTCTTTGGCTGTGAAGGATATTCCTTTGCACACGCTGATTGTGACGTCCGTGTTGCGGACAGAGAATGATGTGCGGCGTCTGCGGCGTTTTAACTGCAATGCTTCGGAAGAAAGCTGCCATCGTTTCGGGACGACTTTCGACATCAGTTATCATCGTTACACCACGGTGAGCCCTCCCGGCGGGCCGGAGCGGCGGGCCGTCCGCAATGATTCTTTGAAATGGGTGCTCTCTGAAGTGTTGCGCGATTTGCGCGCGGCTGAGCTTTGCTATGTGAAATATGAAGTGAAGCAGGGATGTTTTCACATTACGGTGCGTTGATTTTTTAAACCTTTTCCCCTGAAACAGGTCTAACGGGTAACGGAACAAACAAATGGAACGTGCTTTAAATACATATTGTCATGGGGAAAAGAGTAATATGGACGGTCGGACTTTGTTGTCTGACCTTTTGCTGTAATGTCTACGGACAACAGGAAAGCGGAACGGACGAGCGTGCCGCACGTATGGAACAGATGATGGATAAACGTGCCGAATCTGTGGCCGATAAGTTGAAACTGGAGGGAGATGCCCGAACGGAATTCCTCACCACTTACAAGGCCTATCAGCAGGAACTGATGAGTCATCGTAAGGCGTCAGCCTTTCCGCAACGGGCGCAGAAAAAGATAGCCGAGCTGACGGAGGAAGAGGCTGAGGCATATCTGAAAAAGGAATTCGACCGCAAGGCGCAGCGGGTTGTGGATGCTTATAACACATTGGAGGTGGATAAGAAGTATTATGAACTGTTTGCCAAGACACTGTTCGCCAAACAGCTGATGGAGATTTTCATGCCGGAGCGCAATATGCCGGACCGTGGCCGGGGACAGAGCCGCGGGCGTTCTGCAGCACCGCGCTTCGGCGGCGGAGACATGCCTTCTTTCCCTGGCGGTGGTTTCGGGGACGGAACGGACTGGTGAGGTGTTTTTCTGGTTGGAATGAGAAGAGGAGAACCTGTGTCGGGTCGCTCCTCTTTTTTTGTGCTTCTTTGCCTGATTATATCAATCGTATTACGCTTTTCTGCCGTGGATGAAAAATATGCGGCCTTTTTAGTCTTTTTAGCGGTTCAGATTGCACGGAACTGAATATAATCCGTATTTTTGTTATGTGATTGTTTAACTCATTTATAAATGTAAAGCTTATGGTTAATTTTACATCTTTGAAAAGTTGGTTGCTGACTACCGCATTGTTTGTGGCGGGAGTGGCGACCGCTCAGACGGAGCTGCTGCAGAACGGCGGCTCTGAGACTGCGGGTGAAAGTGCATCGACGGCTATTTTCAGTGCCGACTTCAGCACCTCGCTAGCCGGATTCACCTCTGTATCGGCATCGGGAAGTCTTGAATGGTACAACGATTACCAGAGTGCCATGGTGACCGGTTATCAGGATTTCGACAATGACGGTACGAAAGAGAACCAGGCAGGCGTGACTTACCTCGTCAGCCCGGCTGTCGACCTGTCGCAGGTAGAGGCAGCTTATGTGTCCGTCAACATGGCTATCAATTACGAGCGCGGCGACATCAACGCGAACAATGCCCTGCTCATCAGCAAGGACTATGCTGGAGATGCGAACACCGCCACATGGACTTCGTTGACCTATGATGAAAGCGGACTTGGGAGCAGCTTTACTTTCGTGGACAAAACCGTGAATATCCCGGCAGAGTTCGTGGGCGGTAGCGTGGTGATAGCTTTCCGTCACACCTGCGAAGAGACGTTCTCTTCCACTTGGGAGGTGAAGAGCCTTGACGTGATAAGCGGAACGGCAGAGGAGCCGACGGAGCCGGATGTGCCCGAAAATGAGAGCAGCCGCGAGAATCCTTACAGCGTGGCAGAGGCTATGGCCAAGTATGACGCTTCCGTTGCCCAGCCCGGCGTGTGGGTAGAAGGCTATATCGTGGGATATGCAACTGGAAGTAATTTGTCTTCGGGTGCCATTTTCGGTACTCAGGCTCCAGAGGGTGGCGAGGTTTCGGCCACCAACCTGCTGATTGCCGACAATGTGGATGAGACGAACTATGAGAACTGCATACCTGTCCAGTTGCCGGCAGGTGATGTGCGTGACGCCTTGAATCTGCAGTCTCATCCTGAAAACTTGGGCAAACCGGTTGTCCTGATGGGTAGCTTGGGGAAATATTTCGGTGTCGCCGGTCTGAAGTCCGTTACGGAGTATGTGCTCGACGGCGAGACACCGGAGCCGGAACCGGATCCTTCAACGAGTGTGTTCAGTGCCGACTTCAGCACCTCGCTGGACGGATTCACTTCTGTATCGGTGTCGGGAGACCTTGAATGGTACAACGATTACCAGAGTGCCATGGTGACCGGTTATCAGGATTTCGACAATGACGGTACGGAAGAGAACCAGGCAGGCGTGACTTACCTCGTCAGCCCGGCTGTCGACCTGTCGCAGGTAGAGGCAGCCTATGTGTCCGTCAACATGGCTATCAATTACGAGCGCGGCGACATCAACGCGAACAATGCCCTGCTCATCAGCAAGGACTATGCTGGAGATGCGAACACCGCCACATGGACTTCGTTGACCTATGATGAAAGCGGACTTGGGAGCAGCTTTACTTTCGTGGACAAAACCGTGAATATCCCGGCAGAGTTCGTGGGCGGTAGCGTGGTGATAGCTTTCCGTCACACCTGCGAAGAGACGTTCTCTTCCACTTGGGAGGTGAAGAGCCTTGACGTGATAAGCGGAACGGCAGAGGAGCCGACGGAGCCGGATGTGCCCGAAAATGAGAGCAGCCGCGAGAATCCTTACAGCGTGGCAGAGGCTATGGCCAAGTATGACGCTTCCGTTGCCCAGCCCGGCGTGTGGGTAGAAGGCTATATCGTGGGATATGCAACTGGAAGTAATTTGTCTTCGGGTGCCATTTTCGGTACTCAGGCTCCAGAGGGTGGCGAGGTTTCGGCCACCAACCTGCTGATTGCCGACAATGTGGATGAGACGAACTATGAGAACTGCATTCCTGTCCAGTTGCCGGCAGGTGATGTGCGTGACGCCTTGAATTTGCAGTCTCATCCTGAAAACTTGGGCAAACCGGTTGTCCTGATGGGCAGCTTGGAGAAATATTTCGGTGTCGCCGGTCTGAAGTCTGTTACGGAATATGTGCTCGATGGCGAGGCACCCGAGCCGGAACCCACGTCGGTCTTTGCCAAGGCCACGGAGATTGTCAGCGGCAAGCGTTACATCATAGTTGCTCAGGATGATGAAGTCAGCCATGTAGCCCAGAATATTTCGAAGACCAGTGGATCTGGCTATCTCTATGTGACGGATGCAACGGCAACCAATGATGAGATCACCACAGCGGAAAACAACGCCTTTACGATTACGGAAGGCGACGGCGGTTACCTCATTCAGGACAGCTATGGCCGTTATCTCTATCAGACCGGTACGTTCGTTGGCTTCAACGTGAGTGCCGAACTGCCGGAGAGCGGGTATCTGTGGACCATCATGTTCGATGCCGCAGGACAGGCCACCATCACAAACGTGGACATGAACAAGTGGGTTCAGTATTCAACTGAGCACAACAGCTTCGGTTCGTATGAGACGCCACAGGAGGGCGGCATCCTGCCTTACCTGTATGTGGAAACGGACGGACAGAGCATTGAGTCCGTCGGTGCCGACAATGCCGATGCGCCTGTTGAGGTCTATACGTTGGGCGGCGTCAAGGTGGGCGACAGCCTGAACGGCTTGCAGAAAGGCATCTACATCGTGAAACAAGGTAATAAAGTACAGAAAGTACTGAAGTAACCGGTTTTTGTAAACGAACATCAGGCCATCCGTTTTTGCGGGTGGCCTTTTTGTTTTTGGGGTACTGGGGCGAATGGGCTGTTTCCTTTTTGCAGTCTTTTGTTTGGAGAAACCGCATGTTCTTTTCTCTCCTTCGTGTTCTTTTTATCCTGCGTTTTTTCTTATCATGGTTTGCGTTCGTGCGCTTTTGTCTTGCGGCCTTTTTTGTCTCTGTCCGCTGCCGTCGGTGTTCTTGCGCAAGAAAGTTTCCGTTTATGCGCAAAGGCGTGGGCTTTTTTGCGCAAGAGTGCGGCGGTCCTTGCTCAAGGCCTCCGGAGTCTGTGCGCAGGCCCTTGCGTCCTGCGCTGCCATTCTTGCGGGTGCGGCGGGATGCCTGCAGTCCCGTATTGCGGTGACAGCGGTGTCCCGCGGTGCCGTCCTTGCGGGTGCGGTGCCGTGACGGCTGTGCCCTGCCGTGGCTTTCCGCCCGCCGTGTCGCGGCCCCGTGCGGTGAGCGCAGGGGAATTGCTCCCCGCCGTGCGGGGCTGTCCGTG
>CALULA010000007.1 GCA_944321365.1 uncultured Paraprevotella sp.
AAAGGGTCAATCATATTGTAGCCAAAGGTGGGCAAATCCTGTTTGGCCAAAAGGGTCAAAGTCGCGTGGCTTTTCCACCCGCCGTCAGCTTCTTAAAAAAAGCATATTTTTCAGGCCACTGACCGGCAAAAATGCAGTTGATGAAGAATAATACACTCCCGTCAGATGGAACACCGGCAGTGCGCAGTGAGCGTATGGAACGGAAGTACGCCTTCGTATGGCACCATGAGGACTGCATCAAAGTAGCAATATGAATGCGCCATTTTACTGAATAAATCGCTGCCAAATTCCCTATTATTTTTGTGCCAAATTACTGAATTCGCAAAAATCTTTTGGCAATCGATGCAGACACCGCTCTCTCAGGCGATGCTCCAATGTTGATAGATGAGTGGCTCCCATCTGTCAGGCTCATTGCTTCCGTTTTCTTCTCCATGTTCACCTTTGCGTAGGTTTGAGTGGATTAAACTTGTTTTCAGGGCGTTTTTATTTAGTTTGAATAGCATTTTAATAATCAGAATATATGGCAACATTCAAATTGAAATTCCGCCCTTCCACTTCTCGGAATAAGGCGGGCACTCTGTATTTTCAAGTGATTCACCGCAGAAGTACGAGAACGGTTTATACCGACTATCATGTAATGCCCGAAGAATGGGATGAAAAACTGTCGTTCCTGCGCATTATCGGTTCATCGGAAAGGCAGGCAGAATTGCGGTTAATCGTTCCGAAGGTGCGGTGGGATATCCGACAGCTTACGTCTATCATTACAGAAAAGGAACAGTCGTGGGTGGAATATACCGTAGATGATATCGTATCGGCATTCAGACTTCTTCCGCCTTGTCAGACTTGGTTCAGCTTTATACGTGGCATGATTGCGAAAAAACTCTGTATAGGTAGGACCGGGACTGCCAAAACTTATGGTGACGCCTTGGCAAGTTTCTCTTGTTTCCGGAAAGGGGAGGATCTGCTTATTGAAACTTTGGACGCTGAGACGATGAACTTGTACGAGGCATGGCTGAAAGGGCGGGGCGTGAAGCGCAACTCCTCATCCTGCTATCTGCGTACTTTGCGTACTCTTTATCGCAAAGCGGTAGATTTAGGCATGACTACAGATAAGGATATTTTCCGTCATGTGTTCACCGGCTTTGCCAAAACCACCAAACGCGCCGTTCCGTTGGATGCCATACATGCCATCCGCCAACTTAATCTGCCGGAGGGATCATTCCTGGCCTTTGCAAGGGACCTGTTCGTGCTGTCTGTCTTTCTGCAGGGAATCTCGTTTGTGGATATGGCTTATCTGAAAAAAAGTGATATAAAGAACGGGCTGTTGCAATACATTCGTAAGAAGACCGGGCAGAGCCTGTCTGTGGGCTGGGAACCAGCCATGCAGGCCATAGTGGATACTTATGCTCATCTGACAGTCGGCAGTCCTTATCTGTTGCCTATCATCACCAGGCAGGACGGTACGGAACGTCGGCAATATGAACGAATGGGGCATAAGGTGAATTGTTACTTGAAGAAAATAGGGAAGATGGTCGGCCTGCAGATTCCGCTTACGACCTATGTGGCCCGCCATAGTTGGGCCAGTGTGATGAGAGATCTGGGAGTCAGTCTGTCCATTGTCAGTAAAGGTCTTGGACATGAGAGTCTGAAGACCACACAGATATACTTGTCTTCCATCGATACGGATGGAGTTGTGAAAGCCAACCGGAGAATGATACGGAAGATTTTGTGCAAATAAAGCAACAGGTTAGTGCTTGACCGTTTTTTTTGTTGTATATTATGAAGCGACGGACTCTTTTTAATGCTATGATATTCAACGAATAATGAACTTCAGTCTCTTGAATTAGTCGAACGAATGCGGATTCTTGATAATTTTAGTCACCATTTTCGGGAGAAAAAAACCGCTCGTAATTTACTTATTATTAAACTTTTTATTACATTTGCAGCGTATTCCGTCGCTTCATAATATACAACAAGTATAAAGCAGCGAGTCAGATAAGATTTAATTAGTTGTAAACTAAAAATTTGTGATATGGAAGCAAAAACAATTGAGCGTATTGCGCTTTGCTTTTCTTGTCACATAACAATGGCAGGCGATTGCTGCTGAGTTTTTACTCCGGAATGCTGCCGTTAAACCTAAAGAATGCAGTAATTACCGCCTGCAAACTTCATGAATAAGTCTGCAAGTCATGTTGATTCGGATTCTGAGAGGTATCGTTAGCCGTCATGCGATTGTCATGAGGGTAGCGTAAGGAATGCTTTGTTCAATTTACAATATAGCTATTTATAATTTACGATTTAGCTGTGTCGTAAATGGGAGTCAATCACCGTAAATCGTAAATCCGTCATGTTGTCCGACAAACTCAATACAGTCGATTATCATTGGTTCCTTGTCTGCACCAAACCCGGACATGAATCGGAACTGTGCGCACTCATCGAGCGCGAAAAGGGCAAGACACGGAATATACTGGAAGTCTATTGCCCTATGCATACCAAGGTCTATGTGCGCCGTGGTGACAATGAACAGCGGCAGCCTTTTTTCGACGGTTATGTGTTTGTGCTTGCCACCCAAGGCGCGTTGGCTGAGTTTCTCCGTGACAACGATTCCGGTGCTTATATCTGGTACAACCGAAAGCGCACTCCGGACGAGAAAGCTGTGGCTTGTACCATACCCGAATCTCAGATCCGTGCTTTCCGTGACTACAACGAGAACTATGCCGACAAGGTGATTGTGTTGGAACGGCCTTATACGGATTATGCGTTCAATGCGAAAACTGACGAGCCGAATGAAATCGTCCGTGTGGTTGACGGCCCGCTTGTCGGCTGCAAAGGCTACATCTGCCGTTTCCACCGGAAAAAGGGGCTGGTATTCCGTGTTCAGGGCATAATGCCGGGCAGCTGGCTGACCGTCACTTACCCCAATGCTTCCGACCTTCATGTAGTCCGCCTTCACAATGCTGAGGGTGACCGATTGTCCATCGGTACGGAGAAAGGGCGCGCTGCTGATCTGCTTGTCGGCACCCTGCAAGGCTGTGGTTACGGAGAACGCACACAGCCCATGCTGTATGAGCTGATGGAGCGTCTTGCCGCCGACCTGTCGTTGGAGGCTCTTTGCAAGCATCTTCAGAAACAAGAGGAAAAGGCTTTGGCTGACCGTCTTGCCAGACTGACCGCCCAAGAAGCCGGACTCCTGATAAACCTTGCCCGCTACGAGCATGACACGCCCGGATATGTGAGGGAAAACTGGCCACGGATTATCCTCCGCCCGTTCCTTACGCCCGCATCCGGAATAGAGATGGAAGAAGACAAGAACGAGGTGGAGTTGCAGCATAAGGATTTTACGGAAATCATCCGCAGGGTGGACATCACCGAAGAGGTCTATTATCCCAGCAAGCAGGAGGGCGGAAAAACCACCACTACGTATTATGCTCATATAGGCGTCATTCCCTCTCCCCACGGTGGAGAGTCGGAGAGGAGCTTCACCCTCTTCGCCAACTGGGATGATTTTCTCCATGAGTATTTCCTCACGGCAGGAAAAGCCAACGAGAAGTTGGTCTCCGGGAAAGTACAGAAAGTGCGTAACGAGATTACCCTTACGGAAACGGAAAAGCTCATAGCGTCTTTCCGCAATTACGCCCCTACTTTATATAAGGTATTGACGGAACCTGATTCAGCCGTAAAAAACGTATCGAATTTTAAGGTTGGCGAAGAGTTGCTGAACGTATTTGCCATCCAATCATCAGCGCAAGACATAGAGGCGGCAAAGGACAAATTGATTCAAACGTGTGTCCGCATCTGCACGGAAATCAATACCACCAACCATCTTGCCGTATGGCGTAGGTATCTGCGGACGGTATGGCTGCACAATTGAAGTTGACAAGGCAACAAGGTTCTGAATAGTTTCACTAATGGCATTTAAAATCTCGTTAACTTGTTACCTAAAATAGAATGTACACGATAACCGAATTTACCGTCCGATGGAAACGCCTTCACCATCCGTCTACGAACGTGGATGGCGATGTGGCTTTCTTCTATCAGCTGTACGGCAGGCTGTACCGTCTTGTCGGGCAGGAAGCAAGGTGTTTCGATAGCCATAGAATCCTTCCTTTCCTGCTTTATATAGAGAATACCATCGCCGTAGGGCTTGACGGCGTTTACGAATACAGGTACCGCAGCGTAGGCGATGTGGACAGCCGTTGGTGCGAGAGTTTGGACATGAGTGCGGAAGCCACCTCCCAAGTGAACAGACTCGTGTCTGAGGTCGTGGCGGATGCAAAGTACAGTGCCTTGCGGCAATGGATGGTCGAAAGCGTGCTGTCGGGGGATTTCACACGTTTGAGTGAAATGCTGACTTGGTTTGTACGCAAAGACGGAATCCTGAGGCAGGTCTTTCCTGACCTGCGCTACCGCAAGGTGATGTTCATGCGGCTCACCGGGAACAGGCAGTCATCAAATAAGATGTTATGGGCAGACCTTGCATTCAACTGGCGTGACAAGCGCGGTTTCTCCTTGGCGGAAACCATAGCCAAAGAGTTCCGTTATAAAATTTCCTTCGTGGAAGAAAAAGAAAAGACTTTGCTGATAGGAGCTGCAGAAACACTTGATGCTATCCGTTCCGAACGGATGGACACTTATACTGTCACTGAAATAAAAGACAAAAGCACGTTTACCTTGCGCCACAGGGATGGACGTGAGTTCCATGCCGTGATTTTCCCTGTGCCCATTCCGGAAAACTTACATAATCGTCACCTTGCCGCACAGCTCGTCACTTACAATAACAGAACATACATAAGCGGCTCTTTCGTGTGGCTCAACGAGGAAACCTTACCGATATGGAACGGCGAAACCATTTGGAACGACATCTGGAAGAAAGAGCAGGATGCGGCCAAGCTCACTTATTTCACCACCGCATTCGGCAAGCGGATGTGCTTATATGATGACCTTTACACCGTGCCGGAAGACCCGGAGGAAGCCTGTTACGCTGATATGGGCATTTATTTTGACGAGCCGAACATCTTTGATTTCCTGGGAGGCAGACCAAATGGTGAGGTAATCTATATCGGCGGCTGACAGAAAAATAAAATTGTAATAAAAAGTGGATAACAACATTCAGAATGAACTACAGACGATAGCTATTCCCCTCTCTGGCCCAGACGGAGCAGGAGAAGGTTCTGGTTTCATCGCCTACGCCAACTCCCGTGTTGAGAAACTGAGGGATGAGGGACGGTATGACGCCGCCAATAAGTTGAAAATGTATCTCCGGAGGTTCATCGCCTATCTGGGTAAGAACGAGGTTCCATTCAAGGACTTCGATGCCCTGTTGATGCGCAACTACCACACATGGCTGAAGAATCAGGAACTGGGACGCAATACCATTTCCCTCTATATCCGTAACTTGAAGCGAGTCTACAAACTTGCCGTCAATGACGGACTTGCCGCCGACAGCAATCCCTTTGAAGGTATGGACGTGAGCTACCGTGTCAAGAAAGAGCGGAACGGACTAACACTTGATGAGGTGAAACGCCTGCGCGATTTGGACTTGAGCGGTGAGTCACAGATGACTATCTTTGCCCGTGACATCTTCCTGTTTACGGTCTACACCAAGGGAATGAGGAGCGATGACATTTTTCGGCTGACAAGAAACAATATTAAGGACGGACAGCTCACCTATTGCCAGCACATCACCGGCAAGAAAATCTCCATTCCTTGGGAACCGGCACTGCAGGAGATAACTGACCGCTACAAACAGGAAGGGACGACACGACTTTTCCCTATAATCACGGCAAAATCTCCGCGCGAACAATGGAGACAGTATGACGGCATCCTGCACCGCATCAATTACAACTTGAAAAAGTTGGGTGAGATGATGGAGCTTAGTTATCCGCTGAACCTCACCGTTGCCCGGCATTCGTGGCAAAACATGGTGAAAGAGATAAGGATAAGCGAACTGCTGTAACCATACTACACTTCCAACCCGGTTGAAATAAGAAGATAACAGTCTCTATGCTAAAGGACATTCCACAAACTCTGACATGCCCTGTATGCAGGTCGCAGATTCCTTTCACCCTCAGCGGACTGCTGCTTGGCGAACGATTCACCTGTCCCGGATGCCCGGCTATCGTATCATTGTCTGCGGAAAGCCGACAGACGATACAATCCGTAACGGATGAATTCGACCGCATTTTACATCATCAGACATTTATGGAAAATGGCCTACCTGACCGAGTCTGACGAGTTCCCCGAACTGCTGCGTTATTGCAACCTCCTGTACGAAGTCTTTCCTTACGAATTGGCAGCGGCGGTACGGGATGTTGCCACAGCCTCTAAAGTCAGGAATTTGCAGGGAATTGCAATGGTAGCCGCAGGATATGGCGGCGATATGGAGGACGACACCGTAGATGACATCCTTGACGACATGGACTTTGACCGCAACAGCAAGGTGTGCAGCCACGTGATTGAACTGATGATGCCGCAGCTTACCAAAATGGTGGAGCGAGAGATGGTGTATTAGAGATATAGTATAATGAGGACAGCTTTCACGGTTCAGCCGTTTTTAGCAACGTTATCGGTGAAAACGTAAGCGTCCAAAACTGACGTATTGTTCAATCCGATAGATGTGGCTACCTTCGCGCTGTCAACATAAAAAGTTTAGCGATATGTACAGCTGTGAAGATTTTGAAAGGCTTTTCATCTGTTACAAGATTGAGGCCTGTCCCCATACGGATATGAAAAAGGACTTGAAACCGCAGACAATCGCGACTACGGAAAACTTATGCCCTCAACCATCGGCATAAGTGCTAACAAATTATAAATATCAACTGAATTTTAATCTTATTTATGGCTTGCTGCCTGTAAAGCGGGTGGCACGTCAGAATTGGACGCTTACGACGCTGGAGGAAATAGCTGAACTGTAAAACGGTATTTGTGAGGCGTGGTGGTCTCTTTAATGAAAGCTTTCTTTATAATTTATACTTTAAGCGTTTGGATGCTATTTTGTGAGGCATTCAAATAATAGGTGTGTATGTTTTCAGCTCTTTCATCGTAAATTCCGATGAGATGTAGTGCAAATGGGAGTACAAGGGTCTCAATACAGTCAATATGCTTTGGGACTGAATCTTTATTTGGGAGTTGGTTCTTTTCTTTGTGCCTGTATCTGGCTGAAACATGAAGAAATGATGTTTCAGGATTCAACTTGCTGTAATCCTGTATTTTATACGGAATCCTGAAAGATGAAGGGTAAAATGAAAAAAACTCCTGTAGGGGGAGAGGGTGAAGATTGAGTGTTCAAAACAGACGTGTTGCCCGTAAGCATAAAAGGGTGTCTTACGCTGCTATAGTAAAAAAGTGAACAACAGAAAACTTATGCCTTAACTATCGGCGTTATGGCAAATATAAATGGTGATATGGATACCCTTTAAGTGTTATTACGATAGGACTGGTCCTGTTTTTATAACTTAGTCTGCATGGTTTAGTGTGTGTGGCACTCGCCTTTTCTGCAGACTTGATTTTAAGGTGAGTGCCTTTTCCAATTGATGAGCAATAATTCTGAAAATAACAAGCGTATAGCCAAGAACACGCTGTTGCTGTATTGCCGCATGCTTTTCATGATGGTTGTCAGCCTCTACACTTCGCGTGTAGTGCTGAACGCCTTGGGTGTGGAAGATTTTGGTATATACAATGTGGTTGGCGGAGTTGTGGCAATGTTTTCCATGTTGTCCGGTTCATTATCTGCTGCCATTACCAGATTCATTACTTACGAGTTGGGAACAGGCAACAAGGAAAATCTGAAAAAAATATTCTCATCGTCCGTGACCATCCAGATAGGTCTTGCCTTATTGATTGTCCTGCTGGCCGAAGCGATAGGTGTATGGTTCTTGAATGCTAAGATGAATATCCCTGACGCAAGGATGGTTGCCGCCAACTGGGTATTCCAATTTTCAATATTGACATTTGCAATCAACTTGATCAGTGTACCTTATAATGCAAGCATCATAGCCCATGAACGGATGTCTGCCTTTGCTTACATCAGCATATTGGAGGCAATAGGAAAACTGGCGATAGCCTTTCTGATAGTAATCTCGCCCATGGACAAGCTGATATTCTATGCTATCCTGATGTGTGCGGTGGCCTTGATTGTTCGTTTCGCCTACGGGGCTTATTGCAAGAAGCATTTTGAAGAATGTACCTATCACTTCATCTTTGACAAGGATTTATTGAAACGTATGTTCGGTTTTGCCGGATGGAATTTTATCGGAGCCTCGTCAGCCGTGTTGCGTGACCAAGGCGGTAACGTTGTGATAAATCTTTTCTGTGGCCCGGCAGTTAATGCGGCTCGTGGAATTGCTTTCCAGGTGAACAATGCCATAAGTGGTTTTGTGACCAACTTCATGACGGCATTGAATCCACAAATAACCAAATCTTATGCTGCAGGTGACAGGGACTATATGATGACTTTGATTTACCAAGGGGCACGGCTTTCATTCTATATGCTGTTGCTGCTGTCGCTCCCTGTTCTGGTAAATACCCATTATATATTGGGCATTTGGCTGAAAATCGTACCAGACCATGCCGTGCTTTTTGTTCAGTTGGTATTGATATTTGCCATGAGTGAATCTATCTCAAATCCGTTAATAACAGCTATGCTTGCTACAGGAAAGATACGGAATTACCAAATAGTCGTTGGCGGATTGCAACTCATGAACCTGCCTGTATCTTACATTCTACTTCGCATGGGAATGTTTCCTGAAATAGTAATCATAGTTACCATTGTCATATCACAATGTTGCCTGGCGGCACGTCTGTTGATGTTGCGGGGAATAATCGGCTTATCTGTCCGGAAGTACTTGAAGAAAGTATATATAAACGTGTTAGCGGTGACTGCCATCGCTTCCATATTCCCTTTTCTTTTGACAAGCCAAATGAAAGAGGGCTTCTTGAATTTCATTTTGCTGTGTCTGATTGCGGTTGTCTGTACAGGAATAACCATTTATTATGTGGGTTGTAGCAAAGAGGAGAGACAATTCGTATTGAACAAATTGTATACAGTCATAAATAAAATCAGATGAAACGGTTGCATAATATAGACTCGTTGAAATTCCTTTGCGCGGTCTTGGTGATATTCCTTCATGTGCATACACCATACCAAGAATACATATTGCCTCTTACCCGGTGTGCTGTCCCATGCTTTCTTGTCATTTCCGGCTATCTGGTCTTCACAGAAGATAAGGTAAGGCTGGAAGGGCATTTGAAAAGGAGTATAAACAAAATGCTTCAAATATTCGTATGGAGCACGTTACTATTCGCCGCTGTGAAGTTTCTTTTCGCGTTCAAGGATAATGATTTCAGCTTTCTGACTCTAAAGTCTTTGGGCGAATTTGTTTTGTTGAATGAAAATCCGTTCGGCTTCCACCTTTGGTATATAGGGGCTTATTTGTATGTCCTTATAATTGTTTACTTTGCTGTAAAATATGACAGGCTTAGGTATATATGGTGGTCTGTGCCTTTCCTTTTATTGCTGGATTTATGCCTGGGCAAGTACAGCCTTGTCCTATGGCATAAGGAATTCCCTTATATATGGGTACGCAATTTCCTATGTGTGGGACTTCCCTACTTTTCCATAGGTATGTTATTGAAGCGATGGAAAGAGCAGATATTAGGCATTAATCGTTTGCATATATTAGCATTGGGGGGGGTAATTTTATTTTCATTAACCTCTATAACAGAAAACAGGCTGCTTGTTGAGTTCCATGCGAATGCCACAAGAGACCATTACATCAGTTCGACCTTTCTGGCCATTTCATTATTCATCCTGTTTCTATCTATAACACAGACGAGAACAAACATCTTGTCCTCACTGGGAGAAAAGGACTCCTTGTACATATACATATTCCACCCCTTGTTCATCATGTTCTTTTCCACGGTGAACAAGTATCTTCCGGATTTGTGGCGGGATGTCTACCTGTATGGAGCACCTGTCATAGTCTTGGTAGCGACTGTACTATTCAGCAAGTCATTACGGTTCTTACATATAATCAAATGATTCAGATAACAGACAAATCACAATGTTGCGGCTGTACGGCCTGCGCCAGCATCTGTGCGCACGATGCCATCACGATGCAGCCCGACGCATTGGGTTTTCTTTATCCGGTAGTGGATAAGGGCAAATGCGTGGATTGCGGGCTGTGTGAGAAAGTGTGCGCTTTCAATGACCATTATGACACAAGCCTGAACCTGGACAAGCCTTTGGCTTACGCCGCACGGCATAAGGACATGAAAGAGGTGGAGACCAGCCGTAGCGGAGCGGCTTTCATAGCTATTTCCGATTACATATTGGAGCAGGGCGGCGTGGTTTATGGAGTCGGTTATACAGACCATTTCCGTGTGGTGCATAAACGTGCGACAACAAAGGAGGGACGGGACGAGTTCAAAGGCAGCAAGTATGTGCAGAGTGACCTTACAGGAGTATTCCGCCAAGTGAAAAAAGACCTTAAGGACGGTTTTACGGTCCTTTTCTCTGGCACACCTTGTCAGACAGCAGGCTTACACTCTTATGTCGGGAAGAAGCTGCGTGCAAATCTGATATTGGTAGATATTGTATGCCATGGGGTTCCCGGTCCTTACCTTTGGAGAGACTATCTCGCTTACCTTGAAAAGAAACAAGGCGATAAGATTTGTTGGGTCAATTTCCGTGACAAGCAAGAATTTGGCTGGAGAGCGCATAAAGAAACGTTTAAATTTGTTAATGGGGGGGGTAAAATGAGCTTCACTTATCTGTTCTATCAGCACATCATGTTCCGCCATTCATGTGGTGTATGCCCTTATACCAATACGAAACGTCCCAGCGACATTACTATTGCCGACTTTTGGGGCTGGGAAAAGACCGACCCGAATATCAATGCAGATGACAAAGGCGTGTCTTTGGTTTTGGTAAATACAGAAAAGGGGCGTGAAATATTCGATGTTATAAAAGACCGTATGACGGTTATTCCGGCAAGGTTGGAAGATTGTCTTCAACCGAATTTGAAACATCCTTCTCCTGAAAATGTTCATCGAACTAAGTTTGAAAAAGCATATAAAAAATATGGTTTTAAATATGTTTATTATCGATATGGCAATGTCGGTCCAATTTATAAATTGAGACAGATGAAATTGTTCATTAAAAAGAAGCTAAAATTCAGATGAAGATAGGAATACTTACATTTCATGTTGCCATGAATGTTGGTGCACAACTGCAGGCTTTGGCATTGTTTAGGACTCTGACGGATTGGGGACACGAGGTCCAGTTCATAAGGTATGAACCGGAATATTTGAAAAGGCCATACCGTTTTTTTCGGAATGTTAATATAAAAAATGGAATTGCTTCATGCATTAAACAATTCTTGTTGCACATAATATGTGATACATGTGGTTGGATAAAAACAAAAAGGCATTATTTCAAATTTCAAAATAGATATTATGTCTTTACATCGAAGCATTTTAATAGCCCGAAAGAACTAGTAAATTCTAATTTTGATGCAATTGTTGTGGGAAGTGACCAAATATGGAATCCAGAAATTACTGGTGGTTGTTTAGATCCGATGTATATGCTACAATTTTCTTGCGCGAAAATCCGCAAAATCTCCTATGCTGCAAGTTTTTCAAAGAAACATATGAAAAAGGATGACGTAGAGAATTTAGTCGAAAGTCTTAAAACATTCTATGCAATGAGTGTAAGAGAAAATGAATTGAAGCTATATTTAACGTCTGTTTCTAATCTTAAAATAGATGTTGTATTAGATCCTACATTGCTTTTGCCTAAAAACAACTGGCTTGCAATGATGCCTCGTAAACGAATTATAAAAGAACATTATGTTCTTCTATATCAAGCGAGAGGAGAAAAGAAAAAAATTTATCAGCAAACAGTTGATTTGGCTAAACAGCTTAATGCTACGGTTTATGATGCTTCAGGAATGAATTATCGTATAAGAAAGCACGGAATGCAATATGTTAGTCCTATTGAATTTTTAAATTTGATATATTTTGCAGAAGCTGTTGTAACAGTGTCATTTCATGGAACTGCAATGTCGTTAATATTGGAAAAACCTTTCTTTTCTATTTATTTGAATGATGGGCGTGATGGTCGGGTTCTCAATTTGTTGAGAACTGTAAAACTGACATCCCAGCTTAAATCTTTAGGCGAAAATTTGCCACTCCCTAACATCGATTATTCAAAAGTTTGCAAATATTTGGAAATTGAGCGTGAAAAATCTTTGTCATTTTTAAACAAAGCCTTGAGTAAATAAGATTATGAATATACTGTATATCATGCGTTATTGGCCTGTTTACGGTGGAGGTGAAACTATAACTGTAACATTGGCAAATGAATTTATAAGACGCGAGCATAATGTTTTCGTCATCTATACTTATGAAAAGTTTTGTAGTCCTATGCCATATAATGTCTCTCCAGATATTAAATCTCAAAAGATACATACTATTGAAAGATTCAATATGCAAGACGTTGAGAGAGTGCATGAATATATCGAAATGCATAATATTGATATCGCAATAAATCAATGGGGAAACACTAAGTTATGTTATTTAGCTGTGCAAAATACCAACTGTAAATTAGTAACTTGTTGGCATTTGGATATATTGCCTAAGGTTGCTGCTCCACATTCAATCAAAGAAAGGATCATTAAAATAATTTGCGGAAATAGTATATATTGTAAATACATCCATAGGCAACAAATGCGTAGTCATGACAATAATTATAGGTTGAGTGATAAATATGTATTTCTGTCAGAATCATTTTTGGAAGACTATGTGAATCTTTCTAGGATGAAATTGAATGCAAATAAACTTGCTGTAATTCCTAACCCATTAACATATAATTATGTTTATGATTTTAAGGATTATAAAAACAAATGCAAACAAGTTTTATTCGTAGGAAGAATATTTGAATACCATAAGAGACTATCATATATATTAAAGATTTGGAAACAGATTGAATCCGATAACAGATTTTCAGACTGGCGACTTTGTATTGTGGGCGATGGTCCAGATATGCAACAAACAAGACAACTAAGTGCGGATTTGGGGCTAATGAGAATTTCTTTTGAAGGGTTTAAAAATCCGCAACAGTACTATTTAAGTTCGTCTATATTTTTAATGACTTCAGCATTTGAAGGATTTGGAATGACATTGGTTGAAGCTCAGCAATATGGAGTTGTGCCAATAGTTATGAACTCGTATAAAAGTTTGCACGACATTATTAAAAACAATGAGAATGGCATTATTATACCTGATAATGACTTAGAAATGTTTGTAAAAGAATTGAAAAACCTGATATTGGATGACAAACGACGCAGGCAGCTTGCCGAAAATGGTTCTGCAACATGTAAGAAGTTTTCTGTAAATACTATTGTTCCTTTGTGGGAAAATTTGTTTAGAACATTATAAAACTAATATGAAAGACAAAGCAGTCATAATTGACATGTATTCACATGGTAGTTATCATGAAGTTATAAATCAAGCCTATCTCATGATGATTTCCAGGTTATATAAAGAAGTTACATACATAGCGGATAAAAGTGCATGTGAAAACTTAAAGTCTTTATTGACGAAATGTAATTTTGACTATTCAAATGTTCGCTTTGTAGAGAAGCACATAAATTATGCAGATTTTCATAATCAAGGCTTAAATTATCTCGCAAAATTGGTAAAGGTTTCATTCTTGAATTTTGTTTACTATAGTAAATGTGAAAATGACAAAGATGTATTTTTTAACAACAATTTATTTTTTGCAATTCTATTGATTACTATCTTTTCCAAAAAAAGGAATAATATTTATGACTTGTGCCATAATGAAATGGAATTAATAGATAAACGAAGTTGTTATTCTCTGGCCACAACTTTACTGTCTCTTTTTTTTAGATTTGTTTTTCGTCAAATTAGATTAAATCAAATATTTCATTTTATTCTTTTATCACCAAATATGGTTGATTATTTCAATTCATTTATACCGTTTAAAAATCATAAAAGGATATTTTGGATTGACCATAGCTATATTCGGCCTAATTTTGAATTGAAGCCTGATTGTAAAATTGTCGATAAGCGTATAAAAATAGGTATTCCTGGTGCTGTAACACCCTCACGTGGATTAGATACTCTAAAACAAATTCTGTCTCATATGGAGAATGATAATATCTGTATTTATGCACTTAGCACATGTTCTGAAGAAATTAGCGATAAACATTTTGTTATGTTGAACTCAACTAATAGGTTATTGCCCTTCGAGAAATATAATGCTTATGTGCAATCTATGGATGCTATGCTGTTGTTGTATGATACAAACTCATATAAATTAACGGCAAGTGGTGCCATATTAGAAGCTATTTGGAATGAAAAGCCCATTATTGCACTAAAAAACGCCTATTTTGAATATTTGTTTAGTAAATATGGAGATTTAGGACTATTATGTAACGATGTGACAACATTAGTTCAAGAAATTGGCAAATTCAATATTGATGCTTTATACAAGAATAATATTCTTTTCGCAAAAAAAAGTTTATATCCAGATTCTGTACAAACACAATTACAGGGCATAGTAAAAGCAGGTACTTAAAACTGACGTGTTGCTAAAAATGTTCTGTATCTATCTTTATGATTGTTTTATTAAAGTAAATTGAACATAAATTCATTGCTTTATGAGCATATGAGTTTTAAACAAAAGTATTATGATTTTTACCCTAATTGGTATAATCCTTATCATCTATAGTTTCAAGAACTTTAAAAGAGCTTTCCTTTGGCTGCTGGTCTTTAAACTGTTTTTGGTAACAAACATCACGATAATAGCTATACCCGGAATACCTCTGCTGAAATGGAATATGTTCCTTATTGCGATTTTTTTTCTTCAATATTTGCAAAAGAGGAAAAAGTTACAAGTAGAAAACACACCATTCCCATACGAAAAGCCTTTCAAGGTTTTAATCTTATCGTGGTTTTCATCAACAGTTTTTGCATATATTGGTTTTGTGGGGGCTGTTTCACAGTTTGTCGGAACAGTATTTGAAGAGTTGGTTATTGTGTGGTTGATGTGGAAGCTGATTGATGTAAAAAAAGATCTTCCTTTTATTATTAAATGGTTTTCAATAGCTTTTTTCTGCATCTCATTGTATGGCTTTTATGAACATCAAATTCAGGCGAACCCGCTTGTAGAATATGAAGCAACAATTATTGGCGATGAAGAACGGGCTGTTGTTTTCACTTACGATGCTGACATTGAAAGAGGTTATAGAGTACAGTCTGTGTTTGAGCATGCAATTGGTGCAGGTATTAATTGGTGTTTGTATTTGATATTTATATTTTCTTTGTGGATAACTTATCGTTATCAATTTAATAGAAGAGTTTTCGTATTAGCATCTGCTTTATTGGGCGTTCCGTGTCTATTTTTTACCAATAGCCGTGGTCCTATACTTTTTTTAATGATAGCAATATTATCTGTTATCAATTTAAGGAATAAAAAAGTATATGAATTTTTGGTGATATGCCTTATCGGCTTTGTCGTTTTGTCGCCCTATCTTGCCGACTATGCAATGAACATAATTAGCATTTTCGACACTAAAGCACAGCAGCAGGTAGGAGGAAGTAATGCCGAAATGCGAATCGAACAATTGGTTGCAGCAGTCACGTTGATGCAAGAGGCACCGCTTTTCGGACTCGGTTTTAAATTTATGACAGAAATGAATAATGCTTTGACTGCGGCTTTATTGGGTTTAGAAAGTATGTGGTTTCGTATTTTGACTCAATTCGGTTTGTTTGGTATTATTGCTAATTTCTACTATGCCTATTATGCATTGTGGAAAATTCCACGATACTATCAATCAAAAACTGTTTTCTTTGTGTCTGTGGCCTATTGGATTGTTGCGTCCTTGACGTCCGTACCAGGAATGCTTATGTATGTGTATTATCTCTTTATTATCATATTCATCAAATTATCACTGCAATATAATAAGGAAAGAATAATTTATGGTCATAAACAATATTGAAGTAAGCATTGTGATTGTTTGCATGAACAATCTCAAGAATTTGTACCCTTGTTTAAACAGTATTAGAAAATATACAACCGTTTCATACGAGACATTGGTTGTTGCTTATCTGTTTTCGGAAGAGAATCTTGAAAAAGTGCAACATGATTTTCCATGGGTGACATTTATTGAAAGTAATGAAATCCGTGGATTCTCTGAAAATAATAATCTGGCATTAAGACAGGCTAAAGGGGAATATTGCTTTGTAGTGAATGACGATACTTACATGGACACACCTGTAATCGACAATCTTGTATTGACAATTAATAATCTACCAGATAATGTTGCAGTTGTTAGTCCAAATATAAAATATCCAGATGGTGTGCCACAATTTTGTGGTCGTAATAAAGTTTCCTTCTGGACATATCTGAAATCTACAATAGGAATAAAACATATAGACTCACAATATGTAGAGAAAAGTGGTATTTTTAAGACATTCAATCTCATGGGAGCTGCCTTCTTGATAAAAACAGATCTGTTTGAAACTGTTGGATGGTTTGACGAATACTATTTTTTTTGTCCTGAAGACATAGCTCTTTCAACAACTTTAAATAGATTGGGATATTTATGTTTTGTTAATGGTGACATTACTATATATCATATACAAGGGGGTAGTTCACTGTCGTTGATGCAAACTGCAACAGAACCGGCACATGTAAAAGGAAGTGTTCGCTTTTATTCAGACAATTCGTATGTAAAAAAAGCAATGTTGTCATTTTGCCAAATCATTCGCTCATTTCTGCGCGCAGCTATTTGGAAACTAATTTTTTGTATCAAGAAAGATGAGAAAGCCAAAATTAAAGGGCAAGTATATGTTAATGTCGTATCCGGTCTTTTATCCTCGAAAACGCCTAAAGAACTATTTATAAAATATTATACGAGGATAAAGAGCAAATGAATAAATTGTATAAAAACATATGGAAACATCTAATAAACCTTTGGTTACATTAGCGACATCTATGTACAAGGTAGAGAAGTATGTCGCACAAAACATTGAGTCACTGATTACGCAAACATATAAGAATCTGGAGATTATCGTTGTGGATGATGGATCTCCCGACAACTCTGGAAGAATTGCAGACGAATATGCTTTGAAAGACCATCGCATTAAGGTAATCCATCAGCATAACCGAGGTTTGGGAGGGGGGCGTAACGCTGCCATCGACATTGCTACAGGTGATTACATCGCATTTGTTGATGCTGATGACACAATTTGTCCAGACTTCGTGGAATATATGCTCGGACTAATAGTCAGTACAAACGCCGATATGGCCATCTCCAAGAACTGTTTCACCACATTAGACATGACTCAAGTAAAGAATGAGACTGTTGAGATATATTCACCGGAGAAGGCTGTCGCAGAATTTTTCTATCCTTATATCCGATTAGGGGCGTGGAATAAAATGTATAACATGAAGTTCATGAAAAGCCATGGACTGAGGTTTGTTCCGGAACTGAAGACGGGTGAGGGGCTTGAATTCATAACACGGGCGGCTTCCATGGCGAACAAAATAGCAGTAGGCAATCGCAAAGTGTACATATATCGGTTGGATAATGTCGGTTCCGCGACGACTAAAGCCAACGTTGAACGGCAAGGCAAAGGTGCTCTTGAAACGATGAAATACATCGGGGAGCATTTAGAAATGAAAACACTTGAAATAAAATCGGCGTATAGTTGGCATCTATGGAATTGTTATCGCTATTGCCTGCGGCAGATTGTAGATTCTGGAACAAAAGCGCAATATAAAAACTTGTATGCTGAATGCGAACGATATTTACGAAATCATTCATGGTCCATAATCTTCTCTGGCGTGAAAACCAGGCTGAAAGTGGAAGCACTTGTGGTATTCCTCTCCCCATTATTTTATGTACATTTGCAAATTGCAAAAAAGAAACATATTCTTAAACAATCCCATGGACATTAAAGTCATAACACGTCACGCACCGTCTAATTACGGTTCGCTGTTGCAATCTATAGCTACGCAAACTGTATTGGAACGTTTTGGGTATACCTGTGAAATCATAGATTATATTCGGGACGATGAACATGGGTTGAGAGGTACGATGACCGCGCTGAGAGGCAAGCGGGAGTGGAGTAATAATCCTTTGAAAAAAATGGCATATCTTCTGTTGCGATATCCCGAAGAGAAACTGGCGGAAGTAAAGTTTGCAGACATGCGGGAAAGACATTTGAAGCTTACCCAGCGTTGCTGTAGTCACGAAGACCTAAGGTTACTGGATGCCGATGTGTTTATGACGGGCAGTGATCAGGTGTGGGGTCCTACGATGAACGGGCATTATGACGAAGCCTACTTTTTGTCTTTTGTGGAGGACAGGAAGAAGACAGCATATGCGGCAAGTTTTGGAAGAACAGACTTTACTCCTTCTATCTTGGAAGAATACAAATCCCTCTTGTCTTCATATTCTGGCATTGTTGTCAGGGAAAATACGGCGGTTGACTTGCTTCTCCGCATGGGAATCAGGTGTGCTGGACAGGTTTTAGATCCTACTTTATTACTTACTGGAGAGGAATGGAGTAAGTTCATTAAAAAGGAGATAAACAAGGAATACATTCTTGTCTATCAGATACACAACGATCCGGTATTGAGTGATTATGCTATAAGGTTTGCACGGCAGATAAGACTTCCGTTGTATCGGGTTTCTCCGACTTTTCATCAGTTCCGAAGGGGAGGAAAATTTGTGTACCTGCCCGATTTAAGTGATTTTTTGTCCTACATAAAAAACTGTGCTTATCTTATTACGGACTCTTTTCATGGTACAGCCTTTGCCTTGAATTTCAACTGCCAATTTATTGAAATACTTCCTAATAATAAGACGGGAAGCCGTAACCAGAGTATCTTGCAACTTACAGGATTGCAAGACAGAATTATTTCTGACTTTAATGATTTCGATATCGCAGACAAACGTATTGATTATGTCAAGGTCAATGGCATATTGGCAAAAGAAAGAAAAAAGTCATTGGCAATCTTGGAGAGTTTGTGCAACAGCTGATTTGTTTTATGGCGTTCTACATACTAAAATGAGGATGGAGTATTTTGATGCAACCCCTTACACTACAGGGGGTAGGGGTTACTGATACAAGCAAAATCAAAGATATCATGCGCACATTACTTTCCAGCCGCTGTGGAGGTGATTGCATTTACATGCTCCACCTTGAGCAACTGTTGCAGGAACACGGTCACGAGGTGGCACTATTCGCCATGACTGTCCGGATGAGGTAAGGTTTCAGATTTCTATGAGCTCCTCTATGTTCTGCGGCGTGATGACTTTAAACGCAGCGTCTGGATATGCCGAGGCGAATACTTCGGGGCATTTTACTTTGGACTTACGTATGTTCCACTTAAATTCAAAGGCCCGCAGTAGGCCGTCTTCTTCCTCAATGTAGTCAATCTCTTTTTGCTGCTTTGTGCGCCAGAAGCCCGTTTGCGCAAAACTGCTGCGGTATGAGTTTTGTTTCATGAGCTCCGCAATGATGAAGTTTTCCCATAGTTCTCCCACGTCATTCCGATTCTCAATCTGTGCCAGATTGCCGATGACGGCATTGCGTATGCCAGTGTCCCAGAAATATATCTTACGACTGGTTTTCAGTTCGTTGCGAAGGTTGCGGGAGAAACTGCAGAGGCGGAAGATGATGTATGCCTTTTCGAGGATGTCAATATAGCGCTCAACGGTTTTCGGGGAGAGCCCGATAAGTTCTCCGACTTCGTTGTATGACACCTGGCTGCCAATCTGCAGTGCAAGGGCTTTCAGCAGACTCGTGAGTTTGTCAGCCTTATTAATGCCGTCGAGTGAGAGAATGTCTTTGTACAGGTAACTGTCTGAAATCTCTTTGAGCAATGCCTTTTCGTTGTTGTTGTTTGTTACAACTTCCGGGTAATAGCCGTTCAAATCCAAAAAAGTCTGGACTTCTTGGTATTCGATTCCAAGAAAGTTATAACTTTTTTGGAATACATATTCGCGGGCTGCTATAATTTCTTAATAGATAGACAAGTTTAATCAATAGCTTATGCGTATCTTACTTTCCAATAAATTCTACTACCGCCGTGGCGGTGATTGCATCTATATGCTCAATTTGGAGCAGCTGTTACGGGCGAAAGGTCACGAGGTGGCGGTGTTCGCCATGGACTATCCGGAGAACATCGAAACTCCGTGGAAGAAGTATTTCCCTCAGAATATGACTAAGTTGATGGCCTTTACGAGGCCTTTCAGGTCACGCGAGGTCAGGGCGAAGTTCAACAGTCTGCTTGATGACTTTAAGCCGGATGTGGTACACCTGAATAATATCCATACGCAACTCTCTCCTGTTATGGCCGAACTGGCCCACAAGCGCGGCATACGGGTGGTGTGGACGTTGCACGACTACAAGTTGCTGTGTCCGAGATATGACTGCCTGCGCGATGGTAAAGAAATCTGTGAACTGTGTTTTAATGGCGATAAGACGCCGTGCAAGGCGTATCGTTGCATGAAAGGTTCACGGTTGGCGTCCGAGATTGGTTACCGGGAGGCTGTGACGTGGAACCGTGAACGGCTTGAGGAATGCACCGATTTGTTTGTCTGCCCTAGCCGTTTCATGGCCGAAAAGATGGCACAGGGAGGTTTCTGTAAGGATAAGCTAAAAGTGCTGTGCAACTTCATCGACATTGAAAAATGCCGCAAGGATGATTATGCTAAGGAGAACTATTACTGCTACGTCGGCCGGTTGTCACATGAGAAAGGCGTTGGCACGCTCATAGAGGCTGCCGCACGGTTGTCTTACAAGCTGAAAGTAATAGGCGGAGGGCCTTTGATGGAGCTATTGAAAGTCAAGAATGAAGAACTGAAGGGGAATGTGGAGTTCCTCGGTTTCAGGCAATGGGAGGAGATAAAGGAGACAGTCGGGCATGCACGGTTTACGGTGATTCCCTCTGAATGGTACGAGAACAACCCCCTGTCGGTCATTGAGGCCGAATGTATCGGCACTCCCGTGCTCGGTGCGCGCATCGGTGGCATCCCCGAACTGATAGACGAGGGTATGAATGGCATGACTTTCGAGAGCGGCAACACTGATGACCTTATCGGGAAGATAGAGGCGATGTACAACGCTGAATTTGATTACAGTGCCATTGCCGATACGGCCATGAAGCGTTACAGTGCCGAGGCCTATTACACCGAAATCATGGAATGTTACGGCATGTAGTAGGACCTCCCGAACGGCCTTTCCCGAAAGGACGGGAATGACCTCAACAGATAGTGAATCAATACAAAACTTATAGATAATGGCAAACACGAACATTGCTTTACAGCGAGTTTCAGTTCCGCGTCCGACAGACGCGAGTATCATCCTGACGTATCGTTGTCCGATGCGTTGCCAGATGTGTAACATCTGGAAGAACCCGACAGACCGGAAGGAGGAAATCAAGGCGGCAGACCTGAAGTCGCTGCCCCAGCTGAAGTTCATCAACCTGACGGGCGGCGAACCCTTCATCCGCGAGGACCTGGCCGAGATAGTGGAGGAGTGCTACCGGCATTCCCCGCGTATCGTGATCTCCACCAGCGGCTGGTTCGAGGACCGCGTGGTGGAGCTTGCAAAGAAGTTCCCGAACATCGGTATCCGCATCTCCATTGAGGGGCTGAGTCAGAAAAACGACGAACTGCGCGGGCATGCCGGCGGCTTCGACAAGGGACTGCGCACGCTGCTCACGCTCAAGCACATGGGGCTGAAGGACATCGGCTTCGGCTGCACGGTGTCCAACCACAATTCCAAGGATATGCTCTCGCTCTACCAGCTGTCGCTCTCGCTGGGCATGGAGTTCGCCACGGCGGCGTTCCACAACTCGTACTACTTCCACAAGAGTGACAACGTAATCACGAACAAGGATGAGGTCTGCGGCGACTTCCGCCAGCTGATAGAGTGGCAGCTGCAGGAGAAGCACCCGAAGAGCTGGTTCCGCGCGTGGTTCAACATGGGCCTGATCAACTATATCGAGGGCGGGCGGCGCATGCTGCCGTGCGAGGCCGGTTCGGCCAACTTCTTCATTGACCCGTGGGGTGAGGTGATGCCCTGCAACGGTCTGGAGGAGCGTTACTGGAAGGAGAGCATGGGCAACATCCACGATGCTCCTTTCATGGAGATCTGGGAGAGCGAACAGGCGCAGAAGGTGCGTCAGATGGTCCGCCGCTGTCCGAAGAACTGCTGGATGGTGGGTACGGCCAGTCCGGTGATGCACAAGTACGTGAAATACCCGGCGAAGTGGGCGCTGCAGAACAGGCTGCGCTCGCTGCAGGGCAAGCCCGCCTGCATCGACCCGAAGTGGTGCGATGTGGGGCAGGACCCGTGCCAAGGCGATTTGAGGGAGAAGTTCTGATTTTTAATTCAGTTGTATTATGATGGATTATCTATTGACTATATTTTTCTTGTTAATAAGTGTTATAATCGGGGGGGGTAAAAGTAAGCCCCAAGACCATGCGGATGAACTTTTCTCCAAGGACTACACCACAGTACTGAAAGGCATCTGCTGCATAGTCGTGGTTATGGTGCATATCAGGGAAGGCTACCAGAATCCTCTACAGGATGCCATCGGTAGTTTCGCCTTTGTTTGTGTGACATTGTTTTTCATGGTGTCAGCCTATGGCATGCAACAAAGTGTGGAACGCAAGGTCGACTATCTGCGTCATTTCTGGCGCAACAGACTGCTTGCGTTGCTGATTCCCTGCCTGCTTATTAATGTGAGCTTTTATCTGATTAACCGGATGATGAATGAAACAGCCTCACTTGGTACTCTGGTTCATATCAACAATTATGTGGTCGTGTTGTTAGGTTATTGCTTGTGGTTTTTCATTGTTATGAAAGTCAAGGAAAAGCTGCATATCCAACAGCATTGGGTGACGGATCTGATGCTGGTGGGTGGTGTGGTCCTGTCAAGCCTGTATTCCTATTTCTCGGCTACGCCTGGGGTAGTCAGTGCCGGCATGGGCTGGTGTTATGAACGTTACGGTCTGGTGTGGGGACTGCTGTTGTATCGTTTCCTCCCGCAGGTAAAGCATTGGCTGGTCAACCGGAGGTTAGGGAAGTTTGTCTTGTTCTCATTGCTCTCCTTGCTTATCGGAGTGGCCTATCTGAAGTTCAAGGGAGTATTCTTTTATGGTGAATACATGTTGAAAATAGTGTTGGGGGGTGTCATTATTGTCTGGATGCTGTTGCTGACAGTGAAACGCAAGTATGGCAACCGTATAAGCCTCTATCTCGGACAAATATCATACGAGGTCTATCTATCCCACGGATTTGTAATGTCCGTTATCATCATGTTATTCCCCGGACTGTCCTCAGGGCAATTCATCTTCCTTACATATGTGATTACAATTCTGTTCTCAATACTGGTGCATGCTGCGGGCAACAGACTGGTGAAGCGGTGGCGGGCATGATGGGGCTGGTAGCCCCCGCCTCTCCATGACGGTTCATCGGATGCGCCGCCCTCTCGCCAGGAACCACAGGGCGGAAAGGAGGGCGAGGACTACGGCGCGGACGTATTGCAGGCTTTCCTGCAGGGTGGAGGGATACTTTCTTTTCATCGCACAGGATTTGCAGCAAAAGTAGTCATTTTATTTCTAAAAACATACAGATAATATGAAGATTGTAGTTACCGGTACCCGTGGCATCCCGGATGTCATGGGCGGTGTGGAGACGCACTGCGAGGAGCTGTTCCCGCGGCTGGCGTCCAGGGGCTTCGAGGTCACCGTGATACGCCGTTCGGCCTATGTCCACGACGGGCTGGAGGAGTGGCGGGGCGTGCGGCTGATGGACGTGCCCAGCCCGAAGAAGAAGTCGTTCGAGGCCATCGTCCATACGTTCCGCGCCATCAACGAGGCCCGGCGGCTTGGGGCGGACGTCCTGCACATCCATGCCATCGGTCCGGCGTTGCTCGTTCCATACGCCAAGATGCTGGGCATGAAGGTCGTGTTCACGCACCACGGTCCGGACTATGACCGCGACAAGTGGGGATTCGCTGCAAAGACAATGCTGAAGTTGGGTGAACGCATGGGCTGCATGTTCGCCGATGATGTGATTGTGATTTCCGATGTCATACGCAACTTGATAAAACGGAAGTACGGAAGGACGCAACATGTACACCTTATATATAATGGCGTGTCGCAACCTGAAATATGTGATTTTCCCGAATATTTCCAGGAGTTAGGTATTGAAAAAGGCAAATATATCCTCGGCATGTGCCGCTTCGTGCCGGAAAAGAACCTGCACGACCTTATAGAAGCATATGTTAAGGTAAAAGGACAGAAGCCTGATATAGATATAAAGCTCGTATTAGCTGGTGATACAGACTTTGAGGATGACTATTCTCGCCACCTTAAAGAAATGGCAAGGAAGAACGATATTATTTTGACAGGTTTTATTAAGGGACGTAAGCTGCATTCTCTCCTTACCAATTGCTGTTGCTATTGTTTGCCATCGAGCCATGAAGGATTGCCCATTGCCTTGTTGGAGGCCATGAGTTACGGTGTGAAAGTGATTGTAAGTGATATTCCGGCGAACCTCGAAGTAGGCCTTGACAAGGAAGATTATTTTTCTGTTGGTAATGTTGACGCGCTTGCCGAGAAATTAAAAGTCGCAATAGGGCATCCATTGGAGCACATCAATTATGACATGAGTAAATACAATTGGGAGAGGATAGCCGACCAGGTAGCTGAGGTATATCGCAGGCTGAAATAGCAGGAGATATATTTCCAAATTGCTTTAGGTTAATCAATCTGTCATCTGAAATATGTTAAGAGATTGCTAATCCGTAGCTTGGCTGTAGAAGGCTGAGTTGCGGATTCTTTTTTTCGCCAGCGGCGGTCTGTTTGTCAGATAAGAGTTATTGCGACTTCGGGGTAGATTGAATGCATTTGCCCTCTGTCTGCGGCAGGTTGTCTATGTATGAAATGTAGCTTTTTTATGTATGATTTGTTGCAGGGACGGGTCGATGCAACAAATCGTGCATTATTAAACTACGTTTCATGCAGATTGGTCTTGCGTGTAGATGTTACATTTGTAATACTTAAATGATAAACCGTGAGAACATGGAGAAGAATGAACAATGGGCAGCTTTCTATGAAAAGTATTACCCGAAGGGGATACGCTACATGCGGCTTTTTATTTATAATGATGAAGAGGCACGCGATGTAGTAAGCAATATCTTCCTGAATATGCTGGAGCAGAGCGATCGTTTGGCAGAAGCGAATGCGGAAGCATGGTTCTTTTCCATGGTGCGCAGCAGAGGACTGGATTATGTGCGGCGTTTAAAATGTCTGCGGAAAGTAGAAGAACGTATGAAACAGACAGCCGACCGCTATTCGGATGATGAGTTTGTTGCTTTGTGCCAACGGGAGATGTTCCGCATTATCGGACAGACTCTGTCTGAGATGGACAGCACCCAGGAGCGGGTCTTTCGTGAGATTCGTTTGGAAGGACGAAGTTATAGCGATGTCGAACAAGATATGAATATAAGCAAACGTTCTGTAGAATACCAGTTGCGGAAAGCTACGGAGAAAGTCCGCAAGCGTCTGATGCAAATGTATGGATAAATAGACTGGGCATTTTTTAATAGGTTTTTTCATATATTAGTTAAGTTAGAGGCCAAAGCTGAGCAGTGAGTGCTCGGCTTTGGCCGTTTTTCTTTCCACGCGCAGATGCCTTCGCCTGGTCTTTTATTTGATGCCCCTTTTGTTCAGGGCTGCCGAATATTTGGAAGCATTGGCTATATGCTCTTTATAGGTACGTGCGAAGTTGTGTGTGCCGGAAAAGTCTTCTTTGGCGCACATATAGAGATAATCGTGTTTGGCGTAGTTCAGCACTGCGTCGATTCCGGCTACAGAGGGAATGCGTATAGGTCCGGGAGGCAGCCCCGTGTTGAGGTAAGTATTGTAAGGACTTTCCACTTTCAGATGGTTGTGATAGATACGGCGCAGGGAGAAATCCCGCAGGGCGAATTTGATGGTAGGGTCAGCTTGCAGCGGCATCCCTTGGCGCAGCCGGTTGATATACATGCCGGCCACCATCGGCTTCTCTTCGTTGTTCGCCGTTTCCTCGTCTATGATGGAGGCCAGTGTGACCACTTCGTTGGGCGTCATTCCGGCGGCACCGGCCAGGCTGAGTCTTTTGTCGGTCCAGAACGTCTCATTTTCCTTTTTCATACGTTCCATGAAATGGTCCAGCGTGGTGTTCCAATATATCTCATAGGTATTGGGAATAAACAGACAGGCGATGGTGGCCGTGTCGTATCCATACTTCTGGCAGAATGCGGAATCGGCAAACGACTGCGCTACGGTGGCAGAGTCCAGCATCAGTTTGTGGCTGAGAACACCGGCCAGACGTTCCATGGTCCGCACATTGGGTATCGTCAGGCGGACCGGTGTCTGGCGTCCCTGACGTAGTTTGCGGAACAGTCTGAACATATTGTCGTCCGGTTCGACGGCATAACGTCCGCTTTTCACGGTGTAGCCGCTCAGGGCAGACATGAGCGGGAAACCGCCGGACATGCCCGGATATGCCGTCTGCTTGATCTTTACTTGTACGGAGTCCGGTGTGTCATCCTCATCGATATACAGATAAACGGTGTCACTGATGTTGAATGTGGCTTTGAAACACATCAGACAGACCGTAAGGAGCAACAAGGCGATGATGATGCATCCTGCCGGCAATGCCCACTTCCGGAGTTGGTTTTTTATTTCCATAAAGTCGTTTCACCTTTTCAATATAATTTGCAAAGTTAGACAAAAATGACAGTTTTCTCAAAAAAGATGGTTATATTTGCGTAATTTTAAATGTATAACATATTATGAAAACAAAAAGTTTGATGCTTAGTGTTGTCCTGACGGCTGTTCTGCCGCTTGCGGCACAGCGGGAGTCGCAGGTGCGGTTGCAGCCCGGACAGGCCGGGCCGGTTATTCCGAAAGAGATATACGGTCAGTTTGCCGAACATCTCGGTACGTGCATTTATGGCGGTTTGTGGGTTGGCGAGAATTCTGCCATTCCCAATACGGCGGGTTACCGCAATGATGTGCTTCAGGCGTTGAAAGATTTGAAAGTGCCTGTGTTGCGCTGGCCGGGAGGCTGTTTTGCCGATGAATACCACTGGATGGACGGCATCGGGCCGCGTGAGAACCGCCCGCGTATGGTGAACAACAACTGGGGCGGAACGGTGGAAGACAACAGTTTCGGTACGCATGAGTTCCTGAATCTGTGCGAATTGTTGGGATGCGAGCCGTATGTGTCGATGAACGTGGGGAGCGGAACGGTGCAGGAGACGGCGCAATGGGTGGAATACATGACGGCTGCTGACGGGCCGATGGCGCGGTTGCGCAAGCAGAACGGGCGCGAGGAGCCTTGGAAGGTTAAATATATCGGCGTGGGCAACGAGAGCTGGGGCTGCGGAGGAAACATGCGTGCGGAGTATTATGCCGACCTTTATCGCCGTTATCAGACTTATTGCCGGAGCTATAATGGCAACCGTCTGTTTAAGATTGCCAGCGGGTCAGGGGAATATGACCTGGATTGGACAGAGACGCTGATGAAGCAGGCCGCTGACAGAATGGACGGCTTGTCGCTGCACTATTACACCGTGGCGGGATGGAGCGGCAGCAAAGGCTCGGCAACAGAGTTTACCGACGAGGATTTTTACTGGACCATGGGCAAGTGTCTGGACATTGAGAACTGCATCAGGGAACATTCTGCCATCATGGACCGCTATGATCCGAAGAAACGCGTGGCGCTCATTGTGGATGAATGGGGCACTTGGTGGGACGAAGAGCCGGGGACCGTGCGCGGACATCTTTATCAGCAGAACACCATGCGCGACGCCTTTGTGGCAGCTTTGTCGCTGAACGTATTCCATAAGTACACCGACCGCATCAAGATGGCCAACATCGCCCAGGTGGTCAATGTGCTGCAGAGCATGATTCTGACGAAGGATGACAAGATGGTGCTCACACCTTCTTATTATGTATTCCAGATGTATAACGTCCATCAGAACGCGACTTTCCTGCCGGTGGATGTATGGTGTGAGACCCGTCGGGTGAGGGCCGCTATGGGAAAGGACGGCGAACAGCGTACATTGCCGATGCTGGGTGCTACGGCTTCACGTGCGCAGGACGGTACGGTGCATATATCGCTGGCCAATGTGGATTTGAAGAATGCGGATGAAGTGACGGTGGATTTGGGCGGACTGGACGTGAAGAGCGTGAACGGACGCATTCTGACGGCGGCGGACATATCCGACCGGAATACGTTTGAGCAACCGGACGCCGTGAAACCGGCGGACTTTAAGGACGCCAGACTGCACAGGGGGAAGCTGGTGGTGAGGATGCCGCCCATAAGCATTGTGACTTTGGAGCTGAAATAAACATTTCGCTCACACGGTATGTTGCCCTCTCTTTTCGCAGAAGTCTGTACTTCTTCGGAAAGAGAGGGTTTCGTTTATCCGCAAGACTTTCCGCATTTATCGGCAAAACCTCCAGTGTTTTTCCGCAAGACCTCCAGCGTTTATCCGCAAGAGCTGTCCGGGCGGCATGCTTGCCGGCGGGCGGCAGAAAGCAGCGGCTCCACGCGGCACCGTGACGGCGTGTTCGTCCTCACGGCCTTATTCGTGGTGATAAGGCTCGTGGTTGATGATGGTCATGGCGCGGTAGATCTGTTCGGCGAAGACGAGCCGTATCATCTGGTGGGAAAATGTCATGCGCGAGAGTGATATCTTTTCGTGCCCCGCCTGATAGATACGGGGAGAGAAGCCATAAGGGCCTCCCACCACGAACACCAGACGTTTGGGGGCTGCGGACATCTTTTTCTGCATCCATGCAGCAAATTCCACCGACCGGAACTCACGCCCGTGCTCATCCAGCAGCACGATGTAGTCACCGGGCTGGAAAGCCTTCAGCAGCAGGTCGGCCTCTTTCTCTTTTTGTTGCTCCTTTGTCAGATGCTTGGTGTTGCGCAGTTCCGGGATTACGTTAATGTCGAAGGCCAGATAGTGCCGGATGCGTCCTGCATAATCCTCGATTCCGGCGGCGAAGTGCGGGTCTGTCGTCTTGCCCGTTACAAGCAGGTTGATTTTCATATCGTACTGTTATTCTTTCTTGTTCAGGATGACCAGTGCGCCGATGACGCCGGGAACCCAGCCGCACATGGTGAGGATGAACACGATGAGTAGGGAACCGCATCCCTTGTCGCAGACGGCAAGAGGCGGAAAGATGATGGAAAGTATCACTCTGAATACAGACATTCTATTTTTGTTTTTAAGTTTATCGCATGAGGTCCGCACGGAGAGCCTGCCGGACAGCGTGCGGGCAACCGTCCGTTTTCCTGTCAAAGCTCAAGACCCTGTAGCCTTTGTCGGGCTTCCTTGAATTCCTTTACGAGCCGGGTCATGATGTTGCCCGCGCTTTGCAGACGCTCCACTGACGATGCCGCTTGCCCTATTTCCAGTTCACCGTCCGTCAGATCGCCTTCAAAGATTCCGCGTTTGGCGGCAGCCTTGCCTATGATTCCGCGCAGTTCGTCGGCTGAGGCCCCTTGGGCTTCGGCGGCTGCTATTTTATCATAAAGGGCATTTTTGACTAGCCGTGTGGGAGATATTTTTTTGAGGCAGAGCATCGTGCCGCCTTCCTCCAGTGACAGACACCGCTGTTTGAAGGCTTCCGAGGCCGAACTTTCGGCGGACAGGGCAAAGAGCGTGCCGATCTGCACGCCCTCGGCTCCCAGAGCCATGGCCGACAGGATGGCAGAGCCGCTTGCGATGCCTCCGGCGGCCATGAGCGGCAGTGAGGTGGCCCGGCGCACCTGAGGTATAAGGGTGAGGGTCGTGGTCTCTTCTTTTCCGTTGTGCCCGCCGGCTTCGAACCCTTCGGCCACTACGGCGTCAACTCCCGCCTCTTCGCATTTGCGGGCGAATGTGCTGCTCGACACCACATGGGCCACCTTGATGCCTGCATCGTGCAGCCGGGGCGTATATTTCTTCGGACTGCCGGCCGAGGTGAACACGATGCCGACGCGCTCGCGGATGATGAGGTCTGTCAGCCGGTCTATTTCCGGATACATCAGCGGGATGTTTACTCCCCACGGACGGTCGGTGGCATTCTTCATCTTATGGATGTGCTCTGCCAGGGTTTCAGGATGCATCGACCCGGCTCCGAGCAGGCCCAGACCTCCCGCATTGCTCACGGCAGCGGCCAGCCGCCAGCCGCTGCACCACACCATACCACCCTGTATGATGGGATAGCGTATGCCGAAAAGTTCACAGATTCTGTTCATGTTTCTGCTTTTTGTTTCAGGTTTTAAAGATAAGGAGAATTTTCCGGTTCTGTCGGCTTCACCCGCTCAGACGTCACCGTCTTGCGGCGGTTCTTCTGTTTTTTTACGGGTCAGCATGTTCTGCTTTCTCCGTTCCGGCGGATGCTCCAGAACGGAATGCCCTGAGCGTCGGTGAACTCCTTCATTCTCCAGGCGGACTCGAAACCGCCGGCCGCGAAGTGCATCGGGACGAACAGACCCGTCCGGAACCGTCGGATGAACTGGCGGGCACCGCGGGTATAGCCGTTGCCGATGCGGCTGTCTACGGGGAACATGACCACATCGAAGTGGTCCGTTATTTTCCGGATTTCTTTCAGCTCACCCAGATACCGTCTCTCTTCTTTCTGCGCATCGACACCGATGCCCGGTTCCGGGCCGGAGGCGGGCCGGACTGAAGAGGGGGCGGCAAGGAAACGTGCGTACCAGTTGTTCAGGTCGCCCGCATGGAAGATGCTCAGCCCCTCGGTGGTCACTGTCCACGACACGCCGCTGTCGGTGCTCCCTGTGGCGGCGACGCTGACGGTGCCGTCCTGCCACGTGCTGCCTTTGGCCATCCACACGTCGGCCTCGTCCCGCTGTGCCCGCCGGTGTCTCAGAATGTCCTTTGAGAGGATGAGGCGTATGTCCTTCCGCCCGTCCCTCCACTTGAATATCTCGCGTGTGAAATGGTCTTCATGGAAGTGGCTTGCGAAGACATACATTCTTTTCTCCGAGGTCAGGAGTTGCGGAACGACGCCCGCCGGATCCAGCCAGTAATCGAACACCAGCAGGCTCTGCCGCGTTTCAAGGGCAAATCCGCTGTGGAAGATATAAGTCAGTTTCATGAGCTGATAGACTTTCGGTCGCGCGGGACGAACGGGCCGCAGGCCTGTCTCCGCTACGGCAAAGATAAGTAAAAAAACGTTCACTTCCGCATGTGTGACGGGGAAAAAGAACGCCCGCAGCCCGTCCGCCCTTCGCCGCAGGGTGGCCGGCCTGTGCCGCCGGTGCCGGAGGAGAAATTTGCAGATGTGCGGAAATAGTCTTACCTTTAGGCAGAAAATCTATATCTCCAGCCTAAAGATGCATATCCTTAACCTAAGGATATATATCTTCAGCCTGAGGATAGAGTTTTTTCCGGGTGCATTCAGAGAAGATGTCCGGACGGACGGTCTTGCGCGGCCTTGCGCCGGATTCTTCTCGTCATTAAAGATAAGGAGGACTATGGATTATGGCATCGTATGAAATGCAGGAGTCAAATCTGCCCAACGAGGAGGGCATGCGTGTGTTGTTCCCACGCATGCGGTTGTGGGGGCAGTTGAATCTGGACCAGATTGCGGAATCGATAAGCCGGAGCAGCACCTTTTCGGTGGGAGATGTGAAGGGTGTGGTGCGGGCTTTGTCGGAAACGGTTGCTGCCGGAATGGGCGAGGGGCGTTCGGTGAAGATTGAAGGCTTGGGCGTCTTTACGCCCGTACTGGGGCTGCGCAAGGGTTTTGAGCGGGAGACGGGCGAGGCTGACGCCACGCGCCGGAATGCTGCAGGCATATATGTGAAGGGCGTCCGCTTCAAGGCCGACAAGCATCTGGTGGAACAGACCGACGACCGTTGCAGTCTGGAACGCTCCACGCGTAAGTTCCGCAAGTCGTCCGCCCGTTACACTCCGGAGGAGCGGCTCCAGATGGCGCGGGACTATCTGGAGGAACATCCGTTTCTCTCCGTGGCGGATTACTGCCGGCTGACGGGACTGCTCCGCAATCTGGCGGCTCAGGAACTGAAACGCTGGGCCGATGATGAGGCTTCCGGACTGGCGGGCAAGGGGAGCGGCACGCACAGGGTGTATGTGAAGCGGTGAGCGACAGCCGTTTCCGCTTTCCTGTCCGTGCGGTGAGAAGCGGACTTGTCTGTCGTTTCCGGACTGCCGGATGTGGCTTTGCGCTCTGCACCGCTCCTTTGCGAAGCGTTTTTCACTCTGCCAGCTTGTGCGCATTGTTTCCCCTTAGTCTGTCCGTGTCTCACTTTTTTGTATTATCTTTGTCCGCAAGGAAATGTTATAGATTAAAGAATAAAGAACTATGTTGTCTGTAGAAGAATTGAATGACAGATTGATTGATCTGGCTTTTGCCGAGGATATCGGCGACGGTGACCATACTACATTGTGTTGCATTCCGCAGGATGCGATGGGCAAATCCAAGCTGCTCATCAAGGAAGAGGGCATTCTGGCGGGAGTGGAAATCGCCAAGGAAGTGTTCCGGCGTTTCGACCCGGAGATGAAAGTGGAGGTACTCATGCAGGACGGCACCCGCGTGAAGCCCGGCGACGTGGCCATGATCGTCACCGGACGGGTGCAGAGCCTGTTGCAGACGGAGCGGCTGATGCTGAACATCCTGCAGCGCATGAGCGGCATAGCCACGATGACGCACAAGTATGTGGAGCGGCTGAAAGGGACGAAAACCCGTGTGCTGGACACCCGGAAAACGACGCCGGGCATGCGTATGCTGGAGAAGGCTGCCGTGAAGATAGGCGGCGGCGTGAATCACCGTATCGGCCTGTTCGATATGATTTTGCTGAAAGACAATCACGTGGATTTTGCCGGAGGGATTGCCAATGCCATCAATCGCTGCCATGCGTATCTGAAAGAGAAGGGCAAGGACCTGAAAATCGAAATCGAGGTGCGCAATCTGGACGAGTTGCAACAGGTGCTGGACATGGGCGGTGTGGACCGCATCATGCTGGACAACTTCTCGGTGGCGGATACGCGTAAGGCGGTGGAGATGATCGGCGGCCGGTTTGAGACAGAATCGAGCGGCGGCATCACGTTCGACACGTTGCGCGACTATGCGGAGTGCGGAGTGGATTTCATTTCCGTCGGAGCCTTGACCCATTCTGTCAAGGGGCTTGACATGAGTTTTAAAGCCTGCTGACGGGGCAGGACCGTTGAAGATGAGAGTCAGACTTGTGACGGTGGCTGCGTTGCTGGCTGCCGCCTGTGCGGCGGTGGCACAGAGCGTGCGCTATCATTCTCCGGTGGATATACCTTTCCTGATGTCCGGCAGTTTCGGAGAGCCGAGGCCGAATCATTTCCACTGCGGCATAGATGTGAAGACGCAGGGTGTAGTAGGGAAGCGCGTCCTGGCGGTGAGCGACGGTTATGTGTCAAGGCTTACGGTCGGTTATGACGGCTTTGGGAATGCGGCCTACGTGACGCATCCCGACGGGCTTGTTTCTGTATATTGCCATCTGAATGCCTTTGTTCCGGAGCTGCAGCAGAAGGTGCGCAGCCGGCAGTATGAGGAGGAAAGCAAGCGGGTAGACGTCCGCCTTGCTCCCGGCGACTTTCCGGTGAAAGCCGGCGAACTGATTGCCTATAGCGGAAATACGGGGGCTTCGCTGGCACCGCACCTGCATCTGGAGCTGCATCGCGCATCGGACGGTGCACTGGTGGACCCTTTGCCCTATTTCAGACACTTGGTGAAAGACGACATGAAGCCGGTGGCTCACGGCGTGAAACTGTATCCTTGTCCGGGACAGGGCGTAGTGAACGGTGGAGGAAAGGCCGCCGTATTCAAGGTGACCGGCGATGCTTCTGCCCGTGTGGTGCGGGCCTGGGGCAAGGTGGGTGCGGCAGTCTGGGCGGACGACTATATGAACGGCACCCACAATAAGTTCGGCATCCATAAGATAAGCCTGAAGGTCGACGGGCGGGAGGTGTTCCAAAGCCTGTTGGATGAGTTTATGCCGGACGAGAATCCCTTGGTGAATTTCTGGGGCGACTATCCGCACTACCGCAAGACCGGGCATTGGTATCTGAAAGCTTTCGCAGATCCGGGAAATTCCCTGGGGCTGCTCCGCACGGACAGTGCCCGCGGCTGGGTGGACATAGCCCAGGAGCGCGATTACAGGTTTGAGTATACGCTGGAAGATTTGCACGGCAACAAGCGGGTCTGTCGCTTCACGGTGAGGGGCGTGCGCAGCGATGCTCTTCTGGCGGAGGAGGCCGGGCGCGAACGTCAGCGCAGACTCTCCGGCTCGCAGTTGTTTTATAACCGGGTGAATGTGGTGCAGGGACCGGGCATGGAATTGCGCATCCCTGTGGGAGCCTTGACGAAAGACGAGGTCATCCGGGTGCGCATCGAGGCAAAGCCTGACGGCGTGTCGAATCTGTATACCCTGCATGACGAGTTTTTTCCTTTGGCCAAAAGGGGGACTTTGATGCTTGCCCTCCGCGATTCGGTTTCATATCCGGAGAAATACTACATAGAGTCATCGCGGGGATATGTGGGCGGAACGTACAAGGAGGGCTGGTTGTCTGCCAGCATCCGCGATTTGGGCGAACGTTATGCCTTGGCTGTGGATACGGTGCCGCCGGTGTGCAGATTCCGGTCTGCCGCAAAAAGCCGCAGGGCTGCGGTCTTGAAATATGAAGTGGCAGATAAAGGCTCCGGCGTGAAATCCTTTAAGGCGTATGCCGACGGGCAGTTCATCCTGTTCACTTCCGAGCGCGGCCTATGGACCTGTCGGTTGGCAGATACGCCCTTGCAGCCTGAGAACAAGGTGCGCCGGCTGGTGGTCAGGGTGACCGACCGGTGTGGCAACGTGACGGTTGACGAACGGAACTTTATATATTGAGAGGAGAAGAGAATGAGAATAAAATGGTTTATAGGAGTAATATTGGTCGCACATGCTACACTCGGAGAGGCTTGTACGAACCTGATTGTGGGGAAAAAGGCGTCTGCTGACGGCTCTGTCATAGTGTCTTATAGTGCAGATGATTTCGGGAGCTTCGGCTTCCTGCGTCATTTTGCTGCCGGTAAGCATGCGGCGGGAAGCACCCGTTCCATATATAATTGGGAGACGAATAATTATGCGGGTGAGATTGAGGAAGCGTCCGAAACATACAATGTCATCGGAAACATGAACGAATATCAGCTGACCATCACCGAAACAACGTTTGGTGGACGGCCTGAGCTGGTGGATTCCACAGGGCTGTTGGACTATGGCAGTCTGATATATGTCACCTTGCAACGCGCAAAGACGGCAAGAGAGGCCATCGGCGTGATGACGGGACTGATAGAACGCTATGGCTATAACAGCGGGGGAGAGAGCTTCACGATAGCGGACAAGAACGAGGCTTGGGTGATGGATCTGATCGGAAAAGGACCGGGGCGTAAAGGTGCTGTCTGGGTAGCCGTGCGTGTGCCGGACGACTGCATCTGCGCCCATGCCAATCAGAGCCGCATCAGACGCTTCCCGCTTCAGGACAAGGAGAACTGTCTGTATGCAGATGATGTGGTCAGTTTTGCCAGAGAGAAAGGCTATTATAAAGGAACGGACAGCGACTTTTCTTTCTGTGAGGCCTATGCTCCGGCAGATTTCAGTGCCTTGCGCTTCTGCGAGGCCCGTGTCTGGAGCTTTTTCAACCGTTATGTAAAAGGCATGGACAAGTATCTGCCTTATGCTTCCGGTGCAGACCCGACCGCCCCGCCTATGCCGTTGTTTGTTCGTCCGGACAAGCCGGTTTCCGTGCAGGACGTGAAAGAAATGATGCGTGACCATTATGAAGGTACCCCCTTCGCATTGGATAATGATCCCGGCATGGGACCGTTTGAAGCTCCATACCGTCCGACGCCTTTGATGTGGGAGACAGACGGCAAGACTTATTTTAACGAACGTCCGATTTCCACCCAACAGTCGGCTTTTGTCATGGTGGCACAGATGCGCAGTCAGTTGCCCGACTATGTGGGAGGGGTGTTGTGGTTCGGATGTGACGACGCCAACATGATAGCCTTCACACCGGTATATTGCTGTACGGATAAAGTACCGGAATGTTACAGCGACAAGGTGGCCGATGGCTTGCATTTCTCTTTTAAAAGTGCTTTTTGGGTATGCAATTGGGTGAGCAGTATCGTTTATCCCCGTTATTGTCAGCTATACGGTGAATTGAAATCCGTCCGTGAGCGATTGGAGATGGACTATAATGCGCTGCAGAAGACGACGGAACGTGAGGCCGTGGCGTTGGCCGGACAAGCTGACAGAGGCGAATCGGCAGCCCGCAGCTATCTGACGGATTACACTCATCGTGCAGCTTCCGGTATGATGTATACATGGATGGAACTGGGCAAACGTCTGATGGTGAAATATATTGACGGAACAGTTCGCCCGGAAAAGAACGGACAGTTTGAGCGGACGCCCGGAGGGTTGGGAGTGCCTGTGCAGCGTCCGGGATATCCGGAACGCTACCGTCGTGAGATTGTGAAGGCTACGGACGGGCGTTTTGAGGTAAAATAATCATCGCAAACGGTTATTTTTGGTTTCTGTTGTAGGCCATG
The DNA here is from genome assembly GCA_944321365.1 of uncultured Paraprevotella sp. Classification (GTDB taxonomy): domain Bacteria; phylum Bacteroidota; class Bacteroidia; order Bacteroidales; family Bacteroidaceae; genus Paraprevotella. The sequence continues at coordinate 36,708 of CALULA010000007.1, forward strand.
TGATATGAATTAATTATATTTGCCTGTAAATAATCAGAAAGATCAGATTTAACTAATTAGTGAAGAAAATACAGCTATGGACAATGAATTGATTAAAGCTTGTGAAGCCAAAGCTCAGGCATGGCTTTCTTCATCGGTATATGATGCAGAGACACAGCAAGAAGTGCGCAGAATGCTTGAAAGTGATGATAAAACAGAACTCATAGAGTCGTTTTATCAGAATCTGGAGTTCGGAACAGGCGGTTTGCGTGGTATCATGGGAGTGGGCACCAACCGTATGAATATTTATACGGTGGGAGCTGCCACACAAGGCTTATCCAACTATCTGAACAAAAATTTTGCCGGTCGGCAGCAGATAGCTGTCGTTGTGGGGCATGACTGCCGCAACAATAGCCGTTTGTTTGCAGAGGTGTCTGCCAATATCTTTGCAGCTAACGGCATTAAGGTATATCTGTTTGACGACATGCGGCCTACGCCGGAAATGTCTTTTGCCATCCGTCAGTTAGGTTGCCAGAGCGGAATTATCCTGACTGCGTCCCACAATCCGAAAGAGTATAATGGTTATAAGGCATACTGGGACGACGGTGCGCAGGTACTGGCTCCGCACGACAAAGGTATTATTGATGAGGTGAACAAGGTGAAAGCCGAAGACATCAAGGGATTGAATGTCAAACTGAATGCGGATAGTCCTTTGATTGAGATTATCGGTGAAGAGGTAGACCGTCTGTATTTGGAGAAGATAAAGACCATATCTATCGACCCGGAGGTGATACAACGTCAGAAAGACATGAAGATTGTCTATACACCCATTCACGGTACGGGCATGAAGCTGATTCCGCGTTCCTTGCAGATGTGGGGATTTGAGAATATCAACACCGTACCGGAACAGATGGTGAAAGACGGTAACTTTCCGACCGTGCAGTCTCCGAACCCTGAGAATGCAGAGGCACTCTCCATGGCCATTGCTTTGGCTAAAAAGATAGATGCCGACATCGTTATGGCTTCCGATCCGGATGCAGACCGTGTAGGTATGGCCTGCAAGGACAGCAACGGAGAATGGGTTCTGGTGAACGGTAACCAGACTTGTATGATATTCTTGTACTATATCATCAAGAACCGGATAGCGATGGGCAAGATGAAGGGCAATGAGTTTATTGTGAAGACGATTGTCACTACAGAATTGATTAAGGCTATCGCCGACAAGAACCATGTGGAGATGTTCGACTGCTATACGGGATTCAAATGGATAGCCCGTCTGATCCGGCTGAATGAAGGTAAGAAACAGTACATCGGAGGCGGAGAGGAGTCGTATGGATTCCTGGCTGAGGACTTTGTGCGTGACAAGGATGCGGTATCGGCTTGCTCATTGTTGGCTGAGATTTGTGCATGGGCTAAAGATCAAGGCAAGACTTTGTTCGACATCCTCATGGATATTTATGTGGAATACGGTTTCTCGTTGAATCAAACGATCAATGTGGTGAAACCCGGTAAATCCGGTGCTGACGAGATCAAGCAGATGATGGTTGATTTCCGGGCTAATCCTCCCAAGGAACTGAACGGATCGGAGGTCGTTCTGGTGAAAGATTACCAGACATTGAAAGCTACGGATAATAAGGGAAATGTGACAGATATTGACCAGCCGGAACCGTCTAACGTATTACAATGGTATACGGCTGAGGGGACGAAAGTGAGCGTTCGTCCGTCTGGAACAGAGCCAAAGATTAAGTTCTACGTTGAGGCTCCGGGGAAGATGAAATGCCCGAATTGTTATGCCGAGGCTGAGAAGAAAGCTTTGCAGATTGTGGAGGGCGTGAAGAAATCCTTGAAGCTGTAAGTATCTGGATTAAGGATGCCAGGCTGCATGGTGATGGCAGTCTGTGTATGAACTAAGAGGAGGCTGTATCCGGTTGCGAAGATTTTCGGACACGGACACGGCCTTTTCTGTATATCAAATAAAGAGATGGTGAGTACGAATTTGAATGAGCCTGCTTACTGGTTCGTATTTTGCAAGGATGAACTGTTGTTGGTGCGTAAACCGGATGGCGGTTACGCTGTTCCGTACGGTTGTAAGCCACCGGTAGAATTGGCGGAATGGAATACAGTGCACCGCCTGACTCCGTTGGGAGAGATACACTGTCTTGTCGTTCGTATTGACAGACCGGTAACAGATGACAGCCGTTTCCTGATGATGGGATTGCGCCGCACTTATGAAGTGCTGCCGGACGGGCTTTACCGGAAGGCGGGCAAGGGGGCGGAAATTCTTTATTGGGACCAGAACACCAGGTTTTGTGGCGTTTGCGGTGCTCCGATGAAGCTGCACAGTGACATCAGTAAACGTTGTACGAATTGCGGTAAAGAAGTCTGGCCTCAATTGGCTACGGCCATTATTGTATTGGTCCGTCGCGGCGACAGCATATTGATGGTGCATGCCCATAATCTGAAGGGCAACTACTACGGGCTGGTTGCCGGTTTTGTGGAAACGGGCGAAACGCTCGAAGAGTGTGTGCATCGTGAGGTGATGGAGGAAACAGGCATTACGATTAAGAACATCCGTTACTTCGGCAGTCAGCCGTGGCCTTATCCATGCGGACTGATGGTCGGCTTTTATGCCGACTACGTGAGCGGACAGCTCCGTCTGCAGCGCAGTGAGATAGCCTATGGCGGTTGGTTCAGCCGGGAGCATCTGCCGGACATCCCCGGCAAGGTGTCTATGGCCCGTATGCTGATTGACGCCTGGCTGGAGGGGCGTCTGCCGGATGTTGCCGAAGAGCAGTGATGCCGGCCGGGTGTTGGCAGACTTACAGAGAGAGGGGGTGTATGTGAAAAACGATACACCCCCTCTCCGTTTTTTTCAGGGAAATACTGCACTCAGGCTATTATGGCGTCGGCCAGCTCTTCCATTTGTTGCAAGTCTGCTTGTTTCAGGCTGCTTTTGATGGTGACCATTGTTTCCATGATTTCCACATTTTTCATCTCGGAAAGCATGCACGACATGATGCGTCCCGCTGTCGGTGCCCACGAACCATTTTCGATGATACCTACCCGACGTTTCTGGAAATTCTTGATTTGCAGGTGGTGAAGGAAATCGAACATGGGCGGGAATACTCCAGCATCGTATGAAGAGGCTGCGACAATCATCTTGTTGTAGCGGAATGCACTCTCTACGGCTTTCGACAGGTCATCGCGTGTCAGGTCGATGAGTGTCACATTCTCAGCTCCTTTCCGGTGCAGAATGTCGGCCATTTGTCGTGCGGCTGCTGCTGTGTTGCCGTGGATGGACGCATAAGCTATCAATATACCGTCGTTTTCCGGTTCGTATTTGCTCCACGTGTCATAAAGGCCTGTATAATACGACAGGTTTTCTTTCAGAACCGGACCGTGAAGCGGACAGATCGTGGCGATGTCCAGCCCGGCAGCTTTCTTAAGTAATGTCTGTACCTGTGCGCCATATTTGCCCACTATGTTGAAATAGTAGCGGCGTGCCTCGTCTGTCCATGGCTCGTCATTGTCCTCAATCGCACCGAATTTGCCGAATGCATCGGCAGAGAACAGAATCTTCTCGCTTTCTTCATACGTCAGCATGACTTCGGGCCAATGTACCATCGGGGCCATAATGAACTTCAGTGTATGCCGTCCCAGACAGAGTGTGTCACCTTCTTTCACAGCTTGTGTGCGGTGAGCGAAATCGACATTTTCAAAGAATTGCGGCATCATTTGTATGGCTTTTGCACTGGCCACGATGGTCGCTTCAGGATATTTTTCGGCAAATCGTCCGATATTGGCCGCGTGGTCGGGTTCCATGTGTTGCACGATCAGGTAGTCTGGCTTTCTTCCTTCCAACGCAGTTTCCAGTTTTTCAGCCCATTCTTCTGTTTTTCTGCGGTCGATGGTGTCCATTACTGCAATTTTGTCGTCCAGAATGACATAGGAGTTGTAGGACATGCCTTGAGGTACGACGTACTGGCTCTCAAACAGATCCAAGTCTTTGTCGTCTGCTCCGATGTACTTGACAGCCGGTGTGATGTATTCGTTCATAATCCGTATGTGTAATTAATTGAAAACGGTTGCAAATATCGCATTTTTCTGTGGATTGCACAACATTTTTATCCCATTCTCATCTGTTGCAGCAGTTCTTTTTGCCGCTCGGTCAGGTTGGTTGGAAGCTGCACGTTGTAGGTCAGGATCAGGTTGCCGCGTGTACCGTCGGGATAGGTGTCTCCTTTGCCTTTCAGGCGGACTTTTGTGCCCGGTTGCGTGCCCGGTTTGATTTTCAGTTTCAGCTTGTCGCCGTCAGGTGTCTGCACGATGATGGCCCCTCCCAGCAAAGCTGTGTACATGTCGATGTTTACTGTACACTCGCGGTCGGAATAGCTTACCGTTCCGCTTTCTTCATCGAACGGGTTGAATCCGCGTTTGAAGCTGCTTCTGTAGCTGCGTGTGCGTCCGCCGCCGCCAAACATCTGGGTGAAGAAGTCAGAGAAGCCTCCGCCGCCGAACTGGCTGAAATCGAATCCTTCAAATCCGCTGGCGTCTCCGCCTGCCGATGCTCCTCCGCCCATGTCCGCACTCTTCCAGTGCTCACCGTATTGGTCATACTTTGCCCTTTTCTCCGGGTCGCTCAATACATCATACGCTTCGTTCAAAGCCTGAAACTTGGCTTTGGCTTTAGGGTCGTCGGGATGCAAGTCAGGGTGGAACTGTTTTGCTCTTTTCTTGTAAGCGGCTTTGATATCTTTTTGTGGGGTATCCTTGCTGATGCCCATGATTTTGTAGTAGTCAATGAATGCCATATCTGAATCTCCTTTCTGTAAAAAAGGCAACAAATAAGATGCCAATCAGTTTGTTGGCGGAAGCTTTATTGCTATTTTTGCACTTTATAAAAGGCTATAAAGGATAAAATATGGTAAAAACGGCAGAGAGCAGCAGCATGACACGTTTGAAGATTGTGCATACCAGCGACGTACATGGCCATTTTTTTATGTGGGATTGCGTGAACCGTAAGGCGGTCAGGGGAGGGTTGTCCAGGGTTTATGCTTATGTTCAGTCTTTGCGTAAGTCATATGGCAGCCGTTTGTTGCTGATGGACGGAGGGGATATATTGCAAGGCAGCCCTTTGGTCTATTACAGTCATTTTATGCCTTCTCTCACAGAGGGTGAGGGACTGGCCGCCGGAGTGATGAATTATATGGGATATGATGTGGCTACGGTGGGGAATCATGACATAGAGACAGGGCATGCGGTTTACGACCGTTGGGCCGCAGAGTGCAGGTTTCCGGTCGTGGCGGCCAATATCATCGACCGTGATACGGGGAGATGTCATTTCCGGCCATATACGGTGGTGGAGCGTGGAGGAGTCCGGGTGGCTGTTTTGGGGCTTGTCACCCCCGCTGTGCCCAATTGGCTTCCGCCGGCGCTTTGGAGCGGGATGGAGTTTGAGGATATGGTGGATTGCGCGTCGCGCTGGGTGCCGGTCATTCTGGAGAAAGAGCGTCCCGACGTGCTTGTGGGGCTGTTCCACTCCGGAAAGGAGGGAGGCATCGTGACGTCCCGGTATGCCGAGAATGCAGCCTTGGATGTGGCTCGCCGTGTGGACGGATTCGACGTGGTGTGTTACGGGCACGATCATCTGAAGAATTGCGAGACGGTGGAAGGTCCGTCGGGGAAAAAAGTGGTCTGTTGTTCTCCGTCGAGTATGGCCGTTACGGTCTGTGAAGTGGATTTGGAGATAGAAACAGGGCCTGGCGGGAAACAGGTCAGGAGCATACGGGGGAAACTGACGGACTTGTCTCATTATAAGGCTGTGGAAGCCGGTTATATGCAGAAGTACTTTGAACGCTATGTGCGCAACACCGATTATTATGTCAGTCAGAAAATAGGGCGTTTCACTCGTACGATATGTAGTCAGGACGCCTACTTCGGTCCTTCGGCCTTTGTGGATCTGGTCCATCGGGCACAATTGGAAATAACTGGGGCTCAGGTGTCTTTTGCTGCTCCTGTGACGTTTTCCGCCGAAATCAAAGCCGGTGATGTGTGTGTGCGCGACGTGTTCAACCTTTACAAATATGACGATGTGCTTTACACCATGCGGTTGACGGGTGCTGAAATCAAGGGCATCCTGGAGATGAGTTACGGGCTGTGGGTGGAGCAGATGAGGTCGCCGCAGGACCATGCCATGTTGTTGGATTATGTGCTGGATGAGGGCCGTCGGCTTGGTTTCAAGAATCTGGCTTATAATTTCGATTCGGCGGCCGGTATTTTTTATGCGGTAGACCTGACGCAGCCTTGCGGAAAGAAGGTGACGGTCTTGCGCATGGCCGACGGCAGTCTGTTCGACGAGTCTGCCCAGTATACGGTCGCGGTCAATTCCTATCGCGGGAGTGGCGGAGGAGATTTGTTCATCAAGGGGGCGGGCATTCCGCGCGGGCGTTTGTCCGAGAGACTGTTGTCTGCCACGGACAAGAATCTGCGTCAATGCTTGGTTGAGTATATAAGGAATAAGGGGACAATTGATCCTTGTCCCCTTAACTGCTGGCGTTTTGTTCCTGAGGAGTGGGCCGTTCCGGCTTGTCAGCGCGACCGCGTGATACTTTTCGGACAGCCGGAGGCGCAGTGACAGTCCTTTACGCTCAGTCGTGGTATTTGTTTTTGGTGCTTTCTTTGATCAGGCCATGACGGTAGGCGTAGAGCAATTCCTTCAGTTCGTCTATCTGGCTTTGCAGTTCCGTGCCTTTGTCGGTGTCTCTCACCATCATCCGCTGGCTGCTCAGCTCTACAATCTGTGTGGTGCTCACAATGTCCGTCCCGTTCCTGATGGCCTCCTCGGCAGATGTGAAAGGCTCGTGCTGCACGAGCTGGAAGCCGCGGCTGTGGAACACGAGCGTATATCCGGCTATGCCTGTAGTGTTGTGATAAGCCTTGGCAAAGCCGCCGTCGATGACCATGAGCTTTCCGTTGGCTTTGATCGGGGTTTCTCCGTGGCCTACACGTACGGGGACGTGTCCGTTGATGATGTGACGGTGAAGCCCTTTAACGTCGAACGCGTCCAGAATCATGTCGCAGATTTTTTCATTGTCCCTCAGCTTGTAGTAGAATCCTTTCTCTTCTGCGTGCGTTGTCTTGTCTTCCAGAAAATAACGTTCAAACGTGGTCATCTTTGACTTGTCGAACAGCGGGGAATCGACTCCGCACCACAGATACCAGAAATAGTCTATGGCAAATTTGCGCTCATTCTCTTCCGTGTCGTTGTTGAAGGCGGATCGCATGACGATTCCTATACGGTCGAGCAGTTCCCGTCCTTTGACTTTCTCGCCATTGATGTTCACTTCTTTCAGACTGCCGTCGGCGTTTAACGGGACGGAGGCATGAAACAGCAGGTTGGAGTTGAAAATGCCATACATGCTGCCATGTGAGAAAAGGCATTGCACGTGTTTGTTGAGCTTGTCGCTCACGCTGAAAGAATGGTGCAATTTGTTCACAAGGTCTTGCTCTTCCGGTGTCAGCTCATAAGGCTTTTGGGGATTTACAGTGGGCAGATTGCAGTCACGCATGGCATATTCCTTACCGTCGTGTACGAACATCTTCCTGTCGAAATCGATATATTCCAGCAACTTGCGGTCTTGCATCTTCCATTCGGGACGACTGTCTATCATGGCTGCTTCGAGTTTGAACTGAATAATGCTGATGGCTTTGTGCATCTGCGCGATGAGCCGACGGGTTTTCATGCTGTGCCTCGTGTCGTCTTTTTCCAGCTGCGGCCCGAAGAAATGACACGGGTCGTCCGCATAGGTTTCCATGGCGAACGTGGCCAGCGGCACCAGGTTGATGCCATAGCCGTCCTCCAATGTGGCCAGATTGCCATATCGCAGGGACAGGCGCAACACGTTGGCGATGCAGCAGTCGTTGCCGGCAGCGGCTCCCATCCAGAGCGCGTCATGGTTGCCCCATTGGATGTCGAAGTTATGGTAGCTGCATAGCGTGTCCATAATGATATGTGCTCCCGGTCCGCGGTCGAATATGTCGCCCAGGATGTGCAGCTGGTCGATGCTCAGACGTTGTATCAGATTGCAGATGGCGCAGATGAATTCGTCGGCCCGTCCGGTAGAGACAATCGTTTCGATGATACGGTTGAAATAGGCCTGTTTGTTGTAGTCTTGTGGAGATTCGTGCAGCAATTCTTCTATAATGTAGGCAAACTCTCTGGGAAGTGCCTTCCGCACCTTGGAACGGGTGTATTTGGAAGAGACAGACTGACAGACGCTGACCAACTGATGCAGCGTGATGCTGTAGAAGTCGTTCAGGTTGTTTTCTGAGGTCTTGATGTATTGCAGTTTCTGTTCCGGATAATAGATGAGCGAGCACAATTGCCGGATTTCGCTCTCTCGCATGGTGGTGCCGAAGATTTCCGTCACCTTGCGCTTGATGTTGCCCGAAGCGTTCTTCAAGATGTGTTGGAATGCCTCATATTCTCCGTGAATGTCTGCCAGAAAGTGTTCCGTGCCTTTGGGCAGGTTCAGGATGGCTTCCAGGTTGATGATTTCGGTGCAGGCGGCACCAATGTTCGGGACGGTCTGCGAGAGCAGTTCCAATAGTCTTTTGTCGTTCTGAATTTTCTCGTAACTGTAAGTTTGCATTAGAGCTGGATTAGGATTGATTCTTTGTAGCAAAAATACGAAAATCCCATGAGATATGCGGCAGAATAGCTGTATAAATCTATGTGTGTGGAATAGATTTTTCTTGTATGTTACGGAAATAGGAAGAACTTTTGCTGCCGGTTGTTCTTCACTGTGCCCGGTGTTTGTGATTGTTGGAGAAGATGTGTTAATTTCTTTAAGAAAGCATCAATATACCAAAATCTATACCGCAAAATCTCCTGTCGGTTAAGGGAAAATATGTAATTTTGCTCTCCATATTGAGAAATAAATGCTGAATAGATTCTTTTGTACTCTGTTTTTGTGCGTGCTGTCCTGCCTGTTCCTGAAGGCTGCCAGAGAAGGTGAAGCGGCATCCGGAGTCAAAGGCAGTCAGGGAAGCCAAGCGAAGCCTGTGCCTTTACAGGGTGCGGATTCTATTCACCGGACTTATAATCCGTTCAAATGGTTGGGAAACTACCTGCGGAACACCAATAAGCACAGTGACCGCCCTTTTGATTTCAGTATGTTGCTCGGACCGAGCTACTCTGCCGCCACGTCAGTCGGACTGGGAGTTACGGCGTCCGGTCTTTATTCTTGGGACCGTGCCGATTCGCTTTTGCCAAAATCCAATGTCTCGGTCTATGCCAATGCGGCTTTGTCCGGTATGTTGGCAGTTGGAGTCCGGGGCAACAATTTTTTGCCTCGTCAGAAGTACCGTTTTGATTATCAGCTCTATTTTTATACTTTTCCCGGCGATTTCTGGGGCGTCGGTTACAAAAACGGCAGCAATGATGCCAATAAGAGCGACTATGAGCGCGTGAAGCTTCAGTTCAAGCCCGTTTTTTTGTTCCGGTTGAACGATGCCATTTATGTCGGTCCTGTGGCAGACGTGGAATGGGTGAACAGTTTCGGCTTTGCCAATGACCGTTTGCTGAACGGGCAGGACAAGTCGGTCGTCAACTATGGTGCGGGTTTCAATTTCACTTATGATACACGTGACTTCGTGCTGAACGCCTTTCGCGGAAATTATTTCTGTTGGGAACAGATGTTTTATCCCTCAGGGTTAGGGAATGATTACGCTTTCAGCTATACGGAACTGACGTATCGTGCTTATCGTCAGATGTGGAAAGGAGGCGTTGTGGCCATGGAGCTGCATAGCCTTTTTAATTATGGCGATGTGCCTTGGACCATGTTGGCACAGGTCGGAGTGCAGGGACGCATGCGCGGTTATTATGAAGGCCGTTACCGCGACCGCAACATTGTGGAAGGCCAAGTGGAGCTTCGCCAGCACATCAAAGGGCGTAATGGTGTTGTCTTTTGGGTGGGACTGGCCAATGTGTTTCACGATTTCAATCATATTTATTACGATGAGATATTGCCGAATTATGGTATAGGATATCGTTGGGAGTTCAAGAAACGGGTGAATGTCCGTCTCGATCTCGGCTTCACTAAAGACAATCCCAACTTTGCCTTTAATATAAATGAAGCATTTTAACAGAACTAAAAGATAAAGATCAGATGAAACTCAGAAAAGTGTATGCTTTCGGGGTCTTGGCCATGACCCCTTTCTTGTCGGGAATGGCGCAATCGGAGTTAATCAAGTATGGTGATTTTGACCATTGGATTATCCGTAATATAAAGGAAAGCGGCATCATCGGCGGAAACACCAAACAGCTGTATGAAATAGGGCCGGACGAAGTGTGGACCGAGAACAAGCCCTATACGAACCAAGGCGGGTCTCCTTGGGCCACGTCGAACGTCATGGCAAAAGTCTGCGGCATCACGAAGACCAATACCTCTGTCTACCGTGAGAAGCGGGGCGACGGCTACTGCGCCCGTCTGGTGACGCACGTGGAGAAGGTGAAGGTGCTGGGCATAGTGAACATAGAAGTGCTGGCGGCCGGATCTGTTTTTCTGGGCAGTGTGCCGGAACCTATTACAAACACTTCCAATCCCATGAGCAAACTGGCCGTCGGAATTCCTTTCACCAAACGCCCGAAAGCCGTCAGCTTTGACTACAAAGTGCGGCTGACCGATGATGCCGACCGCATCCGTCAGACCGGATTCAGCAGGGTGTCGAAAGTGAAGGGACGGGACATGCCAGATGTGATTTGTCTTTTGCAGAAACGTTGGGAGGACAAAAAAGGAAATGTTTATGCCCAACGCATCGGTACGATGATTCATCGTTTCAGCCGGGAGACGGACTGGGTGAATGGGGCTAAGTTCCCTATTAAATATGGAGATATCACCAAACAGGAAGGCTTTCAGAGCTATATGGGGCTGATTTCCGGTGACCGCACGCAATACACGAGAAACAGCAAAGGCAAGATGGTGCCGATTCAGGAAGTGGGCTGGGCTGCTGCCAATGAAGTGCCTACGCACATCGTGCTACAGTTTGACTCCAGTTACGGAGGTGCTTATGTAGGCTCTGAAGGCACTACATTATGGATAGATAATGTGAATCTGGTGTATTGATGACAGACGGACGGACATGAAGACAGATCGTTTGACGTATGCCGGTGTGCCCACTCCATGTTATATCATGGAAGAATCCCTGCTGAGGAAGAATCTGGAACTGATACGCAGCGTGGCCGAACGGGCAGGGGTGGAAATTATTCTGGCCTTTAAGGCCTTTGCCTTGTGGAAATCATTCCCCGTTTTTCGGGAATACATTGCCCACACCACGGCCAGTTCGGTCAATGAGGCCCGTCTGGCAGCCTTGGAGTTCGGCAGCAGGGCGCATACTTATTCTCCTGCTTATACCGCATCAGACTTTGACACTATCATGGCATGCAGCAGCCATATCACGTTCAATTCCCTGACCCAGTATGAGCAATTTCACGACAAGGTCAGGCAGTATAATTCCCTTCATCCTGCAGAGCGCATTTCCTGCGGCCTTCGGGTGAATCCCGAATATTCGGAAATAGAAGTGGAATTGTATGATCCTTGTGCGCCCGGTTCGCGTTTCGGGGTCATGGCCTCGCAGTTGCCGCATGACCTGCCGTCGGACATTGAAGGGTTTCATTGCCATTGCCATTGCGAGAGTTCTTCGTATGCCTTGGAGAGGACGTTGCGGCACGTAGAAGAGAAGTTCGGTGGCTGGTTGCCTTCTTTGAAATGGTTGAATCTGGGCGGCGGTCATCTGATGACCCGCAAGGATTATGACGTAGACCATCTCGTGGCTTTGCTGAAGGATTTTCAGCATCGTCATCCCAATTTGTCGCTCATTCTGGAACCGGGGTCCGCTTTTGCCTGGCAGACGGGAGTACTGCTGGCTTCCGTCGTTGATGTCGTGGAGAATAAAGGAATCCGTACGGCTATTCTTGATGTGAGTTTCACGTGCCACATGCCCGATTGTCTGGAGATGCCATATCAGCCTGCGGTGCGCGGTGCTGAGACTTTGCCGCCGGATGCAGTGAAGGATCTGTCCGGAAAGAATGTCTATCGTTTGGGTGGAAACAGCTGTCTGAGCGGTGATTTCATGGGGGCGTGGCGGTTTGACCATGCGCTTCAGCCCGGAGATAAGATTATCTTTGAGGATATGATACATTATACGACTGTAAAAACGAATATGTTCAATGGGATCAGCCATCCGGATATTTGCCTGTTGCATACGGATGGTGAGCTTGAATATTACCGGCGGTTCACGTACGAAGATTACCGTGACCGGATGTGCTGAATAAAAAAAGTGAGAAAAAAACGATTTTTTTTCAGGAAATGTTTGCAGGTTTAAAAAATAGTCGTACCTTTGCAACCGCATTCAGGGGAATGCTAAGGCAAACAACTTGATGAAACAAGCATTTGATGCGGAAATAGCTCAGTTGGTAGAGCACGACCTTGCCAAGGTCGGGGTCGCGAGTTCGAGTCTCGTTTTCCGCTCAAATGACCGCTGATGAACTTCAAACAAGCCCAGGTGGCGGAATGGTAGACGCGCTCGTTTCAGGTGCGAGTGTTGAGAGACGTGCAGGTTCGAGTCCTGTTCTGGGCACAGTTGAAGGAGAATGTTCAACGAACGGAGAGATGGCGGAATTGGTAGACGCGCTACTTTGAGGGGGTAGTGACAATTATGTCGTGGGAGTTCGAGTCTCCTTCTCTTCACGGACTAAAGGCAATCAGGCGGGTGGGAGAGAATGACGGAGTCGGTTTTACGAGGCGGACACTTTCTGTTAAGGAAAGGATGGTGCTCATGACTCCCTTTCTTCTGTTCTGAAGCTTTTGATTTGCAGATGTTCTTTTGATGAATAAACAACGGCCCGCTCTTCATTCCGGAGAGCGGGCCGTTGTTTTGTTTACGGTAGAAAAGAGCAAGAGAGGAGAGCAGTCAGCTGTTCTCCTCTTTGCGTTTACGGTAGAGCTGGTAAGAATTATATATATTGTGCCATACACTGTAGAAGCCGCCTGCGATGGAGGTTACGGGAGTCATGAATGTGTAGCCCATCCAAATGGCGAATACCGTGTTCTTTTGTCCTAAGGCCTGTGCCGGACTGATGCTGTCGTTATAGTGCTTTCCGATATGTCTTCCGGCCCAGAACTGTACGGCACAGCAGAGAAGCGATACAGCGGCTATGCCGAGCTGGTAGGTGAAAGTGACGTCGCTGTGCGCGATGCTTTTCACCGTGACCCCGATGGCTATGGACAGCGCTACGGCCCATAGATAGAAAGCCAGATCCTTGCAGGCGATGATTCTTTTATGCAAGTCCGGCAGGAAGTAGCGTACGGGCAGTGCAACCAGAAACGGACCGAAGAGCAACGGGAATACCTTGCCAAGAATCAGTGCGACGGATATGCCGAATGTAAGGTCGGCATGGGGGTGGATAAAAGGGATGAAGACGGGAACGAGCAAGGCCGTCAGCAGGTTGATCAGGATGGTGTAGGTCGTCAGGTCGGCGGCATTGCCTCCCAGTTTTCCCGTTACTACGGCAGCGGCCGTGGCGGTGGGGCATATCATGCAGAGTATGGCTCCCTCCACAATGACCTGGCCGGGCAGATGGGGAAAGATGAGCAGCAGCACCGACAACAGCATGAAACAGACGGCCTGAATGAGCAGCAGCCACAGATGCCACCGTCTGGGGCGCAGGTCTTTAGGGTCCACCTTACAGAAGGTGATGAAGAGCATGGCAAAAATCAGCGATGGCTGCAGTATGTCGATCAGCCTTTCCACATAAGGCTTGGTCGGGGCTAATGCAGGAATGCCCGTATAGACGAAATACGACAGTGCTCCAAAGCACATGGCGATGGGGAGTGTCCAGTTTTTAATAAAACGTATGACTGACATGATCTTTTATTTTAATTGCATGCAAAGTTATACATTCGTCATCGTTTTTGGCGGATTCAAGGCCGAAAATTTGTACCGCTCCGGGATTTTCCGTATTTTTGCAAGCATAACGCAGCGGTTATATTCAGGATATAACCGGAGGCGGTGAGCTTATGTTTTATTTATTTTAGTAGTGATGAATTTATATATTCGTTATTTTGACGAGGAATGTGTGGTGAGTTCGGCTGAAGAAGCTTTTGATTTCCTGTCTTCTTTGCCCGGCATCACATTGGATGAGGCTTTGATGAAAGATTTGCGGCAGTATATGGATAGCCCCATGCCTTATCCGAAACGTTACAAAGTGCGGCCTCGTGTGTATTTTATTGTGATTAAGACTACGGCTTCTACCTTGGCGGAGTTTAAGGTGAATGGCGGAAGAACACAGTCTTTGGCTGAAAGTTCGGAAAAAGCTCCGGCTGTCACTCCTTTCTCCAAAGACCGTCCGGGATGGTATGAGGGGGAGATTATGTTCAAGCGCGTGGTGCCTATACCCGGAACTGCCAAGTTCCAATATAAGGATACGCGTTTCAAGGCCCGCTGCAAGGCTCACAGTGTGCAGGAATGCTACGACCGTATTATAGACCATTTGCGTTCGCGGCAGGATGTGGATACGCGAAGCCAGTTCCCCTCCATTAAAGGAAAGAATTTTTCCTGTTCCTATTTAGGAATGAATCCGGAGGAAGAATGAAAATAGCGGGCCGATAAGGCTATGACGCATAATGGGTCGTGCGGAGATAAATCCGTGCGGCCTTTTTTTGTGCCGTCCGAATCAGCCGGCAGTATACAGGGGTGTGCAGCACCGTCATCTGTGGGCAAGCGGGTAGGTTCTTCCGCATGCCCTGTTCTTTTTGTGCGCAAGGATGATGGCTTTGTTGCGCAAGACCGCCTGCGTTTTTGCGCAATATTTCCATTCGCAGAGCGGCATCATGGCGACATCGTTGCAACCGGCTGTGGCGGAGGAATATGTTTTCCGCATATTATCAATGTGTTAGTCGTATGCAAACGCCGCATAATCACGTCGCTTTATAGCGCAGCGCACGACATGGTGCAGGCTTGAAAAAGCCGACATGTCTCCGCCGCGTTGAAGAACGGAGACGGACATTTGCGGAAATTGCGGTGGAAGAGCATGTATGTTTTCAGAAAAAGCTTGCACTGAAACGATTTATTTTATTACTTTTGCCGAGAATTTTAAAGACGGGATAATATGCAGAAGAAGAATTACTACTTAGAGTCTGTTCTTGATTTGAATGCCAGTAACGTTTGGGGAATCGATGCGCAGGAACTGTTGGAGCTGTGGCAGAGAGATGTGAAAGAAGAAGGTTTTGCCTCTTCGGAAGAAAAAGTCCTGAATGTTATCCGGTTGGCCTTTGATGTATATCATTTCGACCCGAAAGACGAGCGCGAGGTCGTGCGATATAATGATGGAGAATATATTATTCTGCCTGGCGGGGATAAGCATAAGGGAGCCATAGCCATCAGAAAGAAGAAAATACGTCAGATCACGGATCTTTCTTATGAAAATGTCAAGCATATCACGGCGGCAGAACTGCTGGCACTGATAGAGCGGAACTTTGGCGGCGGATGGGATTCCATATCCCTGACGATAAAGGATATCATAGAGTCGGCTTTCGATATCAGTACGACGACCTTGCCGGCATCGCGGATGCATGTGGCCGGCGGAACGCTTGAGCGTAAGGTGGCTGATGGATACGATGTGCTGGAGATAGAAAAAGGAACGTGGATAGAGGCTATCTTCGCAAAGAAGAAAGAGCCTATGGAGAAGTTGCGCTTTGTGCCTGAACCGGAATATGATGAGGACGGAAACCGCCGCATAGTGGAGGAGGACGACGACAGGGATGTCGAGGATGACGATGACAACACGAACGACGAGACTTTCTATGGCAGTTATACGCCGGAAGCTGACATTAAGGACGTCGACGAAGATCTGGCCGATGACTGAGCGGTGAGTTGATTATGCCGAGAGCCGGTCGCGTTGCTGAAAAGAACGGAACGGACGTTGATGTTACAGAATTGTGTGGCTTTAGTGTGAGCGTTGAAGGGGATAAAAGCAATATGACAATTAAAATATTGGATGGATATGCGCTGAATCCGGGCGATCTGTCTTGGGAAGAGATAGAAACTTTGGGAGATGTCACAGTCTATGACCGGACATTGCCGGAGCAGGTGATGCAGAGGGCTGCCGGTGCTGATGTGCTGCTGACCAACAAAACGCGGTTGGACGGAGAGGTGCTGCGCGCACTTCCGGGACTGAAGTATGTGGGAGTGCTGGCTACGGGGTATAACGTGGTAGATGTGGATGCGGCCCGACAGCTCGGCATAGCCGTGACCAATATTCCGGCCTACAGCACGGCGTCTGTGGCGCAGATGGTGTTTGCTCATTTGTTGACTATTACCCAACGCGTGGAATATTATACAGACGCGAACCGGAAAGGCCGATGGTCAGCATGTGCCGACTTCTGTTATTGGGATTTCCCGCTGACGGAGCTGTCGGGAAAGACCATGGGGGTGGTCGGACTGGGAAATACGGGACAGGCTACGGCGCGGATAGCGCAGGCGTTCGGCATGCACGTGAAAGCATTCACATCGAAACATGTGGGCGATTTGCCTGCAGGGATAACCAAAGAATCGCTCGATGAACTTTTCCGCACATGTGATGTGGTAAGTCTGCACTGTCCGTTGAATGATGAGACGCACCATCTTGTAGACGCCCGCCGCCTGTCGATGATGAAGCCCACGGCTATTCTGATCAATACGGGACGCGGCCCGCTCGTGAACGAGCAGGAGCTGGCTCACGCGCTGAATGCGGGAGTGATTTATGCTGCCGGGGTGGACGTGCTTTCCGAAGAACCGCCACGTGCGGACAATCCGCTTCTGAAAGCGCGTAACTGTTTCATTACTCCCCATGTGGCCTGGGCTACGAGAGAAGCCCGCGAACGCCTGATGCACATTGCGGCGGACAATCTGCGGAGTTTTCTGGCGGGGAACATCGTGAACAATGTGGCCGGTTAAGTTTTAAATGTTTGTACATATATGATATGGGATAATAAGACCGTGGGATGCGTGATGCCATGGTCTTATTTGTTTTTCTCTGTTGAGTGAGAGGGGTTATGTGTGTAATTCCGTTTGCTTTTTCCTGTGATTTTTGCAATTTTTAACCATGCCTGTTTAGGTTATCGGGGCGGTTCGTTCGTATATCTATATGTAATGTTAAACAGAAATTATGAATAAGTTGATTTGTTGCCTGTTTGTCGGATTTTGCATTTCCGTTCCGATAAAGGCCAAGGTGGTGGTGTATCCGCGCGTGGAAGACGCGGGGATCGTGGAAGATAACCGATATAAGGTATATGTGCGTGAGGCGGGAAGCAGCCAAGACTGGAAAGCCCTGCAGGTGTTTCAGGTAGAAGTGGATATGGATACCCGGAGCAAGGCTGCAATGGCGCAGTTTGATATGGACTCACCGGTGGAAGTGAAGGTCGAAGTGCCGGGCAGGCGTTTCGATGCGGTGAAGATCCGTCCGTTGGCCAGGGAGATTGCGTGTAATAAGTCAGGAGAAAATGCTCTGACTTTTGTATTGCAGCGTCCGGCCAAATTGAGCGTGGAGTTTGACGGAGACCGTCTGGGCAATCTGCATCTGTTCGCCAATGCCGTAGAAACGGAAGTCTATGACGGAACGGACCGTGAGGGGACTATCGTGTGGAACGGTGGCTCGAAAGACATTTTCCGCAAGGACTGTCGGCTGATTTATTTCGGTCCGGGTGTGCACTTGCCGAAAGATCTGCCCAATAACGAGATTGTGATTCCTTCCAATTGTACGGTTTATCTGGCGCCGGGTGCAGTGGTAAAGGCCAAGTTGAGGGTAGAGCGTGCGGAAAATGTCCGCATTGTGGGGCGCGGCATGCTGCTGCAGCCTTTGCGCGGAGTGGAGATAACGTACTCGCGGAATGTGACGGTAGATGGCATAACAGTGGTGAATCCCCAGCATTATACTATCTTTGGCGGCAGCAGCGAGAACGTGGTCATCCGCAATGTCAAGAGTTTCTCTTCGCGCGGCTGGAGCGACGGCATCGACCTGATGTGCTGTAGCGACTGGCTGATAGACGATGTGTTCCTGCGGAACAGCGATGACTGTCTGGCGTTCTACAATCACCGCTGGTGGTTTTGGGGCGGTTCGCACGACCTTACCGTACAGAATTCTGTCCTGTGGGCCGATGTGGCTCATGCGATAAACGTGGGCGGTCATGGTGACGACCGTTCGGAAGAGGGCGAGACATTCAGCAATGTGACGTTCCGTAATATCGATGTGCTGAACGTTGACGAGGACGATGATTACTATCGCGGAGTGATGGCTGTGGGCTGCGGCGATAAAAACAATGTGAGGAACGTGCTGTTTGAGGACATACGTGTGGAAGACTGCGAAGAATCCCGGCTGATAGATGTCAAGGTCTGTTACAATGAAAAGTACAATCGTGAGCCGGGAGGCAAAATCGATGGTATAACTTTCCGTAACATTACCTACAACGGTGAGGGCGGAAACATGTATCCCATGCGTATTATGGGGTATAGTAACCAATCGGATGTGAGAAACATCGTGTTGGAAAATGTCCGATGGAACGGACGGAAAATAGAAGACTTGTCTGAAGTGGAGATGAATGAATTCGTTTCACGAGTGCAGGTAAAATAGCGGTTACAGCTTTCCTGTTGGCCTTTTATGGCCTGCCAATCCCTACTTTTTGTAGTAAAAACTGGCATTTTTGGAGCAGAATCAAAAATAAATTGCAAATATTCGTATTTATTTGTATCTTTGCCCACTAATAAGTTTTTTAGAAAACGAGTGTCATGGAACAGTTAAAACACGAATGTGGAATTGCTATGATTCGCTTGTTGAAGCCTCTTGAATACTACCAGGAGAAGTATGGTACGTGGATGTATGGCTTGAACAAGCTGTATCTGCTGATGGAGAAGCAGCATAACCGCGGACAGGAAGGTGCCGGGTTGGCGTGCGTGAAGATGGAAGCAAATCCGGGCGAGGAATATATGTTCCGTGAACGTGCATTGGGAACAGGGGCGATAACGGAAATCTTTTCCACCGTTCAGTCCAAATTCCGTGATTTGACGGAGAGACAGCTTGCAGACGCAACGTTTGCCAAACAGCAGTTGCCTTTTGCCGGTGAGATTTATATGGGCCACCTTCGGTATTCAACGACCGGAAAGAGTGGCCTTTCTTTTGTGCATCCTTTTCTGCGCCGTAACAACTGGCGGGCTAAGAATCTGGCATTGTGCGGAAACTTTAATCTGACTAACGTAGATGAAGTCTTTGCGGATATAACGGCGAAAGGACAGCATCCCCGTATCTATTCGGATACATATATCATGCTGGAACAGGTGGGACACCGCCTTGACCGTGAGAGCGAACGCCTGTATGATGAAGCCGTGAGGCGGGGATTGTCCGGTGTGGATATCACACAGTATATAGAGAAATATATTGATGTGAATAATGTCTTGCGCACATCTGCCCCTACATGGGACGGCGGTTATGTCGTTTGTGGGCTTACGGGGAGCGGGGAGATGTTCTCCATGCGCGATCCGTGGGGCATCCGGCCGGCATTCTGGTATCAAGACGATGAAGTGTTGGTAGTGGCGTCGGAACGGCCTGTCATCCAGACTGTGTTCGGGCTGGAAGTGGATCAGATACATGAATTATTGCCGGGGCAGGCTATCAGCGTGCGTAAAAGCGGAGAAATGCGTCTGGAACAGATTATTGAGCCGAAAGAAGTCAGAGCCTGTTCCTTTGAGAGAATCTATTTCAGCCGTGGAAGCGACCGGGATATTTACTTGGAACGTAAGGCTTTGGGAAAGCAATTGCGTGACCCTATTCTGAAAGCCATTGACGGTGATCTGGCACACACGGTGTTCTCTTTCATTCCGAATACGGCAGAAGTGGCCTTTTATGGGATGCTGGATGCTTTCAAGGCTTATCTGAATCAATGCAAGATCGCGCAGATTGAAGCTTTAGGTCATCAGCCTACTCACGAAGAACTGGAACAGATATTGAGTCAGTATATCCGCAGTGAGAAAGTCGCCATCAAGGATATTAAGTTGAGAACTTTCATTACGGAAGGTAACAGCCGGAATGATTTGGCAGCCCATGTCTATGACATTACTTACGGCAGTGTGAATGCTTATGAAGACAACCTGGTTGTGATTGACGACAGTATAGTGCGTGGAACTACGTTGAAAGAAAGCATCATCCGTATTTTAGATCGTTTGCACCCTCGGAAAATTGTCTTGGTCTCGTCCTCTCCTCAGGTGCGTTATCCGGATTATTATGGCATTGATATGGCTAATATGGATGAGTTTATTGCTTTTCGTGCAGCCGTGGAGCTGTTGAGAGATCGTGGCGAAGAACGTGCGGTGACTGTCATTTACGAACAGTGTAAGAAACAGTTGAAACTTCCGGTTTCTCAGATGGTGAACTGCGTGAAAGAAATCTATCGTCCGTTTACAGATGAAGATATATCCCGTAAAATGGTTGATATGCTGCGTCCGGAAGGAGTGACTACGCCTATAGAAATCGTTTATCAGACATTGGACGGGTTGCATAAAGCTTGCCCTGAACATAAGGGCGACTGGTATTTTAGCGGCGACTATCCTACACCAGGTGGCGTAAAGCTGGTGAACAAGGCATTTGTCAATTATTATGAGAACGTGTTTAAGGTGAATAAATAAAAAGATTAAGACTTGTAAGCAGTGATGAGAAATGTAACGCTTATTCTTGACGACGGAAGCCGTTTTCATGGCCAGTCGTTCGGTTATGAAAAACCGGTGGCCGGTGAGGTCGTATTTAATACGGCTATGATGGGTTATCCCGAAAGTTTGACTGATCCTTCCTATGCCGGACAGTTGATGACACTGACTTATCCTTTGGTGGGGAATTATGGCGTGCCGGCTTTTACAATGGAAAAGAACGGATTGGCCACTTATATGGAAAGTGACAGAATCTATGCCTCTGCCATCATTGTGAGTGATTATAGTACGTCATACAATCATTGGAATGCAAAAGAAAGTCTGGCAGATTGGCTGAAACGGGAGCAAGTGCCCGGCATAACTGGAGTGGATACGCGTGAGCTGACGAAGGTGTTGCGTGAACATGGGGTTATGATGGGTAAGATCATATTTGATGATGAACCGGATAACGTGCCTTCGGCAGATTATAATGGTGTGAACTTTGTGGATAAGGTTTCATGTAAGGAGATTATTCATTATAATGAAGGTGCCGGTAAGAAAGTCGTTTTGGTGGATTGCGGAGTAAAACACAATATCATCCGTTGCCTTATACGGCGTGGTGTCGAGGTCATTCGTGTGCCTTGGAACTATGATTTTAATGCATTGGAGTTCGATGGCTTGTTTTTAGCCAATGGTCCCGGCGATCCGGATACGTGTGAGGCAGCAGTGGAGAATATCCGTAAGTTCCTGGCTAATCCTGTGGTGCGTCCGTGTATGGGCATTTGTATGGGGAATCAGTTGCTGAGTAAAGCTGCCGGAGCCAGAATCTATAAGTTGAAATATGGGCATAGAAGTCATAACCAGCCCGTACGGATGGTAGGAACGAACAGATGCTTCATTACAAGTCAGAATCATGGATATGCAGTGGATGCGGACACGTTGGGAAAAGATTGGGAGCCGTTGTTCGTGAACATGAATGATGGTTCGAATGAAGGTATCCGTCATAAGGCGAATCCTTGGTTCAGTGCCCAGTTCCATCCGGAAGCATGTAGCGGACCGGTAGATACAGAGTTTATGTTCGATGATTTTGTAAACTTGCTCAAATAAGAAAGAAGTAATGGAAAATAAAAAGATAAAGAAAGTCTTGTTGTTAGGTTCCGGTGCCTTGAAAATCGGTGAGGCCGGAGAATTTGATTACTCCGGTTCTCAAGCATTGAAAGCTTTGAAAGAAGAGGGTATCGAGACCGTTCTGATCAATCCCAATATCGCTACAGTACAGACCAGCGAAGGTGTGGCCGATCAAATCTACTTCCTTCCGGTGACTCCTTTCTTTGTGGAAAAGGTTATTCAAAAAGAACGTCCGCAAGGTATCCTGTTGGCTTTTGGAGGGCAAACGGCATTGAATTGTGGCGTGGCCTTATATAAAGAAGGTGTGCTGGAGAAATATGGTGTAGAAGTGCTGGGAACACCTGTCCAGGCCATTATCGATACGGAAGACCGTGAACTGTTCGTGAAGAAACTGGATGAGATTGACGTGAAGACCATCAAGAGCCATGCTTGTGAAAATATTGTAGAAGCCCGTCAGGCTGCCGCCCAATTGGGGTACCCGGTTATCATTCGGGCAGCTTATGCGTTGGGTGGACTGGGGTCTGGTTTTTGCGACAATGAGGATGAACTGAACAGGCTGGCCGAAAAAGCTTTTTCTTTTTCTCCACAAGTATTGGTTGAAAAAAGTCTGAAAGGCTGGAAGGAAATCGAATATGAGGTCGTGCGTGATAAATATGATAATTGTATCACGGTATGTAATATGGAGAACTTCGATCCGTTGGGAATCCATACAGGGGAGAGTATTGTCATTGCACCGTCTCAGACGCTGACCAATTCGGAATACCATAAACTTCGTGCTTTGAGCATCCGCATTGTCCGTCATATTGGCATTGTCGGTGAATGCAACGTGCAATATGCATTTGATCCGGAGTCGGAAGATTATCGTGTAATAGAAGTAAATGCCCGCTTGAGCCGTTCTTCAGCTCTGGCTTCCAAAGCTACCGGGTATCCTTTGGCTTTTGTGGCTGCCAAGTTGGGATTAGGCTATGGATTGTTTGAGCTGAAGAATTCTGTGACAAAGACTACTTCTGCTTTTTTCGAGCCGGCACTCGACTATGTAGTCTGCAAGATTCCGCGTTGGGATCTTGGGAAATTCCGTGGCGTAGATCGTGAGTTAGGCTCCTCCATGAAATCTGTAGGTGAGGTAATGGCTATCGGGCGTACGTTTGAAGAAGCCATACAGAAAGGCCTCCGTATGATAGGACAGGGCATGCATGGCTTTGTGGAAAACAAGGAACTGCAGATTGCTGACATCGACTCTGCTTTGCGTGAGCCTACGGATAAGCGTATTTTCATCATTTCGAAAGCCATGTCGCAGGGCTATACAATAGACCAGATTCATGAGTTGACGAAAATAGACAAGTGGTTTTTACAGAAATTGCAGAACATCAAGGACACATCGAATGCCCTGCATGCCTGCAAGAGCATTAACGTGCTGAGCCATGATTTGCTTCGCCGTGCCAAGATACAAGGGTTCACTGACTTTCAGATAGCAAGAGCCATTGGTATGGAAGATGAGATGGATATTGAGGAAGCTTCGTTGGTCGTGCGTAATCGCCGCAAGGCTGTGGGGATTGTTCCTGTAGTGAAACAAATCGATACGTTGGCGGCTGAATATCCGGCACAGACGAATTATTTGTATATGACTTACAGTGGTGTTGCCAGTGACATCCGCTATGAGCATGACAAACGGAGCATCGTTGTGTTGGGATCTGGGGCTTACCGGATCGGGTCATCTGTAGAGTTTGACTGGTGTGGGGTCCAGGCTCTGCATACCATCCGTAAAGAAGGTTACCGTTCGGTGATGATTAATTATAATCCGGAAACCGTTTCTACAGACTATGACATGTGCGATCGTCTGTATTTCGACGAATTGACTTTTGAGCGTGTGCTTGATATTTTAGATTTGGAGGCACCACGTGGAGTCATTGTGTCCACAGGTGGACAGATTCCGAATAACTTGGCCATCCGTTTAGACCAACAACGCGTTCCGATTCTTGGAACTACGGCGCGCAGTATCGACAATGCCGAGGATCGCGAGAAGTTCTCAGCCATGTTGAATCGTATCGGAGTCGACCAGCCGGAATGGAGTGCGTTAACGAGCATGGAGGATGTGAATGCTTTTATAAATAAGGTAGGCTTTCCGGTGTTGGTGCGTCCGTCTTATGTGCTTTCTGGAGCGGCTATGAATGTATGCTCCAATCAGGAAGAGCTGGAGCGTTTCTTGAAGTTGGCCGCGAACGTATCCCAAAAGCACCCGGTTGTTATTAGCAAGTTCCTCCAGCACGCAAAGGAAGTCGAGATGGATGCTGTGGCTCGCGATGGAGAGATTGTGGCATACGCTATTAGCGAACATATTGAGTTCGCTGGAGTACATTCCGGTGACGCAACGATTCAGTTCCCTGCTCAGAAGTTGTACGTGGAGACGGTTCGTCGCATTAAGAAAATTTCCGGTCAGATAGCTCGTGAATTGAAAATAAGCGGACCGTTTAATATCCAGTTCTTGGCTAAAGATAATGATATTAAGGTAATAGAGTGTAATTTGCGAGCTTCGCGCAGTTTCCCTTTCGTAAGTAAGGTTCTGAAGATTAATCTGATTGAACTGGCGACAAAGGTAATGCTGGGTATTCCTGTGGAGAAACCGAACAAGAGTTTGTTTGATTTCGATTATGTAGGAATTAAGGCCAGTCAGTTCTCTTTCAACCGTTTGCAGAAGGCAGATCCTGTGCTGGGTGTTGATATGGCTTCTACGGGTGAAGTGGGATGTCTGGGAGATGATTCTTCTACGGCGTTATTGGCTGCCATGCTTTCTGTAGGGCAGCGTGTACCGGAAAAGAACATTTTGTTGTCTACTGGTGGTGCCAAACAGAAAGCAGAGATGTTGGAGGCTGCACGTATGCTGAAAGATCATGGCTATACACTTTATGCGACCGGTGGTACAAGCCGATACCTGACAGAGAATGGCATTGAAAACAATTTGGTATATTGGCCGAGTGAGGAACGTGAGCCGCAAGCCCTTACAATGTTACATAACCGTATGATAGATATGGTTGTGAATATACCAAAGGATCTGACGGTCGGAGAGTTGAGCAATGGCTATAAAATTCGTCGTGCCGCTGTGGATTTGAACATTCCGTTGATTACGAACTCTCGCCTGGCAAGTGCCTTTATTCAGGCTTTTTGCCATATAAACATAAAAGATTTGCCGATTAAGAGCTGGTCGGAATATAAATAAAGAAAAATCCTAAAGAAATATATCGTCATGACATTTGAAAGTCTTGTGGTGCTTCTGACATTGATAGGAATGCTGTTTGCATTGGCGAAAGATGTAATGCGTCCCGGAATGATACTTTTTACAGTTACCGTAGTGTTTCTGTGCTTTAACATAATCTCTCCGAAAGAGATGCTGGAAGGGTTCAGTAACAAAGGTATGATTACTGTTGCTTTGCTCTTTTTGGTAAGTGAAGGCGTACGTCAATCCGGTGCTTTGTCGCAAGTCATAAGAAAAATTCTCCCACAGGGAAAAACGACTGTATTCAAGGCGCAGTTACGTATGTTACCGTCTATCGCTTTTATTTCAGCGTTCTTGAATAATACACCGGTGGTGGTTATTTTTGCTCCTATTATTAAACGCTGGGCAAAATCGGTGAACTTGCCTGCCACAAAGTTCTTGATACCGTTGTCTTATATGACGATATTAGGCGGGCTGTGTACATTGATAGGAACATCGACCAACCTTGTTGTGCATGGTATGATGATAGAGGCCGGTTTTGAAGGCTTGGGGATGTTTGATTTGATATGGATCGGTTTGCCTATTACCATAGTTGGTGCTCTTTATATCTTCATTACTTCTAAAAAGCTGTTGCCGGAGGAGCGTGCAGATCAGAATATTTCAGATGATGATGTCGAGGAGAATGAGGAACTTCATCCGGTGGAAGTGGTCATCGGACCACGTTTCCCTGGTATCAACAAAACGTTGAAAGAGTTTAACTTCCGTCGTCATTATGGGGCCGAGGTTCGGGAAATCAAGCGGAATGGTAAGTTGATTTCAAATGGCGTCGGCAAAGAGCCCATGTGTGAAGGAGATACTCTGGTCTTGATGGCTGATGATTCATTTGTCGCTACATGGGGAGATTCTTCTGTGTTCTTAATGATTGCCAACGGCCGGGATGTAGAGCCTAAAATGAGTTGCAGAAAGAGAAGTTTTGCTTTGTTCTTGCTGATCTTGATGATTGTGGGAGCTACGGTAGGTGAACTTCCTCTTTTTCAGGAACTATTTCCTGAACTGAAGTTGGATATGTTCTTTTTTGCGGCTCTTATTGCGGTACTGATGGCTTGGACCAATATCTTTCCAGCCCGAAAATACACAAAGTATATTTCGTGGGACATACTGATTACGATAGCTTGTGCTTTTGCTATCAGTAAAGCAATGACAAATTCCGGTATGGCGGACTTGATAGCTAAGGTGATTATCAATGTCAGTTATTGTTTTGGTCCGGATAGTGCTGTAGGTCCGTATTTTTTGTTGGGATTGCTTTATTTGATTTCCAATATCATTACTGCATTAATAACAAATAATGCTGCGGCAGCATTAGGATTTCCCTTGGCCTTATCCATTGCCAGCCAGTTAGGGGTTAATCCGATGCCTTTCTTTATAGCCATTTGCATATCGGCCTCAGCTGATTTTTCCACTCCGATAGGTTATCAGACCAATCTTATAGTACAAGGTATTGGTAACTATAAGTTTATGGATTTTGTCCGTGTAGGATTGCCTCTGAACTTATTATGTCTGGTAGTGTCTGTGCTGTTGATTCCTCAATTCTGGCCTTTTGAACTTTAATATTGTTTAGATGGAACAAAATCATCATATATATCCGATTTTTGACCGCATGCTGACGCGGAAAGACAAAGAAGAGCTTTTGGGGCAGCGGGGTGTTATGATATGGTTTACAGGTCTCAGCGGATCCGGAAAAAGTACGATAGCTATTGCTGTAGAACGTGAGCTACATCAACGCGGTTTGCTTTGTCGTATCTTGGATGGTGACAACATTCGCAGCGGGATTAACAATAATCTGGGCTTCTCAGAAGCTGATCGCGTAGAGAATATCCGTCGTATAGCCGAAGTCGGTAAGCTGTTCATAGATACTGGTATTATAACATTAGCGGCTTTTATTAGTCCGAATAATGCGTTGCGTAAGATGGCTGCAGAAATCATCGATCCGAGAGATTTTCGTGAAGTTTATGTATCTACGCCTTTGGCTGTATGTGAGCAACGAGACGTGAAAGGACTTTATGCCCGTGCACGCAGAGGAGAAATAAAAGATTTCACGGGAGTCAGTGCGCCATTTGAAGTGCCGGAACATCCGGCTTTGACATTAGATACTTCCGTATTGTCTCTTGAAAAATCGGTGGAACAAGTGTTGAATCTTATTTTGAATAGTAAATAATATTTTATTTGTAGACGTATTATGGCTGAATATAAATTAAGTCATTTGCAGGAACTGGAAGCCGAGTCTATTCACATTATCCGTGAAGTGGCTGCAGAGTTTGAGAATCCTGTGATGCTCTATTCCATAGGAAAGGACTCTTCTGTAATGGTCCGTCTGGCAGAAAAGGCTTTTGCGCCTGGCAAAGTGCCTTTTCCATTGATGCACATTGACTCCAAATGGAAGTTTAAGGAAATGATAAAATTCCGTGATGAATACGCAAAGAAGTATGGCTGGAACTTGATTGTGGAGTCGAATATGGAGGCTTTCAAGGCTGGAGTAGGCCCGTTCACTCATGGAAGTAAGGTGCACACTGATCTGATGAAGACAAAGGCATTGCTTGATGCATTGGCAAAGTATAAATTTGACGCTGCTTTCGGAGGTGCACGTCGCGACGAGGAAAAAAGCCGTGCAAAGGAACGTATTTTTTCTTTCCGCGATCAGTTCCAGCAGTGGGATCCTAAGAATCAACGTCCTGAGCTATGGGACATTTATAATGCCCGTGTACATAGAGGCGAAAGCATCCGTGTGTTCCCTTTAAGTAATTGGACAGAATTGGATATTTGGCAGTATATTCGGTTGGAAAATATTCCCATAGTTCCGCTTTATTTTGCAAAAGAGCGACCGGTGGTGAACATTGACGGGCAGCTGATCATGCCGGATGATGATCGTCTGCCGGAAAAATATCGTGATAAAATTGAGATGAAGAAAATCCGTTTCCGTACGTTGGGATGCTGGCCTTTGACCGGTGCTATTGAGAGTGAGGCCGATACCATCGAGAAGATTGTAGAAGAAATGATGACTACAACGAAAAGTGAGCGGACTACGCGAGTGATAGATTTCGATCAGGATGCTTCAATGGAGCAAAAAAAGCGCGAAGGGTATTTTTAAATATGGATTGGCTGTCTGTTTGTCCGGACAAGCCCTTAAAAGAATTGGAAGCATGGAGAATGAAAATAGGAAATTGTCGATTAAAGAGTTCTTGGATCAGGACGAGAAGAAAGACCTGCTCCGTTTACTGACAGCCGGTTCGGTAGATGATGGGAAGTCCACATTGATCGGACGATTGCTGTTCGACAGTAAGAAACTTTATGAAGATCAGTTGCAGGCATTGGAACGTGACAGTAAGCGTGTGGGCAATGCCGGGGATCATATAGATTATGCTTTACTCCTGGACGGTTTGAAGGCTGAGCGGGAAGAGGGCATAACCATAGATGTGGCTTATCGTTATTTTTCTACCAATCACCGTAAGTTCATCATTGCGGATACTCCGGGACATGAACAATATACCCGGAACATGATTACGGGTGGTTCTACAGCCAATCTGGCCATTATCCTTGTCGATGCCCGTACGGGGGTGATTACGCAGACCCGTCGCCACACATTCTTGGTGTCATTGCTGGGAATCAAGCATATTGTTCTGGCTGTGAACAAGATGGATCTGGTTGATTTTGATAAGAATGTGTTCGACAACATCGTAAGTGAGTATAAGGCTTTGACGGATAAGTTGGGTATAGATGATGTCACATGTTTCCCCTTGTCTGCCCTGGAAGGAGACAATGTGGTTGAAAAGTCAGAGCGTACGCCTTGGTACGATGGTACGAGCCTGTTGGATTTTCTGGAGACTGTTCCCATTCATACAGACCGTAACATGCAGGATTTCCGTTATCCGGTGCAATATGTATTGCGTCCTAATTTGGATTTCCGAGGCTTCAGCGGGAAAATAGCTTCCGGTGTGATACATGAGGGGGACGAGGTGATGGCATTGCCCTCCAGAAAGAAATCGCATGTTAAGCGCATTGTCACTTACGACGGTGATTTAAAAGAAGCTTTCTGTCCGCAATGTGTCACTTTGACGTTGGAAGACGAAATAGATATTTCGCGTGGTGAGATGTTGGTTCATCCAGACAATATGCCGGAAGTCGGACGGCATATAGAGGCCATGCTCGTTTGGATGGACGAAGAGCCGATGGATCTTAACAAACAGTTCTATCTGAAGCACAATACGAATACTACGCGGGCCACCGTCAGCGAGATTTGTTATCAGGTAGATGTGAATACGATGGAGCGTCAGCAGGCTGATGGATTCGGGCTGAACGAGATTGGGAAAGTGCATATCACCACGGCCAAGCCTCTCTTTTTTGATGCTTACCAAAAGAACCGTGCTACAGGAGCTTTTATTTTGATAGACCCCATTACGAACAATACAAGTGCGGCAGGCATGATTATCGGACCGGTAGACGCAACTGATATTGAGACGGAACGGTTGCCGGAGCTGAATTTGCCTAAGCTGGGTATTGGTCCGGAGCATTATGAGGCCATCGAAAAGGCCGTGAAGGACTTGGAACGGCAGGGCATTGCTGTGGAAGTGGTGAAAGAGTGACCTTAAATTTTAAAAAACGATTAACATGGGACTATTAGAATTTAGCAAGCTTCCGGTTAATACACTGGTCGGTGCCGATTGGAAAACTTTTAAAGCAATGACGCAAGGGATGGAGATTGCTCCGGACAAGCGTACAAAATATTATCTGACCAAAGGTGTGTGCAGGCTGTTGAGTCTGCTGACTCCGATTCAGAAACGGCGTTTGCAGAAGAATATGAGCAGAGTGGAACTTCAGCACGACCCTTTATTTATCCTGGGGCATTGGCGGAGTGGAACCACATTTGTGCATAATGTGTTTGCGCAAGACCCTAATTTCTTTTATACCACGACCTATCAGACTGTGTTCCCACATCTGATGTTGTTCGGTAAGCCTTTTTTTGAGAAAACAATGGCTTGGCTGATGCCGGATAAACGTCCGACAGACAATATGGATCTTGCCACTAATCTGCCTCAGGAAGAAGAGTTCGCTTTGTCGAATATGATGCCTTATTCGTTTTATGATTTTTGGTTCTTCCCCCGGCATTGGCAGGAATATTGTGACAGATATCTGACTTTCGACAAGATAACTCCGGAAGAACTGAACGTGTTCAAAGAGACTTTCCGCGAGTTGATACAGATTTCTTGTCTGTGTGGTACGGGCGGACATACTTATCTGTCAAAGAATCCGCCTCATACGGGGCGTGTAAAAGCATTGGTGGAGCTGTTTCCCAATGCCAAGTTCATTTATCTGATGCGTAATCCGTATACTGTGTTCGAAAGTACAAGGAGCTTCTTCACCAATACCATTAAGCCGTTGGAACTGCAGCATATTACGGATGAGGAGATGGAAAAGAACATCTTGCTGACTTACACTAAGCTTTATCGGGCTTATGAAGAGCAGAAAAAGTATATTCCGCAGGGAAACTTGTTTGAAGTGAAATTTGAAGATTTTGAAAAAGATGCCTTTGGCATGACACGGCAGATCTATGAGGCTTTGCAGCTTCCCGGTTTCGATGCGGCTGAGAACAGCATACGAGCCTACACGGATCAGAAGAAAGGTTACAAGAAAAACAAGTATGAGTATAAACCCCGCACGATACAATTGGTGAATGACAATTGGGGATATGCTTTGAAAGATTGGGAGTATGAAGTTCACCAATAAAGGACTATGGGTCGGATATATTAGCATAACGGGCTGTTTTCAACTTGAAAACAGCCCGTTATCTGTATGTGGTCAATAAAGATGTTTGGCATGTCAATTGCCGCTTCCCTTGATTTTTTCTGCAATTTCCGGACTTTGCTTGTAACGTTTGTTCAGTCCGTTTACTACGTCTTTCGTAATGTCATATTTTGCATTTGCGATAAGAATATTGTCGCCGACCTTACTGATGATGTAGTCAAACTTTCTGTCTTTGTTATAATCTTTAAGGAAAGACTGTATAGAGTCGCGCATCTCATCGTTGAATTTGGCCTGTTCGGCAGCAAAATCATTCATCAGTCGATCATTGAGTGCCTGCAAGTCTTGCTGCTGTTTGGCCAATGACATTTGCGCCTGTTCCAATTGTTCCTTTGTTGTGAACTGATTGGTCTCATATTTCTTTTGCATGTCGGCGGCCTTTGCCTGGAGGGCTTTTTCTTTTCCGGCTAAAGTGGCGCGTATGTTTTCCCCTCTTTTATTCATCAATATGGTATAGTCCTTGCAGAAATTGTACTGTGACATGAGTGTGTCAATTTCAACATAGGCTATTTTCAAGCCGCCGGCAGGGATTTCCGTATTTTGCGTATTGTCCGGCTTGGCGGCAGATTGGGAATTGTTGTTACATGCTGTTAGTCCCATTATGGCAGCAAGGGCGATAAGTCCACCGCCGAGCATTTTTTTTGTTTTCATCCTAATTTTTATTCTGTTTTTGTCATTTCCTGGTCGAGTGTTCGCTGATGCGGTGCGGATTTTCCATCCGTTCCATAGCATCCATGGTCTGCACGCAGGTGATGCCCCGTTTACGCATGGCCGCACTATGCCCGATGTGAGTATTCGGGAAGCGTCCGTTTTTTTTCAAGAGTATCTTTATGGCGAGAAATGCCATGCTTATTGCCACAATTATTAGCGTAAATAACAGGGTCTTCAACATTTTTGCGTATATTTGTGTTGCAAAGATATAACTTTAAAAATGTGGAATTATACGCCGCTTCTGCTTTTAACCAAATTTAGCAGAAGCGGCATAAGAATTGAGCGTTATGGAAATGAATGAATTGAAACCCGCCGAGGTCTTTAAGTTTTTTGCAGAGATCAATAAGATACCCCGTCCTTCAAAGAAAGAAGAGAAAATGATGGCTTATTTGCAGGATTTTGCCCGTGAAAGAGGATTGGAGTGCAAAGTCGACGCCGTGGGGAACGTGCTGATACGAAAGTCTGCCACACCCGGAATGGAGCATTGCAAGACGGTGATTTTGCAGAGCCACATGGATATGGTGTGTGAGAAGAATCGCGAGGTGGATTTCGACTTTGAAAAAGATGCCATACGCACGGTCGTAGACGGTGATTGGCTGCGTGCGCAAGGCACAACATTGGGAGCAGATGACGGTATCGGTGTGGCGATGGAGCTGGCTTTGCTGGATGCGGCCGACATTGAGCACGGTCCGCTGGAATGTGTCTTCACGCGTGATGAGGAGACCGGACTGACCGGTGCTTTCGGCATGAAGTCTGGTTTCATGTCAGGCGACATACTGTTGAATCTGGATTCTGAGGATGAAGGACAACTTTATGTCAGCTGTGCCGGAGGTGCCGGTACGACGGCTGAGTTCAGTTTCGTCCCCGCCGACGTTCCGCAGGACTATTTCTTTTTTGAAGTGAAGGTGAAAGGGCTGACAGGCGGCCATTCCGGAGATGACATTGACAAGAAGAGAGCTAATGCCAACAAGCTGTTGACACGTTTCCTGTATCATTGTGAGGAGAAGTATGATTTCTATTTGTGCGACATTCAGGCGGGCGGGCTTCATAATGCCATTCCCCGTGAGGCGTCGGCTGTCTGTGCCATTCCGATGAAAGATAAGGAGAACGTGCGTGTGGACTGGAATCTGTTCAGTGCCGATGTTGAAGAAGAATACCGGGTGACAGAGCCGACAATGGTCTTTGAACTGCAGAGTGAGCGTGTCAGGCCGCAGGCTGTGGAACGTGCCGTGGCGCGTAACCTTATTCTGGCTTTGCAGGCTGTTCATAACGGAGTCCTGTCCATGTCGCAGGACATTGATTTGGTGGAGACCAGTTCCAATCTGGCCAGCATACGTCTGACTGACGGAAATAAAATTGTGGTGCGCACCAGCCAGCGGAGCAGTCTGTTGAGTGCCCGTCTGAATATGAGCAATACGGTGAAAGCGGTTTTCGAGTTGGCCGGTGCCACGGTGGAAGTGGGCGAGGGCTATCCGGGCTGGAAGATGAATCCGGATTCCGTCATCCTGAAGATTGCCGTGGATACTTATCAGCAGCTGTTCGGGCGTAAACCGAAAGTGATGGGTATTCATGCGGGGCTGGAATGCGGCCTTTTCAGTGAGAAATATCCGGGGCTTGACATGGTCTCGTTCGGTCCGACTCTTCGCGGTGTGCATTCTCCCGATGAGCGTTTGCTTATTCCCACAGTCAGGATGGTGTGGGAGCATCTGAAAGCCATACTGAAGAATATTCCGGTAAAGGCGTAAAATAAGCCGGGCATATCTGCGTTATTAAAATGCAGATATGCCTTTTTATTTTATATGAACAGACAAAAAAAATCACGTTTGACCATCTGTGCGGCCATATTCAGCTGCATGGGCACAGGTTTTACAGCGTGCGATGACACGATGTCGTTCACTGCCGACCGCAGTGCGCTTTTGTCCTTTTCTGCCGATACGGTGCAGTTCGATACGGTGATTTCTACTGTCGGGTCGAGCACGCGGCAGTTGATGGTTTATAATCGGAATGCAGACGGATTGCGGATTGTCTCGGTACGGTTGCAGAAAGGCAGCACCACTCCTTTCAGAGTGAATGTGGACGGAACTTACCTGGAGCCTGAGAGTGGGGCGCGGGCTTATGATTTTGAAGTCCGCACGGGCGACAGCATCCGCGTTTTTGCGGAGGTCACGATGCCTTCCAACGGGCAGGATGCTCCTGTACAGCTGTCGGACACCTTGATTTTCATGCTGGAAAGCGGGGTGGAACAAGGAGTGATATTTTCAGCCGTGGGGCAGGATGCATACATGTGGCATGGAAAAGTGATTACTGCGGATACCCTGCTCGAAGCCGGTCGCCCGATTGTGGTTTACGACAGCCTGTCGGTGGCCGAGGGCGTGACGCTCACCATGGCACCGGGAGTGGCATTGTATTTCCACGACGGGGCCGATTTGTGGGTGCATGGCCGCGTGGTAGCTGAGGGAACGTTGCAGCAGCCTGTCGTTTTCAGGGGAGACCGCACAGACCGTATGTTCGATTATCTGCCTTATGATAACACACCTTCACGCTGGGGAGGCATACGGCTACGGGAGAAGAGTCAGGACAATCGTTTCGTTTATGTGGATATTCACAGTGCTTCATACGGTATAGCCTGTGACAGTTCGGCAACAGACGTGACGAAACTGACGTTGGAAAACAGCGTGATTCATAATGTCGGCGGTGAAGGACTGGGACTCTACCACTGCCGTTCCTATGTGAGGAATACACAGATCAGCAACACTTTGGGACACTGTGTGGCCGTAGTGGGAGGGTGGACGGAATTTGTCCATTGCACGGTGGCACAGTTCTATCCTTGGGATGCAGGCCGGGGCAATGCGCTGTATATGGCCAACAAATGGCTGGCTTTGGACTATCCGTTGGAACATGCTCATTTCCGGAACTGTCTGATAACGGGATATGCCGATGATGTCGTGAATGGCAACATCGAGGATGAGCAAAACAACGTGGACTACTGCTTTGACCATTGCGTGATGCGCACGGTGGAGTCGGACGATGCGGCGCGTTTTGTGAACGTCTTTTATGAAAAGCCAGACGAGGAAGGTACCGGAGAGTCGCAGTTCCGCCTTTTTGATACGGACAATTTTCTGTATGATTTCCGTCTGGAGTCCGTTTCTGCAGCCCGTGACCGTGGGGCGCACGAATGGGCCGTCGGTTGTCCGACTGATCGCTACGGCGTAAGTCGTATGGATGATAATGCTCCGGACGCGGGCTGTTACGAATATGTTCCGGACGAGGAATAAGAAGGGCTGGCTGCGTCTTTGGGCTGTTGGCGCACTGTGTTGCTTTTCGTCTTATGACGGAAAGGCACAAGAGACTTTCCGGATGATGTTCTACAATGTGGAGAATCTGTTTGATTGTCGTCACGACAGCCTGAAAGAAGACTGTGAGTTCCTGCCGGACGGTGAGAAACGTTGGACACCTGCGCGTTACTGGCGCAAACTGAATGCTCTGTCTAAGGTGATTGCGGCTGCGGGTGAGCACCGTCTGCCGGACGTGATAGGCTTATGCGAGGTGGAGAATGACAGTGTGTTGTCTGATCTGACCCGCCGTTCGGCTTTGCGCACATTGGGCTACCGCTATTTGATGACGCATTCGCCCGATGTCCGTGGCATAGATGTGGCGTTGCTCTATCAGCCCGGCAGTTTCCGGCTGTTGGCGATGCGGGAGGTGGAAGTGCCTTCCCGCGAGGCGGGGTTCCGTCCTACACGCAACGTGCTTTATGCCAAAGGGCGGATACTGGCGGGCGACACCTTGCATCTGTTGGTCGGTCATTTGCCCAGCCGTTTGGGGACGACCCGCACTTCCCGTGCCCATCGTCGGTTGGCTGTCTGCACGGTGCGTCATCTGTTGGATTCCATATATGCGTCAGAAGCCGCGCCGCGCATTGTCGTTATGGGCGACTTCAATGCTGGAGCAGATGATGCGTTGTTTCGGGATGTGCTGCCGGTATCCCGCAAAAAAGGCGTTTTTTCCAAGACGGATTTGCTCTATGTTCCGGCTTTGTCCGACAGTTTGCCGACGGAGGTCGGCGGCACTTACCGTTATCGTGGTTTGTGGGAAACGATAGATCATATATGGGTCAGCCCGGTGTTGATGGACAGCGCAAGGAATTTTCACACGGCGGACGGAATGCGTTCCGTTGCGGCTTTCCCGTTTCTGTGCGAACCGGACGAGACCTATGGCGGTGTCCGTCCGTTCCGGACCTATCAGGGACCTTTGTATAAAGGCGGTTACAGCGACCATTTTCCCGTAATATTGGATTTTGTCTGGCGTTTTCCGGATGATTGAGCTGTAGCACTGCTGTCGTTGGCGTACAGCCAAGGGATGTGCCGGTCAGGGGGCATCTGTTCCCGTAGCGGAAGGGCTTGATTTTCCTTGCGCAAGACTGACGACGCTTTTGCGCAATGTCCGTGATGTCTTTGCGCAAGGATTATGACTGTGTTCTGCAGGAGGTCTTTCGCTTTGTCTTAAATCTGTGAAAGATATTTTTGTTTGTCTTCTTCTGTAATGTAGCGGACTACCCTGCACGGGTTGCCGACGGCCAATACTCCCGCCGGAAGGTCGCGGACCACCACGCTTCCCGCACCGACCACCGTATCATCTCCGATGGTCACTCCGGGCAGTACGCTAACGTGTGCTCCTATCCACACGTTGTTTCCTATCGTAATGGGGTAGGCATATTCAAGTCCTTTGTTGCGTTGTTCGGTGTCCAACGGGTGTCCGGCCGTGTAGAAACCGCACTGCGGAGCAACGAACACATTGTCTCCGAAAGTCACCTTGGCTCCGTCGAGAATGACGCAATTCATGTTCATGAAAAAGTTTTCGCCCACCTCTATGTTGTAACCGTAATCACAGAAAAACGGGGAAATGATGGTGAAGTTCTCTTTGCTCTTGCCCAGAAGCTGCCGCAAGAGGGCTTGCCGCTCTTGGGTTTGTGAGGGCCGCATGCGGTTCAGTTCAAAAATCGTGTCGGCGCAGATTTCCCGTTCTTTCAGGAGTTCGGCATCATAGTTGGCGTCATATAGCTTGCCGGCATGGGCTTTCATTTTTTCTGTTTCCATTTTATCTGTCTGTTTGAGCGGTGTTAATGTATCATTGCAGGCAAATATAGCGGAAAAACTTGTATGGGGCAATATCTTTGCGCGACAGCTTGACTTTTTCAGCGTAGACGTCTGTTCTCTGCTTTCCGTGGTGTCGGTGCGGGCCGTTGTGTAGTCCGGTGTGGTGTTGTCGGGCTTGTCTGTGGGACGGCTGTGGCGTCCGGCCCGTCGGGGGCGGCCGGCTGTTTATCTTTCGGCATGAGCAGAAAGGGCTGTCTCCGCGCCGCTTTGTGAATGAGTGGAGCGGGAGACAGCCCTCGTGCTGTACGCTGAGGTGTTTCGGACTTATTTGCCGGCTGGGCGGAATTGCCTGTCGTAATTCAGCAGGAATTTTGCCATCTGCGGGTCGTTGAAGTCGGCCGCAAGCGGATGTCCGGTGTCCAGACGGCGCAGGGCTTCCATATCTGCTGCTGTCAGTGTGAAGTCGTCTATGTTGAGGTTGCTGATTATACGTTCTTTTTTTGTGGATTGCGGAATGATGATGATGCCTTCCTCCGTCAGAAATTTCAAGGCGACCTGTGCGTTGTCTTTACCGTACTTCGCGCCTATGGCTTTCAGGGTTCCGTCGGTGAACAGGCCGTTCATGCCGCGTGCCAGCGGGCTCCAGGCCATGAGTTGCGTACCGTATTCCTTTATCAGGCTGCGCATGCTGACTTGTTGTGAGAATACATGTGTCTCCAGTTGTAGCACAGCCGGTTTCACTTCCATGTTTTCTGCCAGGTCTACAAAGCGTGCATCGTAGAAGTTGCTCAGTCCGATGGCTCGCACCTTCCCCGCTTTGTAGGCTTTTTCCATTGCACGATAGGTGCCGTAGTAGTCGCCGAAAGGCTGGTGGATGAGGAGCAGGTCGATGTAGTCTGTTTTCAGTTTGCGCAAAGATTCGTCGATGCTGTGTGCGGCTTTCTCCTCTCCGGCATTCGTTATCCATACCTTGGTCGTGAGGAACAGCTCCTGGCGGGGAATGCCGCATTTGCTGACCGCTTCGCCTACACCTTCTTCGTTGTAGTAGGCTTGCGCCGTGTCGATGGAACGGTAGCCTGCGTTCAGGGCTTCCGTGACGAAATGTTCACATGCTTCGGGCGTGATTTGCCAGACGCCGTAGCCTGTTTGTGGCATTTCGACGCCGTTGTTTAATCTGATGGTTTTCATTGTCGGGATTTGTTTTGCTGTTATTTTTCTGGTGAAACGTCATTTATGATTATCCTCTTGTCCGGTCTTTGCGTGAGACGGTTACATGTCCTTTTGCCTGTCAGTCGTGTATTTTGTGCAGGCCAATCCATCGTGTCGTTGCCAGATCCGTGTCGTCGTAGATGGGGCTGCGGCCTGTGTCCAGACGGGCTATGGCGTTCATTTCCTCGTCGGTCAGTCTGAAGTCGAAGATGTTGAGGTTTTCTACCATCCGTTCCTTGTGTACGGTTTTAGGGATGACCACGATATGGCGTTGGTTCAGCCAGCGGAGGATGACACCGCCTACGGTCTTGCCATGGTTTGCGGCTATGGTTTTCAGCACGGGGTGGTTGAAAATGTCGTTCTGTCCTTCGGCAAAAGGTGCCCATGCTTCATGTTGTATGCCTTCTTGTTTCAGGAATGCATTGGCGGTTTGTTGCTGGAAGAAAGGGTGCGTTTCCAACTGGTTGACGGCGGGTTTCACCTCGTTGTGCAGAAAAAGGTCTTGCAACCGTTCACAGCTGAAGCTTGTCACGCCGATGGCACGTACCCGTCCTTCTTTGTACAGACGCTCGGCAGCCCGCCATGCTGCGTAATAGTTGCCGTAAGGTTTGTGCAGCAGATAAAGGTCCAGGTAGTCCAGACCGAGCTTTTTCATCGACAGGTCGAAGGCCCGCAAGGCATCGTCATATTCATAATCCTGCACCCACAGTTTAGTGGTGACGAAAATGTCCTCACGTTTCAGCCCGCTGTGACGGATGGCGTTGCCCACTTGCTCCTCGTTAAAATAAGAAGAGGCCGTATCAATCAGCCGGTAACCCACTTCGAGTGCGTCGGTGACGACTCTTTCTGTTTCGTTCTCAGGAATCTGATAGACGCCGAATCCGATGGAAGGCATGCTGATTCCGTTGTTTAATCGTACGCTGTTCATCTCGTTTTTTTGCTTTGAATCTTACGATGCAAAGTTACTGAATCCCCGGCGCGAAACTGTTATTTTATCAGGCGTGATATTTTCACTTTTCGTGGTTTCTTTGCATGCGTTTGCGGTTTTGCCGGCATTGCCGCCGGGGGAATCAGTCTCTTGCATGATGAATGGCTCTGTGGGGCAGTCTCACCAACCGGCCAATGGTATCTTTTGCGTGGGGGCCGGGAATGCCTGGTCTATTTCATGCAGGTCTTCTTCCGTCAGTGTGAGATCAAGGCTGCGTGCGTTCTCTTCGACGTGTACTAAGCTGCCTGCTTTGGGGGTGGCGATGATTCCGGGTTGCCGTGTCATCCAGGCCAGCATCACTTGTGTGGGAGTAGCATCGTGTCGGCGTGCGATTTCTGCAAGTGTTTTGTGGTGGCGCAGGCGGCCTTCACCTAAAGGCGTATAAGCCATGATTGGAATGCCATGCCGCCTGCTCCAGGGCAGGAGGTCGAATTCTATGCCGCGTTCTTTGAGATTGTAGAGTACTTGGTTGGCTGCACATGCTGTTCCTTTGGGCAGCGCAAGAATGTGCTCCATGTCTTTCACGTCGAGGTTGCTCATGCCCCAGCGCACGATTTTTCCTTCCTGCTGTAGTTCGGTAAAAGCGCGGACGGTTTCGGAAAAAGGATAACGGCCTATCCAGTGCAGCAGGTACAGGTCGATATAATCAGTTCCCAGACGCCGGAGACTGCGTTCACACGCACGTTTTGTTCCTTCATAGCCGGCATTGCCGGGAAGCACCTTGCTTACGATGAATGCCTGTTCGCGGCAATGGCGGACGGCTTCACCCACTAAATCTTCAGTGTCGTACATTTCGGCAGTGTCGATGACGTTCATTCCCAGGTCGATGCCCCGGCGCAGGGCTTGTATCTCTTCTTTGCGGTGACGGCCCATCTGATAAGTGCCTTGTCCTATCGGGCATACTTGCCGGCCGTCCGGGAAACAGACGTAAGGTGTTGAGTTGGAGTGCAGCATTGTTTTTTCTGTCTATGGCGTGGAATATTGAGGTTATCGGATAAAGTTGGTGAACATCTGTGGCTCCTGTTCCGGAATCGGTTCTTCGCCCCGCTTCAGGTTTTTCAGCATCCATGCCATGTTCCGCCCCAGCGTCCGCATGGTTTGCAGTCCCTCCTCGTCCTGTGCGGCCTCGCCGGGCAACCTGCCGTGCACGCTGTTCCAGTATTGGGACGAGACTACGGGCATGTGGCTGATCGTGAAATATTTGTTCAGACGGTCGAACGTGGCACTGGCACCTCCTCTGCGGCAGACTGCAACAGCAGCGGCCGGTTTGTATTGTAACAGATGTGATGAGGAGTAGAACAGACGGTCGAGCAAGGCACATAACGAACCGTTCGGGCCTGCATAGTAAACCGGAGAGCCTATCACCAATCCGTCTGTGGCTTCCAACTTTTCGCGGACCTTATTATATAAGGTGTCGTTGAACACGCATCTTTTCAGTTCTCTGCAGCGGTAGCAGGCGATGCAGCCCTGCACGGCTTTGGTGCCGATGTGCACGATTTCGGTGTCTATGCCGCAAGTCTGCAGTGATTTCGCTACTTCAGACAGGGCGATATAGGTGTTTCCGTTGTTGTGTGGACTTCCGTTGATAAGTAGTACTTTCATGCTTCTGGATTTGATTATGTGGCAAAGATAGTTCCTTTTGCCGATTGCGGGTGTATAAAAATGACGGTATTTCATACCTCGATTACTGCAGATGGATTACAGTGCGGAAGAGAAAGGAAAGAGAAAATGTGCTGAGCCTCAGAGCGTCGTTTTGAATTTTGCGTATATTTGCGGGGTGAAACGAAAGGAACGGAGGAGACAGGGATGGAAAATACGGCTTTTGACGGCATCGTTTTTGCTGACAGCCTGCGTGATTGTGACGTCTTGCACTATGACGGTCGGGTGATTCATATTCTTTGTCGGCAGGGAAGCATGAGTTTTCTGTTGAGGGACGTCCTGTATAACATTGTAGCGGGCGACTATGTGATTTTGCCGGCAGGAGTGCCGGTGTCGGAGTTTTGCACGGGCCGAGATTTTGAAGGTATCGTCATGGGGCTTTCAGAGTCGTTTGTTGCTTCCATCGCCATTCGCAGCAATTATGGCGTTATCGGGCATTTGTCGCTTTTACAGAATCCGGTGATGAAACTGTCCGAACATGATTTTCAGCTGTGCGAGAAGGCTTTGCTTTACTTGCGCGAACGGATGGCCGACGTGTCGCATCTGTTTCGCGAGGAACTGCTCGGCAGTTTGTTGACGGCACATATCCTTGACCTTTACGACATACATGCCCGCAACAATCCCGTACAGGTCGTGTCAGAGCGCGCGGCCGTTCTGATTCGCCGTTTCATCGGATTGCTCCACGAGGGAGAATGTTTCCGTCATCGAGACCTTGATTTCTATGCCTCGAAGCTCTGCATCACGCCACATTATCTGTCGGAACTTTGTCGGAAAGTCAGCGGTCTGCCGGCTTCATATTGGATAGACCGTTTCACGCTCCGTGAAGTCGTACGGCTGCTTGGCCGGAAAGAACTTTCTTTGTCTGCAATAGCGGAACAGATGAATTTCTCCTCCGTTTCGTATCTTTCGCGTTACGTACAGAAACAGTTGGGCATGTCACCGTCAGAATACAGAAACCGGAGTCGGAGTTGACGCCTTTTCTTGCCGAGTATAGCCGGAGACTGTAAACAGACTTCGGGGCATACGTCAGATGCCGGCTGTCTGCATTTGTGATGAAAGGCTACTTTTGCAGTTCGTCATAATCTGGAATGTCCGGCAGAAAGCGGCAAGTGTTTGCTTCGTAATCCATCACGCAACAGTAGTGTTGCCGGCCGTTGCTCACCATGAGATAGTCCACTTTCAGCACCATATTGTAACGTGAGATCTGCGCGAATACGTTTTGTGTGATTTCAATGTGCGGTGCTTTATATTCTATGATGGCTCTTGGGCGCAGTTTAAGGTCATATACGACCGTATCACAGCGTTTGGCCGTACCGTTGAGTCGGAGTGACACCTCGTTGGCCACCAGTCCGGCGGGGTAGTTCTTCTGCTCGATGAGGAAATGTACGAAATGTTGTCTGACCCATTCTTCCGGAGTGAGTGCCACATATTTCCGTCGTAGGTCGTCGAAGATAACAGCGCGTCCGTTGTGTTTCTGTACTTTTATGGAATATTGTGGAAGATTTAATGCGAACATTTGCTAACTTTGCAAGAGATAGTCCCTTTGTTTATCGTGGGGCAAAAATACGAAAAAATGATGAAGACTAAAGCGGAAATCGTGGAAAATTGGCTGCCGCGTTATACGAAGCATGCGCTGTCGGATTTCGGACAGTATGTCCTGCTGACCAATTTCAACAACTATGTGGATATATTTTGCGACCAGTGCGGATTGTCATATCCCGGATATGAAGCCAATATGCGTATGGCCACAGCTGAAGACATCACGATTATTAACTTTGGCATGGGAAGTCCGAATGCTGCCATTATCATGGATCTGCTGAGTGCTGTCGCTCCGAAAGCCTGCCTCTTTTTGGGAAAATGCGGAGGCATTTCTGCAAAAACTCAGCTGGGCGACTTGATTCTGCCGCTGGCTGGCATACGAGGCGAAGGGACATCGAACGATTATTATCCGCCGGAAGTACCGGCATTGCCGGCTTTCATGTTGCAACGGGCCGTTTCTACAGCAGTCAGAAACGCGCAAAGAGACTATTGGACGGGAACGGTATACACCACGAACCGTCGCATCTGGGAACATGATGAAAATTTCAAAACCTATTTGCGGGAGACCAGAGCGATGGCTGTAGACATGGAAACAGCTACTCTGTTTACCTGCGGTTTTGCCAATCATATCCCGACGGGGGCGTTGTTGCTGGTCTCTGATAACCCGATGACACCTGAGGGAGTTAAGACAACGGAAAGCGACAGCCGCGTGACGCGGAGCTTTGCACCGGAACATGTGGCGATAGGTATTGATGCGCTGAAGCTGATTATCGGTCAGCGTCAGACCGTAAAGCATCTGAAATTTGATTGGTAAAGGTGGAAAAAGGGAAAGACAGATGGCTGTAAAGAAAGAAAATACGACGTATGAGGAGATCGTCCGTGCTGTGAGGGCAGGTTCGTTTGCCCCTATATATTATCTGATGGGGGAAGAGGCTTATTATATAGACAAGTTGAGCGAGTTTATTGCCGATGCGGCATTGAAAGAAGAGGAGAGGGATTTCAATCTCACCGTGTGCTACGGCACAGACGTGACTGTCGATGAAGTCATCAATGCTGCCAGGCGTTTCCCTTTGATGGCCGACCGACAGGTGGTGTGGGTGCGCGAGGCACAGAGTATGCAGGGCAAGGAAAAGCTTTCCGCCTATTTGGAGAATCCTCAAATGTCTACGGTCCTGATATTTTGCCACAAGAACGGAGTGTTGGACAGAAGGAAGAAGCTGGCGACGGATATTCAGAAGAACGGTGTACTTTTTGAATCCAAGAAGTTTTATGAAAGCCAGCTTCCGGGATTCGTCACGTCTTATTTGCGCAGGAAAGGAATCAACATAGAATCCAATGCCGTGATGATGATTTGCGATTCGGTGGGAAACGATTTGTCGCGTCTTTCCAATGAATTGGATAAATTGGTGCTGGCATTGCCGGAAGGGGCGAACCGCATTGAGGCCGCTTTTGTAGA
Organism: uncultured Paraprevotella sp.; assembly: GCA_944321365.1. Lineage (GTDB taxonomy): Bacteria > Bacteroidota > Bacteroidia > Bacteroidales > Bacteroidaceae > Paraprevotella. Next base: position 80,246 of record CALULA010000007.1, read on the forward strand.
ACAACATATAGGTGTAAGCAAAGATTTTAACAATTTTGAGCTGATATCTGCTTTTGTTGACAAGGATGTCTTGAAGGTGAACCGCATCGTAAAATATTTCAACGACAACCCTAAGAACTTCTCTTTACAGCTTACGGTCTCTACGCTGTTCGGATTTTTCAGCAACCTGATGCTCGCTTATTATGCTCCTCAGCGTACGGAAGAGGGGATTGCCGACTGGATAGAACAGCCACGTTGGCAGGTGACGAAAAACATTCTTCCGGCAATGCGAAAATATTCAGGCGTGAAAGTGATGCAGATAATTGAAAAGTTGCGTGAAACAGACGCAAAATCCAAAGGAATTGGCAACTCTATGGCTACTCCTGGTGACCTTTTGAAGGAACTTTCCTACTTCATTTTGCATTGAAAAAGGCCTTTTTTATTCTATTTCGTCTGCTTCCCCGTTTGTTAAAAAGTAAGCTATAATACGTAATTTATAGGAGGTTACGCTGAAACATGCGTGCTGAGATTTGCGTATTTTGTGCTTTTCCTGCCCTTGGATAGGAATTCTTCAGCCATGAAAAAACGGTGATTTTTCTTCGTTCCTCTGATTTATATTATGATTTATTTGCATTCACGATTTGATATTTCTTCTCTATAAATTTATATTTTGCATTCATATATGTAATTTACGCCTCAGGTTGCTGCTTACAGAAGCTATGTTTTATATTTGTAACAAGATTTCATATTTTTGATTTATGTGAATGTTTGAATATGTAAACGTATATTTATTCTTCCGCTTTTCTGTATATTATTTTGCTGATAACCAAATAAATTCACTTATTTATGCATGCGAAAATATAATGTATGCAGATTGTTTCTTTTGATTTTTGAGCATTTTTGTTTTATGTTTATTGCATGAATTTATAACTTTAATGAAACCAATCTATTGTGCTAATTTGCTGTTTTTATGCTGCAATCTGTATTGTGGCAGCAGGCAATGATGTGTATTTATAAAGGTAAATAGGCCGACCTGTATGCGATAATCTCATAAATCACAAAGTTTAACCATTTTGATTTTGTAAATCACACTTCTTGATTTATTTTTGTTGTCTGGTATTGTTTTATTCTTTATCTTTGTAAACGTATTCTATATCCTGATTAGTCCATATAAAATAGGAGGAACGTGAAGAAATGATGAAAGAACGGATAATGCAGATTATGCACAAGGAGAATATGACCCAGCAAGATTTTGCCAAAGCCATTGAGGTGTCGCCTGCATCATTGTCTAATATTTTCAATGGCAAGACGAACCCTACCAATAACCATGTAAATGCCATTCACCGCCGGTTTCCCAATATCAGCATCAATTGGCTGATGTTCGGTGAGGGGGATATGTATACAACTGTTTCAGATGAAACCAAACAGCAGGAAGGACTCTTTTCCGCGACCGGATCGGACGAGCGAGAGGAGGTCATATCGCAAACGGGTGGAGTCCGGATGGAAGAGCGGACGGAGTCTGTGATGTCTCCGAAAACTCAGGAGTGTTCGGATGCATCGGGCGATGACCAGATGCTGGGAAAGCCCGTTACGGTGGTGCGTGAGGTGGTAAAATATGTTGATAAACCTCAGCGAAAAATCACGGAAATCAGAATTTTCTTCGATGATGGAACATTTGAGGTGTTCAGTTGAAAATGTGATAAAAAACAGACATTTTTACTTCTTTTAGCTGAACGTGCTGTGTGCTGAGGGAGCTGTTGCAGGCAAGTCCTGCGATGGCTCGTTAAGGCTTGTATTCTTATATATATTTTTTTATGCGCACAAGCGGTGGTTTTCTTGCGCACAAATGGTGGCATTCTTGCGCACAAGCGGTGGCGTTCTTGCGCACAAGCGGTGCCTTTCTTGCGCAAGAGCGGGAGGCTTGTCGGGCATGAGGTCTGGATGTGGCCCGTCCGGAAGCCGTAAGTGGAGTCGCCTTTTTTCTGTCTGGATGTTGCTTTTAATTGGCGGTCATTTTGTATCTTTGTGAAAGTTTGGAATCCATTTTATCAAGTTTATGAGAAAATATGTGTTAGACCTGACCCTGAAGTCGAACGAGCGTCTGCGTGAGGGCTATTTCCTGTTGAAGTTGACCGACGGGAATCCTTTGCCACCGATGGAGCCGGGACAGTTTGCGGAGCTGAAAGTAGACGGTTCCGAGACGACTTTTCTGCGTCGTCCCATTTCTATTAATTATGTGGACGAACAGCAGAATGAGGTGTGGTTTTTGGTACATGAGGTGGGCGACGGTACACGTCGTTTGGGAACTTTGGTCGCAGGCGACCGCCTGAATGTGGTGTTGCCTTTGGGGCATGGGTTTACGATGCCCTCTTCGGCTTCTGAAAGATACCTGCTGGTGGGTGGAGGCGTCGGTACGGCTCCGTTGCTCTATATGGGAAAGCGGATGGCCGAGGCCGGATGCCGGCCAACGTTCTTGCTGGGCGGCCGTTCAGCCGGCGACCTGATGCAGCTGGACATGTTCCGCGCGTTAGGCGATGTCTGCATCACGACCGAAGACGGTTCGGCGGGTGAGCGCGGTTTTGTGACGCATCACTCCGTGTTGTCTGCCGCCAGTTTTGACCGTATTGCCGTGTGCGGGCCTAAACCTATGATGAAGGCCGTGGCCGCGTATGCCCGAAGCAAGGGAACGGAGTGCGAGGTGTCGTTGGAGAATATGATGGCCTGCGGAGTGGGCGCATGTCTTTGCTGTGTGGAGAAGACTACGGAGGGGCATGTCTGTGTGTGCAAAGAAGGACCAGTGTTTAATATAAATCGGTTGTTATGGCAGTAGACTTGAGTGTGAATATCGGGGATTTGTTTTTGAAGAATCCGGTAATGACCGCTTCCGGCACGTTCGGATATGGTTTGGAGTTTGCGGATTTCATTCCCTTGGAAGCATTGGGGGGAATCATTGTGAAGGGCACGACTTTGCATCCGCGTGAGGGAAACCCCTATCCGCGTATGGTGGAGACACCGCAGGGTATGCTGAATTGTGTCGGTCTGCAAAACAAAGGCGTGGATTATTTTTGCAGCCACATCTATCCACAGATAAAGGATATAAATACGAACATGATAGTCAATGTCTCCGGGTCGTGTCCGGAAGACTATGCAGAGTGTGCGGAACGTATCAATGAGTTGGAATGCATACCGGCCATAGAGCTGAACATATCCTGTCCTAACGTGAAGCAGGGAGGAATGGCCTTTGGTGTGACGGCTGAGGGAGCGGCCTCGGTGGTCAAGGCTGTCAGGGCGGTTTATGACAAGACGCTGATTGTAAAGCTCTCGCCCAATGTGACGGACATTGCCGGGATTGCCCGCAGTGTGGAAGATGCCGGTGCTGACGCTGTGAGTCTGATTAATACCCTGATGGGGATGGTTATCGACATAGAGCGTCGCCGCCCTGTGTTGTCCATTTCTACGGGAGGACTGAGCGGTCCGGCGGTTCGTCCGATAGCAGTGCGTATGGTGTGGCAAGTGGCTCAGGCTGTGAAGATACCGGTCGTAGGGCTGGGCGGCATCATGAATGCGCGTGATGCTGTGGAGTTTCTGTTGGCCGGAGCGTCGGCCATTGAGATTGGTACGGCCAATTTCATCGATCCGACGGTGACGCTGAAAGTGATTCGCGGCATTGAGGATTATCTGGAGCGGCACGGTTGCCGGAGTGTGCGTGAGATTATCGGTGCGATGGAGTGCTGATTTCTCGCGCAAATAGGTCTTTCCCTATGCATTTATGGGGATTTCCTTTTGCCGGCAGGCTGATTTTTTGCCACTTTTGTGAAACAATCAAAAACAAACTGGCTTATGGAATGGACAAAATGTTGCAAATGGATGTGGGCTTTTTGCATGGCGGTCCTGCTGGCCGGATGCGGGCCTGACGATTCCTATCGGGGTTATCTGTTGTCCGGACGTTGGTTCGGCGATCTGGGTATGATGGTCTACGGAGAGCCTGCCATAGGGTCGGATCTCGAATTTGTTCCGTATGATTACGGCGGTGGAACGCAAGGGTATGGTTATGAGACAGACTATTATTATGGCTGGCACGGAAGGGTGGAGATGGTGGAGCACTATTTCACGTGGATGGTGAGGAACGGCATCATTTATCTTCGTTTCGACAATCCGGATTTGAACTGTAATATCCGGGATTACAGTCTGTCTGCCGATTATTTTGAAGGCTATATGGACGGTGTGTATTCCTCTACGTGGTTTACTTTGCGCAACTACGACCGTTATTGGTACGACTACGGCTATTTCAGCAGCTACTATTACCGTACTAGGGGTATCGCAGACACTGTGGAGGCGAAAGGGGAAGAAGCCTGCAGGGCTGTTCCGAAGTGTGAACGGAAAGTGAACATGCGTGAGCGGCCGGATACTGGGCTTTCCGTGCAATAATCCGCTGTGGCATATTTTTTTGTGGAGATATATACAGAAAGAGAGCCTGCCGGACTGTTTTCAGACAGTGGCAGGCTCTCTTTCGTATTGATGCAGGATGAATGCAGACGGCACACGGGCGGAGGCATTATGCCTCTTTCACTTTAGCCATGAACTTCTTTTTGTCCACGATGAATCTCAGATGTTCGCCTTCGCCTATCGTACCTTGGCCGTCTTGGGCCGTGACTTTAAACGTCAGTTTTCGTCCTTCGACAGCCGTGAGTACGGCGGTTGCGCTTACGGTTTGTCCTTTTGCCGTAGGTTTCAGGTGAGAAGAGCTGATATGCCCTCCCACAGTCGTGCAGTCGTCTGTCAGATGGTCCTTTACGGCCAGCATGGCAGCATTTTCCATCAATGCCAGCATGGCCGGAGTGGCCAGTACCTCCAAATCACCGCTTCCCATACAGGCAGCCAGATGTTTTTCATCTACAACCAGTGTGCTGGTGTGCGTCAGTCCTGTTTCCATTTCTCTTGTTGCAATTTGTTTTAATGTTCCTTTTTAACAGATCAGCAAGTAGCCCGTGCGTGGAAATCACCTTTATCAAACCACATGGATGTGCTGGACATGAATAAATCGTTGTTCAGCTTTGATTCCTTGTGCATTCCGGTGAGCATGACTACTGCGAAGAGTACTACGAGCACTGCTGCCATCAGTATTATGGCGAACAGTATTACATTCAATGTCATCATAATCTTTTTACCTTTAAATGAAACAATCTTATTTACCTTAAACTCCTTTTTATCTTACAGCCTTCTCTTCACGGCTGTGTATCTTTCTCATTTATCACATTGCAAAGTTAAAACCAAAAACATAGTTGACTGCCATGCTCCGGCCGGATATTGTGGATTTTGTGTGAATAATTGACCTAAGTCAAGAAAAATGTCCCGTATTGTTACGCATGGATTACGGGGAAACGTCATTTTGGCATGGAGCGTGTCAAAATGGCAGAACCGACAGAAGGAATAGTCTTTTCAGCGTACTTTGTTGCGGTGAAAATGGGGGCTGACGTAAAAATTGAAGAACAGCATGGAGATAATGCAGAGCACGCTCCCGAACAAATATACAGCATCAAAGGCAAAGTGTTGCGCAATATAACCTCCTGATGAAATGCCCAGACCGATGCCTACGTCCCAGGAAGTCAGGTAAGTGCTGGTGGCTGTCCCGCGCTGGTTGTTGGGAGCCAGATTGACATATAGTGTGTTGTAAGCCGGAAACATGACTCCGAAGCCGATTCCGAGCATGAATGGCACGAGATAGAATACAAAAGCACACCAGAACGTGCTGAATGTGATAATGTGAGCACAGCAGGACAAGAGGAAGAAAGCTACAATGACGACATAAAAGCCGTAGGAAATGATTTGGGTGATATAGCCGCGGTCTACATACTTCCCGGCAAAGATGCGGCTCACTCCCATGCCTGCCGCCATAAGCGTGAAGAAGAAACCGGAGGGTACGTCCAGACCTATCTCACGTGCATACACAGCCACGTAGTTCGTTGTGGCTCCATAGGGGATGGAGAGCATCAGCAGGGCAATACCGGCGGGGATGCCTTTCAGCAGAATAAAGCGGTCGAGCGAGACGGGCGGACGTCTCACCGGTGTCTTTCGGGGAGCCTTGACGGCCAATGCAGACAAGAGTCCGAGGGCGCACGACAGCAAGCCTATACTGAAGATATGGTTATAGCTCAGATGAGAATCGTGCAGAAACAGTCCGGTCATGGGGCCTATGCTCATCGCTATGTTGTTGGTCAGGCCATAATAGCCTAACGCTTCGCCCCGGCGACTGGACGGAGTGATGTCGATGACCAGCGTATTTCCACCTACTGTGACGGTTCCGAATGCGATGCCGTGTACAATGCGCAGCAAGATGAACAGCGAAAGAAATGCCGACAGAATATAACCTAAGAATACACTGGTGAATAAAGAGAAAGCAGCGATGTAGATGGGTTTGCGCGGAAATCCGTCATAAAGATAACCCATGAACGGTCGGGCGCACAAAGCGGAGACCGTATAGCAGCTTAAAATCGTGCCGATGGCGGCCTCGCTACAGGAAAAGTTTTCTTTTAAATAGAACGGTAAGACCGGAACCAGCAGCCAAAATCCGAAGTAAAGCAGGAAATTGGCTGCCAGTATGCAAATGAAACTGCGTGTGATAAGCCGGTCTTTCACCGCATTTAATTGGCTGAAATAAATTCTTCAAGGAAACGAGTGTCGTTTTCAGAGAACATACGCAGATCTTTTACCTTATATTTAAGGTTCGCTATACGCTCAATACCCATGCCGAAAGCATAGCCCGTATAAATCTTGCTGTCTATGCCATTAGCGTCTAATACCGCAGGATCTACCATGCCGCATCCCAGGATCTCTACCCATCCTGTGTGTTTGCAGAACGAACATCCCTTGCCGCCGCAGATGTCGCAGCTGATGTCCATTTCGGCCGATGGCTCTGTAAAGGGGAAGTATGACGGGCGCAGACGGATTTGTGTGTCCTTGCCGAACATTTCTCTGGCAAAGAGCAGCAGCACTTGTTTCAGGTCGGTGAACGATACGTTTTTGTCGACATACAGCCCTTCTACCTGGTGGAAGAAACAGTGTGCACGGGCAGAGATGGCTTCATTGCGGTATACACGTCCCGGACAGATGACCCGGATGGGCGGTTGCTGCCTTTCCATGACTCTGGCCTGCACGGATGAAGTATGTGAACGGAGTACAATGTCTGGATGTGCTTCTACAAAGAATGTGTCCTGCATGTCGCGTGCCGGATGATCATCGGCAAAGTTCATGGATGAATATACGTGCCAGTCATCTTCCACTTCCGGACCTTCGGCCAGGGTGAAGCCCAGACGTGCGAAGATGTCGACTATTTCATTCTTGACGATGGTGAGCGGATGTCGTGTTCCAAGGGCTATAGGATAGGCCGTACGGGTCAGATCCAGCTCATCAGCCTGACTGTCATTGGTTTCTGCCGCATCTTTCAATGCAGAGATCTTTTCCTGAGTCTTGTTCTTCAAATCGTTCAGTTTCATACCCACTTCCTTCTTCATCTCGGCAGGTACGTTCCTGAAATCGGTCATAAGAGCATTGATAACTCCTTTCTTACTCAGGTATTTGATGCGCAGGGCTTCCACTTCTTCCGCGCTGGAAGCACTTAGCTTTTCAACCTCTTCCAGAAGTTTCTGTATTTTCTCCAACATAATCTTTGATAATAAAGTTCTCTATGAAAAAACATGCAAAGGTAATCATTTATCCTTAAAAAGTTGTCTCTTTTGAAAATAAAAGTGTACTTTTGCATGATTTTGAGTAGGAGCGTATCCTGTGTTAGTATGAAAAGAAAATTTGTGTGGTGCATGTTGTGGGGAGTCTTGCTGATGTCCTGCAACCGTAGCAAGGTCGTGTCCGATGTGGATTATCCAAATGATTCGGTAACTGACTCATTATTCGATTCTCCTGATTCACTGATTTTTTCTTCAGAGCCTGCAACGGAAGAGGAGTTGCCGAAGACTGCGGATGAACTTTTTGACGATTTCATTTTTGAGTTTGCCCGTTTGCCTCATTTGCAACTGAAGAGAGTGGCATTTCCTTTACCTCTGATTGCCGGTGAGGATACGACGTGGCTGCCTAAGGAAGAGTGGAAATTTGAATCCTTATTCCTGAACCGTGACTACTACACAGTGCTCTTCAGCAGTGAGGAACAGATGGAATGGGAGAAGCGGACGGACTTGAATTGTGTGGATTTGGAGTGGATCTTTTTAGACGAGCAACAGTTCAAGGTTTACCGTTTTGAACGATTGAGCGGGAAGTGGATGCTCACAGAGGAACGTGTGCGTCCTTTCCGTGAATCTTCATTGGCTGATTTTTTGAATTTCTATGCGAAGTTTTCGACAGACCTGGAGTTCCAGTTGTTGTCGGTGTCGGACCCTCTGCGTTACGTAACGACCGACCCGGATGATGATTTCAATGTGATAGAAGGCATGTTGGATCACGACCAATGGGAGGCATTCAAGCCTCAGTTGCCCAAGAATGTCATTACGAATATCCGTTACGGACAGACTTACGACCGTTCCAATAGCGTTTTATTGGTGAAGCAAGGCATCTCCAACGGAATGATGGATATACTTACCTTCCGTAAGGGGAGAGCAGGATGGAAGTTAGTGGCTTATGAAAACTGACAGGACGGACAGCTATGACAGAGAGAGAAAACTACTCATTATTGCATCATAACACCTTTGGGATAGAGGCCTCTGCAGCTCATTTCATCACGTATGACAGCGTAGCGGATTTGCAGTCGGCCATAGCTTATATACACTCTTCATATCCGGACAAAACGGTTTTGCACATTGGCGGTGGAAGTAATCTGTTGTTCTTGTCTGATTTTGATGGAGTCATATTGCATTCGGCCATTCAAGGTGTTACGGTGAAGCGGGAGGGCAGCGATATTCATTTGCGGGTCGGAGCCGGTATGGTATGGGACGATTTGGTTGCCTGGTGTGTGTCGAATGCATATTACGGCTTGGAAAATCTGTCGTGGATACCCGGCGAGGTCGGTGCGGCCGCAGTGCAGAACATCGGAGCCTACGGAGCCGAGGCCAAGGATGTGATTACAGAAGTGGAAACCGTAGACTTGATGACTGGCGCATTGAGGAGCTTTCAGGCCGACGAGTGTGAATATGCCTACCGCAAGAGCGTTTTCAAGACAACTCTTCGTGGGCGTTATGCCGTCACTTATGTGCATTTCCGGCTTTCTTCTGCCTTTGTTCCCCGGCTGGATTACGCAAGAGTGCGGGAAGTCTTGCGCAATACCGGCGCAGGTCTTGCGCAATGTTCTGCTGCAGATGTGCGGAGGGCGATTATCGATATCCGACGATCAAAACTGCCCGACCCGAAAGAGCAGGGAAATGCCGGGAGTTTCTTTATGAATCCAGTCGTAGAACGTGCGGTGTATGAGCGGATAAAGGAGCGTTATCCCGACGTGCCCTGTTTTGTGGAAGACGACCATCGGGTGAAAATTCCGGCAGGATGGCTGATAGAACGTTGCGGCTGGAAAGGGCGTTCATTGGGACGGGCGGCTGTGCACGACCGTCAGGCTTTGGTGCTGGTGAACAAGGGGCATGCTACAGGGCAGGATATTCTGGCATTATGCAATGCTGTCCGTAGCGATGTGTTCCGGTCGTTTGGCATTGAGATTCAGCCGGAAGTGAATATTATAGGAGGAATGCCACAATGAAAGTCACCTTTCTGGGGACTGGTACGAGCACCGGTGTGCCGCAGATTGGCTGCACGTGCAAGGTCTGTACCAGCAAAGATGTCCGTGACAGACGGCTGAGGGCTTCGGTGTTGTTGGAAACAGAGCGGACGCGCGTGCTGGTGGACTGTGGGCCGGATTTCCGTCAGCAGATGCTGTCGAGAGATTTCCGTGCCATAGATGCGGTGCTGATTACCCATGAGCATTATGACCACGTGGGTGGGATAGACGATTTGCGCCCGTTCTGTGTCTTCGGAGATGTGCAGCTTTATGCTTCCGGGCGGACCGGACGTCAGTTGCGGCAAAGTCTGCCTTATTGTTTTGTGGAACATAAATATCCGGGCGTTCCGCTGCTTTGTCTGCATGAAATCCGTCCGCATGAGACCTTGGAGGTGAAAGATCTGCGCATTACTCCTATCGAGGTGATGCATGCCTGTATGCCCATTTTGGGCTTCAGGGTGAACAATATGGCCTATATAACGGACATGAAGACTATCCGTCCGTCAGAGCTGTCTTATTTGCAAGGGCTGGATTTGCTGATTGTCAACGGGCTTCGGCATGAGCCTCATAATTCCCATCAGACAATAGAGGAAGCTTGTCTGTTCGCGCGCAGTCTGGGCGTTCCGCAGACTTATCTGATTCACATGGGACATCATATTGACCTGCACGCGGTGGAAGATGCCCGTCTGCCGGAAGGCATACATCTGGCTTATGACGGACTGGAGCTGGTCTGCTGATGTCGCGGGGCGGCGGCACGTACGGCGGTCGACACCGTCCGGCACTGTGGAGCGGCACTTTCCGGCGGGGCGGGGTGGTTGCCGCATGACGGATGCCCTGCCGGACGGCACTTTCTGCAAAATGTCATCTTGACACTTTGCTTTCTTTACCTCTTCTGTATCCGCGTATTTGCGGCCGGCGGACAGCAGGTCGTGAAAAACGCAATCTCACAAGTCTTGAAAAAGTCACGGTGTCAGCAGATGGCGGTTTTGGCTTGACGTGTGTGCGCAGCAGTGCGGTGTTGTGCATGGAAAATGGCCGTATGTGTCAGCTGTAGGGGCGTTCCGCTTTCTTTTTGATATTTCGGTAGAAGGCCTGCATCGGCATCAAAGAGAGAAAAAAGCAGCGAAAAGCACGGTTGCGGACCGCCTTGCGGTCCGTTTTTTCCGGCGTTGCGGCAGGACGTCTGCGTCTGTGCGCACAAATCCGTGCGTCCTTGCTCATAAAAAAGTGTTTCTTCCGCAACGCCGTCCGCGTTTTTCCGCAAAGAAATCCGTGTTTTTGCGGAAAAACAGTTAATTTTATTTGATAAATGCAAATATATGTGGGGAGAATTTTTCTGTTTTGAACGGAATGAGGGAAGTGACTGTCAGCGCGAACGGTAAATGCGTTGCTTTTTGTTGCGGAATATGTCGGAATAGCTGCTTTTTGTTATGTCGTCTTTGGCATGCGAATGGTCCGGAAGCGGCAGACCGCCTTTCCTGCAAGGCGGGGCGGTTTCACCTCCATGCCAGTTCCGGCGGCACGGTGCGGGTTGCAGATATGCCCGGCGGGCGGGATGGAAAAAGGGAAGCGGGTCACCGCCGTATGCTGCCTTTTGCCGGCAGAATACGCGGACGGTGGCCCGCTTCATGCTGTTGCCTGTATTGGGCGTTCATTTGGTGTCGGCATAGCCTTCGGCACGCAGCAAATCCACAATGCGGGGTTTCCAGTCGCCTTGTATGAGAATGTCGCCGTCTTTTACCGTTCCGCCCACGCCGCATTTCGTCTTCAGCAGTTTGCACAATTCTTTCAGGTCGTTTTCCTGTCCTTCAAAGCCTTTTATGACGGTCACTACTTTTCCGCCACGGTTTTTACGTTCGGTCGTTACCCGTAGCCGTTGCCGGTTTTTGGGCAGGGTTTCCGTTTCTTCCGTCGTGTTTCCCGTATCAAAAGCGAAATCAGGGTTGGTGGAATAAACCATCCCCAACCTTGATTTCCAGTCATTGTCTTTGCTGCGCATTATTAGTCCTCCATCAGTTTCCGGTAACGGATGCGTTTGGGCTCTTCCAGTCCGAGCCGCTTCATCTTGTTGCTTTCATATTCGGAGTAGCTGCCCTCAAAGAAGAATACTTCTCCGTTGCCTTCAAAAGCAAGTATGTGCGTACAGATGCGGTCCAGGAACCAACGGTCGTGGCTGATGACTACGGCACAGCCGGCAAACTCCTCCAAGCCCTCTTCCAATGCACGGAGCGTGTTTACGTCGATGTCGTTGGTCGGCTCGTCTAACAGCAGTACATTTCCTTCTTCTTTCAGGGCCATGGCCAGATGCAGACGGTTGCGCTCCCCACCAGAGAGCACGCCGCATTTCTTTTCCTGGTCGGCTCCGGAGAAGTTGAACCGGCTCAAGTAGGCGCGGACGTTTACATCGCGGTTGCCCAGACGCATCAGCTCGTTGCCGCCGCTCATGACTTCATAGACGCTCTTTTCCGGCGAGATGTCCTTGTGGGTCTGGTCCACGTAAGCCAGTTTTACGGTCTCGCCGACTTCAAAGGCACCGCTGTCGGCTTTTTCCAGTCCCATGATCAGCCGGAACAATGTGGTTTTTCCGGCACCGTTAGGGCCGATTACTCCCACGATTCCATTGGGAGGCAGCATGAAATTGAGGTCGTTGAAGAGCACTTTGTCACCGTATGCTTTCCGCACGTGCTGTGCCTCGATGACCTTGTTGCCCAGGCGCGGCCCGTTCGGAATAAAGATTTCCAGTTTCTCTTCTTTTTCTTTCTGGTCCTCGTTGAGCAATTTGTCGTAGGAGTTCAGACGGGCCTTGCCTTTGGCATGGCGTGCTTTAGGTGCCATACGCACCCATTCCAATTCGCGCTCTAAGGTTTTGCGGCGTTTGCTGGCTGTTTTTTCTTCCTGTTCCATGCGCTTGGTTTTCTGTTCCAGCCATGAAGAGTAGTTTCCTTTCCATGGAATGCCTTCGCCGCGGTCCAGTTCCAGAATCCATCCGGCTACGTCGTCAAGGAAATAGCGGTCGTGGGTTACGGCGATGACCGTGCCCTCATATTGGTTCAGGTGTTGCTCCAGCCAGTCGATGCTTTCTGCATCCAGGTGGTTGGTCGGCTCGTCCAGCAGCAGCACATCGGGCTTCTGCAGCAACAGTCGGCAGAGAGCTACGCGGCGGCGTTCACCTCCCGACAGATTCGCCACCTGCTGGTCGGCCGGCGGACAGCGCAGGGCATCCATGGCGCGTTCCAGTTTGCTGTCCAGGTTCCAGGCATCCGTAGCATCGATGATGTCCTGCAGCTCGCCTTGACGTGCGAAGAGAGCGTTCATCTTATCCTCATCCTCATAGTATTCCGGCAAGCCGAATTTTTGATTGATTTCTTCATATTCCGTCAGAGCTTCCACGATGGATTGCACACCCTCCATGACTACTTCCTTCACGGTCTTGGTGTCGTCCAACTGAGGCTCCTGAGGCAGATAGCCCACACTGTAACCGGGCGAGAACACTACATTGCCCTGAAAGTCCTTGTCCAGTCCGGCAATGATTTTCATCAGGGTGGATTTTCCTGAGCCGTTCAAGCCGATGATACCGATTTTTGCCCCGTAAAAGAAGCTCAGGTAGATGTTTTTCAGCACTTGTTTGTTGGTCTGGCGAATGGTTTTGCTCACACCGACCATAGAAAAAATGACCTTTTTGTCGTCTACTGTTGCCATAAGTTTTTATAGTTATTGGGGTTAAATGATTAATCCGATGGAGAGCAGCACACCGAACAGCAGGATGTTGCGTGCCGTGGCTTCCAGCACCTCGTTCAGGGCCTTGCCCCGGCGGATGCGCCTCATCCGCCGGAACGCGATGAAATGGAGCACAAAATAGGGCAACACCAGCAGGGCGGCTTCTTCCTTTCCTACGAGCCATAGTGTCTGGCAAAGCGCTGTGGCCCCCAGACCCATCTCGAAATAGAGGAGTTCTGTGCCTTTCTCGCCGGCTATTACGGCCAAGGTTCTTTTCCCGTTTGCCTCATCCAGCTCACGGTCGCGGTAGTTGTTCACGATGAGCAGACAGTCGATGACCATTCCGCAAGCTATACTGAGAATTACGGTGAAAGGGTCGAAAGTTTGTGTCTGTAGGTAATAGGTGGCACATACGGGTACAAGGCCGAAAAACACCAGCACCAATACATCGCCCAGGCCGAGGCTTGCCAGACAGGTGGTGTACAGGAAACAGAATACGACGCAGAGTACGCCTATGACAACCATGGGCCATCCGCCGTAGAGCACCAGCGGCAGTCCGGCGAGGCACGACAGCACGGTGGTGACGGCTATGCCCTTTCGCATGGCCGGCATGGTAATCCACCCCTCGGTGCATGCACGTTTGGGGCCCAGCCGTTCCCCGTTGTCCAGCCCTTTCTTGCAGTCGTAATAGTCGTTGATGAAGTTCGCGTCGATCTGCATCAGGAAGGCGAAAAGGAAGCAGAGCAAGGCCGGTATGTCCCGGAAATGCCCGTCGGAGATGGCCAGTGCGAGGCCTATCATGACCGGTACGGCCGCACCGGACAGCGTCTTCGGGCGTGCCGCCAGCACCCAGGCCTGTAATGAATTAGTCTTTATCTCATTCATGTCTGTTTGTTTTTAGGTAAGTTCATGACATTTCAACGCGCAGATAGCTGCGGTCGTCGAAAGAAACGTTCCCGCGCATCAGTCCCTTTGTGGACCGGAACGAGCCGATGCACAGCGGGTCGTGTGCCAGCTGGCGGGCCAGCAGGGCCTCCGATTCCTCCAGCGTGTCGGCCAGAACGGGATAACCGTCGGACGCCAGTACTAGAAATTCCGCATTCACCGGTACGGGCAATATCCTGACCAGGGAAATGTCTACGGGAAAACCGTCCAGAACAGCATAGCCCCATTGGCCGATGTCTTCGGCATTTTGGAAAGAGCACTGGTCTTTCAGACAGGGGAAAATCCATTCCCGTCCCAAGTCATGCTCTTGCAGGCTGGCGATGGAATGGCCCTTTCGGAGCAGATAGTGCAGGATGTCGCTCCGGATGTCAGCCAGCAGTCTGTCCACAGGCTTGGGATTTCCGTATGTTTTCCCGTTGAAACGGCACAAACAATCACCCACCATCCATATTTCGTGCTTTTGACAGGAGTAGATGACCGCACTGGCTGTCAGGCGATGTTCGCCATGCCGTTTTGCGTCCTCGTATAACCGGTGGTCCTCGTAAAACCGACGTATGCGTCCCGTCAGGAAGTTCACGGCCTCTTGTGCGGAACAGTCCGGCGGCAGCTGGCGTAGAGCATCGCACACCAGTTCCATAGCCATAAGCCCGGACGTCTTTCCGTTCATGCGGAATGAGCTTTTGCTGGTAGAGCCGTCTACTACAGCTGCGAAATTATCGGTCACCACGATGCCGTCCTCGCAGGTGGCCACCGTGTTTTTTCCTTTTTGGAAACATGTCGTCACTTTCATTCCGTTTGGGATTTGTGTTTTTTCTCTCACGAAAAGTTGCTCTGCCGAACAGCTTGTCCGTCAGATCTGTCCGTCCTATGCGGCGCAATTCCGCCTGTATCTTCTGACGTTCTTCCGGCTTATACCAGAAAAAGAACATGCGTTGTGCCAGCTTTTCTTTTGGAGTACGTGCACTGTATACCGGTTCGAGGATGTAGGGGTGATAACCTGTTGCCCATGTTTCGGTGCTGACAGTCATAGGAGTGGGCGTGAAGTCCTGCACTTGTTCCAAATGAAAGTCCATATCTTTGGTCAGTACGGCCAGTTCTGCCATGTCTTCTTCCGTGCAGCCCGGATGACTGCTGATGAAATAAGGGATGATTTGCTGTCTCAGTCCCGCCTCGTTGTTGATACGGTCAAAGATGGACTTGAACTGTCTGAAAAGCAGGAAAGAAGGTTTCCGCATCAGACGGAGCACACGGTCTGACGTATGTTCCGGGGCCACTTTCAGGCGTCCGCTGACGTGTCGGGTGATGAGTTCGCGCGTGTAGTCCCTGTTGGCCTTGTTTATGTGTTCGTCCTTGGTGTCGTGCAGCAGTAGGTCATAGCGCACACCGCTTCCGATGTAGCTGTGCTTCACTTCCGGCAGGGCGTCCACCGCGCGGTAAATGTCCAGCAGAGCGGAATGATCTGTGTTCAGATTCGGACAGATGGCCGGGTGTATGCACGAGGGGCGTCTGCATTTTTTGCAGATGTCTTGGTCTTTCCCTCTCATGCCGTACATGTTGGCCGATGGTCCTCCCAAGTCGGACAAGGTTCCTTTAAAGTCCGGCATCCGTGTGATTTGCCGGACCTCGCGGAGAATGCTCTCCTTGCTGCGGTTCACGATGAACTTGCCCTGATGGGCCGATATGGTACAAAAGGCGCAGCCGCCGAAACACCCCCGGTGCAGATTGACGGAGAACTTGATCATTTCATAGGCCGGTATGCGCTTGCCTTTGTATTTAGGGTGCGGCATGCGGGTGTAAGGCTGGTCGAACGAACGGTCTATTTCTTCCTGGCTCATGGGCGGATAGGGCGGATTGACTACCACATAGCGTCCGGCTGTGGGCTGTATGATGCGCCTGGCCTGCCATTGATTGCTTTCTTCTTCTATATGGCGGAAGTTCTCGGCCTGCGCTTTCATGTCTTGCAGACAGATTTCATGGGCATGCAGGACTATGTCATTCGCGCTGATGCCGCCGGGAATGTCTTCCTTATTATATAGAGTTACTGTCTGTGGCAGGCAAGGGCCGTTGGCGATGACTTCCCTGAATAGGGTCGTGCTGGCACAGGCCGTGCCGTCGGGAGCGTAGTCCGGCATGCCGTTGCCTGTTTCGATGGCTTCGTTCAGACGGTCGGAAAGTTCCACTACTGCTTTTTCGCCCATGCCGTAGATTATCATGTCGGCACCGCTGTCGCACAAGATGCACGGCATGAGTTTTTCTTTCCAATAGTCGTAGTGAGTCAGACGTCGCAGCGATGCCTCTATTCCTCCGAGTATCACCGGGACATCCGGATAGAGCTGTTTCAGAATGCGGGTATACACGATGGTGGGATATTCCGGACGCATGTCATGCCGTCCGTCCGGTGAATAGGCATCTTCGCTGCGCAACCTGCGGTTGGCCGTGTATTTGTTGACCATGGAATCCATGCAGCCCGGAGCCACACCGAACCACAGACGCGGGCGTCCCAGCTTCTTGAAGTCGCGGAAGTCGCCGTGCCAGTCAGGCTGTGGTACGATGGCCACGCGGTAACCGGCAGCTTCCAGCGTGCGGCCGATGACGGCGGCTCCGAAAGACGGATGATCCACATAGGCGTCGGCGCTGAAGAGAATGATGTCTGCAGCGTCCCACCCCCGCAGTTCCATCTCTTTTTTTGTCGTGGGCAGCCAGTCGGTCAGGCGAAGTTCTTTCATCGTACTGTCTGTTTGAACTGTTATTCTGTTGCTGTGTTTGCCGGCTCCTGATCTGCATGTTGTGCCGTCCATGTGGCGTAAAGTTGCACCAGACGGCTTAGTCCGAATGCCTTCATGTTGTCGTGGAACAGTACGTTCTGGCAGAGATCCACCAGGTCTTTCCGCTCTTCCGGACAGGCTTCGATGAGAGAACGTGCGTTCAGTCGCAGCTTTTCCAGCACCATTTCATCGATGATGCCGTTGCTGTCCACTAAGTGTTCAAAGAGGGCATACTTCTTTATGGTTTCCAGTTGGGTGTCGCTGACGCTCATTTGGCGTGTGCCTTTGGCATTTGTCTGTATTTCGTACATGTCTTTGATGTGTTATGGATGATACAAATGCAAAGTTAAGAAAAAAGCGGTAAACTCAAATGGAAATGCGTCAGTATAGTTGGCAGAAGCGGAGCGTGAGAGGCACTTTCCGGAGGCGGACGGCTGATTCGTTTTTGTGATGCGCAAGAACGGTCCGGGTGTTGCGGAAAGAATGTCTCGTTTATGCGCAAGAACGGTCGTGGTCTTGCGCATAAACGGAGCGGGGCACCAGGACGTCTGTCTGTCTATCGGTTCAGCAGGAATGTCAGGAATGCGTTCATGACCTTGTCGCGGTCGGCCGCATATTTGATGCATTCAAAGGGGAATCCCAGCGTTATGGCCCGATAGGAGTCGCCCTGATAAGCAACGGCGGCCGACTGGTTGAGTGGTGTGTAGAGCAGTGTGGAGAAAGCCGGAGCCGCAGGCATCAGGCAGTCGGCGTGTGTGACGGCATAATGCTTGTCGTTCAGCGACGTGAACAGATGCAGGTTGGTGTTCATGCCGGTGGCTTGTGCGTACTCGTCCAATATGACTGGTGCATAAGCCTCTACCTTCAGCGTGTTGCGCAGGAAGTCGAGAGCCTCTTTGGTTTTCTGGTCTCTGGCGACGTAGGCACCGCTGACCAGCAGACTGCCTCTCATGCGGGTGAATTCCTGCAAGGCGTTGCAGAGCGCAGGCGTCAGTGAAGGGTAAGGTCGGGAGCTGTATCCGTCGTTTTTCTGCAGGCCCAGGATGAGATCCACGATATTGTAGTCGTTGAGGTCTACCTGTTGCATTTCTACAGCCGAGCGGGAGGCGGAGGCAAAGGAACAGTTGCCTGCCGTGGCGATGGCCTCGCCGTGCAGTCTGCTGTGGTCGAATGTGTTGCCAATCTGCATTTTCCCTTCCAGTTCGTTGCCGCTGAATCCCCAGTCGGCCTTCGGCGTGTGTGCGGTATCGAATATGAGTTGCCTGCCGCAGAATCCCGGAGTCTTCCGGTAGGGCACGCCTTCGTCTGAGGAGAAGTCGAATCCGCGTGTGGAGTCAGTCCAGATCACCTGTGGGCCGGCCACGCGCTGGAATCCATCGATGATGAGGACGTTGGCCTTGGCGCTTCTGGCTATCATGGCCGAAAGCTCTTCCGAAGGAAAGCTTATTCCGCCGTCGTTGGCGGCACAGACCTTGAATGAATAGATGACATTCTCTTCGGCTTTCAGCCTGAAGTGCGGTTCGTCGACCCATGTGCCGTTGTCGAAGTCTTTCTCTCCCTGCCGGGTATAGACGACATATCCTTTGGGCTTGGCCGATGGTTCCAGCACGTCCTTCTGCGGCAGCCAGGTGAGAAATATCTCTTTTTCTTCCTCGTCGATTTGTGTCTGAAACGCGGCGACGGGCAGGGGCTGAACGACATAGCCGGTTTCGTGCTGGGCGGAAGTATACTTCAGGATGCCTTTGTATATGGCACGCGCCAGGTCGAATTTGAAAGCCGGATCGTGTCCCAGCGTCAGGTCGCGGAAGTTCTGGTGGGAAAGCATTTCCAGAATCATGGAAGGGATCTGCGGCTCGCGGGTCTCGCTGTAGTTGCGGTCGAACATCTGCCGGCGTTTCCATTTGGAGTACAGGTGTGTCAGGTCATGGTCCACTTGGGTCATGACCAGGTCGCACAGATCGCGCGATGTCAGCCGTGAAAGTCCGGCGGGCAGCAGGCCGTCATTGAAATCCGTAGTGTAGATGCCTAATGTTCCGATATACGTGCTGTCGGGGGCTATGCCGGCATCGGAATGCAGGGCGATGGCCATTTCCATGGGGACGTGCAGTCCGCTGTCGGCTGGGAGATAAGTTGATCCGCCCGCCAGATAATTGGTCATGAACGAACGGACGTTGATGTCGTCGCCATAGTCGTTAGTGCCGTTTTTGCTGCTGTATATGGCGTATGGCATGCCGCTCCATTGGGCGGAGTAGCGTGCTCCTTCCAGATATCTGGGCATGCCGCTTGTGGTTTCCTGCAGGGAATCTCCGCGTGCGATGTTGCCCATGCCGCCTCCGAAACGGACGGCGTCGGCAGTGATGACGCCCCGGTGTTTGCTTTGGTTGACCAGACTGACATAGTTGTTTTCCGGCTGGTCCGGTTCAAAATGGAATGTTCCCAGATAGACCCATGTGTGGCTACCCATTTGCTGGTTGACTTTGAATGTCGTGGTTATGCCACAGTGACGGACGGTGTATTGTGCATCGGGCACACTGGTGGGCAAGGTGGCGTAGGACACGTAAACGGCATATTGTCCGGCTTCGGGTATGTCGGGCGTCCAGCGAATCTGCGATGCCAGGCTTTTCTTGTCTACGGCATACGCCATGCGGTACGTTCCGTCCGTGAAAGGATTGTCGCCGTCGAGATACACTGTCTTGCGGTGGGCAAAACCGGTTGTTCCTGTTTCCCACTTCATTTTCCCGTTCCGCTCCGTATAGCTTCCTCCTTGCTGCGGCAGGTCGTTGTCTACGATGGCTTCATGTGGTTGCCAGTCGCGTTCGCGTGGAGTGAAAACATAGGCTCCGGCATTCTCCAGCATGGGAATGAGAAAGGGCACGACGATGGTCTGTGTGAATAAGTCTTCTGTCGTACAATACAGATAAGGACGTTGCCAGGCCCAGGCTTTCTTTTCGTTCTTGTAGTAACGTCCGTGGCTGGCCCATACCGACAGGTGGCGTTTTTGCAGTCCGCTGGTTATATGGTATGGGCATTGCTGTCTTTCTACCCATGGAGCACCGTTGTACAAGGCCGTCTTCCACAGTTTGTTCAGCCTGGGGCGGCCGGTGTGTATGTCTGTTATCAGCTGCTCGATAGGCGTACCGTTGCCGTAGATGATGAGTTGGTAGGTATCGTAAGGTGCGGGTAACAGTGCGCTGACATTCCGGTAAATCTCGTCTACTTTCGCGGCGGAGAAAGATTGTCCGGCAAACAATTCGTTCACGTATATTTCAGCCGTCTTGTTGTCGGTGTCCACATTGACCCGCTCTATCCGGCAACGGTCTTTGTCGGTGGTATAGGAAGTCTGGTAGTTGGAGAAGTAGTCTCCAGCCCGCGATTTGATTACACTTTCTTCATCTTGCGCATGACAGAAAACGCTCAGCAGGAACAGTCCTGCCAACCACATAGATCTTCCTTTCATGTCTGTCTCATATTTTACCGGTGGCGAACTTTTCAGGATGCCGGCCGGTGAAGTCCTTGAAATAAGTCTTGATGTCGCGCATCTGACGGTCAACGTCTCCGTCGGGGATAATCATTTGCGTGCACCGGATCTTTTTGGACGGATAGTCTGCGCCGAATAGCAGGATAGGGATTCCGGCTTTCAGCGCGATGTAGTAAAATCCTTTTTTCCATTCTTCCGTTCGTGAGCGAGTTCCTTCGGGAGTAACACACAAATGGAATTCTTTTCGTGCGGAGGCTATTTGGGCCAGACGGTCGGTCATACTCGTTTTTTTATCCCGGCAGACCGGGATTCCCCCCAAGCTGCGCATCAGTATTCCTAACGGCCAGAAGAACCATTCCTTTTTCATCAGGAAATCGCACCGGAAACCTGTGGCCCGGCTGTAGAGCAATCCAAGGATAAAGTCAAAGTTACTTGTATGAGGAGCAAGTGCGATGACGTACTTGTCGCCCATCGGTACGGTTACCACAGCTTTCCATCCCATCAGTTTGAACAGGATGAAACTGCACAGACGTTTTATCATTTAGCAAAGTTGGGTAAGAATATTGGAGATGTCTTCAACCTGTGCGTTGAAGTCTTTGTGCAATTGAGCGTAGAATTTTTTGGTATTTCCTGGTTCTGTATGGCTGATTCTGCTGATGAATTCGTCTTGCATCAGCAAGATTCTCTTCATGATGTTGTCCACATCGGCCTGGTTGACGTCCAGTTTGTAGCTCATAAGTGCCACACATTCTGCAAACAGTTCGCTGCAGATGTAGTTGATGTTCTTTTTCAGTATCCTTCTTTTTGCCATGATTCGTACATTTAATCAAGTGTCTAACGTGAACAAAGATAAACAAAGTTGGCGAGAGTTTGAAATTTTAAGCGTATAAAATCGTATCTTTACATCCAAAAAGAAAGTTAATGAACGGGATGAGGTCGCTTTTAGTGGTGCTGTGCAGCTGTTGCCTTTCGGCAAAGACGTCGGCGCAGGAGGTGCTATATACCGAGTTGCCTACGCAGAAGCTGTTGCCGGTTGCCCACATACACCGTGTGTTGCAGGACCGTGAGGGGTACATGTGGTATGCTACAGAAGGCGGGGGATTGTGCCGTGACGATGGTTACAGGATAGATGTGTTCCGTTCGGATGCCCGTTCGCCGCATCTGTTGGGCAGCAATACGCTCACCTGTCTGGCTGAAGACAGCACGGACCGTATCTGGATAGGAACGACGGAAGGGCTGTACAGACTGGACAAATCTGATTACCATATAGAGCCTGCAGGCAGGGGAACGCGGCTGGACGGACGGCGGACAGATGCCGTGATGACGGCTTCCGACGGGACTGTATGGACAGCGTCTTCCGGACGTATCTATCATTTTTCGGCGCGGGATGAGCTGTTGGGCGAATTCCCTTCGGTATGGAACGGGCATGATGTGCTGGTGGCCGGTTTTTATGAGGACCGTCATCATCGGATATGGGTCGTGCAATGGCAGGGAGGATTGTTGCGTTATGAAGCCGGCAAACGGCAGATGACGGCCTGTTCATGGCCTTGCGATGCTTCTCCCGGCATGATGGTGGAGGACAGCGCGAATCATTGTTTCTATATAGGTACGTGGGGAAGGGGGATTGTCACCTATCGTCCGGCTGCCGCTAATGGAGAAGCGCAACTGGAGTATCAGGCGTCCACTTATGCCGGAGACGGACAGTCGCGTGTGCTCGGCATGCATTGGGACGAGCGGCGGCGTGTGCTTTGGACGGCGTCACTGGACGACCTTTATGCTTATGAGGTGCATGGCGACACGCTGTTACCGGCTGACCTTTCCGGATTCTTGCCCGAAGGGAAGAAGATTCTGGACCAGCCGGCATCCGATAAATGGGGCAACATCTGGATTCCCGGCTATTCTCCGCACACCTTCATCCTGTCTGAACAGCAAAATCGTGTCCGTCGTGACCCTGTGCGTCCCATGCGTGATGCGACGGGCTATCCGGTGATGGTGGACCGTATTGTGGATGACGGAGAGGGGTATTGGATATGGCAGGGCCGCACACGCCTGTCTTATTATTCGCCTGTACGTGGAGGGCATATCTGGATGATGTCGGAACAGTCCGGAAGTGTAGGCCGTTACGTTTATGGTACTGCTATGGAAAAGTGTCGCCGTACGGCCGGAGTATGGGTGAGCAGCGGCATGCAGGTGGTGCGTGTATGGTGCGAGGGTGGCCGTTTCGATGCGCAGGCTGTCGTCCGTCTGCCCGAAGAAGGGAACACCGTGCATAAAATCGTTGAAGACGACAGCGGCAACTTATGGATAGCTACGGGGGCCGGCCTTTACCGTTATGCTGTCGGAGAGAGTAGCCTGAGGGGAATATTCATGCCCCAAGGCGGTGTGAGGGATTTCCTTCTGTTGCCGGACGGCGGAATGTGTTGCGTGACCGGTACGGGGCGGCTGGTGCTCGTACGGAAGAATGGTGCGGAACAGATATTGGGGGAAGGAGACGCTTATACGACTGTTGCCGACGACGGCAACGGCACACTTTGGGCGGCCACCTCTCAAGGTGAGGTCTATGCTTACTCGCTTCGGGACGGGAAGTTGCGGTTGGAAAGGAATGCGGGAAATGCCAATGGCGATGCCGTCAAGGCTTTGGAAGCCGACAGCCGTGGACATGTCTGGATTCTGGCCGACCAGTATGTGAAAGAATACAGTCCGCACACGCGGTCTTTCCGTCTGTTGAGGAACGACGACCGCGAGATACACATGGATTATTTCCACACTCTCCGCCGTATGGGAGACAGTATCTGTATCGGCGGTATCGGAGCCTTCTGCAAGGTGGCGTCCTTTGACGAGCTGGACCGTCCGGCCTTGCCGGTACGTCCGGTTGTCTCTGCCTACGAGGTGGACGGCGTGCGTCATTTTGTTTCTCCGCGCTGTCCGCGGGTGGAATTCACGGCAGCGCAGGACAATGTTTCTTTCTTCTTCTCATCGCTGGACCATTTGCATGCCGGAAAGATCAGTTACGCCTACCGTCTGAAAGGGAGCGGAGGCGACTGGACCTATCTGCCTCAAGGAATCAATACGGTGACGTTCTACAATCTTGCGCCTGGTAATTATACTCTGGAACTGAAGGCTACCGATATGCACGGATGCTGGGGGCGGCCGCAGGAATGTCTTTCCCTGCACCGCCTGCCGCCATGGTATGCCACGTGGTGGGCCTATACCTTATATATAATGGCGGGTATAGCCCTGTCGGTCTCCTTTATCCGCCGGATGCATCACAGACAACAGCAGAAAGTGGAAGAGCAGCTGACGCAAATGAAATTCCGTTTCTTTACGAACATGAGTCACGAACTGCGCACTCCGCTTACGCTGATCATCACTCCGCTGGGGAGTCTGCTGGAGACGGTGTCCGACAGTCGCCTGCGGCAGCAGCTGGAGGCTATTCACCGGCATGCCTGCGAACTGTTGGAGCAGATTAACCATCTGCTGGATTTCCGCAAGCTGGAGACCGGTGAGGAAAAGGCACATCTGCGCGAAGGGAGCATGGCGGACTTTGTCCGTTCTGTCTGCCGTAGCTTTGTGCCCTTGGCCGAAAGCAGGCAGATTAATTTTAATGTAGACCTGCCTTCAGCAGATATTTGTATGAGGTTCGACAAGGAAAAGATGCACCGCGTGTTGTATAACCTGTTGAGCAATGCTTTGAAATTCACTGAAAAAGGAGGTTCTGTGAAGGTAAGGCTCGAACGCATTCCGGGCCGGTCCGTGGTGCTTTCCGTACAAGACACCGGGTGCGGCATGTCGGCCGAGGAAGCCGGGCACGTATTCGACCGTTACTATCAGGGGAAGAAAGGGACGGAACAGACGGGAAGCGGCATTGGGCTTCATCTTGTGAAAACCTATGTGCAGCTGCATGGCGGGCGTATGGAACTGGATACGAAGGAAGGGGCAGGAAGCGTGTTCCGTGTGATTCTGCCCGATACGCTGTCTGTTGTTGCGCAAGAAGAGGAGAAGTCTTCCGCAACAAACGGGACAGTCTTGCGCAAGGCCGTTCTGGTGGTCGAGGACAATGAAGAACTGCGTGGGTTCCTTGTCCGCAGACTGTCGGAGGAATACATGGTGCGTCAGGCAGCCGACGGACAGGCAGCGTTGGAACTGTTGGAGCAATACGAGGTGGACATCATCGTCAGCGATGTGATGATGCCCGTCATGAATGGAGCCGAGCTGTGCCGGAAAGTGAAGACAGACGTGCGCACATCGCACATCTTTGTCATCCTGCTGACGGCCTATTCCGGCGATGAGAGTGCCTTGCAGGGTTATGAGGCGGGCGCGGACTGCTACCTGACCAAGCCTTTCAGCATGGATATTCTGCAAAACCGCATCCGCCATTTCTCAGCCCTGCAGGACCGCCGCAAGGCTATTTTCCTTTCCGGCGTGGAATTTCGTGCCGAGGATATGGCTTCTACCCAAATGGACGAGGCCTTTTTGCGGAAAGCCGTAGCACTTGTGGAGAAAAATCTGGACAATACGGATTATACGGTAGAGCAGTTCAGCACCGATTTGTGTATGAGCCGGATGAACCTTTACCGCAAGCTGCAGTCGCTCACCGGGCAGAAGCCGAGCGAGTTTATCCGCGGCATACGGTTGAAAAAAGCAGCCGTCCTGCTGGCCGAACATCACTTGCCGGTGGCTGAGGTGGCCGACCTCGTGGGCTTCTCAACGGCAGGTTACTTCAGCAAATGTTTCAAGGAAATGTTTGGTGTCCTGCCCACCCAATACGGGAGCTGAGGGGCTTCCGCAGCGGTTTTCCGGCCTTTCACGGGCCATTTGTTACATTTGTGCATTTGTTTTGTTACATGGTTGCACGCCCGAAGTTGAACGGGCGTGTAACTTTGCGGTGTCATTTAAAAGAGAACCGTTATGCAGACAAAATTGAAAATGCTTTTAGCCTCAGCGTGTGTCGCAGCCGGATGCATCCAGACGTACGCGCAGTCGTTCACATGGTATTCCAGTACGGAAGGAAATCTGTGGAAAACCTCTACCATAAAAATGGACAAAAAGTCGTCGGAACCGCTGGTCGTTGTGGACGACAATGCCGACTATCCTGATTTCAAGGCGTGGGGAGCCACGTTCAACGAGCTGGACTGGGACGCCCTGTGCCTGCTCACCCGCAACGAGCAGGACGAGATTCTGGAGAAGGTGTTCTCTCCGGAAGGCGACCTGCGCCTGTCGCGCGGACGTATTTCCATGAACGCCAACGACTATTCACGCTCATGGTACAGTTGCGATGAGGTGGCGGGCGACCTGGAACTGCGCTATTTCAACATCAACCGAGACAAACAGACAGTCATTCCTTTCATCCGTGCCGCACAGAAATATAATCCCGACATGACGTTCTGGACTTCTCCGTGGTGTCCGCCCAGCTGGATGAAGATTACCGGTGATTACCCTGTGTTGAGCAGCAAGTTCAACAATATGCCGCAGGAAATGGACTATATCCTGTACGGGAATGTGGGCGGTAAGGTAGACCCGGACGAAATGAAGCTGACCGGTGAGCGCAAAGGCAAGTTCCCCCGCCAGCTGGCCACGACGGATTATTTCATCCAGGACCCCCGCTATCTCCAGGCTTACGCCAACTATTTCTGCAAGTTCATCGATGCCTATAAGGAACAGGGCATCAACATCGACATGGTGATCTATCAGAATGAAGCCTACAGTTACACGCCCTATCCGGGCTGTGCCTGGACGGCAGAGGGCACCATCCGTTTCAACCGCGACTATCTTGGCCCGACGCTCAAGCGCGAGCATCCCGAAGTGAAGCTTTATTTGGGCACGTTCAACACCAACCGTGTGGACCACGTGCAGAAAATCGCTTCCGACAAAGGCCTGCAGCAATACGTCAGCGGTATGGCTTTCCAATGGGAAGGCCGCGAGTCGCTGCCCGTGCTGCGCAAGGAGCATCCCGAATGGAACTATATCTGCTCCGAAAGCGAGTGCGGGTGGGGCAGTTTCGACTGGGGAGCCGGCGAGCATACGTTTGAACTGATGAACCACTATCTGGGCAACGGCTGCAACGAATACACCTTCTGGAACTTCATCCTGGCCGAC
Organism: uncultured Paraprevotella sp.; assembly: GCA_944321365.1. GTDB lineage: Bacteria > Bacteroidota > Bacteroidia > Bacteroidales > Bacteroidaceae > Paraprevotella. Next base: position 106,935 of record CALULA010000007.1, read on the forward strand.
AACGGTGAAAGCCCGTGGGGATGGAAGCAGAACGCTCTCATACGGGTGGATTCCAAAACGCGCACGTTCACCTACACTCCGGAGTATTATGCCGTCAAGCATTACAGTCATTTCATCGGAGCCGGAGCCAAAGTGGTGGCATACAAGGGACAGGGTGAGGACAAGATGCCCGTCCTTGTCTGCCGCACACCGGAAGGCAAATATGTGGTGGTGGCCGGAAACTTCAAGGACGAGGCCGACACGCTGGTGGTGAAGATAGGAGAGAAGAACCTGACGGCAGAACTGGCCGCCCATTCATATAACACATTCGTGATGAGATAACATCTCAATATTGACTATTGATCATTTTATTTGTTTCGGGTGCAGATGTTGCGTGATGCCGCGTCTGCACTCTTTGTTTTTATCTTTCCTTAAAGCGGATTTTGAGCGGAGATGTTTCTCTGTTACGGCAAAAAGTATTAATTTTGTGTGCTGAATAGAATATTCGTTTATTTAATATAGGTATATACGTATGGAAAAAAGTGCATTGCAAATTGCAAGAGCGGCTTATCAGCCCAAATTGCCAAAGGGATTGCAGGGATGTGTTTCAGTGAAAGAAGGCGCACCGACGCAGTCTGTAGCCGATCAGGAAGAAATCAAGAAGTTGTTCCCCAACACATATGGGATGCCTCTTATTGAGTTCGTTCCGGGTGAAGCCCGTTCGTTCGCTCCCTTCAACGTGGGAGTGATTCTTTCCGGCGGTCAGGCTCCCGGCGGTCACAATGTGATTTGCGGTCTGTTCGACGGCATCAAGCGATTGAATCCGGAAAGCAAACTTTACGGTTTCATTCTCGGCCCCGGCGGTTTGGTTGACCATAACTATAAGGAACTGACGGCAGACATTATCGATGAATACCGGAATACGGGCGGATTTGACATGATAGGCTCAGGCCGTACGAAGTTGGAGAAGGAAGACCAGTTTGAGAAAGGACTTGAGATTATTAAGAAACTGAACATAAAGGCCATCGTCATCATTGGCGGTGATGACTCGAATACGAACGCATGTGTATTGGCAGAATACTATGCAGCCAAGAAATGCGGTGTGCAGGTTATAGGATGCCCAAAGACGATCGACGGAGACTTGAAGAACGACCAGATAGAGACTTCGTTCGGTTTCGACACTGCCTGCAAGACCTATTCTGAAGTTATCGGCAATATCCAGCGCGATGCCAACTCTGCCCGTAAGTACTGGCACTTCATTAAACTGATGGGACGGTCTGCATCTCACATCGCATTGGAATGCGCCTTGCAGTGCCAGCCTAACGTCTGTCTGGTTTCGGAAGAAGTGGAAGCCAAGAACCAGACGTTGGATGACATCGTGACTTATATCGCCCAGATTGTTGCCAACCGCGCTGCAGACGGTAACAACTTCGGTACGGTGCTGGTTCCGGAAGGCCTGATCGAGTTTATTCCGGCTGTAAAGAAACTGATAGCCGAATTGAATGACCTGTTGGCTACTCCGGAAGGTGCGGCTTTGGCCAAGGAAGAACAGCGCGAATGGATCCTGAGCAAGCTCTCGGCCGACAATAAGGCTGTGTATGAGTCTTTGCCTGCTGGCGTTGCTGCACAGCTGACCATGGAGCGCGATCCGCACGGCAATGTACAAGTGTCTTTGATCGAGACAGAGAAACTGTTGGCAGAGATGGTAGCTAACAAACTGGCGGTCTGGAAAAAAGAAGGCAAATACAGTGGCAAATTCTCTACTTTGCACCATTTCTTCGGATATGAAGGACGTTGTGCGGCTCCGTCCAACTACGATGCCGATTATTGCTATGCTCTGGGTACGAGCGCGGCGATGTTGATAGCCAACGACAAGACGGGCTATATGGCAATTGTGAAGAATACAACAGCTCCGGCTTCGGAATGGATAGCCGGCGGTGTTCCCATCACAATGATGATGAACATGGAGAAACGTAACGGTGAAATGAAGCCTGTAATCAAGAAGGCATTGGTACGTTTGGATGGCGCTCCGTTCAAGGAGTTTGCCGCTAAGCGTGATAAATGGGCGCGTGAGACCTGCTTTGTCTATCCGGGTCCGATTCAATATTTTGGTCCTTCTGAGGTTTGTGACCAGCCGACAAAGACTTTGCAGCTGGAACAGGCCAAGTAAAATTGTAATAACAAAGGTCCCTCCATCCGAAAGAATGGGGGGACTTTATCATTTATGGACTACAACACAAACAGGAAACATAAGGATATGTGCGCCCGGACACCGCAAAGAAAAAAAGAAAAGAAAGTCACAGCCGATGCCGGACGAGGCCGGAGCGTAAGTAAAAGCGTGCCGAAACGGACTGCCCGTAGCCGGAAAACGCGTCGTTCCGGAAAGAACAAGACCGGGAAATGGCTTTTCTTTAAGCGTTGGCCTTCATGGACTATCCTGCTGGGAGCCTGCTTGCTGGCTGCATTGTACATACTGTTTTTTTATCATTTCTTTGTTACCGATTCATCCCTTCGCTGGAAAGCGATATACGGTGATCCCATTTATCCGGAAGGTTATGATATACATGGTATCGATGTTTCTCACTATCAGGAAGATATAGACTGGGAACAGTTGCGCAATGCCAGTCTGGACACCGCTCCTGTCAGCTTCGTTTTTATAAAGGCTACGGAAGGGGCGACGTTGTTGGACGAGAATTTCAATCTGAACTTCTACGAAGCCAAACAGAATGACTTTGTACGCGGAGCATATCATTTCTTTATTCCGGGCGTTGATGCCACACAGCAGGCTCGGTTTTTCTTGAAGCAAGTGCATCTTGAACCGGGCGATCTGCCTCCTGTATTGGATGTGGAGAAAGCGGGCGACCTGTCAGTCGGACAGTTGCAAAAGGCGGTACGGACTTGGCTTGCCGTTGTGGAAAAGGAATATCGCGTAAAGCCGATCATTTATACCGGCTATAAATTCAAGTTGAAGTATCTCAACACACCGGAGTTTGATGCTTATCCTTATTGGATTGCCCATTATTATGTGAAAGAGCTGGCTTATAAAGGCGAATGGAGTTTCTGGCAACACACGGATTGTGGAAAGGTGAAAGGCATCAACGGTGATGTCGACTGTAACATCTTCAATGGTTCGCTGGAGGAACTGATGCAATTGACCATTCCGGAGCCGGACGGAATTATTGAACCGGAAGATACGCTGTAAAAGCTCTTTTTCTGAAAGTCGGTTTGTCAGGCTATTCTTTCTCAAACCATAAAGAGGCCCAGTTGTCTTTTTCCGACTGCCCGATAGCGTGCAGCGAGAGTGTGTGTGCCAAACGGACCAGCAGAGGGATGTCTTCGGTGTAGAAGCCACTGAGAATGATCTGGCTGCCTTTGTGCATTACTGATGCAAAGACCGGAAGATCTGTCATCAGAATGTTGCGGTTAATATTGGCCAGGATGAGGTCGAAAGGTCCTTTCCCTTTCAGGACAGAAGCGTCACCTTCTGTCACCTTCATGTTGCTTATGCCGTTCAGTTCCATGTTTTCCAGAGTGTTGCGTATACTCCAGTCGTCAATGTCGTAAGCAAAGATTTCTTTAGCTCCCTTCAAAGCGCAGAATATGCCTAAGATACCGGTGCCGCAACCTGCATCCAATATGCTCTTGTCTTGCAGGTCCGTCGCGTACAGCCGTTCGATAATCATGCTTGTGGTCTGGTGCCCGCCCGTTCCGAAAGCCTGGTGAGGGTTGATGACGATTTCATATTCTGCGCCGGGATGTTCTTCACATTGTCCGTTATGAATCCAGACCTTATCGGCGATTAAAATGGAAGAAAAACCGTTCTTTTCCCATGTCTCGTTCCAGTTCTTATCTTCAGCTCCGGTGATTGTGTAGGTGATTCTTGTATCCTGTAATGGAAATCTGGAAATGATTTCATCCAGTTTGGAATGGACGAAGTGCTGTAACGGTGCATATCCTTTGAGTCCTTCCGGTGTTTCTACAAAGCTCTCCAGTCCGGCTTCTGCAGAAAGGGCCGTTAATATGTCGGATGCATCCTGTGAGTAAGGTGAAATCAGAAAATTCAATTCTAAGTATTTCATATTTTGTTCTTGGTAAATCCGGATAAATCTTTCTGCAAAAATAGCAAAAAAATAGTTATAGTAGCAGACGGATTGCGGATTATGTATTGTCTGTCAAGGCAGAAAGGGTTATATTTGCATAGGATATCAGGTATATTGGGAGGGAAGAAATGAAAAACAGAATAATATTTTTGCTGGCGTCTTTGCTGGTGTCCATTGTGGGCTATGCACAAATGGACGACATGTATTTTGTGCCGACTAAAGAAAAAAAGGAACCGGTTGAAAAAAAACGCGTCCAGCATATTCCGTCTCAGACCGTCACGGATGTTCCGTCTGAGGCTGAAGATGCGGATGTAGTCTATGCCACAGGAAAGTTGAGAGATGTAGATGAATATAACCGTCGCGATTTGTGGCATAATGACAGCATTCTGGAGGAAACGGAATATGAGGATAGTATGTCCGTGGATGAAGAAATGGATCTGAATGATGACTATCATTATTCTAAGCGTATCCTGCGATTTTGCGCCCCGTCGATAGGTGTTATGGTGAGCAGTCCGCTGTATTGGGATTTGTGTTATGGTCCGAACTCGATCTATTGGGATGTATATGTCGACGGCATCTATGCCTATGCTTTTCCCAGCAGCTGGAGCAGTCTGTATTGGGGACCGTATTTTTCATTCTCATGGGGCTGGGGACCGTATTGGGGATGGGGCGGACCTTGGTATGCCGGCTGGTATCGTCCTTGGTATGGCCCGCACTGGCACTATCCGCACTGGGGGCATGGCGGGCATTTCGTGGCTTCACGTCCTGTCGTGCGTCCCAGTGTAAGATACAGGGAAACCCGTTCCTTGACCGGAAGAAACTATGCGAACGGTCGGCGTCCGGCCTTGCGGAGCGACCGTTTGTCCACAAGAAACAGTAATTCTTTTGTGAGAAACAGGGGAGCGTCAGGCACCAGATTCACACCCCGTCGCTCTTCGACAACTTCGGGTGCGAACAGAACACAGCGTTCTACCTATACGCCCCGGAGGACACAACCCTCCAGAAGTTCCGGATTCAGCCCCTCCACACGTAGCTCATCTACGCCGTCGTTCAGGGCACCTGTACGTTCAGGCGGGGGAGGCTTCACACCATCCCGCAGCGGGGGCGTATCTCGTGGAAGACGTTGATGTGATGAAAACTTTTTGTGGCATTCCTAAATAGCAGATAATTATGAGACAGAAAATAGCATTGTTTGCCGGAATGTGGCTGGCCTTTCAGGCAACCATGGCGCAGACTCCTTATATGAATGAGAATTATATGCCTACCGACCTGATCGGCAGTGCCCGTTTTGTCGGTATGGGAGGTGCTTTGGGAGCATTGGGCGCCGACATGTCAGCTGCAAGCAGCAATCCTGCCGCTTTGGGTTTGTTCCGGAAGAGCGACGCCTCGCTCTCGTTCAGTGTGCTGACTCAGCAAGAAAAGCCGAACCTGAATGCGGACATGACCCACATGTCGTTCGATCAATTGGGCTTTGTCGTCAGCATTCCAGTGATGGGACGTTCCGTGAAGTTCCTCAACTTCGGGGTGAACTACCTGAAACGGGCCAACTTCAACCAGTCGTTCATCGCCGACAATTTTAACCTCGGCGGGCTGTCGCAGACGCAGCAGATGGCAGATCTCGAAAATGTGGAGTTGCCGACTCCGTTATCTGATCTGATGTATAACGCCAGTCTGGTGAATCCTGTCTTCAGTAAAGACAATCAAGGTAATCCGGTGACGGGCACAGACGGTAAACCGGTGCTCGAAGGTTATGATGCTTTTGAGGCTGACCAGAACATGTATGACCGCACGACGGAAGGGGGGATAGCCGGATATGATTTCAATGTCTCCATGAATGTCAAAGACCGGGTGTATATGGGGCTGACGATTGGTGTGAATGATGTGGATTACTACAGTTACAGCACATATTCGGAATATTTCAATACACCGGATGGGGCGGCAGAGCTTTATTCCTTATATAATACGCAGCATGTGAGTGGTTATGGCGTCAATGTGAAGTTTGGCGGAATTGTCCGTCCGATTGCATCTTCGCCGTTCCGCATAGGTCTGACCGTAGAAACTCCCACTTTCTATCATCTGGAATCTTATTCTTCTTATAGTATAGATTCTCCGATGAGCAGGGATGAAAATAATGAAGTATACTATGGAGATTTCTACAACTATTTGCCGGAAGCTGATTTGGCCAATCTGCACATGAAGATTACCACACCATGGAAAGTGCGCGTCTCATTGGGGCACACCATCGGCACGTATCTGGCTGTGGGGGCAGAGTATGAGTATGCCAACTATTCCAAGACAAAGCAGGGCTATGAGGACTGGGATTATGATTACTGGGGGAACTGGTACAGCGGGAATGTTACACGGGACCGCGAAATGGACGCCGTACACAAGGCGACTCTGCGTGGAACCCATTCGTTCAAGTTCGGTTTCGAGCTGAACATGACGGACCATGTGGCGTTCCGTGCCGGGTATAATTACTATTCGAGCATGTTCAAGAACGATGCTACATTGGACCAAAGTATTCTCTCTCCAGCCTTTAATTACCAGACGACCACAGATTATATGAACAAGGGTGACGTGAACATCTTCACTCTTGGATTAGGATACCGGGGACGTCATTTCTATGCAGATATGGCTTATAAGTACCGTAAACAGTCGGGTGATTTTTATGCTTTTGATGACACGTACTTGTCAGGAGAGCTTACTCCCGTGGACGTAAATCTGGATACGCACCAAGTCTTTTTTACGTTGGGGTATAAATTCTGAAGACAAATGTATAGAAAAGAAGCAAAAAAATTGGATGAACAGTTGGGACTATCAAAAAAAAGTGTTACCTTTGCAGTGTCAAAAACGGGGTATTAGCTCATCTGGCTAGAGCGTTTGACTGGCAGTCAAGAGGTGGCAGGTTCGAGTCCTGTATACTCCACGGTAACATCTTAGTTGAAGTTAACAACCTTAGAAAGAACATCGGAGGGCACAATCAAGTGAACGATGATGTTCTTTTTTTATGCTGCAGTGCACAAATAAGTTTTGCAAGCTGCCGTATGATAAAAAGAAACAAGCCCCGATACTCGCGTACAGGGGCTTGTGGAATACCTTTCTAATACCTTTAAACTAAAGTTCCAATAATAGAACGTACAAAGATAACTAATTTCCGGGATACCTATATGCGCAATAAACGTTTTTTATGTTATTTTTTCTGTTTTCAATCAGTAGCATCATTCAACGGAAGGTCCGGCATGTCGAAAATGCAACATGCGGAAGAACTTGCTTACAATCACCATGGCAGCGGGTGTTGAAGAGAGCATCCGGATGATGATATAAGGTAAAGTGTAGGCGTGAGGCGCGAGTGGGTATAAACCTGCTTGCTTCATACGTCGTAACATATCAAGTAAGAAGTGAGAGTCCGGACTGTCTCCTAAGAGTGTATAGACCATGGACATACACATCAGGTCGGTTCTTCTGTTCAGTGCCTGGGCCGCAGGGGATGGCAATTCCCGCACCTTGCTTTTCATGTTTGTAAGGATGTGTATCAAATCCAGGAACCGCTTTTTTACGGATTGGCACTCTTGGTCGTGCATGATGGAGCCTCGTCTTTGGTAATAGGCATATACCGGCAGTGCCGTGATGAGGAGCGTTTTCGCCTTTAAGAAAAGAAAAGCCGTGAACTCTTCGTCCTCATGGTAGGCGATGGGCGTGAAGCGTATATCTTCTGCTATGGATTTCCTGAAAAAATAGCTCCATACGCTGCCATACATGTTGTGGTGCAGCATGAAGTCGATGCCGTTTCCGCTGAACCGGATTTTCGGATCGTTTGTCGGCAAATCGGTGAGAGTCTTGTTGAACACTTTGCGGAACTGAAAGCCTAACAGGTCGGGCTTCTGCTGTTGCAGGAGCTGTATGGCCTGACGGGTTGGAGTGAAAAACAGATAATCGTCTGCATCCAGAAAATGAATATATTCCTTTTGCGCCAGCCGCATTCCGGTATTGCGTGCGCCGCCAGGCCCGTTGTTGGGCTGTTTGTGATAGTGTATGCGTGTGTCTTTTAAGGCTTCCGCATATTCTTGTGCCGCTGTGCCCGGTGTGCCGTCGTCGATGATCCATATATCCCAGTCGGCATATTGCTCCAGCCGGCGTACGCTTTCCACAGCTCTCTCCAATAGAGCAAGCTCGACCTTATAATAAGGTATAATGAAGCTGACGGAAGGTTTGTTCATTTCTTCAGCACTTTACGGGTGTTGGCCACGATGCCGCAATATTTTTTGCCGCTCAAGGCTTTCAGAATGGCTTTCATGCGGCAGTTCAGCGGGCGGCGAGTGAATAGTGCCCGGTATAATGGAATTTTCCGTTCGGGAATGCAGTACGGGCCTCCGAATTGCAGCTGGACAATTTGTGGGTTGCACAGACAAAGGTAGAGGTCATCTTTGTCTTTTTCTGACAGTCCTGCTTGCCCGGACGTGATATTGTATAAGTGCAGGTTGGCTTGCAGAAGATCGGTTACAGATTTGTGGGTCAGTGTGTTTGATATGGAGCCATTACGGCTGCAATAATAGTATAGCCCCTTGTCGGAACGCAGGATGCGGCGAGCTTTCTGCAGCACGATGGGGATGGTGAAAACGTCTTCAAAGAGCCGTCCTTCAGGAAAACGGACTTCCTCCCACAGCTGTTTCCGGTAGATTTTGTTCCAGGCGTAACAGTGCAGGTAGCCTTTCTGCCGTATCCAGCCGGCATAATCCACTTTCATCTGCATGCCCGGAATATATTTATACGCTTTGTCTGCTCCGTGATGTACGCACACCGGAAACTCCACCACATCTGCATCAGGATGTTGTTTCAGCAGTTCAAGGTTGTTTTTCAGGGTACAAGGAGCGATATAGTCGTCCGAATCGATGAAAGAGATGTAGTCGCCTTGCGCCAGTTCCAAGCCTTTGTTGCGTGCCGCACTCAGTCCTTTGTTGGTCGTATTGTGCACCACCCGTATGCGGGAATCCTTTCTGGCCCATTCTTCGCAGAGCATTCCGCAGCGGTCTGGTGACGCGTCATCCACGAGGATGATTTCACAGTCGTCGATCTCTTGCCGGCATACCGTCTTGAGGCAGAAGTCCAGATAAGGTTCCACCTTATACACAGGTATGATGATCGTGAGTTTCATGGATGTCTTGTTTTTGGTGTTCAGGGTTTCCTGTTCCAGAAGTCAAGGTATTGGCGGGCCACTTTTTTGTGGTCGTGATGCCGTTCAATGTAGCGGATGCCTTCGGCAGACCGGCGTGCGATGTCGTCCGGTGTTTTTATCAATGTTTCCAGCCGGGCATATACGTCTTCAGCTGATGGCAGGACGTTGACGATGGGGCGCAGTTCTTTTTCGCCTAAGATTTCATAGTTCTCTTCCTCTCCGCCTCCTACGACGACCAGTCCCTTGGCCATAGCCAGCAGCGCGTTCATGGCCGGGGTATAGGAGTAAAGCTGATCCAGCAGTACGTCACAACTGTCCATCATCCTGCTGTATTGTTCAAAGGGCACCGATTCGGCCCTGACAACCTCTATGCGGTCGGGATATTGGCGGGCCAGCTGCATCAAAGCCTTGTAGAGTATGTCTGTTCCTTTATAGGCATTGCGGTTGCGTTGTATGCCGATGAAGAACCGTATGCGCTCCGTTTCGGGATGTGCCGTGCGCGGTGTCACACTGCTACGGTTGATGGGGAAAGGAATAAACTGCGTCTTTTCGGGAAATGCCTTGCGGTAACAGACGTCATATTCATAAAGCCCGCTAACGATGCCGTCGCAGTCTTTGGCTATATATTCGTTCAGTTTTCCTTTCGGTCCGTCGAGCCATTCGGCCACAAAACCGTCATTGTCCGGATTCTTGCGGATTTCCGGACCTATATTAAAGTCGGAATAGCGGAAAGTGTGCCCGTCCAGTCCGGTCTTCACCCAGTAATGGTCCATGCCGAATGCTCCCAGGAACACTTTCTTGTTGTTCTTGCGCAGATAATCATAAATGGAATACAGCCGTTCTGCACGCAGTTCAAGGAATACGGGGTTGATGAGTTGCACCACATCATATCCTCTCATTGAAGGCAACGCACGCGCCAGGCGGTAAAGAAAAGCGGCTGTGTCCGCCATGCCTGTCGAGCTGCGATGAAGCGAGATGTCGCGCGGATAGTTTTTCCAGCTGTCTCCATCGGAAGCCACCGTGACGTCGTGCCCCCATTCACGCAAGCCTTCGGCCAGCGTCCAATGTACATTGCTATATTCTCCGAGTAACAGGACTTTCATGATATTTTTAGACAAAGGTAAGAAAAATAACTGGAAATAGTGTATCTTTGTCTGATGATATTATGGATGATAAGCGAGATTTTATGAATATTCCGTGCCGGAATGCCGGGGAGAGGAACAGAAAGGCGGATACCTATAACCATATTGTGAAATATACCGGACTGTTGGGGGGCATTCAGGTCCTTACCATTCTGGTCAGCGTGGTGCGCAACAAGCTGGCCACCGTGCTGCTCAACACGGTGGGGGTGGGGCTTTCTTCGTTATACCTTACGGTGATAGGCTTTCTGCACAACACGTCCGGTCTGGGCATTTCGTTCAGTTCCATAAAAGAGATTTCCGAGTGTTATGAGCTGGGAGATGACGGAAAGGTGCGGTGGCAGATAGAAGTCGTGCGCACGTGGGCCGTGTGGACGGGGCTGGCTGGTGTGGCGATGGCGTTGCTGTTTTCCCCGTTGATCAGTCTGTGTGCCTTTTCCGACCTGTCGCATGTGGTGCCGTTGTGCATGCTGTCGCCGGTGATCGGGTTCATGGCGGTGACGGCAGGCGAACTGGCCGTGCTGAAGGCCATGCGCCGTTTGAAGCGAGTTTCATTGATTTCAGTGTTAAGCGCGTTGGTCACACTGCTGATTTCGGTTCCGTTCTATTGGGCGTGGGGCATACGTGGTGTGGTTCCGGCCCTTTTGTTCAGCTCATTGGGAGTGATGGTGGTCCATGTGTCGCTGTCGTTTCCGGTGTTTCCGTGGCGGGTAGCCCTGCTGAGCCGTGAACATTTCCGTGCAGGCTGGAGCATGGTACGGCTGGGCGTGCCTTACATTCTGGCAACGATGGTGAAGATGCTGGCCGGCATGGCACTGGCTTTTTTCATCACCCGCATCGGCTCGTTGTCCGAAGTGGGTCTGTACAATATGGGATATAATCTGGTCGTGACCTATGTCGGCATTATTTTTGCGGCGGTGGAGGCCGATTACTTTCCCCGCTTGTCGGCCGTGAACCACGACATCGGGCGGATGAATCTGCTCGTCAACAGTCAGGTGAAAGTGTGCGTGCTGCTCATGTCGCCTTTCCTGGTCCTGTTCATGTTGGCCATGCCGCTGATTGTCCGTATACTTTATTCTTCGGAGTTTCTGCCTATGACGGGCATGGCCGTGTGCGCGTCGGTGCATATGTTTTTCAAGTCTATGACGCTTCCTGTAGCTTACATGTCTTTGGCCAAGGGGGATTCCATGATGTTTTTGGGCATGGAGACGGCCTACGAGGCGTTTGTTTCGGTATGCATCGTAGCGGGATTTCTGCTGTGGGGCATCTTGGGCACGGGCATAGCTCTGGCGGTGGCGGGTGTGTTCGACTGGCTGATGATCCGTCATGTCTACAGCCGTCGCTATGGTTTTCGTGCCGACCGCTCGGCTTATCCTTTTATGATGGGGCAGTTTGTCTGCGTGGGAGCCGCGTTGGTCTTGGGACTGGGTGACGACATTGCGTTGAAAGCATTGGCAGGGTCGGTGGTGCTGGCTGTCAGTGCAGGCCTTTCCATACGGGTGTTCAGGCGCGAGCTGACGCTTTTTTCCGAATTGCGTGCCCGGTGGGGACAGCGTTTCCGCTGGGGGAGAAAACCATGATCCACCGCCTTGGGCGCAAGCCTGATTGTCGGTGCGCCGGTCCGGTGTTTTCTGCCGGGATGTAATCTTTCTTGACCTGTCTGCTCCGGTTTTCGGCAGGCATTCCTGCCTGAGCCTTTTTGTTGCGCAATACCGCGACCGGTCTTGCGCAACACTGTTGAATGTCTTGCGCAAAGACGGACGGCGTTGTGCGGAAGGAAAATCGTTCCCTTGCGGATGGTCCTCTTGCGCGAGCGGCATCGGATGCGTTTTTCATGAAGTGCCGTTCGCAGCCGGCTGGTACAGACGGTCGGAGTTGCAGCCGGACGGGGTGTGACGACAGTCCGGCGGTCAGTTGCCGGGAAGGCTGACGAAAGTCACGGCCGAGCGTGCGGGAATCATTGTCCGCTCCCCGTTTGTCACTGGTTGTACGGGAAGCAGGTTTTGTTCTTCTCCTTCGCCGGTCAGATAGGGCTGCCACTTTTTCACCTTTTTATCTTTTACGTTCAGGGTGATTTCCCGTTCGGTCACTCCGTAGTTGAGCATCACTATGGCCCATGTGCCGTCCGCGTTGCGGTAAGCCGTACACATCAGGCCGTGTGGGTCGGTTTCTCCTTCTGTTATGATGCGTCCGGCTGCGTCGTATGCCCTGACCGTCTGTCTGGCGGCACCGGGTCGCACGAAACGGCTGTAGTTGCCCAACACCCACAGCAGCTTGGAGTCGGTGACATAACCGTTCTGTCCGTTTCTGTCGCTATGCTCCCGCAACAGCCCGTCCTTATAGTCTCCGCCCACGGCTCTCCACCATTGCCAGCTTCGTGCTCCGGCATAGACCAGGTCGTGATGAATGATGCGCCCCACATACAAGGCCGTTTTCATGGTGCGGTCAAAGCCGTTTCCGCCTCCGATTTCCTCATCGTTGCTCATGATGCAGGTCTCTGTCTGCCAGAACTGTACGCCATACCGGTCCAGGGTGTCTTTAAGCTGCATGCGGATATCGCGCAGGGACTGCAGCGGCGTGTTGGTCCAATAGCTGTGTCCGGCCATCAGATGAGGGACGTTGGGCAGATTGCCTATATAAGTGTCCACACTGTCCGGATTGAACAGGGCTTGTATGGCGTATCCCCGTTGCCAGTCGGCGATATGAGTGCCGAACATGCAACGGTAGTCGGACGACTCGTTTACCAGAATGTTTGTGCTGAGTCCGTTCTCCTTGAAAGCCCGGCTGAAAGCTCTTGCCAGTCGGGCCACTTCGCGGTTGGTGGCCGGTGTCCCTTCCTGTTTGGGCCCGATCCAGTTCCAGTGCCCGTCCGGTTCGTTGACGGGACACACATAGTCCAGCCGTATGCCGTCGTGATGTTCCAGTCCTTTCACCACTCCGGCGGCATATTGTGCGAATTTGTCGTAGCAGTCTGCTTTCAGGTTGAGTGTGCCGTCGCGCCCGGTGTTGGTGGCCATGCCGTTTTGCGTGTAGTCCACGGGCGGTGAATTGAAAAAGCCGATGAATGTTTCCACACCGCGTTCTTTGGCCATCTGCAGGATGTTGCGCTGTCCGCGCTGCCGCGTCGGGTCGAACGCGCCGTCAGGGGTGAGCAACCGCTCGGTGCGCATCCAGGGTGAGCCGATGCCGCTTTCCTCTCCTTGCTCCGCACTGCCCGTTCCTATGTTGAACCGCCAGATGGAAAGCCCGATGCCGAGCGGGCGGCCGTTGCTGTCGTTCTTGCGGCTGAACAGCCAGTCGGCAGCCTGGCGGAGCACACTGTCGGCCCATATTCCCACATATTGCATGCTCCAGGCGTCAGAGGCTCCAAAGCCGTCGATGGTCTGCAGAGGCTGCGAGGTGTCAGTCTCGAAGCGGCATGCGTCTTTTTGTCCCATGGCTGGTGCTGAGAGCAGCAGGGCACAGCAGCTGGCGTAAAATAAGGTTTTCATATAATGTCGTCAGGTTTTTTATATCCGGATTCAAAGTTACGAATTAAAAGTGATTCCCGGAGCGGAGTCGTAAGATTTAGTTCTTTTTCTTGTTCCTTCAGATTTATTTTCCTGTAATACCCTTGAAAGAGCCTCTTGCAGAATGGGCGGATTCCGTGTTTTTTCCGTACATTTGCAAAAGTCTATTCACATAAGTATGAGAAATATGATGGTTCAACCTGTTTATTCTCCGGCTGCCGACCGGTATGAAAACGGCATGAGTTACCGCCGTTGCGGGCGTAGCGGTGTGCTGCTTCCTGCGGTATCGTTGGGACTGTGGCACAATTTCGGTGATGTCAATCCCCTTTCACATGCCAGAGAAATGGCGCACTATGCTTTCGATCATGGGATTACGCATTTCGATTTGGCCAACAATTACGGTCCGTCCTACGGCAGTGCCGAGGAGACGTTCGGGCAGCTGATGAAAAAGTCTTTTGCCCCTTACCGCGACGAATTGTTCATTGCCACCAAGGCCGGGTATGACATGTGGCCCGGTCCTTATGGCAACTGGGGAAGCCGCAAGTCGCTTATGGCCAGCATAGACCAGAGTCTGAAGCGGATGAATGTGGATTATGTGGACGTGTTCTATTCTCATCGTTATGACCCGGATACGCCGTTGGAAGAAACTTTGCAGGCTTTGGTGGACATCGTGCGGCAGGGCAAGGCTTTGTATGTGGGACTGTCCAGATATCCGGCTGTACAGGCCGCAGCTGCTTACCGCTATCTGGCAGCGCGCGATGTGCATTGTCTGCTGTATCAGGGGCGTTACAGTCTGTTCGACCGTTCGCCCGAAGAACAGGGCATATTGGCTCAGACGGCGGAATACGGAGTGGGATTCATTGCTTTTTCGCCGTTGGCTCAGGGACTGCTGACCGACAAGTATCTGCAAGGCGTTCCGGAGGACTCCCGCATGGCGCAGGGGCGTTTCCTGAAGCGTGAGGTGCTTACGGACGCGGTGTTGCGCAAGATAAAGGCACTGAACAGCATCGCAGCGGAACGCGGACAGACGTTGGCCGAGATGGCTCTGGCCTGGCTGCTGAAAAACGACGGGGTGACTTCGGTGCTTGTCGGAGCCAGTTCGGTGGCCCAGTTGGAAGACAATCTGAAAGCGTTGCGCAACACGGCGTTCAGTCCGGAGGAATCGGAACGGATAGAAGCTGTCTGCCGCATGTCTGCCGTCTGACAGACTGCCGGAGGCGCATCGGCTTTTCTTGTCGGGTCAGAACGGGGCGGGGCAGGTGATGTGCAACCGCTGCCCGGTGTGTACGTGCTTGAAATCCAATGATTCAGCATGCAGGTACAGCCGTTTTTCCGGATGTCCGTAAAGGTTGTCGCCCGCGATGGGGGCGTTCAGTCCGTCCGGGTGGGCGGCATGGACGCGCAACTGGTGCGTGCGTCCCGTGAGCGGATAAAGCGCCACCCTTGTTTGTCCGCCCTCTCTTGACAATACCTTGTAGCGTGTGACGGCAGGTTTTCCCCGTTCGTAGCTGACCATTTGCCGGGGACGGTCGTCTATGTCCGCACAGAGCGGGAGTCGCACGAATCCCTCGTCCGGCGTGACGTCGCCGTCCAGCAGGGCGATGTATGTCTTCCTGACGTTGCGGCTTTCAAACAGTTGCTGCATCAGCCGGTGCGTTTCCTTGGTCTTGGCAATCAGCAGGATGCCGGACGTGTCCATGTCCAGCCGATGAACCAGCAGGGGGCCGTCGGCGTGCGGGTATCGGTTGCGTGCCCATTCCCACACCGACGGGGCCTGTCCTTTTCCCGGAACGGACAACATGCCGGCAGGTTTGTCGACGGCTGTCATCCATTCATCCTCATAGACGATTTCCGGTTCTTGATGCCGGTGTTTGTTTTCTTCCTGACGGTTAGGCTCTACGTCCAGTCCCTGCAACATGAAATTCAGGATGGGCTCGCACTTGCTTTTGCATGCAGGGTAGAAGCAGCCGTGACGCCGGACTTCGGCCGTCGGTGAGGCTCCCCACCAGAATTCGGCCATGGCCAGCGGGTGCAGGCCGTTCAGATAAGCATATTGCAGCAGCTTCGGGGCCGCGCATTCGCCTGCGCCCGATGGCGGAGTGCGATGTTGCTGTTCTTTGAATATTTGCCAGAGGTCTTTTTCTTCGCCCAATGCGTTCCGCATACGGAATTGCGAGAACAGCCATTCCTGCAACTGTTCGGAACGCTGTTTGCGTTCTGTCTTCAATTGCCGTATCTCATTTTCCATACCGTCCAGCAAGGCTTTTACTTTTTCCGTTTCGGTGGCCCATCTTTTCTCCGTCCGCTTGTATTCGGCTTTCAGATGTTGGCTTTCCCGGATGAGCTGTTCTTCCGTCATGTCTGTCCGTCCGTCCCGACGACAGGCGTCACGCCGTTCTTTGGCCGATTTCATGATAGCTTTTGCTTTTGCCAGTTCCTCCTTGGCTGTCTGTTCCAGCCGGTTGAGCTGTTGCTGCCATTCTTGCCGTTGCGTGCTGTTTGTCAGAGCCTCAATGCGTCGGTTCAGAGCGGAAATCAGCTCTTCTTCCTCTTTGAAATGCCCGTGGGGCTGCAGCAGGTCGTAGACGGGCGGAACGAAATATTCATGGTCGTTGCGGCCGCACAACAGACCGGAGTAGGCGGCCAGAAAGCCGATCTGCCCGTTACGTTCCGCAATCAGTACGCCGAACATCTTGCCTTTGTCCAGTTCTTCGGTCCAGTCGCTTCTTGTGGAAAGGTATTGCCGGACTTCGTTTGCGGCACGTATGGACAACGGGTGCGGTATGTAATGAAAAGGACAGGTGAAACGGGCGGGGAGATTTGCCGGAGGCGTTTCCCCGTGAAAGAGATGAAACGGCTCCGCCACTGGATATGTCTTTTCGCTATTTCTTTTCACTGTTATTTGATATTGTCGGGCAAATATCACTTTTTCTTGGAAAAACGGTACATTTTTTAATGTAATTTAAATAAAAAACAGTAACTTTGCGGTCGGTTTTTTGCAATGAATAATTGACTTATTATAAGAGGAAAGAAATGAAAAAGCTTGTGTTAGTGCTTGCATTCTCAGCTTTTGCGTTTTGCGGGAATGTGAAAGGACAGATTGTTCAATCAGGAAGTAATGCTGAAGAAGTAGATTCGCTGAAACAGGTCGTATCCACCTTGTCGGCCCGTATTGACGAAGCCAATGAGAAGGACATGGACCAGAAAGTGTGGAAGGACCGCGCCAAATACTTCAACATCGGTATAGTGAAGCAGTCGTTGACTTCTAAGGACGACCTGGTGAAGTATAAGAGTAATATCGGTGTGAATCTGACATGGGGTAAGACCTACTATCTGCACAAGAAGCCCTTGTTCGGTATGGTCAAGATCGGTCTGGACTGGAGCTGGATGGATTTCAACTATGTGAAATACTCCAAGGTGGAGGAGAGTTACGTCGATGACGGCGGGTATGATCCTTTCTACGACAGCTATATGGATGGCGAGGAAGATTTGGATCTGGACTTCGGCTGCCACCAGCTGGAATACGGCATGCAGATTGGTCCCTCCATCACGGTGAATCCTATCGATCATCTGAAAATCAGTACCTATTTCCGCTTCCAGCCCTCAGGTTCTGTCATGTTGCTGGATGACGAGGTGTATTATGGTTTCGTGCCTTTCTTCAATTTCGGTGCGGCAGTGGCCTGGAAGGCTATCTCCATCGGTGTGGAAGGCCGTTGGGGCGGAACGAAATACCACGGTGTATCGGTGGACGATGAAGGGGACTATACAGAGGAAAGTTATGACAGTGCCGATGATTTTGTGGAAACGTTCACGCAGCGTATGCGCACAAAATCTTTCAGAGCCTATGTCAGTTTCCGCTTCTGATCGAATCATTTCCGATATAAAGGCAGAGGAGAAACCGTACTGCAATGTTACGGTTTCTCCTCTGTCTTTATATTAAGGTACCGGACGGAAGCTGATGTGAGCGGGGGCAGAAATTCGCCCTTTCCTTTTCGGCTTCTTCTTTTTTTGCGTAATTTTGCACTGTTCAATTATGACATCATGAAGTTATCTAACGCAGAACTGATATTGATACGTATCACGGGAGAGGACCGTCCGGGTCTGACGGCTTCCATCATGGGCGTGCTGGCCCGGTATGATGTGACCATTCTGGATATCGGCCAGGCCGACATCCACAACACACTGACGTTGGGACTGCTCATCCGTGTGACGGAGGAAAATTCCGGCTATGTGATGAAAGACCTGTTGTTTCAGGCCTCAGAACTGGGGGTGAACATACGTTTTTATCCGATCAAAACCGAGGAGTATGAGGAATGGGTCAGCATGCAGGGAAAAAACCGCTACATCCTGACTTTGTTGGGCCGCAAACTGTCGGCACGCCAGATTGCGGCAGTGGCCTCCGTGCTGGCCGAACAGGGACTGAACATCGACGCCATCAAACGGCTGACGGGGCGCATCCCTTTGGATGAGCGCCGGGAAAACATACGGGCGTGCATAGAGTTTTCCGTGCGCGGAACACCGAAAGACCGCGCCGCCATGCAGTCGGAACTGCTGAAACTGTCCGGCGAGTTGGGCATGGATTTCTCTTTCCAGCAAGACAACATGTACAGGCGGATGCGCCGTCTGATATGTTTCGATATGGATTCTACCTTGATAGAGACGGAGGTTATCGACGAACTGGCCGACCGTGCAGGAGTGGGCGATAAGGTACGGGCCATAACGGAACGGGCCATGCGCGGTGAGATCGATTTCAAGGAGAGCTTCACCGAGCGTGTGGCTTTGCTGAAAGGGCTGGATGTATCTGTCATGGAGGACATTGCCCGCAATCTGCCTATAACGGAGGGCGTGGACAGACTGATGTTCGTGCTGAAACAGTACGGCTATAAGATTGCCATCCTTTCCGGAGGTTTCACCTATTTCGGGAACTATCTGAAGCAGAAATATGACATCGATTACGTCTATGCCAATGAGCTGGAGATAGAGGACGGCAAGCTGACCGGGCGTTATGTGGGCGAGATTGTCGACGGACACCGCAAGGCGGAGCTGCTGAAGCTGATAGCCCAGGTGGAACACGTGAATCTGGCACAGACCATAGCGGTGGGCGACGGGGCGAATGATCTGCCTATGCTCTCCGAAGCCGGGTTGGGCATAGCGTTTCACGCCAAGCCTCGTGTAGTAGCCAATGCCAAGCAGTCCATCAATACCATCGGACTGGATGGCGTGCTTTATTTCCTGGGATTCAAGGATTCTTATTTGGAAGAACGGGGAAAACTTTGACTGCATTACGGTTTATATGAAGAAGTTCGTGTCATTTTGTTTTAGCCTTGTGCTGTTGTGCGGGGCCTATGACGCAGCAGCACAGCGGCCGGACCGCGAAAAGGAATATCTCAGGAAAGACAGCGTGCTGTGGCTGGATTATGAGAAACGCCAGCAGGAGATGTCCGCATTGTGGCAACAGTTGCCCGACAGGCAGGACAGCATCCAGCAGGCATTTGATGACTTGTTGGCAGACGTACTGCGGAAGAACGCGCAGTTGGCCATGGAATATGCCTCTACTCCAAGCGGATTGCAACGCCTGTACATGTGCCGGCTGGGCATTCCGAAAGATACTCTTGCCGTCATTCTGGATACCCTGGACCAACAGATGCAGGAATCGTTCTACGGTCGGAACATCCGCCAGCACATCGCGGTGCCGCAGATTGCGGAGGGCGACAGTCTTTTTGAGTTCCCTTGCGTTACGGACAGCGGCGAAGCGTTCGACTGGAACAGCCTGAAAGGCCTGTCGGTGCTGTTATTGTACGGTGGCCTGGACTGTATGGGCGAGGGCGGACGGCAGGAACTGGCCCGCTTGTGGCAGGAGACTTCGCGCGACGCACTGCAGGTGGTGGTCTATTGGCCGGTCAGTTCGCTGGAGAACCTGCGCCAGCTCAGGTGGAAATTTCCCTCAGACTATGTTTTCATCTCCGATTTCAAGCAGGATGCAAGCCCCATGAAGATCAGATACGGCACGCAAGCCACTCCGACCTGTTTCTATGCAGATGCGGCACATGTGGTGAAAGTGAAATGCACGGGGCTGCGAGTGGACCTGTTCAACCGCTATATAAAAAGGAATAAATAATGGAAGAGCAACCGATTCTTAACGGACATAACAAGGCGGAATACCCGCCCATGCATACCTGTGAGCATATTCTGAACCAGACAATGGTGCGGATGTTCGGCTGTCGCCGCTCAAAGAATGCTCACATCGAGCGGAAGAAGAGCAAGCTCAACTATGAACTGCCCTGCGCACCGACCGAAGAGCAGATAGCAGACATCGCGGCAAGGGTTAACGCTGTGATAGAAGCCGACATGCCGGTGACCTATGAATACGTAAGGCATGACGCCGTTCCGGCAGATGTGCCGCTGGACAAGTTGCCCGACACGGCTGAGGATGTTCTGCGTTTGGTCAGAGTGGGCGACTACGATGTGTGCGCCTGCATCGGAGCGCATGTGGAACATACGGCCCAGATCGGCAGGTTCCGGATCAGCAGCACCAGCTACAAGGACGGACAGTTCCGAATCGTATTCCGGCTGGCGGACGTTGACTGGGATTAGGTGCCGGACGACAGCAGATACGGACAGAGGCTCTCTCACGAGAGCCTCTGTCCAAAATTAAATCCAAAACGATATAAAGAAATTGTATGAAAAGTGGTTATTATGATACCTTTTGTGTGCATGTCGTGCGCTTGCAGAAGCGTTCGCACTGTACGCAGATGTCGTAACCCAGTAATGTGCCGAGGATGAAGTCTTCCTCCGGGCTGAGTTGTTGTAAAGGCCGTGTAATCATTCTCCGGATAACTTCTATACATTCCTGCCGTCCAAAGAACACATTGGTCCTGCCATTGCCCACTTCTTGCAGTTCAAAAGTGATATTCTCATACAGCAGTCGGCGTACGGCTTCATCCACATAGCGGTTGTTGACAGTGAAAAGTACCATCCGTCGCACGCCTTTTTTGTATTCATAGATATGGTTGGCAAACACACGCATGGCAGAATCTTTGTATGACGGGATGACTTTTGATAGAGGTTCCATTCTTTTTTCCTTTTTAATATTGCAAATTTACGGGATATTCTTTTGTCTTGCAATCGCTAATTTTTGTGATTATACTGCAAGGCCATGACGTATGTTTTACTCGTTTTTAAGTATCTGTCAGTTCATTTCTGTCGCAATCTGCTTTGTCCAGCTTGCAATTCGGGCTTCTGTTTTGTCACTTTCGTTCACATCATCTATAGCCAGTCCGATAAAATGATCTTCTTCAACTGCAGTAGACGAAATGAATGTGTAGTCGGCTGCCGGAACCTTGCCGATAAAGGTGCAACCGCTATCAGACAGCGCATCCCGCAGATGAGTCATGGCTTCGCAGAAAGTGTCACCGTATGTTTCACCGTCTCCGCAAGAGAAGAGACCGACTTGCTTTCCTGTCAAATGGGCTTTTTTCAGTATTTCTACACCGTTGTACCAATCGTCCTGCAAATCTCCGCATCCCCATGTGGATGACCCCAGCAGGATGACGTCACTGCTTTCTAATTCTTCACATGTCATTTCTGTCACATTGTGTACGTTGTTGCTGTCCACGTTTAACTCTTTTGCAATCAAGGAAGCGACGGCTTCGCATGTGCCGGTTGTGGAACCGTAGTAAATTGTAATCTTTTTCATTTGTAACCGTTTTTATTATATCTCATTAATGGCTTTCATCCGTTCTTTAGAACAGTGCAAATATAGAACAGAACACGGGAACCTGCAATCGCCGGATTGGGTGATTTTGCAGATTCCCGTGTTACTCGAT
The DNA here is from genome assembly GCA_944321365.1 of uncultured Paraprevotella sp. Lineage (GTDB taxonomy): Bacteria > Bacteroidota > Bacteroidia > Bacteroidales > Bacteroidaceae > Paraprevotella. The sequence goes on from CALULA010000007.1 coordinate 128,661, forward strand.
TTTCGTGATTTTTCAGCCTGTTCTTGTCAGCTGAACGCTTTTTATAGTCTTATCTTTAGTATCTTACCGCTATATGCAGGTATATCCGTCAGTATGCTGTGATCAGAATTGAGGGTAATGCATTCTTTGTTGCCGCTCAACAGGTCTGTGGCAATGACTTCGCCCTTTTCCGATATGTTAAGGAATTCAAAGAGGTGATGGGGCAAGTTGATGGCCATATGCTTTTCGGCATCTTCAAAGTTGGCGATGATGACGAGCAGGTCTTTGTCTTTGTGCCTTGTGAACGCATAACATTTGTCCGGATTGAACAGGTCGGAGCCTTGATTGGCGTACATCAGATCAAAGAAATCACCTTCACGTAAGGCTCGTTCTTTATTACATAAGGTAAGTATAAGCGTGTAGAAGCTTTTCAGTGCAATCTCATTTGCCGTCAGTTGAAGTCCGCCGAACTTGCCTTTGTTGCGCCAACGTCTGACGGAATCTACACTCCAATAATCGAAAATGGTTGTCCGTCCGTCACGGCCACTGAATCCTTCCTCGTCCATTCCCGGCTCTCCCAGTTCCTGACCGAAGTAGATCATCATGGGATTTTTCCCCATGCAGGCACTGACCAAGAGCGCGGGGCGTCCTTTTTCTCCATCTCCTGCAAAAAACTCTGAGGCCAGTCTTTGCTCATCGTGATTCTCCAGGAAGTAGAGCATATTGTCTTTTATGTCATCGGTATTTTGCCAACAACCGGTAATCTGGCGGGCTGAGGTATATCCGCATACTACTCCTCGGAGGGTGTCGTAGAGACCAACTTTGTCATACAGGTAGTCAAAATTCCCACGGTGTAAGTAGTTGCGGTATTCATTGGGATTATATACTTCCGCGATGAAGATGACGGAAGGATAGTGTAGTTTGACTGTCGGTATGGCCCATTCCCAAAATTCTACCGGAACCATCTCCGCCATGTCGCAACGGAAACCGTCGACGCCTTTTCCCGCCCAGAACAAAAGGATGTCGCGCATCTTGGTCCAGGTGGAGGGAATAGGGGAGAAGTATCCGGTCCGTCCGTTGCTATAGTCCACGCCATAGTTGAGCTTCACCGTCTCATACCAGTCGTTGCGGGAAGGCGAGGGAGAGAAATTGTCATTGCCTGTGGCCTTTGCCGGATTCTCTTCATAAGGCGTTTCAGCTCCTTGACGCAGGTCAAATTGCGGAGAAAAAGTGGAGCCGGGAATGTAGTAAAAGTTGTTTTGCGGATCGAAAGCTACGTCTGTATTGTCGTTTTCTCCCAAATCTTTCACTCCTTCCGGCCTGTCGGGAGAATGGTATTGCCGTGCCACATGGTTGGGTACGAAGTCGATGATGGCTTTCAGACCGCTGCGATGGGTGCGTGCCAACAGATTCTGGAATTCTTTCATCCGATGTTCCGGTTGGGATGACAAGTCGGGATCCACATTGTAATAGTCTTTAATGGCATAGGGCGATCCGGCTTTTCCTTTTACTATGGCCGGATGATCGTCAGGAATTCCATAGTTGCTGTAGCTCGTTTGTGTGGCATGTTCAATCACTCCGGTATACCAGATATGGGTGATTCCCATTTCTTTGATTTCTTCCAATGCTTTTTGTGTAAAGTCAGCAAACGTTCCACATCCGTTTGTTTCTTTCGTTCCGTTGGGAACACAGTTTGTATGGTTGTTTCCGAATAGGCGTGTAAATACTTGATAAATGATGATTCTGTTTTTCATGCTTCTCCTTTAATATATAGGAGAACTCCCCTTGTCGCTTATGGTAGGGCAGACAAGGGGAGTTCTTTATGTTGATTATGCTTGTATTCCGTGAGCCGTTACGGCATCGTTTCCTTTGGCTATTTTACCAATCATGCCTTGTAATGCTTTACCTGGTCCGCATTCTGTGAAGTCTGTGGCTCCTGCAGCAATCATGTTTTGCACTTCCTGAGTCCAGCGCACAGAGGCTGTCAGTTGTGCTATCAGGTTTGCTTTTATTTCGGCAGGTTCGGTGTGTGCCTGAGCATCCACGTTCTGATAAACGGGGCATTTGGGAGTGTTGAATACCGTTGTTTCAATAGCGGTTTGCAATTCCTCCTTGGCCGGTTGCATCAGCGGTGAATGGAATGCACCGCCGACAGGCAGGATTAAAGCGCGTTTAGCCCCTGCTGCCTTCAGCTTGTCGCATGCCGCCTTTACGGCATCCACATTTCCGCTGATGACCAATTGTCCCGGACAGTTGTAATTGGCCGGAACCACGACATTACCCGGTGCTGATGTTTCAGCGCATACCTTTTCAATAGTCGCGTCGTCCAGTCCCACAATGGCTGCCATGGTAGAAGGTGCGGCTTCGCAAGCTTTCTGCATGGCCATGGCACGGGCGTAAACCAGTCTCAGACCATCTTCAAAATTCAACGCACCGGCGGCAACAAGAGCAGAGAATTCCCCTAATGAATGTCCGGCTACCATGTCCGGATTGAATTGTTCTCCCAGACAAACGGCAGAGATGACAGAGTGCAGGAATACGGCAGGTTGCGTTACTTTGGTCTGCTTCAGTTCTTCATCCGTACCGCTGAACATGATGTTTGTGATGCGGAATCCTAAAATATCATTGGCTTTTTCAAACAATTCTTTTGCAGTCGGATTGTTATCGTACAGGTCTTTGCCCATACCTACAAATTGTGCTCCCTGACCGGGAAAAACGAATGCTTTCATTTGCTTATACTATTATTTAATATATTGTTGTTACTTATTCTGGTTGCAAATTTAGTAAAAACTTACTTTATTATTAGCTTTTCAGGGTTAAAAAAGTGATTCAGCGGGCCGTGTCCTCTGCCTATACTTATATCTTTCCCCTTACGGAGAGCCTGTGTGAGGTAGTTTTTCCCTTTCTCCACGGCAATCGGAAGCGGATATTGACGGGCCACGTAGGCAGCAATGGCTGAAGAGAGCGTGCATCCGGTTCCGTGTGTATTGTCTGATACGATACGGGGGGTATGATAATAATAGATATTTTCGGAGGTTTCTCCCGTCACTAACACGTCTGTCATGTCATTTCCAGACAGATGTCCGCCTTTTATTAACACATTTCCGGCACCCTGTTTCCTGAGCTGTATGGCTGCGCGGAGCATATCATCAGGGCTTTGTATGCGGGTTCCGCACAGAAATTCTGCTTCTGGAATATTGGGCGTAATCAACATACAATGTGGAATCAGTCTGTCGATAAGAATCTTTCGGGCTTCAGATGTAATCAAAGGGAATCCGCTGCTGGATACCAGAACGGGGTCGAATATGGCCGGTATTGCATGTCGTGAAAGGAAATCGGCTATAACGGACAGAATCGCTTCATCGGTAACCATACCGATTTTTACAGCACACAAGTGAATGTCTTCGGCAACAGCTTCCAACTGATGGGCAACTACGGCCGGCGGCAGGGGATAGACGGATTGCACTCCTTGGGTGTTCTGTACGGTGATGGCTGTAATGGCTGTGGCTGCATAGCACCCTAATGCAGAGAGTGTTTTGATATCTGCCTGAATGCCGGCCCCTCCGCTACAATCAGAACCGGCAATGCTTAAAACTGTTATGTATTCCATGACGTTTACAAAAGTACATGTTTGACAGAAGTTTTCCAAATAAAGAAAAATATAAATGCAGGAAGCGAAAAAAAATATGCATATTTGTTCTTTTACGTGAAAAAGTCGTATTTTTGTAAATCGTCTTATATGTTATGAACTTAAGTATGGAAAAAAATAACAATCATCTGGTTATTATGGCGGGGGGAATCGGCAGCCGTTTCTGGCCGATGAGCACGCCGGAACGTCCTAAGCAGTTTATTGATGTATTGGGATGCGGTCGCACTTTGTTGCAATTGACGGTGGACCGTTTTAAAAATATTTGTCCGTTGGAGAATGTATGGGTAGTAACTTCCAATGCTTATTCGGAGATTGTGAAAGAACAATTGCCGGAAATTCCGGAAATGAATATATTGAAAGAGCCATGCCGCCGCAATACTGCTCCATGTATAGCTTACGTCAGTTGGCGTATTAAGAAACGAAATCCGAAAGCGAATGTGGTGGTTACGCCCAGCGATCATATTGTTACAGATGTACGGGAGTTTGAGCGTGTAGTCTGTTCGTGCTTGGACTTTACAGCCGAGACCGATGCCATTGTGACGTTAGGCATGAAACCTAATCGTCCGGAGACGGGGTATGGCTACATTCAGGCCGATTTGAGTATTTCTTCAGCGCGTAATAAGGAAATATTTAGAGTAGATTCTTTTAAGGAAAAGCCGGATGCGGTCACGGCTGCGCGCTATATTCAAAAAAATAATTATTTCTGGAATGCCGGCATTTTCGTATGGAGCGTTAGTACTATAGTCAATGCATTCCGTGTATATCAGCCTGCCATATCGCAGATTTTTGAAAACCTTTTGCCTCTATATGGTACGCCTAAGGAGCAGGAAGCTATTGACCGGGACTTTCCACAGTGTGAAAACATCTCTGTAGATTATGCCATTATGGAGAAAGTTGAAGAGATTTTTGTTTTTCCGGCTAACTTTGGCTGGAGCGATTTGGGCACTTGGGGATCGTTGCATGAGCACTTGTCGCATGACGCTTATGGCAATGCCTGTATAGGTAAAGGTATATCTGTGTATGATACACGGAATTGTATGATTCATACAACGCAAGAGCGTCGTGTGGTCGTACAGGGATTGGATGGATATATCGTGGCAGAAAAGGATGGTACGCTCTTGATCTGTAAACTGACTGATGAGCAGCGCATCAAGCAATTCAGTGAAGAATGATGTCTTAATAAGGGAAAAGCGAGGGATGAATGTCATTCCCTCGCTTTTTGTTTTTGCTCTGGCTCGTCTCCTTTTCTAAGGTGCGGCGACTTGTTATCTTGTAAGGGACCGTCGTTATAAGGCTCTTCAGGAGCAGTCTCTTCCGGCGTGCCGTCATCACTCATGTGTTCAGGATTCTCAAAGACTTTCTCACAAAGAGTCTTCATTTTGTTCACAAAATCCTGATTCTCATCGTCCATCACATCACAGTAGGCTAAATAAGGATAAACATCCCGGTCCTTTGTATTGTTGGCTTTATCGCGTTGTTGGACTATAAGAAAATGCTTTTTGGCTTCATTGTACGACTTGTTGTCCATTAATGCCATTCCGACCAGGAAATGAGCATCGGTAGCATCATCGTTATCTTGTATGTAAGTTTCATAATAAGCAATGCCTTCTTTTTTTCTGCCGTTCTCCAATAAGATGTGACCTTTGTACAAATTGGTGTTATAGTCAGGAATGATGCTTTTTATCTTGTCTACATATTCCAAAGCTTTTTCCTCCTGGTGCAGTTTACTGTAAACTTCAGACAGATTGGAATAAATGTGTTGCTGTTCCGGTGAATGGCCCTGTGACAACTCATCTGCCTTTTGTAATTGGGTGAGGGCTTCTGGATACAGTTCCATTGATGAGAGGCATATCCCATCGAACAGATAAGGCAGTTCGTTACTTTTGTTTTTCTCGATGTAACGAGTATAGAGCATATGTGCTTCCTCAAAATTTTGTTGTTGCATTTGGCTGTTGGCCTTCAGCAGCAAGGCTTGGGCGTCTTGTTCATCTATAGCCAGTGCAAAATCGGCAGCTTCTAATGTCTTCTCGTAGTCCTCGTTTACGAAATAAGCTTCACCTAATGTATTCCAAAGGTTGACGTTGTAGGGATTGGCGTCCAGCAGGTTGTTTAATATGGTGATGGCTTCCTGAGGGCGGTTTGATGCGATCAGATAGTCGGCTTTAAGTTTCAGGAAGTTTTCATTGTCGGGTTCTAAGTCAAGGGCGTATTTTCCCCATTTGGCAACATGTTCCAAGGCATCGTAATCCAAAAACAGGCAAGCCGTGTCGTAAGCGAACAAGGCTTTGTCGTCTTCTTCTCTTTCAGCTATTTCTGCCAGATATTCTTCGGCTTCTGTTTCTTTATCTTCCCTCAATAACAGTTCTGCGTTGAGGAATATCACTTCACGGTCGTTCTGGTCGGTAATGCAATCCCGTATGGTCTGTGCCCCCTTCAGATCACCGCTGAACATTTTCTGTCGTGCCAGAAATATCAGCGGATCTATGCTGCCGGGATGAATACTGAGAGCATAGTCGATGCATTGCATGGCCTTTTCCTTTTCATCCTGTACCTGATAATACTCTGCAATGTCAGTCAGTTCATCTGCTTCCAGATAAACTGACTGACCGTTTTGCAGCATTTGTTCGTAAAGAGCTAATTTCCGTTTAAACTCTTTTTCCTGAAAATATGACAAGTCTTCTATGGGCATGTTTTGTCTTATTTGCTTTTTTTGCTCCAAGTGTCTTTCAAGCTGACTGTACGGTTGTATATCAGATGGTCGGGACGACTGTCTTTATCCATCGTGAAGTAGCCTATACGTTGGAACTGCAGATAGTCGAGCGGTTTCTTTTCAGCCGCAAATTTTTCCACATAGCAGTTCTCCAGCACGGTCAGTGAAGATGGATTGAGCAATTCGCGGAAGTCGCGGTCGTCTGCTCCGGGGTTTTCTACGCTGAACAGCCGGTCGTACAGACGGACCTCGGCGGGAAGGCAATGGGCGCAGCTCAGCCAGTGAAGTGTACCTTTTACTTTCCTGTCCGAGCCCGGCATTCCGCTTTTTGAATTTGGATCATATTCGCAATAGACTTCTGTCACCGTTCCGTTTTCGTCTTTCTTGCATCCTGTACATTTTACTATATAGGCATTTTTAAGTCTGACTTCGTTGCCGGGTGTAAGCCGGAAGTATTTTTTCGGAGCCACTTCCATAAAATCTTCACGTTCTATCCATAGTTCACGGCTGAATTCTATGCTGTGCGTACCGTCTGCTTCGTTTTCCGGATTGTTCACGGCTTCTAATTCCTCTACTTGACCTTCCGGATAATTTGTGATGACGAGTCGCACCGGGTTTAACACGGCGGATACACGGATGGCGCGTGCATTCAGGTCTTCTCTGGCTGCTGCTTCCAGCATGGCAACATCGTTAAGTGCATCAAACTTAGTGTATCCTATCATGTCGATGAATTTGCGGATGGATTCCGGAGAGTAGCCACGGCGGCGAAGACCGCAAAGGGTAGGCATGCGCGGGTCATCCCACCCGTTTACCAAGCCTTCTTTCACCAGGGCCAGCAACTTGCGTTTGCTCATGACCGTATAGGTCAGATTCAGCCGGTTGAATTCGATCTGGCGCGGACGATGATTGTTTAGGTCCTTGCCTTCTTTCAGTTCATCGATGAAATGATCATACAAAGGGCGATGGGGAACAAATTCCAACGTGCAGATGGAGTGGGTGACTCCTTCAAAATAGTCGCTCTGTCCATGTGCAAAGTCATACATGGGGTAGGCCTTCCATTTATTGCCCGTACGATGGTGCTCTTTGTTGATGATACGATAGATAATGGGGTCGCGGAAGTGCATGTTCGGGCTTCCCATGTCCAGTTTTGCCCGTAACACCATGGAGCCTTCTTCGGCTTCTCCACTGTTCATCTTGTTGAACAATTCCAGATTCTCTTCTATGGGACGGTCACGAAACGGACTCGGTGTTCCGGGTTGTGTAGGCGTGCCTTTTTGAAGAGCTATCTGCTCGCTGCTTTGTTCGTCGACATATGCTTTTCCTTCTTTAATCAGTCTGACGGCGAAGTCCCAGAGCTGTTGGAAGTAGTCTGACGCGTGATATATGTTTTCCCATTTGAATCCCAGCCACTGGATATCCTTTTTGATGGCCTCCACATATTCAGTATCTTCTTTGATAGGGTTTGTATCATCCAGGCGCAAATTGCACACGCCGTTGTATTTTTCCGCTATACCGAAATCCATGCAAATGGCTTTTGCGTGTCCTATATGCAGATAGCCGTTGGGTTCTGGTGGAAAGCGGGTTTGCAGCCTTCCGTCGTTTTTTCCGGCTTTGAGGTCGTTCACTACGATTTCCTCTACAAAATTCAGGCTCTTTTTTTCCTCTGTTTCGTCGTGAGTCATTCCTGTCATAACCAATCTGTTTTTTGAAATAATAATATTATTAAGGGCAAAGATACTATTAATATTTGGAATATGGATTCTAAGTGTGTATAATAATAAGGTATAAATGTGCTGTTTTTGCGAAAAGATTTTGGAACGATATATTTTATGTTAAGAAACATCTATTTTTGTTTTGTCAGGTAAAAAGAAAGCGCGATATTTGCAACTGTTATTCTGAAAACAATCTTTTTACCTTAAAGAACTAATACCTATAAAGATGTTGTGAGAGGATGTGTCGTGAGGATACGTCCTTTTCTTTTTGCCTTTTAGCATGCATTTTTTTCAATATGGGTCTCCGTTTTTTCTCGTCATAGCCCGGATGTTTTCCCTGCTTTCTCGCGGCCTTTTTTGTCGCAGTCCGTTGCCGTCGGTGTTTTTGCGCAAGGGTGCCGGCATTTATGTGCAAGAAAGTTCCCGTTTATGCGCAAAGGCGTGGGCTTTTTTGCGCAAGAGTGTGGCGGTCCTTGCTCAAGGCCTCCGGAGTCTGTGCGCAGGCCCTTGCGTCCTGCGCTGCCATCCTTGCGGGCGCGGCGGGATGCCTGCAGCCCCGTATCGCGGCGGCAGCGGTGTCCCGCGGTGCCGTCCTTGCGTGTGCGGTGCCGTGGCGGCTGTGCCCTGCCGCGGCTTTCCGCCCGCCGTGTCGCGGCCCCGTGCGGTGAGCGCAGGGGAATTGCT
>CALULA010000008.1 GCA_944321365.1 uncultured Paraprevotella sp.
AGCCTCTTGTCGGATTCGAACCAACGACCCCGAGATTACAAATCACGTGCTCTGGCCAACTGAGCTAAAGAGGCGGTTGCAGCCTGCATATCTTCCGACATGTCTGAAACGGCTGCAAAGTTAAGAGTATTTTTCGGAATCGCAAAAAAAATCGTTCTTTTTTTTAATGCTCCCGTTGTTTTTCCTTATACTTGGACAACTGACGAACCAATGCATCCAAGCAAACGTCTACTGCTTCCTCAAATGTGTCGCACACTTTCTCCGCGAAGAACTCCCCTGTAGAAGCCAGCACTTTTATAGAGGCCTCCTTGTTCAGAGAGGTTTCGGGCTTCACGACCTTCAATGACACCTCTACCTTTCTTATTTCATCGCTGAATTTCCCGAACTTTGTTACTTTCTTCTTGATAAACTCTTGAAGCTTTTCTGTGGCATCAAAATGAATTGCCTGAATTCTTATCTCCATAGTCTTGCCATTTTTACGCTCGTGGATGAGCGTGGTTATACATTTCTTTCAGCTCCTCAAAAGTCGTATGGGTATACACCTCCGTTGTAGAAATGCTTTCATGCCCCAACAACTCTTTCAGAGATTCTAAATCTGCATGATGATTCAGCATCGAGGTGGCGAAAGTATGCCGCAATACATGCGGACTTCTTTTCCGCTGTGTGGTAACCAAGCTCAAATAATGCTGCACTAACGTCCGCACTTTAGTCTTTTTCAGACGTAAGCCTTCGGCATCTACGAAAAGAGCTGCTTGAAAATCTGCGCCCATCGGCTTTCTCTGCTCCAAATAGGCCTCCAGCATATTTTTCAGCTCTTCCCCAAATGGGATAATCCGCTGCTTATTCCGCTTTCCTGTCACCTTCACCGTCTGTTCAGGCAGACTTACGTCTGCGACATTTAGCCCTGTCAGCTCAGACAGACGGATTCCCGTCACATAAAACATCGCAACAATCAGCCGATCTCGTTTGCCCGCAAAATCTTCGCCAAAGTAATCTCCATCCAGCAAACGGTTCATCTCCGCCTCTTTCAGAAATACCGGCAACGGCTTCTTTTTCTTGGGCCCCCGTATGTTACGCACAGGGTCAGAATGCATCCATCCCCGCTTCAGTACATATTTATAAAACGTACGCAACGCGCTCAACCTTCGGTTAACCGTAGTGGCAGTCCTACCGGACTCCATCATCTTCACCATCCAGTTTCTCACCACATCGGCATCCACCGTATCCCAAGACAGCGCGGCATCCACTTCCTTATAGAACGACTCAAACGCTCTCAAATCGTCTTGATATTCCCCGACTGTCCTGGGCGAATAATTTCGCTCGAACGTCAGATAATCCAAAAAGGAGTCCAGCCACATTTCTCTTTGCTTTTGTGGCAACGAATATAAGAAATAATCCTAAAAGTTCAAAGGGAAACAGCAAAAATTATTCCTCTACACGCTGCATTTTCTGAGCGTAAACGGCACGCTCCTTGGCAAGTCTCTTAATTACTGAAGGTTTGTCGTACTGCTGTCTTCTTCTTAATTCTTTCACGACACCAGTCTTTTCAAATTTTCTTTTGAATTTCTTCAGTGCTCTTTCGATGTTCTCGCCTTCTTTTACAGGTACTACAATCATTTTTTCTTCCTTTTTATTAATAATGTATTAAACGAATATTTTTTGCAAAATGCGGTGCAAAATTAAGCAATGTTTTTGTAATCAACAAAAAATTAAGCGGTTTTCCTGCATTTTAACACACAAAACAAATGATCGGCTCACTAGAAAACAGCCCTGGGAATAAACTGAAAACATTCAGTACAGCCATTGACATCACGGGAAGCAACGGAACGACTTCAGTCACAGTGGCCTGACATCAGGCATGACGCTGTACACAATATGATCCGAACGCAAGCATCAGCCGGGCCGAAAAAGAGCAGTCAAATACGGGCTGTACGCCTCTGCCTTCTGCATCATACACAGCTATTTATAGAACTATAAACAGCTATCGGCAAAGAACGTCCTCAAAAAGAAGGAAAATATTGCGCACGGGCATTCGTGTTTTTGCGCAACAATACGCACGATATTGCGCAACACTTCCCATTGCATTGCGCAACATACCGACACGTCGTCCACGCCCTCGACCGCCCATATCCGATTTCGGCGACTTTTTCTTACAAAGATTAAACATTATTACCCGACCACCAAACGGACAAGGGAGCAAATCTGTTGTAGATTTGCTCCCCTGTCTGATATTTTTTAATCCAAACGACTTACAGATTCGGATTAATCTTGCTCCATTCTGATATTGCCGGAACAATATTCAGCGTCACCAGCTCGTCACGCATCTTGCAGAGATGCTCATAGCTGGCATCCAGCTTGGCGATTTCGTCCGCCGTGCCTTCGGGCACCGTATAGTGGCAACCGTCAGCGTCAATCGTGGTGTTCATGGCCATCATGATGTGGTCATACTTGTCGGTCTTGACATACGTACCGGCCGGCCAGCGGAATGCCTCGCCACCCATAGCCGCACGGATCATTTCTACCGACAGATAAGACGGGCTCTGGAAAGAAGAGCGTCCGCGAAGTTCGATGATCTTCGCACCTCCCTTGGTCACATCCACTTTCATCTGCTCCCACTCCTCATTGCTGAATGCAGCCGTGCCGATGATGTCATGCAGGGGTTTTCCGTCAATCTTCACAGCAGAGCCGAACACGGCCATCTGCTCGCCGTGGCCGCCATAAGTGGCACAACCGGTCACCTTGCTCTGCAGCACGCCGAACTTCTTGGCCAGTGCGCTCTGCAGACGCGTAGAATCCAGACCTGCCAGCGTAGTCACCTGGCTGGGTTTCAAGCCGGAATACAGCAGCGTTACCAGCCCCGTAAGGTCGGCCGGGTTGAAGATGATGACCACATGCTTCACATCCGGACAATAAGTCTTGATGTCCTTACCCAGCTGCTCGGCGATTTCACAGTTACCCTTGAGCAGGTCCTCGCGGGTCATGCCGGCCTTACGCGGAGCACCGCCAGAGGAAATGATATACTTGGCATCCTTGAAAGCCTCGGCCACATCGGTAGTAGCCGTGATGTTCACATTGTCGAAACCGCTCTGACGCATCTCCTCGGCCACGCCTTCGGGCGAGAACACGTCATACAGACACAGGTTTGAAGTCAAGCCCATCATCAGGGCAGTCTGTGCCATGTTGGAACCAATCATGCCGGCAGCACCGACAATCACCAATTTGTCATTCGTCAGAAATTCCATATTCTTTTATATTTAAATAAATCTGTCTCCTTCTTTTTGGACGACACAAAGATACGACATATTTCCATGAAGGGCAATACCGCAACATTAAAAGTTTCATAAAAGAAAGGCTCCGACAAGGGCATGTTTCTCCGCATTCCCTCAACCGCGCGACGGCCCGGCCCGCAGGTCAGAAAGGAAAGAAGGTGATGACCATATCCTGCGACTCGCTATAGGGGAAAGGCTGCACCAAAGGGTCCAGATTCCTGAAACAGTGGCTGTAGTCCGCCAGCAGCACGGCCTTATACCCGATGGGCAGACTGGACTTCAGCGTTTCGGATATTTTCATGAAGTACAGTATCTTGGCCACGCGGATAGCCTCCCTGTGGTCGTAACGTCCATCCGTCATGCAGACTTTCTTAATGCTTTTAAGCGCCTTGGCCCGGTTCACTTTCGCCCGCAGTGCCGCAGAGTTCTCCCACTCTAGGTAGATATCCACATCTGAGGTTTTGTCGTTAAGGCTGTAGGGGCCGTTCCCGCTCCCAAAAGGTTTAAACAGGACATCAAAACACGGGATGAAGCTGCATTTATACCTCAACAGGCACGCCATATAAGCCATGGACATCAGTTCTGCCGCGTAGTCCAGACTGTCGACGATGCTGTATATCTTGAAATACAGCCCGTCGGGCAACACATACTCCTTTTTCACGCCTTTGGAGAAGTTGTAACGTTCCTGCACATTCTGCTGCAGATAGGCATAGACCTGTTTCCGCACCCGCTCCATATAGGAAAGCACCAGCGGACAACGGTTCAGGGTGTCCAGCAACTCATCTTCATAGGGCTGTCCGCCGGTCTGCTCGTACACGTATGCCCTGACCAGACGGGTCACATACTGTTCGTGCACTTCCAGCGGCCCGTTGAAAGTCATGTTCAACGAATCCAGATAGCGGTTGCCGGCATGCCCCAGGGTAGCCGTTGCCACGAACAAAAGCATCCATATCAACTTTTTCATACTTCTATCCTCCTAAAGATGTCACTCTATAGTATTCCAACTATCCATCACGGACTTCTTATCCCCAAGGAACATAATCATATCGCCTCCATCCGAATCGTTTCTTCGGAACAACAGCAAATTTCCTTTCCCTACGTTCACGAGAATGGCGTTTTCTTTCTCACCCTCCACCGTCCACTTGTTGGTCTCCGCATGCGCTTTCAAGGCCTTGAACAACTCCTGTCCCCGTCCGTCCAACCGCCCGCCGTAAATTTCCAACAACAGTGCGGCAGGCCGGGTATTAGTGAACCAGTAGCCGACAGGCTCATCATAAGCATAAGGCCAACCATACACATACGTCACCTTGCGTTTGGTTCTCAATTGACAGACATACTCATCGAATACTGCTGCAAAGGATATCTTACAAAAGCCCAGGTCACGGACAGCCACGATGAAATTTCCTCCTTCCGACTGGGGATAGTCCGTGCATGCCTTGCGTTCCGTCTGGGCCGCACAGGCCTTCGCCGTCATCCCCAGCCGGAAGGGGCCAAGGCCCTCCGGCGTAATGTGCAGGGAGTCCAGCAGGGCCGTGAAGTTCACATAATCGCTTTCCACAACGGGGTCACCGGTGCCGTCGCTCAGGGCATAGAACATCTTATCGCCCACCCGCTGACCTTTGTTGTCCAGGAAAATCCATTCGTTGTCTTCCCGCTCGGCCAGAATCTTGTCTTCCCCCGCCAGCGGAAGCACGTCCTCAAATTCCATCGTCCCGATGGGATTGTCTTTCACGTCCACCAGCCGTACCTTTCCGTCCCGGCCCACCGCGTAGGCTTCTTTCATAAAATAGGAAAAGCCGTCATACTTGTCGCGAAGCAACATGTCCCCGGCCAATGACATCAGTCCCCGCTTCCCGGTTTCCTGATTCTGGAACACAAACGGGTCATTCCCCAACGTCGGATACAAGGACGGCAGCGGCATCAGGCCGGGCTTCATGCGGAGCAGGACGTTCCCCTCCATATCCAGCAGCTTATAACGCTGCGGATCGCCCCCTTCAGACAGGCAGAATATGCCGTCGGACAGCCAGTAGGCCAGCAGTCCCTCATCCGCATTTTTGCTGTGATAGTCGTACTCGTGCAGCTGCTTCCCCGTATTGTCGAAGATACGCACCAGCAAGGTGTCCGTGTTATATCCCTTGCAGGCCAGCAGATGTTTGCCGGAAGAGAAGAAGGTGTCGTATTCCGGCGGGACAATGACTTTCCCCTGCGTGTTCATGCAACCGGCCTTTCCGCCTGCCGCAAATTCGATAATCCCGTTGTAACAGCCGCCCGCCACGGAAACCACAGACGCCATGCCGACGGGCAAGAAACGGGCCTTGTCCACCAGCGTGTCCGCGATGTCGTTCAACGCGAACCGCACCTTCCCGTCTTTGTCTATCAGTTCTATGCCCTTGTTCTCTCCCCTGACCACGAGTGCCGCATCCCCGCCGAACAGAGTGGCCTGCGCATAGTCCTCCCCTACCTTCCGCACGGGTTTCTCCGTGGCATAGATTTCCCACCGGTCCGAAGCATTCTTCACCATGAAGCGTCCGTTCACGGCCACTGTGGGCACATTGTCGAACTCGTCCTCACAAAGGACCACACCATCGGTGGAGACCATCCCCCACCGTCCGTCCTCTTCCGTCTGGAACGGCACATATTCCATCATGGAAACGTCGTCCGCCGTCTTCTTGCAGCCGGTCAGGGCCAGCAGGCCCGACAGAACCGACACAAACATTAACTTTTTCTTTTTCATGGTCTATTCTTTTTTTGTGAACAATTTGTCTCTTTCTGCCGCTTATTCACCGTTGGCGGCTTCCATGAGTTCAAAGAACCGGTCGACCGCCCCGATATACAATATGACATTGTTTTCGTTTTTGTTCTTCAGGACTGCGGCCACTCTTCCACTCCCCAGTTCGCATATCAGCACATTGTCCTCATCACGGGTCACACGCTTTCCCAGTTTCTTTATATAGGGTTTTGCGGCTTCAAGCAGCAGGTCCGCCTTGCCTTTCAGCTTTCCTGTGTTCATGAAGCTCAATACTACGCATTCCGGTCGTGTAGTGGTAAACTTATCACCATATACCTCTTGGTAGTTACCATACCAATCTGGTGCAAACGTTATCCCTGTCTGACAGACATCTTCCGGGAAAGAGACCGCCAGTTCCATCCAGCATGACTTCAAACAACGTAGGGTACTGATGGAGGAAGTATTTTCATAATCCGAGCAATCCTTTTTATAGGTCTGTTGCGCGCACTCCATGGCCGACATTTGCAACGAGAACTTGTCTATTCCGTCTTTCCGGATATTCAGCGTGTCCAACAATCCGGTCAAATCTATATAGTCGCTCTCCACAACCATGGATAAGCCACTTGATACCACATCCACATTATAAAATGTCTTATCTCCCGTCTTGCGGCCCGCATGGTCGATAAAACAATAACTGTTCTCCTCTTCCTCTACCAGTATTTTCCTGTCGCCACAGAACATCACAGATTTAAAAGTCATATTCCCCACGGGATTGTCTTTCTCATCCACCAGATTATAGTCATCATCATCCCTCGCAACCACATACAGATTATCAGAAGCAGCCATCATTTCCCCATATTTGTCCCGAATCAGCATATCGCCCGCCATGTTCATCAATCCGAAATGTCCACTATTCTCATCCAAAAAAACAAACTTATCCCCCAGTATAGAAAATGCAGGCATTGGAATAACGCCCGAAGGAAGCTTCAGCAGGACCTCATTGTCCGGCGTTCTCAACTCACACCTAAACTTCTCATCAGTATATTTCCCCACATAGATTATCTCATCCGAAAACCAACCGGTCATACTCTCCCCTACAGTCGTAAATGCCCTGATTCTGTTGCCCGTCCGGTCAAAAACACAAGTCCGCAAAGTGTCGCCATCTTCCGTAATATACCCCCCCAAGGAAAACAAAGACTCCACATAATCCCTATCCATTTTTGCAAGATTCCGTTCTTTAAAAGCCATCAGATATTTACCGGAAAAAGTTATCCAACTATACTCCGGGGGTATGACCACATGGCCTTCCGCATCCATACAGCCTACCTTCTTGTCCACCCGAAATACAACAAAAGGACTGAAATACAAATTTGCTCCTCTCATAAAATAAAGCGGCATGGCCGCATCCACAGATTTGCCCACGACCTCGTTCAAGGCGCATTTCACGTTCCCGTCCCGGTCTATCATTTCTATGCCCTTGTTCTTCCCCCGCGTCACCAAAGCCACGCCCGGCCCGAACGAAGAGACCGATACATATTCCTCGCCGATTTTCCGGGGTGGCTTCTCTGTGGCATAGATTTCCCACATACCATTGCTGTTCTTCACTGCGAACCGTCCGTTCACGGCAAACGTGGGCTGGCTGTCGAACTCATCCTCATAAAGGATTTCTCCGTCAAGAGAGACCATCCCCCACCGCCCGTCCTTCTCCATCTGGAACGGTACATATTCTATCTTGGACAATACGTCCTCCGTCTTATTGCAGGCTGCCAGGGACAAAAGCCCCAGCAACCACGATGCAAACGAAATCACTTTCTTGTTCATAGCTTGTTTTTCTTTCGACTCACGGTTAATTAAAAAGTGAAAGTATTTTCTTTCTCCATTCCTTCAACTTGGCTGAATACGCGCCATTACTGAGCGCGTCCCTAAAGGTTCCCTCACCCGTTGTCGCAAGAGGAATCAACATCATAGCATTATCAACCACAAACATTGCCTTTTCTCCATAATTTCCATTCCGGACAAGGTGTGATACCATTGCAGAGTAACAGATATACCCCACCACCTCGCAGGCAAATTTTTCATCATAAAATCCATTCTGTGAACATGCTTTCCTTAGAGAACCACATTCCAAAGCCTCTCTTGCCTTATTCTGCAACTTTACATTCCCCAGAACAGGAGAAAATTCAAAATCAAATTTCTCAGGGAAATGAAATTCTAACATTAACTCCACATAAGAATCAGCAACAGACCTTATCGTAGATTCATCCATAGGAAATAAGCATATTTCACTATAAAACGTCGTTCCGGAAACAGAACATCTCGGCACCGCATTTCCCTCATAATCCATATCTTCCACGAAAACGGCATTCTTCTCTACATATTTGCCTACTTCATCAGCTACTCTGGAAATGAAAGAAGAAACCAAAGGATAATCATAAAAAGCTTCAAGAAACTTACTCTTATCATAATAACGGTCATAAGCATATGGCATTATGCCCGCCATCATCCTTATCACATACTGCTCATGAGCCTTTAACGGCCCTGTATAGGTCAGGTTGAGCGTATCCAGATAAGCCTGATAGGAGTTCGAACTGTTCTGGCTTCGCCCTATAACCGCGAACATTGCAAGCGCAAAAAACAATAATATCTTTTTCATCATTCGCTCTTTTTTGAAATTCATAAACTACAATGGCCTCCACGCCCCGTTCTTACAGCTGCCGGGAACTCGCCCGGCAGCTCGTAAGAACGGGTTACTGGTTCCCGCCATCCACCGGCATGCTGTTCACATCTCCCTTTGCCCACTGACTTGGAGAATCATTACTTATCTTCTGAACGCCCAAGTCGGCAGCATGCTTTGCCATACAAAGCATAATCTCGGCATGCACACTTCTCAATACAGCATCGGTATTAAGGTGATTCCACAACATGGCCACGTAATCACCAAAATGCATCTTAATGAAACAGTTGATTAGCTGATGCGCGTCAAACTCCTGCGGCATCTGCGCCACCACATCGGTCAACAAATTCTTGTCCATGACTTTTTAGAATTTAAGGTGCCTACAAGTCTCCGAAATCGGCGTTGTTCAATTTGATTAATGTCCGGGTACAAGAAAAGCGTGAGACTTGTCCTGTTCATCCAAAAGCGGGCATCTGGAAAAGCCTTGCACAAATGAACCGAGAAACAATAACCCCACGCTGTTGTATGATGGACGACACAGCGCGGGCTGTATACGTACATATACAAACAGAATGAACGTTACCTTGTCTCCATCCTCGTGCTCCATTTTCCAGATTTCGCTTTTAAGGATAAAGCAAAAAACGCCTTCTTATCATCCGGGATTTCTCCCCCGGACAAACAAAGATAACGCTTTTGCCGGAACAAGGCAACGTTTTCTCCGGTTTTTTGTTTCTCGCGGATAAAAATATCTGTATACTCCGAAATATGACTGTTACTCAACGGAAAAGCGTTTCCTGTCGGGATGCATCACGGCGGCTCCGGCATAACCACCCGCAGCAACCGCCTGCGAACAGCGGGACGCCTGTCATGCTTCATCATCCCGTCCACGCTCCGTCTGTCTTTCCATGCGGACCGCCAGTCCGGCTCTACGGTCTGCCCCGGCCCGTGCCGTCCCTGTCGCCGGGAGCGCATCGTCCGCATCCTGCCGCTCCCCGCCGCAACGCGCGAGAAAGCCAAGGGACTGTTCCACCTCGTCCGTGCCCTTCATCCGGTCCAGTTCCAGCACGGTGTAGAACTGCCCGTCCGCCCGGACACGGGCGATGTCGCGTCGGAAGTTGATACCGTACAGCGGGCGCACCTCAGAACAGCGGATGCCCAGTTTACGGAATGCGGATTTCATACAGCCAGGCTCCCGCGTAGAACAGCGGAACAGCCGGGAATAATCCTCGTTGAAACCGGACAGGTAGATGAAAAACTCGCACACCGGTGCAGGCTGGGGGGCGACACAACACAGGAAGTGCCTGTAGCCCCGAAAATGTGGCTTTGTCGTGTAACTCATCATGTTTTCTCTTTTGGTCATAATCTACTATACGAAGAAGAAATTTTTACAAGACCGAAAAACGGCTCTTTCGGGATGACTTATGCATATTTTAACCACTTTTAGCACGTAAAAGACCACTACATCAGGCCGACCTGCAGGAGAGAAGCACGCTTTCCGCACCACAGTCGGCCAGAAATCCGGCCATGGGCGGGCAATGTGAAGCAGGGCATCACTCTCCATCTTGCAGTTCCGGGCGGGCTTTCTTGCGGCACGAAACGACTTTTTCAACGGATTTTGTTTCCGTACAGCCAAATATAATTGTAATTTTGCCGCATCACAATTGCATTTATACTCATGAACAGACTCATCACACAACGGGTAAACAGCCTGCGGGCTTACTTGCAAGAGCACGGGCTGGACGCCTACATCTTCCCCAGCACCGACCCGCACTACAGTGAATATCCGCCCGCACACTGGAAGACGCGCGAATGGATTTCGGGTTTCGACGGGTCTGCCGGCACTGCCGTGGTCACACAGAACGATGCCGCACTGTGGACCGACTCCCGCTATTTTCTGGCTGCGGAAGAACAACTGGCGGGAACGCCGTTCCGGCTGATGAAAGAACGTGTGGAGGGCACGCCCACCGTAGCGGAATGGCTGGCCGGTGTACTGCCGCCCGACAGCCGCGTGGGCATCGACGGATGGACTTGCAGCATGGAGGACATCCGCGCCATAGACACCCCGCTCTTCAGGCAGCACGGCCTCAGGCTGGAGGTCGCGCCCAACCCTGCCGACGCACTGTGGACCGACCGTCCGCCACTGCCGGACAACCCCGTGCGCATCCAGCCGTTGGAATATGCCGGACGGAGCGTAGGCGAAAAGCTGGCCCTCATCCGCGCATCCCTGACGGAGCGGCAGGCCGACGGACTCATACTGACGGCTCTCGACGAAATAGCCTGGACGCTCAACCTGCGGGGCACGGACGTGCACTGCACTCCCGTCTTCGTCTCTTATCTGATCATCACGCCAACATGCTGCACCCTATATATTAATAAGGTAAAACTTACGACGGAAGTCGCCGCACATCTGGCAGAGTCCACCGCCGACGTGCGCGATTACGACGACATCACGGCCGATCTGCAGCGGTTCAACGGCAGACGCATGCTGCTCGACCGCCGCAGTGTCAACCTCATGCTCTGCCGCGCCCTGCCCGAAGGCTGCGCTGTGGAGGACACCCCGTCGCCCGTGGCCATGCTCAAGGCCGTGAAATGCCCGGCCGAAGTGGAGGGCTTCCGACGGGCCATGCTGCGCGACGGCGTGGCGATGGTGAAGTTCCTCCGCTGGCTGAAACCTGCCGTACAGGCCGGAGGACAGACGGAACTGAGCATCTGCCGCAAACTGGACGAGCTGCGCGGCGAACAGGCTCTGTACTGCGGCAACAGCTTCGACACCATCGCCGGATATGCCGCCCACGGGGCCATCGTACACTACGAGCCTACACCGGAAAGCGACATCGCGCTGCGTGCTGAAGGCCTGCTGCTGATAGACTCCGGCGCACAGTATGCCGACGGCACCACGGACCTGACCCGCACCATCGCCCTCGGACCCGTCACGGAGGAGGAACGCCGCGACTACACGCTGGTGCTCAAGGGGCACATCCGGCTGGCCCGCGCCAAATTCCCGAAAGGATGCAGCGGCACACAGCTTGATGCCTGCGCCCGCTATGCCATGTGGCAGGAGGGCGTCAACTTCCTGCACGGCACGGGGCACGGCGTCGGTTCCTGTCTCTGCGTGCACGAGGGACCGCATCAGATCCGCATGAACTACATGCCTGCGCCGCTGCTCCCCTACATGACCGTGACCAACGAGCCGGGCATCTACCGCACCGGACGACACGGGGTGCGCATCGAGAACACGCAACTCATCCTGCCCTGCCGCGAAACGGAATTCGGCACCTTCCTGCAATTCGACCCGCTCACCCTCTGTCCCATCGACACGACGCCGATAGACTGGTCCATGCTCGACCGTGAGGAAACCGACTGGCTCGACCAATATCACCAACGGGTGTACGAACAACTGTCGCCGCTGCTCGACGACGGACACCGCGCATGGCTGCGCGAAGCCACCCGTCCGCATACAAAATGAAACAACAAACTGACAAAAAATACAGACAAATGGCACTTATCAAAAAACTCAACGACCTGACCCCGAAATTCGGCAAGCACTGCTATTTCTCCGAAGGGGCAGCCATCATCGGCGACGTCACCATGGGCGATGACTGCACGGTATGGTTCAACGCCGTACTGCGCGGCGACGTACACTATATCAAAATCGGCAACCGCGTGAACATACAGGACGGCTCCTGCCTGCACACCCTCTACGGCAAAGCCCCCATCATCATCGGCGACGACGTTACCGTGGGACATAACGTCACCCTGCACGGCTGCGAGGTGAAGAGCGGCGCACTCATCGGCATGGGATCCACGGTCATGGACCACGCCGTCGTCGGACACGGAGCCATCGTGGCCGCCGGAGCACTGGTGCTGTCGCGCACCGTCATCGGCGACGGCGAGCTGTGGGGCGGCGTTCCGGCCAAATTCATCAAGAAGGTGGACCCCGAACAGGCCAGGGAACTCAACAAGAACTACGCCCAGCACTACATCATGTACTCCGACTGGTACCGCCGCTCGGACGCCGACCCCGGCAACACGCGCTACTGCACCACGTCGGAAGAATACGAGACGGCGGAAGGCACGGCAGAATAAAAGCCGTCCGCAGGAACACATCCGGGAAGAGGCATCACCGTGCGTCTTCCCGGATGGCCGTTATGGGGCAGACCCGGTGCGGGCATGACGCCACTGGGGCACCTGCGCCTCCATCCGCCCACCGCACCGCCACCCCACCTTCCCCGCCGGACCAACGGCAACACCGTCCGCTACCCACCACGACACCACCCGCACCCTTACAGGGAAAGTGACTTGCCGTGGGAGTCAGGACCGTTCCCCTGCAAGACGGACCGTTTTTCCGCATCCGGACCTCCCGCCAGCGGAGGGCGGAAAGACAAGAAGAAAGCGAATCTGCATTTTCCATAACAAAAAGCAACGCATTCCCGCTTTTTGTCGGACAGCACCTTACACCATCTTCTCCAATCCGGAAGATTTTCTTATACGTATCTTTACATTATATTACTGATTTTAACCATTTTTCCGCAAAAACGCCGGATTCTTTGCGGAAAGACGCGGACGGCATTGCAGAAAAAACACTTTTTTTGTGCGCAATGACGCGTGGCGTTGTGCGCACAAAACCGGAAAGTCTGCCGCAACGCCGGAAAAAAAGCCCGGCAAGGCGAGGTTCAGCCGTGCTTTTTGCCGCTTTTTTCTCTATTTGACGCGACGGGACGCCTTCTGCAGGAATATCAAAAAGCACGCGGAACGGCCCGTTGGCTGACACGCACGGCCCGCCTGTGCGCACAAGGCCACCCATCCCCGCGCACTTGTCCGGTGAAAACGGTTTTCCGCTGACACCGTGCATCTTGAAAGGTCCGCAGGATTGCGTTTTTTGCGCCCAACCGTCCGCCAGGCCGCAAATACGCGAATGCCGAGGAGGCTGGACGACAAAATGTCAAAGTGACAGGCTGCAAGCGGAGCCGGACGACAGGAACGCCACCGGGGAACAGTACGCCCCGCACAGCACAACGCCGTCCATCGCGAGGGGCAGGACGAGACCGGACATCCGGTGGCGAAAGGCTTGCACAGTTACAAAATTTAACTTATTTTTGCCTCTACAAAGAAAAATGACCGAGGAAGGACGCCCCGCACGTCCCCCGACGGACGCACGGAAACAGCCCGCACCCGCCTCCATGAAACCTGCAAAACGAGACATGAAACTGCCTATCCTCATCGCCTGCCTCTGCCTCATCGGATGGAACTGTCCCGTCCGCGCACAGGTCAGCATCCGGCCGCAGCGTGAGCAAACGGCCCGCATCCTGCGCGACTATCCTTTCCGCTGCACCGTGCGGGGACAGCTGTTCGCCGCCGATGAGTTCCACGACCGTCCCTTCCCGTTGGAAGGGGCGCACGTGTGGGCCTACTGCACCGCCGACTCCGCGCAGTTGCAGACCACCGCCCCCACGCTGCAGGACGGCCGTTTCTATTGCGCCGTCTGGGGAAAGGGCAAGCCGGAGAAGCCGGAAATACGGGTCGTCATCACCTACGTGGGCATGGACACGCTGGACTGCGTGCTGCCCGCCGTGAAGACAAGAGACGCCTACGGCCCGGCCTATGAGGTCCGGATGGACAGTGCCGTGCTGCACAGCCGTCCCGTCACGCTAGAGGAAGCGCAGATCATCGGCGAACTGAAAAAGATGTACCAGCGCGGCGACACCACCGTGTTCAACGTGGACGCCTACGAGATGCCCGAAGGGACGGTGCTGCTCCAGCTGGTGCGCCGGTTGCCCGGACTGCGCTACGACGACGGGCAGCTCACCTACAAGGGGCGCACCATCGAGGAGATGCGGCTCAACGGTGACTCTTTCTTCAAGCACGACATCTCCATCGCCCTGCAGAACATGCCCAACATGAAGCTCAAACAGGTGGAGGTCTACGAGACGGACCGCGACTCGCTCGACGTCACGCAGGGCCGGATGCTCGTGATGGACATGAAGAGCAAGGAGGACATACGGGACGTGCTCTTCGCCAATGCCGAAGCCGGGACAGCCGACCAGAAGCGGAAATACATGGCGTTCGGCGACATGAACTTCTACCGGCGGAACGGGCCGCAGTTCTCCCTCGGCGGACGCCTGCAGGACATGCCCAACGGCGAGACGGCCGAAGACAAAAGCATACGGCAGGAAGTCAACGGATTCTATGCCCAGAGGTTCGAGAAAGCCTACGTCAACACCCAATCCGGATTCCAGTACACCCGGAACGCGGGCCGGACCGTCACGGCCACTAACTCTTTCCTGCCGGAGAACACGACCTACGACCGCTCGGAGTCGCAGTATGACAACCGCAACAAAAGGTTCAACGCCGGAGTGAGCGGCAACGTCAGGCTCGGAGAAAAGACCACGATGCGCAACAATCTGTACTTCAGCCATGTCCGCAGTTCCTCCACCTCGCGCACATCTTCCCTGTCCACCGCCGGAGAAGCGCGTGACACGCTCAACCTCAACACGGAGGAACAGCGGAACACCTCGGAGGAGCAAAGCGCGAGATGGACCGCATTCCTCTCCCGCAAGGTGGCCGATGACGATGAAGCGGGCATCCGGGGATTCATCAGTTACCGGAAGGAGACGGGACGGACGGAGCGTCATTCGCATACCACCTTCTTTTCCCTGTCCGACAGTCTGCTGGACGTCAGCCAGCTGCAGGAGCAGCCCAAAGAACAGCTGGCCTGGAACGCCGCAGCTTACTACCACATCAAATTCAGAAAGAAACATACCCTGAGCCTCAGCTACGGTTTCCAATACTCTAAGGATGACGAGCGCACGGACTACACGGACCTGACCGCCGGCCCCGTACTGACCGACAGCCTGAGCTACCGGTCAGCCTCCCGCATGCTGCGGCATGAGCTGCAGGCCGACCTCATTTTGGACTGGGAACGGGCGCGGCTGTCTGCCACGTTCATCCTGTCGCCCGCACGGAAAGAGCTGTCCACCGCACGGCGGGACGGACAAAGTGTCCGCCGGAACTACACGGCTCTGCTGCACAGTCAGAGCATCCTGTTCCACTCCTTGCTGGGAGAAGACAACAGCATCGACCTTTCCTACTACGGCGAGAAGAGCATGCCCTACGACGAGCTGCTCATCTTCATCCCCGACTATTCCGACCCGCTCAACGTGCGCACCGGCAACCCGGACCTGAAGAATCCCTACAGGCTGCGCACCGAACTCAGCGTCAGCACCCTGCAGAGCAAGATGCAGCTCAACGTCAACTACAGCAACACGCGGAATGCCACCGACTACCGGGTGGTGTTCGACCCGGAGACCGGCGGACGGCTGTACATGCCCGACAACATCAACGGCAACTACGACCTGGGCAGCCAGCTGTCGTACTACACCGTGTTCGGACAGCTGACCTGGAACAGCACCGTCGCCTACCGCTACCAGCACGCCGCAAAGTTCATGCAATACGCCGGGGAAAGCCAGGCGTCCAGGAACATCGGGGAGAATCACGGCATTCAGATCGGACTCTCGCCCAGCTACAGCAGGACATTCCTCACAACAGAGCTGAACGCCACCTACACGCTCGACCGCCGTTCCAACCGTTCCATGGAGCAAGGCAACTACCGGCTGCAGCAATACCGCGCCGAATGGAACGCCAAAGTCTTCATCGGTCACAACTGGGAACTGGAAACCCGTCTCGACTGGTCGTACCGGAAAGGCATGCAGACAAGCAATGACAACGGGAGCGAATGTGTATGGGACCTGGGCGTGGCCTACAAGTTCTTCCGTCAGCAGGGCACCGTCCGGCTGAATGCATTCGACCTGCTGCACAAGCGGAAGAACTACACCACTTACTTCGGGAACAACTTCTGGACAGAAACACGACGCGACGGAAAAACGGAATATATCCGCCTTTCCGTCGCTTACCGCTTTAACAGAATGTAAGATGAGCCGCAACGTTCCGACGATAAGGAAACATCGCCGCAACCGCACGGCCTAAAACTTCACACTGGAGAAGATGACATCAGAGGCTCCTGCATTGTCGGCAATATAACGCCCGGCAATCCGGCCACGCTCTGCCAGGAAAGCCGCATCGGAAAGCAGACGATCCATCGTGCGTCCGTAGGTAACGGCATCCGTCACTTGCAGACAGCCGCCCAGAGCCAAAAGGTCCTGCGCCTCGCGGAACTTACCGTTGTTCGGACCGATAAGCACCGGAATGCCATAAACCGCCGCCTCCGGCACGTTGTGGATTCCTACGCCGAATCCTCCGCCCACATACGCAATCTCACCGTAACGGTAGATGGAGGAAAGCAAACCGTAGCAGTCTATGATCAGACAGTCCGCTCCATGCACGTTTTCCGGTGTGGCCTGCGAGTAGCGGAGAGCCGGACGCTCCAGCTTGCCTTCTATCTCCCGCAGATGCTCCTCGCTCACCACATGGGGAGCCAACACCAGTTTCAGTTCCGGATGAGCGTTGAAATACGGAACAATCAGGTCTTCATCCGGCTGCCATGAGCTGCCGGCCACCAGAACCTTGGAGTCTTGCTTGAAACTCTTCACCAAAGGTAGCTCACGTGCCTGACGGAAAATGTCGAGCACACGGTCGAAACGGGTATCACCGACAACCGTAACATTCTTTATGCCTTTGCGCAGCAACAAGTCGCGCGATGCGTCGTTCTGCACAAAAAAATGGGCCACACATCGCAACACATCGCTGTAACTGCGCCCGTACCAACGGAAAAATATCTGATTCTCACGGAAAATACTGCTCACGCTATAGACGGGAATCCGTTTCCGCCGACAAGCATGCAGATAGTTGTTCCAGAACTCATACTTAATGAAAAAGGCCATGCACGGATGGGCCAGCCTCAGAAAACTACGGACATTACCCGGCGTATCAAACGGCAGATAACAGACCACATCGGCACCTTCATAGTTCTTGCGCACTTCATAACCCGACGGAGAAAAGAACGTAAGCAGGATCTTATATTCCGGATACTCGCGCCGCAGACGTTCCATCAGCGGTCTCCCCTGCTCGAATTCTCCGAGAGAAGCCGCATGGAACCACACATATTTCTCTCCGCGACGTATCTTCTTCCGCAGGATGCGGAACGTGTTCCACTGCCCTTTCACCATCAGCCTTGCCTTGCGATGGAACGGTGCGGCAAGCACTACGGCCAAAGCATACAGATAAAGTGCAAGAGAATACATCATTTCAGAGTGTCTACAGCCTTACGCATTCTACGCAATGTCTCTTCCTTGCCCAAAAAGGCCGAAAGCTCATACATGTCCGGACCCTTACCCGTGCCCACCAATGCCACGCGCCAAGGATTCCAAGGTTTCTTGCCGGTCTCCTCAGCCCAGCGGTCCACCACCGCTTTCTGACTTTCTACAGAGAAATCATCCAGCTGCTCCAGCAGAGCGGCCAGTTCGGTCATGTCGGCTGTCGCCGTCTCCGTCCAGTTTTTCCGGACAAACTTGTCTTCACGGCTGTAAGTCTCCGGTGCGATAAAGAAGAAATCACAAAGGGGCCACAGCTCCTTAATGAAGTTTATTTTCTTCATCTTCATCATACCAACCACCGCTGCCACGCGCTCCAACGGCTCCTCTATGCCGTTTTCACGCAAAATCTTGTCAAAGGCAGGTGCCAGTTCCATGTTGTCTTTCTTCAGAATATATTCGCGATTGAACCACAAGCCTTTCACATAATCAAACTTGGCTCCGGCCTTGCTGCACTTGGTGATGTCGAACAGGCGCACCATCTCGTCCAGCGACATGATTTCCTGATCCGTACCGGGATTCCAGCCCAGCAGGGCCAGAAAGTTGAGCACAGCCTCCGGCAGATAACCGCTCTCGCGGTAGCCCGATGACACCTCCCCGGTTTTGGGGTCGTGCCACTCCAACGGGAACACGGGGAAACCCAGACGGTCGCCGTCGCGCTTGCTCAGCTTGCCCTTGCCGTCAGGCTTGAGCAACAGGGGCAGATGGGCAAACCGGGGCATCGTGTCCTCCCAGCCGAAAGCACGGTAGAGCAACACATGAAGCGGTGCCGACGGCAACCACTCCTCCCCACGAATCACATGAGTAACCTCCATCAGATGGTCGTCTACGATATTGGCCAGATGATAAGTCGGCAGTTCATCTGCACTCTTGTACAGGACCTTGTCGTCCAGAATGGATGAATTGATAACCACATCCCCGCGAATCAGGTCATTGACATGCACGTCCTCGCCCGGCTCCACCTTGAAGCGCACCACGTACTGTTCTCCGGCAGCAATCATCCGCTCCACTTCGTCCTTCGGGAGGGTCAGCGAATTGCGCATACTTCCGCGCGTAGTGGCGTCATACTGAAAGTTGGGCACTTCCTTGCGGCGAGTCTCCAGCTCTTGCGGAGTATCAAAGGCAATATAGGCTTTCCCGTTCTCCAACAGCTGTCTCACATATTCCTTATAGATCGCGCGGCGCTCAGACTGCCGATAGGGACCGTGATCTCCGCCAAAACCTACCCCTTCATCGAAAGGAATACCCAACCAACGGAAAGACTCTAATATATATTCCTCCGCACCCGGAACAAAACGGCTGGAATCTGTATCTTCAATACGGAAAATGAACTCTCCGCCATGCTGGCGCGCAAAAAGATAATTGTAGAGAGCCGTTCGCACCCCGCCTATATGCAAGGCTCCTGTCGGACTTGGGGCAAAACGGACTCGCACTTTACTGTCTGCCATAGTAACTTTTGTGAATTTTGTGCAAAAATACTACTTTTTATCTAAATGCCCCGTATTTTTTTCGTATTTTCGCCCTATAACTCTTATGAAACAAAGAAATGAACAGATATAACCAGCAAAACAAGCTGAGCACGAAAGCCAGTATCTACCGCATTATCATCTCGGTAGCAGCCCTTGTTATCGTATGTCTCTACATGCCGAGAGACACGCACTCCACCTTTCTGTTCGACCTGGGCAAGCCCTGGCGCTACAATCAACTGATTGCCACCTATGATTTCCCCATCTATAAGAGCGACCAGACCATCCGGCATGAGCAAGACAGCATCCTGCGGATGTATGAACCTTACTTCGCCCTCAACACCGTTACAGGAGAAGATCAAATCACCCGTTTCAAGATGAACATAGGCAAGCAACAACCGGCCATCGTTCCGGCAAACTATCTGCCTTATGTTGAAAACAAATTGAGACTGATCTATTCACAAGGGGTGATGGAAACGGAGGACTACGACCGAATGTATGCAGAAAAAATAAGCAACATCCGCGTATTCGTACAGAACGAGGCTACGGAAATCGGTATGGATAAAGTGTTCTCCCACAAAACAGCCTACGAATATCTGCTGGACACAGGCAAAGACAGTCTGACTTATGACCGCAACCTGCTGCGCAAATGTAACCTGAACGATTACATCGTGTCTAACCTGACTTTTGACAAGACAAAGTCTGAGGAATCACGAAAAGACCTGCTGTCCTCCCTGTCCTACTCTTCCGGCATGGTAATGAGCGGCCAGAAAATCATAGACCGCGGCGATATAGTGAACGAGAAGACTTACAACATTCTCATGTCTCTGGAAAAAGAATCGGCCAAACGCAACGACTCCAAAGTGCAGACACGCACCGTGCTGCTCGGACAATTGCTTTACGTGGGTATCATCTTCATCTGTCTGAGTCTGTACTTCAACCTGTTCCGGAAAGACTATCTGGCCAACACGCGCAACATCCTGTCCGTCGCCTTTATTCCGGTACTATACCCTATCCTCACCTCATTCCTCATTAAACATAACCTCCTCAACGTATACATCATTCCTTTTGCCATGGCACCCATCTTTGTACGGGTCTTCATGGATTCGCGCACAGCATTTGTCACTCATGTAGCCACCGTACTCATCAGTGCCGTCTCACTGAAATACCCCTACGAATTTATCGCCACCCAACTCGTAGCGGGAATGGTGGCCATCTACAGCTTGCGCGAGCTGTCACAACGTTCACAGCTTATCCGATCGGCATTCTACATCACCCTGACCTCACTGTTGTTCTATGCCAGCATTGAACTGATTCATGAGAAAGACATCACACATCTGGACTACAGCATGTACATCTACATTATTATTAATGGAGTCTTATTGCTGTTTGCCTATCCACTGCTGTTCCTGTTCGAGAAGACTTTCGGTTTCACCTCCAATGTGACTCTGGTGGAACTTTCCAATACAAACAACGAACTGCTGCGGAAACTGTCTGAAGTGGCACCGGGAACGTTCCAGCACTCCATGCAGGTAGCCAATCTGGCTACAGAAGTAGCCAACAAGATCGGAGCAAAAAGCCTGCTGGTAAGAACGGGCGCACTGTATCATGACATTGGGAAAATGAACAATCCGGCTTACTTTACAGAGAACCAGAATAACTTCAATCCACACAGCCGTCTGACGTATGAACAAAGCGCGGCGATTGTCATCAACCATGTCAAAGACGGAGTGAAGCTGGCAGAGAAGTACAACTTGCCTACCGTCATCAAGGATTTCATCACCACACATCACGGAAAAGGCAAAACCAAATACTTCCTCATCTCATACAAGAATCAGAATCCGGACGCTCCCATTGATGAATCTCTCTTCACCTATCCCGGTCCGAACCCGTTCACCCTGGAACAGGCCATCCTCATGATGGCCGATTCCGTAGAAGCCGCGTCAAGAAGCCTGAACGAATACACCGAAGAAAACATCAGTATGCTGGTGGAAAAGATCATCGATGCTCAGACTCAGGAGGGATTCTTCAAAGACTGTCCCATCACATTCCACGACATCAGCATAGCCAAAGAAGTGTTTAAAGAAAAACTGAAAACCATTTATCACACACGAATCAGCTATCCGGAACTGAAAAAGAAAGAGCAAGAAACAACCGCTCAGACCGGATCTACGTCATAATAAACTTGCACATTACGGAATTCTGCCTCCTCCATCACCGCCTGCCGGACAGCCAACAATCTGATACGCACCTCAGACAAGGCAATGCCCGGCTCGGCTTTGAGCACGATCTTGCGGATATAAAGTAACTGCACACGGGATACAGGCGGAACATCCGGCCCCAAAATGCGCGTTCCGAATACCGCACGTAAACGGGATGCCATGGTATTAGCCAGACGGTCAAGCACATCGGCACGCTTATGTTTCATATAGACATAAATCAGACGGCAGAACGGCGGGAACATAAACATCTGACGTTCTTCCATCTGCTGCAGGTAAAGCCCTTTGAAGTCGTAAGCCGTAACCTGCCGGATAACCGGAAGTTCCGGACTTTTGGTCTGCAAAATCACGCGTCCCTGTTCCCTGCGACGCCCGGCACGCCCCGCCACCTGAGCCATTAGTTGAAACGCACGCTCGAAGCTTCTGAAGTCAGGCTGATTCAACATGCCGTCAGCATTCAGTATGCCGACCACACTGACGCGTTCAAAATCCAGCCCCTTAGTTACCATCTGCGTACCGATCAGCACATTTGTCTCTCCCCGTTGGAACTGATTCAGAATAGATTCATAAGACGCACGGGTGCGTGTGGTATCCAAATCCATACGTGACACCACAGCCTCAGGGAACAAATGACGGACAAAATCCTCCACCTTTTCCGTTCCGAAACCGCGCTGCACGAGTTCCGTTCCGCCACAAGCCGGACAACGCACCGGCACATTGCACGTGTAACCGCAATAATGACAGGTCAGGCGATTCAGTCCTTTATGATAGGTCAGGCTGACATCGCAGTTCTGACACTTGGGTATCCAACCGCAGTCATGACACTCTATCAAAGGAGCATACCCGCGACGATTCTGAAACAGTATGACTTGCTCCTTATGTTCCAACGCCCTACGCATTTCCTCCAACAAGCGAGGTGAAAACGGTCCTACCATACGCCGCTTATGTTGCAGCTCCTTAATGTCGACCACTTCAACGACAGGCATCTGGACCTTCCCGTATCGTTCTGTCAGTTCTACCAGACCATATTTTCCTTTACGCACATTATAATAGGTTTCCAAGGCAGGAGTAGCTGTCCCTAACAACGTATACGCACCTGTCATCCGGGCCAATACGATAGCCGCGTTCCGAGCATGATAACGCGGTGCAGGGTCTTGCTGTTTGTAAGACGCCTCATGTTCCTCATCCACAATCACCAATCCCAATCGGCAGAAAGGCAGAAACACCGAAGAACGCACCCCGACAATAATATCATAAGGCTGATCGGAAAGTTGTTTCTGCCAGACCTCGACCCGCTCCGCATCGGAAAACTTAGAATGATAGACTCCCATCCGCGCGCCGAACACATGAAACAGGCGGTCGGTCAACTGGGTGGTCAATGCAATTTCCGGCACCAGATAAAGTACCTGTTGCCCTTTAGCCAGTTGCTGCCGTATCAGATGTATATAGATTTCTGTCTTTCCGCTCGACGTCACTCCATGAAGCAGACAAACCGTGTGGCGGGTAAACTCTTGCAGAATGGCCGAAAAGGCTTTTTCCTGAGCACCGCTCAAAGGAGCCACTCCGATGGTATCAGGTATGTCGGTATTAGGCAAACGCCCCGTTTCATACAGATATGTCTCTAAAATGCCCTTCTCCACCAACGCCTTGCAAATGGATGACGCTGTCCCTGAAGTCTCAGCCAAAGCCTTACGGGACACTTCGGCCAACATACGCGGATTGCGCAGCCGCAAAGCCGTCGCCACACCGGCCATATCCATATACTTCAACAATAACGTCTGTTGCTTGGGAGCGCGTTTCAAGTCGTCCAGCAAAGCATGCAGGCGCTGCTCGTCCAACCACTCCGCAGACAGGCGGACGTGCACCTCCGTCCGTGGCTTATAAGTACGCTTCACCTCCTCACGCATCAGCAATACGCCTTTATCCAACAACGACCGTACAACCTGCAACACGTGCGCATCCGCACTGTTCTTCTGCAACTGGGTCACCGTCTGCTCGCCACGGCTTTCCAACAGCGTGACTACAGCGACCTCACGATCGGACAACACTTCATCACCGGCGTATTCTTCGTTCACCATCACCTTGCTTTCGCTTTCCAGCTTCATGCCGGAAGGCAAGGCGGCTTTGTAGACATCGCCCGGCGTGCAAAGGTAATAGTCGGCAATCCAATGCCAGAAATCCAGTTGCACAGGCAACAGCACCGGATGAGTGTCCAACACTTCGAGCACGCTTTTCAAGGCATAGTCTGTCGGCTGACGGTCATGTACCCTCACGACAATCCCCGTATAAATCTTCTTTGCTCCGAAAGGAACAATCACACGGAAACCTTTTTCCACCGAACCGCACATGCCGGCAGGCAACACGTAAGTGAACACAGACGACAACGGAAGCGGCAGAATGACATCAACGAATCTCATGCCCAGCGATTTTTCCATGTACAAAAATACGAACTTTCCACGGGACTACCGAACGAAAAGGAAAAACTTCTCAGACAAACACACCGGCTACCCGCTCCCCACACACCGGACATGCGCCGGTGAAGTCTGCCGTCAACACCTGATAACCGTGACGGCGTATCAAGACTCTCCCGCAACGGGGACAATGCGTATCCACGGCTTCCGGCAAATCCACATTACCTATATATACATACCTCATGCCACAGGCGCGGGCCGTCTCACGGGCATGCAGAAGCGTATCCACCGGCGTAGGAGAAAGCCGGCGCATGTGATACTGAGGAAAGAAGCGGCTGAAGTACAACGGAGCCTCGGACAGCCCGTGACTCACCAGCCATAAGCACATGTCGCGTATCATCTTCATGTCATCATTCACTCCCGGAATCAGCAGATTGGTCACTTCCACCCACACACCGGCTTCGTGCATACGCTCCAATGTGGCCAGCACCGGCGACAGTCTGGCATGACAGACTGCCTGACAGACTTCATCGGAAAAAGATTTCAGGTCGACATTGGCGGCATCCAGCCAAGGCAACAGGTCGTCCAAAGGCCGTCTGTTCACATATCCTGCCGTGACCAGGATGTTTTTCAGTCCCGCTTCCCGGCACGCCTTGGCACAATCACGCGTATATTCCAGATAAGTGAGCGGTTCGGTATAAGTATATGCCACCATGGGGCAGGCATGCGCCACTGCCATGGCAGCCACATTCTCAGGTAAGAGTCTACGGCTTTCCACTTCGGCAGGCGCAACCTGCGACAACATCCAATTCTGACAGTTCCGACACGAAAGATTACATCCGGCAGCCGCCAGGGAAAGGCACCGCCCGCCGGGATGAAAATGCAGCAAGGGCTTCTTCTCCACAGGGTCTGCCTGCAAAGCACAGACCTCACCGTAGGCGTCAGTCCACAAACGGCCGCCACGGTTCATACGGCTCCGGCACCGCCCGGACCGGCCTTCCGCCATGCGGCAGGCATACGGACACAGCCTGCACACCACGCTCCCGTCGCCCAGACTTTCGTAATACTCAGCCTCATGCCAAGCCTCACGAGCATCGTGCCGCATCATCTTCATGGAACACCTCCGCCTCATATACATAAAGTTCCGCGTCTTTCCAACCGTCCCACGGCAGGCCGGCCTTGTCACGTGCGCAGTGGCCCAGGAACTCTTCTTTCGTCCAATGGGTTTCCTCTGCCACCTGAGGCAGGAATGTTCCCTGCCTGCCGCCTTTCACCATGAAGATGCCATGACGCCCCAATTGGAACTCATCGGCCGAATGAATCCGCCGGAGCGGGGAAAGCACGGAAATGTCTATCCGCACCTTCGGCAGCTCATCCGCCCTCAACGGCCCAAAGCGCGGATCGTCAAACGCGGCAGCCCGCGCCATGTCGGCCACCGTCTGATAAAGAGGTCCGCGCCCCACCAGATTACCTATACATCCTCTTAAATTCCCATGAAGATATAAGGTGACGAAAGCACCGCCGTCCGTACGAAGCCTGTCTGTCAGCCGCGTTTCGTCGCAAAGCGGCCCACGATTTTCCGACAGTACGCTCTCAATGCTTTTCCGGGCTATACGCAACAACAGTTCTTTCTCATCCGCAGTCAGAGAAAAGGCCCTTTGTGCATTGTCCGACGGGGCGTCAGCGCACGATGCGGCTGCCTGCCGCCTCACGGCAAAAGCATGATAACCCACCACCTGCCCGCGAGCACCATAAGGTGAGTCGCCCGAATTGCAATAGCCAAGGTGCTCCATCTTCAGCCCTCTCGTCCGGCTCATCATCAGTAGCAGCACGGTTATCGGTGCCTGCCCGCAGGCACTGGTCAACAAATTGCGCACTGCCCGCGCGGCATTCCGCGCCAACGTATCCAGAAAGACTTCAGGCAAAGCGGACAGGATGGCTTCACCCGTTTCCCTGTCCACCCGTTGCGCGTCGGCATACGACGGATAATGGGAAAAGTCGCTACTGACCACAAACAGGTTCTCTGGCGTGAAATAGGGCAACAGTCTGTCTGCCAACCGCTCCAGTGCAGAATAGTCCTGTGTGCCGACAATCAGCGGCACAATGGGGGGCATGACAGCCAGCCGCCTTTGCAGGAACGGCAGTTCCACTTCCAGACAATGCTCTTTCTCATGTGCCTGAGGCAGATGGCAAAACAGCTTGTCGTCCTGCAACAGTTCTCCGCATACGGCACTATCCACGGCGACATCTCCCAGCGGCGTCACGTAGCAGCTGTCCGTCGCATTCACGGAAACGCCGCCGAACGCCACACGGTGGCTGGGCCCCAACAAGAAGACGCGCTTATAGCACGTTGCCGGAGCGATGCGGGCAAAAGCCCTGCCGGCCATTCCGCCGGAGAACACATAACCGGCGTGCGGCACGATGAGAGCCTGCACGTCATCCGTCCCCGCCGCATGAGCGTCGGACAGAAAACGGTTCACTTCAGCCGCCAACCGCTCCGCACCGGCCGGATAAAACTGTCCGGCTACCGCCGGTCTGCGGGTCCCGCCTCCTTGCGGGACATGATTACCACCTTGTGCATCCATCATTCACATTCTCCTTTCTGTTTTACCATTTGCCCATAAAAATATCACGGACAAAGCCGGAAACGGCCCGCCCTCTTTCGTCTCATACTTTTGCCATCTTCATATACAAACCATCCGGCAAGTGACGATACACCCAAGCCACGGCACGCCAGCGACGGGTGACATACACCACACTGCGCCGTCTTTCAATGGCACGCATCATCTGACGGCACGCTTTCTCCACCGATGCCACCCAAAACAGGCCGTCTCCTTTGGCCATCGCCGTATCCACAAAGCCAGGACGGATATCTGTCACCCGCACCGGCAAACGCCTCCCGGCCAACCGTTGCCGTATGCCTTCCACATAATTCATCTGAAAGGCCTTCGTCGCATTATATGCCGGTGCGGCCCCGCTACCACGCAGACCTCCCGCCGAGGTTATGACCACCAGATGACCGTGGCCTTGACGCTCAAAAAAACGGACGGCCCAATCCACCGCACAAGTCCATCCGACGACATTCGTCAACAGCGCAGACCGCTCCACCGCATAATCCAAAGCCGGATTCAAATCTCCGGTCCCGGACGATAAAATCAGCAGATCCAGACCGCCCAACCTGCCGGACAGACATTCCAGTTTTCTTTCCAACAGTTCCGTGTCCGTCACATCACACACCTCAGTCTCGAACACCGACGGACGGAAAGCGGCCAGACGCTCCAGGCACTCCCGCCTTCGCCCCATCAATCCCACTCTCACCTCTTCTTGTTCTGCATACAGCCGGGCCAACCCTTCCCCTATACCGGAAGTAGCCCCTACAATCACAATCCTTTTCATGTCACTTTTCTTTTTAAATCCGCGGCAAAAGTAGGAAGATGAAAGCTGCATTTTCTTGAAATAATTCAAGATCTGCTCCGTTTCAGCAAATTCCGGCGTATGGCACTGACCGTCTCAGGCGTCACTCCGACATAGGATGCTATCTCTTTCAAAGGCCGCTGTTCCTTCAAATCCGGATAAGCCTTCATCACACCCACATAACGTTCCTCCGGTGTGCAGCAGAGTATATCCAACAAACGGCGGTAAGTCATGACAAACATCTGTTCCGCCACAATGCGTCCCAACCGCTGATGCTCAGGTGAAAGCTCCCAGAAACGCCTCAACCTCTCATACGGCAGTACGTACAATTCACTCTTCACGACAGCCTGCACATCCGCTAAAGCAGCACGACCGCACAGGCATGCGCTGTATTCCGCCACAAAACTGTCGCGAAAGCTGTAGCCCACGACATGTTCGTTTCCCGCCTCATCGGTACGCACAAAACGGAACGCGCCCTCCTCCACATAGGCCACGGCAAAAGCCCGCTCACCCTGACGGACAAAATAATCATGTTTCCCGTAGGCCACAGGTTTGCCTTCTTCGCGAAAGAAACGCTTCAAGACCGACAGGTCCAGCGCGTCCATGTGATAATCATTGATTCCGTCCATACTGCAAAAATAAGATTTTCCCAAGAAAGCCCACGACATATTGCCGGAAAACATTAACTTTATCGGACAAAACAATAATCGGTTTACGATGAAACACATCTTATTATTGTGCGCCGCCTGCCTGACCTCAGGCCTGCTCCACGCACAACGCCTCCAAGGCCATTTCGAGGGAAGCCTGCAAACGCCCCAGGGCGACCTGCCCATCCTGTTCCACTTCGGGCAACACGGCGACACACCAACCAATACCATGGACAGCCCGGCGCAGGGCGCTTACGGCATTCCCGTGCAACGCGTGCACTATGGCAGCGACGGGAAACTGACCATCGAAATGCCGCAAATCCGGTTTCGTTATGACGGCGTGATCCGCAACGACTCACTCATCGAGGGAACGGTGACGCAGGCCGGACAGTCGCTCCCCCTCAACCTGAAACGCATCGCGGGGAAAGTAGCCGCAGCATCCAGACCGGGCACGCCTCAGCCGCCGTTCCCTTATCGTGAGGAGGAAGTCAGCATCACCGCCGCCGACAGCATCCGGCTGGCCGGCACACTGGTCCTGCCCGAAGGAGAAGGCCCCTTCCCCGCCATAGTGCTCATCACCGGCAGCGGCGCACAGAACCGGGACGAAGAGATGTGGAACTACCGCCCGTTCTTCATGATCGCCGACGCCCTGGCCCGGCAGGGCTTCGCCACGCTCCGCATGGACGACCGCGGGACGGGACGTTCCGGAGGACGTCATGCCACCACCACCCTGCAGACGGCTGCCGATGACGCCGGACGCGCGCTGGACTACCTCCGCAGCCGCCGGGAAATCGACACCGCACGCATCGGTCTGGCCGGACACAGCATGGGCGGCACCATAGCCTTCCGCATCGCCGCCCGCCGTCCGCAGGACGTGGCCTGCGTCATCTCGCTGGCCGGAGCCGCCACGCCCGGAAAGGAAATGATGAAGACCCAATGCCGGAAAGCCCTTCTCTCCCTGCTGCCCGCTGAAAAAGCCACCCGACTGGCGGGGCTGTACGACCGGCTCTACGACACCATGGCCTCCTCCCTGCCGCTGGACTCCATAAGGGAAAGAAGCCTCCCCGTCATGACGGACATCTGGAAAGACCTCGGCATGTTCGCAGAAGCGCTCCACGACAGCCTGCCGGAAAAGACACGGGCGGGCAATGCACGCCAGCTCATACGGCAAACCCTCAGCGCAGAGACTGTCAGCATCGTGCAATATGACCCGTCGGACGACCTGCACCGGGTGGTGTGCCCGATATGGGCCGCCGGAGGCGACAAGGACCTGCAGGTCATCACTGCGGACAACCTGCAGGCCATCCGCACACTGACGCAAGGCAACCCGCACGTCACCACCCGCACCTATCCAGGCCTGAACCACCTGTTTCTGCCGTCACAGACCGGACTCCCCACGGAATATCCCACGCTGAAAGGCAACTTCAGCCCGCAAGTGCTGCAGGACATGACCGAATGGCTCAGACAGACACTCCTGTGACGTCACATCCGACAAAAGGCGAGCCGCCTGCAACCTTCTGCAAGCGGCTCGCCTCATCCACTGAAATATAATATCTTCTCTTAAAAGAAATAAGCCAGACGGACCTGCCACGTGTTATTCTTCACGTCGAAAGTCTTTATAGCCTCTCCTACATTATCAATCTGGCCGGTAGCCCCCATGGCGATGTTGTAGGTGAATCCCAGCTGCAGATGGCTGAGCAGAATCACACCCGCACCC
This sequence comes from uncultured Paraprevotella sp., assembly GCA_944321365.1. Taxonomy (GTDB): domain Bacteria; phylum Bacteroidota; class Bacteroidia; order Bacteroidales; family Bacteroidaceae; genus Paraprevotella. Next base: position 29,812 of record CALULA010000008.1, read on the forward strand.
ACATTCCAGCTGAAGGTGGAACGCTCCAAGCTGCCGTAGCTCTCGCCGTCCCACGTGAGGTTACGGCTGCCAAGATACCAGTTATACTGCGGACCCGTAGCGATATAGAGGCCTGCCAGACTACTGAAACCGAAATTATAACGCAGGTTGATGGGGATTTCCAGATAGGGCAGAGACTTGTTGGGAGAACTTTCGCCCTCAGCCTCCAGCTTCATATACTTCTGAGAGTAAAGAATGGCTCCGTCCAGTCCCAGACCAATCACAGGCATCACAAACTGAGCCTTCGGACCGACGAACCATCCCGTGCGGTTGGACGAATCGAACAGATTGCCGTCACCCTTGACACTTACCTTACTTAAATTCACACCTGCCTCCAGTCCCCACTTGAACTGTGCATTGGCCGGTGCCGCCCAAAGGAACGCCACCAGACACGCTAATACTACACCTATTTTCTTCATAGAAGTTCTTTCTTTTTGTTTTTACGCAGACAAAGATAATAACAGTTTGCCGTACTTTCAACTTTTCCCGCAAAGATTCTTCCGGTCTTGCGCAAAAAGTCCTGCGTTCTTGCGCAAAAAAGTATCGGCTTTTCCGCATCATCTCCGCTGACGGCGTACCGTGACGCGCGGTGCGGAAGAGGCAGACCCTGCCGACCTGTCACGACGGCTCTTGGAAACGTTTGTCTTTTCTGCCTTGTCCTTCTTACGGCTGGCCGACGAACGGCGCGAGTTCCGCGAAGACGCGGCAGATTTCTTTTCGTCCTTCTCTTCGTCAACATCTTCCTTCCCGGCCTGTGTGGAATCGGCCGCCACGGAATCTGTGCGATGTCCCCACACATGCTGTTCAAAATCAGACAGCTCTTTCTCTATCCTCTTCTGCTCATTGGCCATGGCACTGTCCGTCTTGCAGTAATTGGCCAGCACCTTGCCCTGCATGTTGTTCGTCTTATAAATCTTGCCCTCGTAGAGATTCATGGAAAAATAGTCCGCAGCCGTCATGTTGGTGACGTTGTTGTAGTTGCTGAACATCATGGTGTGACGGGCCAGATACGTACTGATATCATCATACTTCAACCAGAACAACGGATAGGGCGTAGCCTCGCCGCCGAACTCGTCACCGCGCATCAGCACCGGACAAATGGCCGTCACCTTCGTCCGGAAGGTAGACGTACGCTGATCGAAGTAAGAACTTTCCTTTATGTAATAGCGCGAGACCTCGGCCGACGGTATGTCGCTTGCGTTCACTCTCAGGCGTCCGTCTTTCTCTTCATAATAGATATGATGACGCTCCATCAGCTCTTTCATTTTCACTTTGTTGCTGGCCGCGAACGATTCATTGCCATCCAGCTTGTATTCATAGGCCGTAATCTTTCCGGTCAGGAGCAGATCGAACAAATAAGTGAACAGATTAATCTGCCCGGCCGACGGCTCCACGGGATGATACAGCGGCGCATTCTTGTCGATTGTCAGGTCTAACTGCCTGTACACATCGCGGCGCCATACCACATCTTCCGGCATCTCCATCGCTGCCGGGAACTGCAGGCTGGCACGGTCTACGGTTTTCTCAGCCTTCTCGTCGGCCGCCTTTACCCTGCGACGCGCGGGCTGGGCCACACTCTGCAGGCACAAGACGCCTCCCAACAAGACAAACAACAGGCGTTTCATCATTATACTATTATTTTTATTCTGATTCTTCATGTCTTTATCCCTTCATTAGTTGATAATCACTTCCATAGAACCGTCAAGCGTCCGCTCTATTCCATCCGGCCCCACAGCCCTTATCCGGGAAATATAGAACCGCTTTCCACGCCCCAAAGAGCGGAACATGATGCGCTGCTGTTCCGTAAAATCGGCACTGTTCGACACTGCCGGAACGGCATTTCCCATATTATCAAAGAATACGGTCTCGAAGCCTTGCACGCGGAATGTGATGTTCAGCAAACCGTCGTCTATGGCAGCTCCGATACCCTTCGTACTCATCAGAATCTGTTTGGACAAACGACCGCCACGGAAACGGTCTGCACCGCCCTCAGCCGCATACTCGATGAAAGCAGTCGGATCGGGCAGCTTACGCACCCTGAACGTGTATTGCCCCATCTGATGCATACGGCCTTCCGTATTGGCGCTCACCGTAATCACAGCATCTTTACCTACCTCTGTGGGACGGGCAATATATTTTCCGGCACCTGTGGGCTGCAAGACTCCGCCGCTCATGGAAGCCACGACCCGGTTGGCCGGCACTCCGGGAATGGACACGCTTATGGGGTTCTCATAGCCCGCGTACAGCACATTCATCAGGTCTGCCGAAACCGTAGCCGAAGGGGCCACCACCGTATAGGGTTGTTCAAAATCACGGCGCACCATCTGGCCCCGTCCGTCCATCATCTCTATATAACCCTTCAGCGTAAAGTCGCCGGTCGAGTTGCATACGGCCTCATACATTCCGTCGGGAGAGTCCAGCCGCTTTCCGCCCACGTAGATGACCGGCCGCTTTGTCGTATCTACGGCAGCCATGATAATCTGCGCACTCAGCCTGCCGCCCTGCACCACCGTACGCGAATTTGGTATCACATAAGCATTAAGTTCGTTCACACGCAGATCCTTTATGTCTATATTTGACATCAGGGAATGCAGCACTTCGCCCTCGGCATAGCGCACATCGCTCTGCAGTTTCGACAACAAGGTCACCGCAGCAGCCACAGGCATGTTTTCAAACATGTACTCCTGCCAGTTCTTTCCTATAGACCGGAACCTGTTCGGCACCTGTGTGCTCAGGTTGTCTGCGATGATTTTCTTTTGCGCTTCATCTTCCACCATACCGACAATCTGGTCACGGAAACTGTTAATGGCATCGTACAAGCGTTTGCCCTCACCCCGGCGCGGTGCCAGCATGACCGTAGAGGCAGCCTCCAGGTCCTCCTTGTTCTGAATGTCTTTCACGTCGCCGTCTTCTCCGTCGGCCTGTTTAACGATACGCACTTTCAGCGTTTCCGCATAATTATACAAGGAATCGGAAATGCCTTTCACATAACGGGCCTTCTCAAACCACGCCTTCACCTTGGCCGGATTGGCTTCCATCTGACTCTGCAAATCGTCATACAACGCCTTGTTGGCAGCCGAGGCATTTGCCGTCGTGCGCAAAAGGCTTTCCTCCACCAGCGAAAAGCCATTCAGCACATCAGAAGACACATTCAGGGCCAGCATAGCCATCAACACCACATACATGAGGTTGATCATCTTCTGACGTGGAGACATTCTATTGTGCTGAGATGCCATTTTCTACTCCTTTATTAATCATTCGTTTACTCCATTGCAGCACCACCGGGCGTATGCTTCATGTTTACGGTAAGTGCTTCTATCATTCGCTTGTAGATAGCATTCAGATCTTCTATCTGACGCGCCATCCTGCGCGTCTGTTCGTTAATCTGATCAATCGTACCTACTTGTGTACTGATGCTCTTCAACTGCATCTCATATATCGTATTGATGCCGGTCAGCGTCCGGTTCAGGTTTTCCATCTCCTTAGAGTCGCGCGTCATGCTTTCAGCCTGCTCCGACACGCGCGAAAGGGTTTCGGTCAGCACTTTCAACTCTTCCACATAGGCCTCGGCTGCTTCTTTCATCTCTGGCGCACAAGCCTCGCGGGCCGCTTCCAGGAACTCCTTGTTGGAAGCATTCACCATGTCCACCAGTGCCTGCATATCGAATGGTTGCGACGGTGTCACCGGCGCAGCAGCCGAAGATGGCGTCACCGGTGCGGACGCCGAAGCAGCCGAAGCAACTCCCAACATGACTTCTTCACCCTGCGCAGAAGAAGAGCTACCACCGTTCAAATTGCCAATCACAACCGTTCCCATTGCCGGCATCTGTTGCCCGGCTGTCTGCACATGAGGAACTGACGCCCCGTCTGTGGCCAACTGTCCTTCTTCTTGACCGCTCTCTTTTTCCTCTTCATCGGCCCATTCTTCCTCTTCTTCCACCAGACGTTCCATCTCTTCTTCCTGACGTTTCAAGGCGGCAGGACGGTCGAAACCGGAAATAAAAAAGACCAATACTTCCGTTCCCATACCGATGAACAACATCGCATTTGCTCCGGGAATATGCGTCAGCTTGAACAACGCACCCAGAATGACCACCGCCGCACCCCAGCTATAAGCGTAATTCAAAAAGGTCTGTCCCGCGATAGATTCTATCCAATTCTGTATATGAATGATGATATTCTTACTGTTCTTTGCCATAATCTATACTTTTTTATTTTCGTTTATTGGTCGTGCCGGACACAGAACGCACACACCGGAAGCCGATATACGAACGCGGCTGATTCTGATATTCATACGATCTCCACACCGAACGTATGAGAGATTCCGGATCTTTCCACGAGCCTCCCCTGACGGATTTCTTCTTCAGACGGTATGGATCCTCTTTTGCTGCATTATATTTCAACTCCGGATTCAAGTCACTCATGCCGTCCACTCCGGACTCCGTATAAACCGTACTGGTCCACTCCGCCACATTTCCGGCCATGTCGAACAAGCCATTGGAATTGGCAGAATAAGTTCCACACTTTGACGTTATCAGACTTCCGTCCTCCGTATAGTCGCCGCGGTCGGGTTTGAAGTTCGCGAAATAGCACTCTTTCTCGTTTTTCACGTCTGCAGTTTCCCACGGGAACAAATTTCCTTCCGCGCCACGTGCGGCAAACTCCCACTCTATCTCTGTAGGCAGACGGTAAGGCTGCACCTGACTGCCGGCCTTTCCAAGTCCACGCTTCAAATACTCCGTGCGCCAATGACAGAACGCATTTGCCTGATCCCAAGTCACTCCTACTACAGGATAATCGTCGTAGGCCGGATTGGAAAAGTACTGTATCATGTAGCGCTCGTTCTCGGCATTCGGAAAATCATTCACCCAACACGTCGTATCCGGATAAATATTTATGATATAAGTATTCTGAAAGTCATGCAATCCGGACAACGGCCGCGTGATGGTTTCCCGCACGATCCGCCCTTCATCATCAATATAGGCCGTATCTTTGGAAATCATCACCACCTCATCCGTATTCACTTCATGGTCTGTATTCAGGTCGCGCTCCTCCGGATTCAGACGATTTCTGCGCAACGCTGCCGCCGTATAATCGAACACTTCATAACGATAATTCATCTGCCGCGCATCCAGCATGCGCACACCCGTCACGGGATGTGTGACATACACGCTCTCTATCGCCCTCAGCTCATCCTCATTAGGCCGTTTCCACGGAATAGGTTTCTTCCAATTCAGATAAGGCGTCACGGGATTGCCATATTCGTCTTCCTCTATTTTGTAAGTCTCGTCCCCGGCATAAGCAGGATCGGCAAGCCGTTCGCGGATGATAGAATCCCGAACCCAAAAGACAAACTGACGATATTTGGCATTCGACACCTCGTTGGCATCCATCCAGAAACCGTCTACTGAAATATCTCTCGTAGGTATAGCCGTCCCCCATAACGAGTCGGTTTCCTCCGTACCCACCTTCAACGAACCTCTTTTCACGAGTACCATCCCGTAAGGAGTAGGTTCATTATAAGCCATACCGCTGACACCGGTAACCTCTCCTCCCGTAGCTGAAGCGGTTGAACGAGGTCCAAGACAAGACCCCAGCACAAAACTGGCCATGCCCCCCAGTATCATCCAAAAAGACTTCACCTTCATTATAATATTCTTACACTTTTATGTTTATTTTTTCCTTTCTTGAACAGATTCAGCTCTGTTCTGTAGCCGATAAGAATTTCATGTGTGCCATTCAGCGCTCCGATACCAGCTGTATACATTTCATAAGCATATCCTATATTAATGCCATGAAAGTCCAGACCAAAGAGAAGACTCACAGAATTCATCGGACTGTATGAAACGCCTCCATAAAGCTCATGTTTATTCCCATGATAGGCAATGCGCCCCGTCACATCCGCACGGAATCCTACGGCATCGGAGCGCAACATGGCGGACGTATGTATAGTGTATAACGGACTTTTCAGCCGAATATTGTACCCGCCCGTCAAATAATAAGAAGGAGATATACTGAACTCATTCACTTTTTCATCTCCCAAAGTAACCGTCGGCGACGTACAGTGCATCATGGCAAAGCCCGCATACCATGACTTACCGGCGTACTGCACTCCGAAATTCAGGTCAAAAGCAGCTCCATTGGCCTCGGAGGTAGGAAACGCCGGGTCGCCGGACTCTCCCAAATCCAGCCCGCTGCCATCAAATGTCTCGCTCAACATGGCCAAGTGAATGCCTCCGCTCAGCCTTCCGCCCCACAGCGGCTGATGGTAGGCATACTGCAAATAGAACTTCTGATGTTTGAACAAACCGATCTGATCGTTCATAAAACCGACACCGGCACCGTGCTTCGCACTAATAAAGAACAGCGGCAGATCCACATAAGCCGACATCACCGCCGGAGCATTCTCAAAGCCTGTCATCTGCATGCTGTACGCACCTTGTACGTTCAACACTGGGTCTTGCCCTGTCGCGGCTGGATTATAAAAAGAAGTCATGGCCCAGTAATTGACAAAAGACGGGTCGTACTGAGCTTTCAGCCCAACGGGCATCAGGCTCACTACCATCCAGAACCATATAATATGTTTTCTTCTCATCACCGTCGTGCGGGCGAATGAATTCATCTACTATTAGAAACCATACAAAAGTTTTTTTATTGTATGCAAACTTTAAAAAATCTCATCATTCAAAAACATTGGAGCGGATGCGCTCCCGCCCCCGCTCCAATAAAAACCTTTCATATCTTCCTACAGAACCTCTGAAGTCATCAATACTCGTCTTCGTTGAACAAGAAATCTTCCTTCGTAGGATAGTCAGGCCAAACGTCTTCTATGGTTTCATATATTTCGCCTTCATCCTCTATTTCCTGCAGATTCTCGATAACTTCCATAGGTGCGCCCGAACGCATGGCATAGTCAATCAGTTCGTCCTTGGTGGCAGGCCATGGCGCATCTTCCAATTTTGAAGCCAATTCCAAAGTCCAATACATAGTCACATATATTTATAAGTACTTCACTTTCTTATTTAGTGCGCAAAAATAATAATATTTTCAATACTATCAACGTTTCTTCCAAATTATTTCTTCGCTCCCTTCTCTGAACAGCATTTTCCGGGAAAGCACAAACAAGTAATCCGACAAACGGTTGACATACGCACAGACTTCGACCGACACCGGAGCGGTTGCCGCCAACTCCAATATACGGCGTTCCGCCCGACGACACACCGTACGGCAGACATGACATACCGCCGCCCCTCGCGAACCGCCCGGCAGCACAAAGCCCCGCCACGCAGGCAGTCCGTCCTCGGCCGCATCTATAGCCCGCTCCAAGCGGGTCACATCTTTCTGTTCAACAATATCCATGCCAGCAGGCAAACCTTGTGAGGCATCTGTCGCCAAATAAGCCCCTATGACAAACAAATCGTTCTGAATGTCCAGCAAGCACTGGCGGTCTTCTTCCAGCTCCACATAAGTCACCAGTTCGCCCAAAAAGGCATTCAATTCGTCCACTGTCCCATAGGCTTCCACGCGAATGTCTGTTTTCGACACGCGTTTTCCGCCATTCAGACTGGTCATTCCCGCATCACCCGTACGGGTATATATCTTACTTTGTCTCATACTCCTGCCTTATCAGAATTTTATAACATAATGTTGACGTTGCTTGCTCCTGTCAAAAAAAACCAGACCGTAGTCGTACAAATCGAAAGTGACGACAACCGCTTCCTGCCGCTTCACGTCCTCCCAGGCCCGCTCTGCCGCTTCCGACTCGTATATACCGGAAAAAACGCAGACCGTATGCCGGGCGACCGGACGGGACACCAAGCTATTCCAGTCTGAAAAAGGAACATCAGCCCCTATCCATACCAGCTCTGTCGGCGGAACGGAACCATCTGCCGACAAGGCACGGACTTCGCCTGCCCCATTGCGAAGCAAGACAGCCGACCGGCACCCCGCCGACATGTAATCCACCTCGGCCACACCGACATGACCTATCACCCGGATAATGTCCGGATGGACGTAGTTGGCCAGACGGAAAAGAAACTGACGGCACTTCACAGCATGCCGGTGTCCGTGAAACGCTGCCACGGGATGACGCCGCTCCAGTTCACGGTAAGCGTAATAGGCTCCGCGCTCATACACCACGGATGTCAGGAAGTTGAAAGCGAAAGGTGAATGCACACCATAGCCCTTCCTGTGCCAAAACCGTTTCAGTCCGGCCCACTGTCTGCCCATGCAATTCATCTGGTTCTTACTTTTACTGCGGCAAAAATACAAAAAAGAGGAATATGCACCGCTTCTTCCGCACAGAAAAGCATCCGACCCCGTGCGGTCAACGCTCCCTTTTGCCGAGAGTCATGGCCCGGAAATCGGCACAGACCGTCTGCGGGGGCGCAAACCAGTCGGCATTCCGCAGCACTGTCTTCGATGCCGGATGCCCGGCTTCGGAGGCCACTACATAGAAAGGCACGTCGCTCCCCATAGGCTGCCCGTCCGGCAGGTCCGAGGGGACTTCCTTCCACACCCGCACAAAAACAGGCCCGACAACACACCTTGTTTTCTCATTATCATCTGACAGGAAAAGAAGGTTTTCAAGAACAAATATACGCAAAAAGGGCTATCCCGATTGATATAAATCAAGAAAAGCACAGTTTTCTGCATCAAAAGCCCATTCTGTTTTGCAGAAAGCCCAAACAGCACTACCTTTGCATTGTGTTTTTCATAGTATTAGATTTAAGGTTAACAAAGGTTGGGTCAGAGCGCTGACCCTTTTTTTATGCCCTTATCCCGACCATGACCAGCCGCAGCCGCCACGGACAGATGATTATTCTTTGCGCAAGACGGCAGACGGTTTTGCGCAAAAACATGAACGACATTGCGCAAAGCGGCGGACAGTGCTGCGCAAAGATGAGAAAAGGAAAGCGGACAGAGAAAAACGCCCTGAGGCACGTACCTTTTCCCGCACGCACGCAAACCGTGGAAAGAAAACCTCCGGATGATGGCACCACTATGGAAATTTAATCGTATTTTTACACGGAATTAAAGGGCAACAGCCGCCAGCCGGCATCCGTCCGGACACAAGGAAGAAACGACTGCCGCCCGCCGAACCGCTAACCGCACACGACCGTATGATGGAAAAAAGAAGACTGACAGCTGCCGAGACCGAACGGTTGAAACGGCAAGGCTGCACGGCAAACGACTGGCAACAGATTGAACTGGCACCGGACACCGACCTGCAGTATATTGAGAACGTGCACTTCCGGGGCGCGAACCGCATCGGGGCGTTCCAGAAATCGTACACACTGCCGGGCGGAGTGACGCTCCACTCCGGCATCCGCCATGCCGTCCTGCAGGACGTCTGCATAGGCGACGACTGCCTCATCGAGGACATCTGCGGCTACATCGCCCGCTACGACATCGGGCCAGGGTGCGTCATCATGCACACGGACCTGCTGACCATGACCGGCCGGTCGGCTTTCGGAAACGGCACGGCACTCAGCGTGATGAGCGAGAGCGGCGGACGGGAGATTGTCATGCACGACCGTCTGTCGGCACAGGAAGCCTATCTGCAGGCCATGCACCGCCACAACGCGGCATTCACACTGCATCTGCAGGAAGCGGCAAGGCGATACGCCGGACGACAGACCAGCGACAGGGGAAGCATCGGTGAAGGCACATACATACTGTACTGCGGCAGACTGACCGACATAAAGACCGGACCAGCGGCACATCTTGAAGGAGTCGCACGGCTGGAAAACGGCACCGTATGCAGCCATCCCGCCGCTCCGACATTCATCGGTGAGGGCGTCATTGCCCGCCACTTCATCGTGCAGTCCGGCTGCCGCGTCACGGACGGGGCCATGCTCACGCGCTGCCACGTGGGGCAGGCCTCAGTCATCGGGCACGGTTTCACGGCCTCCGACACTTACTTTGCCTGCAACTGCCAGGCTGAAAACGGTGAGGCCTGCGCCGTACTGGCCGGGCCGTACACCGTGACTCACCACAAATCGACACTGCTGATAGGCGGAATGTTCTCGTTCATGAACGCCGGGTCGGCCACCAACCAGAGCAACCATGCCTACAAACTCGGTCCCATGCACCACGGCGTACTGGAACGCGGGTGCAAGACCGCTTCGGGCACGCATCTTTCATGGCCGGTGCGCATCGGAGCGTTCTCGCTGGTGACGGGCCACTGTGCCCCTCAGGCCGACAGTCACGCCTTTCCGTTCTCCTACATCGTGGAGCAGGACGGCGGAAACCGACTCATTCCCGCCATCGCCCTGCGCAACATCGGTACGCTGCGCGACATGCTGAAATGGCCGGAAAGAGACGGACGCGCCAGCGAAGCACCGCACACGGACCATCTCGTCTTCGAGGCCTTCTCGCCCTATGTCATGGAACAGGTGATGCAGGCATGCGCCCTGCTCACCGGCTGGGAAAAGCAAACGGACGGCAATGAAGGCGACATTGCGTGGAACGGCCTGCACATCAGCCGGAAACACATCAGCCGGGGGCGTGAGTTATACCGTCTGGCCATAGACCGTTTTTTCGGAGAACAATTCATACGACGACTGGAATCTCTCGACGGACCGTTGCCCAATGACCTCTATGGCGCGTTACGTCCTGCCAAACCATGCGGCAGACACTGGTGCGACATCGGAGGACTGGTAGCTCCCAAGAACGAAATAGAACAGTTGGAAACGGACGTAGCGGAAAAGCGGCTGTCAAACCCGGACGCACTGGACGAGCGATTCCGAATCATCCATGAAAACTACGAGAGGCAGGCATGGGCATGGACTTGGCAACAACTGATGGAAGCCTATCCCGAAACCACGCCCGACAATTTCATCCGTCACCTGTGTCTGCCTGTCATTCGCAGATGGTGCACAGCCGCATGCAGCCTCAACCGCCAGATCATAGCTGATGCACTCAAGGAATTCGCCACACCACCGCCCTGCGTATTCGGCATAGACGCCGATGACGAACAGACAAGGCTGGCTGATGCAGAAGCCGTGAGGGGTATGGCCGAAACGCATCCGCTCATACAGTCACTGGAAAAGGCACAGACCGACATCCGGGAAAAAGCAGCATGCTGGCAGCACAGGCTCGGCAACCTGTCGCATTCCAGAACAGACTGAAGAAGAGAAAGGAATCTTAAATCCATATTGTATGCATATAAAAGAAAGGATAGAAGTGGTTGTCGGCGACATAACCCGTCTGCAAGCTGACGCCATAGTGAACGCGGCCAACCGCTCGCTGCTGGGCGGCGGGGGCGTGGACGGGGCCATACATCGCGCCGCCGGTCCGGAGCTGCTGGAGGAATGCCGCACGCTGGGCGGCTGCCCCACCGGGGAAAGCCGGATGACCGGGGCCTACCGGCTGCCTTGCCGGAAAGTGATTCACACCGTGGGGCCCGTGTGGAACGGGGGAAACCACCGCGAGCCTGAGCTGCTCGCCTCCTGCTACTCCTCCGTCCTGCGGCTGGCCGCCGCCAACGGTCTGCAAAGCGTAGCCTTCCCCTGCATCAGCACCGGCGTCTACCGCTATCCGCAACAGGCGGCGGCAGAAATAGCCCTGCGCACCATCCTCGGCCTGATGCAGGACGAGACCTACACGGGCAGGGTCATCCTCTGCTGCTATCTGCCGGAAGATGCCGACATCTATAACGGCCTCCTTGACGCCTTGCCCGCCCAGCCGTAATCCCGTTCCTTACCGGTCCGGCTCTGTCTGGCGGAAGAAACATTCCTCATACGGCCTTGCAGCACCGGATTATTCCGGCTGCACGACCTGCAGCACCAGCTCGGCCGACCGCAACCCTGCCGATTCCGCCTTCAGACGGACAGTGCCCGCTTTTCTTTTCCCGGCCACAATGGCCGTCATCTGCCCGTTGAACAGGGTCATCTGCGGACGCCCAAACGGTTCGAGACAGACGGGATTGCCATTGGCTCCGGCTTTATAGTAGCCTGCACCACGTACGGAAAATGTCACCTCGTTAACGGCACCGGGACAGAGGTTCCCATTGCGGTCCACCACGCTCACCGTAACAAAAGCCAGGTCCTCGTCGCGTAAATCCGCACGCAGTGTGTCTTTGTCGGCTTTCAATTGCAGACGATAAGGCTCGCCCGCCGTGCGGATTACTTGCTCCATGCGCTTCCGTCCCTGTGCGTCATAAGCCACAGCCCGTACCTCTCCCGGCTCATAGCAGGTGTCCATCCACATCAGCCGGTAACGTTTCTGGCGGGCCAGACTGCGGCGTGCCTCATCGTTCTCCGTAGCCGCCACCGTCACCGTGGTGTCCTTGGTGCGGTGGCCCTGGCTCTTTCCGTTGACAAACAATTCCACCGTGGGATAATTGGTATAGACAAACACCGGCGTAACCTCCCCCTCACGTCCGGGCCAGGTCCAGTGGGGCAGGATATGCAAGGTCTCTGCCTGCCTGTTCCAGACACTGCGATAGAGATAGTAACGGTCCTTGGGTAGGTAGTCCAGCCCGATGATGCCGAACAGCGAGGAATGGCTGGGCCAGTCATCATAATAAGGTGTAGGTTCCCCCAGATAGTCAAAGCCTGTCCAGACGAACTCTCCGAGGTCGTAGGGAAGGTCTTCGCTCAAGATGAAGTTGTCTTCCGGCAAATCGCTCCATGAGCAGTGCTCCACGTCATAAGAGGAAGACTGGTGATCCTCATATCTCGCATTGGCTTTACGCTCCACGGGAAACTTGTAAACGCCGCGTGAGCTGACCGTCGATGCGGTCTCCGAACCGAGCACCACCCGCTGGGGCAGACGTTCGTATGCTGTCTGATACTTGAACGTGCGGTAATTGAATCCCGGAATGTCCATAATGGCCGCCACATGGCTGGCTATGGCATTGTCCACGCGGTCCATCCCCTGCGTGCACGGACGGGTCGGGTCCTCGCGGTGCACGATGTCCTGCAACCTTTTGCACAGCTTGGCCCCACGGGCCGTCCCCTGGTCGGGTACTTCATTGCCGATGCACCACATCACCACCGCCGGATCGTTACGGTAGTGACGCACCACATTAACGAGGTCGCGCTCCGCCCATTCATCGAAGAACTTGTGATAGCCGTTGGCCATCTTCGGTGTCTTCCATTCATCGAACGTCTCCACCATCAGCAGCATGCCCGTTTCGTTACAGGCCTGCACCAGTTCCGGCGACGGCATATTGTGTGCGGTGCGGTAAGCATTGCAGCCCATGTCTTTCAGCATACGCAGGCGGTAACGGATGGCCTGCATGTTGACTGCTGCGCCCAGCGGACCGAGGTCATGGTGATTGCACGTGCCGTGCAAGGTCAGTTTCTTCCCGTTCAGGAAGAAGCCTTTATCCGGAACTATGCCTGTCGTCCGGATGCCGAACGTCGTCCGGTAGGTGTCGGTCAGGCTGTCCCGATAGTATACTTCCGTTTCCGCCAGATATAGATTCGGATGGTCGCAGTCCCAGAGCTGCGGGGCGGTAACGACAAACGACTGCTCCGCCACACCTTCATCATAAAGAGAAAGTCCGGTCTCCTGCTCCGCCACCGGCACCCCCGCCGGTGACCGCAAGACGGTCTTCAGCCGGATGTCGGAAACAACAGTCTCCGACGGATATTCCAACTCCGTACGCACCTTCACTTTGGCAAACCCTTCGCGCACGACCGGCGTGGTGACCGTCGTCCCCCAAGTACGCACACCGACCTTCCCGGTCACAATCAGATGTACATTACGGTACAGCCCGGCACCGGGATACCAGCGCGAGCTTTCGGGTTCGTTCTCCAGACGCACGGCCAGAACGTTGCCGCTGGCCTTCACCTTGTCCGTCACATCGAAATAGAAAGAGTTATATCCATAAGGCCAATGCCCGACCTCACGGCCATTGACATAGACCTGCGCATGACTCATTGCTCCATCGAACATCAATATGGCCCGACGGTCTGGTCCGAAATCCGGCACATCAAAATGCAGGCGGTACCATCCCACACCCACAAAAGGCAGGCCGCCGGTCCGTCCGGACTGGTGCTGCGCCTCTTTCTGCCCGTCCTGCTCGATGGCCATGAACTGACGGTCGTTATCCGCATCGAACGGTCCGCCGATGGCCCAGTCGTGAGGCACGGCGACTTGTTCCCATTGCCGTTCGTCCACCTGCACGTCGGCAAACGCGGCATTGTCCTGACGGATAAACCGCCAGCCGTCACGCAACAGAATGCTTTTCCGCCCCACGCCGGCCGATACAGCGACAGCCACCGACAGCATACACAGGCACAGCAACAGTTTCTTCATCTTTCCTGACTCTTGGGTTCCTTAAAATCAATGGGCAAAAGAATAGACCACGTCCATGACCTTGTGCCCTATCTCATCGGCTTCTGCAGCCGTCCGGGCTTCGGAATATACCCGGATGATAGGTTCGGTGTTGCTCTTGCGCAGATGCACCCAGCTGTCGGCGAAGTCGATCTTCACTCCGTCTATGTCGTTCACGTCCTCATTCTTATACATTTCTTTCACTTTTGCCAGAATGGCATCCACATCCGTGTCCGGTGTCAGGTCGATACGGTTCTTCGCCATATAGTATTGCGGATAAGTGGCCCGCAGTTCGGACATCTTCTTACCCGTCTTGGCCAGGTACGTCAGTACGAGAGCAATGCCCACCAGAGCATCGCGCCCGTAATGGGCTTCGGGGTAGATGACTCCGCCATTGCCCTCTCCGCCGATCACGGCGTGCGTCTCTTTCATCTTCTCCACCACGTTCACTTCGCCCACTGCCGCGGCATGATAGGCACCGCCGTAACGAAGGGTGACGTCGCGCAGGGCGCGGGTGGAACTGAGATTGGAGACCGTATTGCCCGGCGTGTGCTGCAGCACGTAATCGGCCACCGTCACCAGCGTGTACTCCTCACCGTACATCGTGCCGTCCTCACAGAACATGGCCAGACGGTCCACGTCCGGATCGACGACGAACGCCACGTCGTGTCCGCCCTTCTGCATCAGAGTCTTGATGTCGGCCAGGTTCTTCTCCAACGGCTCCGGGTTATGGGAAAAGTCACCGGTAGGCTCCGTAAACAGTCCGGTGACCTGCTTCACGCCCAACTGTTCCAAGAGCTTCGGCAGGATGACGCCGCCTACGGAGTTCACCGTGTCGATGGCCACGCGGAACCCCGCCCTGCGGATGGCTTCCACGTCCACCAGCCGGAGGCCTTTCACCAGGTCGATGTGCTTCTGGTCGTAAGTATGATCCTCGCGGTAATGTCCCAGATGGTCCACATCGGCATACTGGAAAGCCTCTTCCGCCGCGAGCCTCAGCACCTCGTTGCCTTCCTCCTTGTTCAGGAACTCGCCCCGCTCATTCAGCAGTTTCAGGGCGTTCCACATCCGGGGGTTGTGCGAGGCTGTCAGGATGATGCCACCGCAGGCCCCCTCCATCGTCACGGCCAGTTCCGTGGTCGGTGTGGAAGCCAGCCCGATGTCCACCACATCAAAGCCCATTCCCATCAGTGTGCCGCAAACCACGTTGCGCACCATCTCGCCGGAGATGCGGGCATCGCGCCCCACAACAATCTTATTGCTGCCAACGGTGGTCGTCTTACGGATCAACGCCGCATAGGCAGACGTAAACTTCACAATGTCCAGAGGATTCAGCGTGTCGCCCACGCCGCCGCCAATCGTCCCGCGAATGCCGGAAATAGATTTTATCAGAGTCATACTGTATTACTAATTTAAAGGTTTCATTCCACAGCCACACGGCTATGGACGTACAAAGATAAAGAATATAGCCGGAAAGCCAAGCCGGCAAAGAGAAAAAGATAACGACAAGACGTCATCCCGTTCACCTTTTTTGACTATCTTTGTAAGGCACAGAAACAGACTAAGCCATGGAAGAAACTAAACAAACGAAAGACATTCATAAGAAAGAAATTGATGAAGACACTTTCCGGCACAAAAAAACGTCCGCATTCCAAAGACTCCGTTGGATCGCCCCTCTTTTCGGACTGTTCATCTTGGTCGACATGTTCTATGAAGGCGAAGTGCATAAAGTGTTCTACAATTGGCATACGTACTTCTTCATGATTCTGCTCTTGTGGAGCTTCCCCAATTTCAAGGCCTATTTAGACAAAGAAGAACTGACAGAAGAAGAAAGGCAACAGGCTATCGGCCCTTTCTCCTCTTTCCGGCACCTCATTACTTTCGCTATCAGCCTTATCGGAGTGATATCTTATTTCATATTATCCACCGACATTCCCGGAACTAAAGTCATCTACTGGAACAGGACTGAGATGCTCTGGCCCGCCGCCGACTTGCCTAAAGAGTATTTGATTGAACAATACAGAAACGGGGATTTCTATGCCGGCATGTCCAAGGAATATACTTATGGAAGCGGAAGGGGACGTCATACAGAACGCCAAAAGGAAGGCTTCGGTTACAAAAAATGGAAATCATCAGGCGACTACTACATGGGAAACTGGAAAGAGGGAGAACGCACCTGCGGACTATACGTCTGGGGAGAGAGCGGTGCCGCCTATTTCGGCGACTTTGCCTGGAACGAAGACTCCTCCAGATATGACATTACCGGGCGAGGCATCTACTGCTATTCCGGTGGCCACAGCTTCGACGGGCACTTCAAGAACGGGAACCGTGAAGGATGGGGATATTACTATTACCATGACGGACGAAGACTCTACGCAGAGTTCAAAGACAACGAACGGATAGCCTACAATGAACTGGCGCGGAAGGATTGCTACGTGGGCTGGTTCAAGGAGCGCGAATATACCGGCTACGGACGCTATTACTACGCCGAAGGAGGATTCTATCAGGGCTGGTTCAAGAACGGGATGTTCAACGGACCGGGCAAGGTGGCGGACGCACAAAACCAGATTGTAGCCGACCGACGATGGAAGATGGCCGATCCGGAAGACGTCCGGGCACGCTTCCTGGTGAAACCTGCGGACGGCACAGGAAATATCTCCGACTTGCCGGACAGCATTCTGGTGAATACAAAATACGGCCCCCGACTGATAACATTCTCCCGCAAGGACATGCTCCAGCGGCCCAAACGGTCCGAAGACATCAATGCAGAAGACGCCTTCCTCACGCAACCGGACCCGTCGGCCCGCAGAATCGTGCGTTACAAGGGCAGGCTGGTGAACAAAAAGCCGGAAGGAACAGCAGAAGCCACATTCGAGAACGGAGATGTGTACATCGGAGGCTGGCACAACGGACTCCGGGAAGGGTACGGGGAGATCCGGTACACCAACGGAGAGGAATACAAGGGGGAGTGGAAAGCCGACAAGCGGACCGGAAAAGGATATTACTTCAAAGGACCGAACGACTATGTAAAGGGGGACTTCGTCGACGGTCGCCCGCATGGCCTCGCCATCCGCTACGTCAACGGCGTCAGGATTTTCAACGGCAGATGGGAAAACGGACGGCCCACAAAGAAAGGGATAAAAGCAAATGCACGTGGCAAAACGCCCTGAAAAAAATTGGAATTCCGGCATAAACCGCATATATTTGCCGACATGAAAAGAACAGACTACCAACCTAATATATCATAACATGAAAATACATACCTTACTCTATGCGCTCTTCTTCCTGACATTAACCGCCACGGCACAACCGGCCGACACACCGGAAGCCCTGAACCAAAAGGTCAAGACATTCGGAACGACCCTGCCGCAGGAAAAAGTATTCCTGCACATGGACAACACCTGCTACTTCGTTGGCGACACCATCTGGTACAAAGCTTACGTCACACGCTCGGACCGGAACACGCTGACCGACCTGAGCAAGATTCTCTATGTGGAACTGCTCACCCCGGACGGCTACCTCGTGGAACGCCAACAACTGGAAATGCCGGACGGGACAGCCTACGGAGCTTTCGCACTGAAGGACTCTCTCTACGCCGGCTATTACGAAATGAGGGCCTACACGCTTTGGCAACTGAACTTCGGGACCTGCGAACATCCGCATTCCAGATGGACAGAAGACCTGTTCTACAACCGCCAGCTGGCCAAAGATTTCTTCCGCGACTACGATAAAATCTACTCACGGGTGTTCCCCGTGTTCGACGCACCGCAATCGCCCGGCGACTACACCAAGGACATGACACTGCGCCCGCTGCGGAGGTATTTCAAGTCAACGGACAAGAAACCGGAGGTGGACGTGCGGTTCTATCCCGAAGGAGGAAATCTGGTGGCGGGCACGGACGGACGTATCGCCTTTGAAGCCAACACCAAGGAAGGCCGTCATCTGGACGTGACACTCTCCATCCGCGACACCGACGGCAAGGAAATCACCAGTGCACGGACCGTCCATCGCGGACGCGGTGTATTCCTGCTGCCCGACATCCCTGCCGACGGGCGGTACAACGCGGTATTCCAGTACGAAGGCCATGACTATAGCGTGGACCTGCCCCGACCGGAGAAAGCAGGATGTGCCCTTAGTGTCACGCAGAACGACAGCACCGTGACCGTTTCCATCCAGTCGGCCGGATTGCCGCCGACAGCCCTTGGACTGCAGGTCATGCGTGGAGGCGTCCCCTCGGCTTTCTATGACGTCAGCCTCGATGCAAACGGTCGGAACGAAGTCTGCATACCGTTGTCCCGACTGTCCACGGGCGTGAACCAGCTCACACTCTTCGACGGAAAAGGACAGATCTATGCCGACCGCCTGTTCTTCGTCAACCGTCACGATTACGACACACCGCAACTGACGGTCAGCGGCATCAGCGAGCAATACGCACCCTTCGAGCCTGTCACCCTGCAACTGCAGCTGGCCCGCCCCGACACATCGGCCCATGTGTCCTTGTCCGTCCGCGACCGCGCCACAGACGAACCGAATTACGACAACGGCAATCTGCTCACCGAGATGCTGCTCGCCAGCGAGCTGAAGGGCTTCGTGGAGAATCCCGGCTATTATTTTGAGGCCGACGACAGCATCCACCGCCATGCACTCGACCTGCTGATGATGGTGCAGGGCTGGCGGCGGTATGCCTGGAAAACCATGGCGGGCGTGGAACCGATGTCGCTCAGGCACATGCCGGAACAGTTGCAGACCATTTCGGGATGCGTCAATGAGATAGAAACGTTCCGGATGGCCTACAACTCCTATTTCAAGGAAGAGGACTGGTTGCCCGGACTGGGCACAATGCGATTGCCCGACAACGCGGTGGAACGCGACGAGACCATAGAGAATATGATGGAACAGGCAGACGACGGCACGGACGGAACCGGTATAACGTCGGACAACACGTCCGACCACGACCCGCTGACCCAGCTGTACGAAGACAATCACCGCGACCCGTTCGGGCACGGCTTCCGCCTGAGCAACCTGAAAAAGGAGGTCAACGTGTGGCCCACATTCGTACAGGGCACAGACCACATGAGCCTGCTGCAAGGCACTGAAAACGGAACCTTCTACATGAAAACGCCCTTGCTCTACGGACAATACATCCTGTTCCTGCAGGCTGCCGACCAAGACAAGGGAGAAGACTACATCAAGAAGAAAACGGGCAAGGACTTCACCGATGAGGAAGCGTACCCCGACTATTACGTTAAACTTAACCGGTTCTTCCCGCTCTTCACCAAACCCTACAACTACTATCAGGACATCCCGCGCGATGGGACAGAAAGCGATTTCGACCTCACCGGCGGCAACGAATCCTTCACCGACCGTAAGCTGGGCACGATTACCGTAAGGACGCGGCGGGGCGGACTGCGGCGGCTCGACCTGAGCAAGCCTGCCCTGGTGGTGGACGCCTACGAAGCGTTCAACCTGACGGCGGATTACGGTCTGAACACCGGGACACACAACTGGGTGACCTTCCCGCAACAAGTGGCCCTGGCCTACATCGGCGACATGGGCATGGACCGCGACTTCTTCCTGCAAGTCCGTTACGACGGCAAGCCCGTCAACCAGAAAGCGGCACGTCAGCACACAGCCCCGCCCCCAATGCTCAACGGAACGCAGATAGAAATCCCGCCTGTCATCATGGCCGGAGAGGGAAAAATGGACAAGTACCGCCACCTGCGCAATCTGGACAAGCTCTACATCTACACCGACTATGCGCCACGCGAGCAGGGCAGTCCCAAGTACCAGGGCAGCAACCAGCCGGACGTGATTATCGACTACCGGCTCTTCCCCAACGACGGTTACCAGATGACTTACCGCGACCGCCGATACATCATGGACGGATATGCCGTGTGCGAGGACTTCTACAGTCCGGACTACAGCCAGCACCCGCTGCCCGACACGAAAGACTACCGCCGCACGCTGTACTGGAATCCCAACGTAAAATTCGACACCAACGGAAAGGCCATCGTCACCCTCTACAACAACAGCAAACAGACGGTGCTGGGCATCGACGCACAAGGGATAGACGCCACAGGGACGCCTCTCGTATGGAGCAGCGGGGACTGAAGCGACATTCTTTCCACCGAAAAGCCACCTTTCTACTTCTATCCTGCAACCTTTCTGCTTGCGGGATAGATTTTTTTTGGCTTCTTTTACGTCTTTCAGCACGCTGCTGCGTCATTATTATAAACGAAGCTCACCATAAACAGAACAAAAGGACAATGAAAACATTCACCCTAAAACGGTCCGGAACCGGACAGAATACAGACATGGCCTTGCTGATGAAAGCAGAACGGACCAACCTGCTGCGGTATGCCTGCTACAGACTGGGAGACCCCGATGACGCGGAAGACGCCGTACAGGACATTTTCATACGGCTGCATGCCAGACAGCAAGAGGCAGAGGGGAAGCCCTTGTCCAACCTGCGCAGCTACCTGTACCGCAGCCTTTCCAACATCTGTACCGACCGGCTGCGCAGACGGCATACAAGGGTTCTCGTTCCCATCGAACAAGCCGCACAGGTTTGTGAAGAACCGACGGAAAACTTTGAACAGGAGTTCCAGATGATTTCCCGGCTGCTGTCCTGCATCCCGGAAGAACAGGCCGAAGTCATCCGCCTGCGACTGCACGGAGGCAACAGCTTTGCCGACATCGCCGACATTCTGAACATTCCGGTGTCTACCGCAAAATCCCGTTTCCAGTACGGCATAGATAAAATCAGGAATCAAATCAAACGACAATAACTCACCCTAAAAACAAAGAAGACCATGACTTGTGAAGAATTCAAACGACACATTGCCGACCTGTGCGACACCACAGCACCGCGCACAGACATCCGGAAAGCCTGTATGGAGCATCTGGAAAAATGCGACTCCTGCCGCGCCTATTATGAAAGTTTCATGCACACAGTCGGACTGCTCACGCCCAAACATGCACCACGGTCCCGCCGCAACAGACGGCAAAGAACCCTGCAACGGCTCCTGCAGGCTGCCGCCATACTCCTCGTGTTCCTCACCGGAGTCGGAGTGGGACTGAGCGACCTGTTCTCCACCAAGGCGGAGGCCAGTCCCTCACTTCCGGAGCTGTTCGACCAATGCATCCGGCAGTCACGCGAGGCCAAAGGCTTCTCCATGTGGGCCTATGTCCGCACCGCCCCGCAGGAGAACTTCGCCTGCATCGACCCGGAAGCCGAACTGCTGAAAGTACACGTCGCCGTTCTCCGGCAAGGGGGAAACGCCTGCTGGCGGATAGAAAAGGAGGGAGGCCGCACCATTGTCGGTGACGGAAACCGGCAGTATATGTGGGACAACACCGGAACCGGCGTCTATGGCGACCTGCAGACGAACTTCGCCGAGGACTTCTCTCTGTTTCTGCAACCGGAGTCTATTCTGGAAAAAATAAAAGACGCGCTCCCGGAAAGCCGGGATGTGGAAGTGACGGTATTCCAACCCGACTCCTCCATCATCGTGAGTTTCCGCACACCGGCCGACAATCTGTCCGCCTTTTTCTCGCCGGCCTACCGAAACCGGGATTTCCTCTGCACCACCAGATGCGTGTTCAACCAGCAGGACTATCACCTGAAAGAGATAGAAATCCGGTGGGATAACAACGGGAAAGAGACCGTCGTGTTCCGAAGCGGACTCATCCGTTACGATGCTCCGCTCGCCTCGGCCGACATCACCCGACGTCCCGCCGACGGACAAATCACCTGGCTGTCGACAGACGGACCGCACATCGATGACCCGGCACGCCTCGGCAAGCTGCAGAAAGAGACTGCCGTTGAAGCGGCACGACGGATTCTGAAGGCCCTCATTGCAGGCCAGCCTCACGAAGAAGCCCTGTTCTATTATGCCGCCTCGCTGCCCGCCCTCACCGAAGAGATGAAAAACTGCCGTGTGTCCGGATTCCGCGAGGCTCCGGCCCGGAAGGACTATGCAGGCACGACCGTACACTACGAACTGCACCGCCCCGACGGCTCATCCGAACAACGCCACATAAACCTGCGGAAGGACAACGACCAGCAGATATGGATGGTGGACGGAGGACTGTGACCGGCAACAGCCCCGAAGCCCGATAACACCGACACATAGAAAGCAAACGGAGGACATGCCCCGCATCGGCAGCATGTCCTCCGTTTCTTTATGAATGGGCTATCCCCGGTCTATCTCATTCTGTCAGCAGACCTCCGCCCCCGGCTTCACCTCGCGGTCTACGGTAATGACGCTCAGCGTGTCGTCATAGTTCAGGGCCGAGAGAATCATGCCCTGGCTCTCGATGCCCTTCAGCTTGCGCGGCGGCAGGTTGGCGATGAAGCACACCTGCTTGCCCACCAGTTCTTCAGGCTTGTAGTACTTGGAGATGCCGCTCACGATGGTACGGCATTCCAGTCCGTCGTCTATCTTGAAGCAGAGCAGCTTGTCGGCCTTGGGCACCTTGGTACATTCCAGCACGGTGCCCACGCGGATGTCCAGCTTCTGGAAGTCCTCAAAGGCGATGGTCTCGCGGATGGGCTTTGCCTTGTAGCTGGCGGCCTCGTTGGCCTTCTTCGTGTCCAGCAGTTTCTGGATCTGCGCCTCTATCACGTCGTCCTCTATCTTCTCGAAGAGCAGTTCGGGCTTGGCCAACTGATGGCCGGGCTGCAGCAGGTCGGTACGCCCCAGCTGGTCCCAGTCGAAGCTGTCCATGTTCAGCATGCCGCGCAGTTTCCGGCTGCTGAAGGGCAGGAACGGCTCAAAGGCTATGGCCAGATTGGCCGTCAGCTGCAGGGAGATGTAGATGATGGTCTTCACCCGTTCCGCATCGGTCTTCACCACTTTCCAAGGCTCGCAGTCGGCGATGTACTTGTTGCCGATGCGTGCCAGGTTCATCGCCTCCTTCTGGGCGTCGCGGAACTTGAAGGCGTCGAGCAGTTCCTCCACCTTTCCTTTCACATCCTTGAACTCGTCCAGCGTCTGACGGTCATAGTCGGTCAGCTCGCCGCACACCGGCACTACGCCGTCGTAATATTTCTGGGTCAGCTGCAGGGCACGGTTGACGAAGTTGCCGTAGACGGCTACCAGTTCATTGTTGTTACGGGCTTGGAAATCTTTCCACGTGAAGTCGTTGTCCTTCGTTTCCGGTGCATTGGCCGTCAGCACGTAGCGGAGCACATCCTGCTTGCCGGGGAAGTCGCGCAGATATTCATGCAGCCACACGGCCCAGTTGCGCGATGTGGAAATCTTGTCGCCCTCCAGGTTGAGAAACTCGTTGGCCGGCACGTTGTCCGGCAGGATGTAGCTGCCCTCGGCCTTGAGCATGGCGGGGAACACGATGCAGTGGAACACGATGTTGTCCTTGCCGATGAAGTGCACCAGCCGCGTTTCGGGGTCTTTCCACCACTTCTCCCACGTGTCGGGCAGCAGTTCCTTCGTGTTGCTGATATAGCCGATGGGCGCATCGAACCACACGTAGAGCACCTTGCCCTCCGCGCCTTCCACAGGCACGGGGATGCCCCAGTCCAGGTCGCGGCTCACGGCGCGGGGCTGCAGACCCATGTCTAACCAGCTCTTGCACTGCCCGTAGACGTTGTTGCGCCACTCCTTGTGCTCCTCCAGAATCCACTGCCGCAACCAGGCTTCGTGCTGGTCCAGCGGCAAATACCAGTGCTTCGTCTCGCGCATCACCGGCTTTGAGCCGCTGATGGCACTCTTGGGATTAATCAGCTCGGTAGGCGAAAGGGCGGTGCCGCACTTCTCGCACTGGTCGCCATAAGCTCCCTCGGCGTGGCAGTGGGGGCATTCGCCCGTGATGTAGCGGTCGGCCAGGAACGTGTGTGCCTCCTCGTCATAGTACTGCATGGAGGTCTTTTCCACGAACTCGCCCTTGTCGTACAGCGTGCGGAAGAAGGCGGAGGCCGTCTCGCGGTGAACCTGCGATGTGGTACGGCCATAGACGTCGAACGAAATGCCGAACTCCTCGAAGGAGTCCTTGATGAGCTTGTGGTAACGGTCCACCACGTCTTGCGGTGTCACGCCCTCTTTCCTGGCCCGTATGGTGATGGGCACACCGTGTTCATCGGAACCGCCGATGAAGAGCACGTCCTCCCCTTTCAGGCGGAGGTAGCGCACGTAGATGTCCGCCGGAACATACACTCCCGCCAGATGGCCGATATGCACCGGGCCGTTGGCGTAGGGCAGAGCCGACGTGACGGTTGTTCTCTTAAATTTCTTCTCCATTGTATATTGCTTTAGATTGATTGTCATTGCTGTGCAAAACCTTGCAAAGTTAAGGAATATCGCCGGAAAAACCGAACAAAACCGACAGATTAACGCAACAAAGGCGGGGAGGCGCTCTGGCAACCGTATAGCCCCGCAGGGCCTCGCTCACGAAGAAACAGCACGAAAAGCTGGAATCCCCGTTGCCGGAACGCTGCGGCAGACAGCACGCCGGACACGTCACGCGCCATTCACCGCTCCGGCTGGCATGGTGACAGAAATGCAGTCATCCGCCCGTTCTGCCGACATTCTGTCAATCATCCGCCCCGGAAAGCCGTCGGAACGGGCGGCAGAAAAGCACCATCCGGAGCGGCATCCTGCATAAATATGCGCCACAAACTGCATATTTGCGCATTTCCCCTGCATATCATGCACCGTCTTTGCGGAAAAACGCGGACGGCTGTGCGGAAAGACGCGGACGTTTGTGCGCACAAACGCGGAATTCTTTCCGCAAAGACGGGAGAATCTCTCCGCACAACGGCCCGGAAACATGCGCAAGGCCTTGTTTTTTTGCCAGAACGACCCTCCGCGATGTTCCGCACCATCCGGCAGAATGAAAGCGGAAACCGGGAAAACCTGCCGCGAAGGCGGCAAAAACCGCGCAGACGGTTGCGCGTCCCGCCCAGTCGTGCGCAAAAAGGCGGCGACCGTCTGTCAGTTTGACAAACAGCCGCCGCCTGAGATTGAAGCAGAGAGCACTGCCGCGCACGGCAAGTGTATATAAACGATTCTCGCGGGGGCAGGACTGACAAAATGTAACCCGCCCCACCGGGCCTCACTCCGTGCGGATGCTGAGCACGGGATTCTCGCGGGCCACCCGGCGAATCTGGAACCAGACCGTCAGCAGCGTGACGCCGCCAATCAGCACGAAGGCCAGCAGGAAGAGCCACCAGTGGATGGGCGTCTTGTAGGCGAAGGTCTGCAGATAATAGTACACGGCGTACCAGCCCACTGGGGCAGCCACCACAAAGCCGATGAGCAGGATGCGCAGGTAGTAGGTGCAGAACATGCCGACAATCTGCCCCGACCGGGCACCCATCACCTTGCGCAGTCCGATTTCCTTGCGGCGGTAGTTGCACTCGAAGAGTGTCATGGCGAACACGCCGCTCAGGGCAATCACCACGGCCAGTGCGCAGAACAGCAACAGCGTCTGCTGCGTATGCTTCTCGCGCTGGTAGATGTTCTCCATCAGCTGGAACTGCGACTTGATTTCCCACTGCCTGTCGGGGGCGAACTTCAGGCAGTATTCGCGGACAGGTCCAAAGGCGTCCATCAGGTCCACACCGTCCTTGATGCGGATGTTGGCGCACCAGCGGTACCCCCAATGCTGGTATTCCCCGCTGCGGAAGATAACAAAGCAGGCAGGCTGCACCTCCTCGCGCAGCGAACCCATCTTGAAGTCCTCGCAGATGCCTACGACAGGGCCTACATAAGGAATTGAATCCCCCACGCGGATGCTCGGATAGGCCTCATACGCCGCCCGGTTGAAAATCATCTGGTTGTCCGCAGTCTGCGGATTGAAGTCCTCCCCCTCTACCAGCCGGATGCCCATCACCTTCAGGTAGTTGTCCGACACCGGCAGGGAAATGAAGTTCAGATAACCGCCATCCGAAGCCGGTCTCCCCCACCACATCACCTGATGGTTGAACTGCGCCGACAGCATGAAGCGGGACAGGGCCACGTCCTCCACGCAGGCCACCTGCCGCAGCCCGGCGGCAAAGGCCTCGGCGTCCTGCTCCCACACGCCCGCCGAAGACAGGCCTATGGTCAGCACACGGTCCTGGTCGTAGCCCAGATAGGAATGCCGCATATAGTAGTTCTGGCTCATGATGCCCCCGACGATGACCACCAGTGCCATGGCCACCGCCAGCTGCAGGCCGATGAGCAGGTTGCGCAGCCGCCGTCCGCGCCCCGTCAGCCCGAAGTTGCCCTTGAGCACCAGTGCGGGCTGGAAAGAAGTGGTGTAATAGGCAGGGAACACGCTGGCCAGCCAGCCCGTGAGCAGGGCCACGGCCGCCGTCAGCCCGACAACGAGCGGATAGTCCCGCAGACGGATGTTGACGTTGAACAGTTCGTTGACGAAGCTCTCCTGCAAGGCCAGCACCACCAGCAGTGAAAGCGCAAAGGACAGCAACGCCAAGAAGACACCCTCCGAAATCAGTCCGCGCACCAGCGTGCGCCGCCGGGCACCCAACACCCGCTGCGTGTTCAAGCTGCGCATGCGCAACGGTGCCAAGGCCGTGTAGAAGTTAGTGAAGTTGATGGCCGCCGTGAGGATGATGAGCACACAGATGCACAGATAGATGAACTGCTGTGCGGGATCAGCCTTGGGCAGTTCGCCGCCCTCTGTCTGCAGTTCCGGGCGATAGAACAGTTCGTTGTAAGGCGTAAGATGAATCCTTGAATTGTAGAAATCTGCAGTGTCCTTAGGATTCAGCAACCACTCCACCTCTTCTTTCTTTGCCGGGTCCCTGAGCTGCAGATAGGCATAATAGCGGTATTCCGTCCAGTTGTTAACCTGATAGTCGGCCAGGTTATTGTACACGTGATTCTGCATCGAGCAGTTGTCGGGAAAGTCGCGGTACACGCCGCCAATGGTCCACTGTTCGTTGTTGCCCAGCCGCCAGATGACCGTGCCCACCAAATCGGTGCGATGATACACCCGGAGAGCCAGGCTTTCGGGAATGTACAGATAGTTGGGGCAGACAAACGTGGCGGTGTCGCACGCCACCCAGTCGAACCCGAACATGTCAAAGAACTGGGGCGTGATGCCGTGCGCCTCGCTCTCGAACTCCGTCTGGCGGTCCTCCGTGGCGGCGCGGAGATACCAGCGTTCCGTCAAGGCATAGCGTTCGATTTCGGGCGACACTCTGGCATATTGTTGCTCAATTATGGGCCGGGCATGCAGGCTCGATGTCTGGAAATCCGGGTAGGTGATGCTGACGTGGAAAATACGGTCGCCCGCCGTGATGCGGTCGTTGTACGTCATCTCGTACTGCACCTCCATCATCATGACGATGAAAGCGGCGAAGGCCAGCGTCAGGCCCGCGACGTTCATGAGGACCGACACGGGGAACCGCCGGAAGATGCTGATGAAATTCTTATATAAAGCTTTCATGGGATTCGTTCTGGTTTAAAGGGTTAGTCTTCTGTTTCCGTCACGATGCACCCGTCGAACAGGTGGATGATGCGGCGCGCGCTGGCCGCGTCGTGGCTGTTGTGCGTCACCATCACGATGGTGGTCCCCTCGCTGTTCAGGTCTTCCAGCAGGCCGATGACTTCCCGCCCGTGGGCGGAATCCAGATTACCCGTCGGCTCGTCGGCCAGAATGAGTTGCGGATGCGTGACGACCGCGCGGGCTATTGCAACCCGCTGCTGCTGTCCGCCGGAGAGCTGCTGGGGATAGTGCTTTGCGCGGTGACTCATCTTCATGCGGTCCAGCATGGCGTTCACCCGTTCGCGCCGCTGCCTTGCGGGCACCTGGGCATAAATAAGCGGCAGCTCCACATTCTCGTACACGGTCAGCTCGTCGATGAGGTTAAAGCTCTGGAACACGAATCCTATGGCACCTTTCCGCAGGTCCGTGCGGTCGTCCTCTTTCAGACGGGCCACTTCCTTCCCGTTGAGCAGGTAGCTGCCCTCGGTGGGGTTATCCAGCAGCCCGATGATGTTCAACAACGTGGACTTGCCACAGCCCGACGGCCCCATGATGGCCACAAACTCACCGTCGTCGATGTGCAGGTTGATGTGCGACAATGCAATGGTCTCCACTTCTTCGGTGCGGAATACCTTTCCCAAATTCTCGATGTGTATCATACTTCTATCAGCTTTTATGGTGTAAAATTAATAAATATCCAGTTCATCGCTGGCCTTGTAGCTCTCATATCCTGAGACAATCACGCGCTCGCCCGGCTCCAGCCCCTCTATCACCTCGTAGTAGAGCGGGTTCTGCCGCCCGATGCGGATGTTGCGGCGGTAGGCCTTGGTGCCCTCCGCGTTGAGCACGAAAATCCACTCCCCGCCCGTCACCTGATAGAACGTACCCTTGGGGATGAGCACGCAGTCCGCCGACTTGCCCAGCTGCAGGTCGATATAGTAACTCTGTC
The DNA here is from genome assembly GCA_944321365.1 of uncultured Paraprevotella sp. GTDB lineage: Bacteria > Bacteroidota > Bacteroidia > Bacteroidales > Bacteroidaceae > Paraprevotella. The sequence continues at coordinate 58,544 of CALULA010000008.1, forward strand.
CGCTGCGAATCTGTTCGGGCCGTTCGCCCTCGAAGACGAACTCCGTGCGGAAACGGCCGGAACGTACCTCCGGGAACACCTTGCGCAAGTGCAGGCGGTAGGTCTGCCTGTCGCGGACGAACGTGCCGTACAGACCGGTACGCACACGGTCGATATAGTGCTCGTCAATCTGCGCCTCCACCTTGAAGTCCGACAGGTCGTTCACCTGCCCGATCTTCTGTCCGGACTGGATGCTGGCCCCCAGCTCCACATCGAGCAGGCCCAGCTCACCGTCGATCTTGGAACGCACCTCCAGCCGGTCCTTCCGTTCGCGGATCAGAGTCAGGTTGCGCTGCATGTTGGCCAGGTTGTCCTCCATCTGCTCCATCTGTATGCTGCGGTAGATGGAGTCCTGCTGCAGCCGTTCGCTGATGAGCCGGTACTGGCGGCGGGCCAGTTCATAGTCCTCACGGGCCTGCAGGAACTCTTCGTGGCTGATGAGCTCCTCGCTGACGAGCCGCTCATACTGGCGGAACGTGCGTTCGCACCGCTGCAGGTTCTGCTCTATCTGCAGCTTCTCCATCTCGTTGTTCAGCTTGTCCTGCTGCATGGTCACCTGTGTGTTGCGCAGCAGGTTCTGCTTCTCCGCCAGCTCGGCTTCGGCATTCAGAATCTGCATGTCCAGATTGGCGTTGGTCAGACGCACCAGCACATCGCCGGCCTTGACCGCCGCCCCTTCCTCCACGACCTTCTCGGCCACGATGCCTCCCTCTTCGGGCGACACCTGCACCACGGAGATGGGGGCCACCTGCCCCTCGATGCGGATGAAATCGTCGAACTTCGCCTTCCTAACCTCCACGATGTTCAGCGTGCGGCGGTCTACCGACAGCACACTGCTGTGCTCACCGAAAAGAATCCATGCGACGAGGGCCGCGATGAGCGCACCGCCCACCAGCCACGGCACATGCCGGAGGCGCAGTCCTTTGCGGGGTTTCAACTGTATGTCCATAACGTTCTTGTTTTTAATATTCTGCTCAAAAGCGTCAGCGGCGCACGCGGTCAGTACAGCGGCACTCCCTGATAATAGTCTACCACGCGGCTCTGCACGAACAGGTCGAGGCGGCACTGCAGGAGCGATGCCCGGCTGGACTGCAGGCTGGCTGCCGCCGTGCGCAGGTCGACGGCCCCGGCCAGCCCCTCCTCGAACTTGCGGGACACCACGTGATAGGCCAGCGAATCGGCCTCCAGCTGCCGGCTCTTCTGTCCGTACTCCTTGCGCAAGGACTCGCGCTGCAGCACGGCCTGCTGGATTTGGGCCAGCAACTGCTCCTGCTGCCGGGCGTAGCTCTCCTGCGCGATATGGTACTGGTACTTGCTACGCCGGTAGTTCATCACGTTGGCCAGACGCTCGAACAGCGGCAGACTGACATTAAAGGTGAAATACTCACCCAGGTTGTTCCTGAACTGCCGGTGGAAAGGGTCATAGCCCCCTTCGCCCAGACGGCGGAAGTAGGAGCTGGACACCCCGGCCGAGAATGACACCGACGGGAAGAAGCTGCCCAGTGCCTGCCGCCGGGCATAGCAGCTGCTCTGCAGGCTCAAACGGCTGAGCCGCAGCGTGGGGTTGTGCCCGTCGGCATAAGCATAGGTGCGGGCAATCTCCTCCCGTGCGACAGATGCGGAGAGTGCCGCCTCCACCTGTCCCTCCGCCATGCCGCCGACCGAAACGGCCAAAGAGTCCCCCACCGGGAAGTTCATCTGCTGCTTCAGGGCGAGGACGGCCTCTTCCGTCAGGTTCTCCGTATGCGTCAGGTCGTAATCGTCCTGGGCATACTGGGCCTCTATCAGCGCCACGTCCGCCGTGCTCTTCAAGCCCAGGTCGCGCTGGCGGCAGACCTGCCGGAGCCTCAGGCGGCTTTCCTCGCGCTTCTCCCGCACATACGTACATAATTGTCTGTAATAAACCACCTGCGCAAAGGCATTCATCACGGACAGTGCCGTCTGGTCCTTCAGTTCCTCCATGGACGTCTTGCCATACTGCTGCTGCACGAGCTGCATCTTCAGCTGCTGCACCAGCCGCCCGCCCTGGAACAGCGGGAGCGACAGACTGAGCGAATAGCTGTTGTTGAAGTTCGACACCGTATTGTAGGTGTTGGTCTCCGGGTCCAGCGAACGGCCAAAGCTGTAGTTGACTCCCGTACCGGCAGACATGCTGGGCAGGAAAGCCGTGACGGCCTCGGTGAGCCGGGTGCGGTCGCTGCGCAGGCTCCAGTGCTGCTGCTTCAGACTGCGGTTGTGCTCCAGGGCGTAGGCGATGCAGTCCTGCATGGTCCACGCCTCCTGTCCGGCGGCGGCAAGCCCGGAGGCACACAGGCAAATGATGGAAAACACTCGTTTCATGTCCACTTCGTTTTCCGGTTTCCCCTCAAAAGACGTGCCAGAAACATAACCGACTATGGACAAGAACGTTACGGACAAAACGGCAGACGGAGGCTGTCCAAGAGTTGGACAAACGGTGTCCAATTTCTGGACAACGCCGCACCGGGCGGAGGATTCCGCCAAAAGAAAAGCCACCGGAAGCAAGGTTTTCCGTCAGTTTTCACGTAACTTTGTCCAAAAGCATAACCTAATGACAAGATGGCCCGTTCACGTTCCATACTGATTGTAGACGACAACAAAGGAATACTCACCTCCCTACAGTTCGTGCTGGGCGACCGCTTTGCGCACGTGCTCAGCCTGTCGTCGCCGCAGGGCATCCTGCCCCTGCTGGAGCGGCAGACGGTGGACGTGGTATTGCTCGACATGAACTTCTCTGCCGGACAGAACAGCGGCAACGAGGGACTTTTCTACCTGCAGGAAATCAAGCGACACCATCCCCGGCTGCCCGTGGTGCTGTTCACGGCCTTTGCCGACATCAGTCTGGCCGTGGAGGGCCTGAAACGCGGAGCGGCGGACTTCGTGGTCAAGCCCTACGACAATGCCCGCCTGATACAGACACTGGAGGAGGCCTGTGCACAGAAAGGAAAACCGCAACCGCACCGGAAGTCCACGGCGGAAAACGCCACCGGCATGTTCTGGGGCACATCGCCCGCCATGCTACGGCTGCACGAACAGGTGCTGCGCTGCAGCGAGACAGATGCCAACATCCTCATCACCGGCGAGAACGGAACGGGGAAGGAACTGCTGGCACGCGAAATCCATGCGGTCTCCCGACGCCGCGAAAGGCCGCTGGTCATCGTGGACATGGGAGCCATCACCGACACGCTGTTCGAGAGCGAACTCTTCGGTCATGTCAAGGGAGCCTTCACCGATGCCCGGCAGGACCGCGAGGGACGTTTCGAAGCCGCCAACTGCGGCACGCTCTTCCTGGACGAAATCGGCAACCTTCCCCTGCACCTGCAATCCAAACTGCTGACCGCACTGCAGAGCAGACAGGTGGTGCGCGTGGGGAGCAACACCCCCATCAGCGTAGACATCCGCCTGATCTGCGCCACCAACAAGGACCTGCCCGCGATGGTGGACCGGGGCGAGTTCCGCGAAGACCTGCTCTACCGCATCAACACCATCCACCTGAACCTGCCCCCGCTGCGCGAACGCCGCGAGGACATCCTGCCGCTGGCCCGACGCTTCCTGCGCCACTATGCCGACCGCTACGGACGGACCGCCCAGGACTTCTCGCCCGAAGCAATGGCCCGGCTGGAACAGCATCCGTGGTACGGCAATATCCGCGAACTGCAGCACGCCGTGGAACGGGCCGTCATCCTAGGAGAAAACGACCTGATTCTGCCCGAACAACTCAACCTGGTTACACGCAGCACACCGCCCGACACTTCCATGCCCACCCCGCAAACGTTGGAAGAAATGGAATGCGAAGCCATCCGGCAGGCATTGGATTTCTGCAAAGGAAACTACTCACTGGCCGCAGTGCGGCTGGGCATCTCCCGCCAGACCCTATACAACAAAATCAAGCGCTATGGACTTTAAGTACTATCGGCTTTCATTGTTCCACCTCATCATGCTGGCCCTGCAAACCGTCGGACTGGCCGCAGCCTTATGGTGGGACTACCGAACACTGGGCCTCGTGCTGCTGGGCACACTGGCACTGACCTGTGCCAACCTGATGCGTCTCTACCGCAACGTGCTCGAAAATCTGGATCTGATGTTCAAGGCACTGACCAACGAGGACTACACATTCCGCCTGCCCGTGCGGAGCCGTATGAACAACAGCCGGAAATACATCAACAAACAGTTTAACGCCTACAGCCAGCATATCCGGCTTCAACGGCAAGCCCAACAAGAGCACGACGTGTTTTACCAGCTGATCATGGAACACATACGGACTGGTGTAGTCGTACTGGACGAGCAAGGACGAGTGCTGCAAGCCAATCCCATGGCCCTGCAACTGCTGGGAGTTCCTACCCTGCGCAACATATCCGCCCTGAACAAGTACGGCGAGGAAACCGTCAGAGCATTTCTGCTGGCCGCACCCGGTACACCCCGCCAGCTGGTGCTGCACATACAGAACGGACAAAAAACACTATGGATGCAGACCACACGACTCTCCACTTCGCAGGGCATCTGGCGACTGGTGACACTCGACGACAACCAACAAGCCTTAGACAAACGCGAAGCCGAAGCCTATAACCAACTGCTTCACGTGCTGAGCCATGAAATCATGAACGGTATAACACCCATCGTCTCACTCAGCTCCACACTGATCGAAAAGGACCACGCAAGCCGCGAGGACTGTCTGCAGGGACTGCAAGTCATCCATACCACATCCGGCGACCTGCTCCATTTCGTGGAGAACTGCCGCCGGTTCATGTCGCTGCCGCAGCCGCTCCCCACCTTATTCTACGTACGCGAACTGACCACCGAGCTGGAGACGATGCAGCTCATTCCGTCCGCCATAGAATGGAAATGCACCGTACTGCCCGCCGACCTGATGCTTCATGCCGACAAGGCTCTGATACGCCAAGTGCTGATCAACCTGATACACAATGCCGTACAGGCCATAGACGGAAAAGGCGGACATATTGCCTGCGAAGCCTATACCACAGCCGATGACCACGTGGCCATCAGGATAAGCAACGACGGCCCACCCATACCGGAAACCGAACGGACACATATCTTTGTTCCGTTCTTCACCACCAAACACAAAGGTACGGGATTAGGTCTGCCCATATGCCGCCAAATCATGACGTCCTCTCACGGCACCATCTCGCTCCTGCCCGCAGGAGCCAACGGATGGAGCACCACGTTCCTGCTGGATTTCAACTGAGCCGGAAACTTTCACGCGACCTGGCTGCCGGTTGCCGGGACAGGGTATAAAAAAATCTTGCGGAAAACCTCGGCATGTTTTCCGCAAGAATAAGAACGACTTTCCGCAACAACGTCCGCCGCCGTGCGGACAGCCATGTATCACTCCCCCCAACTTGCACGGTCCAGATTGCGATAACCTATCGCCTCGGCCACGTGAGACATGCCGATACTGTCGCTTCCTTCCAAATCGGCAATCGTACGGGCCACACGCAGGATGCGGTCATAAGCACGTGCCGAAAGCTGCAAACGCGTCATAGCCTGCCGCAACATCTCCGTACACGTCCCGTCCAAAGCAGCATATTCACGCAACAGACGCGACGTCATCTGCGCATTGCAATGCACTCCCGGACAAGACGAATAACGCATTTCCTGTATACGTCTGGCCCTGACCACCCGCTCGCGGATCTCCGCACTGCTCTCTCCCGGTGCCGTGCGGGCCAGCTCATCGAAAGAAAGCGGGGTGATCTCAATCTGCAGATCTATGCGATCGAGCAACGGACCTGATATCTTATGCAAATAACGATGTATCTGGCCCGGCGTGCATACACAGGCTTTGGTCGGATGATTATAATATCCGCAAGGACAGGGATTCATGGAGGCCACGAACATAAATGAACAAGGATAGGTTATACTGTACTTGGCCCGCGAAATATTAATCTGACGGTCTTCCAAAGGCTGGCGCAATACCTCCAGCACCGAACGGGAAAACTCCGGCAATTCATCACAGAACAACACCCCGTTATGCGCCAGACTGACCTCACCGGGCTGAGGATTGGCTCCTCCACCCACCAAAGCAACTTGTGAAATCGTGTGATGCGGAGCACGGAAAGGCCGCTGCGCAATCAAAGAGCCGTTCTGGCCCAGCTTACCCGCAACGGAATGTATCTGAGTGGTTTCCAGACTCTCTGCCAGCGACAGGGGTGGAAGGATGGAAGGCAACCGCTTGGCCATCATAGACTTGCCGCTTCCGGGCGGTCCGATCATAATGACGTTATGTCCGCCGGCCGCGGCAACCTCCAACGCCCTTTTGACATTTTCTTGCCCCTTAACGTCGGCAAAATCAAAATCGAAGTTCGACTGCTGCGCATAAAACTCCGCCCGTGTGTCGATTTCCGTCGGGTCCATCCCACCTTCTCCGTTCAAGAAACGCACAACTTGCGCGATATGTCGTGCACCGTATACCTTAAGGCGGTTGACCACCGCCGCTTCACGCACATTCTGTTCCGGCACAATCAACCGCTCAAAGCCCATTTCACGCGCCTTGATGGCTACAGGCAAGGCTCCTTTGACCGGCTGCAGACTCCCGTCCAGACTCAACTCCCCCAACAGCATCGTACGCTCCAGCCCTTCCAACCGCACTTTCTCGTCCGTGGCCAAGACTCCAATGGCCAACGGCAAGTCAAATCCTGCTCCTTCCTTGCGAAGATCAGCCGGTGCCAAATTGACGACAAACTGCCGCGACGGGAAACGGAATCCGCTATTTTCCACGGCTGCCACAATGCGCTCATGACTCTCTTTCACCGCATTGTCGGGCAAACCGACCAGAAAAAATTTGATTCCTCTGGAAGCATTTACTTCCACCGTGACCGGTATGGCGGAAAGTCCCTGCACAGACGCACTGTAGACCTTAACCAACATAATCCGCTATGATTTCTTGAAGACCTTCTCGATTTCGGGCAGAATATCATCCGCATAATTGCCCACAGCCAGTATGCGCCCATCCGGCCCCGCCAACACGCAATAGGGAAGATAGGGTACAGCAAACTGTTTTACCACAGGACTGTTCCACGCCTGGAAATCACAATAACTGGTCCATGTAACACTATCCATCCGCTCCACGCCCTCTTTCGCCGCCTTATTCACATCCAACGACACACTCACCACCTGCAAGTCTGCCGTTGTCTTATCCTGCAACAAGCGTTTGATACGAAACATCAGCGTGGAACCGGAGGTCTCCCACGAAGCCCAGAAGTTTATCAAAAGATATTTCCCGCGATAATCGGCAGCCTTCACTACAGCACTGTCCGGCAACGTCAAAGAGAAATCCGGCAACAAAGCGCCTTCCTTCAAACAAGCGGACAACGCCTCCACATCACCTTTCCATTGCAACAACTGCAAATTATCAGGCTGTGCCTGACATAACACACGATAGTGTTCCTTTATTTCCTCCAAAGGAGCATCCTTCTGCGACAGAAAATACTGCCGGAATAAAAAGACACTTACGGGCGAAGTCGGCGACTTCCGGATAAAATCAGCGGCAGCTTCCTGCGTTGCTTTAGCGCTTTTGCCGTCCTGTGCCAGCCGGAAAGCCGTCATCTCCTCGTTCGGCTGACTGCCTTCCACTTCCACATTTTTCAGATTCCGGGCATCTCCGTGAACAGTAATCACGTCCCCCGATGCACCAAAAATAACCAATTCAGACAAATTGGGATAAAGAAGAGTAAACGTGGCGTTCCCCGTCAGCGGCGTTTCATACGTAAAACGCCCTCCCTCGACCTTGATCGTGTCGAAACGGGCCGCGCCCCCATCATTGCTATACAAATAGAATTCACCCTGCTGCAGGTGCTCGAATTCTCCTTTCAACCGAAACCGGCCTTCAGTTCCTCCGCAACTCAGCAGGGTGAATACTATAAATATGTAGAGAATAAATCTCTTCATCCGATAAGCAAGCTATTACAAGCTCTCAACGGCAGACTTGAAATTTGCAAATTCCAAATCCTTCACGGCACGATCTTTCAAAGAAGAGTCTTTGCTGACTGCATCTTTCAGATTAGTGCTGACGCCGGCAGCATCATTCGTACGTGCTGCCACTACAGCCAGCAAATAGGAAGTATAAGCATCCTTATTGGCAACACCTTCCAAAGTGGACTTCGCACCAGCGTAATCCTTGTTCAGAATCTGCGCCAAAGCAGCCGTGTTGGACTTCACGCCATTAGCGGCAGAAGCAGCCTGCTGATAAGAACCCTTGGCGATATTCAATGCCGCGCTGACTTCATTGAAACCTTCTGCACCGGCAGCCTTGCCTGCATAAGTCTCAGCACCGCTCACGTTGCCCTTGCTCAGTTCGATAAGAGCCAGGTTGGCGTTCACCTCACCGGCATCGGACTTCAACGACTTGGCCTTGTTGAAGTAGTTCTCAGCTGCGCTCAAATCACCCTTCTGATAGGCAAGCATACCGAGGTTATTGTAGGCACGGTAGTCGTTCGGATAGAGCTGAGAAGTCTTCTCATACCAAGCTTCCTTGTTTGAAACGGTAGACAGATTTGCACCATAGAGCAACTCCTCAACGCTCAACTTCGAAGCATCGCTATTGAATTGAGCCACGATCTGCTCGTCGCTACGGCCAATGATTTCGTAGTTCATCGTCAGGCGTGCACGACGCAGTTCCGGCAGAATGGTCTCAGCCAGCTCGCTGAATACGGCCGACATGTTCTTGATTTGAGCCTCACGCTCTTCCGGATCCTTATACATTGACAGGACACGCAAGATGACATCCTTGTCCTGAATATTGCTCTGAGAAACCAATTCCTGGAAACCATCCCAGTCCTCTGCCGTATATTTCGTATCCACTTCAGCCGTCATTTCATTAGACTTCAGCTGTTTCTGGATATATTTCTCGGAATTGTCCTGACGCTGTTCCGCCAATTTCGTGTTCAGGTCCAGACTACCATCGGGAGAAGCGTAAGCCGAGATTTCGATATTCTTCAAAGCCTTGGTCTCTTTCTCGTCGTTGATCTGCTTCATCATAGCCACGAAAGCCTGCATGTTTTCTGAGTTCAGCTCAGAATCACGCAGCTTAGCCTGCTGAATCAAGAACTTGATGTTGGCTTCCTGTTTCTCGGCGATAATACGCTGATAAGCGTCAACCGACTGCGACGGCTTGGCCGAAGCCAGCGTATTCTTGAGCAACTGAGAAGTTGCCACAACGCCATAACCGACTTTCACTTCAGGAACAGTAACGGTCTTCTTCCCTACTTTCGCATCAAACTGCAAATACAGATCGGACTGCAACATAGCCGGAACGAAGTCAAACACAGACTTCATTGTATATGTTCCTCCTGCCTTGTAAGCAATAGTCTGGTCATTGCCCTGCACCTTCTCGCCCTGGAACGTAGCACTCTGGCCCTTAGCCTCGCCACCTTCATACTTCAATACGGGAGTAACCGTTACCACGGCCTTTTTCTTCATGTACTTTTCAGGAAACTTGCCATCAATAGTTGCACCGACCTGACCGGCTACAGCCTCAAGAGGAGTGGGCGTTACTGTGAAGTTGTCAGCTGAGAGTTCACCCAACTTTTTGCATGACGTAAGAGCTGCAACCGCAGCCATCGACATGACTAAATAATAATTTTTACGCATACTAACACTGTTTTTAGTTAATAGTTCCGGTTGCAAAGATACAAATCTTTAATAGACGGCGTTAGTTTTATCTTTAAAATATTGCAAAAAAATCACAGTTCCCATCACATTCAAGAGGGAACCGCCTTATTTTGGAGAGTTATAACCAATATTTCTTGGGTGATGACACAAAATTTCCTGTCTCAGCTTGCTGCTGTCTATGTGCGTGTAAATTTCTGTCGTTGCAATACTTTCATGTCCCAACATGGCTTGTATGGCACGCAAATTGGCCCCGCCCTCAAGCAAATGTGTGGCAAAAGAATGGCGGAAAGTGTGTGGACTGATTGTTTTCCGGATTCCAGCGGTTGCCGCCAACTCCTTCACCCAATAGAAAACAGTAATCCGCGACAAAGGCCTGCCGCGCCTTGGACTAAGAAAGACATAATCTTCGCATCCAGGCTTGGCCTTTATCAGATTACGATCATAGAACCAGTTGTTCAGTTCTGTTATCGCCTTGTGAGAAATCGGCACGAGACGCTCTTTCTCTCCTTTACCATTGACACGGATGAATCCCTCATCCAAGAACAAATCAGAAAGCTTAAGATTGCACAATTCACTCACCCGCAAGCCACAACTGTACATCATCTCTATAATGGCCCGGTTCCTATGTCCTTCCGGTAAACTAAGATCCACCGCACCGATAATAGCATCAATCTCTTGCACAGTCAGGACATCCGGCAAATGCCGGCCTGTTTTCGGCGACTCCAACAGCTCCGTCGGATCCTGTGTTATCTCTTTCTCAACACAAAGGAACCGATAAAACGAACGTATCCCGGACAAGATGCGTGCCATCGAACGGGGATGAATCCCCACATCGGCCAGTCCGGACATGAAGTGATGCAAATCGTCCAGCGTGACTTCCCGGAAATCGACTTGTTCCACAGCCAGAAAATCCAAAAACTTACGCAAATCCTCCAGATAAGCCTCCAACGTATTGGCAGAAAGGTTCCTTTCCAGTCTCAGATACTGGTCATATCGTTTTAAAAGCGATTTCATCATTCCATCCGCTCTATTATAAGATGTTTTTTCGCAATATTCCATTCTTTTTTTGTACTTTTGCGACATGCTTTCCACAAAATTAGAGAAAAAGATGAAAATACAAATCATAAACGGACCGAATATCAACCTGCTGGGGAAACGCGAGCCAGGAATCTACGGATCAGAATCTTTTGAAAGCTACCTGAAAGAGCTGCGCACGGCCTACCCCGACATTGAAATAGCCTACTACCAAAGCAACATCGAAGGAGAGCTGATCGACAAGATTCACGAGACTGGCTTTGACGTAAACGGCATAGTACTCAACGCAGGGGCCTACACGCATACGTCCATTGCCTTGCAAGATGCTATCCGTGCCGTCACGTCGCCTGTGGTAGAAGTGCATATCAGCAACGTGCACAAACGGGAAGAGTTCCGTCACAAGTCAATGATTTCATGCGCCTGTATGGGAGTAATCTGCGGCTTCGGCCTGAACTCTTATCGGCTGGCCATAGAAGCCATACTGGATGCCACCCGACCCGAATGAAGAATACAGCACAAAAAAGACAAGGAAAAGAAAGGTATTAATAAAAAGGTATAAAGAATATGATGCTCAAGAAAACAAAGATCGTCGCTTCCATCTCCGACTTGCGATGCGATGTCGATTTTATCCGCGATCTTTTCAATGCAGGCATGAACGTGGTGCGGATGAACACAGCCCACGCCAGCCGCGAGGGCTTTGAGAAGCTCATCAATAACGTTCGTGAAGTATCCAACCGCATCGCTATCCTGATGGATACGAAAGGCCCGGAAGTGAGAACCACCAAGAATGCAGAAGAAAGCATAACATACAAGACCGGTGACAAAATCAAAATCATAGGCGATCCGGAGAAAGAGACCGTGCGGGAGTGCATTTATGTGAGCTATCCCCGTTTTGTCAACGACCTTGGCGTGGGAGCACACATCCTTATAGACGATGGAGAACTGGAACTGAAAGTCATCGACAAAGACAACGACGTCTTATACTGTGAAGCTTGCAACGACGCCACATTGGGAAGCCGCAAGAGCGTCAATGTGCCCGGTGTGCGCATCAATCTTCCGTCACTTACGGAAAAAGACCGCAACAACATCTTATATGCCATCGAAAAGGACATCGACTTTATCGCACACTCTTTCGTACGCAACAAACAAGATGTGCTGGACATCCGCGAGATTCTGAACGCTTATGGGAGTGACATCAAGATCATTGCCAAGATAGAGAATCAGGAAGGCGTGGACAACATCGACGAAATACTGGAAGTAGCGGACGGAATCATGGTAGCCCGCGGAGATCTGGGCATTGAAGTTCCGCAAGAACGCATTCCAGGCATCCAGCGCATCCTGATAAAGAAATGCATTTTAGCCAAAAAACCGGTCATTGTCGCTACTCAGATGCTGCACACAATGATAAACAATCCGCGCCCCACCCGTGCAGAAGTGACAGACATTGCCAATGCCATCTACTACCGGACCGACGCATTGATGCTGAGCGGTGAGACAGCCTACGGCAAATACCCCGTAGAGGCCGTCCGGACAATGACCACCATCGCCGCACAAGCCGAGAAAGACAAGCTGGAGGAGAACGACATACAGATTCCGCTGACGCCCGAAAAGACGGATGTAACCTCTTTCCTGGCCCAGTCTGCCGTGACGGCCACCAACCTGATGCCCATCCGGGCCATCATTACAGACAGTTTCAGCGGACTGACAGCCCGCTCGCTGGCCGCCTATCGCGGAAAATATCCGGTACTGGCCGTCTGCTACAAGGAGAAGACCATGCGCCATCTGGCACTGTCCTACGGCGTAGAAGCCATTTTCATGCCCGAAAAAGCGAACGGGCAGGCTTATTACTTTGCCGCCCTGCAGAAGTTGCTCAAGGACGGTGTGCTCTCGGAAAATGAGATGGTGGCTTATCTGAGCGGCGGAAAACAAGGCACACAGACTTCGTTCCTTGAGATCAACGTCGTAGGCGACGTGCTGAAACACGCCATGGAATACGTGTTGCCCAACCGCACGCGCTATCTGTAAACCCGGACAAAGGAAGCATATTTATGCAGGAGACAGACTTGCTCGACACTTACATACTTCAGCACATCGACAAAGAAAGCGACTATCTGAGTTCACTCTATCGGGACACTCACGTGAAGCTGCTCCGTCCCCGCATGGCATCGGGCCATCTGCAGGGCCGTCTGCTGAAGATGCTTGTCTGCATGATCCGCCCGCAGAACATTCTGGAGATAGGAACATTCAGCGGCTACTCGGCCCTGTGCATGGCCGAGGGCCTGCCTCCCGGAGGACGGTTGTACACTTTTGAAATCAACGACGAGCAGGAGGACTTCACACGACCATGGATAGAAAATTCCCCCTTTGCCTCACGCATAAAATTCATCATCGGGGATGCCCTTGCCCTCGTCCCGCAAATGGACATCACCTTCGACATGGCTTTCATCGACGGCGACAAGCGGCATTACATCGATTACTACGAAATGACGCTGCAGAAAATCAGGACAGGAGGTTATATTCTGGCCGACAACACGCTGTGGGACGGGCATGTGGTTGAGACACTCAGGCACAACGACATGCAGACACAGGGCATCATGGATTTCAACGACCGGATAGCAGCCGACAGCCGCGTGGAAAAAGTAATACTGCCATTGCGGGACGGACTGACACTCATCCGCAAAAAATAAAACCAAGCATATGGAAACAACCAGACAAAACAAGATTGCCAGACTGATACAAAAAGAACTAAGCGACATCTTCATGCTCCAGACCAAGAACATGAAAGGCGTACTCGTCTCGGTCAGCGCCTGCCGCATCAGCCCCGACCTGAGCATCTGCCGCGCTTACCTGAGCGTATTCCCCAGCGAACGGAGCCAGGAAATCGTAAAGAACATCAACGACAACATGAAGTCCATCCGCTACGAACTGGGCACGCGCGTCCGTCACCAGTTGCGCATCATCCCGGAATTGAAATTTTTCGTGGACGACTCCCTGGACTACATAGAGCACATCGACCAGCTGCTGAAAGAATAATGAACTTCCCGTTCTATATCGCCCGGCGTTACCTGTTCTCGAAGAAATCGCACCATGCCATCAACATCATCTCTGCGATCTCTGTATGCGGTGTGACCATTGCCACAATGGCATTGGTATGCACGCTGTCCGTCTTCAACGGATTCCAGGACCTTGTGGCCTCCTTTTTCACAGCCATCGACCCGGAACTGAAGATAGCCCCCGCCAAAGGAAAGACTATGGCGGCCGACGATCCGGCTTTGGTCCGCCTGAAAGCCTATCCCGGCATACAGGTCTACACGGAAACTCTGGAGGACAATGCCCTTGCCATCTACGGAGAGCATCAGGCCATGATTACCATAAAAGGAGTGGACGATAACTTTGCCACGACCACAGACCTGAACTCCCTGCTTTACGGAGACGGCAGCTTCATCCTGCACGCCGACGTGCTGGAGTTCGGCATTCCCGGCATACAGCTGGCCGCACAGCTGGGCATGGGGGCACGTTTCGACACGCCCCTGCAAATCTATGCCCCCAAAAAGGGCGAACGCATCAATCTGGCCGACCCCACATCCAGTTTCACCCAAAGCGAACTTTACTCTGCCGGTGTCGTATTCGCCGTGAAACAAGCCAAATATGACGCCAACTACATCCTGACCTCGCTGCGCTTCGCACGCAATCTTTTCGGACAGCAAGGGCGCGTGTCGGCCATCGAGCTGAAGCTGAAAGAAGGAACTGACCTGCAACAGGCACAACGTGACATAGAAGAGTTGCTGGGACCGGACTTCACCGTCCAGAACCGCTATGAACAGCAAGAAGACGTGTTCCGTATCATGGAAGTGGAGAAGCTCATCGCCTATCTGTTCCTTACATTCATCCTGCTGGTGGCCTGCTTCAACATCATCGGCTCCATCTCCATGCTCATCATCGACAAAAAGGAGGACGTACGCACCCTGCGCAGTCTGGGGGCGCAGGACAGCCAGATTACACGCATCTTTCTGTTTGAAGGACGCCTCATTTCGAGCTGCGGAGCACTTGCCGGCATCCTGCTTGGTCTGCTGCTGTGCTACCTGCAACAGACCTATGGCTTCATCACTCTGGGCGACTCTTCCGGGAAATTCATCATCGATGCTTACCCTGTCAGCATACGGATGGAGGACATCATCGTCATCTTCTTCACCGTCCTGGCGGTCAGCTACACCGTTCTGTGGTATCCCGTCAGATACCTGAGCAAACGGCTGCTGGACTGAGCTGCAATCCGGACAGCCATCATATTTTCAAGCTTTTTGCTGACTGTTTAACCGGCTCATCGAAACCGGCAATCCTCCCACGGCTCTTCCCCCCGCTTTTTTGTGCGCAAAGCCGTGCGCGGTCTTGCGCATAAACCATTCCGTTTGTGCGCAAGACTTCACCCCGTTATCCGCAACAAATCGGGAGATGCTATCACTGATACCCGTAAAATCACCTGCAAGATGCATTAAGGACACCCCCTCAGTGGCTTCTGTCCGGCAACAAGACGGGACGGCTCCAGCGTCCCGCCGTCACAAACCCATATCCTGCCGGAGTATCCTGGAGAACTTCGGTGCCCCCACGTCCGAGCTTAAATGATTGCCATCGTAGAAATCGTCATCCGTAAACCGACGGTCGTCCAGATAATACAGCAGCCGCACATGGGCGGATTCCGCCGCCACCTCCGCCAGCGTGTTCCGGAATACCTTCAACGACTCTGGGTCTATCCCGGCATAATAGACTCCGGTGACCGGAGTAACCACAATCCACAGCTCCGCTCCCCTCTCGCGACACAACCGGGCCAGCCGACGGATGCGCCGCACATTGTCGGCATATACGCCGCGTCTGTCCTCCGCCTGCGCCAGGGCGTTATGCCCGGCAACGTTTTTCAGGGCCTTCTCCCTCCAGTCTGCCGGACGGCCCTCAGCATCGAAACTATGGTCCAGCCCCAGCGAGTCGCACAGCATCGTCTGCCCGCCCAGAAGGTAATACTTCGACCATTTTCTCAGCGAACGTCCGCCGATGGACAGCAACTCGCTGCGCGGCAACCAGTCATGCTCCACATGCAGACCCAGATAAATGTCGTGCGCAGCCACACTGAACTGATCGAACGTGTCGTCGCTCCACAACGCATGATAGCACATCCCCAGCACCACCCGCTCGACATCCGGCATATCCGCCTGATATTTCTCGAACATCTGGACGTGAAAGCGGAGCCACTGACCGGAAACTCCCAGATTGTATGTGCCTTCAGGGAAACAATCCGGGGCAATGCCGCTGGCGACTACGGAACTGCCCAGGGCCAGCGTACGGATGTTGCGCCCCTCGTCCTCCATCAGATGCCGCTTGAAAGCATACATGTTGGGCACATGGCGCAGCATACATTCCATAACCACGGCCAACACCAGCAGCACCGACGAGAACAACAACACTCTCAGAACAAACTTCTTCATACTCCCTCCCGCTTAAAACTGGAAATAAATGAACTCTGCCTGCTGTCCGGCCAGCAGAAACGTGGTGATAAACACGACGTAATACAGCAGCCATCGCACGGGCCTGTGCCTGAACAGGCCGCGCGGCTCAATCTGAAGTCCGTGTTGTTTGTCTCTCTGCAGCCACTCGACAAACAGCAATATCGCAATATAAATCAACGGGTCCTTGCCATGCCTCGGAAGCTCGAACGTGAAACAGGTGAACATCCGCACGATATATTCCCACGCCTGTCCCACCGTCTCGGCCCTGAAGAGAATCCATCCCAACAGCACCAGCAGGAAAGTCAGCGCCATCTGCAAGGCTTCGGCCAGCGTGGGAAGCAGGCGACCTTCGGCCACTCCGTTCACGTGCTTACGGTTCTTGCCCAGCAGGAACAGCGGCAGGAAAAGCAGGGCATGATACACGCCCCAGCCCACATACGTCCAGTTGGCTCCATGCCAAAAACCGCTGACAAGGAAAATGATCAGCGTGTTGCGCATGGCTTTCCACTTCGAGCAGCGGCTCCCGCCCAAGGGAATGTAAATGTAGTCGCGGAACCACGTGGTCAGCGAAATGTGCCAGCGACGCCAGAATTCGGCAATGTCACGCGAGAAATAAGGGAAATTGAAATTGCGCATCAGGTCCACGCCGAACAGACGGGCCGACCCTATGGCAATATCGGAATAACCGGAGAAGTCGCCGTAGATCTGGAACGTGAAAAACAAGGCGCCCAGAAACAACGTCATGCCATCGGCCGTCTGATAGTCGGCAAAAATCCGGTTTACGGCATCGGCACAGTTATCAGCCACCACCATCTTCTTGAACAGTCCCCACAAAATCTGCCGCATGCCGTCTACCGCCTTGTCATAAGAAAAAGCTGTAGGCTTCAGGAACTGCGGCAACAGATGAGTGGCTCTTTCTATCGGACCGGCAACCAGCTGCGGAAAGAAACTGATGAAGGCGAAAAAGGCCACCACATCGTGAGTGGGCTCAATCTTGCGGCGATAAACATCTATCGTATAGCTCAAAGCCTGAAAGGTATAGAAGCTGATACCGACAGGCAGAAGTATGTCGCGGGTCACCCAGTCGACCTTCCAGCCCAGCAGCTGGAAGAAAGCCACGAAGTTCTCACCGAAGAAGTTGCAATACTTGAAGTAGCCCAAGATGAGCAGATTCAGTACGATGTTTCCGCCACAGACCCATCGCCGCTGCAGCCGGGAGCCGTCGAACCGTTCCAACAGAATGCCACTGCAGTAGCTGCAGAACGTGGAAAAAGCCATGAGCAGAAGGAAACGCCAGTCCCACCAGCCGTAAAAGACATAGCTGGCGACAACGATAAACAGATTCCTGTGCAGCCGACTCTTCAGCACCAGCCAGTAAAACAGGAATACAACAGGGAGAAAAAGTAAATATTCAACAGAATTAAATAGCATAAAAGTTTAATTTAGTCTTTCGGTTTTCACTCCAGCACCACCCGCTCGGCCCGCACCTGCCGTCGCAAGAAGATGGAAGCCGAGTCCATGAACCGTTCCGGACTTTCCGTGGTCAGGAAACGACAGGTGCCCCCCTCCGTACACACCGCCTTGATGTCGGCATGACGTTGCAGATAGTCTTTCAAGCTGTTGGCCACATATTCGCCCTGCGGCACGATACGCACATTGCGGGGGGTATATTTCAGAATCTTGTTCAACAGCAGGGGATAGTGCGTACACCCCAGAATGATCGTATCTATCAGAGGGTCCTTGCGCAGCAGATTGCCGATGCGCTTCTGCACAAAATAATCGGCTCCCGGAGAGTCATACTCATAGTTCTCCACCAAAGGCACCCACATGGGGCAGGCTTCGCCGCTCACCGTAATGTCCGGATACAGCTTGTTTATCTCCAACGGATATGAGCCTGAGCTGATGGTGCCCGATGTGGCAAGGATTCCCACATGACGGCTGTGTGTGAGCTGCCCCACGCATTCCGCCGTAGGACGGATGACTCCCAGCACGCGCCGCGTATCGTCGCCCAGCAACGGCAGGTCGTTCTGCTGAATGGAGCGCAAAGCCTTGGCCGACGCCGTGTTGCAGGCCAGGATGACCAGATGGCATCCCATACTGAAAAGCTTGCGCACGGCCTCCCAGGTGAATTCATATACCACCTCGAAAGAACGGGTCCCGTAGGGCGTGCGGGCGTTGTCGCCCAGGTAAAGATAATCGTACTGCGGCATCAGTTGCCGGATCTGATGCAGAATGGTCAGTCCGCCGTAGCCGGAATCGAATACTCCTATAGGACCGGGTTGATCTGTCAACATAAGCTTCATGGATTGGGTTCTACGCTGATGGGCAACTGCAGTTTCTCTTTCACGTAATTGGTCACGTCGTCTCCCGACACCGGATTGATGAAAGGACACGTGTTTCCGTCCGTATTGATGATAAAGGCATAGCCCCGCTCCACCCCGACCGCGCGTATGGCCTCGTTCAGCAGATAAAGCATATCGGCCTGCAACTCTTGTTCAGCCTGCGCCAGAAGCTTCTGCGCCTCATCCTTGAAACGGATGCTTTTGTCCAGCAAATCCTGCAGCTCAAACTGACGTTTCTGCAGAATATTCTCCGGAAAATCTTTCTGGCCTTGCAAAAACTCCACAAACTTGCGCTGGAATTCCTCTTCTCCGCGCCGGGCCTCCGCATCATATTTGGCTTTCAGTTCCGTCAGCTTCTGCTGAGCCGCCGCATATTCCGGCATAGCCTGAAACACAGCATTGTAACTTAAATAGCCGAACTTAGGCTGGACATTCTGCGCTCCGGCCAGCAAAACACAGCACCAGCATGCCACACACAGCCCCCATCTGACAGCCTGTTTCATCACAAAGCATTTACAATTCATAGGGCAAAGGTATGGATTTTTGTGCAAAAGGAGATACAAACGGCTCACCATTTTACACTGGAAACAAAAAAAGTGTCCGGAAAGAAACCACACGCTCTTTCCGGACACGCTTTTTCCCTTGGCTGGAAAAGAAGGACTCTTACTGCAATCCTAACTTTTGCTTGATCTGAGCCGTCACATCGGTGCTCAGAGTCGTGCTGATATAAGGAATTCCTGCAGAGATATCCATAATGTAGACATAGCCTCCCTCTTCGCCGATCTGCTTGATGACACCCAGCATTTTCTCAGATATGGCCTGCATCTTCTGCTGCGAAGTCTCCTGCAACGACTTCTGGTTGTCCTGATAGCTCTGCTGAATGCGGTTATACAAATCCTGCAGCTCTGCCTCACGACGCTGCCTTACGTTGTCCAGCAGATTGGCACGTTCCTTTTCAAATTCTTCTGACTTCTTCTGCAACTCGTCCTGCATACGCTTCAAATCATTCTCATACTGCGTCTGGAGCTGCTGAATCTCAGTTTGCGCCGTGGTATACTCCGGCATCAATTGAATGATGGCACTCGAATCGAAATGACCGAACTTCTGCGCAAAGATGCTCATCGGGACGAGCAACAATGCCATTAAAATAACTTTCTTCATCTTATTATTATCTGTCTTTTTTAGATTATTACTTTCCATATGACTTGCAAATGTACAAATGTTAGTTGGAATATCCTAATTTTGTCAATACTTCATTGCTGATATCCACCTTCGGAGATGCAAAAATAATGCCTGCGTCCGACGCACGGTCCAGTATCAGAGAATATCCCTTACTGTCCGAAATATCTTTCACAGCATTGTATATCTCATCCTGTATGGGTGCCATGAGGCTCTCTCTCTTCTTGAACAGCTCTCCTTCCGGACCGAAATATTTCTTTTTCAGCTCAGCCGCCTCTTTCTCCTTTGCCACAATCTCCTCCTCTTTCTGCGTCTTCTGTTCCGCACTCAGAAAGACAGCCTCGCTCTGATAATTCTTATATAAGGTCTGGGCTTCCTCGGTGAGCGCGTCCACCTCAGCCTGCCACTTCTTGGAGACCTGGTTCAACTGCTCGTTGGCCCGCTCATAAGCGGGAATATTCTTCAGAATATACTCCATGTCAACCAGCGCGAACTTCTGCGCCATAGCCTGTGCGCCCATTATCATGAGCAGACACAACAAAGAAAACAACTTTTTCATCTTTTTCAATCTGCTTTTAATTAAAACTCCTGTCCCAAAATGAAATGGAACTGACTTCCGCTATATTGTTTGGTGCCAAATACACTGTCGAAACCATACGCCCAGTCTATACCCAGCAAACCTACCATCGGCAGGAAGATGCGGACACCGACACCGGCAGAACGCTTCATGTCGAATGGATTGAAATCTTTCACGCTTGTCCATGCATTACCGCCTTCCAAAAAAGTAAGCGCATAGATGTTGGTAGACCCTTGCAGCATAAGCGGATAACGCAACTCCAAGGTGAAACGGTCGTATGCGTATCCCGTATAGCCGCTGGGCGTCAGCGCACCATTGTCGTAGCCTCGCAAGCCGATGGTCTCCGTCGCATAGGTCGTGGAATAACCGGACATGCCGTCGCCTCCTACATAGAAAGTCTCAAAAGGAGACTTCTTATACTTATTGTAAGCTCCCAACAAACCGATTTCCACACGAGCCATCAGCACCGGACACTTCACGGCCGTACTCAACGCCGTATAAGTACGGAGCTTGAACTTCCACTTATGATACTCAATCCATTTGTACTTATTCTGCATCTCTCGTTGGTAGCTCGAACTCTGATAATTATTAGCAAGATTTCTGTAATCCTTGTTGTCAAACAAAGAATAAGGCGGTGTCAGACCAGCCGACAGCAGGAACTCGGATCCGCGACGGGGATATATCGGGTTGTCTGTAGAGTTTCGCGACAACGACAGGTTCAGCGCAATGTTGTTGCACGAGCCGTTGGCTATCAGGAAATAATCCCAATCTTTCAGGATATAACGCTGATATGACAAGTCAACCATCAGCTGGAAATAGTCGTCAGGCCAACGCAAGTTTTTACCCCATCCTAAAGACACACCAAACAGTTTTACATAAGAATCCGGATCCAAGAAGTTCTCATAATAGTTGGAACCGCTTGTTCCATAACCATAAAGATAATTATAGTAGCTGTTATAGTAGGACGAATTATAGTAATTGTCGCTCACATCGGTCTGCTTGGAGAAGAAAGCAGAGAAAGACAACGAATTGGGACGCTTGCCTCCAAACCATGGATTTAAGTAACTGATACTATAAGACTGGTAATATTGTCCGTTAGTCTGCCCACTGATGCTGAACGTCTCACCGTTTCCTTGTGGCATCACTCCACGACGAAGCCCGTCTTTGGAGAACAAGTTCGCCAGACAGAAATTGCTGAACTTCAATCCTATCTTCCCGATAACGCCTGTCTGACCATAACCTAACGAGAATTCCACCTGGTCGTTGGACTTAGACACCAGCCTCCAATCAATATCCACGGTCCCGTCAGCCTGCGAAGGCGTAATCTTCGGGTCGATCTGCTCCGGATCGAAATGGCCCATGGAAGCGATTTCACGATAGGAACGCATCAGGGCTTCCTTGCTGAACAAGTCGCCCGGCTTGGTACGCAGCTCACGGCGCACGACGTTCTCATACACACGGTCGTTGCCACTGATACCGATATGACGTATCGTAGCCTGCGGTCCTTCGGTGATACGCATTTCCAAATCTACCGAATCTCCGTCGACATTCACCTCCACCGGTTCTAACCGATAGAACACATAACCATTATTATAATAAAGGTTTCCAATGGCATCCTCGTCATTCTCCGTTCGATCTGCCAACAGTTTCTGATTATACACGTCACCTTTCTTCATGCGAAGCAGGTAGTTCAGATTATCTGTCGGATAAACCGTATTGCCGACCCACTCGATATTACGGATGTAATACTTCTGTCCCTCCTCTACCTTGACGTAAATATCCACCGTCTTTTCGTCATGAGGAGTCACACTGTCCACAAGAATGACAGCGTCACGATAGCCTAATTCATTATATTTACTGATAAGATTCTCTTTGTCTTCCTTATATTTCTCTTCTATGAACTTCTTTGTTCGGAACCAGCTGCCCGGCCGTCCTTTTTCATTCGTTTTCTTAAACACACCCGGAATGAACATCGAACCTTTGATTTTCTTTGTACTCAACGCCCGGTTTCCCTCAATAGTGATAGAATTGATCTTAACTTTCTCCTTCTTGTCGATGTTGATGTCCACAATGGTCTTGTCCGGCGACGTCACATCGTCTCGCTGCAGAATCTCAATCTCGGCATTCTTGTAGCCTTTTTCATCGAAATATTTTTTGATCAAGAACTTTGCACGGTCTATCATATTAGGCGTCAGCTGATTGTCTTTCAGCAATCCGATTCGGTTTTCCAGATCTTCCCGCTCGCCTTTCTTCACCCCGCTATAATTGATTTGAGACACACGCGGACGCTGAGTCAGTTTTATCCGCAGATAAGCCTTATTGCCTACCAGACTGTCTACTTCGATCGCGACATTAGAAAACAGTCCGTTACGCCAAAAACGCTTAACGGCTTCCGTAATCTCGTCGCCCGGAATGTTGACCTTCTGCCCTATACTCAAACCGGACAACCCGATAAGCATATAATCATCATAGTTCTTAGCTCCTTCCACGGCTATACTTTCAATGGTATAAGCGCGGGGCAGACGGGTATATTCCACCGTAGGCTTTACCTGTTTCTCTTCCGTCTGGGCCTGCGCAACAGGAACACCCAAACACATCATCACCAATAATACAAAACAGACAACTCTTATTGCTTTCATACGCTGATTTACTTATTTGACGGCCACTTGCTCACTGGTCTGCCCGAAACGACGTTCGCGTGACTGATAATCCGCAATAGCTTTGCGGAAATCCTGCTCATTGAAGTCAGGCCAGTAAGTATCACAAAAATAAAATTCAGTATAAGCACACTGCCAAAGCAGATAATTGCTGATGCGGAACTCCCCGCCCGTACGGATCAGCAAGTCCGGATCGGGCATGAAACTGGTCATCAGATGTGCCTGCACCGTCTTTTCCGTGATCTGTTCCGGCTCCAACCGTCCCGACTGCACTTCTGCAGCCATTTGACGCATAGCATTCACCAACTCCCAACGGGAAGAATAGCTCAAGGCAATGACCATAGTCATCTTATCATTGCCTGCCGTGCGCAGCATACATTCCTCCAAACGTTGCCGCACAACGTCCGGAATACGCGACATATCGCCAATCATACGGAAACGCACATTATTCTTCATAAAGATGGCATCCTCCAGATGGTCTAAAACCAGCCCCATCAAAGCCGCGATTTCAGCCGCCGGACGATTCCAGTTCTCCGTAGAAAAAGTATATAAAGTCAGATACTTCACGCCCAATCGGACTGCTTCTTCCGTGATTTTCCTCACGGTCTCCACCCCTTGTTGGTGTCCTGCTGTCCGCGGTAAGCCTTTCGCCTTAGCCCAACGCCCGTTACCGTCCATGATAATAGCCACATGAGCAGGCACCCGCCCAGTATCTATCACCGTTTCTGTATTAAAAGACATATTTTATATTGTTACAATTTACACATCTGGGGAACAAGTCATACGTCACCGACAGCATCGTGAACGAATAACAGTCCTTGTTTTTAAAGCTGGCACTTCGCACGCCATAAGGGTCGCTCAGTATAACTCCGGCAGTATTGGACACGTCCAAACGGTCGGTCGTAGTGAAACGCATGCTCCATTCAAAGCCTATATTCCAACGGGGCTTCAGCTTGAACTTCACTCCCACCCCCACCGGTATGTTAAATCCTGCATCCGTATTCACCGGCTTAGGCGCCACTGTCAGTCCCATACCTATTAACATATAAGGAGTAATCCGGCTGAACCCTTCATATCCGCGCCCGATGCCATACCCCCAAAAGTTGAACTCAAACTGTGCGCCCACATCAATAATATTGCGTTTAAAACTCGCAGTCCCCGGTTGCCCGCCTTCGGCAGTCTCACTCAGAGCATCCTTAGGGAAAAAGGTCGTTCCTGTACTGCCGGAAATAAGCCCGACAGCCAGATTTCCCTTAATAGCCATACGGGGATTAAAGATATAACGGGCCACGACACTGCCCATAGGCCCTATGTGAGCAAAAGGCCGGCTGTTGGCATCTCCCAGATAAAAGCATCCGCCGATGCCCCCACCCAGCTCCATCCGGTATATGTCATCCTGTGCCACGACCGTAAAACAAGGACCGAGCAAAGCGGAAAACAATATGACCAGCACTTTCTTCATCCCCGGAAATCCATATCACCATTTGTCATCAGTCTCATCAGCGATGAACGAATCCCAACTCATTCAGTCTGCCGCGCCATATCTGGCCACCGGCCACAACCCACAAATAATAATCGGCATCCACAGCTGCCGAAAGAACGGCATAGCGACCCGACACTTCATCGGGCAGCACATATATCCCGTCATTCTTCCATGTCACCCCGTTGTCACGGCTGACATATAAAGCGTCGAGCGACTGATGGGAGACACCGTCCAACGACGCACCTCCTAAGGCCAGCAACACATCATCATAACGTAAAAGATGCAAAGTCGCCAGCTGCGGACAAGCGTAACGGTTGTCCGGCGAGACGTTGAAATAAGCCCAAGCCGCTGCCCCACCTTCTTCTATCGAAGTGCGGCTCCACAACATGGCCGCATCATCTTCCGGATAAGACATCAAAGAACGGTTACCTGCCATCAAGACCCGGTACAAGCCGTTCTCCTGTACATAAGCCAGTGCAGAAAAATCCTGTTCAGGAAGAAGAGCCGACTCGCTCTCCAAACCCTCTTCGACCCACGACAAGCCATCTGCAGAACGCCAGACTGCGGCATCAGAGAGAGCATACAGATGTACGGCATCTGCCGTCAACAATCTCACAGGCCGTTCTGCCGCAACACGATTCCACGTCAGTCCGTCGGCAGAGGTCATCAATGTGCCGTCCATACCGCTCATATACAGTTGTCCGTTGAACATGGTCAGCGTAGTCACATCTGCATTTTCACATCCCGCCGCCGTCTGTTCCGTCCATTGCGTGCCGTCTGTCAACAACGATGTAAACAACCTCACGGCTCCCCGCTCACGGCAGAACAGCCACAAGCAGTCATCTTTTACCGCAAGTCTCACGGTATCGGCAGATGCCCACGCACCTGTCTCCATCATTTTCTTCCAAGTAAAGACCTCACCGTCCTGTTGATGTATATTTATCTGCACCGTATAATCCCGCCAGACGGAATAATCGGCGGAATAGGCCCGGAAGATCAGAGGCGAAGTCAGATCAATGGAGTCGGCAGAGGAATAACTGTTCCAACTGTTTTCATCATCACTCGCCCTGCGATAGACCACAGAGCCTGACGACTCCACAGAAACCAACACCGCACTGACATCGCTGTTTACCGGCAATGAATCTTCATTGACAATCGTACCGTCCAGCTGGTCAATCGTCATGGGATAATAAGAAGCATTGTATGTGATGGTATAGATTGTATCATTCCCCGCAGACGTCACCGTCTCCACTTGTCGCCTTACATTGCCCAGCTCAAAACTGTTAATATAACAATCCGTACTCAAGACTGCCGCCTCATCGTCCTTGCACGAGCAAATCAAGAACAGGGAAAGCACTGCAACAGACAATGACAATATGGATTTCTTCATAAAATATGTATTCTGTTCTCTATATTCTTTATCAAGTTACAAAAGTACTCACATTTTTTTCTCTGACGAAACTCAGAGCGTTGAATTATGCAAAAATTCGATAAATCAAGGCTTTTTTTCGTCCAAACGGACGTTTACGGTACAAAATGACGGACCGGCGACCAGATACGGATCAGCTTATGGCCGTCCGACTCCGACAATTCCACCCGTCCGCGCGGCCTGACCGGAGCCGGAACGCCCTCATTCAGAAACACATCGGTCTGTTCTATCCTGATTTCATCCCACAGGCCGTCTGAGATGAAACTGTCCAGTAACTGTTTTCCGCCCTCGACCAATAAAGTCTGCACAGACAATGCGTACAGATCATTCATCACTTCTTTCAGCACCATTCCGCCATCGAAATCAACAGGCACACACGTCACGCCCGGACGGCCCGCATAGTCCGGAGCCGCAGTCTTGGAATCCACATACACACGGGTAGGCGCACTACCATCAAACAGTTTCAAATCGTGCGGCAACCGGCCCCTACGGTCCAGCACCAGCCGCAAAGGCGAAGGACCGGGCCAAAGCCGGTTGGTCAGCGCGGGGTCGTCGGCCAAAGCCGTTCCTGTCCCCACCAAAACAGCCTGATGACCGGCCCTGTAACGATGAGTCAGCATCTGCGTGTAATCAGAAGAGAAACGATAAGGGCGTTCCCCACAGCCATCCGCACGAAGCCTGTCGATGAATCCGTCGGCCGACTCCGCCCATTTCAAAGATACATACGGACGCCGACAAGTCTGAAAAGTCATGAAACGGCGATTCAGTTCCAGACACTTGTCCTCCAGCACTCCCACCGTTACCTCAATACCGGCATCGCGCAACTTCCGGATGCCCCGCCCCGCCACCTTGGCAAACGGGTCCAGACAGCCCACCACCACTCTGGGAAAGCCTTTCCCGACAATGAGATCAGCACAAGGCGGCGTCTTCCCGTAATGCGAACAAGGCTCCAGGCTGACATAAATCGTGCTCCGCCGCAACAACCCGGCATCCTTCACCGACCGTATGGCATTCACCTCGGCATGCGGACCGCCGCAACGAATGTGATATCCCTCGCCGATAATCCGTCCGTCGCAAACAATCACCGCCCCCACCATAGGGTTCGGGGCTGCTCCGTAAAATCCATTCCGCGCCAATTGCAGGCAGCGGAACATATATTTTTCATCTGTAGTCATCTTACAATCCGATAAAAATCCTTATTTTTGTCCGTCTAAATCTTCGAGGAACATCAAACATGCACCCCCTATCGGACTCCATCGCCAGACGTCTCTCCACCGTTTACCCCGACAGAGAAGCACGCGCACTGGCCCGACACATACTGGAAATGCGCTTCGGCATCACCCGGACCGACCTGTTGTCCGGACACGCCCGTACACTCTCTGTAGAAGAACGGCACGAGCTGGAAAATATTGTGAACAGGCTGTTACAAAAAGAGCCTGTGCAATACATACTGGGGCAGGCTGAATTCTGCGGACATCTGTTCCACGTAGCTCCGGGCGTGCTCATCCCACGGCCTGAGACGGAAGAACTGGTACAATGGATCGTCCACGACCACGCGGCAAACTCTCCCGCCCGGCTACTGGACATCGGTACGGGGAGCGGCTGCATCGCCGTCACCCTCGCCCTGAACTGGCCCGACGCACAAATCACAGCCACAGACATCAGCGACGACGCGCTCGCCATAGCCCAGGAAAACGCCCGGCAAAATAAAGCTACAGTATGCTTCCGGCAGCACGACATACTGACGGGACAGCCCATCGGCCAGACTGAAGACCGCTGGGACATCATTGTCAGCAACCCGCCTTATATCCGCGAATCGGAACGGGAAGAGATGGAACACAACGTGCTGGATCACGAACCCCGTCAGGCACTCTTCGTTCCGGACAGCCGCCCCCTGCTCTTCTATGAGTCCATAGGCCGGTATGCCGTTCACGCCCTGCGCAGAGGAGGCTGCCTGTATGTGGAAATCAACCGTGCCTTCGGACCTGACACCGTCCGACTGTTTTACAGCATGGGCTTCCGCACGGTGGAACTGCGAAAGGACCTTTACGGAAACGACAGAATGATAAAATGCCACTTATGAAAGATACCGATCCGAAAGAAGCATATACGAAGGCTGCGGCCTATTGCTCACGCACCGAGCGTTGCCCGCAGGACGTAGCCCGACAGCTGGACAAATGGGGCATCCGCCCGGCAGAGCAAGCCTGCATCATCGACCGCCTCACGGAAGAACGCTTCATCGACGAAGAACGCTTCTGCAGGTGTTTCGTGCGGGACAAATTCAGATATGCCCGATGGGGACGAATCAAGATAGCCTATGCATTGAAGACCAAAAAGCTGCCTCCCGCAGCCATTGAAAAGGGGCTGCACGAAATAGAAGAAACAGAGTATGTGCAGACGCTGCAAAAGCTGCTGCAGGAAAAAGCCCGCAGCCTCGACTCCGGCCCGGCCTATGAACGCAACGGAAAACTCATACGCTTTGCCCTCGGCCGGGGATTCGAGATGGACTTCATCACACGCTGCCTGAACGTCGACGACAATGAAAAGGACTGACCTTCTGTCCGTACTGCGAGGCGCGGCAGACATACTCTTTCCCCGTCATTGCCTGTGCTGCCATGAGCGGCTGGCCACGGACGAACGGTTTTTGTGCGCCGGCTGCCTGTTACGCCTGCCACGCATCCGGCCCGACTCGTTCGAAGACAACGCCGTCACCCGCATGTTCTGGGGGCTCATCCCTGTCTGCAAAGGCGCAGCCCTCTTCCGCTACACCAAAGCCTCGGCCTACAGCCATCTCCTTTTCGCCTTGAAATACTACAACCGCCCGGAAGTGGGCACATTCTTGGGCCAAATACTGGCCGACGAGCTCCGTGCCGCCGGATTTTTCGACGGCATAGACCTGCTGATTCCCATCCCACTTGCCCGCAAAAAGGAGCGGCAACGGGGCTATAACCAAAGCCTGTGGATCGCCCGTGGCGTTGCCAAATCCACATCCATCCCCATCGATACGAAGAGCGTGGTGCGCAGCGTCCACACTTCCAGCCAGACAACGTTAGACGACCAACGACGCCGGACCAACGTGCAAGGCATTTTCGCCGTGAGAAATCCACAACAACTGCAAGGCCGCCACATCCTGCTCATCGACGATGTCATCACCACCGGCTCCACCATGCTCTCTTGCGCCGAGACCATAGCCGCAGCTTCCGGACAAGTCCGCATCAGTCTGCTCTGTCTCGCCCTGGCCGGACATTCATAGCCACCCGCCTCCCCTCGCCCGCTCCACACACCCGCCCGAAAAATCCTTGCGCAAGACTTCCGGCGTTTTTGCGCAACACCTTTGGCGACCTTGCGCAAGACTTCCGGTGATGTTGCGCGACACCGCCGGCCGCCATACGGCACACTCACGCCACAGCTAAGACAAGCCGCAGCGTAACCCCAACAGCCACAGCACATCTGACAGGAACCATCCTTCCACAATCCGACACGGCACATCTGCAAAAAACAGGCATTAAAAAACGTTTTTTTCGTACAAAAACCCATTCTCTTTTCGTATCTTTGCAGAATCATTTATAAACCATCGGACCTTTATGAAGACATTAGAGAAGATTTTTGCCGCTAAACTGCTCAAAGTGAAAGCTATCAAACTGCAACCCACCAATCCGTTCACATGGGCATCGGGATGGAAATCACCTTTTTATTGCGACAACCGCAAGACTCTTTCCTATCCGGAGCTCCGCAATTTCGTAAAAATCGAAATCGGACGCCTCATCTCCGAACGCTTTCCCGAAGCCGACGCCATTGCCGGTGTAGCCACAGGAGCCATACCTCAGGGAGCACTGGTAGCCGACCTGCTGAACCTGCCGTTCGTCTACGTCCGTTCTAAACCCAAAGATCATGGACTGGAAAACCTGATTGAAGGCGAACTGCGTCCGGGCATGAAAGTCGTCGTGGTAGAAGATCTGATCTCTACAGGAGGCAGTAGCCTGAAAGCCGTAGAAGCCATCCGCAACAACGGTTGTGAGGTGACCGGCATGGTAGCGGCCTACACCTACGGATTCGATGTGGCCACAGAAGCGTTCAAGGCCGCAAAAGTGCCTTTGGTGACACTGACCAACTATGATGCCGTGGTCGAAGAAGCCGTACGCATCGGATACATCGACTCAGACGACGTTGAAGTGCTGCACGAATGGCGCAAAGACCCCGCTCACTGGAACGGATAAGACAACAACAGTTCAAAAAGCATTCAAGACAAGAACATGTCAAAACAACAATACGAAAGCAACATCAAAGCCCTTGCCTACAGTCAGGAATGCGTATACGCAAAGCTGGCAGACCTCAACCATCTGGCCGTCATCAAGGAACGATTCAACGACCCGGCTGTACGCAACATGATGGCAGACAAGGTGTCGGCCGACAAACTCAGCCAGATCAGCGAACGCATTCAGGAAATGACGTTCAGCACAGACTGCGTGAGCTGCAACGTTCCTCCATTGGGCCAGGTCTCCTTGCAGATCATCGAACGCGAAGAACCGAAATGCATCAAGTTCGAAACCGTAAACTCTCCCATCCGCATCAACCTCTGGATACAACTTCTGCCCACTTCCGCAACCACCTGTAAGATGAAACTCACCGTGGGAGCAGACCTGAATCCTTTCATTAAAGGCATGATGGAAAAACCGCTTAAGGAAGGTGTGGAAAAACTGGCAGACATGCTGGCGATGATTCCCTACGGAGCGTAATAAAAACAACAAGAATATGGCAACCAAACTTTGGGAAAAGAACACAGAAGTAAACCGGGAAATAGAAAAATTCACGGTGGGCCGAGACCGTGAGCTTGACCTTTACTTAGCCAAATACGACGTATTGGGCAGCATGGCTCACATCACCATGCTGCAGACCATCAACCTGCTGACGGCCGACGAACTGCATGCGCTCCTGGAGGAATTGCGCAACATCTACGCCGAGATCGAGAAGGGGCGGTTCACCATCGAGGAAGGCGTGGAAGACGTGCACTCGCAGGTGGAACTGATGCTGACCCGCAAACTGGGTGACATGGGCAAGAAAATACACAGCGGACGCTCACGCAACGATCAGGTCCTGCTCGACCTAAAACTGTTCACCCGCGCACAACTGCAAGTCATCGCGGAGGAAGTAAAAGTGCTGTTCGATGAGCTGCTGACACAAAGCGAAAAATACAAAAACGTATTGATGCCCGGCTACACTCACCTGCAGGTGGCCATGCCCTCCAGCTTCGGCCTGTGGTTCGGAGCCTACGCCGAAAGCCTGGCCGACGACCTGCTGTTCCTACAGGCCGCTTTCAAGATGACCAACCGGAATCCGCTGGGATCTGCCGCCGGTTACGGTTCGTCGTTCCCGCTCAACCGCAGTATGACGACAGAGCTGCTGGGCTTCGACTCCATGAACTATAATGTTGTCTACGCCCAGATGGGCCGCGGCAAGATGGAACGTAACGTGGCTTTCGCCTTGGCCAGCATCGCCGGCACCCTGAGCAAACTGGCATTCGATGCCTGCCTGTTCAATTCCCAGAACTTCGGTTTCGTGAAACTGCCGGACAACTGCACCACCGGCTCCAGCATCATGCCGCACAAAAAGAATCCGGATGTATTCGAACTGACACGCGCCAAGTGCAACAAGATTCAGGCCCTGCCGCAACAGATCATACTCATCATGAACAATCTGCCATGCGGCTACTTCCGCGACCTGCAGATCATCAAGGAGGTGTTCCTGCCCGCTTTCGGCGAACTGGAGGACTGCCTGCGCATGACCGCTTACATTATTAATAAAATACAGGTCAACGAACACATACTCGACGACCCACGCTACGACAACATGTTCAGCGTGGAAGAGGTCAACCGTCTGGCGGCAGCAGGCATGCCTTTCCGCGACGCCTATAAAAAAGTGGGACTGGACATCGAAGCCGGTCGCTTCCGTCCGGTCAAGGAAGTGCATCACACCCACGAAGGGAGCATCGGCAACCTCTGTAACGACAGAATTCATGACCTGATGGAACAGATATGGAACGGCTTTAACTTTAACCGCATCAACGAAGCTGAAAATCGTTTGCTGGGACGTTAAAAACAGTGAAAGGAAAAGCCGGAAAAACCATACTCCACAATAAAAACGCACAAAGTTCCGTTTCCTACAGTATGAAAAGGATACGGAACTTTTTTTTGATAATCATGCTGATATGTCTTTCCTCTTGCAAAGAAGACGTGCAGAACACTTATTCCAACTATCGGGCGTATTTCGTGTGCCAGAATGTCAATACCATCCCCCAGCTCAACGCGGCAATGAACAGCCTGGGAGAATTCGCCACCATCCAACTCAACGTATCCCGCTTTATCTTTACCGACGCAAGCGGCAACAGCACACCGGTCAACATGACAGCCATCGCAGGCAGTTCGTCCATCTCCATGGGATTGGCCGGCTTCATTGTCGGCCTGCCAAACATTCCGGAAATGGGCAGCAGCATTTCCACCCCTGTGTGTTTCGACCTGGCTTGTCCCAACTGCTACTCGGCCTATAACATCTCCCGTGCCCTTCAGCTCAAAGAAGGGGGATACGCCTCGTGCGTATCTTGCAAACGCACTTACAATCTCAACAACCAAGGTCAGGTAAGTACGGGAGATGCAGGAAGTGCCCTGTTCCGCTATCGCATCAGCTATTCCGGCAACACCATGCTTATCAACAACTAACAAAAAAGAAGAATTTTATTTGGCTCAAACGCGGAAATACGCTATCTTTGCAGGCGCATAAGCGCTATTATTGCGGAAATAGCTCAGTTGGTAGAGCACGACCTTGCCAAGGTCGGGGTCGCGAGTTCGAGTCTCGTTTTCCGCTC
>CALULA010000009.1 GCA_944321365.1 uncultured Paraprevotella sp.
AACTCCCGTTTGTGTTCCGGAGGCGGGTTCTGTCGAGCAACCTACTTTATGGTAAAATTTCTCCGGACAGCAGTGAAATCGGTTTAGTCTCACACCCCTTCCCCGCAGCATTTGCCGCATCGGAGGGACTGTAACAAAGGTAATACAAAAACTTATCAAATACAAACTCCGGCAAATTATTTTCCTTTTATTATATTTTGAAGCACATCATTCATTTTCCGCCCGCTGAACATACACCTTTTTTGTTTTTTATGTACATTTGTTCACTCAACTCTAAAAACTACAGTCATGAACTTCAAGGAACTCTGCCAGGCGCGCTACTCAGTACGTGCCTACCGACCGGACGCCATACCGGCCGAGAAACTGGAATACATCAAGGAATGCACACGGCTGGCCCCATCGGCCGTCAACCGACAGCCGTGGAAATTCATCCTCTGCACATCAGCGGAAGACCGCGCACGCCTGCAGCAATGCTACGACCGCGAATGGTTCCGCGAGGCACCGGCCTACATCCTGGTCTGCGAGAACCACGCCGAAGCCTGGACCCGACGCTACGATGACAAGAACCACGCCGACATCGACGTGGCCATCGCCATAGAGCACCTCTGTCTGGCCGCCACCGAACAGGGACTGGGCACCTGCTGGGTGTGCAACTTCCGCGTGCAGCTGTGCCGCGAACTGTTCTCCCTGCCCGCAGAATGGGAACCGGCAGCCATCATCCCCATCGGCTATCCGGCCTCTGCCGACATCCCGGAAAAGAGCCGCAAGCCCATGACGGACATCTGGGTGGAACGCTGAAACGCACAGCCGGACAAGACAGCCTGTCGGGAACGCTCCGGGACAACGCCCGGAAAAGCCCTGCAGGAAACGGAAAGCCGTCTTGCGCAAGAACGGAATGAGTCTTGCGCAAGACGGCTCTCTTTTGTGCGCACAAAAATCCGGGGCCGCGCACTGCCCGCATTTATTTGGCCACCTGCTCCAGTTTTTTCATGATGGAGAAAATGAACAGGGCAGACAGCACGCAGAGCACGATGAGCACGCTCCACACAATCCACAAGTCAATGCCTCCCCACAGATAACCGATAATAGCCACCATATAGTTGCCGATGGCCGTCGCCACGAACCAGCCGCCCATCATCATGCCCTTATACTTGGGCGGAGCCACCTTCGACACGAACGAAATGCCCATCGGGGACAACAGCAGCTCGGCAAACGTCAGCACCAGATAAGTGGAGATGAGCAGATTGGGCGAAACAAGGTTCACCTCGGCTCCCTTCGACAGGGCATCGGGCGTAGGCAACCCCACGGAGCCTAAAGCCATAATGGCAAAACCGCAGGCAGCAATAAGCATGCCCAGACCAATCTTACGCGGAGCCGACGGCTCCTTGCCCCTCCGGGCCAACGCCCCGAATATAGCCAGCGACACCGGCGTCAGGGCCACCACAAAGAACGGATTGAACTGCTGGAAAATCTGGGGCAGAATCTCCACCGTATCTTCACGGTTGGCATACTGCGCACCGAGAGCCACGACAATCACGGCACTGCAGATGCCCGCCACGGTCTTTCCACGTTTCGTATGACTCTGGAATACAGCGAACAGCGCATAAACCAGCACAGCCAGCAAGAACAGATTGACCACATTGAACATCATGCCCAGCACACCCGAAGCCGACGCCTGTGTATAGTCGCGGGCAAAGAACGTCAGCGTCAGACCGTTCTGATGAAAAGCCATCCAGAAGAAAAGCACCACGGCATACACCAGACACAACGCCACAATGCGCTGACGCGTCTCTGCCGGTGACAGCTCCTCCACCGGCACATGTCCCTCAGACACCGTCTTGGCATTGTAGTCGGCATGCCTGAACGTTCTGCGGAAGCCATAATAAATCAGTATGGACACAATGAGCGACACACAAGCCACGGCAAAGCCATAGTTGTAGGCCTCAGACAGTTTCTCGATATAGCTCTGGCAGAAAACCATCGTATCACCGGCAAAACCCTGCGCCTCCTTCAACGTCTCCAGCGATGCGGCAGACTGTGCCGTCATGCCCGCAGCATTGTCCATGTACTGATGGGCCAGAGCCGGAATCTGTGCATTATACGTAAAACCATATTTGCCCAGCACATAATTGGTCATCACCGTCGCCGCCGTCGGGGCAAAGAGCGCACCGATATTGATAGCCATGTAGAAAAGGCTGAACGCCGTGTCCCGTTTGTTACGATATTCAGGCGCATCATACAGATTGCCCACCATCACCTGCAGATTGCCTTTGAACAATCCCGTTCCGCAGGCTATCAGTGCCAGCGCACCGAACATCATGACTTTCCCCGTCACATCGGCTCCCGTGGGAATGGCAAGCAGCAGATAGCCGAAAAACATGACGAAGACGCCCAGTGTCACCATCTTGCCGAAACCGTACTTGTCGGCCAGTATGCCGCCGATGAACGGGACAAAATAAACCGCCGCCAGGAAAGTGGAGAAAATTGTAGAAGTCTCGCTCGCCGAATAACCGAACTTGGCTTGCAAGAACAACGTGAAAATGGCCAGCATCGTGTAGTAACCGAAACGCTCGCCTGTATTGGCCAGAGCCAATGCATAAAGACCTTTAGGTTGACCTTCGAACATAATTCTGAATGTTTTTAATAATGAATAAACATGATAATCTGCAAAGATAATATTAAAATTCCGCTTTACGGCCATTCTCCGGGATTTGTATCGCCCACAAAATGCCGCCGGGGCATTTTACCCGTGCGCAAAGAAGAAAAAGAAACGTTTTTTAGTTTTTTATTAGATTCTGTGACATAAAAGGGCTATCTTTGCACCTCCAAAAAACAAATACAAGAAAACAGACACAACACTGCAGTCATGAACAGATTCACATTCAAGCCCAAGCTCCTCCTTGATCTGAAGGGGTACAACCGGGAAAAGTTCAGTGCCGACGTCATGGCCGGCATCATCGTGGGCATCGTGGCCCTGCCACTGGCCATCGCTTTCGGCATCGCTTCCGGCGTGACACCGGAAAAAGGCATCATCACAGCCGTCGTGGCCGGACTGGCCATCTCACTGTTCGGCGGCAGCCGCGTGCAGATCGGCGGACCCACGGGCGCATTTATCGTCATCATCTACGGCATCATCCAGCAGTACGGCGAAACGGGGTTGCTCATCGCCACCACCCTGGCCGGCATCTTCCTCGTGCTGCTGGGCGTGTTCCACCTGGGCACCATCATCAAGTATATCCCCTATCCCATCGTGGTGGGCTTCACCAGCGGCATCGCCGTGACCATCTTCACCACGCAGATCAAGGACCTGCTCGGCCTGTCCATCGCCAACGTGCCCGCCGACTTCATCGAGAAGTGGGTGACCTACGTCCGCCACATCGACACCATCGACTGGTGGTCCGCGGGAGTAGGCCTGCTCAGTGTAGCCATCATCGCACTCTCCTCCAGAATCACCCACAAGATACCCGGCTCGCTGCTCGCCATCGTGGTGATGACCGTGGGCGTATACCTGCTCAAGCAGTACGGACTGGCCACAGAGGTGGAGACCATAGGCGACCGCTTCAAGATACGTGCCGAACTGCCGGGCATGAACGTGCCCGACCTGAACTGGGAGAGCATCAAGCAGCTCGTTTCGCCCGCCATCACCATCGCCGTACTGGGAGCCATCGAGTCGCTGCTCTCCGCCACCGTGGCCGACGGTGTCATCGGCGACCACCACGACTCAAACCAGGAACTGGTGGGACAGGGCATCGCCAACATCCTGTCGCCCATCTTCGGCGGCATACCGGCCACAGGAGCCATCGCACGCACCATGACAAACATCAACAACGGCGGACGCACCCCCGTTTCGGGCATCATCCACGCCCTCGTGCTGCTGGCCATCTTCCTGCTGCTCATGCCGCTGGCGCAGTATATCCCCATGGCCTGCCTGGCCGGCGTGCTGGTCATCGTGAGCTACAACATGAGCGGCTGGCGCACGTTCCGCGAACTGCTGAACAATCCCAAGGCTGATGTGTCGGTGCTGTTCATCACTTTCTTCCTCACCATGATATTCGACCTGACGGTGGCTATTGAATTCGGACTGGTGCTGGCCTGCCTGCTGTTCATCAAGCGAGTGATGGAAACCACGGAGGTCAACCTGTTCAAGGACGAGATTGTCCCGACCGATGCCGACGGTACGGCACTGGCCGAGGAACATCTGACCATTCCGGAACACACGGAAGTGTACGAAATCAACGGCCCTTACTTCTTCGGCATCGCCAACCGCTTTGAGGAGGTGGTGCTGCAGACCAACGAACGCCCCAAGGTGCGCATCATCCGCATGCGCAAGGTGCCGTTCATTGACTCCACGGGCATACACAACCTGACCAACCTGTGCGAGATGAGTCACCGCGAAGGAGTACACATCATCCTGTCCGGTGTCAATCCAAAGGTACACGAAGCCCTGAAACGGAGCGGATTCTACGATCTGTTGGGCAAACGGAACATCTGCGACAACATACACGCCGCACTGGACGTGGCGCAGCATTACCTGCACACGCCAGCGGGCGGACATGAATAAGAGGAAAAAACGGTATGCCCCGTAAGTGTGTCTGACGCAACACTTACGGGGCATATTACATTTCCGGAACGCCCGCCGGACTACAGTGCCAGCAGCTGTTCGCCGTGAGTTTTCGTCTTAATCTCTTTCGGAAGGAATATCTTCTCTATCACACCGTTCTCATCGATGACGAAAGTGGTGCGGAACGTCCCCATATACTTACGTCCGTACATGCTCTTCTCGCCCCACACGCCCATCTCGCTCACCAGCTTCTTGTCCGTGTCGGCAATCAGCGTGAAAGGCAGTTCATGCTTGGCAATGAACTTCTTGTGAGATTCCGCGCCGTCCACACTGACACCCACCACCTCATAGCCTTTCTCCTGCAAGGCCTGATAGTTGTCGCGCAGGCTGCATGCCTCGGCCGTGCAGCCCGACGTATTGTCCTTGGGATAAAAGTAAAGCACAAGTTTTCTCCCGCGGAAACGGCTCAAAAGCACCTGCCCGCCGTTCTCATCCATACCCAGCACCTCCGGTGCCTTGTCTCCTACATTCATCGTCTCTTCTTTTTCAGGTTATACATTCATGTTGTCATCGCTCACGACAGACCCTCACACTCGTCTATCGTATAATTGATAAAATCGTTGAAAGGCTTCATCAGCCTGAACACTCCGGCTGTCTGCTCCAGCCAGTCTTCACGGCGGAAAAAATCGTCCGCCACGTAATGGCACACCGAATAATCCTTCGGACGCAGATAATCGGGATAAGGAAAATCCTTGGGAAAGCCTTTGGGCAGAGTTTTCAGGCGGGTCTCCCCGATCACCGGAAAGGTTCTCCGGAACTCATCTGCCTCGACAATGGAGCGGAACTCCCCGATTTCGTCGACAATGGCCTGGCGCACAGCCTTCAATATAGGCGCGGGCAGACACCACGAGCCGCCGGCCAGCATGCAGGCTCCGGGCTGCAAATGGAAATAATAACCGCTATGCCACGACTTCTTTCCGCAGGCATTGACATAGGCACCGAAATGACGCTTGTAGGGCGACTTGTCCGGCGAGAAGCGCGTGTCGCGATAAAAGCGGTAAGTGCAGTCCTTCACCGACAGGTGTGCCACACTGCTGTCGAAAACCGACAGGCGAAGAATCAGCTCCTGCACCATTTCCTCGAAACCGGCTCTCGCCTCGTCATAGCGGTCCTTGTTGGCGGCAAACCACTCCCGGTCGTTATGAGCCGCCACATCTTTCAGAAAACTGAATATACAATCTATCTTACTTTCCATCGTTTTCCTCCTTCATCCGGAGGGCAAAGTTAACACAATGCAGTCAAAAAAGCAACCGTCCGCACCCAGCAAACGGCACTACGCACATGTTTTTTCAGCAACGCTCCGCCGGACAGCATGCCTCACGCCCGTGAAAAGCAGACCCGCCGTTGCGGCACAACG
This sequence comes from uncultured Paraprevotella sp., assembly GCA_944321365.1. Taxonomy (GTDB): domain Bacteria; phylum Bacteroidota; class Bacteroidia; order Bacteroidales; family Bacteroidaceae; genus Paraprevotella. The sequence continues at coordinate 5,979 of CALULA010000009.1, forward strand.
GCCTGAAAAGCACGAAGAGGCGGGCAAGCGATGAGGAAACAAGGCGTGAGTGTCCGCCGGACTGCCCGCAAGACAACCGCAGCGGCTCACGGAAAAAAACGCGACAGACAAGAGGAGAAGATGAGGCGGACGCGGAAAAAAGACGCGGCGGACAAGGAAAAAAGATATGGCAGACGTGATGAAAAAGTCCGGCAGTGCGGAGAAAATCTCTATCTTTAGCCTAAAGATATATATCTCCAGCCTAAAGATACATATCTCTAAGCTGAAGATATGTATCTCTAACTTAGAGATAGACTTTCCTTGAAGCCAAACGGGAATTTCACTGAGGGTCTGCTACAGTCTCACTGAAGGAAGAGGGCGGTTCTTTATCAGAGGGAAAGAGTTTCTGCCTGCGGTCATCCGCAACCGGTGGCCCGCAAAGTGCCGGACTGCCGTGCCCGTCACCCGCACCGGTTTTCCGAAAAATCAAGGGCCTGTCAGAAGCTCACCGCGTGCACCTCACAACCATAACGTCTCAGCAATCCGGCCAGATCTGCCGTGCGCAGCCACACCGTCGCCGTATTGTCATTGGGATGAATGCCTATCAGAGCGGGAGGCTCCATGAAATCTTCGTCCAGAAAGAGGGGCACGCACAGGGCCGCACTGCCGTTCAGCAAGCCGAACGGACTGACGCAGCCGGGCTTGAGTCCCAACACCGAGCGCAGTTCGGGCGCATCGGCCAGGCTCAACGGGCGGGTGCCGTGCGCACGGCGGAAAGCTTTCAGGTCCACCCGCTTGCCTGCCCTGACCGTGATGAGGTAATAATGCTGCCGCTTGTCGTCACGCACGAACAGATTTTTGGCCAAAGCGTCCGGGTGAGGAAGGTTCACCCTTGCCAGATCCCGCATGTCATACACCGGGCCGTGCTCCGTCACTTCATAGGGCACGCCCAGAGCCTTCAGGCAATCATATATATCTTGCTTTTCCATATCCATTGCGTTTTTACGCCCGCAAAGGTACGACATTCCTGCGCCCTGCCTTGCATGCCGCTGTATTTTTGCATAATTTTGCGGCATCGCGCGGCGGCAAGGCCCGCCTTTCAACTAACATCACTCACCCATGGACATCCAAATCGTCAGCAAGAACAAGAAAGACTATCTCCCCCTGCTGCTCCTGGGAGACGAACAGGAATCAATGATCGACCGCTATCTGGACCGCGGCGAGCTGTTCGTCATGCACGGACAGGACCGCCGCCCGGCGGCTGTGGCCGTTGTCACCCGCGAGGGGGCAGGGCTATATGAACTGAAGAACCTTGCCGTGGCCACAGACCTGCAACGGAAGGGGCTCGGCAGGAGTATGGTGGATTACCTCTGTCAGCACTACCGCCCCGTGTGCCACACCCTGCTGGTCGGCACGGGCGAGACTCCATCCACTCTCGCTTTCTACCGCAGCTGCGGGTTCACTTATTCGCATACCGTACGCGACTTCTTTACCCGCCACTACGACCATCCCATCTGGGAGGACGGCCGGCTGCTGACCGACATGATTTACCTGCAAAAAGCCCTGTCGCCCGTCATCCTGCTGGCCCGCGAGCACCGCACGGACGACCTCACCGCCGCCCTGCATGGCGTGTGGGAAGCTGCCGTTCGCGCCACCCACCACTTCCTCACCGAGGAGGACATCCGGCGGCTCGCGCCGTATGCGGAAAGTGCCCTGCGCTCCGTCGGCGGCCTGCTCGTGGCCTACGTCCAGGGGGAGCCTGTGGCGTTCCTCGGCTTCCAGGAGCAGAAAATAGAGATGCTCTTTGTCCGTCCCGATCATTCCGGCCAGGGATGGGGCAGCCGTCTGGTCCGCACGGCCATCGGCACCCACCGCGCCACGCTGGTGGACGTCAACGAGCAGAACCCCGCTGCCCTGGCTTTCTACCGCAGGATGGGCTTCGAGGTGTTCCGCCGCGACGAACACGATGACCAAGGCAACCCCTTTCCCATTCTGCGGATGAAGTTGCGGGAGGAAGCGCATGGCTGAACGGCCATCTGCTCCCGGCAAGATACAGAAAGGGCGCGTCCGGATGGTGCCGGACGCGCCCTTTCGCATTCCTTTCATCGTCACTCCGCGGCGGCTTCGGCCTCGGCCTGACGGTAGTTCACCAACTGATCGGGCGTGAACTTGCGGATGAAGTTGAAGTGTTTCTCCACTTCGGCCTCGGCGTAGTTCACATACACGTCCAGGCTCTTGGCAAACAGGTCGGGGCGACGAGTGGCATCCTGCAGCAGCAGGTGGCACATGATGGTGTCGGCAGCCATCTCCATCAGTCGGCGCGCCACAAAGTCGTGCAGCTCCTGGTTGTTCATCTCCTTGACGGCGTTCGTGCAGGCGTCGAACTTGTTGGCCATCTCCTTGATGCGGGTCATGTAGCCCTCGTATTCCGGCAGTGTCGGCACGGCCTCGAACTCGCGGATCGTGGCGATATAGGCCCCGTTGGTCACGTAGCGGATGGCGGCCACCGTCTGCAATTGTGTCGTACCTTCGTAGATGGAAGTAATACGGGCGTCGCGGTAGATGCGCTGACAGGCGTACTCCAACATGAATCCCGAACCGCCGTGAACCTGTATGCTGTCGTAGGCATTCTGGTTGGCATACTCGGAGTTCATGCCCTTGGCCAGCGGTGTGAAGCTGTCGGCCAGCTTGGCATACTTCTTCTGCTCGGCACGCTCTTCAGGTGTCAGTTTGCGTTCGCGGGCGATGTCGTCCAGTGCCTTGTAGATGTCCACATAGCGCGATGTCTGGTAAAGCAGGGCGCGACCGGCATCCAGCTTGGCTTTCATCGTGGCCAGCATGTCGTACACAGCCGGGAAGTGAATGATTTCCTTGCCGAACTGCTTGCGGTCCTTGGCATAGGCCAAAGCCTCGTTGTAGGCAGCCTGACTCAAACCTACCGACTGGGCGGCAATGCCGAGACGCGCACCGTTCATCAGGGCCATCACATACTTGATCAGACCGAGCTTGCGGCTGCCGCAGAGTTCGGCACGGGCGTTCTTGTAGACCAGCTCGCAGGTGGGCGAACCGTGGATGCCCATCTTGTTCTCAATGCGGCGCACGTCCACACCCCCGTCGCGCTTGTCGTAGATGAACATGGACAGTCCGCGACCGTCCCTCGTCCCTTCTTCGGAACGGGCCAGTACGAGATGGATGTCAGCGTCGCCATTGGTGATGAAACGCTTCACGCCGTTCAGCCGCCAGCAGTTGTTCTCCTCGTCGAACGTGGCTTTCAGCATCACGCTTTGCAGATCAGAACCGGCATCCGGCTCGGTCAGGTCCATCGACATGGTCTCTCCGGCGCACACACGAGGGATGAAACGGCAGTGCTGGTCCTCATCACCGAACTCGTAGAGCGTCTCGATGCAGTCCTGCAGCGACCAGATGTTGCCGAATCCGGCATCGGCAGCAGCCACCACCTCGGCGCACATCGTGTAGGGCGTGATGGGGAAGTTCAGGCCGTTGTACTTGCGGGGCATGGTCATGCCGTTCATACCGGCCTTCACCATGGCGTCCAGATTCTCTACCGTTCCACTGGCATAGTCCACACGCCCGTCGTGGCAGTGCGGCCCTTCGGCGTCCACTCCTTCGGCATTCGGAGCAACCACGTTGGCCGTGATGTCGCCCACGATGTCTAATACCTTATTATATGAGTCCATGGCGTCGGCATAGTCCACCGGCGCATAGTCGAATTCGTCCTTATCTCTGAAGTCGCGCTCTTTCAGTTCTACAATGCGCTTCATCATCGGATTCTCCAAGTGATACTTGAGTTCCGGGATATCTGAATAGTAATTAGCCATGTTTACTTGCTGTTTTGTTTGTAATACTTAATAAGCTTCGGCACGACTTCCTCCACCGTACCGTTGATAACGTAATCGGCAATGGCGTTGATCGGAGCATTCGGATCACTGTTTACCGAAATGATGATGCCGCTTTCCTTCATGCCTGCGATGTGCTGAATGGCACCGGAAATACCACAGGCGATGTACACCTTGGGACGCACCGTTACGCCCGTCTGCCCGATCTGCAGGTCGTGGTCGCAGAAGCCTGCATCCACGGCCGCACGGCTGCCGCCCACTTCGGCGTGCAATTCGCGGGCCAGCTCATAAAGCATGTCGAAACCTTCGCGACTGCCCATGCCGTAACCGCCGGCAATGACAATGGAGGCTCCTTTCAGGTTGTTCTTGGCTTTCTCCACATGGCGGTCGATGACCTTCACCACATATTCCGTTTCGGGCACATACTTGGCTACGTCATGCACGATGACCTCACCCTTGTAGGCCGGGTCGAGCACTTCGGCCTTCATCACGCCGCTGCGCACGGTGGCCATCTGCGGACGGTTTTCCGGATTGACAATCGTGGCCACGATGTTACCGCCGAAGGCCGGACGGATCTGATAGAGCAGATTGTCGTAGTGCTTGCCTGCCTTCTTATCATCATGCTCACCGATTTCGAGGGCCGTACAGTCGGCCGTCAGACCGGAATGCAGGGCAGACGACACACGGGGACCCAGGTCACGGCCCACCACGTCGGCTCCCATCAGACAAATCTGCGGTTGTTCTTCCTTGAAAAGATTCACCATCACCGCTGTATGAGGCAGTGAAGTATAGGGCGACAGTCCCGGTGCATCGAAAATGTGCAGCCGGTCTACGCCGTAAGGCAATATCTGGTGTTCGATTTTTCCCGTAATATCCGCTCCTGCGGCCACAGCCTCCAGCTGCACGCCGAGCGCATTGGCCAGCTTACGGCCCTTGGTCAACAGTTCCTGGCTTACTTCGGCTACCGCAGTGCCTTCAAGCTCGCAATATACAAATACGTTGTTCATTGTTTATCCGATTGTATGGTTAGCCAATAATTCCTGAATCAATCCCTCCACATCGGTGTCGGATGCCGTCAGCACCTTGCTTTCCTTGGCCTTGAACACGATGTTCTGCACGGCCTTCACCTTAGTGGGTGAGCCGCTCAAGCCACATTGTGCCAGGTCGGCATCCACATCAGCCGTGCTCAATTGTCCCAAGGTCAGATAGGGCTTCTTCGCGTATTCCTCCGCATAGGGCAGCCCCTCGGCCGGCATTTCCATCGGCACCATGGCGCGCTTGTATTTCATCACCAGCTTGGCATTGCGCGGACGACAGGGAGCAGCACTCCCGTTCACCGTCAGCACAAGCGGCAGAGGAGCCTCCACGGTCTCTACACCACCGTCGATATGACGTCTGACGGTCATCTTGCCGTCGGCACATTTCAGGATTTCCTCCACATAGGTCACCTGAGGCAGACCAAGTTTCTCGGCCACCTGCGGACCCACCTGTGCCGTGTCTCCGTCGATGGCCTGACGGCCGCCGAGAATCACGTCGGGCACGCCAATCTTGCGAATAGCCACAGACAGTGCATAGCTGGTGGCCAGCGTGTCGGCACCGGCAAAGGCACGGTCGGTCAGCAACCAGCCATTATCGGCCCCACGGTACAGACTCTCGCGGATGACCTCAGCCGCACGCGGCGGTCCCATGGTGATGACGGTCACGGTGGAGCCGGGATTCGCGTCTTTCAGTCTCAACGCCTGCTCCAGGGCGTTCAAATCCTCCGGATTGAAGATGGCGGGCAGCGCGGAACGGTTCACGGTGCCTTCCGGCGTCATGGCGTCCGGCCCCACGTTCCGGGTGTCGGGAACTTGCTTGGCAAGTACAATGATTCTTAAACTCATAGTCCTATACTTATTATCATATTGATTAAGATACATTCTCTCACTCGTGGCAAACCACATCTCGCAAATGTACTGATTTTATGCCAAGCACCCAAGAAAAAAGGGAATAAAAAGCGGCCGACCCACGGAAATGCACCCAGATTCATGCCCGTCTGCGCGTTTTTTCCGCCTCCGGTTCGCCCGTATTTCCGCCCGATGCGCTATCTTTGCGGGCAGAATCGACATGAACCGTGCATGAACAAGATATTTTACCTGATGCTGTGCGCCCTCTGGCTGCATGTCTGCCCCCTGCAGGCCGCAGACGACATCCGGCGCATGGCCGGATGCTGGAACGACACGACCGACAACAGCTGGACCTACGGTTTCTTTGAGCACTTCGCCATCTGGCAGAACACGTTCTGGGAATACGAGAAAATCTCACTGCACCGCAAAAAGGGAGAAATCATCCTGCGGAACGGTGACGAGCGGGTCAGACTGAAGCTGAAACTTCCGAAAGGGGACGGCGGACCGTGCACCATCGCCTCCGACCGCTACGGCACATCGGCGGTCTGCCGACAAGATACCCTGCCCACAGCCAACAGACCGGACAATACTCCTTTTGCCCCCAATAACCTCCGTGCGGATTCAGCCGTAATACAAGGCTACCTGCCCGACTGCAAGGGACAGGCGACAGTCAGGATTTCCGTGGACTATCCGCTGTCGGAGGACAGAATAACGCTGGAGGTCTCAACGGACAGTCTGGGACGCTTCGCCACTACCGTACCCGTCATCGGCGTCACAGCGGCCAGCATCCACCTGACACCGGACGAACCGCATCTGCCCGTCATCCTGGAACCACGCGACTCACTCATGCTATATGCCGGCAGCAACGGACAAGTGTTCATGATGGGCCGCAACGCCCGTCTGAACCAAGAGATAAGATACATGGAGGAGCACGCCGCCCCGCGTCCGTTGCCCGACTGGCACGCAGCGGGCCAAATGACGCTTGCCGCCTGGAAAGCCACCGTACTGGACTGGAAACAGACAGCCGACAGCCTGCTGACGGACGCCGCTGAAAAGCGTCCGGCCCTCTCGCAACGCTGCCGCCACTACCTGCAGGACCGCATCAATGCCCTCTGTGCCGCTGCACTGACGGAACGGAGTGCCACACTCAGCCGACGCCATCTTGAACGTTTCGATGCCGCCTACCTGCATACCGTAGACTCCCTGCTGGAACAGGCACAGCCGCCCTGCACCTTAACCCGCGAGTGGCTGGAGGCTCTGAGAAGCTACAGCCACTATCACGCCATGCCGCTGCCCGTACATGTGTTCAAGGGCGAAGTGACTCTCACCGACTACCTGGCGCACAATGGCCTGTACCCGTTCACAACGCAGGAACGTTCCGACGTGGAACTGTACAGCAAAGGGCTGGACATGGCAACCTTTCTGGACAACCTCAACGCCGATTCCCTCACCAGAGCCACCCGCATGGCACCCTACCTCGCAGCCATGAAACGGGCGGAAAACCTGTTCCGCAAGCCCGCCGTCAGGAGACTGATGGACCAGCACCGGGACAAGACCGATGCATGGGAACTCCGAAACGAGCTGAAGAAACAGCTCAAGCCACTGGAACACCTGCAGATGCCCACCGAAATGCGGGAACTGTTCGCCGCCTCGGTCTTCACCGCCCGGCTGGACTATAACAAAGCCCCATTCCCCACAGAGGTAACGGAATACATCCAGACCATACTGACCGATTGCAACCTTTATGACTACGTGGACCGCCGACAGCAATACTACCAGCAACTGACCCGACAGCCGCTGCCCTGTGAAGAGACGCTGAAAGACGCCTCCGCACTGGACAGCATCGAAAGCGCGGCCAGAATATGGGACCACATCGTATCGCCCCTCAAGGGGAAAATCGTCTATGCCGACATCTGGGGCACATGGTGCGGCCCTTGCAAATGGCAGATGGAAGCCGTGCCCGCCCTGAAAGCATCCCTGAAACGGGAAGGCGAAGACGGAGTGGTGTTTCTCTACATCTCCATATTCTCGCCGGAAGAGAGCTGGCGCAACGTACTGAAAGAATACCATCTGACCGACCCGAACAGCGTTCACTACAACCTGTCCGACGAGGTGAGCCAAAAACTCATGAAGCATCTGGGCATCAGCTGTTTCCCCACTTACCTCGTCATCGACCGGGAAAACAATATCATAGACCGCCATCCCCCTGCCCCACAAGACGGCAGCAAGCTGACGGACTATCTGAGACAACTGACGCGCTGACCGACCTATTTTCAATAAAAAAACGACATCAACATGAACAGAATCCTTTTCTTGCTCCTGGGCCTGACCACCGGCGGACTGTCGCTCCACGCACAGACCGCCCCGAAATTCCGCCCCATGGAGGACGTGAACCACGTGACCGACCTCACACTCGACAGTCTGGAACTGGCCAATACGGCACGCCCCGTGCCCGGCTCGTCGCGACGGGGCGACCATCCCGTGCTGTTCCTCGTAGGAAACTCCACCATGCGCACCGGAACCCGCGGCAACGGCGACAACGGCCAATGGGGCTGGGGGCGTTTCGCACAGGACTATTTCGACGCCCGCCGTATCACAGTAGAGAACCACGCCTTGGGCGGCACGAGCAGCCGGACGTTCTACCGCCGCCTGTGGCCCGCCGTGAAGAAAGGCATCCGCCCCGGAGACTACGTCATCATCGAGCTGGGACACAACGACAACGGCCCTTTCGACAGCGGACGGGCACGTGCCTCCATCCGCGGCATCAGCCCAACGGACTCGCTCCCCGTGGTCATCAAGGAGACGGGCGAACGTGAAACGGTATACAGCTACGGCGAATACCTGCGCCGCTTTGTACGCGAATGCAAGGCTCTGGGCGCACACCCCATCCTGCTCTCGCTCACGCCCCGCAACGCCTGGGACGAAAAGCATCCGGGACACATCGGGCGCGTCAGCGAGACGTTCGGCCTCTGGGCCCGTCAGGTGGCCGAGGAACAGGACGTGCCGTTCGTCGACCTGAACGACATCTCGGCCTCGAAGCTCGAACAGTTCTCCATGTGGAAAGCAGACTATCATTTCTATCACGACCGCATACACACCAGTGCGTTCGGCGCAAGGCTCAACGCCCGTTCCGCCGCCGAGGGACTGGCCGCCTCCACACACCCCGACCTGAAACCGCTGCAGGCCTGCCTCGTGCATCTGGAACTGCCCGCCGCACTGGTCCGGCGTGAACGCGGCAAACCCGTGGTGTTCATCACGGGCGACTCCACGGTGAAGAACGAGGACAAGGACCCCGACGGCCAGTGGGGCTGGGGCAGCCAGGCCGCCACCGTGTTCGACACCACCCGCATCACCGTGGCCAACGAAGCGATGGCCGGACGCAGCACCCGGACTTATCTGGAGGAGGGACGCTGGGAACGGGTGTACAACGCCCTGCAGCCGGGCGACTTCGTGCTCATCCAGTTCGGCCACAACGACATCAGCGAGATTGACCACGGCCGGGCACGGGGCGTCATAGCCTGCGCCGCCGACACGAGCCACGTCTACCGCATCCGCAAGGGCGACACAGTCTACAACGACGTCATCTACTCCTTCGGCTGGTATCTGAAAAAGTTCATCGACGACGTGCGCGAGAAAGGAGCCACCCCCATACTCGTCTCGCTCACCCCGCGCAACGAATGGCCCGGCGGGAAAGTGGAGCGGCGCAACGGCACATATGGGCAGTGGTACCGCCAGGTGGCTGCCGAGACCGCCGCGGAATTCGTCGACCTGCACAACATCACGGCCGACGCCCTCGACCGCATGGGGCCGGAAGCCGCAAAGAACTGTTACTGCCGCGACCACACGCACACCTCGCTGCAGGGCGCACGCCTCAACGCGCAGGGCATCGCCAGGGGGCTGCGCGACATAGACAGTCCGCTGGCCCGCTACCTGAAACCACAGCAGGAGACCGGACAGGCGGAAGTGACAAAATGACAAAACGTCAGAACCCAGGCCGCGAGAATCGCTTGCCCGACCCACAGACAACACCGTCGGCAAGCAAGCGATTCTCAGGCATTCACGCGGAAGCAGAATGAAAGCCGGAACAACCGTTCCGCTTACGTTCTGCCGCCGCCCAGCCTATTTCGTGCACCCCCAAAACCTCGCTCCGCAAGCAAATTCGACAAGAAGCATGACAATCTGACACCCGTCTCACGACAGCAGACCGCTCTCATCTACACAAAAAAGAGCGGCAGAAGCCCCGTTTTCGCCACCGTTCCGCCCCGTTTTCCGAAGCTTTGCGCAAAGATAATCGCGTTTTTGCGCAAAGATGCCGACGTCTTTCCGCAACGCAGTCCGCTTCTTTGCGGAAAGACGCGTACGTCTGTGCGGAAAAAAGGCAGCATCTCTGGGCAGTAATGCCTGTATCGCGCAGTTTTACAGCACATCTTTTAACAGTCAGCTTCCAGACAGACACTGCATGCGCATTTTTCATTCTGACGGAAAACGGATTTTGCTTTCCTTTTGAAAGCATTTTCAAACCTACAGCGACATTCTGCCGAAAGCGTCAAAGTCCGCCATCCGACAGGACAACGCTCCCCCTCCGTCATGAACAGCCCATACCCGCTCCACCGCACAAATCCCGCATTTTCCGCCACGAACGGCCTCCGACAGATGTTCATCCCATCTGTTTGCCGCCCTACGTCATGCTTTCCGCCCCGTCGCATACCCCCTGCAAGGGGGAATTCTTCAACTTTTTGAGGCACCATAACAATAAAGAAACGAAAAAAACGTTTCATTAAAGTATATTAGCCCCAAAGACAATGATAGAATACGTGAAAGGGTCGATAGCCGAACTCACTCCGGCCACTGCCGTCATTGATTGTCACGGCGTGGGATACGGCCTGAATATTTCTCTGAACACTTTCTCTGCCTTGCAAGGCAAGCAGGAAGCCAAACTGTACGTTTACGAAGCTATCCGCGAAGATGCCTATGTTTTTTTCGGCTTCGCCACCCGACAGGAACGTGCCCTTTTCCTGCTGCTTATCAGTGTGTCCGGCATAGGCGGCAACACAGCACGCATGATTCTGTCGGCCCTGACGCCGACTGAACTTATCAACGTCATCAGTTCCGGCAACGACAAGCTGCTCAAGACCGTGAAAGGCATCGGGCTGAAAACGGCACAACGCATCATCGTGGACCTGAAAGACAAAATCGCCGCCGTGGAGAGCGAAGGCTCAGGGGCAGGCCCGGCAGTGACAATAGGCCGCACAGAGCGGAACGAAGTGCTGGAAGAGGCCGTAGCCGCACTGACCATGCTGGGATTCCCGCCCGCACCGTCACAAAAAGCCGTGCTGGCCATCTTGAAAGAAGAACCGGACGCCGCTGTGGAACGCGTCATCAAACTGGCACTCAAAAGACTGTAGGGATAACCAGAACATCACCATCAAAGGGACTGCATGAGAAGACTGAAGAAATGCATCTACGCCATCCTCCTGACCGTCAGTGTGAACGCACTGGCCGGCATGGGGGAAATGCCGCTCCTGCCATCCTCACAGTCACGACCGGTATCGCCGGCAGAACCGGACAGCATCCGTCCGCGCTTCAGCGTAAAACCGACCGCACCCACCGACCGCGACGATTTGCAGCGGCGGAGTGCCGACTTGCGCGATCCTGATAATCTGCAGACCGACACCGTATACGACCCCAAAACAAACACCTATACCATAGGAACGAAAATAGGCGACAGCTATCTGAACGCTCCTTTGCTCATGTCGCCGGAAGAATACCAGCAATGGAGCCTGCAGAAATCACTGCAAAGCTACTACCGCCAGCGTAATGCCGAGGCATTTGAAAACGAAGGCAAAAACAAGTTCGACTTCACAGATATGCAGTTCGACTTGGGTCCGGCCGAGAAAATCTTCGGTCCGGGTGGCGTGCGAATCAAGACACAAGGCTCCGCAGAGCTGCAAATCGGAGCCAACATGAAGAAGACCGACAACCCAAGTCTCTCGGAAAACCGCCGCAAGACCTTCGGCTTCGACTTCGACGAGAAGATCAACATGAGCATGACGGGTAGCGTAGGCGACAAAATCAACTTGAACCTGAACTACAACACCGACGCCACATTCGACTTCGATGCCCAAAGCATGAAACTGCGCTACGAAGGAAAGGAAGACGAGATCATCAAACTCATAGAAGCCGGTAACGTTTCACTGCCCACCAATTCCTCACTCATCAAGGGGGCCTCGTCGCTCTTCGGACTGCGCACGGACCTGCAGTTCGGCAAACTAAAGCTTCAAACCGTAGTGTCGCAAAAGAAATCCGCCTCGAAAAACGTGTCGTCCAAAGGCGGAACACAAACACACGACTATGAGTTCGCCGCCACAGAATATGAAGAAAACCGACATTTCTTCCTGGCCCACTTCTTCCGCGACCACTACGATCAGAACATGAGCAAACTGCCCACCATCGTGTCCGGAGTAACCATCAAGCGAGCCGAATTCTGGGTGACGAACAAAAGCGGAAGCTATGAAAGCAACCGCAACATCGTAGCCTTCACCGACCTGGGCGAACACGACAGCATCTCCAACCCCATTTGGAGCGCGGGATCAGCGACAGTGGCCGCCAACGAGGCCAACAACCTCTACACCACCATGACCACACAGCATGCCGCCGCACGCGACATCAGCCAGACGTCCACCGAACTGGACGCCATCAGCGGCTTCGAGGGCGGTACGGACTATGAGAAACTGCAGAGCGCACGTCTGCTTTCCTCATCGGAATACACGCTGAATACGTCACTGGGTTATGTGTCACTCAACTTTACCCTGCAGCCGGACGAAGTTCTGGCCGTAGCCTTCGAGTATACCTACAACGGGCAGACCTATCAGGTGGGCGAGTTCTCGTCCGACCTGACCGACAATACGCAGGCTCTCTTCGTCAAGGCCCTGAAGAACACGTCTAACGCACCGGGAGCAGGCAACTGGCACCTGATGATGAAAAACGTCTACAGTCTGGGAGCCACCACCACACAAAAAGACGGATTCAAGCTGGACATCAAATATCAGAGCGATTCGGCGGGCGTCTACGTGTCCTATCTTCCGGAACCTGAGTTCAAGAGCACTAAATTGCTGCGCGTCATGAACCTGGACCGGCTGGACGCGAACAACAAGGTGAATCCCAACGGACAGTTCGACTACGTAGAGGGATACACCATAAACAAAGGGCGCATCTACTTCCCCGTAGTGGAACCGTTCGGCAGCCACCTGCGCCAGTACCTCGGCAATGAAACTCTGGCCGATAAATACTGCTTCGACGAGCTGTACAACTCAACCAAGACCACCGCCAGGCAGATAGCCGAAAAAAACAAATTCCTGCTTACCGGAGAATACAAAGGCAACAACGGAGCCGAAATAAACCTGGGGGCCATGAACGTCCCCCAAGGCTCCGTAACGGTAACTGCCGGAGGTGTCACGCTGGTAGAGAACCAAGACTACACCGTAGACTACTCCATGGGCGTGGTGACCATTATCAACCAAAGCATCATCGACGCCGGCACCAACGTGAGCGTAGACTTTGAAAGCAATGACAACTACGGCATGCAGCGCAAGACGCTCGTGGGATTCAACCTGCAATACGACGTCAGCAAAGACTTCACTTTCGGCGGAACTTTCATGTTCCTGAACGAACAACCGCTCACCACGAAAGTCAATATGGGCGAGGAGCCGCTGAAAAATACCCTGTGGGGCGTCAACCTGTCATGGAAAAAAGAAAGCCAATGGCTCACCAATCTCATCGACAAGATACCGCTCATCGACGTGACTGCTCCCTCGCAGATCAGCTTTACCGGAGAATTTGCCCAACTCATCGCCGGACAGAACCACAAAATACAGGGATCGGCCTCTTACATCGACGACTTCGAGAACACTAAAAACGGTATCAGCGTGATGCAGCCCGTCAGCTGGATGATTTCCAGTGTGCCCTCCGACTTCAGCGAAAGCACACTGGTAAACGACGTGCGTGCCGGATACAACCGCGCCCTGCTCAGCTGGTATACCGTCGATCCGCTCTTCACCCGACAGAGTTCCTCACTCACCCCCGCACACATCAAAAGCGACTTGAACCAACTGTCCAACCATTATGTGCGCGAAGTGTACGAACGCGAACTCTATCCGAACAAGACACAGACCAGTTATAACTCCGCCAGTTCGCTGGCTGTCATGAACATGGCATTCTATCCTACTGAACGCGGAGCCTACAATCTCGACCCCAATCTTGACGTCAACGGCCGTCTGCCCAATCCGCAGACACGCTGGGGAGGCATGATGCGCAAACTGGACACCAACGACTTTGAAACAGCAAACATAGAATATGTAGAGTTCTGGCTGCTCGACCCCTTTATCTATACCCGCGACCTCGGCACGAACTACGGCGGCGACCTCTACATCAACCTGGGTGAAGTAAGCGAAGACATCCTGCACGACGGAAAGAAGTTCTTTGAAAGCGGAATGCCCATCGACGGCAACAGCAACTACTATACGGAAACCGTATGGGGACGTGTGCCCAACACCACAAGCGTGGTTTACGCATTCAACAATGAGTCCGGCGCACGGGAACGACAAGATATAGGTCTGGACGGTCTCACGAGCGAAGAGGAGCAGACGTTCGGATCTTATCGCGAATTTCTCACTGCTGTGCAAGGCAAAGTGAGCGCAGCTGTCTACGACTCACTGTTGGCAGATCCGGCAGCAGACAACTACCATTACTTCCGCGGATCGGACTACGATGCTCAACAGCGCAGCATTCTGGACCGTTATAAATACATCAACTTGCCCGAAGGCAACTCCCGCTCCAACGAAAACTCCGGCGAGTCATACGACACATCTTATAAGACCACGCCCGATGTGGAAGACATTAATCAGGATTACACCCTCAACGAATACGAGAAGTATTATCAATATCGCGTGAGCATACGCCCGGAAGACTTCGTGGTAGGACACAACTATATTGTCGACCGCCGCACGGCCAGCGTAAAACTCCGTAACGGCAACACCGAAGAAGTGAACTGGTATCAGTTCCGCATCCCTCTGGAAGAGTATGAAAAGAAAGTGGGCACCATCAACGACTTCACCAGTATCCGGTTCATGCGTATGTTCATGACCCACTTTGAGCAACCGATCATCCTGCGCTTTGCCACACTTGATCTGGTAAAAGCAGAATGGCGCTCCTATGAACAGGCTCTCTACAGCGGAGAAATGCCGACCACAAGCGGCACCATGGAAGTGTCTGCCGTGAACATCGAAGAAAACAATGACAAAACGCCCGTAAACTATGTGCTCCCGCCGGGCATCAGCCGTGTGGTAGATCCGGCACAAAGCCAGTTGGCAGAGGACAACGAACAGGCCCTTTCGCTCACCGTCCGCGACCTGGCCACGGGTGACGCCCGCGCCGTCTACAAAAACATGAATCTGGACATGAGACAATATAAACACCTGCAAATGTTCGTCCATGCCAACGCACTGTCTGAGAACGTCACCGAGACCGAAGACAACCAGACCAGCATCTTCATCCGTCTGGGGTCTGACTACAAGAACAATTTCTACGAATACGAAATACCCTTGAAGCTCACCGCCGAAGGCCGCTACGACACTTACTCCGCCGACCAGTGCCGGGCTGTCTGGCCGGAGGACAACATGCTCGACATTGACCTCTCCGTATTTACGGATGTCAAGAAAGCCCGTAACCAGGAAAAGAGTCTGGGCAACACCAATCTGACCACACTCTACTCCATCTACGACACGAACCGCCCCAACAACAAAATCAGCATCATGGGTAATCCCACTCTGGGCGAAGTGAAGACCATCATGATCGGCGTGCGCAACAACTCCCGCGAAACAAAATCTGTAGAAGTATGGGCCAACGAACTCCGCCTGCAGGAATACAGCAATGACGGAGGATGGGCCGCACAAGGCGCACTCAACATCCAGTTCTCCGACTTAGGCTCGGTCAATCTGACCGGACACATGGAGACCGCAGGCTTTGGCGGCATAGAAGATGCCGTGAGCGAACGTAACCAGGAAGACATCTACAACTACAGCATCACCACCAGCTTTGAACTGGGCAAGCTCCTGCCTGAAAAGCTTCACTTCACCGCCCCCATCTATTATTCCTATAATAAGGAGGTCATCAGGCCTAAATATAATCCGCTCGACACCGACATGCTCCTGAAAGATGCGTTGGATGCTTGCACCACCGAGCATGAAAAAGACTCATTACGCAGTCTGACTACGACAGAAAGCGTAGACAAGAACTTCAGCCTGAGCAACGTGAAGTTCAACGTGGCCACGCCCAAACATCCCATGCCTTACGACCCGGCCAACTTCTCGTTCAGTTACTCGCACAGCATGTCCAACAAAACGGGCGAGACAACCGCATGGGAAACAGAAAAGACTTGGAACGGAGCTTTCAACTACAGCTACTCGCCCGAATACAAACCATGGGAACCTTTCAAAAAAAGAATAAAGAGCAAAAGCAAATGGCTCGACATCATCCGCGACCAGAACTTCAACTACCTGCCGCAGAACATCAGTTTCAACACCAACATCCTGCGTAACTATTACGAATATCAAGAACGTGACATCGACAATCTGGAAGACCCCATGTCACTGCCCTTGTCCTATTCCAAGGAATTCCTCTGGAACCGTGACTTCAGTCTGAAATGGGACCTGACCAAGAACCTGCACCTGAGCTTCAATTCTGCCACACATGCGGAAATCGAGGAGCCGAACGTGCCGGTGAACAAGGACCTCTATCCCGACCAGTACAAAGTGTGGAAAGACTCTGTGAAACAAAGCATCAAGGGTTTCGGTACTCCGCTGGACTACCAACAGGACTTCACGGCATCATACAAGCTTCCGCTGGACAAGATTCCGGCCCTGACCTGGATGAGCATAGACGGAAACTACACCGCCAACTACTCCTGGCAGCGCGGCATGGACCTCGAAGACGGCGTCAATTATGGCAACACCGTCAACAACCAGCGCTCTGCCACGCTGAACGGCCGTTTCAATCTGGAAACGCTCTACAACCTCTCGTTGTTCCTGAAAGAAGTGAACAAGAAGTTCTCCGTCAGTGAAATGAAGAAAGCCAAAGACAAGAGCAACCGTGAGAAAGCCCAAGCCAAAGCACAGAAAAAGAAAGAAGAGGAAGAGGCAAAGGACAAGGACGGAAAAGACGCCAAGGACAGCAAAAAGACACCGACTACCGACAACAGCAAGGGGAAAGGGGCCGCAAAGGTGAAGAATCCCAGATTCAAAGGCTTTGCCGGTGAAATCACGCTGCGTCCGGACACGACAACCGAGGTCACACACAACCAAAAGAGCCGGCGCATACGTGTCACCGCCATAGACTCCGCCGGACACCGCTACCCCATCAAGTACAAGCGAGTGAACAATAACAAGATACGCATCCTGAACATGGACTCTGTCAAGCTGCGTGTCAACGTCATGGCCAAGACGCCGTTCAAGGAACGCGCCTGGTATCCTTACCTGCAAGGAGCTACCCGGTTGCTGATGTCCGTACGCAACATCAGTGTCAGCTACCGCAACACCTACGCCATGTCGCTGCCCGGCTTCCTGCCCAATGTGGGCGACATGCTCGGCCAGCGCACGGGAGGTGCCATGGCACCGGGTCTGGACTTCGCGTTCGGACTCACCGGCGACAGCTACATCGACAAGGCTGCCGACCGTGGCTGGCTGCTCATGAACGACAGCATCAGCACCCCCGCCACCACCAATGCCATGGAAGATCTGCAAATCAAAGCTACACTGGAGCCATTGCCCGACCTGAAAATAGACCTCAATGCCAGCCGGACGGTGAACAGCAACAAGAGCATACAGTACATGTATGCCGGCATGCCCACAACGCAGAGCGGAAGTTTCACCATGACTACCATTACCATAGGCTCGGCCTTTGAAAGCCGCGGCAATGCCGCAAACGGCTACAGCAGCAAGACCTTCACACGGTTCCAACAGTATCTGAACACTTTCCAGCAACGTGTGGAAGCCCGCTATGCCGGTGCCACCTACCCGTCTGCAACAGGACTGACCGGCAACTTCGACCCGGCCAACGGCACCGTGAACAAATACTCTGCCGATGTGATGATACCGGCCTTCCTGGCTGCTTATACCGGCGGAAGCGACATCACATCTCCGCTGGATATCTTCCCGAAGCTGGCCCGCATGCTGCCCAACTGGACCGTATCCTACAAGGGACTGGTCTACCTGCCTTGGATACGCGACCACTTCAAGAGCGTCACCCTGAGCCATGCCTACAAGAGCATCTATTCCGTAGGCTCTTATAACACATACAGCAGCTGGATGGAGTATATGGGCGACCTGGGATTCATCCGCAACACAACAGACGGCAGCATTGTGCCTTCCAGCATGTACGACATCAGCTCCGTATCCATCAACGAAGCCTTTTCGCCTTTGGCCGGACTGGATCTGACGCTGAACAACAATATGACGTTCAAAGTGGAATACCGCAAAACGCGCGTGCTCACCCTGAGCATGACCGCGGCACAACTCAACGAAGCCTGCAGCAACGACTTTGTCATAGGATGGGGCTACAAAGTGAGTGATTTCAAGTTCTCATCACTCTTCGGCGGACGCCGCCGCCGTGCCGCCAACCGTTCGGGCAGACAGAACACATCCAACCAGAAGAACAAGACCAACACGTCCGGCCAGAAGAAGAAAACCACCCGCGCCATCAGCCACGACCTGAACCTGCGCTTCGACTTCTCGCTGCGCAACCAGGATGCCATCACACGGAATATCCAGACATCGCTCTCGGAAGCCACCAGCGGCAACAAGGCCATCAAGGCGTCTTTCAGTGCCGACTACACGATGAGCCGCTATGTCACCCTGAGCCTCTACTACGACCGCCAGCGCAACCAGCCGCTCCTCTCGTCCAACTCCTATCCGACCATCACACAGGACTTCGGCTTCAGCCTGCGTTTCTCGCTGACGCGATAAACATGCCGCCGTGCCGCAAAAACATTTATCCTTACGAGACATGAAAAGGAAAAACGCATCCTTTCCACGAACCATGGCGCAGACCGGCTCTTCACTTCTGCGCACCATGAGAAAGAAAAGCCTCATCATCGCATGACTCTTCACCGGCTGCCCATACCGCCGGAAAGGAACTATGATACAGATTTGGGCAACGCGGCCTTTCCGTATCCTTTCATAAAAAGCAAGGCCGTGCAGGAATGGCGAAAACAAAACGAGGCACAACCGGATTTACAGAAAACCGACAACGGGCGGGGAAGAGTCTTTGCAGAAGCATTCATCCCCAGACGACGCACCCTGCCCGGCTCCGGCGTCAAGTGGCAAACCATCGGCATTACGGGAGCAACAGCCCCGGTACACCACCGAAGGCTGCATCCGGCTCAAAAAGTCCGGGAAAATGGCCCCATATCTGCCTTTGACGACAACTGCCTGTACATCCGGGCACGACGGCACACTCCCCGCGCCAATGCAGCAGACGGCACACACAGAACGCACCGCCGTCTCTGCCCTGCCCCGGCTACTCCTGGCTGCTCACAGGCTGCAGTCCCATGGCAGCGGCCTGCTTCATCATGAAGTCATAAGCCGCATCATGTTCGTTGGGCACCTTACCGTCCAGAATGGCCTCCTTGATCGCGCTCTTCAAGGTCCCCACTTCACGGCAAGGTGTCAGTCCGAACACACGCATAATCTCCTCACCGCTCACAGGCGGCTGGAAATTGCGCACGCGGTCGCGCTCCTCCAGATCCACCAGCTTGCGCCGAACCAACCTGAAGTTGTCCAGAAAACGCTGCTTGCGCTGGGCATTGCGCGACGTGATGTCTGCCTCACAGAGCGTCATCAGGTCGTCAATGTCATCGCCCGCCTCAAACAGCAGGCGGCGCACGGCCGAATCGGTCACCTCATCATCCGCGATGACAATGGGACGCATGTGCAGCTCAACCAGCTTCTTCACGTACTTCATCTTCTCATTCATGGGCATCTTCATCCTCCTGAACACGTCCGGCACCATCCGGCCCCCCACCACATCATGCCCTCTGAAAGTCCATCCGCGCAACGGGTCGAAATGCTTTGTCCGCGGCTTGCCGATGTCGTGCAACAGGGCCGCCCAGCGCAACCACAGGTTGTCCGACTGACGGCACACATTGTCCACCACCTCCAGCGTATGATAAAAATTGTCCTTGTGCGCCCACTTCCCCACACGGCTCACTCCCTGCAGGTCCGCCAGCTGGGGAAAAATAAGGGGCAACAGTCCGGCACGCTCCAGGTCGACAAATCCCTTCGACGGCACGTCCGCCAACATTATTTTGTTCAGCTCATCAGTTATACGCTCGCGCGATACAATGGCAATGCGCTCCCGGTTGCGTTCCAATGCCTCAAACGTCTCCTCGTCGATATGAAAATTCAACTGAGTGGCGAAACGTATGCAACGCATCATGCGCAAGGGATCGTCGCTGAAAGTGATATCAGGATCCAACGGTGTACGAATCAAACGGTCTTCCAGGTCGGCCACGCCTTCAAACGGGTCCACCAGCTCGCCCAGCCGGCTGCGGTTCAGACAAAGGGCCAGCGCATTGATGGTGAAATCGCGGCGGCGCAAATCGTCCTCCAACGTGCCGTTTTCCACCGCCGGCTTGCGCGAATCGGCACTGTAACTCTCACGACGGGCACCCACGAACTCCACACATCCGCCGCACCAACTCAACTGGGCCGTTCCGAAACGCCTGAACACACTGATGTGCGCACCACGTCCGATGCGTGCTCCCACGGCACGCGCCAGCTCAATGCCGCTGCCCACAACCACTACATCTATATCTTTCGACGGACGAGACAAAATAAAGTCGCGCACAAAACCGCCTATCACATAACATTCCACTCCCAACTGGTCGGCAACCTCCGTAATCAACCGGAACACATCACGGTCCAGCAGACGTACAAAATCCTCTCGTGTCAGTCTTCTCATGCTTCAAAAATACCTAAAATCCCTACAAAAATACGATTTTTTACGTTGCACATGGAATTATTCACATAGAAAATATTACATTTGTATCATGAAAAGTCTTACGCATAATATACGCTTATGAGAAAAACATTATACGCCCTCTTAGCCCTCCCCCTACTGGCCTGTGCCTGTACCAACGGAACGGACAAAGTAGAAAAGGAAGCAACGGACATGCTCAACACCGCCCGCTCCCTGATGATAAGCGGCAATTATGCTCAGGCACGCGACACGATTCTTTCCATGCGCAAGCGTTGCCCCACAGCTCTTGAGGCACGGGCCGTCGGCATCATCGTCATGGACAGCATAGAACTGCTCGAAGCGCAAGACTCACTCTCCATCATGGACAGCACACTACAGGCGGAAGAGGACCTGCTCACACAGATGGAAGCCACGAAACGCAGAGGACACAATGCGGAATACTACAAACAACGGACAAAAGTATTCCACTTGAAGCAACGCTTCGATGAAATGGGCGCCAAAGTGAAATTCTATTTGCGCAAGATTGAAGTGGACCAGAACGAAAACCAACAGGCGGCAGAGGACAGGAACTGAAACGTGTCAGGACTTTTTTACGGCTGCATAACCCGGTGTCCCATACATACAAAAAACGTCCGGGCTGCTTCCTGACATGGAATCAGGCTGCAGGAACAGATTTCCCCCCTTATGGAAAGAGCCGAGACATCTTGCGCAAGACTTTATCCGTCTTTGCGCAAGACCGCGCACAGTATTGCGCAAAACATTCCCGCGTATTGCGCATCCCCGACAGCCGCACTCCTGCCTCACGGCCTCATGCAACACTTTTCGCGAATCTGTCCCGGCAGAAAAGGACACTTATCATTGCCCCTCCTCCCGAAAACGCGAACGGAAAAACAAGCCGGAAAAAAGAAAACGCCCTTCCCCACGGTGTACTCCGTCTAAGGAAGAACGTCTCTTCTCATTTTGTGTTTGTATTGTCGTAATCTCTGAGAATTACCAGAACTTATTGGCCGCCGGGTTGTACTTCCAACCTGCCTGTGCCATCTTGTCTTCCAACTCAGCACGATCTAAATCCATACCGTCGCACAACGCGTCTAACGACGGATAGGCATCGCGCAACTTCATATTGATAAAGCTCAGCATCATCGCCGGATCTCCCGGCATATCTTCGCGCATCATATCTTTACCTCCCGAACAGTTCTTGTTCCTTTTTTAATGTATACCCATCCAAGTATTCACGCCTTACGGCGGCTTTTCACAGACGGCCTTTCCTCACCGATATAGCCAACGCCCATACGCAAAGGACAACCGTCACAAACGTCAGTGCCAATACTGCCACAGCATGCACGTCCGTCATCATCCATTCTGACATCATCTTTTTAACCTTAAACAGAACCAATACCTACCGCCGCAACGGACACTCGTCCAAGCCTCCCTCACGGCCTAAAAGGTTTCTTTATTTCGTGTCAAAAGTACAAACTCGACCGCGCTTCCGCAAGCCTGCAAAATGTTTTTTAAAAGAAAGCCCCCGACTTCTTGACTTAAATCAAGACGCCGGGGGCGGTAACATATCACCGTTTCTGGTCTGCATCAGAAAATGAACCGCATGATATCATTATAACAAGCCAGCACCATCAAGGCGAGCAGCAGTGTCATGCCCACCATCTGGGCCCGCTCAAGGAATCTGTCGCTGGGCGGGCGGCGCAGGATAATCTCTCCTATGAGGAACATCACATGCCCGCCGTCCAAAGCCGGAATGGGCAGGATGTTCATGAAAGCCAGCATAAGGCTCAGGAATGCCGTGGTATTCCAGAAAGCCAGCCAGTCCCACGTGGCGGGGAAAATGCTTCCGATGGTAATGAAGCTGCCCACGCTCTTCGCACCGTCGGAGGTGAAGAGGTACTGCAAGTCGCTCACATAGCCTGCCAGCACATCCCATCCATAAGAGATACCTGCGGGAATGCTCGCCCAGAAGCCGTAATCCACCTGCACCGGCTCATAATAAGCCAGAAGGTTCGCCCGCTTGATCACGCCCAGCATGTAGTCCGGTGTGAGTGTCAGCGTCGCCGTATCGGCAACCGCCGCTCCCTCCGCCATGTAAGCCACAGTCATGCTGCGAAGTTTCAGGCTGTCCTCATGTGTACAACCAGAAACGGCCAGCTTCTCCATCCGTGCCTTTACCGCCTCATCGAAGTCATTCCACGTGACCACAGGCTGTCCGTCTATGGCAGTAATACGGCTCCCCGCATACAGCCCGACCGAATCAGCCGGCGAATCAGGCAGAACGGAATCGACCACCGCCGGCATGAAGGGTATCAGAAAAGGCGGGTTGGACTTGAGCATCTCCAGCATGTTCATGTCGGCAGGCATCGCCAACGCCACTTCACGCCCGTCGCGCAACACCGTCACTTCATGTGCCTCCGATATGGAACGGTATAGTGTTCCATCCCATTTTTTGATGCTCTCTCCGTCCACCGCAACAGGAATGTCACCGTTGCGGAAGCCTATGGCCTGCGCCTGCTCGTTGAACTGGAACCCCATCGACATGTCCTGAATGGGGATATACTTCTCCCCCCAGGCAAAGAGAATCATCACATAAATGAACAAGGCCAGCAGGAAATTGACCAGCACTCCGCCAATCATGACGAACAAGCGTTGCCATGCAGGCTTGGCGCGGAACTCCCACGGCTGCACCGGCTTCTTCATCTGTTCGGTGTCCATGCTCTCGTCAATCATACCGGCAATCTTCACATAACCGCCAAAAGGCAGCCATCCGATACCATATTCCGTTTCGGCATCCTTACACTTAGGGAACAAACGCGTGAACCATTTGTCCTTCGTACTGAACAAATGGAAATAGGGATCGAAAAACAAGAAAAATTTCTCCACCTTTATCTTGAACAGCTTGGCGAAGAAAAAATGGCCTCCTTCGTGCAATATGACCAGAATCGACAACGACAGCACCAGCTGGAGGGCTTTAACCAATGTTGCATCCATTTAATGTTGATTTACGCTTTTACTACTACCTATTATATATATAGAACAATACTTTTCATGCTATACAGTTCGTGGCGATGCGCCGTGCCTCGGCATCAGTCTGCATATAGTCCTCATACGTGGGCGAAGCCACGAACGGGGCTTTCTGCATCACCGTCTCTATCACATCGCTCATCTGCAGGAACCCGATGCGGTCTTCCAGAAAAGCCCGGTTGGTCACCTCGTTGGCCGCATTGAGTATGCAGGGCATGTTCCCCCCCCTTCGCAACGCCTCATAGGCCAGCGACAGGTTACGGAAGCGATGTGTGTCGGGCTGCTCGAACGTCAGTTCCGAAATGCGGAACAGATCCAACCGTTCAAACGAACTTTTCAGACGCAAAGGATAGGAAAAGGCATACTGAATGGGCAAGCGCATGTCGGGCATTCCCATCTGAGCCTTTACTGCACCGTCGGCAAACTGCACGGCACTGTGTACAATAGATTGAGGATGAACCACCACCTGAATCTGCTCCGGCGCGACGCCGAAGAGCCAACGTGCCTCGATAACTTCAAACCCCTTGTTCATCATCGAGGCCGAATCTATGGTGATTTTCGCTCCCATCGACCAATTCGGGTGCTTCAAGGCCTGCTCTTTCGTCACCATGGCCAGTTGTTCCAGCGTCAATGTCCGGAACGGACCGCCCGATGCAGTCAAGATGATTTTCTCTATCGGACTGACCTCTCCTGCAAGACACTGGAATATGGCAGAATGTTCAGAATCTACCGGCAAAATGTCCGCATGATATTCATCTGCCAACCGGTTAATCAGCTCTCCGGCAACCACCAGCGTTTCCTTATTGGCCAACGCAATGGTCTTCCCGGCACGTATGGCGTTCATCGTCGGACGCAGACCGGCATAGCCCACCATCGCAGCCAACACTATGTCTACCGGTTTCTCCTGTACAATCTGACACAAGGCATCTGCTCCGGCATAGACTTTTATCGGCAAATCGGCCAAGGCGTCACGCACCTGCACATACTTCTCCTCGTTAGCTATCACCACCGCCTCCGGCAAGAAGCTGCGGGCCTGTTCTACGAGCAGTTCCACATTGTTATTGGCCGTCAGAACATACGCTTCATATAAGTCCGAATGTTCCGCTATCACCTGCAAAGCCTGTGTGCCAATGGAGCCGGTAGAACCCAGTATGGCTATTCTTTTCCTCTCTTTCGTATTCATCAAGTCGCTTCCTTTCTCCAAATCCGTCAGTCCTGTTCGTCTAAGGCCAGAAGTCCCTCCGGCACAGTCATGAAAATCTTACGTTGTTTATGGTCGATGTCGTCTATCAGCTCTTCGACGGCGGGCAACAACACCATCTCACCCTGCGGTCGTTCCACTTCAAAAAGAACATTCATCGTGGCGTCGTTCACCGCCCTTACCGTACCAATCCGCCCTGAGTTTACGTCCACCACATCAAATCCCGTAAAATAAGCCCAGGAATTAATCCCGTCTTTTGTTTCACATGCCAAGGCCTTAGGAAAGAATACATCCACGCCTGCCATCCGCCGGGCCTGCTCCTCATTATCAACATCCTCCAACTTCATCAGCACGACATCGTCGCCACTGAAGCGATATTCTTCTATAAAAAACGGCACAAGGATGCCATCCATACGGCATAACAGATAGTCGGCTTCCACACGGTCGAACACATCATCGGTGAAAACCATACACAATTCTCCCGACACTCCGTGAGGCTTTGTCAGCCTGCCTATCTTATAAACCTCGTCCTCGCGTATCATCCTACTTAATCCTCCACTCGTTTGATACAGGCCCCCAATGCATTCAGACGGCGTTCTATATCTTCATAACCTCGGTCAATCTGTTCTATGTTGCTGATACGGCTCGTCCCGTCCGCACTCAAAGCGGCTATCAGCAAAGCGATTCCGGCACGAATATCCGGTGACGTCATGCGCCCGCCGCGCAAACGGATCTGATGATCATGTCCCACAACAACGGCACGATGCGGATCACAAAGAATAATCTGCGCCCCCATGTCAATCAGTTTGTCCACGAAAAACAAACGGCTTTCAAACATTTTCTGATGAATCAGCACCGACCCCTTGGCCTGCGTAGCCACCACAAGAAGCACACTCAACAGGTCCGGTGTCAGGCCGGGCCACGGAGCATCACTCAACGTCATGAACGAACCGTCCAGAAACGACTCAATCTCATAATGCTCGTGACGGGGTACCAACAGGTCCTCCCCACTCCGAATCACCTGAATGCCCAGACGGCTGAAAGTGTAAGGGATGATGCCTAACTGTTCATAACAGACATTCTTAATGCGGATGCCGTCACCCACCATAGCCGCCATGCCGATGAAACTGCCCACTTCTATCATATCAGGCAAAACGGCATGCGACGCTCCGTGAAGCGAACTGACGCCCACTATCGTCAACAGATTAGAAGCAATACCGCTGATATTAGCTCCCATACGGTTCAGCAAGTGGCACAGCTGCTGAATATAAGGCTCACATGCCGCATTATAGATAGTCGTTGTCCCCATAGCCAGCACTGCGGCCATGATGATGTTGGCCGTGCCTGTCACTGAAGCTTCGTCAAGCAACATGTATGTTCCGCACAACCGGTCGGAATGGATGGTGTAAACCTCACGTTCCGCGTCGTAATCGAACTTCGCTCCCAGCTTCTGTATGCCTAAAAAATGTGTATCCAACCGGCGGCGTCCGATTTTATCGCCACCCGGCTTGGCCACGACAGCGCAACCGAAACGGGCCACCATCGGACCGATAAGCATCACACTGCCCCGCAGCTTCGTGCAGCGTGACAGGAATTCATCGCTCTGCACATAATCCAGATTTACATCATCTGCCTGAAAAGTATAGTCACCGGGGGCATTTCGGGTAACTTTCACCCCCAGATCTTCCAACAGACGTATCTGATGATTCACGTCTGATATGTCCGGAACATTCTTGATGCGCACGGGTTCAGGCGTCAGCAATGTAGCGCAAATCACTTCCAAAGCTTCGTTTTTCGCCCCCTGCGGAACGATTTCTCCTGTCAGGCAATGACCTCCTTCTATAATAAATGAAGACATAAACAGAATAAAGGAAACAGATTCAGCACTTTCTTTCTAACTCTTTCGTTTGTTTTTCCGCCCTGCCATGCGGCCGGCCGTTTGCACACGCCCCGGCTGGACAGTCCGCCCCTGCATTTCCACAACCGTCTGAAAACGCTCACGGTCCAAGTGCACGGCACCATGCGTATAGGTTTTCAAATCGAATTCTATCTTATCATCGTTCATGGCATCTTTATTCCAATTACCCAAACTGCGCCGCATCTGGCCCGCCACAAGCAGCGTCAGCTCATCACGCATCGGCCCTTCCGGCATCTCAGGCAATTTCTTCATAAGAGTTTCCAAAAGATAGCCATAATGGCGGTAGTGGATTTTCTTCATCGGATAACCCAACGGTGCAGGCCTGCTTCCACTTTCTTTCTTTGGTTTTATCTCATACGGATAGTCTATATCCAACTTATAATCGGCCATAACGGCCAGATGGTCCCACAACTTATGCTTGAAGTCGGGCACATCACGCAAATGTGGAAACATGTTTCCCATGATGGATACTATCGTATGGGCGCAACGCTGCCGCTCGACCCTGTCGGTCAAAGTCAGCGCATAGTCTACCATATCCTGAATGCCCCGGCCATACTCCGGCATGGGCAGTTTCTTTCGCTGGGTATTGTAAATCATCTGTTATAATAGTTTTTTCGGCTTAGACGCCACGAATTCTTTCAAATAAAAGGGCTCAAAATAGGCTACATCCTCAAAACGTCCGAGCGCAAAGGCTTTTTCTGCCAGCGGTCCCATGTGCTTAGCCAAAGGAACTACGTCCGACAAGAAATGAGCATGAGGATGCACAATCTTCGTACGGCACTTTTCCGCTCCGTCCCCGAAGAAAAATACCGGACGGCGGTCCAGATATTCACCGTATGTATCCTCGTCTACGATATCGGCACCCACAGGGCGCACTGCATGCAAAGCACGGTCATAAAGAGCCGCATACACCTCCATCCTACGGGCATCTATCATCGGACACAGCAAAGCATCCTCAGGAAGCTCTTCGTTGTAAAGCAATATCGGCACGCATAACAGCTCAAGCGTGGGCACCGCTATCAGCTTCAGTTCGCGGGCATAACAGATACCCTTCGCCATAGACACCCCTATACGCAAACCCGTATAGGAGCCAGGTCCACAGCTCACAGCCACAGCATCAAACGGAATGCCATGGTTATCGACATAAGAAAGAGCCTCATCTACGAACACCCCCAGCTGCACGGCATGCGACGGACCTGTGCGGTCCTCTTTCTCAAACAGGAGGGCACCGTCTTCCGTCACCGCCACTGAACACACCTTCGTGCTTGTCTCAATATGCAGAATACAAGACATAAACTATTTTTTCCTTGAATAACTCCGCAAAAATACAATTTTATCCTTTTATTTTTCTACTTTTGCACAAAATAATTATTAAACATGATTCAATCAATGACTGGCTACGGCAAAGCGACAGCCGTATACAATGGGAAAAAAATCAACGTAGAAATAAAATCTCTCAACAGTAAAGCGTTGGATCTCTCCACCCGCATTGCCCCGCTTTACCGGGAAAAGGAAATGGAAATCCGCGCACTGATCAGCAAGACGTTGGAAAGAGGCAAGGTGGATTTCGCCATCTGGACGGAAAAAGATGAGGAACAAAGCGCGACTCCTATAAACGCAGTGCTCTTGGACAACTACTGTCAGCAAATCAAAACCATCAGTGCGGAGCGTCAGATTCCCCTGCCCAATGATTGGTTCGCCACACTGCTGAGACTCCCGGACGTCATGACCCGCACCGACGTGGAAGAACTGAATGAAGAGGAGTGGGATGCCGTGCAGAAAGCCATCAACGAGGCCATAGAGAAACTCACGGACTTCCGTAAGCAGGAAGGCGCGGCCCTGCAAAAGAAATTCACAGAGAAGATCAACAATATCGGGCAACTTCTCAAAAGCATAGAGCCGTATGAGAAGAGCCGCACCGAACGCATCCGGCAACGCCTTGTGGAAGCGTTGGAATCCATTCCCAATGTGGAGTATGACAAGAACCGCCTGGAACAGGAAATGATCTACTACATCGAGAAGCTGGACATCAACGAAGAGAAACAGCGCTTGGCCAACCATCTGGCTTATTTCATGGAAACCATGGAGAACGGACACGGGCAAGGCAAAAAGCTGGGCTTCATCGCCCAGGAGATGGGACGTGAAATCAACACGACCGGGAGCAAGAGCAATCTGGCAGAGATGCAGAACATCGTGGTGAAGATGAAAGACGAACTGGAACAGATCAAAGAGCAAGTGCTCAACGTAATGTAAAAAATGGAACCTGTCATGCCCGGAAAACTCATCATCTTTTCCGCTCCCAGCGGAAGCGGGAAAAGCACCATCATCAACTATCTGATGGGGCAAGGACTTCATCTGGCCTTCAGCATCAGTGCCACCAGTCGCCCGCCACGCGGAACGGAACGGGATGGCGTGGAATATTTTTTCCTGTCGCCCGAAGAATTTCGCAGACGCATCGCCGCAGGAGAATTCCTGGAATATGAGGAAGTCTACAAAGACCGCTTCTACGGAACGCTGAAAGCACAGGTGGAACGCCAGCTCAGCCAAGGACAGAATGTAGTGTTCGACGTGGACGTGAACGGCGGCTGCCGCATCAAGGAGTTTTATGGCGACCGCGCACTGAGCATGTTCATCCAGCCCCCCTCCGTGGAGGAACTGCGCCGCCGGCTGGAAGGGCGCGGCACAGACTCTCCGGAAGTCATCAACGACCGCATCGCACGGGCCGAATATGAACTAAGCCTCGCCCCACGGTTCGATACAATTGTCGTAAACGACGATTTGGAAAAAGCCGAAGCTGAGGCCTTGAATAAAATCAAGACATTTCTTAACCGATAAAAACTGAGTCCATGAACGACAAGACCATCAACCGGAATCTTTACACCAGCATCGCTCTCTGCGTGCTGTGCCTGCTGTTGTTCATCGCGGCATTGCTGTTCCAATGGGTGGAAATAGCCATAGCCATGGCACTGCTTTCGCTCGTACAGGCTTATCTGATTTGCGTATGGATTCACCGGAAACGCAGTGCACACCGTCACAAACGCCCCACGTATCCGCAAGGCAGACCATGACACTGACGGGCATCTACGGCGGTTCGTTCAACCCTATCCACAAAGGACACGTCCAACTGGCTGAGGCACTTTGCCATAAAGGGGTGGTGAATGAAATCTGGTTTCTCGTCTCCCCCCGGAATCCTTTTAAACAAGCCTCTAAAGACTTGCTGGATGAACATGACAGACTGTCGCTGGCCCGACTGGCCACGGCAGGACACCCGCAGCTCCACGTGAGCGACTTTGAATTCAGCCTGCCCCGCCCTTCATATACGGTGGACACGCTTGCTGCCCTGCGGAAGGCCTACCCTGACCGGCAGTTCGCCCTCATCATGGGAGCCGACAACTGGCAGTCGTTCCACCGCTGGCGGAAGCCCGACGACATTCTGCGCCACCACCGCATCCTGGTCTACCCACGTCCGGAGTTTCCCGTGGACGAAACCGCACTCCCCCCCGGCGTGACACTGCTGTCCGACGTCCGGCTGATGGACATCAGCTCCACGCAGCTCCGTTGCAGCATAGCCCGCGGCGAAGATGCCTCTTACGGACTGGACGCAGCCGTGTGGCAAGAAATACAAAAAAAAGGATACTACCGGACGACATAAACCGCCTCTTTTTCAGACACAACGACGGGCAATACCGGATGGCTTTGTTCCGGCATTGCCCGTCTTCACAATGTCGTGCCCGACCTGTCAGGACAGACGGCACGCCCGCTTCACGCGGTCATTTCACCTTTATTTTCAGCACGGGGGCTATCTCATTGGGCTTGGTGTCCGGCAGGGTCACTTTCAGCCCTTCGCCGTCGCGCACGTAGTCTACTTTGCCATAGCCCAACAGTTCCACTTTTTTCACCTTGCCACAATACGGCACGCCGCTGCGCAGAGCTTTCAATTCCAGGCTGTTCCCTTCCGGCCAGCCCAACGGTGTGGCATACACGTACTTGCCTTTCTGCACGTAGCGCACATCTGCCGCCGTATATTTCTGCCCCTCGTTGAAGCCCTGTGCCTTCACCGGATTGGACGCCTCAGCCAACGGGCCTTCGCCGAACACCGTCCAGGGCCGTGTTCCGTAGATGCTCTCGCTGTTGATGTCCATCCAGGCCTTGAGGTCCTTCAGGATGGCCACTTCCTTGTCATCTATCGCCCCGCTGCCGCGCAGAGGTACACTCAACAGCAGATTGCCGTTCTTGCTTACGATGTCCACCAGCATCTTCACCACCGTAGCCGCCGACTTGTAGCCGTTGCGGTCATATATGCCACGCTCATAATGCCAGGTGCCCAGACAGGTGCAGGTCTGCCAGGGTTTCTCCTGCGGACGGTCGGGAATGCCGCGCTCCACGTCCCACACCATGGCCTCCTTATGCTGAGGCTCCAGCACCTTGCCCGTCACCACGGCGTACTGCTTGCCGTGATGGTCCTTCAGGCTCTTGTTGTACATGTGTGCCAATATCCGCACTCCCTCGTCACTGATAGGATAGAAAGGCAGCACCGTATCATCGAAATACAACACATCGGGATTGTAACGGTTCACCACATCCAGCGTCCGGTTGAACACGTTGGTCTTGAAAGCCTCCGAGGGCTGCGAGGCCCCGTTGCCCCATGCCCACTGCCGGTGGATGGCCCCGATGTCCTTACTGTCCTTGCTCCGCTCGTGCTGCTGCTGATAAAGGTCCTGCGGGTCATAGCCCTCCCACCATTTGCCTTTTCCGTCGGCTTTCGTCAGTTTGCCGTCGTAGTCCTGCGCGCCTTCGTACCACGTCCACGCATGCGAGGCATGGATGCTCACGCCCAACGGCAGGTCATACTTCTTGCAAGCAGCGGCCCATTCGCCTACGATGTCACGTTTAGGCCCCATGTTCACCGAGTTCCACGGCTGGTACTTGCTGTCCCACAGGTCCATATTATCATGATGATTACCCAAAGTCATGAAGTAACGCGCTCCCACGCTTTTATAGAAACGGACTAAAGAATCCGGCTCCCATTCCTCGGCTTTCCACTCATTGATCACGTCCTTGAAGCCGAAGTCTTTCGGGTCGCCGTATTTCTGCACATGTACCTTGTGCTGCCAGTGGCCGGGATAGTACATGCAGCGGGCATACCAGTCGCCCGACTCCGGCTCGCACTGCGGCCCCCAGTGTGCCCAGATGCCGAACTTGGCGTCGCGGAACCACTCCGGACACTCATACTTGGCCAACGACTCCCACGTAGGCTCATACTCTCCCGTCTGTATCGGTTCGGCTTTCACCGGCTGCTGAGCCAGTGCGGGCTGCAGGCCTGCCAGCATCAACAAGGCCCCGCAAAAAACAGATTGAATAGTTTTATTCTCCATAGTTTAAAACTTAAAGATGATAATTAGATTGTTTTTTCCCTATTGTTGTCTTTCAAAGTTTGCTTTACCTAACCCATATCGCAAAGATAACCCATTTTTCAGCTAAAAGATTTGAACTATTAAGACGAAAGATAGAACTTTATCGACATTCTACATCTATCCCGGCAATCTGACACTTTGTCCGGACCGACGCGCGAGAAGCCCGCCATTCAGCCTATGAATCAAAGTCGTACCCTACGCGCCATTCTCACGGAACGGGCAGAAATCAGCATATCGGTCAAATGACATATCGCCCGACAGTTTGACATTCCGGCAAAGACTTCAGGCGCATTGCCTCGCCATACGGGTCAGCCGTCCGGCGAAATTCCAAGCAAAAAGACAGCTCCCCCGGCAACTCTCCGCTCACTCAACCGGAGTGGGAAAAGCGACTTTCCTCATGTTTTTCCGCACTATCCGGCATACCTGCAACGAACCGTGCGCATCATCCGACCCCGTCATGCGCAAAAAAGGCAGTCTGTTTGCGGGGAAAAAACTTCAACTCACTACCTGAAATTTAAAATAATTATGCAGAAGCAGTCAAACAACAGTAAGAATATACGCATGTTTATGCAGTTACCTGCACCGTATATTCCTCAACTCCACCTAAAAAAATCCTTTAGAAATAGCATTTTGTCAGCAATACCCGTTCTGTCCGATGGTTTTGGCGGGGCTGACACTTACACCGGAATCTTAGCCCATCCTGAGCAGCATGCCAGAATGTCTCCACCGCCGGACCACGTCAACAGTAAAAATCGAAACAAAAAGGCTTCTCAGTCGGCTTGCCTCATCTCTTCAAAAAAAGACTGTATCTTCTCCGGCCGTACGGCTTTCAGGACTGCCGCTCCATCGCCCACGGTCACTTCCCGGAACAAAAAGCCGAAAGCTTCTGCCGCCTCCGGGCTTTGGTCTTTCTGCAACAGGTATCGGACCGACGAAACGCGCCCCTGAGCATCATCGGGTCTGCCTTCAAACACACCCAGATAATAGTTGGCATCGAAGCGGTTGCCGGTCGAACGGCCAAGCCGGAATGCAGAAGGTTGCGGCGCATAGAACACATTCTCACGGAACAGCGTCGAATCGGCATACCCTCCCCAAGAGTCTGAAACGACCATCGCACGATGCACTTCAGCCGACGGTTTCCGCTCCACATGCAGGATGTTCCGCTCTATCCGTGCACGGGTGCAAGGTCCTGAGATGTGTATGGCGGGCGAAAAGCAGTCTCCGGTTCGGGTCCGGCGGCGGCGCACTCCGTCACCGATGCTGACGTTATAGCGTACAACCGGAGCTTGGTTTCCCAAGTTGTCCGCAGGATCAGTCTCTCCTCCGCCCGCATTGCAGATGAGCACAAAACCGCCATCGTTGCCATGACTGTAGTTGTATTGGATGACCGTGTTCGTACAATTGTAGTCGGCATCAAAGCCCTGACCGTCCCACGGTGCCTTGTGGCCGCTCACCTCATTGAAACGGATGAGCGTGTTGTCGCAGCTCCAAGGCCAAATGCCGGCTGCCGCCTCACCCTGAGGCAGCAGGTCCGTGCAACGGCGCATCAGATTATACTCCACCAAAGCTCCCTCACAACCGATGGGCACGATGCCGTCGCCCGGCACTTCCTCGATGAGGTTTCCGCGTACCACCGTATGCGTACTCGGATGCCAGTCGCGCCTGCTCCAGGGAGCACTCCAGATAATGGCATTACGTTCGCAACGCCGGACGACACAGTTCTCAATCGTCAGACTGTCGAACACGGAAACCGGACCATTCTCGTCCCAATGGCTGCGCACCAGTATGCCGCTCCCACCCCCTTCTTTCTTCACCAGACTGCCGTTCACATCGTGAACATACAACGCCTCCAGCACGACATGATGCGACACACCGTAGTTCTCGCATTCCACAAGCACGCCCGTACGTCCGGCCAGTCGCGCCGTTCCGCGGTTTACCACCTCCAGTTCCCGCAGGGTGAGATAATCGGAATTGCGGACTCTGACAGCATAGTATGAGCTGTCCGGAGCTACGACACGAGGCTTCTCTCCCACGCCATAGGCACCGACCACTATCCGCCGGGCCGACAGCCCTCGTCCGGACACTTCCAGCTGCCCGCAGAATGTCGTTCCACGGCGCAGCAGCAAGCTGTCGCCGGGCTGCAACCGTAGTCCGCAGACTTTGGACAGACTTCTCCACGCCTCCCCTGCAGACAGGCCGCTTGCGGCATCGTTCCCACTCACAGCGTCAATATAATAGTTCACTCCCCGCTCTGCTCCCAGACAGGGCAGGCACACAACCGTCAACGACACCAGAGTCAAAACACACTTCAAGAAAACATCAGGCATAGCACTTTATATTAAAATCTGACAATATGACAAACAACCTGCTTACATCCCGCCGCATTCACCCCCATCCATGACGGGAAGCCCGATGTCCGTAAACAGCAACCACCGCGAAGCAGACAAGCGGCAGGGCAAACGACAGATTCACGGCGGGCAGTCCACACAGTTCGTGAAGGTCGATGACATAAGCCTGAAGAGGCGGCAACACCGAACCGCCCAATATGGACATAATCAGGCCCGCCGCACCAAGTTTGGCATCCTCACCCAACCCTTTCAGAGCGATACCGTAGATGGTGGGGAACATCAGCGACATGCAAGCCGACACACCGACCATACAATACATGCCCCAGATGTTCTGAAAACAAATCACTCCCACGGTAAACACCATGCTGCCTGAAGCAAACATCCGCAACAACTGTCCGGAACGGAAGTAGCGCAAAAGGAACGTACAGACGAAACGAGCCACACAGAACACGGCCATCGCCGCAATGTTGAACTGTTGCGACCGCACCTCGGCCGCCTGTTCGGCCATGCCCATGGACATGAACAGCCGCGTACCGTACTGGATAATGAACGTCCAGCACATCACCTGTGCCCCCACATAAAAGAACTGCGTAAACACGCCCTCGCGATAACGCGGCACAGCAAAGATACGCCGCAAGGTAGGCATGAAGTCTATCCTGCCCGAACTGTCGCCATGTTTCGGCATTTTCACCAGACGGATGAGCACCAACATGCAGAATGCCACCAGACCTATCGCCAGATAAGGAGCAATTAAAGTGGCCAGATCCGCATCGCGCACAGCCGCGAACTCACTGTCCGACAGCAAGGCACGCTCGGCAGTGTCCAAGGGATGCAGACGAAGTTGCACAAATTCCATGGCTACATACATGCCCAACAAAGCACCGACGGGATTGAAAGCCTGGGCCAGATTAAGCCGTCGCGTGGCCGTTTCCTCAGGTCCCATAGACAAAATATACGGATTACAACTCGTCTCCAGGAACGACAGGCCGCAGGTCAGAATGAAGTAAGCCAGCAAAAAAGGATAATAATCTCCCGTAAGCCGGGCCGGGAAGAACAGGAAAGCACCGAAAGCAAACAGTCCCAGTCCAAGCATGACACCGGACTTGTAGGAATAACGTCGGATAAACATGGCCGCCGGAAAGGACATGGCAAAATAGCCTCCGTAGAACGCCACCTGAATAAGTGTCCCTTCCGTCACACTCATACGGAAGATCTTGGAAAAGGCTTTCACCATCGGAGTGGTTATGTCGTTGGCAAATCCCCACAATGCAAAACAGCTCGTGATGAGGATAAAAGGAATAAGCATGCCCCATCCCTTCCGGCCTGTTGCTGATTTCTCGTCCATAGTTTTCATCGCATTATTACGCCATTATAAAGTCTTAACCGTATCCACAGAAATAAACCGTACACAAAAAGAGAAACGTTTTCACGCCAGATGACACCTCGCATCTGCTCCTCCATACGTCTCTGACTTGAAAATAACGTTATATTCTCCCATTATATTGCCAGAATCTGCCTATATTTACAACTTAATAAACACGCTCACCTATGGCGGGCGACATAGACCAGACGCGTCTTCTGGTGGTATACAGCGGGAAAGCTTTCTGTAAAGGAAACTGGAACTATAAGGACATCTGCAGTCCATTCGCCCGCATCTATCACATCACTAAAGACAAGGTGCAAACCGGACTGTCGGAAAAAACGCAGGCCCTGCACGAAAAACGGATGCACATCATACCGGCTTTCATGCCGCACGCTACATCTGTCACGGCGAGTCCGGACAAAAGACAACAAGAATGACGCCCATGACCTATCGCAGGACACAGTACGAGACGGCCTGACAGCAAACCGTCGGCAACGCTTTTTCCGGAAAAAGTGAAGCTATTTCTCTATAAGCACCACCGCATAGGCCGCAATGCCTTCCTCGCGCCCCGTGAAACCCAGCTTCTCGGTTGTAGTGGCCTTGACAGACACATCGTCCGCATCCACTCCCATCACCTGCGCCAGACAGGCCTGCATGGCCGGGATGTGCGGATTCAGCTTCGGACGCTCCGCGCACACCGTGGCGTCCACATTGCCCACACGGTAGCCCTTTCCGGCTATCAGTTCCACGGTCTTGCGCAGCAGCACCTTGCTGTCTATGCCGCGGAATGCTTCGCCCGTGTCGGGGAAATGAAAACCGATGTCGCGCATATTGGCGGCCCCCAACAAAGCATCGCAAATGGCATGAATCAGCACGTCGGCATCACTGTGCCCCAACAGGCCCACAGTGTGCTCCAGCCGGATGCCGCCCAGCCAAAGTTCGCGCCCTTCCACCAGACGGTGGACATCAAAACCGAAACCTACCCTGACCTTTCCCATAGTCCTATAAACTCAATATCAAACATCAACGGCGACCGAAAAGGTCCTTTATGCCGTCCAGATCAAATCCGAGCGTGAAACGCATCGTCTGGTCCAGTGGGTTGCTCTGCGCCGTAGAGAACACATAACCGGCATCGAGCGAGAACACGCTCATGCGGAATCCGGCACCGAACGTCAGATACTTGCGGTTACCTTTGTTCGCACTCTCGTGGTGATAACCGGCACGCAGGGAGAAACGGTCGTTGTAGGTGTACTCCATACCTACGCTCCACTGTATCTCCTGCATCTCCTCCTTAAAGCCGTTGGGCGCATCGCCAAAGCTCTTGAATATGCCGGCAATGGGCGAAACGTCGTAATATTCCCGCTGCACACGGTCGGTATAGTCCTGATCCAACTCCCCTTCTTCCTGCTTGGGATAAGTGGGCACCAGCAACTTATTGGCATCCGCTGCGATAGAGAATTTATTATATTCATTAATGGGGACAAGGAAATTCACACCCAAACGGAGATTCGTCGGTATAAATTCGGAATTATCATCCCCGCCATAAGAGATTTTACTGCCGATATTGCTGATGTTCAATCCGATGCCCATGTTCCACTCACGGGTACGGCCGACAAAATAACGGTTCCAGTAAAGGGCGATATCAGCGGCAAACGCCTTGCCCGGACTGGTCTCGTCCGAATAGTCATAAGTGATGTCCGACAGGATGAAGCGCAAAGCAACCGCCGCCGAGAACGTCTCGCTCAGCATGCGTGAGTAAGCCACGTCCACCGACATCTCATAAGGGCTGATGGTCATGTCCATCACGTCGCTCGAAGCCGAACTGCTGGTGGAAACTTCTCCCAACGAAAAATAACGCAAAGAAGCACTCAGGGCCTGATAATCGCCGATGCGGTAGAAACCGCTGACGTAGGCCAGATTGATGTCATTGACCAACTGACGCAACCACGGCGTATAACTGACCGCCACTCCCGCACGTGCTATGGTGAACGGATACTTTGCCGGATTCCAATATTGCGAATTGGCATCCGGCTCGGTGGCCGCACCCAAATCGCCCATAGAGCCTCCTCTGGCATCAGGAGCTATGGACTGCGAGGTCACACTGGTGGTCACGGGGTTGAACATATTCCTCTTGTCTTGTGCCTGCAGGGACATCCCCGCCCCCAGCAACAGGAACAAAGCGGCAAACAGATATTTCTTCATACTTTCATTGATTCACTTACACGAAAGAATAACGCCGGAAAAGCTTAAATTATTGCCTAAGTATAATTAATTTATTTACTTTAGACACGGCCTTGCTGTCCGTCGTAGCCACACTGACCCGGCAGAGATAAACTCCGGTGGAAAGCGGCATGCCTGCCGACGTGGTCAGGTTCCATGTCACGGGATAAATGCCATCTGACGAAGTTCCTTGCTCTGTATGTGTCCACAACTTCCGTCCGGCGAAGTCGAAAACTTCGAGCGTGAAGTTGCAAGCTACGCCCGGCCTGTCGTAACGCACAATGAACGTAGTCTGTTCACGGGCAGGATTATTCGTACAGCTCAAACTTATCAACTCTGGTTCTCTATGGCCATCCACATTGAATTCCAATGTCACGGAAGATGAATTGTTCATCACATCCCAAGCCCTGAAAGTCAAAGTATGCCAGCCGTCAGACAAGTCCGGAATAAGATAAGCCAACTGTCCCCGACGATAATCGCCGAATTCATTCTCGTATTCGTCATTCAGGATGTAAGTGGTGGACGGGTCCCCGTCTATACAAAGCTCCAAATCATGCCCCACAGCCGTATTCGAGGTGTTGATGCCACTGTCATCTTCCAACAACGCGACGAAATAAGGGGTAGAGTTAACCGTTCCGCCCGAAACAAAATCCTCACGGTTAAGATAAGCTGTGATGACAGGCCCTTCCGTATCGCCCGCCAGATCGGTCCCGCTTCCGCCCACCGTCACATTTTCCGTATAGCCATTGGCTTCACGACGCTTGTCATTGTCTATGGCATACAGCAATACCCGTCCCGGTTCACCGGAATACTTGATGTCAAGAGGAATGGTAAACGTCATATCAAACACTCCATTACGGACGGAATCGCTCCCCACATAGATTCGTTTGTCGCGCGTGTAGAAAGTAAATGCGGTATCTGCCGCCGCATTGTTCAGACAGGTGATCAGGCTCTCGCTGTCATACACCGTCATCGAAACGATTCCGGCATAATCTGACAGCCTGTTACCGTCTCCGTCTTCTACATGACCGGACACACGGGCGATACTTCCTGCCTTGAAATCTGCAAACGGAAAGCCCTCGCCAATCTGCTGACCATTAACACTATCCACCACCATATTGTACTCCGGCATGCCAATTTTCAAGGCCGGATCGCCAAGCAAAACATAATGAAGCTTATTCTCGGAATTGTCTGCACCGGTATTCACCAATTCTGTCTTGGCTAAACGTACCGCATCTCCAATAGTATAACGACGCCCGTTCTCATCTTTATCGAAAAGATAACGGGTGAAAGCAACATTCATAGAGCTGTTCCGCCCCGTATATACCGTCCGGGTCGTACCATAAAAAGCCACAGCCGCCCCCTCCGGCTGCAACACTGCGGTCTCTCCGATATTGGTTTCCTGCATGTCAAAAGGATTCACATCGCAAGCCGCCGTCACCCACAAGGGCACCTTATTAGATGTATAGGTAGTGAAATCAGTCCATCGAAGCACATATTCATGCGACAATTCACGCGGATTGCCATGTCCCGTATAATTCATGACCAAAGCACCGTCTTCCATCTGGGCCGCAATGTCGGCCTCCACGCCGGGATAGGTGAAATTCGTGGCACTCGACTCCCGTTTATATGCATCCCAATAAATACGGTTGACCTGCAAGGCCGGATAATCTTCTTCTATCAACGATGCGATTCTCTCGGCAGCATCCATATGTTCGTTGTTGTCACCATCGTCTCCCATCACGCATACCACGTTCTTCCACGCTCCCGCATTCCTGTTTTCCATGTAGTCGATGGTCTTGTCTACCATAACCTGCGCGTCGGCTTCTGTAGTGACGGGGAAACGACCTATGCCCAAATCCGTCTTATCTGTCAAAAGATTCCCTCCCTCGCCATCGTCTAAAAGTCCAAAATAATCCTCCATCACATAGCTGTTTACATGGCTGAGAGAGTTTTCAGATTCATAGCACAATAGATAATCGTCCTGATTCAATCCGCGCACCGCCGCCGTCTGCATACGGTTATCCCACACTCCGTCTCCGAACAACAGCAGGTAACGCGGCATATCTTGTTCGGTATCGGCTCTGTCGTACAGCATCTTCATAAAACGGCGATAGGCCGTAGCATCAGGCGTTCCTGAAGAAAACTCATTGTAAATCTGGTCTGCACGGACAACCAGCACCCGCAACCCTCCCAGATTACGGTGCGCTTCGGCCAGACGCTCTGCCTGAGTATACAACTTACCGCTGGCCGGAATGATGATCACCATATCCGTTGCCCCCGTCGCATGCAAATCCTGATTGACGACCTCACCGATGTAAGTAGGCGCAGGAAAGTCTGCATCCACATCCACGGCAACATACTCCCGCGTAGGATCATCCACGGCCACCGTATACGTTTCTCCGGACAAAGAGCCTTGCATCTCGGTCATCGGTTCGCCACGAAGGCCTAAACGCCACAGCTTTACCGAACTGCGTCCGTTGGTATTGATGGCAAAATTACTGGCTGTCCGTGTTGTATGGCGGATATATAAATAAGGTTCGCTCATGACAAGCTGTCGCCTGTAACTCATCTCCAGATAGCCCAGACGGGATTCCACGCCCGCAGGAACTGTCAACGAGACCTCCGTTTCCGTGCTTCCCTCCGGAAAAGAAGCTAAGGTATAACTGGCCGTAGCCGCTCTTGCTGCATCATATTCTCCAGAAGAATTGATGCTGAGAGAAGTCCTCTCCTGACCGTCCACTGAGACACGGACAGAAACTCTTGAAGAGGAATGAGCCGTAAAATGAATATTCAGGACTCCCCCGGCGGAAGACACGGGATCCACCACCGGCAATTGATATGTCCGCGTTCCGGTCTGCGCAAGACTAGATGATTCATAAAACATGCGCCCGCTCTGATACCATGAATACTCTTCCGGATGATATACGGCATAAGCCGGCGTATAATCCAAATCACGAAGAGGAGTCGTCTCCGCTGATTCTACCGGAATAGATAACGGGGCGTCACCCTCTGTCAGGAAATAACAGGCCTGCCGCGCATAAGTATTCGTCCGGTGAGTAGCCACTCCACGATAATCCGCTTCAGACCACGACACCAAGCCTTTTCCAAAGAACAATACCCCGCGACTGTCGCGGTATAATGGTACTTCCTCCAAATCGTCAAAGTCTGTATCCGCATCAATCACCTCGTCTTGTACATGCCCGCCATAGCCATACAGTTTGACCCTTGAGACATCTCCAAATCCCATTTGCTGCAAGGCAGCGGTCGTCAACCGGTAGACTCCATCCTCTGTAATACCTATTTTCACCCACCTACCCTGTGAAAGGACAGAGTGAGCGGCATACCTTCCGGACGCCGTCTCCGTCGCCAAAGTCCGCACTGCGACCTTGGCGTGGCGGACAATATTCATTTTAAAGCTCGTCAGCTTATAGTATGCTCCCCCCCGACGCACTATCGGTATAAAACTGACGTCCAACAGTCCCTGCTTGCGGGAGACTCCTACAGAGGAACAGACTTCCGGATTTTCCGGCAGATGCTCAGCCCAGACAGCCACACGCCTTGCTTCTGCCGAGGTCAACCGCACATATTCCGGATAATCCAGCCGGACCTCATACGTGAAATTGCGGAATCCGTCTTCCAACGGAATAGCTTCACTATAATGCACAGGAACAGAATCAGGCCGCAAAACGTCCCAATCCACATAAGTAAATTCCTGCGCAAACACACGGCCTACGCACGACAGCAGCAAAAACAGGACTATCCTACATTTCATTTCCTACCTTATATTAAAGTCCAGCACCTTGCGTTCCTGGAGATATCCCTGAAGATGCTGACCGATATGCACCGGACCGACCCCGCTTGGTGTTCCCGTGAACAACAGATCGCCCGTCTTCAACGTATAGAACCGGCTGACATAAGCTATAATTTCATCCACAGCAAACAGCATGTCACCGGAATACCCTTCCTGCACGGTCTGCCCGTCCACGTCCAAATGGAAGGCGATCTGCTGGATATCAGGCAACTCCTCTTTTGCAACAAACTCACCGATCACGGCCGAATTGTCGAATCCCTTGCAGAGTTCCCATGGCAGCCCTTCCTTACGGAGCCGACGTTGCAAATCGCGTGCCGTAAAATCGATGCCGACCGTCAACGCATCATAATAGCGATATGCAAAACGCGAAGCGATATTCTTTCCTAAACGACAGATACGCACCACCAGTTCCAATTCATAATCACACTCTTTTGTAAAATCCGGAATGAAAAAAGGCTTTCCATCTTTCAGCAAAGCTGAATCAGGTTTTGCAAAAATCACCGGTTCTTCTGGTTTATATAACGTTCCGTCCAGCTCTTTATTGTGCTGAGCATAGTTCATACCTACTGCTAATATCTTCATGGCCTTTTATTTATTTATGGTTCATATATGCAAAAATACGGATTTATTCTCTACTCTCCTCAGCAAACAAGCCTAAAAACTATAAACAGAGTCGAAATACTCTCCTAACTCATAAAAAAAGGAAAAGGCAAGGTCTATTCATCAAGACCTTGCCTTTACACCACTGAAATATGAATAAAGAATTCCTATCTCTTACTCGGCACGAAGTGTGAAACGTTTGAAAGCTGTCACCGTGCAGTCCTTATCGGCACCTTTCAGGTAGTCGGCCACACTGATCTTATCATCTTGGATGAAAGCCTGTTTCAGCAAGCATTCTTCCTTGAACAATTTATTCAGACGACCGGCAGCGATACGCTCAATCATATTCTCCGGTTTACCTTCCTCACGTGCCTTGTCGGCAGCGATTTCCTTTTCCTTTGCCAACACATCAGCAGGATAATCATTTTCGTCAAGAGAACGGGGATTCATAGCAGCGACCTGCATTGCCACAGCGTGGCCGTACTCTTCAGGAACGACCTTGTTCAGGGCAACCATCGTGCAAAGCTGGTTCTTTTTCTGGTGATTATAGACAGCTATGTCGACTCCTTCGATTGTCATATATCCGTCCAACTCCATTTTCTCACCGGTAATACCGCTACGATCAACCACGGCATCAGCCACAGTTGCATTACCCATGGGAAGAGCTTTCACTTCATCCAGCGTTTTGCACTTGTTGGCTACAGCCAAATCGAGAATATCATTAGCCAACTTTACAAAATCTGCGTTCTTGGCTACGAAATCCGTTTCGCATTTCAAAGCAACAATCGCACCGAAACCATCCTGAGTCTTGACTACCACACAACCTTCAGAAGCTTCGCGATCTGAACGTTTTGCAGCTACAGCCTGACCTTTCTTGCGGATAATTTCCATTGCTTTTTCAATATCATTGCCTGCTTCTTCCAAAGCTTTCTTGCAATCCATCATACCAGCTCCCGACAACTGACGGAGCTTGGTGATATCAGCCATTGTAACAGCCATAATCTTTTTCTTCTTTATTAGTGAATTAAATTGGATTAAGCTTCTTCGGTTGCAGCCTCAGCTGTTTCGGTTGCTTCTGCAGCTGCAGCCTCTTCGGTCTCAGTCTTCTCTACGCGAGCTTTGGCACTGCGCTTGCGCGGCTTGTTTTCCGCCTCACCGGCAGCCTCGGCATCTACTTTCTCCGCCTTCCGCTCTTCCAAGCCTTCGGCAATAGCCGTACAGCAGATATCGACAATAACTTCCACACTCTTGTTGGCATCATCGTTAGCCGGAATGACGAAATCCACATTGTTAGGATTAGAGTTCGTATCCACGATACCGAAAACGGGAATGCCTAAACGATTAGCCTCGCGAACGGCAATCTGCTCTTTCAGTACATCCACCACGAAGAGTGCAGAAGGAAGACGGGTCAGGTCTGCGATAGAGCCTAAGTTTTTCTCCAGCTTAGCACGCTGACGGGAAATCTGCAGGATTTCACGCTTTGACAAGTTTGCGAACGTTCCGTCTGCCGTCAGCTTGTCGATATTGGCCATCTTCTTCACTGCCTTACGAATCGTGGGGAAATTGGTCAGCATACCGCCCGGCCAACGCTCAATCACATAAGGCATATTCACAGCTGCGGCTTTCTCAGCTACAATCTGCTTAGCTTGTTTTTTAGTAGCAACGAACAAAATCTTCTTACCGGATTTTGCGATTTGTTTCAAAGCTTCGGCTGCTTCGTCGAGCTTCGCAACGGTCTTATGAAGGTCAATGATATGAATACCATTACGCTCCATAAAGATATAAGGAGCCATTGCCGGATTCCATTTTCTTCTCAGATGGCCGAAATGGCAGCCTGCTTCCAAAAGGGTCTCAAAATTAGTTCTTGACATTGTCTTTTCTTTTTTAATCGTTTACATTCTTTTTTGTTTCCTCAACCAACCTCCGGGTAGTCCCGGAAAAAGAATCCCGGAAGTTTAGATACTAAACGCTTCTCCAGTCCGTCAAACAACCGATCATTAACGTTTACTGAACTGGAATCTGCGACGTGCCTTCGGACGTCCCGGTTTCTTACGTTCAACACAGCGAGAATCGCGAGTGATAAAGCCTTCAGCACGAAGAGCCTTCTTGTCGTCCGCGTTAATCTTCACCA
Organism: uncultured Paraprevotella sp.; assembly: GCA_944321365.1. Lineage (GTDB taxonomy): Bacteria > Bacteroidota > Bacteroidia > Bacteroidales > Bacteroidaceae > Paraprevotella. Next base: position 50,767 of record CALULA010000009.1, read on the forward strand.
GTGCACGGGCAATGGCCAAGCGCAAAGCCTGAGACTGGCCCGTAAAACCGCCACCGAACACGTTCACTTTAATATCATACTTATCCTCCACGCCCAAAGTAGCCAGCGGCTGCTTTACGACATACTGAAGTATGCTTGACGGAAAGTATTCCGTGATATCTCTTTTATTAATAATGATCTTTCCTGTACCCTCGCTGACATATACGCGAGCAACGGCGCTCTTACGGCGACCTAATGCATTAACCATTTCCATTCTTTCCTTATTTATACAGGTTTATATCTATCAATTTAGGCTGCTGAGCATCGTGCTTGTGTTCACTGCCGGCATAGACATACAAGTTGCCCAGCAGCTTGTCACCCAGACGATTCTTCGGCAACATGCCTTTCACTACCTTTCTCACCAGTCTGTCGGCACCATTAGGACGCGCCATCAAACGGGCCGGAGTCATTTCGCGCTGACCGCCGGGATAGCCCGTATAACGAAGATATACACGATCGGTCCATTTCTTGCCAGTCAGTTTCACCTTATCTGCATTGATGATGATGACATTGTCACCACAATCCACATGAGGCGTAAAGTTCGGCTTGTATTTGCCTCTCAACAATTTTGCCACCTTAGAACCGAGACGCCCCAAGACTTGATCTGTAGCGTCTACAACGACCCATTCTTTCTTTACGGTCGCTTTGTTGGCCGAAATGGTCTTGTAACTTAAAGTATCCATTCTTTCAATTAATAATAAAAAGTGTTACTACTAAAAAAACATTAACTTCATCATTCTGTGATTCACTAACCGCCTTCCCAGGCCAATGAGAAGACTATTAACACACAAGAACTAAGACGCTTATCGTCTTTCTGATAATAATCGGCTTGCAAAATTAGTACTTTTCATGCAAACACGCAACAAAATCAGTAACTTTTTCTCAGAGTTCTATCCGCATGATATAGTCGTTCATATAAAAACCATGCCCTATATCAAAATCGCCTTCACGGTCAATGTGCATCCCCATACGACGATAGAAATCCAAAGCCGGATTGCTGCGGTTCACATTCAGCTCCACAGCGCATGCTCCGGCACTCCGCTGACGGACATAGTCCAGGACACGGCGAAACAACGCACTCCCGTAGTGCTTTTTCTGATATTCCGGCAACACGTAAATCTTTTCAAGATGGAACACATCTTCACCGTCCGGGCGCACCGACACATAGCCCGCCGGCCGCTCTCCGTCATAAGCGATGAAGAATACATTCCCCTCTTCTGTCATCTGACGCTCCAGATTCTCCACATCATACATCCAGTGCATCATGTAATCCGACTGCTCCTGGCTCAGAATGTCCTTATACGTCTGGGGGAAGACCTGCCAGGCCAAGTCGTGAATCAAACCGCAATCGGCTGTCGTAGCCTCTCTGATCATTAGCATAACTCGTTCTCCTTTCACTGCAAATATAAAGAATTATCCGGGTAAAGCCATTAGAAACACCTCCAAAAGATGTGCGGAAAAAGAAAAATATCCTTGCGCAAAAACGCACGCATCTTTGCGCAAGACCTTCCGCCGTCTTGCGCAAAACGCGGCACACCGGTGCCGGAACAAGCACATAATCTTATTTTAGGGCAGGATGAATAAAAAAGAGCCGGGATACGCCGATGGCGCATCCCGGTTATGACAACGTCTGCTCAAACGAGCCGGCAAGCTTCATCAGAACTCGGCGTTCTTCGGTGTACGGGGGAACGGTATGACGTCACGGATGTTCTGCATGCCGGTAACGAACAGAATCAGACGCTCAAAGCCCAGCCCGAATCCGCTGTGCGGACAGGTGCCGAACCGCCTTGTGTCGAGATACCACCACATATCCTTCATCGGAATGTGCAGTTCCTCGATACGGGCCATAAGCTTGTCGTAGTTCTCCTCACGCTCCGAACCGCCGATAATCTCTCCGATCTGCGGGAAAAGCACGTCCATGGCACGCACGGTTTTCCCGTCGTCGTTCATCTTCATGTAGAACGCCTTGATTTCTTTCGGGTAGTCGGTCAGGATGACCGGACACTTGAAATGCTCCTCCACGAGATAGCGTTCGTGCTCGCTGGCCAGGTCTGCCCCCCAGTAGATGGGGAACTCAAACTTGTGCCCTTGCTTCACAGCCTCCTCCAGAATCTCGATGCCTTTGGTGTAAGGCAGGCGCACGAAGTCGTGTTCCAGCACGAAATGCAGACGGTCCAGCAAGGTCTTGTCTATCATCTTGTTCAGGAAAGCCAAATCATCCTGGCAGTGTTCCAAAGCCCAACGCACGCAATATTTGATAAAGTCTTCGGCCAGATCCATATTGTCGTTGATGTCATTGAAGGCCACTTCCGGCTCTATCATCCAGAACTCTGCCAGATGACGCGGCGTATTGGAGTTTTCGGCACGGAACGTCGGGCCGAAAGTATAAATCGCTCCCAAGGCCGTTGCTCCTAATTCTCCCTCCAACTGTCCGGAGACAGTCAGCGAAGTCGTCTTGCCAAAGAAGTCGTCGGAATAGTCTATCTTTCCATCGTCATCCTTTTTCAGGTCGTAGAGGTTCTTGGTGGTCACCTGGAACATCTGTCCGGCTCCCTCGCAGTCACTCGCCGTGATGATGGGCGTATGGAAATAAAAGAAGCCATGCTCGTGGAAATAACGATGAATGGCCATCGCCATGTTGTGACGGATGCGGAAGACTGCCCCGAACGTGTTGGTACGCAGACGCATGTGGGCATGCTGACGCATATACTCCATGCTCTGCCCTTTCTTCTGCATGGGATAGTCCGACCCGCAAGTACCCAGCACCGTTATCTCGCGGGCCTGGATCTCCACGGCCTGTCCGGCTCCGACGCTCTGCACCAGTTCTCCTGTCACACTCAGGCAAGCTCCCGTAGTGATCTGTTTGACTAACTCTTCATCGAACTTATCGGCATCGGCCACGACCTGCACATTGTTGATGGTGGAGCCGTCATTCAGCGCGATGAAGTACACGACCTTGCTACCGCGGCGCGTACGCACCCACCCTTTCACGTTCACCATCGCTCCATAATCCTCGCGTCTCAGCAGGTCTATAATTTTCGTTCTGCGAATAGTTTCCATCTTTTCGTTTTAATTTGTCTTGTTTTGCACATCATTCAAAAGCGCCCATACGCAGCATGTTAACTTCCTGTTCTGTCAGGAAACGCCAATCGCCGCGACGCAGATTCTTTTTGGTAAGACCGGCAAAAAGCACACGGTCGAGTTTCACCACGCGATAACCCAACGCTTCAAATATACGACGCACGATGCGGTTCTTGCCGGAATGAATTTCTATTCCCACCTGTTTCTTATCGGTCGGACTGGCATACTCAATAGCATCGGCCTTGATCTCGCCATCCTCCAGCGTAATGCCTTCGGCAATCTGGCGCATATCGGCCGCAGTCACGTTCTTGTCGGTTTGCACATGATAGATTTTCTTCTTCAGGTATTTGGGATGGGTCAGCTTGGAAGCCAGTTCGCCATCGTTGGTGAACAGCAACACACCGGTGGTGTTACGGTCAAGACGCCCCACCGGATAAATACGTTCACGGCAGGCGTTCTTCACCAAGTCCATCACCGTCTTGCGGTTCTGCGGGTCATCGCTTGTCGTCACGTAATCCTTGGGCTTGTTCAGCAAGACATATACCTTGCGCTCCAGGCTGACTGGCTGGTCGTGAAACTTCACTTCATCAGAACGTTTCACCTTAACGCCCAGCTCGGTCACCACCTGACCGTTCACACTGACCACACCGGCCGCAATAAAATCATCAGCCTCACGCCGGGAGCAGACTCCGGCATTGGCCAGATATTTGTTTAAACGTATCGGAGCATCCGGATCTACATTCAGTTCCTTATACTCGATCTGCTTCTTCATGCTGTATTTCGCATTGGGATTGTAACCCGGCGTACGGCGCTGCTGCGGTCGCGGACCGCCGAAGCGGTTATTTCCATATCCGCCTCCTTGCTGCGGACGACGATAACCGCCGCCACCCATCGGACGATAACCGCCCTCACGACTGCCATAAGTGTTTTCGTCACGACGAGCGTAATTATTCTCACGTCCGTAACCGCCCTGCCGGTTATAACCGCCCGACCGATATCCTCCGCCCATCGGACGGGTACCATTCTCACGGTTTCCGAAGCCTCCATTTTCGCGATTGTAATCTGTACGTGGCTGATAAGGACGGTAAGGACGTCCCGCTCCCGTACCGCGTTCTTCACGATTATACACCGGCCGGTAAGGACGTCCTTCCTGCGTCCCCATGGAACCGTCGGCTGAATAAGCGCGTTCGGCACGCTGGATACGCGGACGCATACGGCGTCCCTCGTGCGGTGCACGGTTAAAACTTTTGTACTCACTCTCATTGTCGAATGGCTTGTAACCCTCACGGTCACTCGCTGCTCCTTCCGGTGCAAACTGATCCTGCCACTTTTCGTCTTCCATACTTTACCTTTTTATTATATAATGTTCAACAAACAAGGAAGCCGTTCCCGCCCTCGCGGGCTGAATACGTTTCCTGCCAAAACTTTAAATTCCTGTATAAGAATGGGGAGTAATGGCGCGAAGCTCCTGTTTCACGCTCTCACTCACCTCCAGACTCTCAATGAAATTGCGGATAGCCTCTGCCGTTATGGCCTGATTGGTCCGCGTCAAAGCTTTCAACGCCTCATAGGGATGCGGATAAGCCTCACGGCGCAAGATGGTCTGAATAGCCTCTGCCACGACAGCCCAGCAGTTGTCAAGGTCTGCATTGATAGCATCGCGGTTCAGCAACAACTTACGCAAGCCCTTTAACGTGCTCTGAATGGCTATCAGCATATGTCCCATCGGAACGCCCACATTGCGCAACACGGTGGAATCCGTCAGATCGCGCTGCAGACGAGACACCGGCAATTTCTGACTCAAATGGGCCAATATGGCATTGGCAATGCCGAGATTTCCTTCTGAGTTTTCAAAATCTATGGGATTTACCTTATGAGGCATCGCACTGGAACCGACCTCGCCGGCCTTGATTTTCTGCTTGAAATACTCCATAGACACGTATTGCCAGAAGTCACGGTCCAAATCAATCAGTATCGTATTGATACGTTTCATGGCGTCAAACACGGCTCCCAGATTGTCATAATTGGATATCTGTGTAGTATATTCCTCACGTTCCAGTCCCAGCTTTTCCGCAACGAAGCGGTTGCCGAAAGCTTTCCAATCGTAGGAAGGATAAGCCACATGATGAGCATTATAGTTACCTGTGGCTCCACCGAATTTAGCTGTAATAGGACAGGCTTTCAGAGAAGCCAACTGGCGTTCCAGACGGTAGACAAACACCATCACCTCCTTACCCAACCGGGTAGGCGAGGCGGGCTGTCCGTGCGTCTTGGCCAACATCGGCACATCACGCCACTCTTCGGCGTATGTGCGCAACTGTGCAATCAACTCCTCCAGACAAGGATAATAGCAGTCGTTCAGTGCGTCCTTGACAGACAAAGGCACGGAAGTATTGTTGATGTCCTGTGACGTCAGACCGAAATGAATAAACTCCTTGTAAGGTTCCAGTCCTCCGATTTTGTCGAACTCTTCTTTAATGAAATACTCCACGGCTTTCACATCGTGGTTCGTCACCCGCTCTATGTCTTTCACCCGCTGAGCTTCAGCTTCGGTAAAATTACGGTAAATGTCGCGCAGACGTCCGAACAAAGCGTGGTCGAACGTTGCCAGTTGCGGCAACGGCAATTCGCACAACGTGATGAAATATTCTATCTCCACCCGTACGCGATAACGAACCAGAGCGTATTCTGAAAAGTACGAAGCCAAAGCCTCCGTTTTACCTCTATAACGGCCGTCTATAGGAGAAATCGCCGTCAACAAATCCAATTCCATAAAAGTAATACGTATTATTCTGACTACAAAAATAGCTTATTTTATCGGTTCACACATATAAATCAGAGAAAAAGTTTATCGAAAATGTTTCTTCCGGCCCAAAACAATAAAAGGCATCCTCATGGATACCTTTTCTCATCACATGGTGGGCGCTGAGGGATTCGAACCCCCGACCCTCTGCTTGTAAGGCAGACGCTCTGAACCAGCTGAGCTAAGCGCCCTTGCATTCTGCATACGAAAGAGAGAAACTTGCCTTGGTGGGCGCTGAGGGATTCGAACCCCCGACCCTCTGCTTGTAAGGCAGACGCTCTGAACCAGCTGAGCTAAGCGCCCCTCTCTTCCGTTCAAAAGCGATGCAAAGGTACGCTTTTTCTTCTTTCTTGCAAAACTTTCCGCTGTTTTTTTCGGGTTTTCCCATATTATTTTCTCTGCAACAGTCTCACGAATGTCCCCGACAGCTTCCTCACGCCGCCCGACAGCGACTCACTTCTTTGCGCAAAAACGCCATCATCTTTCCGCTTTACCTGCCGGCATCTTGCGGAAGAAACATTTGTGTTGTGAGCCTTATAGACAAAGTGTCTGACAAGCGGACAAAACAAATCCGGTGTGCCCCGCCACAGACACACCGGAATATCCATCAGAAACGGCTGTTACGCCTGAGTCTTGAACCGTGCAGCCTGCTCGGCAATCAAGGCCTCATCCTCGAAATAATTGATTTTCATCGCGCGACGCACTTCAGACAGCGTCTGAGCTGCAGCTTCACGAGCCACCTCACAACCCTGTCTCAGCATATCGTAAACTGCCGGTATATCTTTTTCAAACTCCTTACGACGCTGACGAATGGGCTCCAATTCTTCCTGCATCACAGCCGACAGGAACTTCTTTACTTTCACATCGCCCAGACCACCCCGGCGGTAATGCGCCTTCAGTTCGTCCAGATTTGCATAATCGGGAAGATAACGGCTGAAATGCTCCGGACGGGAGAATGCGTCCAGATAAGTGAACACCGTGTTGCCTTCCACCTTGCCAGGATCGGACACTCTCAGATGGTCGGGGTCCGTATACATCGAACGGATTTTCTTCTCCACCTCATCGGCAGGATCGGACAGATAGATGCAGTTGCCCAGCGATTTGCTCATCTTGGCCTTTCCGTCCGTTCCGGGCAAACGCAGGCAGGCCGTATTATCCGGCAGCAATATGTCAGGCTCAACCAAAGTCTCGCCATAGATGTAATTGAAACGGCGTACGATCTCGCGCGCCTGCTCCAACATCGGCTCCTGGTCTTCACCGACAGGCACTGTCGTAGCCTTGAAAGCCGTAATATCGGCAGCCTGACTGATGGGGTAAGTGAAGAAGCCCACCGGTATACTGGTCTCAAAATTACGCATCTGTATCTCTGTCTTCACGGTAGGATTACGCTGTAGCCGTGAAACAGTGACAAGGTCCATAAAATAAAAAGTCAGTTCACACAATTCCGGAATCTGCGACTGAATAAAGATGGTCGACTTGGAAGGATCTATACCACATGCCAGATAATCGAGAGCCACCTCTATCACATTCTGACGCACTTTCTCCGGATTGTCTATATTGTCCGTAAGAGCTTGTCCGTCGGCTTCAAAAATGAATATTTTGTCATACAGCCCGGAATTCTGCAATTCCACTCTCCGTTTCAAAGAACCGACATAATGTCCGATATGCAATTTGCCAGTCGGACGGTCACCTGTCAATATAATCTTTTCCTGTTTCATTTCTTGTTTGCATTGTTCTTGCCTGCAAAGATACTCAAATATCATGAAGAAACAACGTTCAATCTCCAAAAAGCAACTCCAATTCTTTCTGTTCCAAGATAGCTACAATCACCTTTCCGTCGGGCGTCTGATTGGGATTAGCACAAACGAACAGATCGTCGACCAAGGCTTCCATCTCGTCATTGGAGAGCACTTGCCCCGGAACAATCGCGGCACTGCGAGCCAACGACAAGGCTATATAATGCTGCACATCTTCCTCGACATGGCATCCTTTTTCCATGGAAGAATGCACGATGCTGCGCACCAGCTCCACGGGATTGAGCCCTTCCGTTCCTGCAGGAATGGCATTTACGGAAAAACTGCCGCCGCCCAACACCGACAAGTCAAAACCTAATGCCTGCATATCGTCCATCAGATGTTCCAGCACGACGCTTTCCGACGGCGGCAGCTGCAATATTTCAGGGAACAATACGCCCTGCGACTGTCCGCCGTGTGTCTCCATCTGCCTGCGGTAACGGTCATAAAGTACACGAATATGTGCACGATGCTGATGAATAACCATCAGCCCCGACTTCACGGCGGTCAGAATATAACGGCCTTTATACTGATAATGTTGAGTAGACATCTCGACAGCATCCGGGGTTCCGGCGTACAATGACATATCATCCATTTCCGTGTCGGGGAACATTTCACTGCCGAAATCATTGGACACCGTTTCCTGACTTCCTCCCACTCCATCATACAGGCTCTCCCAGTTGGCGGGCACCTTTCCCGCACCTTCAAAAGCCGATGCCCTCGAAGAAGAGGGCTTAAAAGGATTATAATCCGGATTTACATCCAACACAGGAGCCTCCACCGACACAGGCCGGGCACTGTTGAATACCGGGATTTCCGGTGCTCCCTCTGTATCGAAGTCTATCGTAGGCACCGCATTGAAACGCCCTAAGGACTCCTTCACAGCAGCCACAACAATCTGCCAGATTGCCAGCTCGTTCTCAAACTTGATTTCGGTCTTCGTCGGATGGATATTCACATCTATATTGGCCGGGTCTACCTCAAAATATAAGAAATAGGACACCTGATCGCCCACAGGTATCAGCTTCTCGAAAGCTTCCATCACGGCTTTGTGAAAATAAGGATGCCGCATATAACGTCCGTTCACAAAGAAATACTGATGCGCCCCTTTCCTACGGGCCGAATCGGGTTTACCCACAAAACCGTACAGATGGACCAAAGAAGTATCCACATCCACCGACAAGAGCTGCTCGTTCAGTTTCTTTCCAAAGATTGACACTATACGCTGGCGCAAAGTGGACTTAGGCAAATTCATCACCATAGTGCCATTATGCGAAAGCGAAAATGCGATATGATCGTGAACCAACGCCACACGTTCAAATTCTTGCAGAATGTTGCTCAATTCCGTTTGATTGGACTTCAGGAATTTACGACGGGCCGGAACATTAAAAAACAAGTTACGGACCATGAAGTTACTGCCCGAAGGACACGAAACCGGTTCTTGCCCCACCAAACGGGATCCCTCTATACTCACGCATGTCCCCAACTCCGCATCAGCCGGACGGGTTTTCAGTTCTACCTGCGCCACTGCAGCAATAGAAGCTAAAGCCTCACCACGGAATCCCATCGTGCGCAAAGCGAACAAATCTGAAGCCTCGCTGATTTTCGACGTGGCATGCCGCTCAAAAGCAAGACGGGCATCTGTTTCTGACATTCCCTTACCGTCATCCACAACTTGAATGGATGTCTTTCCTGCATCCTCCACGACAATATCGACATGTGTAGCCCCGGCATCCACAGCATTCTCCACCAACTCCTTGACTACCGACGCCGGACGCTGTATCACTTCACCGGCAGCAATCTGATTCGCCACCGAATCCGGCAACAAATGAATTATATCACTCATTTTTCCAATACCTTAAAAACGAAAGCTTCCCGTCATCAGAAAATGCCAGATAAACAGCAAGATTCCGATGATAATCAGAGCCACACCAAACTTCATGGGCTTACGTCCACTCTCTTTTCTCCGACGAAGATGTTTCGTTGCCTTTACAAAAGTACCGCGAAAATCCTCCGGGTCAAACTCTTTTGGAGGCAGCATTCCCAACTCACGCTTTGCGCGTTCCTCTATGGCCTTCAATTTATCTTTCCGCTCATCAACATACATGTAGGGATGATGAAATCCCCGCGGTTTACGTGTTTTAAAAAGAGACATAATTACTAATTCCTTTTAATCTGATCCAACGTCTGCAACGGTGCCTTATGCCTGTAAGAAGCTTTTAATTCCGTACCGGACTTCTTGGGGCGCCATACAAATATATCATCCTTATTCAGCGGACGGATATAATCAAACCACGCAAAATTGGACAGATACAGCTTGTCCGGCGGAATCATGACCACAGGATAGATGACTCCCGTAGAAGCAGGCATCCAGATTTTGTCCATCTTACGTTCTTTCATATAGAGCTTAAGCTCCGAGGTTTCCGTATAATTCATACCTATCATCAGGCTGTCATCGTCAAACATATAATAATCCACATAGACATTCCCTTCTACCCACGTCTCGTACATTTCCCCATCTCTGAAATAAGACGTCATCTCTTTCCCGGCCACCTGATTGAAATGCACCGAATCAATCTGCTCCACAGAAAGAGTCTGGTCTATCACATGAATCCGCTCTATCGTGGAATCATTCAGATATATCTTAATGACTTCTCCCAGCACTTGCTGTCCGGCATTCCACACAATAGGGTCACGATACATCGTAATACATGAATCCTTTGTATTGTACACCAACGAATCACAAACCGACTGCACATCCACACGATAAGAACGGACCTTATGATAAGCCCGCATTTCACGGAACATCGTATCGGTATCCATATAATAAGTATAGACCTTGAAGCTATCCGCATGCATATACATGGTATCCCGTTGAGAAAAATCAATGGCAACCGCGCTGTCGGCCGCTTCGGAGTAACCCGTCAGCTCGTTATAGAAACAATAATTTCCGGTAAACATATTTTTGTTCACTTCATCCGTATACACAATGTTACGATAAGCCTTACCTATACCTGCCTGACTATCATAATACATACTGTCGCCCACCATCTTGCGTCCCTTGTTGGTCAGGATAGAACGATCCAACAAAATAGCCTGTTCTGTCTGTGTATTATAAAACCCCGACTCCGAATAGATATGATTATCTCCGCTGTCTATATTGGACGGGCCTACAATCTCTGCTACATTATTGGACGTATTATAATTCAACGTATCTGAAATCAAAGTAAACTTGGGATTAACCAATTTCACGTTATAGTTGAAAACCGCCTGGCGTGTCGGCGGACTGTACTGCCCCCAATCAGACGTCAGCACATTATCTTTATCCACCAGTTTTCCACCCTCAAAGAAATAGCCCAGCTCATATAAACGGTCATAATCAAGACTGTCGGTGTATAACTTTGATTCCCTGTGTGTCAGTACAACATTATGACGCACCCGCGCCAACTGATCCAGCCCGTCATATAACAGCACATCCCCAACCAGGTCCAACGTATCGCCTTGCACCATACGGACATGTCCGAAGGCATCAAAAGAATTTGTAGCCTCATAAAAGCAGGCGCTGTCGCAATACATCAACACCCCTTCGTGTTGAAACTGCACATTGCCCGTCAGAATCTGGGCACCCGGATGACGAAACTGGTCATAAGAAAGACGATCCGTATGCAACAAAATCACTTTTGACTCAGACTGCTCCCTCTCGGTCTCTTCCTCCTGTCCAGATGCAACATAAAACCCAAACAGGCATAGAATACAAAAGAAAAGTAATCTATGCCCGTTATTCCTCTTAATCTTTTTCCTTTCTCTTTTCATTTTATCCATCCGGGATACTCAAATTCGCAATTTCTCCAATCTTCGTTGATACGCACGTACGTAGACTTCTGCTTCTCTCTTATCCACTGATTGATTTTCTCCGACTGAAGTTTGGACACCACGACCTCTTTCAACACCTGAAAATCTTCTGACATAGAAGCCCTATGAGCCTTGATATGCGTTTTCAGCTTCACGACGGCGCAAACTTCCTTGCCTTTTGCATTCACCATCATGAATGGTTCGGAAACTTCACCCGTATTCATTGTCGATACAACCTTGGCAACCTCGGCAGGCAATTCCTGCAGCTGAAAACGTGATGTACGTATCTCGCCCAACGACGGATCGTATTTCACATTCGTCATCAGTCCATGATTGCTACGGCTGTTTTTGTCATCCGACAGATAAAGTGCGGCTTCATCTATCGTATATTTATTTTTCCGTATGTCCTCTGCGATGGAATCCATACGCACCATTGTAGAATCTATATCGGTCTGAGCCAACTTCGGTTTACGCAAAATATGGCGTACTTTTACCTTATCCCCACGCTTGTCTATCAATTGAATAATATGATAACCGAACTCCGATTCCACCACTTTCGACACCTTTGTCGGATCTGTCAGACTGAAAGCCACATTAGCGAAAGCCGGATCCAGTTCCGTACGTCCCATATAATCCATCTCTCCGCCATAACGTGCCGATCCGGGATCTTCTGAATACATGATTGCCAACGTTGAGAATGAGGTCTCACCAGAATTGACACGCTCTGTATAATTACGCAGTTCCTCCTTCACGCGGTCTATTTCCTCTTGTGGAATACGGGGCTGCTGGGTAATAATCTGCACTTCATACTGAGCAGGAATCCAAGGCAAACTGTCTGCCGGCAAATCTTTAAAGAAACGCCTCACCTCAGCTGGAGTCACCTTGATATCCTTGGTCAGATTGGCACGGACCTTCTGCACGGTAGACTGCTCCTCGACTGTCTCAAACATCATTTCACGGATCTGAGTCATCGGCTTCCGGTAATATTCTTCCAGTTTCTCTTTCGAGCCGGCACGCATGGTGAGTTCGTTCAAACGTGCATCCACTTCAGCCATCACTTCAGAGCTTTCTGTCTCGATACTATCCAATTGCGCCTGATGCAGGAATAATTTCTGTATGGCCAGCTGCTCAGGAATGACACAATAAGGATTGCCCTTGATGTTCGCACCGAAATCCAGCCGCGCCGCCTCTACATCGGAACGCAGGATAGCTTCATCGCCGACCACCCACACCACCTCGTCCACAACATTGTTCGGACTTTGGGAATACAAATACATTTGTACCCCTGAGAACAGGAATACAAATGTACATATTGACCTTCTAAAAAGCTTCATATAGTTCTTTTCAATTCTAAAACCGCATACGAAGATAACGTTATTACCGCTTGACTCAATGCTTATTAACGGTATTTAAAACGTCTTTGTATATTTCAACCGTGTAAGTTTCGCGCAACTTACGGACAAATTCGTCCTCACAGACGGTCTGATAATCAGAAATGACTTCTCCCCGTACGTCGGTCCACTCACCCGGCTTCTTCAGCTTTTTCCCGTAAACAGCTGTATAAGGATACTTTTTCAGCGGCTCAGGCTTTTTCTTCTCCTTAAAGACGAGATAATCCACATAGGCATTGTCACCTTTCTTAAAAAGATTCTTCTCCACCCGAATCTGCTTTACAGAATCCTGATTGAAAGAAGCACGCAAGGTATCAATCCACTTATCCTCATCGACCGACTTGAGCAACTTACGCACATCTTTCACCAAACCCTTATCAACGCAATGGTAAACCACCCCTCTGTAACGCGGAGCATCCCATTTGTATTCAGACTTATGCTCTTTAAAATACGCTTCCAGACCGGCTGTATCCTTGGCCGCCTTGTCCCACACTTCCTTCGTACTGATCTCATACAGCAACAAGCCGTCATGATATTCTTGAATCAGATACTTTAAATCATTGTCTTTCGCACAGAGTTCTCGCGTTTTCTGCTCCATGACATCTTCTACGGTCAGCCGTCCTCCAGAGGCCTTGGCCAGCGAATCTGCCACCATCGCCGCGATACGATTCTTCAGTCCGCGTTGCTCCAAGAAACGTTTCAGCTGAGGTTTCAGCTCACCATAAGGCTCCAGCTGCTTCTTATCTTTCAGGAACACGATATGATAGCCCACCTCTGACTCAAACGGTTGTGAATAAGTGCCCTTCTGCATGGCGAAGACCGTATCCTCAAACACTTTCAGTGTCTGCCGACGGGCTATCCATCCCAATTCACCGCCCCGTCCGGCCGTGCCCTTATCATCAGAGCATTGTCGGGCCAGGTCGGCAAAATCAGCCCCTTGCTTCAGAGCCGTATAAATAGAATCTATGCGTGCCTTGGCTTTCGCCTGTGCCTCCGCAGAAGCTTTCTGAGGAAGCAACACCATGATATGAGCCGGATAAGCCAGTCCGTCCGGACCGATCGAGGCTTTCACTTGGTTGTAATAGGCTTTAATTTCCTTTTCCTCGGCCGAATCTGTCACGAAATACGGACGGATTTGTTGGTCTCGATATGACTGAAACTCTTTCTTGAAAGAGGACAATGTATCATAACGTGCATCCAAAGCAGCCTCCACCTTCAACTTATAGTTGACAAACAAGTCTACATACTCATCCACCGTCTTCCGGTCTACGACATTCTCACCATTGTTCTTGTTAAAGTTATACTCAAACTCCGAACGGGGAACATCTTTCCCATTGATTCTCATCACGACCGGATCGCCGCCCTGCGCCTGTGCCCATCCGGCCAGGCAGAGCGAGCAACACAACAAAAAACTTTTCTTCATATTCCGGAATGTCTTTTACTCAGGACGACTGTAATTCGGTGCCTCGCTCGTAATGGTCACATCATGAGGATGACTTTCAAGCACACCGGCATTCGTAATACGTACGAACTTGGCGTTGTGCAATTCCTCTATCGTATGAGCACCGCAGTAGCCCATACCGGAACGCAAGCCACCCACCAGCTGGAAAATAACCTCCTGCACCGTCCCTTTATAAGGCACGCGCCCGGCAATGCCTTCCGGCACCAGTTTCTTCACGTCCTTTACAGACGACTGGAAATAACGGTCCTTGGAACCGCATTCCATAGCTTCAAGCGACCCCATTCCACGATAAGACTTGAACTTACGGCCATTGAAAATGATAGTGTCTCCAGGAGACTCTTCTGTTCCGGCTACCAATGAGCCGATCATCACACAATAGCCACCGGCTGCCAATGCCTTGACCACATCTCCGGAATAGCGCAATCCGCCATCCGCAATCAAAGGCACACCCGTACCCTGCAAAGCACATGCCACATCATAAACAGCCGAAAGCTGCGGAACGCCTACGCCCGCTACAACACGCGTCGTACAAATAGATCCGGGGCCAATGCCGACTTTCACCCCATCGGCACCAGCCTCAACCAGCATCCTGGCCGCTTCGCCCGTAGCCACATTACCCACAACGATATCAACATCCGGAAACTCTGCCTTGGCCGCCTTCAACTTCTCGACCACATACTTGGAATGTCCGTGCGCCGTGTCTATGACAATAGCATCGGCACCGGCCTCAACCAATGCCCGCATGCGGTCTAACGTATCGTTTGTAACTCCCACTCCGGCAGCCACACGCAGACGTCCCTTCTCATCCTTGCAGGCCATCGGCTTATCTTTAGCCTTGGTAATGTCCTTATAAGTTATCAATCCGACCAGACGACCGTCCTTATCCACTACCGGAAGTTTCTCAATCTTATTCTCCTGCAATATCTTGGCGGCGGCCGAAAGATCTGTCTGTTGATGAGTCGTCACCAGATGTTCTGACGTCATCACCTCGTCAATCATACGGTTCGGATTCTGTTCAAAGCGTAAGTCACGGTTAGTAACGATGCCCACAAGCTTCTTTTCATCATCCACTACGGGTATACCGCCAATATGGAACTCGCTCATCAGATTCAAGGCATCAGCTACTGTCCGTCCTCGCTTAATCGTGACGGGGTCGTAAATCATACCGTTCTCCGCACGCTTCACGATAGCCACCTGACGTGCCTGTTCCTCTATCGACATATTCTTATGGATGACACCTATGCCACCTTCACGTGCTATGGCAATAGCCATCGGCGCTTCTGTTACCGTATCCATTGCGGCCGTAACAAAAGGAACTTTCAGCTCAATATTACGCGAAAACTTGGTGGTCAACTCTACCGTGCGCGGCAAAACTTCAGAATAACCGGGGATTAACAGCACATCATCGTACGTCAATCCGTCCATTACAATCTTATCTGCAATAAATGACGACATAAAAATTGATTTTATTGCATGCAAATATAAGTGTTTTTATTGAAACAGCGATGTTTTTTGCCTTTTTTGTGATAAAAAGGAAACGGCTCAACCGTTTTCCTCGCACATAACGGCACCTTTTGGCGCAGACTCTTCAGAGACACGGTCTGGACTCTGCATAAAAACGCACCAGCCCTGCAACCGCACTGCGGGTTTAATGTAAAGACCATCGCACTGCAGAACATTGCAGACACCGTACAGCACCCCCTTGCCGGATGTCCCGCATCAACGGCATTTTTCTTGCGCAAGGCAATCCACGATCTTGCGCAAGAAACTTCCCTTTTTTGCGCAAAGATTTGAAAGGAGCAAGCCGACTCTCTGCCACGGCAAAACGGACACTTATCCAAACATTCCAGATACGCAGCTTTCAGTCCCCGACACGATACCTCACAAAAAGGGCCCAAAAACAAACGCCTGACAAATAAACGGCAGCCCCATAAGCCATTAAACAGCCGAAAAGGACACCATCAACCAGACGACGCCGCAAGCCTGTCCGTCACCCGAAAAGAAAAGAGTGGAGCGCATCGGCTCCGACACGCTCCACTCCTTTTTCAATTAGCCATTTCGGAAATGAACTTAATCCGCACCAGACGAATCTCCTCTTCCGTATAATCACTTCCCAGCTCTTCCATTGCCACGTCCAGACTGTCTGTTTCCGACTCCCTGAAATACTCATAAATGTCTTCCAGATGATCTTCGTCCATCACATCATTAAGGAAATAATCTATGTTCAGTTTCGTTCCCGAATAGACAATAGCGTCTATCTCATCCAGAAGTTCACTGAAATCTATACCTTTGGCTGAGGCGATGTCGTCCAACGCCACCTTCCGATCTATGCTCTGAATGATGCTCACTTTCAGCTTGGATTTGTTGGCCACCGTGCGCACTCTCAAATCCTCTGGGCGTTCTATTTCATTCTCTTCACAATGTTTCCGTATCAATTCACAAAACTCCTTTCCATAACGTTTAGCTTTCCCGGCACCGACTCCGGGAATGTTCTGCAATTCTTCTATGCTAATGGGATAAACCGTAGCCATAGCTTCTAAAGACGGATCCTGAAAAATAACATAAGGCGGCACATTCAGCTGTTTGGACATGTGCCTCCGCAGTTCCTTGAGCAAGTTAAACAAGACTCCGTCAACCGCATTTACCCCATACCCCGAACGAGGAATCACATTTTCTTCTTCCTCATCAAACTCATTGTCTTCCGTAATCAGGAAAGCCTCCGGCTTCTTCATAAACTGCCGTCCCTTGGCCGTCAGCTTCAGTATTCCGTAATCCTCTATCTCCTTCTCCAGATATCCGGCAATCAACGCCTGCCGGACTACGGCATTCCAGAATTTCTCATCATGATCATCTCCACATCCGAAACATTCCATATCTGCATGCTTATGGGCAACCACTTCGTCAGTCTCCCGACCCGTCAGCAAATCGATGACATAATCAGCCTTGAAATGTTCCTTCACGGCTTGCACTACGCGCAACAAGTCTCGCAACTGTTCCGTAGCATCCACTTTAGCTTTCGGATGCAGGCAATTATCGCAGTTTCCACAATTGTCTTCCTGATATTCCTCGCCAAAATAATGCAACAGGAACTTACGGCGACAGACCGAAGATTCTGCATAAGCCGCCGTTTCTGAAAGCAGCTGCCGACCGATATCCTGCTCGGCCACAGGTTTACCCTCCATAAACTTTTCCAGTTTCTGAAGGTCCTTGTAAGTATAATAAGTAATGCACAATCCTTCACCGCCATCCCGTCCGGCCCGACCGGTTTCCTGATAATAGCCCTCCAGACTCTTTGGAATGTCATAATGAATCACGAACCGTACATCCGGCTTGTCTATCCCCATGCCGAAAGCTATAGTAGCCACAATCACATCAATACGCTCCATGATAAAATCATCCTGCGTCTGCGAACGTGTAACGGAATCCATTCCTGCGTGATAAGGACGGGCATTGATGTCATTGGCCCGCAGAATCTCGGCCAACTCTTCCACCTTCTTCCGGCTCAGACAATAAATAATACCGCTTTTGCCGGGATGTTGCTTGATGAACCTGATGATGTCTTTATCGACATTCTTGGTCTTATTGCGAATCTCATAATATAGATTAGGACGATTGAACGAGCTTTTGAACTCTTTCACATTCGTCATGCCCAGATTCTTTTTTATATCTCCACGCACCTTATCGGTAGCTGTAGCCGTCAAAGCTATCACCGGCGCCGGGCCGATCTGATTGATGATAGGACGTATCTTACGGTATTCCGGACGGAAATCATGCCCCCATTCCGAAATACAATGGGCTTCATCAATAGCATAGAACGAGATTCTGACATTCTTGAGGAAGTCCACATTATCTTCTTTAGTCAAAGACTCCGGAGCAACATAAAGTAATTTTGTTTTCCCTTCAAGGATATCATGCTTCACCTGGTCCACCGCACTTTTGGTCAAAGATGAATTGATGAAATGAGCGACACCGTCATCCCCGCAAATCGACCTCATGGCATCCACCTGATTCTTCATCAAAGCTATAAGAGGAGAGATCACAATGGCCGTACCTTCCATCAAAAGTGAAGGCAACTGGTAGCATAACGATTTCCCTCCGCCCGTAGGCATTAATACAAATGTGTCGTTACCAGCCAACACATTACGTATAATGGCCTCCTGATCTCCTTTAAAGGCGTCAAAGCCAAAATACTTCTTGAGCGGTTTTGTCAGATTTAGCATCACATCCATATCAAATAGTTTCCCAATAAAATCAAATCTAAGTTAACGACATTGTTCCTAACAAAGTTATAAACAAAAACCTTATATTTGCAAATTATTCGGAAACTATTTTCTGGAAATATTCATTTCTTAACCCAATCTACAACCGCTTCCCGGCTCAATCAGCTTTCATCTCGGACAGATTTGCTTTTTCCAACTGCGTTTTAGCATAATCAAGGGTTACCTTGAACGTCTTTACTTTTTTGGAAGGCACCTCATACATGGCATCCATCATAACAGTTTCCATTATGGAACGCAAACCGCGGGCACCCAACTTGTACTCCACTGCCTTGTCCACGATGTACTCCAAAACATCTTCATCGAAAGAAAGCTTGATACCGTCCATCTCAAACAGTTTAATCTGCTGCTTCACGATAGAGTTCTTCGGTTCTGTCAGAATATTACGCAGAGCCGTCCGGTCAAGAGGATTCAGATAAGTCAAGACCGGCAACCGTCCTATAATCTCCGGAATCAGGCCGAAAGACTTCAAGTCTTGCGGAAGGATGTACTTCATCAGGTTTGACTTGTCAATGTGCTGCATATTCTGCACGGAGTTATATCCCACAACATGAGTATTCATACGCTGAGCGATTTTTTTCTCTATGCCGTCAAAAGCTCCGCCACAAATGAAAAGAATATTTCTGGTGTCCACATGAATATAATCCTGATCGGGATGTTTACGCCCACCCTTTGGAGGGACATTCACCACCGACCCTTCCAGCAACTTCAACAGGCCTTGCTGTACACCTTCTCCACTCACATCTCGCGTGATAGACGGATTGTCGCTTTTACGGGCGATTTTATCTATCTCATCAATGAAGACAATCCCTCGCTGGGCAGCCTCGACATTGTAGTCTGCGACTTGTAAAAGACGTGAAAGAATGCTTTCCACATCCTCGCCGACATAACCAGCCTCCGTAAACACCGTGGCATCTACTATCGTAAAAGGCACATGCAACAATTTAGCGATCGTACGGGCCAGCAAAGTCTTACCCGTACCCGTACTGCCCACCATGATTATATTTGATTTCTCAATTTCCACGCCATCGTCTGTTGTCTGCTGCGCCAGGCGTTTATAATGATTATAAACCGAGACAGCCAGATAACGTTTGGCATCATCCTGCCCGATGACGTATTCATCCAGATAGGCCTTGATGTCCTTGGGCTTAGGTAGATCAGAAAGCTTAAAGCCTAAATCATCGTTTTTTTTCTCCGACGGAAGGGCATCCATTACGATCCGGTAAGCCTGCTGGGCACAATCGCTGCAGATGAAACCGTTCATACCGGTAATCATCAACGGCACCTCACGCTCACTTCGCCCACAAAAGGAACACACTTTCTTCGCGCTCATGACTTACGGATTAAGACATCATCTATCATTCCATACTCCTTGGCCTCCTGAGCCGTCATCCAATAATCACGGTCTGAATCAGCCCATACCTTTTCATAATCTGTATGTGAATGGTTGGCTATGATCGTATAGAGCTCTTTCTTGAGTTTCTGTATCTCACGTGCCGTAATCTCAATATCCGATGCCTGTCCCTGCGCTCCGCCCATGGGCTGGTGAATCATCACACGGCTATGCGTCAATGCAGAGCGTTTGCCTTCTGCTCCCGCCACAAGCAGCACTGCGGCCATGGACGCTGCCATCCCCGTACAGATTGTAGCAACAGGGCTGCTGATAAACTGCATCGTGTCATAAATGCCCAATCCCGCATAGACTGATCCGCCCGGCGAGTTAATATAAATAGAGATATCCTTCCCCTGATCTACAGAATCCAGATAAAGCAACTGCGCCTGTAAGGTATTGGCTGTATAGTCATCTATCTGCGTACCCAAAAAGATAATACGATCCATCATCAAACGGGAAAAGACATCCATCTGAGTAACATTCAACTGGCGTTCTTCCAAAATATAAGGATTGAGATATTGGTTTTGTGCGCTGACGACATCATCCAGCACTCTTCCACTCATTCCCAAATGCTTCACTGCATAGTTTCTAAAATCATTCATAAGTCATATCTTTATACGAAAGAAAGAAACTCCAAGACTCTCTTCCGCCATTGTCGAGCAAATGTACGAAGATTCGTCCTGAGGTTTCCTTCCTTTATATTTATTTCACAGAATCAACCTGTGTCTGCCCGATTTTTAAGCAAACATTTTGTTAAAGTCTTCTACACTGACAGCCTTGTGATTCAACTTCACCACCTTCTTCAGTTCAGCAGAAAGCTTGTTTTCCACGCTGCGATTCAACAAAGACTCTACCTGTTCCTGCTTTTTCAGCATCTCATTGGCATAGTTGTTCAAGACTTCTTCAGGAACATTAATCATGCCGTACTGAGCAAACTGGATTTTGGTGAGATTCTTGGCCGTATTCAGCATATCTTCTTTCTCTACCTTTATATCATATTTCTTCACCAGCTGCTCCTTGATCAGATGCCAGGTCAGTTCGTCAAGACTCTTCTCGTAATTCTCCTCCACAAACTCTTCGCCCTTATTGGCATTGCTTACCCGCATATAACGTTTCAAGAAAGCATCAGGATATTCCAGCTTACCCACCTTGTCCGTCAGATAGGTACGCATATCAAGGATGAACTTATAATCACTGTCCGCAACAAACTGCTCAGACAGAATTTCCTTAATTTTATTACGGAACTCTTCTTCTGTCTTCACCGTCCCCTTGGGGAAGACCTGATCGAACAAATCTTCATTCAGCTCAGCTTCCTTAAAGCGTGTGATTTCCTGCACCTGGAAGCTGAAGTCAGAAGTCATTGCAGGTGCATCCTCTTTCTTTATTTTCAGCAACGATGCGATTTCCACGTCACTGCCTGCATAAGCCTTATGAGGATTGAACACCAAGACATCATTCACCTTACATGCATTAAAGACAGCTTTCTGCTCATCGTCTTTCATATATTCAGGCAGCAGCACGGCATTTTCAATCTGGATGCCTCCCTCTTTCGTATTGCCATTCTCATCCAATTCGGCCAACAGTCCCTTCACCATGTCTTTCGGCTCATAAGCATCCACATGGTCATAACTACCGGCACGCTGAGCATACATCTTCACTTGCCCGTCAATCATTTTGTCATCCACTTGGATGT
Source organism: uncultured Paraprevotella sp. (assembly GCA_944321365.1). Taxonomy (GTDB): domain Bacteria; phylum Bacteroidota; class Bacteroidia; order Bacteroidales; family Bacteroidaceae; genus Paraprevotella. The sequence continues at coordinate 72,551 of CALULA010000009.1, forward strand.
CATAATAATCAACCGTATCGTTTTCACCCACTTCCACTTTGAATTCCGGTGCCAAAGCAACGTCGAAAGCAAATGAAAATTCTTCCATCGTATCAAAATCAATGTTCTGCTGACGGTCAACACTCGGAAGGGGTTCACCAAGAACGTTCAACTGCTTCTCCTTGATGTAGCTGTATAATTTTTCACCCAGCAACTTGTTTACTTCTTCAGCTGTAATATCCTTGCCGAAACGTTTTTTGAGCAAGCTGGTCGGCACCTGGCCCGGACGGAAGCCGGGCAGACTGGCCTTTTTGCGAAAATTCTTCAGGGCAGCCTCTACACGGTCTGCGTAATCGGCTTTCTCCATCTTGATAGTGAGCACAGCACTCACCTTGTCAAGGTTTTCTAATGAAATATTCATTTTGGAATCTAATTATTTTTATATATGATTACTATTACCTATTCACATCGCAGTATGTTACAGGCGTGCAAAGATAAGTTTTATCTTTTAATTAATCAATTTCCCTGCGCACTTTTTTCTTTGTCTATCTTCTGAAAATCTTTCAGGCGCAACACGAAGCTGTTCGTCAGATACTTGGCACGCACGACCTCATTTTCTGACAATTCCTGCGGAGAACCCTGGAAGAGAATCTGTCCTTCAAACAGCAGATAAGCGCGGTCTGTAATACACAATGTTTCCTCCACGTTGTGATCAGTAATCAGTACACCGATATTTCGCTGTTTCAATTTCCATACAATATACTGGATATCCTCGACAGCTATAGGGTCTACTCCGGCAAACGGCTCGTCCAACATGATAAATTTCGGGTCGATAGCCAGACAACGGGCAATCTCCGTGCGCCGACGTTCACCTCCCGAAAGTCTGTCGCCCAAATTCTTACGCACTTTCTGTAAAGTAAATTCCGAAATCAGGCTTTCCAATTTCTCTCTCTGATATTCTTTGGGTTTCCCTGTCATCTCCAGTACGGATGCGATATTGTCCTCCACCGTCATCTTACGGAACACCGAAGCTTCCTGCGCCAGATAGCCGATGCCATTCCTTGCCCGCTTATAAACAGGGTATTTGGTGATTTCCAAATCGCCGATAAAAATACGGCCCTTATCAGGTACTACCAGACCGGTTGTCATATAAAAGGATGTAGTCTTCCCCGCTCCGTTCGGACCGAGCAGCCCTACGATTTCGCCTTGTCGGACATTATACGACACGTCATTCACAACCGTACGCTTGCCATAAGTCTTCACCAATCCTTCCGCCCGAAGCACCAGTCCTGAGTTTTGCCCCTCCTGTGAAAGAGTTTCCTCCATAGATTACAAATTTGCGTACAAAAATACGAAAATTGTATTAAAAAAACAGCCTGCACTGCAAAAGTATTTCGAGCAGACCTCTCTTTTTAGGGGATTTTCATTAATTTTGTGAGAAATAATCAATAACAAGTATGTTACTCGACAAAAGTGTGGCTACTTTCGGCCGTTACCTGATGCTCATGGGGCGCACATTCTCCCGCCCCGAAAGAATGAGAATGTTCTTCAAACAATATATCAAGGAAATGAGTCAGCTGGGTGTGGATTCCATCGGCATCGTGCTGCTCATTTCTTTCTTTATCGGTGCCGTCATCTGTATTCAGATCAAGCTCAATATCCAAAGTCCGTGGATGCCGAAATTTGTCACGGGATACACTACCCGTGAAATCATGCTGCTGGAGTTCTCTTCATCCATCATGTGTCTGATTCTGGCCGGAAAGGTCGGCTCCAACATTGCCTCGGAAATAGGCACCATGCGTGTGACTCAACAAATCGATGCCCTTGAAGTCATGGGAGTAAACTCAGCTAATTACCTGATTCTGCCCAAGGTACTGGGCATGATGACCATGATGCCTTTTCTGGTCTGCTTCAGCATCTTTTCGGGTTTTGCCGGTGCCTATGCCACATCCGTCATCGGGCATGTCATTACCATTGAAGACCTCACATTGGGCCTCCAGCACGATTTCAACGAATGGTATGTCTGGATGGGGTTCATCAAATCCATCTTCTTCGCGTTCGTCATCACCAGCGTGTCTGCTTTCTACGGTTACACCGTGGAGGGCGGTTCGGTAGAAGTGGGCAAAGCCAGCACCAATTCCGTGGTAAGCAGCAGCGTGCTCATCCTTTTTTCTGATGTATTACTGACTCAATTATTATCCTGATGATAGAAGTTAAATCTCTCTATAAGTCTTTTGAAGACAAAGAGGTGCTGAACAACATCAACAGCGTTTTTGAAAACGGCAAAACCAACCTGATCATCGGTCAGAGCGGTTCGGGAAAGACAGTCCTGCTGAAGTGCATCGTCGGACTGTTCCGTCCCACCAGCGGTGAAGTGCTCTACGACGGACGGGACCTCGTAACCATGAACAAACAGGAGTGGAAGATGCTGCGCCGCGAAATGGGAATGATCTTCCAGAGTGCCGCCCTGTTCGACTCCATGACCGTATTGGAGAATGTCATGTTCCCACTCGATATGTTTTCTCAAGACAGTTATGCAGAACGTGTGAAACGTGCTCAATTCTGCCTCGACAGGGTAAACCTGCTCGAAGCGCAGCAAAAATATCCCGACGAAATCAGCGGCGGTATGCAGAAACGTGTGGCTATCGCACGGGCCATTGCCCTGAATCCCAAATACCTGTTCTGCGACGAGCCGAACTCCGGGCTCGACCCTAAAACCTCATTGGTCATTGACGAACTGATTCACGACATCACAGTGGAGTTCAATATGACCACCATCATCAATACGCACGACATGAACTCCGTAATGGGAATCGGAGAGAACATCCTTTATATCTACGAAGGCCATAAGGAATGGCAAGGCAACAAAGACCAAATCATGAATTCCACCAACGAACGTCTGAACAGTTTTATCTTCGCTTCAGACCTGTTCCGGAAGGTAAAGGAAGCAAACCAATAATCGCCACAGAGGACAAGACAAAACAAAAATGCGCAAGAACACATCCGTTCTTGCGCACAACCGGATTCTTTTTTGCGCAAGAATCCGGTTAAACATGTACATAAAGGAAACAGCCCGACGAGCCGGTCTGACCTTTTAGCTGAAACCGCTCACCCAACAGGCTGAGAACAGCCTTTCCACAAAGGCTAATAAAGCGATTCTCGCCGTATCACTTCAATGCAGACAAAGCGGCATCATAGTCCGGTTCGTCCGTAATCTCACGGACCAACTGCGTATAGACAATCTTGCCTTCTTCATCAATGACAATAACCGCACGGGCTGTCAGTCCTGCCAACGGTCCGTCGGCCATCAGCAGTCCATAGTGTAAGGCAAAATCCGCGCTGCGGAAAAGCGACAGCGGCGTAACATGCGTTATCCCCTCTGTAGAACAAAAACGCCCCTGCGCAAAAGGCAGATCCATGGACACTGCCAGCACCTGCACATTCTCCATACCAGCAGCACGGACATTGAACTGACGTACGGAAGTAGCACAAACAGCCGTGTCCAGGCTGGGGAAAATATTCAGTACCACCTTCTTCCCGCGATAGGCAGAAAGAGTCACTTCACTCAAATCACCGGCCACCGCCGTAAAGTCGGGAGCCATATCGCCCACGACAGGCATCTTACCGCCCGTACGCACGGCAACGCCCTGAAAATAAACCGTTTCAAACTGTCCCATTTTATTCAGCTTTAAAATATAACATTTATTGCATTTTCCATTCCGTTCCGCACTTTATCATAGGAACGGAAATTTCCTCGCGCGTGCTGTCACCGAACATCACTTCCAGAAAGACATTGCCCACATCGCCGGAAACGGTGTCACGCAACACCTTCACGCTCGTCAGCCCGCCCCGCAGCTCACGTTCGCGGGCCGCATACTGCGACACGAGATCGATCATTTGGCTGCGATAGGCGTCCGTCATGCTGTCACTGTAAGCAATACCCTGCACATAATCTTCGTATTTTCCGTCAATCAGGCAGTGATAATAATGCTCTGCCGCACGGCTCACCTCGCTGCTTTTTTCCTTTCCACAAGCAAACGCCAAGCCACACAGCAAGAGTATAAGCCCATATCTGAACCCTGTTTTCATCATTTCTGACGGATGAATATATTAATGGGCGTGCCGGAGAAGTCCCAGCGTTCACGGATCTTATTCTCCAAAAAACGGCGATAAGGCTCTTTGACGTATTGCGGCAGATTGGCATAAAACACAAACGACGGAATCTGCGTGTCCGGCAACTGCATGCAATACTTGATCTTGATGTACTTGCCCTTGATAGAAGGAGGCGGATAGGCCTCAATCAAAGGAAGCATCTCCTCATTCAACTTCGAGGTAGACACCCGTTTCTTACGATTCAGATAAACGTCTTTTGCCGTCTCCAGGACCTTAAAAATGCGCTGTTTGGTCAATGCCGAAGCAAAGATGATGGGAAAGTCGTCAAACGGGGCCATACGATTGCGTATGGCATATTCAAACTCATCCATCACAGCCTTGGTTTTATTCTCCACAAGGTCCCACTTGTTAACCACTACAACCAAGCTCTTGTTGTTGCGCTGCACAACTTGGAAGATATTCAGGTCCTGAGCCTCAATGCCTCTTGTTGCATCCAGCATCAAGATACAGACATCTGCATTCTCGATAGCACGAATAGAACGCATCACGGAATAAAATTCCAGATTCTCCGTCACCTTATTCTTCCGACGTATGCCTGCCGTATCGACAATATAGAAATCAAAGCCGAATTTGTTATAACGCGTATAAATGGAATCACGGGTCGTTCCGGCTATTTCCGTCACGATATTACGTTCCTCACCGATGAAAGCATTAATCAGACTTGACTTTCCGGCATTGGGACGCCCAATCACAGCAAAACGCGGTATGTTTTCTTCCACCTCTTCAGTGGTATCCTTTGCGAATTTTGTCAGCACCAAATCCAACAAATCACCCGTTCCGCTTCCTGTCGCAGCTGAAATGCAATATGGATCTCCCAAACCTAAGGCATAAAACTCCGCCGCGTTATAAGTCCATTCTGTAGTATCCGCCTTATTGGCTACCAATATTACCGGCTTCTTTGTCCGGCGCAGGATATTCGCCACTGCCTCGTCTAAATCAGTCACTCCGTTTCTTACGTCTACAACAAACAAAATGACATCGGCCTCTTCTGTAGCCAATTTCACCTGCTTGCGTATCTCTTCTTCAAAGATATCATCCGAATTGACGACCCAGCCACCGGTATCGATAACGGAAAATTCACGTCCACACCACTCTGATTTTCCATACTGCCGGTCGCGCGTCGTTCCTGCCTCCTCACTCACAATTGCATGACGTGTCTGTGTCAGGCGGTTAAAAAGGGTGGACTTTCCCACATTCGGTCGTCCGACAATAGCCACAATATTTCCCATAATCAATTTATTTACGGCTTCACAGCCTGTTTATTAATCTAAATTATATCCGAAATTTTTCAGTTCACGCTCTGAATTTCTCCAATTCTTGTCCACCTTAACGTAAGTTTCCAAGTAAATGGACTTTCCAAAAAAGCGTTCCAACGACTTACGTGCCTCCGTAGACACTTTTTTCAAGGCCACGCCATTATGTCCGATAATAATACCTTTCTGGGAGTCGCGCTCCACATAAATGATGGCCTTTATACGAATCAGATGTTCCTCCTCCTTGAACTCTTCCACAGCCACCTCCACAGAATAAGGAATCTCCTTATCATAATAAAGAAGAATTTTCTCGCGGATGATTTCTGTGACAAAGAAACGGGCTGGCTTATCCGTCCATTGATCTTTTCCAAAATAAGGGGGAGAATCCGGCAACAATTCCTTTATGCGTTTCAACACGATGTCCACATTAAACTTGTAGAGAGCTGAAATAGGAATGATCTCTGCCGCAGGCAGCACAGCATGCCACTCTTCCACTTTTTGCGTAAGTTCCTGCTGATTACTCATATCTATCTTGTTGATGAGCAACAATACAGGAACATCCATCCGTCCCACCTTCTCCAGGAAGTCACTGTTCTTATCAGGCTTCTCCACCATATCCGTCACATATAGTAACACATCAGCATCTTTCAGAGCCGACTCGGAGAAACTCAGCATAGACTCCTGTAATCTGTAGTTGGGTTTCAGCACACCGGGCGTATCGGAAAAACAGATTTGCATGTCTTCCGTATTCAGAATTCCCATGATGCGATGCCGTGTAGTCTGCGCCTTGAATGTAGCAATCGAGATACGTTCTCCCACCAAAAGATTCATCAATGTGGATTTTCCTACATTCGGATTTCCCACGATATTTACAAAACCAGCCTTATGTGCCATAAAGTAACCTTTCTGTTTATTTGAATAAAAAAACGCATCTGTCAACGGATGCGTTTTTCTTGTTGTTTCTTATGAGATACAAAAGGATTCACGCAACCGATACTATTTTCCGGCTCCGTCGTATCCCCATTTCATGTAAGCAGCACCCCACGTAAAACCGGCACCGAAAGCAGTAAATATCAGGTTGTCACCCTTCTTCAGCTGCTTTTCGTAATCCCACAATGCCAACGGCAACGTAGCTGCACTCGTATTACCATAACGTTGAATATTCAACATAACCTTTTCCATAGGCAATTCCAACCGGTGAGCCACGGCTTCAATGATACGCACATTGGCCTGATGAGGAATAACCCATGCAATAGTGTCTTTCGTCAGCCCGTTGCGCTCGGCTATCAGGGCCGACGCATCACTCATATTCGTCACGGCAAACTTAAACACCGTACGCCCCTCTTGATGCAAATAATGCAAGCGATGATCTATTGTGAAGTAAGAAGGAGGACAAGCAGAACCACCCGCTTTCATACACAGGAAAGGCAAGCCTTTACCATCCGTACGCAAGTAAGCATCTTTCCAGCCCAAGTCTTCTGATGTAGGTTCCACCAACACAGCAGCAGCTCCGTCCCCGAATATGGGACAGGTAGCCCGGTCTGTATAATCTACCATCGAAGACATTTTATCGGCCCCAATCACAATGATTTTCTTGTAACGACCGCTCTGAATCAAAGCCGAGGCAGTATCCATTGCAAACAGGAAGCCACTGCAGGCAGCTTGAAGGTCATAAGCAAAAGCATTGGACAAACCTAACTTGCCAATTACAATCGAAGCCACTGAGGGAAAATGATAATCCGGTGTAGAAGTGGAAACAATCACGCAGTCTATATCTTCCGGTTGAACACCGGTCTTTTGCAACAACTGCTTAGCCGCCTTGCGCGCCATATAACTTGTCCCCAAGCCTTCTTCATTCAGGATGCGTCTTTCTTTCACGCCGATTCGAGTCATAATCCACTCATCGTTCGTGTCCACCATACGTGACAACTCATCGTTGTTCAAGACATATTCCGGTACATAGCCTCCGATACCGGTAATCACCGCATTTATTTTTTCCATTCTTCTTTCACTTTCTAAAAAAAGTTAGCCGGAGAGTGTCTATACTCTCTGGCTATTCCTTATCATCAACCATTTAAACCGCAGCTTCTTTCTCGATAGCCACCTTACCTCTGTAGTAACCACAGGTAGGACAAACGGTATGATAAATGTGGAATGCGCCACAGTTCGGACATACTGCCAAGGTCGGCGCTACGGCCTTATCATGAGTTCTTCTCTTCAGCGTTCTCGTCTTTGACTGTCTTCTTTTAGGATGTGCCATTTCTTTTAATGTTTAATTATTATCTAATATCTTTTTCAATTCATTCCAACGTGGATCCACAGGCCGTTCCCGACTCTCTTCATCCGCCATATGAGACTCATCATCCGATGCGACCAAATGAGCCGACAGACTTTCAAGCATCGCCGGATTGCATTCACCATCCGCATGGACATGGGTAATAGGAACCTCTAACACAACGAATTCATACAGAATCCACGCCACATCCATAACGGTGTCGTCTTTCGGCAACACCACCACATCGGCGTCTTCCTCATACCCATTATCCGTCACCACTGTCAACACACGTGTAGTCTCCACTGCAATGTACATATCTTCCAGACATCTGTCGCATGGCACACATACACGCCCTTTGATACAGAAAGTTAATGTATAGCCTTCTACATTCTTCTTCAATTTTAAGACTACATCTACCTCACCTCCTTTTACCAAAGTTCCTTGCACAGCTTCAAAGAAAGCATCATCCAGCCTGAAACAATATTCAGCACTGTCCGCATGCAAGTTCTTCAAATCAATCTTATACTTGTCAAGTGCATCCATTTGGGCTGCAAATTTACGAAAAATAAGTGATGACTACAATAAAAAGCCCAAAAATCGCGCATCTTTCAACTTACTTTTTAAGTTCTATACGAAAAGTAGTCCCCACGCCCATCTCCGAACGCTTCACAAAAATGCGTCCTTTATGGTATTCTTCTACAATTCGTTTAGCTAAAGAAAGTCCCAATCCCCAGCCCCTCTTCTTCGTTGTAAAGCCTGGACTAAACACTGTTTGAAAATGGCTTTTAGGAATACCTTTACCTGTATCTGTCACTTCCACTATCACCTTTCCTTGTTCTTCAAAAGCCGCTATCGTAATTTTCCCTTGCCCATCCATGGCATCAATGGCATTTTTACAAAGGTTTTCAATCACCCACTCGAACAGGGGAGCGCACATACGCACTTCCAACGCCTGTTCCGGCAATTGACATTCTATATTTACTTTATTAGAAGTACGACGAGAAATATATTCCACAACATGCTCTGTCACTGTATTCAGATACTCGACACGCGGCTCAGGCAACGAACCGATTTTTGAAAAACGTTCCGCGATCATCTCCAGCCGCTTCACATCCTTATTCATTTCCGGTATTAACTCATCATCTGGATAATTCTCTTTCAATATTTCCACCCAAGCCATTAATGAAGATATCGGAGTTCCCAACTGGTGTGCAGTCTCTTTCGACAATCCGACCCACACCTTGTTCTGTTCGGCTTTCTTTGAACTGAGCAATGCAAAAATAGCAACAATAACAAAAACAAGAACCACACTCAGCTGCACATAAGGATAAGATGACAGACGTTTCAGCATAATTGAATCGTCATAACAAATCTCCATATAATCATCTGTTACCGAATGCGTTTCCGCCTCATTCAGATAAATACGTATAACCCTCCCTTCCTTTCGCATCTCATCCGCCATACGCTTGACAGCAGATAAACTATCAACCGCATTGTTCCCTTGAATTTGTAGATTACGAAAGCTCTGCACTTCTCCTGACTTCGATAATACAATGACAGGAATAGTATTATTTCCGTTAAGGACCTTCAGAACTAAAGCCACGTCTGTATACTCATCTGCATTATTCAACGTACGCATAGCCTCGGCCCAGACTTCCATATTCTGCCGTTCACCTTTCTCAAGATCACGTACCAAAGAATGAGACACAACGAGTGAAACTGCCGTAATCAGCACAGCAACAAAAATCAACAGAAACTTTACTTGTCTTATACGATCATACCATTGCATTGCAAATTTCTTCTCTACTTATTATAAAAAAACGCATTATCCATTGATTTATTGTATTTATAATACTTCTCTTACAAATACATATTCACTGATAAGTGATATCAATAAAACATCTCCTGGGGAGTCCTTCCCGAAAATCCTGGCCCTGTCCCTCTCTCCCCTATACAGGAGTTTTTAAAAAACATCCTTCATCTTTCAGGATGAAGGATAACGCACTCACCGACAGTATGTTGGAGACTGAAGGATGGCTGAAGGATGACGGAAGCCCGCGAAGAGGCGGCATGCGGGAAGGCGGGGACGCATACGCGCGGCAA
>CALULA010000010.1 GCA_944321365.1 uncultured Paraprevotella sp.
CTGACTTTGAGGATATTGTCTTCGACTTTCTTATTTCAGTCTTTTTTCGTAAGCGGTGCGGACGGGACTCGAACCCGTGACCCCATGCGTGACAGGCATGTATTCTAACCAGCTGAACTAACGCACCTCTATGAGCGGAAAACGAGACTCGAACTCGCGACCCCGACCTTGGCAAGGTCGTGCTCTACCAACTGAGCTATTTCCGCATTTTAACGCTGTGGGTGGAGATGGATTCGAACCACCGAAGGCGTAAGCCAGCAGATTTACAGTCTGCCCCATTTGGCCACTCTGGTATCCACCCGAACCTTGTGACTCCTATAGGATTCAAACCTATAACCTTCTGATCCGTAGTCAGATGCTCTATTCAGTTGAGCTAAGGAGCCTTAGAGGTGGGCACTGAGGGATTCGAACCCCCGACCCTCTGCTTGTAAGGCAGACGCTCTGAACCAGCTGAGCTAAGTGCCCTCTTTACGGCATGCAAACCTTTCTTTTTTGCTTCGACAAGCGTTGATTTCTCATTTGCGATTGCAAAGGTACACACTTTTTTTAAAGCTACAAACTTTTAAGCTGTTTTTTTTCGTTTCTCAAGGAAAAATCAAACAAAGATGGTACTCTTCCCTTGAAGAAACTGGTTTAAATTAATCCAAGAATCATGTTACAGGCATTTTCCAGATGTCAAAATCAGCAAGCCCATCAAAAAAATGTTATATCTATAAAAGTACCAAACAATAAGGTCATGACACAACATCCAACAGACCTGACAGAAGAACAGTGGCAGTTATAAAAAAGTTTAGAACCGCAAGAAAGGAAACTGAAACATCTGCCCCAAAAGATAATGAATGCCATTCTTTATATCAACAAAAACTACCGCCAGTGACGTATTCTTCCCTCTGATTTCGCCTCCTTGGCAAACTATCTATTACTACTTCTGTAAATGAAAACTTGAAGGGTGTTTGAAAAAGTGACAGATACCTTACATTCCCTTATCCGCAAACAGACGGGACGTGAGGAAAGCCCAAGTCTTGGAATCATGTCCCCAGAAGTACAAAGGTCTGCCATCAGGTTGATTCTGAACGTAAAATGGAAGGAAACAGAAAAATCAAGGGCCGGAAAAACATATCATTTTCAATACGCTCGGACTTCCGTTTGACTTCACGCCCCATGAAGCCGACCTGCACGACAGCAAAGGTGCTCCACAGATCATAGAGAAACCCACTTGTAAGTTTCCACGTTTGATGAAATCCTTGCCGAAACTGCGAAAGCCATGGTACAGGTCGCATTCATTCAAATCATGCTCAACCGATTTATCGAATAAAATCAAAACAGTTTCTTCCGAATAAAATTAATGTATTTTCGCTATCTTTGCGGGCGTTTTCTATAAAATCAAAAGTAATGAAAAAAATTTTTTTGTATGTTGGGGCATTGTGTCTAATGTCAACAAAAGGCCTTGCCCAACTCAACGTCCAGTTACATTACGACCTGGGTCATGGTATGTATGGCAATCAAATCTCCTCACGCCAACACCTGACAGCAACCGTTGAGAATTTCTCTACCGACAAATGGGGAAATACCTACTTCTTCATGGATGCCGACTTCGGAGATAATGTTCTCCGAGGTGCTTATGGTGAATTCTCCAGAGAAATCCAAACCTCAAAAATGCCGATTGCATTTCATGTAGAATACAATGGTGGATTAAGTTACGGAACAGGAAAAGGTGACGGCTATGCTTTCGGAGATGCCTATCTGGCAGGTATCGCTTATAATTGGAACTGCGCAGATTTCAGTAAAGGAGTGTCTGTGCAAGCCATGTACAAATATCTGGCAAAAAACGGCCCATACTGCCATAGTTGGCAAGCAACAGGAGTATGGCACAATCATTTTGCAAAAGGGATATGCACTTTCAGTGGCTTTATCGACTTATGGTATAACAACACAGTTAACGGCAATCTGATTTTATTGTCCGAACCTCAATTCTGGGTCAATCTGGCTTCTCTGAAAAAGGTCAACGACAATTTCAAACTAAGTATCGGCACGGAAGTTGAAATCAGTAACAACTTCATATATACGGAAACCGGACAAAACAACAGGTTCTATGCCATACCGACTATAGCATGCAAATGGATATTGTAGCGTAACCTTACTTTGTCTTCAGCATCTCTTCCATACGCAACATTTCGTCGCGATACTGTGCCGCCTCAATGAAATCCAGTTTTTTAGCAGCCTCTTGCATTAGTTTACGAGTACGAGCAATACTTTTCTCCAACTGTTCACGCGTCATATACGCTACTACAGGGTCGGCTGCAACTGATGCCTTTTCAGGTTCTACATAGGCTCGTTTCTCCACATGAGCCTCTGCATTAACACTGATTAAGTCGGCCATCTTACGCTCTTTACGGATTTGCTGTGGAATGATGCCATGCTCTTCGTTATAACGAAGCTGTTTTTCACGCCGGCGGTTCGTTTCATCTATGGTCTTTTGCATGCTGTCTGTAATATGATCTGCATACATTATTGCCTTACCATGGATGTTACGAGCCGCGCGGCCAACAGTTTGTGTCAATGATCGGTGCGAGCGCAAAAAGCCCTCCTTATCGGCATCCAATATTGCAACGAGAGAAACTTCCGGAAGATCCAACCCCTCACGTAGCAAATTCACACCCACCAGCACGTCAAAACGACCTGCGCGCAAATCATCCATAATCTGCACCCGTTCCAACGTATCCACATCGCTGTGAATATAATTAGTACGTACATCATGCCTGGCCAGGTAATCTGTAAGTTCTTCTGCCATTCTCTTTGTCAGTGTAGTCACCAGCACTCTCTCCTCTTTTTCTATCCGTTGTTGGATTTCTTCCATCAGATCATCCACCTGATTCAGGCTAGGACGCACTTCAATAACAGGGTCAAGCAATCCTGTCGGACGAATCACCTGCTCCACCACAACTCCTTCACTTTGCTGTAACTCATAATCGGCAGGAGTGGCAGAAACATAAATCACCTGTCTAGCCAGCTGTTGAAACTCTTCAAATTTCAACGGACGATTATCCATGGCCGCAGGTAAACGGAAGCCATACTCCACCAGATTCTTTTTACGGGCCCGGTCTCCACCGTACATGGCATTAATTTGCGGAACAGAAACATGGCTCTCATCTATAACAATCAGGAAATCTTCCGGAAAAAAATCCAACAGGCAATAAGGACGCGTGCCCGCTTCACGGCCATCAAAATAGCGAGAATAATTCTCAATACCACTACAATGTCCCAATTCACGAATCATTTCCATGTCATACGTCACACGCTCATACAAGCGTTTAGCCTCATATACTTTCCCAATCTCCTCAAAATATTGCACCTGTTTGTGCAAATCATCTTCAATTTGATGAATAGCCCGCATCGTGCTTTCTTTCGTTGTCATAAACAAATTGGCCGGATAAATCCGATATTCATCAAAAGTGCCCAACCGCATGCAACTGACCGGATCAACTTCCTCAATCAATTCTATCTCATCATCCCAAAACGTAACACGTAACAGATTGTCTGAATAAGCCAGAAATACATCCACTGTATCACCTTTCACCCGAAAAGTCCCACGTTCTATGTTCAAATCATTACGAGTATAAAGACTATCCACCAACCGACGAAGAAACACATTGCGGTCCAACCGTTTCCCCTTTTTCAGTTCTATCACATTATCATAGAAGGCAGCCGGATTGCCCATACCATATATACAGCTGACTGAAGAAACAACAATCACATCCTTCCGTCCGGAAAGCAAAGCCGAAGTGGCAGCCAGACGCAATTTATCGATCTCATCGTTAATGGCCAAATCTTTCTCTATATAAGTATCGGTTGAAGGAATATAAGCCTCCGGTTGGTAATAATCGTAATATGAGACATAATATTCCACGGCATTATGTGGGAAAAAGCTTTTAAATTCGCCATATAACTGTGCTGCAAGCGTCTTGTTATGACTAAGTATCAATGTAGGCTTATTCACATTGTTAATAACATTCGCGATAGTAAAAGTCTTACCGGATCCCGTCACCCCCAGCAATGTCTGAGCAGGAAATCCCTGCAACACACCTTCCGTCAGTTGAGCAATAGCTTCCGGCTGATCACCCGTAGGGACATAATCTGCAGTCAGTTCAAATTTTGGCATTCTCGTAACTCGAAATTATATTCTTTATCTATTTTTGTGAAAAATATGAATATTAAAAAATAAGATGCTTATAAGTTTTCCACATGGAATGAATAATGACTGATCAACAGCCGCATTTTCTGTAACATGCGACTATTTTCCAGTGTCAGAACAACTCTTGTCCGGTGCAAATGTACAAAAAATCTGATGAGAGCAGAGATATATGGCGTTTTTTTATCAGATGTAAAATGAAATAAAACAAGAACAAGACAGTCCTCATGAGGACATTCCATGATTAAAATCATAGAATAGCTTAAAAAAACAGAACGAGCTTTGCAAGGCTCATCTGTTTTTCCTAACTTTGCAAATCAATTGTGCAATATGAAAAGGATTTCCTTAATACTGTCGGGCACGTTGCTGTTGCTGGCGTCTTGCAATCAATACAACAACGTGCTGAAAACCGCAGACTATGAATATAAATACGAAGCAGCAAAAGAGTACTTCGTGAAAGGGCAATATTCCCGTTCCGCCACATTGCTGACGGAACTTGTCACCCTCATGAAAGGAACGCTACGAGCCGAAGAATCGTTGTATATGCTGGCCATGTCTGAATTCTGCAACGGTAATTATGACGTGGCTCACTCTTATTTCAAAAAATACTACCAATCATACCCCAAAGGCACATATGTAGAATACGCACGCTTCTATGCCGGACGCTCATTGTATGAAAGCGTACCCGACACCCGGTTAGACCAAAGCAATACAATGACAGCCATCAGGGAATTTCAAGACTTCCTGGACTACTATCCTTACACAACACTAAAAGAGCGTGTGCAGGAAATGATTTTCGCCTTACAGGACAAGCTGGTAGCTAAAGAATACAATGCGGCCAAGCTGTATTATGACTTGGGGACATACATGAACAACTGCTTCTACGGAGGCAGTAACTACGAGGCCTGCATCACCACAGCACGCAATGCGTTGCTGGACTTTCCTTATGCCAGTCCGCAAAGACGGGAAGAGTTTTCCATCATGATTCTGAAAGCCAAATTCCATCTGGCCCAACAAAGCGTGGAGGAAAAACGGATGGAACGATACCGGGACACAATTGACGAATACTACGGATTCGTGAACGAATACCCCGAATCAAAATATCTGAAAGACGCCCAGCAGATTCTGGCACAGTCAGAAAAATACGTCAACAAGAAATAATAGAATATCAGGAAACAAAACAATTTCATACATTATGGATTACAAAAAAACGAATGCACCCACAAACACAGTGACCCGTGACATCATGGACCTGTGCGACCAAACCGGCAACATCTATGAGAGCGTTGTCATCATCGGCAAGCGTGCCAACCAGATTTCTACGGAAATCAAGAACGAATTGTCCAAGAAGCTACAAGAGTTTGCCTCCGTGAGTGACAATTTGGACGAAGTGTTTGAGAACCGCGAGCAGATTGAGATTTCACGCTTTTACGAGAAACTGCCCAAACCGACACTGATAGCCACACAGGAATTCATCGAAAGCAAGATTCATTTCCGCAACCCGCTGAAAGAAAAGGAATCCATCGAGCTTGGATGACAGGAAAGACCAGCATCAAATAAATCCTATGATCCAAAGAATTCAATCGGTATACCTCCTTCTGATCGCAATATGTGCCATTGTCGGGCTATGCACACCGGTAGGCCATCTGCACCAGAACGGCATCGAGACAGCAGAATGCTATAACCTGTGGCTCACCATGGCCAACGGAACGCATGTGTTTTCTCCGTGGGCCTTATTTGCGATGCTGACCTTAGTGGCGGCATGCGCGCTGATAGCCATATTCTTGTTCAAACGCCGCATGTTGCAAGTTCGTTTCACCATATTCGGCGGACTTGTACTAATCGGTTATTATGCCGTTCTGGCCGTTTTCGTCTACATCTTCAAAGGGCGCTATGATGCAGACTTCACCATCAGCTGGACCGCAGCTTTCCCGGCCATAGCCCTGATTCTGGAATATCTGGCTTTCAGAGCTATCATGAAAGATGAACTCATCATCCGTTCACTCGACAGACTCAGATAACAGACTTTTTCCATCCATAAGACCGGTCCGCCTGCAGAATTCATCCCTGCAGGCGGATTTATTTTTGCCCAAAATTTGGCAACTTCAGAAACTATTCCCATCTTTGCACCCGCTTAACGCAACAGAAGTTTTGTAATCCTCATCGGAGGGCAAGATAAATGCCGGATAAGATGACTGGGTAAAACCAATCAGCTTACCGGCATTTTGCGTAGAAAGCGGAATTTGCCGACAACATGCGATGTAAACGGAGACGATAGAAAGAAGAAACATGAAAGAGCTGAATCTGACTCAAGGAAATGTAACAAAGGTGCTGCTGCAATTTGCCGTACCGTTTCTGCTGGCCAACCTGCTGCAGGCACTCTATGGCGGTGCAGACTTGTTCGTGGTGGGCCAATACGACGATGCAGCCAGCGTGGCCGGCGTGGCCATAGGCAGCCAGGTGATGCAGACCATCACCGGCATCATTTTAGGCCTGACCACCGGAACAACCATATTGATAGCCATGAGCACAGGGGCCAAAGACATGCGGCGGGTTGCGTCTACCATCGGTGCGTCTGTCTGCTTCTTCGCATTGGCCGGCATAATCCTGACACTATGTATGGTGCTGTTTCACACACAGATAGCAAGCCTTATGCATACTCCCGAAGAAGCCATGACCGACACCCGGCACTACATCCTGATCTGCTCGCTCGGCATCCCTTTCATCATGGGCTACAATGTAGTCTGCGGCATTCTGCGCGGATTGGGAGATTCCAAATCACCGCTCTGTTTTGTAGGACTGGCCTGCATCATCAATATCGGTCTTGACTTTCTGTTGGTGGGCGGATTCGGCATGCGGGCTGCCGGAGCAGCCATAGCCACCATTGCCTCGCAAGGCATAAGCTTCCTGGCTGCATTATGGTTCCTGTACCGCAAAGGATTCCACTTTGAGTTTACACGCCGTCACATCCGTCCCGACATACCCATCACCCGGCGCATCGTCACGCTTGGTGCTCCTCTGGCCTTACAGGACGCACTCATCAACATATCTTTTCTGCTCATCACCGTAATCGTAAACCAAATGGGAGTCATCGCATCGGCCTCACTGGGAGTAGTAGAAAAAATCATCGTGTTCGCCATGCTTCCGCCCATGGCCATAGCATCGGCCGTATCCACCATGGTGGCACAGAACTACGGGGCGCAGCTTCTGTCGCGCATGACCCGCTGCCTTCAATCAGGCATCGCCATATCTCTCGTCTTCGGCATATCGGTATGCGTCTATGCACAAATACTGCCGGAAACGCTGACCGGAATTTTTACGAATGCCCCGGAAGTCATACGGATGGCCGCCGGTTATCTGCGCGGCTACAGCATCGACTGCGTGGCTGTCAGCTTCGTATTCTGCATCAATTCCTACTTCAGCGGACAGGGCAATTCATGGTTCCCGATGATACACAGCATGATAGCCACTTTTATGTTCCGCATACCGCTATCATATTGGTTTGGGCAGCTCGATTCCTCCGACCTCGTGCTTATGGGATATGCACCGCCATTATCCACCACGGTATCATTGCTGATCTGCCTGTGGTATCTGAGAATAAACAAGCGTAAGCTGCAAAACGGAATGTATGGATGAGGACGCCTTTCTCAGCCCCACCCTTCATCCTTCCGGTCGAATGCCACATGCAGCCAGGCTTTCAAACACCCCACTTCCCTCTCATCCCCCTGCCTCGTCAGCCGAATGATGCATGACAGCCCCGCCGTACTCCAACAGTCTGATTCACGGACCACACAGAAAGTACACTCCGTAGCTGTAGAAACGACTGTCTTACAGCATAATCCGGGCCACAGAGTATCGGCAAAAGCTATGACGTTCACAGCATTCTCTTTTTCTTTGCGCAAGACCGGAATCTGTTTTGCGCAAAGAAGATAAAATTGATGCGCAAGAACGTTTTCCGTCTTGCGCATCAAAATCTCCACTCTTTATGAACCAATCTGAAAAAGTGCTTCCCAAAGACACTTTCACCTATAGTCCGTCCGCCTCAGTGCACGAGGCGATTGGTTTCCGGATCCGGAAAAACCACCGTAGGCTTGAATGTCCGGGCCTCTTCAAAATCCATCAATGCATACGAAATGATGATGCAGACATCTCCCACTTGCACCTTGCGGGCTGCCGCTCCGTTCAGGCAGATGCACCCCGATCCGCGTTCGCCCTTAATAATATAAGTCTCAAAACGCTCGCCGTTGTTGTTGTTCACCACCTGCACTTTCTCCCCGGCAATCAGACCAGCCGCATCCATCAGGTCCTCATCAATCGTGATGCTTCCCATATAATTCAGATTGGCTTCCGTCACACGTACGCAATGCAACTTGGATTTCAACACTTGAATCATCATAGCCTTTTCGTTTTATTATACCCTTACCCTTTATATTTAATATGGTCTATCAGACGTATGGGCTGACTGCCGCAGAACACCGTGATGCACCCCACGACATAATCGGAATCCGACCAGTGCTTCAACTCCTGCAGGGTATTACCATCTACAATAGCGAAATACTGCACCTCCAGCCCGACAATGGCATTCAATGCATCCACCACATAGCGGTGTGTCTCTTGCAATGTATGATTGGTAGCAAAATTACGGCTCTTGGAAAGCACGCCATAGATATTGGCCGCCACGGCACGCTCCTCGGCGGTGAGCAACGTGTTGCGGCTGCTCATGGCCAGTCCGCTGGCTTCTCTGACCACCGGACAAGGAACGATTTCCACCTTCATCTTCAGATCCTTCACCATAGCCCGGATCACGGCAATCTGCTGAAAGTCTTTCTCGCCGAAATAAGCCCGGTCCGGCTGAACGGCAACAAAGAGCTTGCTCACGATCTGACACACACCATTGAAATGCCCCGGACGCCATGCGCCTTCCATCACCGTATCTACAGGTGGATAACTGAACACACGAGTATCCGGCTCCGGATACATCTCTTCCACCGATGGTGCAAAAGCAATGTCCGCTCCGCAAGATTCCAGTAATGCACAATCCGCATCCAACGTTCGCGGATATTTCTCCAAGTCTGTCTTATCATTAAACTGCGTAGGATTCAGGAACACGCTAACGACCGTAGCCCCGTTCTCCTCCACACTGCGCCTCACCAATGAAGCATGCCCTTCGTGCAACGCCCCCATCGTGGGCACCAACCCAATCTTTTTACCTTCTGCGCGCAAGGCCTCAAGCTCACGGCGCAAACCTTCAATCGTATGGATTAATTTCATTTCTGAGTTGATTTAAAACAACATTCCTAAAAACTCTGCAAAATAACATATAAAAAGCCACATGACAAAAACATTCTGCAAATAAATACCAAAATTATTGCAAGACACGTGAGGCACAAACTCAACAAAAAACAAGACCTACAGCCTGTACACCGCCTTCATACAGGCAATATATCTATTTGAAATCATGAATATTAAGCGGACATGCCTCGTCTTTGGACGAAACAGACACCCACATGTCGCAACAGTCACAGTACGCGCCTCACGGCTCTCCCCGAAAAACGCCCTGCCGTTATCAAATTATACAAAAACACCGTACGTCCGGGAAAATCCATACGAGTTCCGCATTTCCGTCGACATATTCCGATTTCATACCGCCGACAAGCCATAAACGTCTGCCTAATCCCACTCATTCAGATGCGTTAATCTACGTTTTTTAGTCGGTTTTTCCATATATTTTTGTTAACTTTGCGTTCGGAAAAACTGAAGTTATAATGAAGGCAAAAAAAATATTATTCATTACCCAGGAAATGACGCCCTACGTCAACGACTCCGAATTGGCAGCCATGGGCAGAAAACTTCCGCAGGAAATTCAGGAGAAAGGAAGGGAAATCAGAACTTTCATGCCCAAA
Source organism: uncultured Paraprevotella sp. (assembly GCA_944321365.1). GTDB lineage: Bacteria > Bacteroidota > Bacteroidia > Bacteroidales > Bacteroidaceae > Paraprevotella. The sequence continues at coordinate 10,093 of CALULA010000010.1, forward strand.
TGGGGAAATATCAACGAACGCCGCAACCAGTTGCATGAAGTCATCCGCCTCTCCGGAATGAACCTGATTATCGATGACACGGACCACCCTCTGATCATCAAAGTGGCCTCCATACAGTCGGCCCGCATGCAGGTATATTTTATCGACAACGACGACTATTTCCTGAAAAGGCAAATGGCAACGGACGAGGAAGGTAATGAATATGAAGACAACGGCGAACGTGCCATATTCTACGCCCGCGGTGTACTGGAGACCGTAAAGAAACTGAGATGGGTGCCCGACATTATCCATTGTCAAAGCTGGATGTCGGCACTGGTCCCCCTCTATATAAAAACGGCCTATAAAGAAGAGCCTTCTTTCCGCGACAGCAAAGTCATCTACTCCGTGTCATCGGAAGAGCTGAAACGTCCGATGGGGACAAATTTCGGCAACTGCATAGCCTTTCGGGATGTAGACAAAGACGTACTTCAGGATTTCAGTCCGGAAGTCACCTTTGAAGAATTGAATAAACTGGCCATCAAATATTCCGACGGCATAACCGTGCCCGACACGAAAAAATTCCACGGACTGGTGGAATATGCACAAGAGAAAGAGATACCGGTATTAGGCGACATCTGCGCAAGCGATACGGACGCATTCTCGGAATTCTACGACAAAACCTGGAATATAGGAAAGGACGAATAAAAACATCGTTTCATCTGGTAAGACACAAATGAAAAAACTATCACTCTACATTCTGCTGGCCATGGGGCTTGCAGCTTGTGATGACACAACGAACAACATAGGGGTTTACATGGAGTCGGACAACATCAATGCTTCTACTTCTATTTATGAGGCTACCACCCGATCGATACTGGCCGACTCGGTGCTGGGAAACAGCAACAACTCATACTTAGGACGCATGATAGACCCGGAAACACACATGGTCATCAAAGCTGAATTCCTGGCACAATTCAGCACGCTGGAAAATTACAGTTTCCCAGATTATGACCTTGTTGTCAAAGACGACCGGGGGGAAGTACAGGCCGACTCCATCGAAATCAGGCTCTATTATAACAAATTTTATGGAGACGATAACAACCCGATTAAAGTGGACATCTATGAGCTGGACACCACAAACGTCATACGCGAAGATTCTTCTTACTACAGCAACGCAGATCTGACGTACTACATCAACAGCAAAGCTGATGGACCCATCTCACAAAAAGTGTTCACAGCCAAAGACTTCATCCTGTCCGACGACGAATTGGAAAGCGACTCCTATACCCCGAACATCCGTATTATGCTTCCCAAAGAATACGGCTCGTTCATCATGAAGAAATATTACGAGAATCCGGACTACTTCAAGAATTCCTATAATTTCATCCGCCACGTGTGTCCGGGCTTCTATTTCAAGATAGCCGACGGATATGGCACGATGGTAAAGATGCGGGTGGGCGCACTGAATCTGTATTTCAAATACAGGGACGCTGCCAAAGATACGGTATATGTAGGAATGAGCCGTTTTGCAGCCACGCCGGAGGTGCTGCAGAACACCTATATAGAGAATGACAATGCCCTACGGTCATGGATGGAAAACGAGACATCATGCACCTATCTGAAAACTCCGGCAGGCATCTTCACGGAGATGACCCTCCCCATAGACCAGATCTACGACGGGCATGAAAACGACAGCATCAGCCAGGCACAGATTTCACTGTACCGCTATAATACGCAAGCTGATCAAAGCGTCGCTTTCGACATTCCACAAACCTTACTGTTAGTACCCAAACAGGAAATCCACAGTTTCTTTGAGGAACGCAAGGTGCCGGACAACAAAACTTCTTATGTGGCTTCATTCAACAGCAGTTATAACACTTACACTTTCTCCAACATCAGCAATCTGATAGCTTACTGCCGCAGACACCGCAATGAAGAAGCCGCCAAGGCCGGAGTAACTCCGGAAGAATGGGTGCTTACCAACGAGGATTGGAACAAGGTTGTATTTATTCCCGTAGAAACCAACGAGGACAACAGCAACAATATCGTAAGCGTAACCCATGACATGGGACTGGGCAGTGCCCGACTGGTTGGAGGGAATAATGACAAAATACAGATGCAGGTGATTTACAGCTCTTTCCAATAGGCAAAAGAACAAAACACTTAAAGCAAAGAGCCTCCCCGCCTTAAACAAGTTTAAAGGCGGGGAGGCTCTTTTATGAAATAAACTTTATACTCCCTATTTCTTAGACGAGGTCTTACGAGCCGTGCTCTTTTTGGCCTCCGCATCCGGACTCAGTTTCTTCAAACGAGTATTCAGACGGGCTATCTCCTTGTCCTTCACTTCTAACTCTTCACCTTGATTCTTGATAAGAGTCAACAATGAATTCAATTCTTCATTGTCTATATCGCTGGGATACATACTGTTCACTCTATTAATGAAATCTCCGAGAATATTCATATAATTAGTGAACGCATCATAAGGCGAGTCATAAATGCCCCGGTACATATTCCAACTGCTTGACTTAGTTGTCATGAAGCGGAAATTATTGGTTGCCTGCAGATAGTCCCAATCTTGCTTTATCTTACGGTCTGTACAAATACGCACACGGTCAGCCACACTATAGAGTTTATTGAAAGCTTCACGCTGCATATCATTCCCCAACCAACAACTGATATCACGCTCTTCGTCCACCCATGACAACGGATAAGGCACTTCAAGAGCATCTACAGACTTGAAGTTTGCAATGACTTCCGAAGGTGTTGAAAAAGTAATTCCACGCTGACGGGCACATTCAGGCAAAGCCTTGATGAAATCCAGAATATTCGAAGACAAGGGTTGGAACATACCCAACGCACACAACTCCATAAATATATTTATCACTTGCTCTTCTTCCGGAACGGCAGCGATCCAATTCATATAGGTATCAGCAAACAAGGGGTATTCATTCCACGTGGCATTGCTGAACCGCAAAGATATATCATCCGACAATTTATAATCGCGCAAAAGCAATTTCAAATTGGGATTTTGCGCACAATGGTAAACAAAGTGAGGACTCTTCCAACCCAGTATATGTTTAGCCCCCTCTGTCAATACGCCCTTGAAGCCCATCGAAGCGACAGTGCTCCCTATGTCGTCAGAATAAATCAGGGAAGAGTTTCGGAACACCTGTGGCTGTTTACCGAACAGTTCTTTAACCTTATAGGCCATTCTCAGCGTCTCTTCCTTAAACGAGTCCTCGTTTGCCAATGAAGAAAGACCATGAGAATAAGGCTCAGCCAGGAACTCAACCTGCCCTGTCTCATTCAACTCCTGCAGAAGTTCTATAACATCGGGAGCATAATTCTCCAACAATTCAATGGCACATCCAGATATGGAAAAAGCGACTTTAAAGAAGCCCGGATTATCTTTCAGCATCTGAAGCAGCGTGCGAAGTGCCGGCCTGTAGGAATGCTCCACCGTATCCGTAATACTGCGCTCATTCTCATAATCATCATAGTAATAATGATCCGTGCCGATATCAAAGAAGCGATACCGTTTTAGATGTATGTTCTGATGAATCTCAAAATAAAGACAAATGGTTTTCATATTTCAACATTTTTATGAATTACACTTTTGGATCGTCGCATCATAAAGCCTTCGGATACGCTGTCCCACTTTCTCCCATGTTATACCGTCAACCTCTTTCTTTCCTTCTTTTTGAAGATAATCGTGCAACGACGGATACATACATAAAGCATACATGGCATCAGACATGGCGTCTATATCCCAATAATCGACTTTAATACATTTGGTAAGAATCTCAGCACATCCCGACTGTTTACTGATAATCGACGGCACTCCACTCTGCATGGCTTCCAAAGGTGAAATGCCAAACGGCTCAGAAACCGAGGGCATGACATAAACATCACTGTCACGGAAACATTCAAACACTTGTTTGCCTTTCATAAAACCGGGAAAATGACAACGATCGGCAATGCCATAAGCAGCCGCCATCTCTATCATAGAATTCATCATATCACCGCTTCCAGCAAAACAAAAACGTACGTTCCTAGTTCTGTCAAGTACCCGCTTGGCTGCTTCAATAAAATATTCAGGACCTTTCTGCATTGTTATACGCCCCAGGAAAGTAACGACCTTCTCTTTTCGCTCACTACTCGGTTTGCGCTGATCCACAATCGCCTGAAGTTCTGGAGCCAACGGATAGACCGCATTGTGCATGGCAAAACATTTAGACGGATCCTGATGGTAATGATTAATAACAGTCTGTCTTGTCAACTCACTCACACACATGATGCAGTCTGCATGATCCATACCGTCTTTTTCTATTCCATACACCGTAGGATTCACATTTCCCCGACTACGGTCAAAGTCAGTAGCATGTACATGAATCACCAAAGGCTTACCGCTAACTTGCTTGGCATGTATACCGGCCGGATAAGTCAACCAGTCGTGAGCATGTATGATGTCGAACTGTTGCTGCCGTGCCACGACACCGGCCACAATAGAATAGTTGTTGATCTCTTCATGCAGATTATCCGGATAACGCCCCGAAAACTCTATGCAGCCTAAATCGTTCACATAGCGATACGAAAAATCAGCATAAATATGATTACGCAAATCAAAATAGAGCTGTGGGTCCATGCACTTCCCCACTCTACTGCTTACATAATTCCAATCGACATCACGCCAAACAACCGGGACACAATTCATCCCTATAATCTTCATAAAACTCTGATCCTCGTCTCCCCATGGCTTAGGAAGGCAAAAGGTGATCTCCATATCCGGTTGTAAGGAAAGCCCCTTAGTCAATCCGTAACTAGCAGTTCCGAGTCCTCCAAGAATATGAGGAGGAAACTCCCATCCAAACATTAAAACCTTCATATCTGGTTCCTCCCTTTTATTGTATACTGTATTTTTCTATCAACTTCACAACACGGAGCATTTCCGCTACATTCATGGCAAATGATATGGCTCCTCGCGCCTGAAATGGTGGGTTACCATCAAAAAGTTCCGGAATAGTACCCACACAATGCGAGAACATTTCTTCTTCAAATCCGACAAGCAATCGTTCAATAAACGTTACGCGACTCTGTTTGTACAAGCGCAGACAAGCCTCCATATAGAATCCAGCCAACCAAGGCCATGCCGTACCCTGATGATAAGCATAGTCACGCTGGATCTGTGGACCGACATACATAGGATTGTATCCCCCACTTTTCGGACTGAGAGAACGCAAGCCTTTGGGAGTCAACAGTTCTTTGGTACAAATATCAAGTACTTGCTTCTTCTCGGCTAAACTCAATGGAGAATAATCCAAAGCTACTGCAAATATCATATTTGGACGTACACTCCAATCCTGAGAATCGTTCGTCTCATCAACATAATCGAACAAATAACCATATTGATTCAGAAATACGTTCTTAAAAGATTCTCCTACTTTTTTCGCCATTGAACCAAAAAAGGCTTCATCTTCCTTTTGCCCGGCCCAATGACAAATCTCCTCACTAAACCGTAATGCATTATACCATAATGCATTAAATTCTACGATATAACCACTTCGGGGCACAATAGGACGGCCATTGGCTGTAGAATTCATCCATGTAACCGCTTTTGTCTTTCCTTCCGCATAGACCAATCCGTTCTCCTTCACCTTCAACTCCGGATGCGAATTGGAACTCAAATACATCATAATATCCTTCACCAACAAGCCATATTTCTCCACACAACTCTGCAAAGAAACAATTTTAGCATATTGTTGAACACAACCTACTGCCCATAAAAGGATGTCCGGATGCTCGATTTCATGGATCTTAACCGTCAGAGGTCCTCCACGCATAAACTCCCGTATACCTTTCTCCATTGTATTCATACATAGATCAAATTGCTCGACTTCCTCATTAGCCAATGTCAACCCAGGCAAGGCAATCAACATGTCACGGGCACGACACTTAAACCAAGGATATCCCGCAAGAATATAATTCTCGCCATCAACATGATAGTAAAATTGATGTGCCGAGTTTACCAAACAATGATAAAAATTATCCCGCGGAGTACGTATGTTCACTTCAAAATCAGCAATCTGTTTCAGCTGACTTGTTTTAATTTCAGACAGTCCTGCAGAGAATACGACACTCTCTCCTTTCTTTATCTTAAACTCAAAATATCCGGGAACATACAAATCTTCATTGAATGCATAACCTCTCTCCAATTCCTTGGGATATTCTACACCTCTATACCAATCCGGCTGAAATATAAAAACGTTTTTCTTATTCAACTGCATATATAGCTCAGGATAACCATCATACATGCACGTCTTAATGCCATTAGAAACCTCCTGATAGCTTTTATTCACACGAGCATTTTCATGAGTATACTCTCTTACACAACGGAAAGCCAAGAACGGGCGAAGTTTCAATGTGGTCTCAGAATGAGCATCTAACAATGTGTATCGTATAATAATGCGGTTTTCATAATGCTGAAAGACCTTTTCCTTTTTCAACACGACTCCCCCGACACGATAAATTGTCGTCGGCACTTGATCACAATTAAACTCACGGATATATTTATGACCGTTAGGACTGAAGTTATTACCCTGATATTTATGCAATCCTAAATTAAATTCTGCCCCATGTTGCACCACTGTTTCATCCAATGACGACAATAAGACATAGTTTTCATCACCCAACTTTGGTATGGGCACAACCAACAAACCATGATATTTCCGCGTATTACAATCTACAATAGTAGAACAAGAGTAAGCTCCGGAACGATTTGACCGCAAAATTTCTTTTTGCAAAGCCTCCTCCAAGTTTGTCATCAGAGTCTTATCAAAATGAATGTAACTCATAGTCTAGAATCATATTATTATAAGGTTATTACTATTTCGCCGTTTTATGTTGTCTTTGCTTTTAACTCACCCAAAAATAATAAAAATCCATTGATTAGCGAAATTCTTTGATAACATATTTTTAAGAAATTATAAAAATATGCTGTAGAATATATTTTTATATGTTCAATATTTCTTGAATTAGTCTGGATTTACTAATTTTGTGTCGTAAAACATAATTTTGCAGCATATTTTTATCTATGGTCAGAAAGGAAACAGAAAAAGAAGAGATTTTAGAAAAGATCTCTGACTTATGGAATCCTCTTACCCCGGAACAGCGCGAACACTTAACAAAAAACCTCACAATACACACATTTAAAAAGAACGAACCAATATATAGTGAGGGGGAATTCCCAACCCAATTGATGTGCTTGCTTTCCGGTAAAGTTAAAATATTTAAGAATGGGGTTGGCGGACGCAATCAGATTATCCGCGTCATCAAACCTGTAGAATATTTTGCATATCGCGCCTATTTTGCTCATCAAGAATACCTGACCGCTGCAGCTGCATTTGAAACATCCACCATAGGCATGATCCCCATGTCAACCATTACGCACCTGGTCAGTGAAAACAATGATTTAGCCTGGTTCTTCATCAAGCAGTTGTCTGTGGATTTAGGCATAGCTGATGAAAGGACAGTCAACCTGACACAGAAACATATCCGCGGAAGATTAGCTGAATCTATACTTTTCCTAAAAGAAAGTTACGGTTTAGAAGAAGATGGATGTACTTTAAGTATCTATTTATCCAGAGAAGATTTAGCCAATCTGTCCAACATGACCACATCTAATGCAATCCGCACTCTTTCCAACTTCGCGGCTGAAAAGATTATCGCCATTGACGGACGGAAAATAAAAATTATTGCAGAAGACAAATTGGAAAAAATCTCCAGAATAGGATAGAAAACCCACAATTCCTTTTCATCAAGCAGGAATAATAAAGTTCAGCCACTCTTGATGAATACCGATTTTCATCGGTGTTGAGGCATTCTCCCACACTGCACCATCTAAACTAATCATAGCTTTTCCACAATCATAGAAATCCACATTCCGTGTCCGATAGGATTTCACAGCCTTATGATTCAGGAAACGCCCACGAAAAAGCATCCATAAAGCCTCTATCATTTGTTTCATCTCTGGATGAGAAACTACAGATACGTCCAACAGACCATTATACGGAACTCCACTGGGAGTTTGTCCATAACCTCTGGCACTACCTACACACACCGTCATCACACTCTTGTTTATATCATCCAGATTTACTTTAAAATGCATCCGGTGCTCCATTCTCTGAAAGAGAAGCATAAACATAGAAGCAAGATGAGAGAGAGTCAGCATCCCCCAAAAACGTCTTGTCTTATGTTTGATATTCATAATATTGGCAACCAGGCCCACATTAACGCAATTTAAAAAGTAACGGGGAGTTGCCCCGCTCGGATTTTCCGGTTGACAATAACCGACATCTACCTTGCGTAAACGATGTTCTACCAGCCAATCAATTGTCTGTCTATAATTATCTTCCTCAAAGCCCCAGAAATGAGCGAAATCGTTTCCCCATCCATTAGGTATCACACCCAAAGCTATCCGCCGGCGCACGTCATCACCTTGAGACAAAATGCCGTTTAACGCCCTGTTCAGAGCAGCATCTCCTCCCACAACAATGATTGTAGAATATCCATTAAAAGCCAGCATCGAAGCCAGACGCTCTACGGACTTCGGGCCTTCGCTCTGTACAAAATCATACAACACGTGCTTTTCCGTCAGATAAGAACGTATGGCTTCCCACTCCTTATGTATATGACGGACACCTTCTTTCGGACAATATATGATCCCCCATCTTGACGATTCCATGAGCTTAATTGTTAAACAAGACCACAAATATACACAAAACAATTCATCATGTGCAAATACTTTCTTATTATTTTCTCAAGAAAGCCAAAGTTTAATCTGTTCCACTTTCTTTTGCAATGGCAAAGAAGCATCCAACCAATGAATAAGAATCCCACGTTTCTCCATTCCACGGAACCATGTCATCTGTCTTTTGGCAAACTGATGAATGGCGATTTCCAACATGCGGAACATTTCATCATAAGACAATTTCCCCATCACATATAGAGTCAGATATTTATATTCCAAGCCATAATAAATCAAATTCTCAGCAGAAATACCTTCCGCTAACAAACGCCTGACTTCATCAACCATACCTTCCGCCAGACGTTGCCGCAAACGTTCGCTGATTTTCTGTCGCCTCGTTTCACGGTCAATGCTGACACCCACGACCAATGCCCGAATATGTGGAAAAGACGCCTCCTCTACCGGATGAGTACGATAATATTCCTCAATTTCAATGGCCCGCACAGCCCGTTTCACCGTATCCACATCTGTTGTATTATGCAATTGCTTATAGCTTTTCAATATTTCTGTCAACTCTGTCAAGCTCTTTTCTGACAAACTAGCACGTAATTCCGGATTTTCGGGAACTGAACGCAAATTATATCCGCGAAGCACAGACTCTATATACATTCCCGTCCCGCCACACAGTACAGGAATCAATCCACGCCCATGCATTTGTTGATAGACCTTCAAGAAATCACGCTGATATTCAAATACATTATACTTCGTTCCCGGCTCCACAATATCAATCAGATGATAAGGAATGACGGATTCTCCAATTTTATATTCGTCCAAATCCTTGCCCGTTCCTATATCCATTCGCCGATATACCTGACGGCTGTCACCACTTATGATTTCCGTCTCCAGCTCGTGCGCCAACGCCACTGCCAACGAGGTTTTTCCGGATGCAGTAGGTCCCAATACCGTAATCAAATCATAGTCCATAACTACTGACATTAACTTTTCCATGGACAAAGATACAAAAAAAGCCACCCTCACAGAGAGGATGGCTCATTTTTCATTATAAACAGGAAACGGATTAGCCGTTCACTTTCTTCATGTGAGCAATCAGATCCAATACCTTGTTAGAGTAACCGATTTCATTGTCATACCAAGAAACGACCTTAACAAAGGTATCTGTCAAATAAACACCGGCATTTGCATCGAAGATTGAAGTCAGCGTGCAACCCAAGAAGTCAGAAGAAACAACTGCATCCTCAGTATAACCCAGAACACCTTTCAGTTCACCTTCAGAAGCTTCCTTCATGGCTGCGCAGATAGCCTCTTTCGTAGCGGGCTTAGCCAAGTTTACAGTCAGGTCGACTACAGAAACATCCAAAGTCGGGACACGCATAGAAATACCTGTCAACTTACCGTTCAAAGCAGGAATAACCTTACCTACAGCCTTAGCAGCACCTGTAGAAGAAGGAATAATGTTGCCAGATGCAGCGCGGCCACCACGCCAATCCTTCATAGAAGGACCATCAACCGTCTTCTGAGTAGCTGTCGTAGAGTGAACCGTAGTCATCAAACCGTTTATAATACCGAACTTGTCGTTCAACACTTTAGCGATAGGAGCCAAACAGTTGGTAGTACAAGAAGCGTTAGAAACGAACTGAGTACCCTTTACATAAGTATTCTCGTTCACGCCACAAACGAACATCGGAGTGTCATCCTTGGAAGGAGCTGACATCACTACATATTTAGCACCAGCCTGGATATGAGCCTGAGCCTTTTCCTTTGTCAGGAACAAGCCCGTAGATTCTACTACGTACTCAGCATCAACCTCATTCCATTTCAAGTCAGCCGGGTTACGTTCTGCAGTTACGCGGATTTCCTTACCGTTTACAATCAGCTTGCTGTTCTCAACGTCAGCTTCGATAGTACCCTGGAAAGCACCGTGCATAGTGTCATACTTCAGCATGTATGCCAGGTAGTCTACCGGGCAGAGGTCATTGATACCTACAATCTGAATGTCGCTTCTGTTCTGAGCGGCACGGAACACGAAACGGCCGATACGACCGAAACCATTAATACCTACTTTAATCATTTTACTTAATCTTTAAAATTAAAGGTTATATAAGAATTCATTATCTGTCTCTTTATTCCTCCTCACTGCCTGCTAAGCAGAATGCAGCCGCCTCTTCCATTCGGCACTGCAAATTTATAAAATTCTTTTGAACTACAGCATAAGTAAGCGGGAAAAATATCTTCTTGTTTTGATAAAAAAAACAAAAGAAAGAAATAAAGTCCCTCACACGGCATACATTCTGTCAGAAAGAACGGAAATAGAGTGTCGTATCTGCAGCATGAAGCACCATTGCATCGTCATTCAGCAAGCGCACTTCAAAAGTGACATCTTTCGACGGTACACCGAACTGCCGCAGTTTCTCCATTTCCACATCAGCAGACTGGGTGGAGCGGACTCTGAAATCGTACATGCGTAAAGTGGAAGCATCCGGATCGTAAACATATCTGCAAAGATAAGTGCCGTAGCCGTTTCCGCCCAGATCCTTCATTTCACAGACGCCCAACTGCAAAGCCCAGTAAAGGCGGTTGCAGTCCACACGCTCGCCCGTAGCCTCGTTCTCTATCCGTTCCTGCTTCCAATAGCCTTCCAGATCCGGGTATTCAGGTGCTTTGCCCGTACAAGAAAAAAAGACAGATACAGTCATCACACAAGGTAAAATCCAGCCACACGCCTTTTTCATTACTTCCTTATACATAATCCTTCTTTCTTTATCGTTATCATACCTCCGCCACTATTACCGATATAAGTACCGTGATCTACTGCACCAGCCACGCTGAAATGCCATCCGTCCAAGCGTTTAGGCGAGTATGTGACTTCATACAGCGAACTGAACTGCTTGCGTATTTTATCCAGCGGATTGTCATAAGTTCCCCAATGCAAAGCGTAAGACATCAGCACCCGATAGCCCCACTCATCGGCAGGCGTACCGCTGAACGCCCAATGATTGGCCCGGACGCGGTTACTACGGAACTCCAGCGATCCGTCCGTGTTGTACAACGGACCAGGCAACAGGGGATTACCCAAGCCCAAACCGTAGTGTTGCCATGACTGATAGAAGAAATTATTATAATAATTATCCTTCGCACTGATCTGAGTCCCGTGGTAAGCCGCATTCTCAAAACGGGCATCGCCGTCATACAGTATAGGTCCCGACTGGTCCTTCGTCGCCAGTCCCTCCCACAGCAAAGTGCTCACCCACCGGTTTTCGGGCAGAGTCACCTCGATGCCTAAATGCCCGTCCTTCCACCTTCCGTACTCCAGAAACATTTGTGAATGGTCATCAAAGAAATGCTCATAATACACACGGAACTTCCATTGCCGCAAATAATAGTTCAGCGCAAAGTTCCAACTGCCCACATGATTCCCTTCAACATTCACCTGATCGCCCCCCGGTGTATCCGCTCCTCCTGATTTCGCCAAAAATACCTTGGCGTAATTTTTCAATTTATGCGGCATCTTCTCCACCTTTTCCGTGCCATCTGTCTCACTGAAGCTGTGACGCTCGCCGCCGAACTGGGCAGACATCAGCATGCCGACCTCAACCTCCAGCGGAAATCGTTCTTTGTTTCCCACTTTCAGCATCAATTCCTTGCTGTGATACAGCACTTTTTCCACATAGGGCTGAAGATGTTTTCTGGCAAAATCGCGTTGCCACCGGTCGTCCGTGAAACGACCGTAAGCAATATATCCCTTGAACGCGAACCAGCCTTTCGTTCCCGGAACCGTATAATACTCGACAATCTCAGCCCTCACCTGCGGAACAGGACGCGTATTGTTGCCTTCCACCATACCGCCGCTACTCAACAACGGATTCTTTCCCAAAGGGACACGCTCCTTGCTGCCGATGCTCAGATTCAGCATACGCCAAGATATATCGGCATAAGCCTGCTGCACGATGAAATCAGACGGGCTGTTTACAGCCGCAGCCAAGTCCACCCCCAAGCCAATACGCCAGTTATGATTGAATGAATGAGCATAACCCAATCCGGCACGCAGATATGCGCTGTTGGGTTCCTGACTCGACAATCCGTTGCGGTTTGCCGTAAACCATAACGGAGCGTAATCCCCCGAACTGACATTCGCCGAGGCCTCAACGCGATAAGTCAGAACAGTGTCCGATTGAGCTTGCACCATTGTTGCGGGAACAGCGCAGGCCATCAGCAATTTGACACATAGTTTCACCATTTCTTGCATTGTTTTGTCCCTTGTTGTCTCTACACGGCAATAGCCTCAACCTTCCGGATTGAGGCTATTGACAGTTTCTGCAGACCTTTTTCGTTTACTCCCATTCTATGGTCGAAGGCGGTTTTGAGGAAATGTCATAGCATACCCGGTTCACGCCTTTTACCTTATTAATAATATCGTTGCTCACCTTGGCCATAAAATCATAAGGCAAGTGTGCCCAGTCGGCAGTCATGGCATCCGTACTGGTCACGGCACGCAGGGCCACGGCCCGTTCGTACGTGCGCTCATCCCCCATCACTCCTACGCTCTTCACAGGCAGCAGAATGACTCCGGCCTGCCATACCTGGTCATAAAGCCCCCAGTCGCGCAGTCCTTGAATAAAGATGTCATCCGCGTCCTGCAGCACACGGACTTTCTCCGGCGTAATGTCACCCAGAATACGTACAGCCAGCCCCGGTCCGGGGAACGGGTGGCGCGTTATCAGATGTTCGGGCATACCCATCTGACGTCCCACACGCCGCACTTCGTCCTTGAACAGCCATTTCAGCGGCTCGCACAACTGCAGGTTCATCTCTTTGGGCAGTCCGCCCACATTATGATGGCTCTTGATGGTCTTGCCCGTGATGTTCAGACTTTCTATGCGGTCGGGGTAAATCGTACCTTGTGCCAACCATTTTGCATCGGTTATCTTACGGGCCTCAGCATCGAACACTTCCACGAAATCGCGACCGATAATCTTACGTTTCTGTTCCGGATCGGTCACTCCCTCCAAATCCTTGAAGAACTTGGCACTGGCATCTACCCCGATGACATTCAGTCCGAGGCATTCATAATCATGCAACACATTGCGGAACTCATTCTTGCGCAACATACCGTGATCTACGAAAATGCAGGTCAGGTTCTGCCCGATGGCTTTGTTCAGCAACACGGCTGCAACAGACGAATCCACGCCACCGCTCAGTCCCAGAATGACTCTGTCATTGCCCAGCTGTGCCTTCAGCTCAGCCACAGTCGCGTCCACAAACGAAGCGGCACTCCAGTCCTGACGGCTGCCACAGACGTCCACCACGAAATTTTTCAGCAGTTGCGTGCCCTGCACGGTGTGGAACACTTCCGGATGGAACTGCACTCCCCAAAGCTGTTCACCCTCTGCCTGATAGGCGGCGTTCACCACTTTGTCGGTAGACGCCACCACCTTGAATCCCTGCGGAAGGCTGGTTATGGTGTCGCCATGACTCATCCACACCTGAGAGTTCTCCTCAAGACCTTTGAACAACGGGTTTTCCTTGTCGAACCAAGTCAGATTGGCACGCCCGTATTCGCGGGTGCCCGCCGGCTCCACCGTACCGCCCAGGACGTAACTCATGAACTGTGCGCCGTAGCAAATGCCCAGGATGGGATACTTTCCGCGCAATTCATCCAGATTGATTTTGAATGCTTCCTTGTCGTAAACACTGAAAGGCGAACCGCTCAGAATCACACCGATGACCGACGGGTCGTCTTTCGGGAACTTATTATAAGGCAAAATCTCACAGAACGTGTCCAACTCGCGCACGCGGCGTCCGATAAGCTGGGTGGTCTGCGACCCGAAATCAAGAATGATGATTTTCTGTTGCATAAAAAGTTTTTTAACTGATTTTGTGCGCAAAAGTACAACAAATAATCGAGACTAACAACACTCCTCTGCCAAGAATGCTTCCGCCCGTGCGAGGGAATCCTGTTTTCCCACATCCAGCACTTTCAATCCGGGGCTGGGATAAGCATAAACAGACTCGCGATTGCACACGGACAGATAGAAATCTATGATGGAAAACCGGTCCGGCCAATCATTGAAATAAGTGAACAGACGCGGCGAAAACAGATGAATGCCCGCAAAGGCATACTTGCGGCACGCCTCCACATCCAATGTCTGATAGGGAGATTTCACCTCTCCTGTCGCTACATTCGTCCAGCCCATCAGGCGACCGCTCTCTCTGTCGAACAGCAGATAACGCTGCGTGGGGCGTTCGTTCACCAGCAGCAACGCGGCCGCCTCTGTCCCCCGGCGATAGAAGTCTGCCAGATTCACATTGCTCAGAATGTCCACATTGTGCACCAAGAAAGGTGCTCCGCCCTCATTGCCATCCAGCAGCAAGGGCACAGCCTTGCGGATGCCCCCTCCGGTGTCCAGCAGCCGTTCGCGCTCGTCGCTGAAGCGCACGCGTGCACCGAAACCGTCGTGCTCCTCGACGAAGCGCACAATCTGGTCGGCAAAATGATGCACGTTAATCACTATGTCCGTAAATCCAGCGGCGACCAGTCTGCGCATCTGCAATTCCAGCAGCGGCTTGCCGCCCACCGGTACGAGGGCTTTCGGCATCGTGTCGGTCAAAGGTTTCAGGCGGGTGCCCAGTCCCGCCGCAAATATCATGGCTTTCATGGCTGCAAATTTAGGCATTTCCGTCCGGAAAGACGCCCTCCGCCGCCTTGAAATCTTCTGCCGAAGATGTTAAAACCGCAGCATCTGCGGGCCTTATGCCCTATCTCCCCATATCCAGCCCATCGAAAATCCGCCTGAACGCTTCCTTCGTCTCCCCGCCGGCTATCCGGGCAATCGCCTTCAATTCTTTGTAACAGGCGGTCTGGAACTGACGGTCTCCGGTCGCAGCCAAAGCCGCCCTGAGGCTCTCAATTTCCAGCTCCCTGTTCTTGTTCCTGGCGTTGGCCTTTAATTCTTCCAGTTCAAGCCCGGATACCCGTCCTTCGGAGACCAACCGCTGGAAACTCATCTGCACCATACGGTTATTCGTGACTTCCATAATCTCAGCCATGAAGACCCACAGCCTTGCTCTCAATTTCTGCTGCTCCGGAGTCATGTCCCTCTTGTCTTTCACAGGGGCATCGCCGGAACGTCCGTGTTCTTCTTTAACAAGCCGACGCGCATTCCGGAACAGCAGGAAAATCACTACGGCAAACAGAGCCATCAACATTAAAAAAACACCCACCATATTACCTCCTTATTTTAATCATTCATTGCATCCTCCCCCGCATCTTCCACAGACACTTGCGATACAAAAATACGACATTTTTCCGAAATGGCCAACCCGCCTCCACCCGCAAATTCCGCTCCGCAGAGAAGCCTTCGGCAAGAACAGCCAGCGCGTTGCGCACAACCGACATTTTTCTTGCGCACAAACGGCAGCGACGATGCGCACAAACGTCCGCAGTCGTGCGCAAAGAAACCACCGGTTGTGCGCAACGGAAAAGCCACCCATGCAATCAAATGAAAGACAAATACTTATGGAAAGCAATACGAGAAGCCGCTCACGAAGACTGAAACCACCCTCAGCCGGACCGCCATCCGCCCCCGCCGGAACAGCCTCTGCAGGCAGAAAAAACGCAGAAAGGGAAATTCTGCCAACTTTTCCGGCGGAATTGCCATGCGTTTATCCGCAGGAATGCCCCATCTTTGCAACATGAAATCAAAACCATTACAACAATGACAGTCATGAAACTGATGAGATCTGCCCTCGCGGCACTGGGACTGGTCGTAACACTGAACGCCTGCGCCCAAAACAAAACGAGTGACAAACCCAACAAAAAGAAAGGAGACAATATGGAAATCGTTCATCTGACCAAAGCCGAGTTCTTGAAAAACGTGTACAACTATGAGGCTAATCCCAACGCCTGGAAGTTTGAAGGAGACCAGCCTTGCCTGATAGATTTCTATGCCACCTGGTGCGGCCCCTGCAAGGCACTGGCTCCGGTGCTGGAAGAACTGGCAAAGGAATATGACGGAAAGATACGCATCTACAAGATTGATGTAGATCAGGAGGAGGAACTGGCCGGTGCGTTCGGCATACGCAGCATCCCCACCCTGCTGTGGATTCCGCAAAACGGCACACCGACTGTCACACAGGGTGCCATGCCCCGGCCCGAACTGAAAAAAATGATCGACAGCGTGCTGCTCAACGCTCAGTAAGAACATCGTCTGAAAACAAGCCGCACCGGACGTGCGGACCGCAAAAGGAAGGGATGGAATGAAGAAATCTTCGCCATCCCTTTCCCATATGCCGGAATAAATCTATATTTACCCGCAAAACGCAATGAAGAAGAAATGGAATTTCTGTTGAAGACACGACTGAACGGTGTGTTCGCCATGACCGGACACCTGCACGAGAAACCGGAACTGCTGAGCGACCGGAACCTGTATAAATTCATCTGGGTGCGGCAAGGCAGCCTGTACATGGAAATCGACCATGTAGGCACACAATTGCAGACCGACGAACTGGTCTCGCTCTCGGCCCTCCATCACGTGGACAAGCTCAAGGCTGAAGGCGAATACCTTGCCCTGCTCTTCAACAGCAACTTCTACTGCATCTACGGGCACGACAATGCGGCGTCGTGCAACGGATTCCTCTTTCACGGCTCATCCCACCTGCTCCGGCTGATGCTCTCGCCCGCCGAAACGCAACGGCTGGAGCATATCGCCGAAACCCTGAGCGAGGAATGCACCGTCCGTGACAACCTGCAGGAGGAAATGCTGCGCATGCAACTGAAGCATTTCATCATCACCGTCACCCGCATGGCACGCCAACGGCTGGAAGGCGGGAGAGAACAAGAGAACGGATTCGACATCATCCGGCAGTTCTATGTTCTGGTGGACAAACATTTCAAAGAGAAAAAGCGTGTGCAGGATTACGCCGACATGCTCTACCGCTCGCCCAAAACGCTGTCCAACCTGTTCGCACGCTACGGATTAGGCTCCCCCTTACGCATCATACACGAACGTGTCGATGCCGAGGCCCGGCGCCTCTTGCTCTACACGTCCAAGAGCGCAAAGGAAATCAGTGAGATACTGGGCTTCGAGGATCTGGCCACATTCAGCCGTTTCTTCAGGAAGATGAACGGCAGGAGCATTTCCGACTACCGGCGCGAATCCTGAGGCGGCAGGCTGAAGCTGATGCCTTGCTCACGGTGACAGACGCGCACTTCGATGCCGAACTTTCCATTCAGATGCTCAGCCAGATGCTGTGCGGCATACACACTGCGGTGCTGCCCGCCCGTACATCCGAAGGAAAACATCAGGTCCGTGAAGCCACGCCGCAGATAACGCTCCACATGGGCGTCGGCGAGGCGGTACACGCTGTCCAGAAACAGCAGGATTTCTCCGTCCTGTTCCAGGAAACGGATGACCGGCTCATCCAGCCCCGTCAATGACTTGTAAGGCGCATAACGTCCGGGGTTGTGCGTACTGCGGCAGTCGAACACGTAACCGCCTCCATTGCCGCTGCTGTCTTCCGGAATACCTTTTTTATAAGAAAAGCTGAACACGCGCACCACCAACGGCTTCTTCCCATCGCAAGATGTCTCGCAGGATACACCAGCGGGTGTCTGTTCATCCGCCATGCAGGTCTTTAATGCCCGACGTTCCGTCCCGCCGACGTCCGGCACCGTTGCCGACTCACCGGCAAAGCGCGGCAGTTCCGTCAGCTCCGTCAGTACGCTGTGCAGGTAAGGGTAAGGACAACCGCCCGCAGCCAGCACCTCACGCAGATTGCAAATGGCCGGAGATATGCTGTTCAGGAAATGCTCCTTACGCTCAAAATAGCCCCGGAACCCATAGGTGCCCAGCACCTGCAGCAGGCGGAACAGCACAAACCGACGCAACCTTTCGCGGAACTGCGCCTCATCCACCCGACGATACTTACGGAGAGAAGTCAGATAGACTTCC
Source organism: uncultured Paraprevotella sp. (assembly GCA_944321365.1). Taxonomy (GTDB): domain Bacteria; phylum Bacteroidota; class Bacteroidia; order Bacteroidales; family Bacteroidaceae; genus Paraprevotella. Next base: position 28,783 of record CALULA010000010.1, read on the forward strand.
GTCAATTCTTCACGCAGTTCTGCTGAATAATGAGCCGATGCCTGCCACAGAAAACTGGCGACATCATACTCCAACGGGCCACGCCGCCCTCCCTGGAAGTCGATGAAAAAAGGATGGCCCTCGCCATTGAGCATGACATTGCGGGCCTGGAAATCGCGATAAAGGAAGGTATCGTCGGACGCACTGACCAAATCGTGCGCCAGTTCGCGGAAGCTCTCCTCCAGCCTCAGCTCATGGAAGTCGGTTCCCGCAGCCTTCAGAAAGCAATATTTAAAATAGTTCAGGTCGAAAAAGACACTGGTCATGTCCATAGCCGCCTGAGGATAACAGCGCGAAAAGTCCAGCCCGTCCGCACCGCATACCTGTATGGCCGGAAGAGCCGCCATCGTCCGCTTCAGCAACTCTTTCTCTTCAGCAGAATAGCGTCCGCCACGCCCGCGTCCTCCCGACAAGGCATCGAACAGACTCCGGCTGCCCAAATCTGTCTGCAAATAGCGCAGACGGTCTGAAGAGACCGCCATCACTTGCGGAACGGGCAAGCCGCAGCGCGAAAAATGGCCGGACAAATAAATAAAAGCGTCATTCTCATCGCGCGACGTGCCTACGACTCCGACCACCGAAGTTCCGTCTGCCGCCCATAACCGGTAGTACACACGGTTACTGCCTGCCCCCGGCAAGCGTTCTACGCTGAATGGCTCCTCGCCTTTCCAGCTGCAGTAAAGCCGTTTCAAATGCTCCATAGTCTGCGATCAGTTTTCATGTTTCCAAATAGTCATCACCTTATGCCATACGGCCCAGACATTCAGTATGCTGACCGACAGGAACAGCAATACGCCGACCGTCACGGCAGGCCACAGCCCGGCAGGTTCCATTTGCGGGAACACCGACAATATCAAATCCATATAATACGCCCGCAACCACACCAGAATGCCCAAGGCAATGAGCAAGACCGACAGATTCATAGCCACCGTCAATACCTGATAAGGCAGACTGACGCGCCTGGGGCTGTAACCGACAAGCAACAGGTTTTCCAGTTTCGTTGTGTTTTTCTGCACCAGCAGGTAAATGCTCAGCATCAGAATGTAAAACGACAGGACGCTGATAAGCAGGCCGATGCTGAACACAACGCCCGACACAATCTTCAGGAAATAAGTGGTCCGTCCGGCATCCAGGTTGTCGCTCTCCGTCTCATAGCCCTTCTGTTGCAGAAAACGGGCTATGGCGTCGTCCGTGGGGTTACCCACTTCCATAATCAGACGGGTGGGGTCGGCAGTTGCATCCGGAGCATACACGCTGTTGCTCCAACGTATGAAGCTTTCAGGAACAAGGATAGTATTCAGACGGTTGCTGAAACCGATGACCTTTCCCTTCATCACATCATCGCGTCCGTTGCCCCGCAGATGTATGTTCAGGTCGAGCATACTGACCAACCCTTCGGAAAGTTTCGGTAGCGAACGGCTCTGTGCAAAGCCGAAATTGTAAATCGTCAGGTAACTGCGGGGCAGGATGATGGGCACAACGGCATCGCCTTCCCTGAAACTCCAGTCCTTCATATCCGTATCTACGAAACGGTCGGGGACGGACTCAAAGAACATCTCTGTGCTCATATAAGCCATGCCCTCTATTCCCAGACTGGCGCTTACGCCGTACTGACCGGCAGTGAAAGCTCCCACACTCTTACAGAATGGCTGCCGCCGTATTTCGTCTACGTCCTCCGCCGTAAACGCATTGGCTCTCCCGCTAAAGGAGTTCACCACACTGATGTGCTTGGACAACACGATATAGTCTTTCTTGATGAAGCTGTCCTCCTGAGTGAAAACAGGCAAGACATCGTAATAAAGCTGCACACTCAACAAGACGATGAGCATCCCTAACAGATTTGCTGAAAAAAAACCCGCAAGCTGCGGCACACTGACATGCTGACGAAGCAGCTTCCAAACCAAATTCATAACCTGAATGTCTTTTCGTAATCCAACATGATATGTTTGCCTATACTGGTAACGACAATGCCGGCTCCCTGTGCACGCACCTCTTCCATCATGATTTCGCCCATGATACGCCCGTTCTCATCATCAAGATGACTTACAGGCTCGTCCGCCAACAGAAAGTCGAACGGCTGTACCAACGCCCGCATCATAGCCACACGCTGCTGCTGTCCGAAACTCATCTGGCCGACTTTCACCTGCATCTTATCGCCGATGCCCAATGCTCCGAACCAGTTCTCAATCTGTTTTTTCTTCTTGAATCCGGTCAGATTGTTCTTGATAGCCACATTCTCATAAGCCGTAAGTTCGGGAAACAGGCGAAGCTCCTGAAACAGTATGCTCAGAGAATGCTTGCGGATGTCTACCCAGTCCTGCACACTGTTGTTCCGCACATTCTTGCCGTCAAAGCAAATAATGCCCTCGTAATCGTTACGATAACCGATAAGATAGCTGCACAATGACGACTTTCCCGTACCCGATGCCGCTTCCACAAGATACAGATGCCCGCGTTCAAAGGTCACATCCTGATGCCATATATCGCTCCGTATGTCATCTCTGCGGGCAAATACCCGCGGCAATGTATTCTTCAATTCGATTGTTTCCATTCTTTCAAAAGTTCTTTCAGCACATTCCGTCCTCCCTGCGTCCGCATTTCCAAAGTGATCCGGTTGGAATCGGATACACACAAGACTAAATCATCAAACAAATCCAGGCCTTTTTGCAGACCGTCTGAGTCCATATCCTGCATCATTCCACTGACAGCCGCCATCTCTTTGAGCCGCCGCAGATTCACCCATACGAACAAAGGCCCCTCTTTCATGCGGTCCGTCCATGGACTCATCACGTCCGTTGCGGCGCGGCAGGCAGCCTCGCCCAACTCTTCAGACGGCGTGACGTACAGCGTCTTTCCCTTCACACCGAAATAGAATCGTATGTCTCCATAAGAAATAAAGAAACGGTCATTGCCGAAATTTCTGAACGCCATGGCACCATTGGCTGCCGCACTCTTCTCCCAATAGTCGGCTTCGCTCAGGAAATCAGTGTTTTTCAATTGGGCAGTCAGCAGGAAGTTCTTTCCGTTCATCACCGGGGACTCCTGCATGAAAGCCACATCACCGTCTATGCTACGAATCATCAGATCGGCATCTACGCCCAGATTCAATCCCATCAGGAAGGTGCGCAAAGCCGGATTCCGGCGCAAATATCTCAGCAGTTCCTCTCCATTGACATGAGCACAAGCCCAGAACAAAGCATCTTCGGGCACATAACCGGCCAGCTGTCCGTCGATTGTCCCTGTCGAACGGAACAACTGCTCATAATAGCGGACAACAGCAGCGTTGGCAGAATGCAATTCCGCATCCATCCTCAACCCTTTTTCCGTAAAATGCAGGTCTGCCAGCAAACTGACATCGCTCAGGTCCGCATGTTCCGGCAAACTCATCTTGACGGCACTATCATACAAGGAAGGCAACAGGTCCAGCTGCACGGCGACAGATACAGCCGCCTGATTACGGTTCACATCAGCAAAGAGAGCCGTGGACGCACCGCTGACCTGCCTTTTCTGACGGAAACAGCCGACCATCTCCTGACGCAACCTGTCCATATCCGCGGCAAGTCCGGGTCCCATCATCAGCAAAGCCTTGCCGTCGAAGCCCGCCAGCCATTTGCCGTCCACCACAGACCAATGGCAGCCGAACCGCTCTTCTGGCTGAGTGCAGAAGCCCTTTTCCGCACGGCTTCGGAAAAAATCCTCCAGCTCTCCGGCGTCTTTCACCGGTAACAACAGCCCCACATACTCCTTTGCAGAAACAAAAACATAAATCTTCTGCGACCAGTCAATCCCCGACCGGGCCGTGACCCATTCTGCCGGTAATATTTTTCCGACATCTTCAACCTCCACACCTGCATCTGCCGACAACACAGACAGGTCTACCGCGGCCAACGCCTTCGGCCGTGAAGGCAACACGTCCAGATAGCTGTCCGACATGAATGTACGCCAACACCAGTATCCCGCCGCGCACAGGAGGACAACGAGAATGCCTCCTATCACATATTTTTTTGCTTTCATTGCTTTTTCTTCGGTTTATTATTCTACAAAATCTCTGTCGGCATGCTTCAATTGCATCAAATGAACAGCTACCAACGCCGCCGTTTCTGTCCGCAGACGGCTATGCCCCAGACTGACAGATCGGAACCCATGCGCCAGAGCCAACCGGACCTCATCCACACTGAAATCGCCTTCCGGACCGACAAGCACGACCGCATCCGCTTCACGGTCCATCACATCCAGCAGAAAAGGCTTACCGCCCTCCATACTTTTCTCACCCTCTGTCTTGCCTGTTCCGTCCACATCAGCCTCATCATAACAATGGGCGATGAACTTTTGCCCCGCAAAATCACGCTCCACAAAATGCCGGAAAGCCTCCACTCCATTCAACATGGGCTTGAAAGCCTTGTGGCTCTGCTTCATGGCCGACACCGCTATCTTGTCCATACGCTCAGCCTTCACTACCCTACGTTCGGAAAAACGGCAGTCCAGAAAAGTCAGCTCATCGAAACCAATCTCTGTGGCTTTCTCAACAAACCACTCCATACGGTCGATGTTCTTGGTCGGTGCCACGGCAATATGCAAACGTCCATGCCATCCACGCGGACAGTCGGCGACCTCGCGCACCTCAAACAGGCAACGCTTTCCGCCCGACATCACGATTTCCGCCTTATAGAAATGCCCTTTACCGTCCGTCAGATGAATCTCGTCTCCACACTGCAAACGTAAAACACGCAAGCAGTGTGCGGCTTCATCAGCCGGCAGTTCGCAGAGCCGATCGGCCTCCGGTGCGTAAAAATAATGTGATTCTTTCATTTCCTTCTCTCTATTTCATCGCGCAACTGCGAAGCCAATTCATAATTCTCATCTTCCACAGCCCGCTTCAAAGCTTCCTTCAGTGCTTCGATGCTCACGGAATTAACAGGCATGGAATAGGTGCCGTTCCCCACTTCACGCATATACTGATGCTCCAACAATGATTCATTGATGGTGATGGGACAGTCGAACGTATAGGCCAGTATCAGACAGTCTGAAGCCTTGCAATAACGAATCATGTGATAGGTGTTTGCAGCTCTATATAATATATGACAATAAGTCACACCGGCCTGCACTGCCGCAATGCGCACTTCCTCTACATTCATGCCACACTGCATAAAGGCCGCCCGCATCACGTCGGCCATGGACGAGGGCAAAGAAGTGCTGCCCACTCCTTTCATTCTCATCAACAGCTGAAAAGCTTCGCTGCGCTCCATCAGCACAGGCAGAATCCGCCTGCCGTCACGCTCCTTCAGTATGGCCAGATAAGCACTACCATCCTGCGTACATTTAGACACCGCATGCACCTGCAATTCTCTTACATTCTCGTTCATTTTTTCACAATCCCCCCTTCCGCATGCTCATATCTGAAGAATACAGCAAACAACACAGCCATCAGCAATGCATAAGCGGCAAAGATATACCAGCAAGTGTTCCATCCGTCAATAACCTCATGCCCCGTCGCCGTGGCAGGCAAAGCGTAGACGAAATGATTGATGACCGCCTGGGCCGACAGGGTTCCGATGGTTGCTCCCAGTCCGTTGGTCATCATCATGAAAAGCCCCTGCGCACTGCTCCGTATGCTGATGTCGGTCTCCTTATCCACAAACAAGGACCCCGATATATTGAAAAAGTCGAAAGCCACTCCATAAACCAACATGGAAAGGACGAACAGCCACACGCCCGAACCGGGATTTCCCAAAGCAAAGAAACCGAAACGCAGTACCCAGGCCAGCATGGCGATGAGCATCACCCGCTTGATGCCGAAACGGCTCAGGAAAAAAGGTATGAGCAGGATGCAACAAGTCTCGCTAATCTGCGAAACGGATATCAATATGTTGGCATGCTGCACACCGAACGTATCGGCATATTCAGCAATATTGCCGAACGAAAAAATGAAAGGACTGGCAAATCCGTTGGTAATCTGCAGACAAATGCCCAGACACATGGAAAAGATGAAGAACAGTGCCATACGCTTCTGCCTGAACAGCGAGAACGCCCGCAGCCCCAAAGCCTCCGCCACGCTCTTGCGCTCTGAAGCATGACTCACCGGACAGGCCGGAAGGGTCAGGGCATAAACCGAAAGCAACAGGCTCAACACGCCGGAAACGGCGAACTGGGCCGCGCTCTCCTGCATGCCTCCCAGATCGACAGCCCACATAGAACAGATGAAGCCCACCGTGCCGAACACGCGTATGGGCGGAAAATCCTTCACCGTATCCAGCCCGGCACCATCCAACGCCGCATAGGCCACGGAATTGGCCAGTGCTATCGTCGGCATAAAGAAAGCCACACTCAGCGAATAGAGCATGAACAACGTGGCGAATGAGGCACCGGCTCCCGCCTGAAAACCGTAAAAAGACGCGCACAGCATGAAGACGCCCGCCAGAAGATGGCACAGGCTAAGCACCCGCTGTCCCTGCATCCAACGGTCGGCAATAATGCCCATCAGGGCCGGCATGAAGAGCGATACGATTCCCTGCACAGAATAGAACCAGCCTATGTTTTCGGCCATTCCGATCTTCACCAGATAGCTTCCCATCGAAGTCAGATAAGCTCCCCACACGGCATATTCCAGAAAATTCATCACCGTCAAGCGCACTTTCAATATCATAGTCCCTCCGTTTTTTATGCAATCCGCAGTATGTTCTATCCTGCAAACTTACATAAAAAATCCGTTTTCCACACCTTTCTGCGTCATAAAAACGCCGGACAGCACACAAAAAACGGGGAAACCGCCGCACGTTTTCAGCCCTCCGGCCATACCGGTACCGAACGGCATTCTGTTTTTCACGTCCGGACGCAAGCCATAAAGCAACCGCACCGCCTGCAGATTCCGCAATGGTTTCTCCGCCGTCGGGCCTCACCTCCACCGGTCTGCCGCTCCGTGCTGTACGATTTTGCGGACAACCCGCTTTTTTCTTGCGCAAGAAAAGCTGCGGTCTTGCGCAAGAATGCCGACACTTTTCCGCAAGACCCGAAAGAGCTTCCTGCAACAACAAAAATGCCCGCCTCCTTCTACAGAGACGGGCATAAAAAAAAGAAGGTTGTCATCTCGACAACCAATCTTTCATTAACCTTAAATCTAATACCATGAAAAACACAATGCAAAGGTACTGCTTTCTCTGATATCTGCAATAGTTTGCGGAGAAAAAGGCATGATATTTAACACGTTTTTGCAGATTTGAGGGCTTTTTTACTCCACATAGAGCACCAAGCCCTTCAAATACTCCCCTTCGGGGTGATAAATGTCTATGGGATGGTCCACCGGCTGATGCAGCTGATGCAAGATGCGCACCCGCCTTTTGCTTTGCGCGGCTGCCGTAAACACAGCCGTACGGAAATGCTCCTTGCTCACCACCTGCGAACAACTGAACGTAAAAAGGAGGCCACCGGATTTTATTTTCTCGAAAGCCTTGGAATTCAACCGGGAATAACCCTTCAACGCCTGACGCAAAGCATCTCTGTGTTTGGCGAATGCCGGGGGGTCCAGGACAATCAGATCGTAACGGTTTTCCATCGTGTCCAAATATTTAAATGCATCTTCAGCATAAGCCTCATGACGCTTGTCGCCAGGAAAATTCAAAGCGATGTTGGCATTCGTCAAGTCTACAGCCTTGGCTGAGCTGTCTACCGAATGCACCAATTCTGCTCCGCCGCGCATGGCATAAACGCTGAACCCTCCCGTATAGCAGAACATATTCAGCACAGAACGTCCGTGAGCATAATGCTCCAACAGCGAACGATTGTCACGCTGGTCTACGAAAAAGCCTGTTTTCTGCCCTTTCAACCAATCGATATGGAACTTCAGCCCGTTCTCCACAGCTACATTTTCCGTGCTCCCGCCTATGATGAAACCGTTCTCCTGTCCCAATCCGGCCTTGAAAGGCAATGTCGTCTCGCTTTTGTAATAGACATTCTTTATGTCACCGTCCGTCACCTTCACTATAGCCTTGGCTATCTCCATGCGCGACACATGCATACCTACGCTGTGAGCCTGCATCACAGCCGTCGGCCCATACACGTCCACGACCAGACCGGAAAGCCCGTCGCCCTCACCATACACCAGACGATAAATGTCATTTTCCACGCGACCTGCCAACCCCACTGTACGGCGCAGTTGATAAGCCACCTGAAGCCGCCTTTCCCAAAAGGCCGCGTCCACGGTGCAGTCCTCGAAGCTAAGCACACGCACCGCGATGGAGCCTATCTGCCAATGGCCCACAGCCATGAAGTCTCCCTCTGAGGTAAGCACACGCACCACCTCTCCTTCTTCCGGCTCACCGTCTATATGATGAACGGCTCCTGAGAAAATCCAGGGATGGAAACGTTTCAGACTCTCTTCCTTTCCTTTTCGCAAATACAAATTTTTATACATATCTGTTTCTGTCATAAAGATTCATTAGTCAGGCCTCCGAAGACGTCGGAACGGCCTCCGGCACCACTATCAGCTCATAGTCTTGATTTTGCCGCAACTGCTCCAGTTCGCGATATATATGTATGCAAGCCCATGCGTCCGTCGCCGCATACAACCGCTGTCCGTCGGTCAGCACGTCAGCCTCCCAATTGGTCAACCGCTGCCCCTTGCTGATTTTCTTTCCAAAGACGTTGGCATAGAGTTTCTGCAGACTCATGTCCTGTATGCCAAACGCCTTTACGTAATCCTGCAAGTCCAGAAAAGCATGAGGCTCAAAACTGCCCCGTTTACGGAGCGAGGCCAAGTCGTCGCGCAAGGAAAGTCCCACTTTCAGCACACGCTCGTCCTGCAACAGGCTTTTCACACTTTCAGTCACTCCGATACGGTTCAGCCGGAACAAAAAACAAGTGTCATCTGTCGACACCTGCAACAAGGCAACCATGTTTGTCAACCCTTTTTTGAACGACGGACGTGTTTCCGTATCCATTCCCAATACCATTGCACTACGCAGGTAGGCAACAGCCTTATCGGCCTCCCGTTCCGTCTGAATCACAAAAATGCGCCCCTCGAACAAGGCACGCGGCAAAGCAGGAATCCGCCTTTTGTCAAACTTGTTATACAGTGTTCTCATTATGAATTAAGGTTATTCGCTTGCGCATTCTTCATCCTCTTCCTCTCGACAGAATGAATATCTGACACGGTGAAGCGCGCGCAAAGCATTAGTCAGCGTCTGCCCCCAATAAAGTACAAAAGATCCGGCCACCTCGGCCACAGCTTCATACATATTCTCTTCAAGCCCCACTCTGTAAGTCTCCACAAAGTTTTTCATCGCCTGATATAAATCTGCCAAGTCCTCCGATATGGACTTCACTGCCGGTTCGTCAGTAAAGCGTACGTCCTCATCACAAAAATCCATATAGTCATCGTGTTCTCCCAAAATACCGCTAAGCGTAAGCCGCAGGAACTCATAGTCGTGCTCTGTCACGAAAGCCTCCGGAAAGAAATCCTCTGCTCCTTCCACCTGCTCCAGCAATGACGCTTTCAAATAGAGCAAAGGCAACAGTTTCAACACGGTATCCGCAAAATCCTTCACCCTGCGGCCTTCCGACTGCTCCAGATAAGCACAGAACTCCGCCGCTACAGTCACAAATTCCATCGTATTTCGGGAATACACAACTAATTTCATCTCATTTGCATCCATTGTACAAAAATCCTCTTTTTAAAGAAGCACAAAGCTACAAAAAATTAGGCGAAAAAATAGAAAATTTGATGATTTTCATCTACTTTTGTAGGAGTTTTCCTTTTGAATAACCAAGATGAGTAAAAATAGCCAAGCTGTGCAGACCACAAAATTAGGAAATAAAATATCAAAAAATAAAGCTGAGAAATCTACATCCAAGCTTAAAAAAGAAACCGATGAAAACGTATTGAATGCAGGTGAAGAGCCTGTGGGACACAAGGAAACCGTACGTTTCTTTGCAGGACTGGCCATATTGATTCTGGCTTTGTTCTTGCTGCTGTCTTTCACGTCTTATCTCTTCACCGGAGCTGACGACCAGTCGCTGATGGAACAGGGGGCTATGGAAGGATTCATGAACTACACCGGAGCCATCGGTGCTTATTGTGCCCGTTATTGGATGAATTACTGTTTCGGCTTCTCGGCCTTTCTTATTCCTGTATTTCTGATTATCGCTGCCATGAAACTTACACGGGCTTATAAAGTACGGCTATGGAAATGGTTTCTCCACTGCGCTTTCCTGACGTTCTGGTTTTCCATCGCCTGCTCCTTTTTCTTCCAACAGGCTTTTGAAAATCTGGACGGCTGGGGATTTATCAATCCCGGAGGCAACCACGGACAGTTCATATCCAACTGGCTCAACCAGCGCATCGGGAAAATAGGTACATTCATGGTGCTGCTGCTTTCCGCCATCGCTTATCTGGCCTATCTGAGCAATGAAACCATACAGCTGGTACGCCGCATTCTCAATCCGGTAGACTATATCAAAGCCAAGAGCAGCGCGAAGAAGAACATCATCGAAGAGGAAAAGGCCAATGCCGACATACAGTCTCAAGAGACCGACAGACTGCCATCTGAAACGGAGCCCACGGCCCAAGGTGAAGACGCAGACGAAAACGCAGCTTACACCATCGACTTCGGCCAAATGACACCGACCGACAACACACAGGATGAAGAAGCAGAAGGCTCTCCGCAAAAAGCTCCGGAAAAAAAGCGTATGCAAGAAGCGGAAAACGCAGTTCCTGAATTGAACATAGTGGAAACGGAAAAGGAAGAAGTGGCCAGCGAAAACAGCCGAGGTGCCCTGGAGCCTTACGATCCGAAACTGGACTTGGAGAACTATCGCTACCCTACGCTTGAGCTATTGGACAAGCACGCCGACGATGAATCTCCCATCGACATGAATGAACAAAACAAGAACAAGGATAAAATCATTGAAGTCCTCCACAATTTCAGTGTAGACATTTCGTCAATCAAAGCCACGGTGGGACCGACTGTCACACTTTATGAAATCACTCCGGCAAAAGGCGTGCGCATCTCTCGCATCAAAAATCTGGAGGACGACATCGCCCTTAGCCTCAGCGCACTGGGAATCCGCATCATCGCTCCTATTCCCGGGAAAGGCACAATCGGTATAGAAGTACCTAACGCCCACCCTCGTATGGTTCCCATGGAAAGCATACTGAACAGCCGTAAGTTCCGTGAATCGGAATATGAGCTTCCCATCGCATTAGGGAAAACCATCACGAATGAAGTATTCATGGTGGATCTGACCAAGATGCCTCACCTGTTGGTGGCCGGTGCGACAGGTCAAGGCAAATCTGTGGGCTTAAACGCCATCATTACATCCTTGTTATATAAAAAGCATCCAGCGGAACTGAAATTCGTCATGGTAGACCCGAAGAAAGTGGAATTCAGCATCTACGCGCCCATAGAAAACCACTTCCTGGCCAAAATCGCAGATGAAGATGACGAGCCTATCATTACCGATGTGCAAAAAGTTGTGGCCACACTGAAAAGCCTGTGTGCAGAAATGGATATGCGCTACGACCTGCTGAAAAAAGCTCGCGCGCGCAATATAAAGGAGTATAACGCAAAGTTCAAAAACCGGCAGCTGAACCCGGAAAACGGCCATCGTTTCATGCCTTACATCGTTGTAGTCATAGACGAGTACGGCGATCTCATTATGACAGCCGGAAAAGAAATAGAATTACCCATTGCCCGTATCGCGCAATTGGCACGCGCCGTCGGAATACATATGATTATCGCCACACAACGGCCCACGACCAACATCATCACCGGTGTGATTAAAGCCAACTTCCCTGCGCGCATGGCATTTAAAGTAAGCTCCATGATCGACTCCCGCACCATCCTGGACCGCCCCGGTGCCAATCAGCTTATCGGACGCGGAGACATGCTGTTCCTCAGCGGAAACGAACCGGTGCGTGTTCAGTGCGCATTTGTCGACACGCCAGAAGTAGAGCGCATCACCGCCTACATTTCCAAACAGCAAAGCTATCTGGGTCCTTTTGAGCTACCCAAAGTGGAATCAGACAGCGAAGACGGTGGAAATGGCGACGCAGTGGATATGACTCATCTGGACCCCCTGTTTGAACAAGCCGCCCGACTCATCGTGGCCACCCAACAAGGGTCCACCTCCATGATACAACGCAAATTTGCCATTGGCTACAACCGTGCAGGCCGTTTGATGGATCAGCTGGAAAAAGCCGGCATTGTCGGTGCCGCACAGGGCAGCAAACCACGCGAGGTGATGTGCATGGACGACAATGATCTGGAAATGAGACTGAATAATTTAAGATAAACCCCAAAACACAAATCATGAAAAAAATTTTGTGGACATGCCTGTTAGGAATAACATTGCTCCCCGTCAGAGCGCAACAGACATCAGACGCCCGAAAAGTTCTGGATGCCACCGCCAACAGAGTAACCGCCCACGGCGGCGTAAAAGCATCTTTCAAAGCCGACAAATTCTCTAACGGACAACTGCAAGGCAGTGCGACGGGAACAATGAATATAAAAGGAGAAAAGTTTCAGTTGACAACACCCGACATGATCACATGGTACAATGGCGAAACGCAATGGAGCTATATAAAAGCGAATGAGGAAGTCAACATCAGCGTGCCCACCGTAGAAGAGCAAATAAGCATGAACCCTTATACTTTCGTCAACCTATATAAAAAAGGTTATACCTATAGCATGAAAGAAAGTACCTTACGGGGCAAAGCCTGTTATGAAGTAACACTTACGGCAACAGATCGCAAAAAAAATATCCACACCATCATCATCAGCGTGGATAAAAAAGATTACACCCCCATGTGCGTACGCATGCAAATGACCGACACGGGGCAGTGGACCCGGATTGCCGTCCACCAATTCCAGACAGGGCAACCATTCAGTGACACTGATTTTGAGTTCAATCCAAAAGACTTTCCCCAAGCAGAAGTCATTGACCTGAGATAACAGCCAGAAACAGCATTTCAACAACTCAACAACTAAAATACAACAATATGGAACACATCCGCTGTCTGATTATCGGTTCCGGACCGGCCGGCTATACAGCTGCCATCTATGCCGGACGAGCCAACCTCTCCCCCGTCGTATATGAAGGAATACAACCCGGAGGACAGTTGACCATCACTACAGAAGTTGAAAACTTCCCCGGTTATCCGGAAGGAATAGCCGGACCAGAGCTAATGGATGATTTACGTAAACAAGCAGAACGCTTCGGTACGGAAATCCGGAATGCCATCGCCACAAAAGCAGACTTAAGCAAACGCCCGTATAAAATCACATTCGACGACGATACAACCGTAGAAGCCGAAACCGTAATTATAGCAACCGGTGCCACAGCCAAATATCTCGGACTGGAAGATGAGAAAAAGTATGCCGGAATGGGAGTCAGTGCCTGTGCCACTTGCGACGGCTTTTTCTACCGCAAAAAGACAGTTGTTGTCGTTGGTGGCGGAGACACAGCTTGTGAAGAAGCCATTTATCTGGCCGGATTAGCCTCCAAGGTTTATCTTCTCGTACGCAAGCCTTATCTGCGTGCTTCCAAGATTATGCAGGAACGTGTGCTGGAAAACCCAAAAATAGAAGTATTGTTTGAACATAACGCAGAAGGATTGTTCGGTGAAAACGGTGTCGAAGGTGTACATGTGGTGAAACGCAAGGGTGAAACAGACGAAGAACACTATGACATTACAGCTGACGGCTTCTTCCTTGCCATAGGACACAAACCCAATTCAGAGATATTCAGCCCATGGGTCAAGACTGACGAAACCGGATACATCATCACAGAAGGAGACTCCCCCCGCACAGGTATTCCCGGTGTATTTGCCGCCGGTGATGTTGCCGACCCACATTACAGACAAGCTATCACAGCCGCAGCCAGCGGTTGCAAAGCCGCCATCGAGGCCGAACGCTATCTGGTAGAAAATAAACTCTGAAAAGGTCTGCACACTATTACGACAGCATCCCATCGATTTTCCTCACAAGAAAAGCGCGGAAAGATTTGGATTAATGCTGCATTATTAGTAATTTTGCAGCCGATTTTAGTCTATTGAGGCTCAAACAAGCGGCACCACAAAGGTGTCCGCCTCGTAGAGAAACCCGTTTAATTTATATAAAATGTACGCAATTGTAGACATTAACGGTCATCAGTACAAGGTGGCAGAAGGCAAGAAACTGTTTGTAGACCACATCCAGAACGCAGAAGCCAACCAGACTGTTGAGTTTGAAAAAGTGTTGTTGATAGACAACGATGGTAATGTAACCGTAGGTGCTCCCACCGTAGAAGGCGCAAAAGTCGTTTGCGAGGTGGTATCTCCGTTAGTAAAAGGCGACAAAGTTCTGGTATTTCACAAAAAGAGAAGAAAAGGTTACCGCAAGCTGAACGGTCATCGCCACCAGTATACGGAAGTAACCATTAAACAAGTTATTGCTTAATCCTAAAAAAGTAAGAAGAAAATGGCACATAAAAAAGGTGTAGGTAGTTCTAAGAACGGTCGCGAATCGGCCTCAAAGAGATTAGGCGTAAAGATTTTCGGCGGACAGAAATGTGTAGCAGGTAATATCATCGTACGCCAGCGCGGTACGGTTCATTATCCTGGCCACAATGTAGGTATGGGTAAAGACAACACGCTTTACGCTTTAGTTGACGGCGTTGTAACATTCAAAAAGTGTAACTACAGAGGCAGACAAGACAGAAGTGTCGTATCTGTAGAAGTTTATGCCGAAGCATAAGTCATTTACCGACTGACATTAAAAGAAGAGTCATTCCTCTTTATGGGGAATGACTTTTCTTTTAACCCTTTCCGGTCATATAATATTCAAGTTCCTACATTCATTTTTCCGGACGAGTAACCAGTACTTTATCGATACGCGCACCGTCCATATCCATCACTTCAAATACAAAACCATTCCATTCTAATGTATCTCCACTACGAGGGATACGCTGAAGACGGTGAAGTATCAATCCAGCTAATGTATGGTAATCAGACGCTTCATACAAATCACTACAGTCGAAATAGCACAACAGGTCGTATAATGAACACTGCCCATCTACAAGCCAACCGGCATTATTGGCCCGCTTGATAATTTCGGGTTCATCTTCTTCATTATCCATATTTCCTACCAGCCCTTCAAAAATATCCTTCAATGTGATCAGCCCCACAAAGTCACCGAACTCATCGCAAATCAGTGCGCGGCTGATTTTTTTGCCCTTCATCTGTTCCAGTACTTTATAAATACTCATTCCCTCATGAAAATAAACAGGCTCTCTGGTCAGAGAAGCGACATTGAAATCATCTTCATACAGATGCATAACCAGGTCTTTCAACCAAATCATTCCCTTCACGTGGTCCAAATCACCATCAGCCACCGGATAGGACTCATACAGATTATCTTTCAAAACGTCCTTGACATCCTGCGCCGTCATTGAGGTGTCCAACCACACCACATCATTCTTATGAGTCATAATTGAACTGATTTTCAAATCACCCAATAAGAATACCCGTTGAACTATATTCTGTTCCACTGGTTCAACAGTCCCTTCTTCCGCTCCTTCCTTTATGATGGACTTGATCTCTTCTTCTGTCACCTTATTATCTTCTTCCCGAATACCCAGCAAATTAAAAATCAGTTCCGTACTCTTGGAGAGCAACCATACGAAAGGAGAAGCAATCAACGCTACGAAATTCATAGGACGGGCCATGAGCTTTGCCACACTCTCAGCTACGCTCAGACCGATACGTTTAGGAACAAGCTCTCCGAAAATAATCGTCAGATAAGTGACTATTACCACAATTACCCCTTGAGCCAGCACTGCGGCATAAGCTTTCGGAATACCCCAGGCCAGCAATACGGCAGTAAAGCCTGAGGCTATCTCACTACCGGAATAAATACCTGTCAGGATACCGATGAGCGTAATTCCGATCTGTACTGTCGACAAGAAACGATCCGGATTACCAGCCAGATCCAACGCTTTCCGCGCAGCCTTGCTCCCTTTCTTAGCTTCTGTAGACAAACGTGACTTACGGGCAGAAATCATAGCCACCTCAGACATGGAAAACACTCCGTTCAGCAATATCAAGCCTATGATTATAAAAATCTCACTCATATACATTTATAAAATTACGTCCGCACATGGCAAAACGGAGCGCACGCGACAAATTCATGCCATAAACCTGCACATCCTTTTTTTTCAACATATAAAAAAGGATGAGAAACAAGGTTCCCAATAGTTTTGTCTGCACAATAACGTCCGTCATACATGTGTTTTGCAAAGATAGGAATAAAAACGACAGCACCCCAAAAGTTTCATAAAAACTTTTGGGGTGTTTCATATCCGCGAATCGCTCTATCGAACAGCGGTCATCTCATTCTTCTGTCATGGTCAGCACCGTATTGTCATCTTTGACAGCTTCTACGGCTTCTTTAGAGACAGTCATATAATCAGCCGGCACTTTAATCAGCGGCATTTCCGGCGCAACAACCGTAATCACCAAGTCCTCAGTCTCATTCTCGTCCGTCAACACCATATTCATTTTGTTGACACCATAGTAATAAGCGTCTTTCTTGGCATCATATTTAACCTCACCCGGCTGAAGCGGGCTGCCGAACGAAAAGCGTAAAACGCCATCTTTTACCATACAACGTACCGAACGAGCCACCACAGAATCTTTGGCTTCTACGCTAAAGCCATAAATCTCGCCCTTAACGAAACGGACACGAGCCGGAACACTGACATTGGTTTCCTTGAACGCAACCGTTGCTACCTCACTCGCATTTACAGCAGCAGCCATTATCATGGCACCTGCCAACATCATTAACTTTCTCATAACTCAATCTTTTTACCTTTTACAATATACTGGCCTTCATAGGCCTCTCCTAAAAACATGACAAAGTTACAAAGGCTATTTTCATAATGCAAGGAGAAATACTTCTTTTAACATATTCCTGACAACTATATTGACTTATGTCAAGAAAAACATCCCGTCTATCTCTTTTCTTGTTACAAACAGGTAACAAGCCCGACATTTCTCAGAATATCCCTCCGACAGACAAAGTCAGCACAAACCAACGTCCGGCACAGCTATGGAAAACAGGCATAAAGAAATCAATAGTTTTTTTAGGAATCATGCGTCCGCTTCCTTTTTTTTAATTAATTTTGCGACTTAGAGAAAGTATAGATACATAAATATAAATAGGTATGCTGACATTAAAACTCATTAACGAAAAGACCGAATGGGTCATTAAGGGATTAGAGAAAAAACACTTCCCTGGAGCAAAAGAAGCTATAGACAATGTGCTGGCCACAGACAAAAAAAGGCGCGAAGCCCAGACCCAACTGGACATCAACCTGTCGGAAAGCAAAAAACTGGCCGCACAAATCGGTGCGTTGATGAAGCAAGGACAGAAAGATGAAGCTGAAACCATAAAAGCAGAAGTAGCCCGGTTGAAAGAAGCCAACAAGGTGTTGCAGGATAGCATGGAACAGGCACAAAAGGACCTCACAGCCCAGCTCTGTGCCATACCCAACGTTCCCTACGACATCGTTCCGGAAGGCAACGGAGCCGAAGACAATCTGGTGGTAAAGACCGGCGGATTGGAAACGGAGCTGCCAAAAAATGCTCTCCCTCACTGGGAACTGGCTAAGAAATATAACCTGATAGACTTCGACCTGGGCGTAAAAATCACCGGTGCCGGATTTCCGGTCTATCGTGGTAAAGGCGCACGCCTGCAACGCGCTCTCATCAATTTTTTCCTTGATGAAGCACGCAAATCGGGCTACGAGGAAATCATGCCTCCCACTGTAGTCAACGCAGCCTCCGGCTATGGCACGGGACAGTTGCCCGACAAAGAGGGACAGATGTACCATTGCAACACAGATGATTTCTATCTCATCCCCACAGCGGAAGTTCCCGTGACCAACATCTACCGCGACGTCATTATCGATGAAAAGGATCTGCCCATCAAGAATTGTGCTTATACAGAATGCTTTCGCCGCGAAGCCGGCTCCTACGGCAAAGATGTACGCGGACTGAACCGCCTGCATGAGTTCTCCAAAGTGGAACTGGTACGCATCGACACGCCGGAACATTCCGAACAATCGCACCAGGAAATGCTGGCCCACGTGGAAGGTCTGCTTCAGAAACTGGAACTGCCCTACCGCATCCTACGTCTGTGCGGCGGCGACATGAGCTTCACCTCATCCATCTGTTACGATTTTGAAGTGTATTCCGAAGCACAGAAACGCTGGCTGGAAGTCAGCTCCGTATCCAATTTCGACACTTATCAGGCCAACCGCCTGAAATGCCGCTATCGCCGTGCCGACGACAAGAAGACAGAATTGTGCCACACGCTCAACGGTTCCGCACTGGCACTTCCCCGCATCGTAGCTGCTCTTATGGAAAACAACCAGACTCCGGAAGGCATACGGATACCCAAATGTCTCGTACCCTACTGCGGTTTCGAGATGTTGGACGACAAACCATTCTAATCCATTGTCCATCCATAAATCCAAACGAATAAAATCATGAACAGAATCATAAGCAAAACGCAATTCTCCGAAAAGGTTTTCAAGTTTGAAGTGGAAGCTCCCTTGATAGCCAAAGCCCGCAAAGCCGGACATTTCGTGATTGTGCGCGTGGGCGAGAAAGGGGAACGCATGCCCCTGACCATAGCCGGTGCCGACACCGCAAAAGGCACCATCACACTGGTGGTACAGGAAGTGGGGCTTTCCTCTACCAAACTGTGCAACCTGAATGCAGGAGACTACATCACCGATGTGGTCGGTCCGCTGGGCAAGGCTACGCACATCGAAAACTTCGGAACCGTGGTCTGTGCAGGAGGCGGCGTGGGCGTGGCCCCCATGCTTCCCATCATCGAGGCACTGAAAGCAGCCGGAAACCGAGTCATTTCCGTATTGGCCGGACGCACCAAGGAACTCATCATTCTGGAAGATGAAGTACGCAAACATTCCGATGAAGTCATCATCATGACCGATGACGGCAGCTACGGACAGAAAGGTCTTGTAACGGCTGGCATCGAAAGCGTCATACTGCGCGAGAAAGTGGACAAATGTTTCGCCATCGGTCCGGCCGTCATGATGAAATTCTGCTGTCTGCTGACAAAAAAATACAACATCCCTACCGATGTGTCGCTGAATACTATCATGGTGGACGGGACAGGCATGTGCGGTGCCTGCCGTATCTCCGTGGGAGGGAAGACGAGATTCGTATGCGTCGACGGACCGGAGTTCGACGGCCATCAAGTGGATTTCGATGAAATGCTGAAACGCATGGGCGCATTCAAAAAGGAAGAAGCCGAAGAAATGGAGCACTGGGAGCATCACATTGCCGGAGACACTGAAAAGCAGCCCCAGACCTGCCATGCCGAACAGGCGCATCCAACGGTTGACGCCACACGGATGGATACCACCACTCCACTGAGTGAACTGACCGACCGCAACGCCACATGGCGACAGGAACTGCGCAAAGCCATGAAGCCCAAAGAACGGACTGCCATACCCCGCGTGGTGATGCCTGAACTGGATCCCGTATATCGCGCCACGACACGGACTGAAGAGGTAAACATCGGCCTGAGTGCCGAACAGGCCATGACGGAAGCGCGACGGTGTCTGGACTGCGCCAACCCCACCTGCATGCAGGGTTGCCCGGTGAGCATCAACATCCCGTCGTTCATCAAGAACATCGAACGTGGAGAATTTCTTGACGCTGCCCGCGTACTGAAGAGCACTTCTGCCCTGCCGGCTGTATGCGGCCGCGTATGCCCCCAGGAGAAACAATGCGAAAGCCAGTGCATCCACCTGAAGATGAAAGAACCGGCTGTCGCCATCGGTTATCTGGAACGTTTCGCCGCCGACTTTGAACGCGAAAGCGGCATGACCTCCATACCCGAATGCGCACCGGCCAACGGCATCAAAGTGGCAGTCATCGGTTCCGGACCGGCAGGCCTCTCCTTTGCCGGCGACATGGCCAAATATGGCTACGATGTGACCGTTTTTGAAGCCCTGCATGAAATCGGCGGTGTGTTGAAATATGGCATTCCCGAATTCCGTCTGCCCAACAGAATCGTGGATGTTGAGATACAAAACCTGGAAAAGATGGGCGTAAAGTTCGTGAAAGACTGTCTGGTGGGCAAAACCATCAGTGTAGAGGAACTGGAGCAACAAGGTTTCCGGGGCATCTTCGTCGGTTCGGGAGCCGGACTGCCGAACTTTATGGGTATTCCCGGCGAGAACAGCATCAACATCATGTCAAGCAATGAATACCTGACCCGCGTGAACCTGATGGACGCTTCCAACCCCGACACCGACACGCCGATACACAAGGCCCGCAACGTCATGGTGGTAGGCGGCGGCAACACTGCCATGGACTCCTGCCGCACGGCTAAACGTCTGGGAGCCGAACGCGTGACCATCGTCTACCGTCGTTCGGAAGCTGAAATGCCCGCACGGATAGAAGAAGTGAAACATGCCAAGGAAGAAGGCATCGAGTTCATGACACTGCACAATCCGCTGGAGTATATTGCCGATGAGAAAGGTGCCGTGAAACAAGTCATATTGCAGAAGATGCAACTGGGTGAGCCTGACGCCAGCGGACGACGCAGCCCGGAACCCATCCCCGGTGCCACGGAAACGCTGGACATAGACATGGCCATCGTGGCTGTCGGCGTATCGCCCAATCCCATTGTTCCCACTTCCATCCACGGACTGGAACTGGGGCGCAAGAATACCATTGTGGTCAACGAAGGCATGCAGACCAACATCCCCTGCATCTTTGCCGGCGGCGACATCGTGCGCGGCGGAGCGACAGTCATCCTCGCCATGGGCGACGGGCGACGGGCGGCCAGCAGCATGCACGAGTATCTGCAGAAATAAAAACACAATCCAATCCCTGTCTTCGCGGGAAATTTCCGCGAAGACAGGGATTTTTTCTTTTGCACACTTAAAACCTGACGAAATCATGAAAAACATAAAGAAAGCTTTCCTTTGCCTGCTGTTGCTCCTCACTCCGGCTGTCAGCGGGGCACAGTCTGCCGGAACACAAGAAAAAGACGTCATGACAGAACTGCAAATCGGACAAGCCGTGCGGCTGATGGAAAAAGGGGAAACCGCAAAGAGCCGCTCCATCCTGGAAGCCGTACTGGAGAAATCGCCCGGACATGCCGTCGCACGCTACGAGATGGCCTATTCCTATCTGCTGGACAAGGACTATGCCAAAGCCCTCGAAGAACTGGCGGCCATACCCGACCCGGAAAGCCTGGGCTGGAAATATTACCAGTTGTCAGGCTCTCTGTACGACTATCTGGGACAACCGGACAAGACCATGGAAGTATTCAACAAAGGACTGGAGCTATACCCGCACTCCGGCATGCTTTATCTGGAGCGGGGCCTGACGAGACAACGCCGACAACAACTGAACGAAGCGTTGGAGGATTACGAGAAAGGCATTGAAGCGGAACCGATGTTCGCTTCCAATTACTACCGCGCGGCCCAGCTCCTCATAGGCAGTTCCGAACCGGTGTGGGGCTTGATGTACGGCGAAATCATGCTCAACCTCATCCCGGACCATCCGCGCGCACAGGAAATCTGCCGGCTCATCCACAACGCATGGCACAAACATCTGACGGTGAAAGACAGCACGGTGCAGATGGCATTGACTCAAGACAGGACGCTGCACATCCAGGCAGAAGATTCCTCCCTGCTCTACCCTTTCCCTGCCCTGTACGAATTTTACTTTAACCAAGCCGCATCAGAAGCCGGAGTGACTTCCATCGATAAAATGGACTTCGCCACGTTCTGCGCTATCCGGAAGGCCCAGATTCTGGGCCTCAACGCCCAACCTGAAGGCAGACGCCCGCCCGGAAACGTTCTGTTCAGCTACCTGGGCAGGATGATAGAGGCCGGACACTTCGAGACGTACATGTACCATACGTTCAGGGATGAAGCACCCGAAGCGTACAGCACATGGCAATCGGCACACCCTGACGCGGTGAAGCATTTCAGACAATGGCGGCGGGCCTGTCCGCTGACCATCACGGAAGAGAACACTTTCTGCAGAAGCAGATACACTTATGTAGACTTCGTCCTTCCTTTCATCGGCTCCGAGCCGGAAAAGCCGTGACCACGCCGCGTCTGCCGCCCGCCTCATCCGTTACGGAACCGACAGACATTCTCATCTTTTTCTCACATACCCCGCAACAACGAGGGGTTTATTTTCGTAACTTTGCGCCCGGAAAAATAAAAAACGAACCGCAACAATGAATGCTGTCTACACTATTCTGCTGCTCATCTGCAGCAACTTTTTCATGACCCTGGCCTGGTATGGCCACCTGAAACTGCAACAGACGGGCGTTTCGTCCAACTGGCCGCTCATCGGCGTCATACTTTTCTCCTGGGTCATCGCCTTCGCCGAATACTGCTGTCAGGTGCCGGCCAACCGCATCGGCTTTGACGGCAACGGCGGTCCCTTCAGCCTGATGCAGCTCAAAGTGATTCAGGAAGTGGTGTCGCTCATCGTGTTCACCATCGTCGCCACCGTGCTGTTCCAGGGACAGGCTCTGCACTGGAACCATCTGGCCGCCTTCCTCTGCCTCATCCTCGCCGTCTATTTCGTATTTCTCTGACTTTCGGCCGAACGTACATGCAACCCACCGAAGCACAACTGCTGGAACGCCGCATCTGGCGTCACTTCAGTAAAGGACTGACGCAGTACGGCCTGCTGGAAGAAGGCGACCGCATACTCATCGGCCTCTCCGGCGGCAAGGACTCGCTCGCCCTGCTGGAACTGATGGCCCGCCGCGCACGCATCTACCGCCCGCGCATCAGTCTGGCGGCCCTGCACGTGCGTATGACGAACATCGCCTACGAGAGCGACACGGCCTATCTGGAATCGTTCGCCGCCGCCTGCGGCGTGCCTCTCATCGTGCGCGAGACCTCGTTCGACGCCTCGACCGACACGCGCAAAAGCCCCTGCTTCCTTTGCTCCTGGAACCGCCGCAAGATGCTCTTCACCGTGGCGCAGGAAGGGGGATTCAACAAGATTGCACTGGGGCATCATCAGGACGACATCCTGCACACCACACTGCTCAACCTGACGTTCCAGGGCCAGTTCTCC
The DNA here is from genome assembly GCA_944321365.1 of uncultured Paraprevotella sp. Classification (GTDB taxonomy): domain Bacteria; phylum Bacteroidota; class Bacteroidia; order Bacteroidales; family Bacteroidaceae; genus Paraprevotella. Next base: position 51,947 of record CALULA010000010.1, read on the forward strand.
ACCATGCCCGCCCGCCTGCAGATGCGCAAGTTCCCCCTGACCATCATCCGCCCGCTGTGCATGGTGCACGAGAGCGACCTGAAGGCCTGGGCCGCCCTGCAGGGCTACCGGCGGCAGAAAAAGCTCTGCCCCTATGAAACGGATTCCCACCGCACGGATATAAAGGAAATTTTCGGACAAATTGAACAGCTCAATCCGGAAGCCCGCCACTCCATCTGGAACGCATTGGAGCACGAAGGCAAGCTGGTGGAATAGCGCACTATAAATCAACTGTTTAGAACATCCTTTTCTACTTTGCGCAAAAACCGGAATTTCTTTGCGCAAAGAACTGCGCGGCTGTGCGCACAAACGCTGACGGCTTTGCGCACAAAAAACTGCGGTATTGCGGAACGCCGCTCCAGACAGTCTGGAATCCCCCTGGAAAACCGCACTGAGAATTTGATTTTTTCCATACAAAACAGCCGTTCCCGCACGGAACGGGTCCGCAGCGGAAACGGCTTCATGAAAAATGAAAAACAGTATCTTTCCGGTCACGCTTCCGGACACAGCACCTCCATCGGCTTCTCACACAGACTGCGGCGCACCTGCGACCACACCATGAGCGCCACAACGGCACACATCCCCAACAGAATCAGCAACATGAAGAACACACCCGGCATTTCGCCATAGTGAAAATATTCCATCCATTTGTGCATCAGCAGTGTGGCGGGGAAGTAGGCCAGCACGCAGCCCGCCAAGGCACAGAGCAGGTAGCCCCGCAGCTGGGGCAGGAAGATGTCGCGGAAGCCCGCGCCCATCACCCGCCGGATGGCCATGCTGCGGCGGCGCAGGCGCAGCGAGTAGAGCAGCATGGAGAACACGCCGGAGAAGGTGACCACCACGCTGAACACGGCCAGGGCCGTGAGCAGATGGGCATAGTAGGCTTCTTCGCGGTAGTTGCCCGCAACGTATTCGTCCAACGTGGAGAGGTAGACCAGCTCATCAGGCACGCCGGCCCGCTGCAACACACGTCGCACCGCCGCCTCGGCATCCGCACGGTGGCCCGGTGCATACCTTATATATATGGCGTCCAGCTCCGTGAAACAGCAGTCGTGGTCGTCCGGCACCGGTACAATCATCATCGGCCGCTCCACCTCGTGGAAGTCGTTCAGGCGCACGTTCACCACAGCGTCCACGCTCAGCCGCCGGTTCATGTAGTGCTTCTCCTTGCCCTCCGACAAGATGCTGTTGGCATTCTCCGGCATCCCGCCGGTGAACAGTGAGGGAACCCGCTCCAGCCCGGCCAGCCCCAGCTCCTGCATGGCCATGCGATTGAGCCACACGTGGAAGCGTCCGTCCTCGCCACGGAACGGCTCCGGCTTCCGCCCGTCCTCGGTGCGGAGGCGGAAGAAGTCCACGGCACGGAAGGGCACTTCCACATAGACCATCTGCCTCACCGTCTCCGGCAGGCTGCGTCCCCCGTAGGCATCGAGCTGCGGGTGCAGGCGGAGCCACTGCTCCTCCGGCAGCACCTGTATCTCGTGACGGGTCACGCGGTTGAAGATGTCCGTGGGCATCGCTATGGCATCCGTGATGCCCGCCCCGACCTCCTTGCGGAACTCGTCGGGGAGTGTCTTGAAAAGCGCGTCGTAATTATAGGTCCAAAGCCCTTTCTGAGGAGCGGCAAATCCAGTGTAAAGGCGCAACAGATTCTCGCGGTCATAGCCCAGGTCGGCATGCACCATGCCATAGAGCTGCCGCTGCATGCCCATGGACAGGAACAGCATGAGGGCACACGTGAAACATTGCACCACAAGCAGGTAGACGTGCGACCGTCCGCCCTCGCCCTGTCCCAGGAAAGAACGGCGGTAGGCTGCCCGCATCCTCCGCACGGGATAGCCCATCCCCACGAGGCAAAACACAGCCGCCGCTGCCGCCACGAGGCCGAAGCACTCATAAAGGAACACGCTCCCGCCCGGCACCGGACTGCCGTAGCGCAGCCATTCCAGCACCATCGCTGCCAGCAGTATGCCCGCCAGCACCACCGGCATCACCTCCGTGAGCATCCATCCCGCGTTCTGCGCCGCCGAGGCACCCAGACTGCGGCGCAGGGCGTATTCCCGCATCCGTCCGATGAAGACGGAGGTGTAGACCGCAATGAGATTCACGCAGGCCCCCAGGAGCAGCAATACTGAAATCACCACAAAGGCGAGCGGATAGAAATAGGCGCGGACGAAGGTGACGTTCAGGCCCGATGTGTGGAACGTGCGCAGGGGCTGGAGCCGGTAGTAAGAGCCTTTCGCATGGTCCTGCGGCAGGCGCACCCGCTCAATCTCCCGCCGGGTCCGGGCGATGTCGTCCGTGCGGAGCAGGATGTGGAAGCGTTGATACCCCGTCCAGTCCCACTGATGCACCTTGAACGGCACGATATAGTCATAGTAGATGTTCGACTCCTTGCGGCAGTCCTCCACAACGGCGGCCACCGTGTACGTGTCGCCCATGGACCTCACACGTCCGATTTGCTCCCCGGCCACGTCCACCCGCCCGAAGAGCTTGCGTGCCATGCTTTCCGTGATGACGTACTGGTACGCCCCGTCCTCCAGCGGCTCCAGCGAGCCAGAGAGCACCTTGGTACCCGTGGTCCGGATGAAAGCGGCGTCGGCCTCCAACCCGTCGAAAGGCATGGCTTCCTCCTGACGGTCGGGCAGACAGAAGTCTTCGTCCTCTATCGTCTCGCAGAAGTGCCCCACGAGCACATCATCGCTCAGGATGCTGTCCACCGGCAGGGTTTGCGGATAACCGAAGTAATACGACTGGAACGTCTTCCCGTCCGTCCGCTGCAGCACGTACAGGTTCTTGTAGTCCGGACGGAAGTAGTCGTAGTGCGTCTCCGTCCACAGCCAGTTCAGGCTGAACGTCAGGCAGATGACGCCCACCGCCAGTCCGGTGACCGACACGACGGCCTGCCAGCCCTGGTGGCGCAGGTCGCGCAAGGCCTGCCGCAGATTCTGCATAAGTAGTTTCATGATTCAGTTTTTTAGGTTGTCCGGTTTTCTTATTGAAATCAGATTGCCTCGGCATCGCGTCAGCCCTGCAGCTCCTCCTCGCCCAGCACACGGCCGTCGAACAGATGGACAATGCGGTCGGCATAACCGGCGTCGTGCTGCGAATGGGTCACCATCACGATAGTGGTCCCCTCGCGGTGCAGTTCGCTGAGCAGCCCCATCACCTCCTTGCCGTTCCTGGAATCCAGGTTTCCCGTAGGCTCGTCGGCCAAAATCAGCTTGGGGCGCGTCACGATGGCGCGGGCGATGGCCGTGCGCTGCTGCTGTCCGCCGGAAATCTGCCGGGGGAAATGGTTGGCCCGGTGGGTGATGTCCATCCGTGCCATGGCCTCCTCCACACGCTTGCGCCGTTCACTGGCCGGCACGCCCATGTAGAGCAGCGGCAGCCCGATATTCTCCTGCACGGTCAGTTCATCAATGAGGTTGAAACTCTGGAACACGAAGCCCAGCATCCCCTTACGCAACGCATTGCGCTGACGTTCGCTGTAGCCCGACACGTCCTGCCCATCGAGCAGGTAGGTGCCGGAAGTGGCACTGTCCAGTAGACCGAGAATGTGCAGCAACGTGGACTTGCCGCAACCCGACGGACCCATGATGGCCACAAACTCACCCTGTTCCACACTGACGTTCACCTTGTCCAACGCCCAAGTCTCCACCTCGTCCGTCCGGAACACCTTTGTCAAATCTTTCACTTCAATCATCATAGTCGTATCTTTTTAATTGTTTAATAAACTGTTTTTCACTCTCTGTCAGGATTCCGGCTGAAGCACCTCCACCGGTTTCTCTCGCATGCAACGGCGCACCTGCCACCAGACGACAAACGTTACCAGCAGCATCATACCCACCACAATGGACAACATCAGCCCCACACCCGGTGGAGAGCCGTAGTGAAAATACTCCATCCATTTGCGCATCAGCATCGCCGCCGGGAAGAATGCCACGGCGCACCCCGCCGCCACGACAAGCAGATAGGTGCGGAGCTGGGACAGGAAGATGTCGCGGAAGCCAGCCCCCATCACCCGCCGGATGGCCATGCTACGGCGACGCAGCCGCAATGCGTAAAGCAACAGGGAGAACACGCCGGAAAGCATCACAAACAGACTGAAAGCCGTCAGGGCCGTGAGCAGGTTGGCGTAGTAAGCCTCCTCCTTATAGCAGTCGGCAATGTAGTCCTCCAGCGTGGTCAGGTGTATCTCCTCTTCCGGCACGTCGAACCTCCGGAGCACGCGGCGCACCGCCGCCTTTGCGTCCTCACGCCGACCGGGGGCGTACTTGATATAAATAGCCTCGGACATCACATAACGGCAATCAGAAGACTCATGACGTTCAGGTATGCCCACCAGCATCAGTGGCTGTTCGTCTTCATGGAAATCCGTCAGACGGATGTCCGTAATTCCCTTCACGTCCAACGGCTTTCCGCCCACGCAACTGGCATTGTCTTTCAGCATCATAATATATCCCCCGTCTTCCACCATTCCGGCATGGAGACGTGCTTCCTGCAGATTCCGCACATGGAACTGTCTGCGGGCCGCCTCATTCAACACCACGGGCAGACGGCTGCCTTCTCCGCCAGGCACCAACGCATGCCCGTCGGCCATCCGTATGTGGAAAAAGTCGAATGCCCGATACGGAATCTCCACATACGCCATCATATTCTCCTCCGTCCTCAAGTCTTTCTTCCCTTCGTTCCATTCGTCCTCCGTCAGAACGTTAACCTCCACTCTCGACCAGCGGTTGAAAATGTCCGAACGCATGGTAATGGCGTCCGTGATGCCCGCCGTCCGCTCCTTGCTGAACTCCTGTGGCAGATCAAAGAAGATAGCATCGTAATTATAATAGTTCCCATTCCAGTTCAGGTCTGTGTCCCATTCCGACCGGCCTCCTGTTTCCAGACGCAACATGTCCGCATAGTCGAAGCCCAGATCTGAGTGCATCATACCGGAAATCTGCCGTTGCATCCCTAACGAGACGAACAGCAGGAAAGCACAGGCCGTGCACTGCACCACCAGCAACCAGGTATAGGAATGCCCGCCATCTGCCCGTCCCTCGAAAGTGCGACAGACCTGCCGCCGCACCTTCCACACGGGATAGGCCATCCCTGCACCTACCGCGATGCAGGAAGCTGCCGCCACACAGCAGAACATCACCTTGACGTGGGACGGACTGCCCGGCACACCGCCCCACCAGACCGCCCATTCCATGGCCATGCCCGACAGCAAGAGGCCCGACAGCAGCACGGGTAAGACGGTCGTGAACATCCATCCGGCATTCTGACCGTCCGAAGCCCCAAGGCTCCGCCGCAAGGCATACTCGCGCGTCCGGCCGAGAAAAACGGACGTATAGACCGCCAAGAGATTGACCATGGCACTCACCCACAGCAGCAAGGCAATCACCGTAAACGCCAGAGGATAGAAATAGGCACGCAGGAATGAGTCGCCCGAAAGCAGCTCATGCGCCATACATAAAGGAACACAGGTCCACTTCACTGCCTCCTGCCCCTCATTCGGGCGCATACGTTCAAGCGTATTCAGGACCGCCTCCGGATGCTTTGTGCGGAAATATATCCTGCACACTCTCCACCAACGTTGATAATTCTGGATTCGAAGGGGTATCAACGCATCGTAATCCAGAGTCGTCTCGCCGGCATTGTCCGCTACCACCGCCCCAACGGTCATCAGTTCATTCTGCGAAGAGAATGACCGTCCCGCGACATCGGTACGGCCAAAAGCCTTACGGGCCAGACTTTCGGTCAATATCACATTGTCCGGCACAGTGAAAGCCTGCTCCAGACTGCCCGACAAGGCCTTCAAACCCAACACGGGCACCATGCCCGGCGATACAAGAAAGGCCTTCCCTAAAGCCTCTTCCCCCAGAGAATCCATCTGAAGTCCCTCACGACGGTACCATACGACACCGACCTCAGCCTGCCCCTTCAACAAGCTGTCAATCTGTTCCGCCGTATCATAAGAAACCTCATTTTTCAGCACGTACAAGTCCTTGTAGTCCGGACGGAAATGGTCGTAGTTCGTCTCCGTCCACAGCCAGTTCAGGCTGAACGTGAGGCAGACGACGCCCACCGCCAGTCCGGTGACCGACACGACGGACTGCCAGCCTTGGTGGCGCAGGTTGCGCAGAGCCTGTTTCACATTTTGAGTCCACAAATCCATAGCTTTGATTTTAAGTACATTCAATTCTTTATATATTCAGGATTCGGGAGCCAGCACCTCCACCGGCCTCTCGCGCATGCAGCGGCGCACCTGCCACCAGACGACAAGCGATACCAGCACAGACATCGCCACCCAGATGAACACCATCAGTCCCGCGCCCGGTTCCTCACCGTAGTAGAAATACTCCATCCACTTGTGCATGAGCAACGATGCCGGGAAGTAAGCCACCACACAGCCCGCCAGCACGAAGAGCAGATAGGTACGGAGCTGCGGGAAGAGGATGTTGCGGAACTCCGCGCCCATCACACGGCGAATGGCCATGCTCCGACGGCGCAGGCGCAAGACATAGAGCAACATGGAGAACACACCGGAAAGCGTCACCAACAGACTGAACACCGTGAGGGCCGTGAGCAGGTTGGCATAGTCGGCTTCCTCCTTGTAGTTGTCTGAGATATACTCCTCCAAGGTCGTCAAGTGGATTTGCTTGTCCTGCACATCGAACTTCCGAAGTACGCGCCGCACCGCCGCCTCGGCATCCTCACGCCGGCCGGGAGCGTACTTGACATAGACGGCATCACGCATTTCATAGCGGCATTTATGACGGTTAGGCTTGGCCACCAGCATCAGCGGCCCCTCTTCTTCGTGGAAATCGGTAAGACGGACCGGCGCAATGCCACACACATCCAATGGCTTCCCCGTCACACAACTGTTTTTGCTCACCAGAGTGTAATTATATCCTTTTTCTTGTGTTCCCGTGTGAAGATGTGCCTCTCTCAAATCCCGCACGCGGAACTGCTTGCGTGCTGCCTCGTTCAACACCACGGACAAACGGTCGCCACCATCGGTATGCTCCACGGCCTTCCCCTCAGTCATCCGTATCCCGAAAAAGCCGAAAGCCTCATAAGGAATCTCCACGAATGCCATTCTGTTCTGCTCCGTCATCTCATCGACCTTCCCTGCGGCCCATTCGTTCTCGATCAGCACATTGACATTCAACCGGGTGAAACGGTTGAAAATGTCCATAGGCATGGCAAGGGCGTCCGTGATGCCTGCCCCTTGTTCTTTGACGAACTCCTGCGGCAGGTCAAAAAAGATGCCATTGAAATCATAATAGGTCCCGTCCCAGTTCGACACCATAAAACCGTTCTTCTGGGGATAAGTATGCAGGCGCAATATGTCTTTGCAGTCGAAGCCAAGGTCGGTATGCACCATGCCGGAAATCTGCCGCTGCATGCCCAAAGACACAAAGAGCAGGAACGCACAGACCAGGCACTGCACCACCAACAACCAGGCATGAGAATGTCCACTGTCCGCCCTCCCTTCAAACATGCGACGGCAAGTCCGCCGCATCTTCCATACGGGATAAGCCATTCCCGCACCGACCACCACACAGGACGCGGCCGCCACAGCGACAAAGACTACCTTGGCATGGGAGAAATTGCCCGGCACGTCGCCCCACCAGATCGCCCATTCCATGGCCATGCCCGACAGCAGAAGTCCTATCAACAACACAGGAAAAACCGCCGTGTACATCCATCCGACATTCTGTCCCCCGGAAGCTCCCAAACTATACCGCAAGGCATACTCGCGGGTCCGCCCGAGAAATATGGAAGTATAGACCGCCAAAAGGTTGACAATGCCCCCCAACCACAGCAACAAGGCGATACCCGAGAACGCCAAAGGATAGAAATAAGTCTCCAAGAAAGAACCGCCAAAACTCAATTTCGGCATGCGCAAGGGGATGTACATTAAATCGGGGGCGTCTTTCCCCTCTTCATAACGACCGCGCTCGAAGGCTTTTATGGCATTTTCGGGATTATCGGTCCGGAAAAAGACACGATAAGCTTGCCAATCACGCTCGTAGTCGAGAAGTTCGGCCGTAGATATCAGCATGTCAAACTCCACAGCGGTTTGTCCGACATTGTCCGTCACAACTGCTCCCACAGTCCGTGCCCATGCCCCCTCACCGAACGATTTGCCAACCACATCGGTGTGGCCAAAAGCCCTACGGGCCACACTCGCGGTGATCACCACATTTCCCGAAACGGAAAGAGCTCGTTCCGGATCGCCCGCCACCGCCTGCAATCCCAACACAGGCACCATGCCAGGAGACGCCTTTAACGCTCTACACAAGACCTCATCATTCAAAGAGTCGGATTGAATCCGGATACCCTCCGGGAGGGGACGTAGAATGCCGACCTCCACAAGTCCGTCCGACAAGCTATCCAAGCGCTCTGCCATGCGATAGGTTACACTACCTTTCAGCATATATATATCCTTATACCCCGGACGGAAATAATCATAGTTCGTCTCCGTCCATAACCAATTCAGACTAAACGTGAGGCAGACGATGCCCACCGCCAGTCCGACAGCGGAGATGCCGACCTGCCAACCATGGTGTTTCAAGTCGCGCAAAGCCTGCTTCAAGTCCTGCATCCACAAATTCATTTTCATATAGTTTTTCTTTAATGATTAGATTTTCAATTATCCCAAGTCAGCTCCTCGGTCTCCCCAAAGGTGCTGTATCCCGTAGTAATCACCCGGTCGCCGGGCTGCAGTCCCTCCAGCACCTCATACTGGCGGGGGTTCTGACGACCCAGGCGGAGCGGTACGCGTACGGCCCTCCGCTCGCCGGGCACCACACGGTAGACCCACTGCCCACCGGTGACACCGTAGAAGTCGCCGCGCGGAATGACCAGCGTCTGCTCCGGATTGCCCAGTTCCACCTGCACCCGAAGCGTCTGCCCGATGCGCAACGACGGCGGAACGGAATCTGCAAAGGACAACTCCACGGTAAACGTCCGGTCTTTCACCTCCGGCACCACCCGCTTCACGGCCATGCCATAGGCCTTACCCTTGTAGGTAGCGCGGGCGGGAAGACCCGACACGATACGATCTATGTAGTATTCACCAGGCGTGATACGCACCTTGAAGCGGTCGAGCACCTTGATTTCCCCGATTTCGCCGCCCGCCGCCACCTGCTGTCCGGGCACCACCTGCAGACTGCTCAGCTGTCCGGCCAGCGGCGCGCGCACCACCAGTCCGTCGCGACGGGCTTTTATCCGCTCAAATTTACGAATTTCCTGCTCACGGTCGGCCTTGATGAGCGAGCATCGCACGATGGTGGCGACAGAATCGTGCTGCAGGCTCTCCTGCTCCAGCTGTCCGGCCTGTATCTTGTACTCATACTCCTTGCGGGCCACATCCAGCTCAGCCTTGCTCTTGATGCCCATCCGGTATTCCTCTTCGCTCAGGGCGTAACTGTCCGACAGCCGGTCCAGCTCATAGCGGTTCTGCAGCACCTGTTTGCGCAGGAGGAGCGTCTTCTGTTCCATCTCAATCTCCTGCTCCCTGTAGGTCATGAGTTGCTTGTGCAGTGCGTCCTCCTGACTCTCCAGCTCGTCCGACAACTCCGGGTTGGAAAGCACCAGCAGCGTGTCGCCCGCCTGTACGGACGTTCCCTCTTCGGCCACGATGCGCTCCACGTAACCGCCCACGCGAGTGTTGACTTTCAAGGCCAGTATGGGCTGGACCACTCCCTCCTGTTCCACATACTCCAGGAAATCGGTCTGCACAACCTCGGCAATGCCCAATACTTCGACCGACACCCTTTGCTGTGCTGGAGAAAGGATGACCGCCAGCGTATAGACCGCCAAGACGGCAAACAGTACGGTCGCAACCACATAATATTTATAGCGCAACAACCACGGTTTCTTTTTCAATCTGACATCCATATCTTTCTTTATTACGGTTTCACATTCCACCTGCCTCATCATCACGCACCAGCCGCTCATAGTCCACCTGTAGCGGACGTCCCGTGCCGAAGTCATAGAGCGTGATGCTGCGCAGCGTGTAGTAGATGCTCCAATACGTCCGCAGGGCGTTCAGGTAGTTGCGCCGCGCCACGTCCTTTTCCTCGATGGAGGCGTTCAGGTCGAGTATGTCCGACTTGCCCAGCAGGTAGAGCCGGCGGGCCACCTCGCTGCGTCGGCGGGCCGTACTGTCCGTACGGGCCGCCACACGGACCCGCATGGCCTGCAGGTTGAACTGGCCGACGAGCTTACGCACGTTCTGGTCGAAGTCCGTCAGGCTCTGCTCCACCTGCGTCTCCACCAGGTCGCGCTGCGAACGGGCCACACGCACCTGACCGCGCCCCTTGCCCCAGTCCAATATAGGCAGCGTAATGCCGATACTCACCGCCTGCTGGTCAAGCGGGTCACGATAGACCTCGGAAAAGCGACCGGAAGTCTGCGTCAGCCCGAAACGCAGGTAGAAGCTCGCTTTCAGTCCGGCATTAGCCTTGGCCTGCGCCACGGCACTCTCCGCTTCCAACTGCCTGCGACGCATATAGGTGATGTCCGGACTATGCACATGCGCCCACTGCAAGGCGGCCCCCTCGTCTATGACCAGGTCGGGCAGCTCCGCTCCCACAAGCAAGGGTGGAAGCGTGTCGGCCTCCGACAGCCCCAGGTACGACCGCAGCTCGAAAGCGCATTCATCCACCTCGATACGGGCATCCATACGGTTGGTTTCCTCGTTAAGCCGGTTGATTTCGAGCTGAAGCATCTCGTTTTCCGTAATCGTCCCTATCTGATAACGGCCCTGCGCAAAACGACAGAGCGTATCAGCCTGAGCATAATTCTGACAGGCCGTGCGGTAATTGCTCTCCGCCGTGACGAGCGAGAAGAATTTGTCAGTTGCATTTGCGGCCACCAGACTCATAGTTTCCAGATAAGCCCGCCGGGCCTCCTCATAACGGAGCGGCTCGATGCGCCTGCGCCACTTCAGGCTGTTATAGCCGAACAGAGTCTGACTGTACCCGATGTTCACCGGCACGCTCTTCCATGAAAATGACCGGTCGCTCAACAGGTCCACCCGTTGCAGCGAAGATTCCAGCGACAGCACGCCTCCCGTCCAGCTGATGTTCTGCTGCAAACTGAGCGAAAGGTCTGTGCCAAGCAGATTTTGCTCAACGAAACGCACAGTCCCGTCCTCCATCGTCACCTCGTTGATGGAACGATTCAAGTTCGGATTGGACGTCAGCGTGAGCGAAGGCAGATAGTCCGCGCGGTAGGAACGGTAGTCCCAATAGGCCGAACGGAAGGTATGGCGGGCAGCCTGAGCATCGGGCGATGACTGGCAGGCTATGGCAACGACCTGCTCCAGGCTCCAAGCCTGCCTCACGGCTGTCGGCTGGGCGGCACCCGTCGCGGCCGCACCTGCGGCACACAAGCCGAGCATCCATCTTCTTAACGTATTATTTCTGCACATAACCGTTTCACTTCATCCTTCACACTGACAACCTCAAATTCTGTGCCAGGCACGCAAGTCTGTATGTCACAGAATATTAGGAAAATCCCTGCGGCATCAAACGTGTGCGATTGCGCACAGATCGGGTGCGGAATCGCACACCGCGCACGCTTACACCGGTCGACCTCCAGCCTCATCCTGCGAAAAAAAGGAAAACACCCACACAACATTCGACACACAAACCGGCGCATCTGAAATATTTTCCCTACCTTTGTCGACAGACAGAATAGAAAACCTTATGCCAGACTTAGGAAAAATACTCATCATCGACGACAACGAGGATGTGCTCTTTGCTCTGAACTTCCTGTTGGAACCCTTAACCGAGAAAGTGAAAGTGATGCGTTCGCCCGAACGCATTGTACATTTCATGACCGACTACAGGCCAGACCTCATCCTGCTGGACATGAACTTCACCCGCGACACCGTGAGCGGCCAGGAAGGTATGGAGTGTCTGCGCACCATCCTGAGCACAGACCCGCAAGCCGTGGTGGTCATGATGACGGCCTACGCCGACACCGACAAAGCCGTCCAAGCCATAAAAGCCGGAGCCACAGACTTCGTGTCGAAACCGTGGGAGAACGGAAAACTGCTGGCTACCCTGCATGCCGCCATGCGGCTGCGCCGGTCGCAGACCCATGCGGCACGGCTGGCAGAACGCGTGGAAGCACTGAATGCCGAACGTGAATCTCCCAAACTGCAGCTCATAGGCGACTCTGACGGAATGAGACATATAGCCGAAACGGCAAAGCGGCTGGGAGACACGGATGTGAATGTCCTGCTGTTGGGCGAGAACGGCACGGGCAAGGACGTGGTGGCCCACTATCTGCTGGCCCACTCCCGGCGGGCTGCCGAACCCTTTGTACGCATCGATGTGGGAGCAGTGCCGGAACAACTGTTCGAGAGCGAGCTGTTCGGTTACGAAAAGGGTGCCTTCACCGATGCGCGGAAAGAGAAAAAGGGCAGAATGGAACTGGCCCACGGCGGCACCCTTTTTCTGGACGAGGTGGGCAACCTGTCGGCTGCCGCACAAGCCAAACTGCTGACGGCACTGGAGCAGAAACGCATCGTGCGGCTCGGCGGAACAAAAGAGATTCCGATTGACGTGCGGCTCATCTGCGCCACCAATGCCGACCTGCGCCGCCAGGTGGCGGACGGCACGTTCCGCCAGGACCTCTTCTACCGCATCAACACGGTGGAAATACACATACCGCCACTGCGCGAACGGGGCAACGACATCCAGCTGCTGGCCGACTTCTTCCTCGAACGTTATGCCCGGAAGTACAGGAAAGACATACGGGACATCTCACGCGAGGGCCGCGACAAGCTGCAACACTATCCCTGGCCGGGCAATGTGCGCGAACTGCAGCACGCCATAGAGCGTGCCGTCGTGCTCTGTGCCGAAACCACCCTGCACGCCGAAGACTTTCTGCTCTACCCCGTCCGGCCCTCGCAAAACGCCACAGCGGAGCAGCCGACGCTCAACCTGCAGGAACTGGAACGGCAAACCGTGAAACGCGCCATCCGTCTGGCCGACGGCAACATGAGCCGGGCTGCCGAACTGTTGGGCATTACCCGCTATTCCCTCTACCGTAAAATGGAAAAACTGAACCGATGAGACTCCTGCGCAAATGGCCCTTCACACTGTTCATGGCCGCACTGTTTCTCTGCGCCATCGGCTGCTGGACATTCGGCAGACACGGCATGTGGCTCTCTTCCGGCATCTGTCTGGCCCTCTTTTCCGGAATGGCCGCATACTTGTACAACCAACAGAACCGACAGCTGAAACGCTGGCACACGTTCATCCACGGGAAGCACAACCTGCCCCCCAAGGAACGCCTGCTTCCGGACAACGCATCAGCCCGGACGATGAACGACATCAAACAGGAACTGGAACAGCTCACAGACAGTTATCACCACCGGCTCCTCAACGAAGCCATACGGCAAAAATACTATGAGACCCTGCTCAACCATGTGGAAACGGGAGTGATGACCTGCACCCCGACAGGTGAGATACAGTGGATGAACCATGCCGCCCGACAACAGTTCGGAACGCATCCGCGCGTACCGGCAGCATGGTTGAAACTACCGGCGGGCGACACACAGGTAACCACCGTGGAACGCCACGGCATGACCAAAGACTACCTGCTTTCCGCCTCGCGCCTCGTGACGGACGGACAGCCACAACGGCTCTTCACCCTGCGCAACATACAGCAGGTGCTCGACCGCCAGCAGACAGAAGCGTGGAAGACGCTCGCCCGTGTACTGACCCACGAAATCATGAATTCACTCTCACCCATCCTCTCACTGACCGAAACACTGGCATCGACCGCATCGCAGCTGCCCGATGACTCACCGGGACAAGACAGGATGAGACAGGCCCTGCAGACCATACACCGCCGCAGCAAAGGACTGCTTGACTTCGTGAACAACTACCGCAGACTGACACGACTGCCGGCCCCCACCTACACCGACATCCGGGCCGATGAGCTTTTCAACGACATGAAAAGACTCTTCAACGACCCGCACATCACGTTCGACCAGCCCTATCCTGAATTCACATTCCAGGCCGACCGCGGGCAAATGGACCAAGTGCTCATCAACCTGCTGAAAAACGCCCGCGAGGCATCGGCACCGGACACCCCCATCCACGTAACCCTGCGGCGCGACATGACGCCAGACCAGGTGCTCATCAGCGTGCAGGACCACGGAACGGGCATCCCCGCCGACGTGCAGCAACGCATCTTTGTTCCTTTCTTCACCACCAAGCCCGACGGTTCGGGCATCGGTCTGAGCCTGTGCAAACAGATTGCCTACCAGCACGGCGGCCACCTGTCCATACGCTCCACACCGGGGAAAGGCAGCTGCTTCACCCTGTGTCTGCCGCGAAAAGGACAAAAAAGACAAGACTCAAACGGACGGTAGTCCCGCCACACTCTCCCCTTCCTCCAAGCCCCGACCCGGCGGTATTCAAAAAGAAGAATGCCAGTTTCGGACCAAACAACGGAAAATGTTGCGGAAAACAAAAACAGTCTTGCGCAAGACCACCGACAGTCTTGCGCACAAACGCTGACGGCTTTGCGCAAAGAAATCCGACTCCATGCACAAGGACTGAAAGAAACGGGCGGCACCCCGTGCACGGACTCCTTTTCGTCCGGCACCCTCCTCGGCCTCATCCAGATAGCGCAGGAGGCTCTCCCGGCTCAGTTCAAAGACCTGCTCCTTTTCATTGAAAGGCAATGAAACCGCTTTCTCACCCGCCGCATAATATAAACAAGAAAGGCAAACAGCCAATGAACAACTGTTTTCTCATCATGCTATTCAAACAGAAAATAGTTACTGACGCGACAAGACGGCATCATTCCGCCCAATAATTCTCACCGTCGATGACGAACATGCCGCTGTCCTTCATATAATATGCCACCAATGGTTGCTCTAATTTTGTCATTTTGCTGATGTCCGGATTTTCAGTATAACCGTTTTTCCAGTGGGTCAACACGACGGCATTGTCTTTTATCACGCCTGCATAAGTTTCGACCAGAGCGGGTATGATACGGTCACCAACAGGCGGACGCATGGTGGTCATCATCATCACTACCTTGTCGTTTCCGCTCTTCGTGAGTTCAAACGAGCAGAGGTCCTGGCTGTAACTTCGGGTAAACACTTCATCAGGAACGGTCGCCTCTTTCAGATACTGGGCATATTCCGGCGAGATATAGCCCACACGCTTATCTGATGCTGAAAGCTGCACTTCAAACCATCCTTGTCTCATGCCCAGAAACGGGAAGCTCTGTCCGCGTCTGGCCTTGAACATCGTGGTGCCGGAAACGGGAGCCGTACGGACGTCAACGCTGTCACCGAAATGGACCGTGACGAAGGCATACTTGTCTTTTGCATTGAAAACGACCGGCTGCCCCGTCACGACGAACATCATCTTGCCGGTTCCGGGACTATAGTTGAGCAGGGCCTGCTTTTCTCCCTGCCCTCCATCAACCGTCACTTCGGCCAGATAGCCTTTGATTGAACCGACCCGGACGATACGGTATTCCATTCCGCCGTCCTCACAGAAGTCGCTATACAGACCGTAACATCCGTCGACAGGCTCCCCATACAGGTCTAACGTAAGCTCATACGAGCAGTTGTCCTGCCAGAATCCCCATTTACCCACAAACGGCTTCGGCTCATTTCCCGCAGCTGCAGTCTGCGCACTTGCATGGCCACAGCATAAACACACGACACTAAACAACAGAAATACAATTTTATTCATGACTAAGATATTAATTAATGTTTCACATCTACTCTTACGCTATTCACCTGCCTTCTTGACCAAAGGCAGCTCGTTGACGGAAAGTTTCAAGCCCATTTCTTCCGCTTTCTCCAGGATAACGTTCCATTCGTGCACTTCAGTCTTCCTTGAGCCATAGCGGTTGCATGTCTCATATCCGACACATTTCCATGCGATATCCACGTAATACGTCGCCGGTTTCCACTCTCCATTCTGCGTAATGGCCGAAAGGCGCAGAAAAACAAACAACAGATTTCATAGGGTATGGAAAGCAACCACTTGAGCTTATCCAGTGAGACCATCCCACTCTCCCCATACTCGTTCTCCCAACCTATCCTTATGACATCACAGCCATCCTCCAGCAGACCGGCGTCGAACAGCAAGCTGACGACGCACCAGTATGCCATTCCCACCATGGCAACCCAAGCCACACTCTTTAATCTCATCATACTGTTTCCGTGTCCTCCAGCCCGCAAGGACATTAAAAATACATAGAAGGCGTGGAACTGCGTGCCCACGTCTTTACGAGAAGGTGGTAGGAATACCTTGTGAACAGATGTGGAAACAATAGCCCCACGCCATATGGCATGAGGGCCGTCACACCTTCTCTTGTTCACTTGAGATTAGTTTCCTACGCTTTTCCCGTTCAAGATGAAGACATAACGCCTCTTTTCTAACTCTCCGGACAGGACTTTTCAGCCGAATCCGCTCACAAAAATAGTTTTTTCCCCCGATATGGAAGAACAATCAGGAAAAAAATGTTGACATAAATCCTATAATCCCGTCTACGCGCACCACAAGACAACCTGTGACAGACGGATTGTTCCCATACAGTACACTTCCGACAGACACGCGGCAGCCGGCGGAGACCTGCTCCAGACCACACCTTACGGCAAAGGCATCGCGCCCTCCCGTCGGACGGCAAAGCTCAGTCCGTATCGTCCTTGTGCATCTTCTGATATGCGGTCGGCGGCATTCCGAACTCCTCCTTGAAGCTTGAAGTGAAATGCTTCCGGTCGGAGAATCCCAGGGCGGTCGCGATTTCGCTGATGCTGCGGTCTTGCGAAAGGACCATCTTCCGTGCATAGGCCATCTTGATCTGGCGGATAAACTCCGAGGGCGTCCGGCCAATGATGGCTTTGATTTTCCGTGTGAAGGTGGAGCGCGACATGTTCATCATGCCGGCCAGACGTTCCACACTCAAGTCCGGATCAGCCAGATGCTGCTCCACAATCTGCCGTGCGCGCTCCACAAAGATTCTGTTCAGGTTCTCGGTTTCCTCACATTGTCCGTCAAGCTTGCCGATAAGATAATTCCGCATGTTCAGCAGTTCGCCCGCCTCTGCCCATAATCTTTCATTGCGTTTCTGAGCGCGTGACAGATAATACCTGACAATTCCGAAAGTCAGAGCGCACAAAAAGACAACATAAAGGATATAGGCCCACCAGGTTTCGTAACAGGCGGGAGTCCGCTCTATGGAGAAGGCCGTCACGGTTTCCCCCCATCGCCCGTTCTCGTCGGTCGCTTTCACCTCAAACGTATATGTTCCCTTGGGCAGGTTCTGGTATATGGCACAAGGATTGCCGTCGCCGGTCTTTTGCCAATCCTCGTCGAATCCTTTCAGACGATAGGCGTAACGGATCTGCCGGGCTATACGATGACGGAGCGATGAGAAGCAGATGGTCATTTGTCTGGCCTCATGGGAAATCTGCAAAGGAACGAGCGGTTTATGGTAATCAAAAAGAACGGATTTCCCGTCGATGAGCACGTCTGTGATTTTTACGGAATCCGAAACAGCCTCTTTGTCCAGGCTGTTCGAAGGGCTGAGCCTGCAGATGCCGGGGATGCCTCCGAAAAGCAAGGTTCCGTCATTTCCCCGGCACAATGCGGTCGGGATGACGCGCCACAAGCCTGAGCCGTTGTCGGTCGTGCGATACTCATAGTAAGTCTGATGTGCGGGGGCGTATTCTATGATTCTCTTGTTGCAGCTCAGCCAGACATGTCCATACTCATCCGTCAGAATGCGGTTCACCATATCTCCGTCCAAGTCACAGTTGCGGGTATGGTTCCGTACGTGTCCGTCACGCGACAAGGAGAGGAGTTCCCCCTCGTCAGTTCCGAGCCATAATGTCCCGTCGTCAGCATACGCGATGCAGTTGAACGGCTGGCGCATGGCATAGCGTCTGACATTGTCATTTTCTCCGACAGCGTATACGCCTTTCCCCCTTGTGCAACAGTACATGGTTCCTCGCGTTCCGGCACATATCCCTGAAACAAATCCGTCTATGCCCGCAATACGGGTCGTGACATGCTCTTGCAGGTCGTGACGGAACAGGCCACGATCTGTGCCTATCCACAGAAAGCCTTCCGCCGTTTCGTGAAGACAGGTGATCACAGCCCCCTTCATCTCACGGGAGAAGTCCCGATGACAGGAAAGGTGTATACGTCCGTCGCGATAAGCGAACCGGAAAGCTTCCCGCCCGTATTCCGGACAGACCCACACTTCGTCCTTTCCGCCGGCCTTCTCCATGATTTTCACGTATTCCAGTTGCCGCGAAGAGTGCTGCGACACGATGCGGTCCTTTTTCAAGTCGTATAGGAACAGCCCTTCGCGTTCCTGGAACATCCAGAAAAGGTCAGGTCCGCTGTCTGCCGGAGACAATGCCATGATGGCGGGGTGGTATCCGCACCGTTCCTGCAATGCGGGCAGATGATATAATACAGGCGTTCCGACAGAGGCGTGAATGATGAAGCTGGGGCAGTCGAATGCCGATACCCACAAGTCGCCATGTCGGTCTTGGATGATTTCATTGAGCATCATCTTGTGGGGCAACGGCCTCAGATGTTCCTCAGGACATGCCATGCCGTCGTGAATCCCGTAAGTGAGAAGCGATTCGGATGAAGTAGCCCACAATGTACGGCCTTTTTGAGTAAAGAAGATAACTTCATCCCCGGCAGCGGCAGCAGAGCCTGTAACAACGGCTCTCATGGAATCTATGGTCAGCCTGGCGATGCCCTTTCCCCATGTGGCCAGCCAATAACAGTCTTCCTCCTCGTCTTGACGAATGGTGCCGGGAAACAGCGACTGCCCTTCGGTAAGGTTGACGAACTTATCCTTGGTCCGGTCGTAGAGGAACACGCCGCCCCGCTTGAGCGTGACGAGCAACCGCCCTTTGCGGTCTTCGCAAAACCCGTTCAGCTCCCCGGCCTGCTCCGCGCCGACCAGCAAAGGATACTCTTTCCAGGTGCTGTCGGGCAGATAGCGGAGCAGCCATCCCTGCACCCCCATCCATACACTGCCGTCGCGGGTGGTGAAAACGTGCTCCACGCGATGCCCCCTCGTAAGGCGGTGATCCACTTCCCGGATGCGGTAGTCTTTCTTGTCAAGGACATAGGCTCCGCTATTGGTGGTGAACCATATTCTGCCCGTCCGGTCTTCCGCGATGCCGGCGATGAGATTGTCGCGCAGGATACCGGGCGTATGGAAATCGGACCGAAAGATGCGGATGCGGTAACCGTCGTCACGGCAGAGACCGTTTACCGTGCCATACCACATATATCCTTCGCTGTCCTGAAAGATGCGGTGAATGGCATTGACCGGAAGCTGTTCCAACGTAGGTATCCTCGTGACGGAGAATGCTGTGGCCTGCAGGCTCAGGCTGCAGGCCCAAAGGAGCAGAAGAAGGAGGTTTTTCATGTGCATGCTTTCTTTTGTTGCAAAATTAGGAATTAAATCCGTATTCCCATGTGTTCCGCCCATGTAAAAGCACATCCGGCGGGATGCCTTTTGTGTCAAAAGCGGGGCTGTTTTGACGCAACGGGTATCGGGACAGCGAAATTGCCGACTTTCGCTCCCCTGTTCCTCACGTCCTGATTCTAATTTTGGAGCGTAAACGATTTTAATCTGAAATGATATGACAAAAGTGAAAAAAACAACAGCCATGAAAGGAATGGCCATGCTGGCCGCTCTGATGGTCTCGCCGTTTACGCTTTCCGCACAAAGCGAGCTTTACCCCGGACATTTCGATCTGGAGGAAGTGAGGCTGCTCGACAGCCCGTTCCGCAGAGCAATGGAACTGAACGACTCCCTCCTTTTCGAGTATGACGTAGACCGGCTGCTGACGGCGGCCATCGTGCAGTCGGGACTGAACGACAACCCCTCGTCCAAGTATTACGGCTGGAGCGCCCGGCACCCGGAACACTCCATCTGGTATTACCAAAGTACGATTCCCCACTATGTCTCTTCCCTCGCCATTGCATACGCGGCGGCTTCGGACGACGAGATGAAGCTGAGCCTGAAAGAACGTCTGGAATATACGCTGGGCGTACTGAAGGACTGTCAGGATGTGTTCGACGGAAACACGGAAGGCATGTACGGATATGTAGGCACGGAACCCCTCGAAGACATGTGGAAAGCTCTCTACAAAGGGAACACCTCGCCGTTCACACAAAACGGAGGCTGGTGCCCGTTTTATTACATCCACAAGATGCTCGCAGGCTTCCGGGACGCCTGGATGTATGCGGACAACGGTGAGGCCAAGGAAATGTACCGCAAACTGGCCGACTGGAGCGTGAACATCATCTCCAACCTGACGGACAGCCAGCTGCAATCCATCCTCGGCGTGGAGCACGGCGGCATGGTGGAACTGCTGGCCGACGCCAGCCACATCTTCGGCGACCAGAAGTATATGGATGCGGCCAAACGGTATTGCCACACCTGGCTATTGGACGGCATGCAGACGCTGAACACCACACTGCTCGACGGGCAACATGCCAACTCCACCGTCCCCAAATTCATGGGGTTCCAGCGCATCTGGCAGGAACAGCTGCGTTCCGGCGGAGAGGCGGAAGAAAGATACCGTAACGCCGCGCACAACTTCTGGGAGGACGTGACCGGCAACCGCACGGTGTGCATCGGCGGAAACAGTGTGAGCGAGCACTTCATCCCCGCAGCGCAAAGCTGCCAGTATATAGACAATCTGGAGGGACCGGAGACCTGCAACTCCTACAACATGCTGAAGCTGTCCGAAGCCTTGTCCGACGAGACACACGACGCCCGTTATGCGGACTTTTACGAAGCCACCATGTTCAATCATATCCTGTCCTCACAGAATCCGCATACGGGCGGATTCGTATACTTCACCTCGCTGCGTCCGCAGAGCTACCGCATCTACTCCACCACCGACCTGAGCCTCTGGTGCTGCGTGGGGACAGGACTGGAAAACCACAGCCGCTACGGACACTTCATCTATACGCATTCGGCAGACAATGACACGCTCTACGTCAACCTCTTCATACCGTCCAGACTGGAGTCGGACGTATTCAGCGTGACTCAGGAAAACAGCTATCCGGAGCAGCCCTCCACCCGCATCACCATCGACAAGGGCGGACAGTTCACCCTGGCTGTCCGTCATCCCTGGTGGACCACAGAAGCCTATGCCGTGACAGTGAACGGCACGACGGCGGATATAGACGTGACGGCAGGCCAGTCTGGCTATGCCTGCGTGGAGCGCGACTGGAAAGAAGGCGACGTGGTGGAAGTCAGCATCCCGATGCGGCTACGCTACGAAGAATGCCCGAACTATCCGGACTATATAGCTTTCAAGTACGGTCCCATCCTGCTGGCCGCACAGACCACCGCCTCAAGCCCGGAAGAGGCGGAGACGTCCGGACTTGACTACGAGGACCTGCCCAACCAGTTTGCCGACGGCAGCCGGTGGGGACATTCACCGGCCTCGATGGCCACGCCGAAATCGCTGTCCTCCGCCCCGTTGCTCATCGGCAGCCGCGACGAAGTGCTGAAACGCATCAGCCCTGCCGAACAGCCCCTGCAGTTTGACATTGACGTGAAGAGCGAATGGATGAAGAACGGCTGGACCACACTGCGGCTCATGCCTTTCTGGCAGATTCACGAAGCACGCTATCAGTGCTACTGGTACAACCGGACGGCAGACGAGTTCAAAAACAGCGACATGGCACTGGCCGACTCTCTGGAAATGGTTCTGAACAACCGCACCATCGATTTCGTAGGCACGGGCGAGCCGCAAAGCGAACTGGCCCATGAGGCGGAATATTCCGAAACGTCCAACACGGGCATCGCCGGAAATGAACTTTACCGTGACGTGAAAGCCGGCGGATACATCCAATATACGCTCTTCAACCACGCAGGCAAGACGGACAGCATCTCCATCCTGTGCCGCTTCAACGTGTTCGACCACAACCGACGCTCGGCCATCTATATCGACGACGTGAAGCTCACGGACGTCACTGTGCCCGAATCTACGGGCCGGGCCAACGCACAAGGGCTGTTCGACATGGAATATCCCGTCCCTGAAGAGATGATGAAGAACAGCGACGGCACGCCGAAGAGCCAGATCACATTCCGCCTGCAGGCTTCGGAAACGACCATGGCTCCCGGACTGTATTACCTCCGCCTCCTGAGCGGCTACGGAGCTGACGACTACCGTTTCGTGGCGACAGACTGGATAGCCATCGACCCGGCCCGCGTGACACAGGACAAGTTCAGCTACGACACGGCGGACAACACACTGACCGTGGAAGCAGGAACCGGACTGAACAACGTCTGCGTGCAGCTCGACTGCCAGCGCGCCCACTACACCGTGAACGGGCAGAACAAGTATCTGCTCGTCGCAGGCGAGAACCTGAGCCGCGCGGACGGAGCCAGCTATCTGTGGTGGCTCAACGGAGCGAATCACGGCACACAGGTCAAACCGGACTATGCCACGGAAGGAAAGGACGGACAGACCGTATTCGCCTGGGACATCACCCGCTCCGGACTTGACGCCAACTGCCAGGGCGACCGCTGGCCGACAGACATCGGCACCACATGTTTCGGCCTCACCTCCACAACAGGCAGCAGCACGCTCACGTACATCGGATTCGTCGAGTCTGTGGAAGACTGGCTCCAGGGCGACGGCATCACGAAGATTCCGACCGGACAGTCCGACCGGACAGTCGACGTATACAACCTCTCCGGACAGATGATGCGGAAAGGCGCGTTGAAAGAACGCGCTCTGGAGGGACTCCCCGGCGGAATCTACATCGTGGACAGAAAGAAAGTGTACGTGCGCTGACTTGAAATCCGGCCCGTAAGCTCCAACTGGCATGCGCCGTTTCCGTACCGTTGCAACAACGGCATGGAACGGCGCATCCCTTTTCCGAGGAACAGCGCATCACCACGGACGGTCCAGAACGGCTTCCGTCATGAAGACTTCCCGCCGGATGCAGCGGCAGGTCCGGATTTCAGCACCTGCAGGCACAGAAAAGGCATGACACAAGACAGCCCGCCCCATGTGTGTTCCGGCCATGGCCATGGCTCGACTGCCGGACGCCCTCTCCCGCCGCAACGCCGACAGCACCGCGCGTCCATTCCGCATCCGCAGGGGAACGCATGCTCCGGCAGACCGCTCTCACACTACACCGGCAGAAGCCGACTCCGGCCAACCTCACTCTGCGCATGCTTGTCCGCACCCGCAAAATCCACATCCGGCAGCAGCCGTACCGGAACCATGCGCCCGCCATCAGCAGCCCTCCGCCCGTCAACACCTGACCGGAATCCGATAAGGAAGAAAAAGGAAGGGCGGATAAAAGGCTCCGGCCCCCACAGCATAATCTCCACCATACGCCGCGCATTTCTCTATCTCTAACCTAAAGATATATATCTCCAGCCTAAAGATACATATCTCTAAGCTGAAGATATATATCCTCAGCCTGAAGACAGACTTTCACAGAGGGAAGTTTTGTTTTCCTCCGCCGCCGTTCCGGACTTTCGTCCCTGTCTCCACCACCCCATCCACATCCTTTTCACTTTTTATGCCGGCCTCACATATTCTTAAATATTATTAGAAAATCACACAGGTTTGAATTATAATCTCTATCTTTGAATAAAAAAGAAACGCCATGCAGCCCATCAAGAAATACACGCTTACGGCTCTGTGCGCACTGTCCGTCGCCCTGACCGCACAGGCACAGAAGAACACTCCGCAACAAACCGCTGAAGACTACATCAACCACTACCAGTTCGACCAGGCGGAAGAGCTCATCAACAAAGACATCAAAAAGCTGAAACGCAGACGCCAGCCGACTACGACCGAAGAGGAACTGCTGGAAAGAGCGGCCAAAATGCGTTCGATGATGAGAGCCACAGAAAGACTGACGGTGGTGGACAGCATCGTCGTAGACAAAGCTACTTTCCTGAATCATATCAAGCTGAGTGAAGAAAGCGGCACACTGCATACCGGCACAGACTTCTTTCATCGTACCGACTCAGACCAATGTACGGTCCACCTCTCCGAACTGGGCAACAAAATCTATTTCTCCCAAAGGGATGAGAACCAGAACCTGCGCCTCTATGTCAGTGACCTTGTAGGCGGACAATGGAATGCTCCACGGAAAATAGACGAACTGGAAGGCGATGACGCCGAAAACTATCCCTTCATGATGTCGGACGGCGTGACACTTTACTATGCAGCCAAAGGCAGCGAAAGTATCGGCGGATATGACATATTCGTGACACGCTACGATATGGACGAAAAGAAATTTCTCTATCCGGAAAACCTGGGCATGCCCTATAACTCGCCGGCCAACGACTATATGATGGCCATTGATGAGTACAACGGCCTGGGGTGGTTCGCATCCGACCGCAGCCAACCGGAGGGAAAGGTCTGCATCTACGTATTCATCCCCAACGATATCCGGAAACTGTACGACACCAACATCTATCCCCCGGAAGACCTGCGCCGGCTGGCCTTATTGACCAGCATTGCGGAAACCTGGGGCGATCAGGGCGCCATACAGGAAGCGCGTCAGCGACTGCAGGCCGTACTGACCGCACCGAAAAAGACAATCAAGAAAAAGGATTTTGAATTCGTCATCGACGACCATAACACGTATACCCTGCTGAAAGACTTCAAATCGGAAGAAGCACGCAACCGCATGACCGCATGGATGAAAAACCAAAAGCAACTGAACAAAAACGTGCAATATCTGAATGATCTGCGGGACCGCTATGCCGCATCGGACGAGAGCCAGCGACAAACACTCGGTGAACAAATCAGACAAATAGAAAGTCAATGTGAAAGAGATGCCGCCGCCATGAAAGCCGAGGAAAAGAACATCCGCAACATGGAAATCAAAGCACTCTCACAAGAATAATTCATTCAATCAACCCCTCAAACAACCCGCGATATGAAAAAGAAATATTTTGCCCCTTCGGAACTGATCATCAATGATGACGGCAGCGTTTTTCACCTTCATGTGAAACCTGAACAGCTGGCCGACAAAGTGATTCTTGTAGGTGACCCCGGTCGCGTGCCGGTGGTAGCCTCCCACTTCGACACACAAGACTGCGACGTTCAAAGCCGTGAGTTCCATACCATAACGGGAACATACAAAAACAAACGTATAACCGTTGTGTCCACCGGCATCGGCTGCGATAACATAGACATCGTCATGAACGAACTGGACGCACTGGCCAACATCGATTTCACTACCAGAGAAGAAAAAGACCGGCTTCGTTCGCTGGAGCTCGTGCGTATCGGCACTTGTGGCGGTTTACAGCCTTATACTCCCATCGGAACATTCATCTGCTCTGTCAAATCGGTGGGATTCGACGGATTGCTGAACTTCTATGAGGGACGTAATGCCGTATGTGATCTGGCATTGGAACGTGCACTGCTCAATCATTTGGGTTGGACGGGCAACCTCTGCGCCCCTGCCCCTTACGTCATAGATGCCGATGCCGAACTGGTGGAACGTATAGCCGGACAAGACATGATACGCGGCATTACCGTCGCCTGCGGCGGATTCTTCGGACCGCAGGGACGGCAGCTTCGCATTCCGCTGGCCGATCCGCGGCAGAATGAAAAAATAGAGTCATTCTCCTACAACGGCATGCAAATCACCAACTTCGAGATGGAGAGTTCCGCACTGGCCGGTCTGGCACGTCTGATGGGACACAAAGCCACAACTTGCTGTATGGTCATCGCCAACCGTGTAGCCGGAAAAGCTGATCCCGGCTACAAAAACAGAATTGACGACCTCATCCAATTAGTACTTAACCGCATCTGACACATCCGTAAAACTGAATGGAATCCCAATTCTATTTTCCTGCAACCAAAGACAAAAAGACCCGCTATGAAGAATTCATCACACGATATGCGGGTCTTATTCAAAACGAGAAAGATGAAATAAGCGTAATGGCTAATACAGCAGCGGCTCTACGGGAGGCATTTGACTTCTTTTGGGTGGGATTTTATCGGGTGACCTCACCCGAAGAATTGAGTTTGGGACCATTCCAAGGTGACATAGCCTGCTACCGAATCAAGAAAGGACGCGGTGTGTGTGGAACAGCCTGGAAGGAAGCACGCACACTGATAGTACCGGACGTGAACGCTTTTCCCGGTCATATTGCATGCAGTGCCGCGTCCAAATCAGAAATTGTAGTACCCGTCATATATAATAAGGTAATAAAAGGTGTATTGGACATTGACAGTAAAGAGCCAGACCACTTTGACGAAACAGACCGTAAGAATTTAGAGACGGTGGTCCGACTCATGTCAGAGACGTTATACACATAAAATCAACTGACAAATCTCCCTCATCCATCTTCTCCATAAGACAAAGAGCTTACTAATTTACCATTTATGTACACACAAGACACGATCTGCGCCATCGCAACAGCTCAAGGCGGCGCCATTGGCATCATCCGCATTTCCGGACCTGATGCAATCTCCATAACCGACCGCATATTCCACCCCGTAGGTCCATCCGCAACCCCGCTGACAGAGCACGAGCCTTATACCTTGACCTATGGTTACATCCGTAATGAAGAAGGTGAAATAATAGACGAAGTTTTAGTCGGACTGTTCAAAGCTCCTCACTCCTATACAGGTGAAGACAGTGTGGAAATTTCTTGCCATGGGTCCTCCTATATTCTGCAACAAGTCATGCAACTGCTCATTCGCAACGGTTGTCGCTCAGCAGGTCCGGGCGAATATACCCAACGTGCTTTCTTAAACGGTAAAATGGACCTCAGTCAAGCTGAGGCAGTAGCAGATCTGATAGCCTCATCGTCAGCCGCTACTCATCGCATGGCTATGAATCAAATGCGAGGTGGTTTCAGCCATGAACTCTCCACACTGCGTGACAAGCTGTTGCACCTAACCTCTTTAATGGAATTAGAATTGGACTTCAGCGACCATGAAGAGCTGGAATTTGCAGATCGCAGCGAACTGTTGGACATTACCAAAGAAATAGAAAAGGTCATCAGCAAACTGATACATTCGTTCAGCATGGGAAACGCTCTCAAAAATGGCATTCCCGTCGCTATCGTCGGTGAAACTAATGCTGGAAAATCCACACTGCTCAACACTCTGCTCAATGAAGATAAAGCTATTGTTAGTGAAATCCATGGCACTACACGCGACGTTATTGAAGACACTATAAATATCCAAGGTGTCCTGTTCCGCTTCATCGACACCGCCGGTATCCGCGAAACGCACGACAGGATAGAAGCATTAGGCATTGAACGTAGTTTCCAGAAATTGGAACAGGCCGATATCGTACTGTGGGTAGTAGATATCCAAGACGCTGTAGCGCAAATCCGAAAGCTGTCTGACAGGCTTTTTTCACTTTGTAAAAACAAACACCTTATAGTCCTACTCAACAAAACAGATCAGAGCATATCCGACCTCCCGAATGATTTACCACTTCCTGCAAATATCACATGCCTGCCCATCTCCGCAAAAGAAAAAGTAGGAATTGAACAACTATGTAATTTATTGACCGAAACTATCTCATTGACAAAAATCAACAACAATGATGTAATTGTAACAAATGTCCGCCACTATGAAGCCCTCTCCCACGCTTTGCAGGACATTCATCGCGTTCAGGATGGACTCCACAACGGACTATCCGGAGATTTTATCAGTCAAGACCTTCGAGAATGCCTCTTCCACCTTTCCGAGATTATCGGCGAAGGAATCACAACAGACGAAGTATTAGAAAATATCTTCAAACATTTCTGCATTGGCAAATGACGGCTTGTAAACTGCCGTAACCAACCATAACCACTTAGAATAAAGTCGCTGTATATCAGCGACTTTTGTTTTTGTGTACTTTCCAGACCGTATTTGGAAGTAACGGTTTTTATCCATATTTTTCATACGTATTTCTACCGTGGCAGAAATTCACGGTTTGCCCAAATGTCACAGTGACGCATTAGTTGACGTGTGTTGACAATGGTTTACATGTGTGGACAAAAAGGGAAATTAAAATTCATGTAAAATGGCAGAAAATAGGACGAAAATATGGAAGTAAAAAGAATTTGTCAATGGTGCGGAAAACCGTTCATCGCACAGAAAACAACTACCTGTTATTGCAGCCCGCAATGCTCGAAACGAGGTTACAAACACCGCATGATGGAACGGAAGATGGAGCTGCGCCATATGCAGGAGATGCAGGAATTGCGCTCGTCGCTGGAAAAGCAGGAATACTTCACTTTTTCGCAGGCAGCACGTCTGATGGGTGTAAGCCGCCAGTACATCTACAAACTGGTAAAGGAAGAGAAACTCCGTGCATCCCGGCTCAGCGGAAAGATGTCGTTGATACGGAAAGCCGACATCGAACTCATGCTTAAAAGCAAACCTTATGAACGGCTGGTAGCAAAAAACGACTTTGACATCACCGAGTATTACACCGCCGAAGAGATTGCACAGAAATATAAGGTCAATGCCAAATGGGTATGGACTTATACACGACAGCACAAGGTCCCGAAAGTGAGAATCCGCCAGTTCAACTATTACAGCAAGAAACATATTGATGCTGCCTTTGCCAAATATGAGGTGGACTCTGACCTGACGGAATGGTACACGCCCGAAGATATTCAGGAGAAATACGGCATGACACGTGTCGCCATCCGTTCACACGTCTACCGTAACAACATACCTTCGAAAAAAGAACACGGGCAGATATTCTACTCCAAACTCCACTTCGACCTCTCGAAAAACTCTGCGGAGGAGAGCAAGGCCGAATACTACACCGTCAAGGAGGCAATGGAAAAATTCAACCTCTCCCGTGACTCGGTTTATAATATCCTGCAATTCCATCAGATTCCTCGAGAGAAGAACGGACGCTTCGTCCGCTTCCTGAAAGTGGACTTTGACCGGGTTATGGGTGTCCGTAAGTGACCTTGATTATAGGCTACCGTAAATTATTCCAAAATCACTGCTGTCCGGAGAAATTTTACCATAAAGTAGGTTGCTCGACAGAACCCGCCTCCGGAACACAAACGGGAGT
>CALULA010000011.1 GCA_944321365.1 uncultured Paraprevotella sp.
CTCTGATTTCATGCCACAAAAATAAGCAATATGCCTGACATGGCAAGGTTACCAACCTGAAATATCCGCTGACCCATCTTTAGGACAAATACATTAACCTATTAAGACATTTTGCCCCACATACCTCACATCAGTAAAAAACAATACTTAGCAAAGAATTCCTAAAAGCACATCCATGCAGCCCGTATTCGCCAAGACAGAAAAACATCACACGATTTTCAGAACAACTTGCCCATAAACAAGAAAAACCGTAACTTTGGAATCAAAAGCAAATCAAGGACAAACATATCGGATTATGAAATTCATATCATGGAACGTCAACGGCCTGAGAGCCTGTTGCGAGAAAGGATTCAAGGAAGCCTTTGCCCGTCTGAACGCCGACTTTTTCTGCCTGCAGGAAACCAAAATGCAGGCCGGACAACTGGATTTATCATTTGAAAACTATACGTCCTATTGGAACTACGCAGAAAAAAAAGGATATTCAGGAACGGCGATATTCACCCGTCATACCCCTCTGAACGTCAGTTACGGACTGGGAACAGCAGAACACGATCGGGAAGGACGTGTCATCACGCTTGAAATGCCGGACTTTTATTTAGTAAACGTCTATACGCCCAACTCACAAGACGGACTGAAACGGCTGGACTACCGCATGAAATGGGAAGACGATTTCCGTGCTTACCTCCTACAACTAAATAACCGGAAGCCAGTCATCGTCTGCGGAGACTTAAATGTCGCTCATAAGGAAATAGACCTGAAAAACCCTAAAAGCAACCGGAAAAACGCCGGATTTACCGACGAAGAACGTGAAAAATTCAGTGAACTGCTACAAAGCGGCTTTACAGACACCTTCCGACACTTCTACCCCGACCTGGAAGGGGCCTACTCCTGGTGGTCCTACCGCTTCCGGGCAAGAGAAAAGAATGCAGGGTGGCGCATCGACTATTTCCTCGTTTCGCGCAGTCTGGAAAACCGGCTCAAGAGCGCGTCCATTCATACCGAAGTCTTTGGTTCCGACCATTGTCCGGTAGAAATAGAACTATTCTGAGAACGTAAACCGTCAGAAACGGTAATGGCTTTCAAAGACATTGCAGGTATAATTCATCTGCAATGCTTTTTTATTTAATCTTACACGGTGGTCAGGACGACTGTATCTTATGCTGATTTTAATAGCAAAAAAGACATCAGGCTTATCTCACTGTCATGAATCCGAGTCTTTTAATACAAGAGCAAAAGGATGACACAGGGAAACTCGCACGCATAGCGCAGGCCACCACAGCGGCATCTGTACATTCAAGTTTTCCTCTGGACCATCAAGTAAGAGGCGGGCATTACAACAACACGCCTTCACATCATGCTTTTAAATGCATTCCAACATCGGATATCATGAAATTCATGAAGGAAACATGAAGAATCGGCTTGAAGAAACATCCCCGCCTTACTCCTTTCCCTACAGGGATTTTCCAGAAAATACCCTTCATGTTTCAGTCTGAAGGATAACAAAATTAAAGACAGACGTTTACAGACTGAAACATGACTGAAACATCTTTTCTGAATGATTCATATTCTCTATGAAGAAAGTCCTCATGACTCACCAACTCCGGATTTTCAAAAGTGCGTCATTCAACAACCGGCAGTCCCATATCCGACCTCCACCGGACTATGCGTTTTCCCCGCCCACAACAGAACCGCCCTCAACCCGCCATTCATATGCACAACAGCGCACGGTGTACGCTGAAGCCACCTTTCCCCTCTCACCACCACCGCCTTTCCGAGACAGCGGTATTCTGCCGCGAACAACCAGCCCCCGAAAAAAGCAAAGCCGCTCCCGCCTATGGCAAAACATAGCGGAAACGACTTACACCATAAAAATAAGAAACAATATTCAACTATACCAATACTCTTCGTGCCCCCATATACCTGCGGTCATAATAACCTTCGGAAGACGACGTGATGCAAATGCCCCCACGCCCTGCATGAATAAACTCAAACTCTCCCGTAGCCTCATCCACAGCCGTCACGATGCCTACGTGACCCACCGTCCGGCGCGACCGTGTACCCGTAAAAAACACCAGATCGCCTTGCTGCAAATCCCGACGGTCGTCAATCTTCACGCCTTCAAGGAACTGCGAACGCGAAGTCCGCGTCAGTTGTATGTTCAATGATTTGAACACGTAAGTGGTAAAGCCCGAACAGTCGAATCCGCGTTTGGGATTCATCTGCCCGTAACGATAGGGCACTCCGATGTATTCCTTGGCCTTCTCCACCACATCTTCTCCTGTAACAGAATCGTTCACGGCTTCCGCCGACACGGTCTGAGCTGAAACTGAAGTACAAAAAAGCAAACATGCGGCAAGCAAAGTCCAAAGGTATTTCATCGCGTTTCTGATATTTTTTTAGGGTATTCTACATAAAAACGGTGATAAATATACACTGTTTTATGCGGATTTGCAACCCGACAGGCCTTTTTTAAGAGCATTTAAAACTTTTCCTCTTAATGCACCGTGACCATTGTCGCCCCGAAACCGTATTCGCGGAACGAAGCATCCTGATAGGTGCAGTTCTTGTAGGCATGCTTCAATTCTTTCAACAGCTCATTGCGCAGCACGCCTTCGCCCTTGCCGTGTATGAAGACGATTTTCTGCCCCTTGTTCTTCAGATTCTCATCCATCACCCTGCGGAATTCTTTCAACTGGCAGTCCAACATATCCTTATGGGTCAACCCGTTGGTGTTATCCAACAACTCATGGATATGCAAATCCACTTCCAGAATATCGTCCTTACGCACACGCTCCTTACGGGCCGGACGGGGCGCGGAACGTTCATCCCGGTTTTTCTTCAGCAACGCCTCCTGCAACTGCCCCGCATCGACAAACACCGTGCGGACTGGCACATCATCTTTCACAATGTCATAGATCAAGGCGTCCTCTTCAAAGAAATCCGACGGGCGGAATACGTGCAACTTATAGAACTTCACCGTGTCGATGCGCAGCTCCACCTGTATCGCCGGTTTAAGCAAAAACGTCTTGTCCTGCTTATAAGCCAGACACTGCACGCACACCCGTTCCATGCCATTCAAATCCGAACGGTCGAACTCCTCCATGAAGAGCTTGGTGTTAGGCTCCAGCGTCCCCTGAAAGCGGACACGCCATCCGTTACCCTCGGCACTCATATACAGAAAAGCGATGTAATAATTGCTGTCATTCACAAGATAAGCTTCAAAAGCCGTGGTAGTCATCTCCTTCGGATTCACCGGCAAATAAGCCAGCATCACATTCAGCTTCTCGCCCTCGCGCCGCTCCACAGGCTTCGGCACGAACGTCACCGGACGTTCGTCTGCCTCTTCCGCTGCCGGACGGACTGCCTTTCCCGTCTTTTCTCCGGAAAGCTTATGGCTGTCGTGCGTACCGGTATTCACCTTTGCAATGTTATAGTCATCCGTGTCTACCGCCACACATTCACGCACCGGCATGGGAATGTCAAAACCGTCCTCATCGCGGACCAGCACCATATCCTTACCCTGGAATCCGGTAACCACACCACCACCGACCTCACTCAAGAACCTGACCTTGTCTCCTATTTTCATAACTCGTCCTCCTTGTCTTATTTTGTCTGCAAATATACGGCAAAGCCACAGGAGTACAAAATCCGGTGATTGGCTTTATGCTTTTTTATCCCAAACAGGCACTTGCATTAGACAAATATGCCTAACTTTGCACACGCAAAACCAAGCTGTCCAAGATGGAAGAGACCAAACACATCCAAATCAAAGATTTCAACTACGACCTGCCGGAGGAACGCATCGCCAAATTCCCGCTGGCAGAGCGCGACCATTCCAAGCTCCTGATCTACCGTCACGGACAGGTGAGCGAAGACATCTTCACCGCCCTGCCCGACTACCTGCCTCAAGGAGCCTTGATGATATTCAACAACACCAAAGTGATACAGGCGCGTCTGCACTTCCGCAAGGAAACCGGCGCACTCATCGAAGTATTCTGTCTGGAACCCTTCCAACCACACGACTACAGTCTGATGTTCCAGCAGACCCGTCATTGCAGCTGGCTCTGCATGGTGGGCAATCTGAAAAAGTGGAAAGAAGGAACACTGACGCGCATGGTGGAATGGAACGGACAGACCGTCTGCCTGAAAGCCACACGGGGCGAAAACCGAGGCACCAGCCACCTGATCACATTTGAATGGGACAACGACAGCGCCACTTGGGCCGACATACTGGAAGCCGCAGGCGAACTGCCCATACCGCCCTACCTGAACCGCAAGACACAGGAAAGCGACAAGACCACATACCAGACCGTATATTCAAAAATCAAAGGCAGCGTGGCCGCACCCACTGCCGGACTGCACTTCACAGAGAAAGTACTGGCCGACATCGACGCCCACGGCATAGACCGCGAGGAGGTGACGCTGCACGTAGGAGCCGGCACATTCAAGCCGGTAAAAAGCGAGGAAATAGCCGGACACGAGATGCACACGGAATACATCTGCGTACACCGCAGTACGATTGAAAAACTGCTGGACCACAACGGGCGTTGCATTGCCGTGGGCACCACTTCCGTACGGACACTGGAAAGCTTATATTATATAGGTGTAACCCTCAGCCTTCACCCCGACGCCGGCGAAGAAGACCTGCACGTGCAGCAATGGGCCCCCTATGAATACGCCGCGCAGACCCGTCCGGCAGGAAGCCCGGACGACGGACGGCCGGAGGCCCTCACCACCACAGAAGCCCTGCGCAACATCCTGGACTATCTGGACCGCCACAATCTGCCCGCGCTGCACACCAGCACACAAATCATCATCGCCCCCGGCTACGAGTACCACATCGTAGCCATGATGGTCACCAACTTCCATCAGCCGCAAAGCACGCTGCTGCTGCTCGTATCGGCTTTCGTACACGGCGACTGGCGCGTCATCTACGACTACGCCCTGGCGCACGGCTTCCGCTTCCTGAGCTACGGCGACAGCTCTCTTCTTATCCCCTG
Organism: uncultured Paraprevotella sp.; assembly: GCA_944321365.1. Taxonomy (GTDB): domain Bacteria; phylum Bacteroidota; class Bacteroidia; order Bacteroidales; family Bacteroidaceae; genus Paraprevotella. The sequence continues at coordinate 5,001 of CALULA010000011.1, forward strand.
ACAACAAACATCCGACATGATAGCCACGCAACAAGACAATGCAGAAGAAATGTTCCCCCTCGTAGACGAGGAAGGAAACATCACGGGAGCCGCCACACGCGGCGAATGCCACAACGGGAGCAAACTGCTTCATCCGGTAGTACACCTGCACGTGTTCAACAGCCGGGGAGACCTCTATCTGCAAAAACGCCCCGCGTGGAAAGACATACAGCCGGACAAGTGGGACACCGCCGTTGGCGGGCACGTCGACCTCGGAGAAAGCATAGACATGGCCCTCCGCCGTGAGGCAGCCGAAGAACTGGGGCTCACGGACTTCCACGCCGAACGGCTCCCCCACTACGTGTTTGAGTCAACCCGTGAACGGGAACTCGTATTCCCCTACCGCTGCACGTTCGACGGTGAAATTCATCCCAGTGCAGAAACTTCCGGCGGACGCTTCTGGACCATAGCCGACATCCGCAAGAGCATGGGCAAAGGCATCTTCACGCCCAACTTTGAAAATGAATACATCCGGCTGTTCGGACCGTTACCATAAAAAGCCTTGCGCAAAAACGCGGACAGTCTTGCGCAAAGACGCTGCCGACATTGCGCAAGAACGGGCGCAACATTCCGCAAGGAATTCCGGAATCACGGCCACCGGGCGGAAAATCAGAACCGTATGCCACACAACTTTTCCGGCTCATTCTTCCGCTTTTATTAGATTTTCTCAAGGCTTTTACGTAACTTTGCAGGTCAAAACAACAATCTTCAAAAGAAAAACCTCTTATGGATACAACACCCAACAAGTACATCACCGTCGCCTACGAACTCTACGCTGACTTCGACGGTAAGAAAGAATTAGTGGAAAAAGCCCCTGCAGAGCATCCGTTCCAGTTCATCTCAGACATGGGAACCACCCTCGATGCCTTCGAATCACACATCAAGCCGCTGCAGAAAGGAGAAAAGTTCGACTTCACGCTGTCCGTAGAAGAAGCATACGGCGAGTATGAGCAGGAACGTGTGATAGAGGTGAGCAAAGACGTGTTCAAGGTAGACGGACACTTCGACAAGGAACACATCTACCCCGGCAGCGTCGTACCTTTGATGAATGCCGACGGAGCGCGTTTCAACGGTACCATAGCCGAAGTAAAAGAAGACACCGTAACCGTAGACCTCAACCATCCGCTGGCGGGAAAAGCCCTGAATTTCGTGGGCGAAGTAACGGAAAACCGCGATGCCACAAAAGATGAGATACAAGGCATGCTCAACATGCTGAGCGGCGAAGGCGGGTGCGGCTGCGGCAGCTGCGGAGGCTGCGATGACGGCGACTGCGGATGCGGTGATCATCATGACCACGGATGCGGATGCGGGCACTGCCACTGATCCGGCTTTCACAACAGATGTAACACTCCATACCCAACAGTCTGATATGAGCAACACGTTCGGAAACCTTTTCCGCCTGACCACTTTCGGAGAAAGCCATGGTCCCGCCATCGGCGGCGTTGTCGACGGCATGCCGGCCGGCATAGACATCGACATGGACTTCATTCAGCATGAACTGGACCGCAGAAAACCGGGACAAAGCCACATCACCACTCCACGCAAAGAAGCCGACAGGGTGGAAATCCTTTCGGGAGTGTTTGAAGGCAAGTCTACAGGATGCCCCATCGGCTTTCTGGTACGCAACACCAACCAGCATTCTTCCGACTACGACAACATCCGCAACCTCTACCGCCCGTCGCATGCCGACTTCACCTATACCCAGAAATACGGCCTGCGCGACCACAACGGCGGCGGACGCTCTTCCGCCCGTGAGACGATATCACGTTGTGTAGGCGGCGCACTGGCCAAGCTGGCCCTACGACAGTTGGGCGTGGAAGTCTGTGCCTACACCTCGCAAGTGGGCAGCATCGCGCTGGAAAAAGACTATACCGCATACAATCTGTCACTGACAGAAACCAATGCCGTACGCTGTCCGGATACGGAAAAAGCAGCGCAAATGGAGCAGCTGATTGCCGAAATCAAAGCTTCGGGCGATACCATAGGAGGCATCATCACCTGTGTGATCAGGCACTGCCCCGTCGGATTGGGCGAACCGGCTTTCGGAAAACTGCACGCGGCCCTGGGAGGAGCCATGCTCTCCATCAATGCCGTGAAAGGTTTTGAGTATGGACGCGGATTTGCCGGAGTCTGCCAGCGTGGCAGCGAACAGAACGATGCTTTCGTCAACGACCATGGCACCGTGAGCACACGCACCAACAACAGCGGAGGCATACAAGGGGGCATCAGCAACGGCCGGGACATCTACTTCCGTGTGGCGTTCAAACCTGTGGCCACTTTACTAATGGAGCAAGACACCGTCACCACCGATGGTATTCCCACCCGGCTAAAAGCCCGCGGACGTCACGACGCCTGCGTACTGCCCAGAGCAGTACCTGTGGTAGAAGCCATGGCCGCCATGACCATCCTGGACTATTATCTGCTCAACAAAACCATTCATTTGTAAACGGCAACAGGAGAAATGGCTCAAATATTCCTTTTTTTGTAGAAAAAAATAGCCTTTTGGTAGATTCTGTTTGGAAATAAAGCAAAAAGTCTATACCTTTGAACCGTACAAATAAAGTTGTGAAACTTTAAAAGATAGCTTAGTTAAAAGTTTAGTTTAGTTTTTGTGTTTAGAATGGTCTGCCTCAAGCGTCGGGGCAGACCATTTGTATATATGCCCGCCTTTCCGCAAAGACTCTTATGAAAAATCTGAAAAACATCTATATTGATTAAATCAAAAAAATCAGCTTTAGCACAAAAGTTTCTATTTGAAGAAAGAAAACATCTTTTAGTAAGTTTCTTTCATAAAAACCGTCACAATGACAACAATTAGAAACTTTGCAAGTTTTCCCTTTTTATTTTCCGCAAAAAACATGGCGCAAAAGAAGACAAATAGAAATAAAAATCCTATTTTTGCAAAACAAAAAGAAGCGTCATACGCAAAAATAGAGAGCAAAAAGAAACTAAATAACAATGAAAGAGAATCTTTTTATCAGAGAAAGTAATTTTCAGGAATACAAAAAAGACACCGGGTTATACCAAGCGGCAAACGAACATGATGCCTGCGGCGTGGGAATGATTGTGGATATTCACGGCAACAAATCGCACGAATTGGTAGACTCTGCGCTGAAAGTATTGGAAAACATGAAGCACCGCGGTGCGGAAGGTGCAGACAACAAGACAGGAGACGGAGCCGGCATCATGCTCCAGATTCCGCACGAGTTTATCCTCTTACAAGGCATCCCGGTTCCGGAAAAAGGAAAATACGGCACAGGACTGGTCTTTCTGCCCAAAGATGAGAAGGAGCAATCAAACATATTGAGCGTCATCATAGAAGAGATCGAACGAGAAGGACTCAACTTGATGCACCTGCGCAACGTGCCTGTCAACTCTTCCATCTTGGGACAAGACGCATTGGCGACAGAGCCGGACATCAAGCAGCTTTTCATCACCGGTGCCACCGACGTGGAGAACCTTGAACGGACCTTATATATAATAAGGAAGAAAATCGAGAAAAGAATACACCACAAGGATTTCTATATCGTCTCGCTGTCCAGCAAGAACATCGTATATAAAGGCATGCTTTCTTCCACACAGGTACGGGAATACTTCCCGGATCTGACACAGCCCTACTTCACCAGCGGACTGGCTGTGGTGCATTCCCGTTTCAGTACCAACACATTCCCCACCTGGAGCCTGGCACAGCCGTTCCGGCTGCTGGCCCACAACGGCGAAATCAACACCATCCGCGGCAACCGTGCATGGATGGAAGCGAGAGAAAGCGTGCTCTCCACTCCCACTTTAGGCGATATCCGACAGATACGACCCATCATACAGCCCGACATGAGCGACAGCGCATCGCTGGACAACGTGCTGGAGTTCTTCGTCATGTCCGGCCTGAGTCTGCCGCACGCCATGGCCATGCTCGTGCCGGAATCGTTCAACGAGAAAAACCCTATCAGCGAAGACCTGAAAGCTTTCTATGAATACCATTCCATCCTGATGGAACCGTGGGACGGACCGGCAGCCCTGCTCTTCAGCGACGGACGCTACGCCGGCGGCATGCTCGACCGCAACGGCCTGCGCCCGGCCCGTTATCTCATCACTCAAAACGACATGATGGTGGTGGCCAGTGAAGCCGGCGTCATCAACTTTGAGCCGGGCGACATCAAGGAGAAAGGACGCCTGCAACCGGGAAAGATATTACTGGTGGACACCCAGGAGGGAAAAATCTATTATGATGGCGACTTGAAAGAACAACTGGCCGAGGCCAAGCCTTATCGTCAATGGCTATCTACCAACCGTATAGAGCTGGACGCCCTGCGCAGCGGACGCAAAGTGGAAAACAAGGTGGAGGACTACAACCGCAAACTGCGGGCTTTCGGTTACACACGCGAGGACATCGAACGGACCATCATGCCCATGTGCAACAATGGTGCTGAGCCTACGGCATCAATGGGAAACGACACCCCGCTGGCCGTTTTGTCCGAAAAGCCCCAACTTCTGTTCAACTATTTCCGCCAGCAGTTCGCACAAGTGACAAACCCGGCCATCGACCCCATCCGTGAAGAACTGGTCATGTCGCTGACGGAATACATAGGAGCGGTAGGCATGAACATCCTGATTCCAAGCGAAACGCACTGCAAAATGGTGCGCCTGCCTCATCCCGTGCTGACGAATACCCAACTGGACATCCTCTGCAACATCAGATACAAAGGCTTCAATACAGTCAAGCTCCCTATTTTATTTGAAGCCTCCCATGGCAAAGCGGCCTTGCAGGAAGCACTTTCTGCGCTTTGCAAGAAAGCAGAAGAAGCCGTAAGCGAAGGAGCGAACTACATCATACTGTCCGACCGGGGAATTGATGCGGAACATGCGGCCATACCATCTCTGCTGGCCGTCAGCGCCGTGCACCACCATCTCATATCCGTTCAGAAGCGAGTACAGACAGCCCTGATTGTTGAAAGCGGCGAAATCCGCGAGGTGATGCATGCCGCCCTGCTGCTGGGCTACGGTGCCAGTGCCATCAATCCCTACATGGCTTTTGCCGTACTGGATGATCTGGTCCAGCGGAAAGAAGTGCAGATGAACTACGATACCGCCGAGAAAAATTACATCAAAGCCGTCTGCAAGGGACTGTACAAGGTAATGAGCAAGATGGGCATCAGCACCATACGTTCTTATCGCGGAGCCAAGATTTTCGAAGCCGTAGGTCTGAGCGAAGAGCTACTGAAGACTTACTTCGGTACTGCAGTCTCTACCATCGGAGGTATCCGCCTGGAAGAAATTGCCAAAGACTACATCGCCTTCCATGATGCAGGTTTCAACCCGGAGGAAGTCAGTCATCTACTGCCTAACGTCGGTTTGTTCTCTTATCGAAAAGATGGTGAGAAACATGCCTGGAATCCTGAAACCATCTCCACTCTTCAACTGGCTACACGGACAGGCAGTTACAAGAAGTTCAAAGAGTTTACCCGGATGGCAGACGAAAAAGAAAGCCCGATTTTTCTGCGCGACTTCTTCGATTTCAAGCGCAATCCAATCGACATCAAGGAAGTGGAGCCAGTGGAGAGCATTGTGCGCCACTTCGTCACAGGAGCCATGTCGTTCGGTGCCATCAGCAAAGAAGCTCACGAGGCATTGGCTCTGGCCATGAACGAACTGGGCAGCCGGAGCAACACGGGCGAGGGCGGCGAGGACAGCAACCGTTTCCATGAAACGTTCGACGACATTTCGCTCTGCAGCAAGACCAAACAAATCGCATCCGGACGCTTTGGTGTAACAGCCGAATATCTGGTCAACGCAGAAGAGATACAAATCAAGGTGGCCCAAGGAGCAAAACCTGGAGAAGGCGGACAGTTGCCGGGATTCAAAGTCAACGACATCATCGCCCGCACACGACACTCCATTCCGGGTATATCGCTCATTTCGCCCCCGCCCCACCACGACATCTATTCGATTGAGGACCTGGCCCAACTGATTTTCGACCTGAAGAATGTCAATCCGAAAGCCCAGATCAGCGTGAAGCTGGTGGCCGAGAGTGGCGTGGGCACCATCGCGGCGGGCGTGGCCAAGGCCAAGGCCGACCTGATTGTCATCTCCGGAGCCGAGGGCGGCACAGGAGCGTCGCCGGCATCCTCCATGCGCTATGCGGGCATCTCACCGGAAATCGGACTGAGCGAGACACAACAGACACTCGTACTCAACGGACTGCGCGGACAGGTGCGCCTGCAGACCGACGGACAACTGAAGACCGGACGCGACATCATCAGCATGGCTCTTTTGGGAGCCGAGGAGTTCGGATTCGGCACAACCGCCCTGATCGTACTGGGTTGCGTCATGATGCGCAAGTGTCACACCAATGCCTGTCCGGTGGGAGTCGCCACCCAGGACCCTGTACTGCGCGCTCACTTCCGCGGACATTATAAATATGTAGTCAACTATTTCCGCTTCCTGGCAGAAGAAGTACGGGAATTTCTGGCTGAGATGGGCTTCACGAAACTGGAAGACATCGTGGGAAGAACCGACCTTATCGTCCTCAAGCCCGCGCGCAGCGGCAGCAAGGCGGCCCTGCTGGACTTCGGCAGACTGCTCCACAAAGTGAAGGGCAATGCCCTCATTCATCACGTCACAGAGCAAAAGCACGACATTTGTCACGTAAAAGACGTGGAGATGATCCAATCCGCACGTGAGGCCATAGAGCATCAGAAAGAAATTTCGCTGGAGTATACCATCGCCAATACAGACCGTGCCGTGGGGGCCATGCTCTCAGGCAAGGTGGCCGCACGCTACGGCAACGACGGACTGCCCGAACAAACCATTAACGTGAAGTTCAAAGGCTCGGCCGGACAGAGCTTCGGCGCATTCCTCGCCCACGGCATCACATTCCGGCTGGAAGGAGAAGCCAATGATTATCTGGGCAAAGGTCTGAGCGGCGGACGCATCTCCGTACAACCTCCCGTACGCTCCAATTTTGAAGCAGAGAAGAATACCATAGCAGGTAATACACTACTGTACGGTGCAACGAGCGGTGAGGTCTACATCAACGGACGGGCAGGCGAACGCTTCGCCGTGCGCAACTCCGGAGCCATCGCCGTCGTAGAGGGCGTGGGTGACCACTGCTGCGAGTACATGACCGGCGGACGGGTGGTCGTACTGGGAGAAACGGGACGCAACTTTGCAGCAGGCATGAGCGGTGGTGTGGCTTACGTGTGGGACAAGAACCACACCTTCGACTACTTCTGCAATATGGAAATGGTGGAACTTTCCCTGCTGGAAGACTCCACCTCGCGCAAGGAAGTGCATGAACTCATCCGTCAACATTATCTGTATACCGGTTCAAGCCTGGCCAGAATGATGCTGGACGACTGGAATCACTATGCCGACGAGTTCATTCAAGTCACACCCATCGAATACAAACGGGTCTTGGCCGAAGAGCAGATGCGCAAGCTCCAGCAGAAGATTGCCGACGTGCAACGGGATTATTAAAGGATTTAACAAGTACAAAGAACTTTAAAGGAAACGAACAATATGGGAAACCCTAAAGCATTCCTCACCATACCGCGGCAAGAAGCCGGTTACCGTCCGGTACATGACCGCATCACCGATTTCGGCGAAGTAGAACAAACCCTCAACACCAGCGAACGCAAACTACAGGCTTCGCGCTGCATGGACTGCGGCGTGCCGTTCTGCCACTGGGCCTGTCCGCTGGGCAACCGTCCTCCGGAGTTTCAGGACGCCCTTTATAAGGGCAAGTGGCAAGAGGCTTATGAGATTCTCAGCCTGACGAATGACTTTCCGGAGTTCACGGGACGCATCTGTCCGGCTCTCTGTGAGAAGAGTTGCGTACTGCAACTCAGTATGAACGCGCCCGTAACCATCAGAGAGGACGAAGCAGCCATCATCGAAGCTGCGTTCCGCGAAGGATATGTACAACCTCGTACATACACACGAGGCGGCATGAAAGTGGCCGTCATTGGTTCCGGTCCTGCCGGATTGGCTGCCGCCAATCAGTTAAACCGACGCGGCTATGACGTCACAGTCTTTGAAAAAGACGAGTATATAGGCGGACTGCTCCGCTTCGGAATACCGAACTTCAAACTGAACAAGGCTATCATCGACCGCCGCATAAAGGTCATGGAAAGCGAGGGAATCACCTTCAAGACCCGGACAAACATAGACGTACGGCACCTGCCGGAAGGGTTTGACGCTTACTGCATCTGTACGGGTACGCCGCAGGCACGCGACCTGAATATCCCCGGACGGGAGCTGAAAGGCATACACTTCGCCCTGGAGATGCTGGCACAGCAGAACCGCGTGCTGGCCGGACAGACGTTCACGAAAGAAGAGCGCATCTGCGCCAAGGGCAAGAACGTGGTGGTCATCGGCGGAGGCGACACGGGCAGCGACTGCATCGGCACCAGCAATCGCCAGGGAGCGGCCAGCGTGACCCAGATTGAAATCATGCCCAAACCGCCCGTAGGTCACAATCCGGCTACCCCGTGGCCGCAGTGGCCCGTGGTTCTGAAGACCAGCTCCAGCCACGAAGAGGGCTGCGTACGCCGCTGGTGTCTGACGTCCAACAAGTTTATCGGCAACAAGAACGGCCAGGTCTGCGGAGTGGAAGTGGAAGAGGTGGAATGGCAGCCCAATCCGGACGGCGGGCGCCCGCTCATGAAACTCACCGGCAAGAAAGAAGTGCTCAAGGCAGATTTAGTACTGTTGGCCATGGGCTTCCTCAAACCGGAACAGCCGAAGTTTGCAGACAACGTTTTTGTTGCAGGCGACGCCGCCACCGGTGCCAGCCTCGTGGTGCGCTGCATCGCCGGAGGACGCAAGGCAGCAGCCGACATTGACAGTTACTTACACCAAAAAATTTGATGCCATGTGTGGAATAACAGCTATATTCAACATCAAACAACAGACACCTGAACTACGCAGGAAAGCCTTGTCCATGTCCAAAAAAATCCGTCATCGCGGACCGGACTGGAGCGGCATCTACTGCGGGAAATCCGCCATACTGTGCCATGAACGGCTCTCCATAGTAGACCCGCAGAGCGGCGGGCAGCCCCTTTTCTCGCCCGACCGCAAACAGATACTGGCCGTGAACGGAGAAATCTACAACCACCGCACCCTGCGCGAGCAGTACGCCGGACGCTACGACTTCCAGACGGGCAGCGACTGCGAGGTGATACTGACGCTCTACCGCGACAAGGGCATCCGTTTTCTGGAAGACCTGAGCGGCATCTTCGCCTTCGCCCTCTACGATGAGGAGAAGAACGAGTTTCTGATTGCCCGCGACCCGATAGGCGTCATCCCGCTCTACATCGGGCGCGACAAGGACGGCCTCATCTACTGTGCCAGCGAGCTGAAAGCACTGGAAGGCTACTGCGACAGCTACGAGCCTTTCCTTCCCGGACACTACTATTGGAGCCGCGAGGGGAAAATGAAACGGTGGTACCACAGGGACTGGACGGACTATGAGAACGTAAAGGACAACTATACACCGAAAGCCGAGGGCGGCACCGCCGTCAGCGACATGGGCAAGAGCTATGACATACAGGTGAAAGCTCTGCACGATGCCCTGGAGGATGCCGTACGCCGTCAGCTGATGAGCGATGTGCCCTACGGCGTGCTGCTCTCCGGCGGACTGGACAGCTCCGTCATCTCGGCCATTGCCCGCAAGTTCGCCGAACGGCGCATCGAGACCGACGGGCGCAAAGGGGCCTGGTGGCCGCAGTTGCACAGCTTCGCCGTGGGACTCAAAGGCGCGCCGGACCTGGCCAAGGCCAGGGAAGTGGCCGACTTCATCGGCACCGTGCACCACGAAATCAACTATACCATACAGGAGGGGCTGGATGCCGTGCGCGACGTCATCTACTACATCGAGACCTACGACGTGACCACCGTGCGTGCCTCTACGCCGATGTACCTGCTGGCAAGGGTCATCAAGAGCATGGGCATCAAGATGGTGCTGAGCGGCGAGGGGGCCGACGAGGTGTTCGGAGGCTACCTTTATTTTCACAAAGCCCCCGACGCACGTGCATTTCATGAGGAGACGGTGCGCAAACTCTCCAAGTTGCACTTATATGATTGCCTGAGAGCCAACAAATCGTTGTCGGCATGGGGCGTGGAAGGACGCGTGCCTTTCCTCGACAAAGAGTTTCTGGACGTGGCCATGCGCCTCAATCCCGAAGTCAAGATGTGCAAGGGCAAAACCATCGAAAAGAAAATCGTGCGCGACGCATTCTCCTCTCTGCTGCCCGAAAGCGTGGCATGGCGACAGAAAGAACAGTTCAGCGACGGCGTGGGCTACAGCTGGATAGACACACTGAAGTCCGTAACGGCACAAGCCGTCAGTGACGAACAGATGGCACACGCCGCCGAACGCTTCCCCGTCAACACGCCGATGAACAAAGAGGAATACTATTACCGGAGCATCTTCGAGGAGTATTTCCCCAGTGAGAGTGCGGCACGGAGCGTGCCGAGTGTGCCGAGCGTAGCCTGTTCTACCGCCGAGGCCCTGGCTTGGGACGCTTCTTTCCAGGGACAGAATGAGCCGAGCGGACGGGCCGTGGCCGGCGTGCATGAAGACGCTTATCAGAAATAAGGACCGGACATGAAGATAGAATTCACCAAAATGCACGGGGCGGGCAACGATTACATCTACGTCAACACCCTGCGATACCCCCTCAGCCATCCCGAAAGTCTCGCCGTGGCGTGGAGCCGACCGCACACGGGCATCGGCAGCGACGGACTGGTGCTCATAGGCCCGTCCACGCAGGCCGACTTCAGCATGCGCATCTTCAATGCCGACGGTTCGGAAGCCATGATGTGCGGCAACGCCAGCCGTTGTATCGGGAAGTACGTCTACGAATACGGACTGACGGACAAGACCACCGTCACCCTGGAAACCCTGTCGGGCATCAAGACACTGCAGCTACACGCTGCAGGCGGGACGGTGGACAGCGTGACGGTAGACATGGGAATCCCCACCGACATGCACCGGGTCGGCCTGGGCACGGAATATCCCGCGACAGAAGGCGTCTACGTCTGCATGGGCAACCCGCATCTGGTGCTCTTCACCGATGACGTCATGGCCGTACCGCTTTCCAGCATCGGGCCGAGGCTGGAATGCCACCCCTTGTTCCCGGACCGCATCAACGTAGAGTTTGCACAAATCACAGACAATGACCGCATCCGCATGCGGGTGTGGGAACGCGGCTCCGGCATCACACAGGCCTGCGGTACGGGGGCCTGCGCCACAGCCGTGGCGGCAGCCTTTACCGGGCAATGCAACCGGCAGTCGGACATCATCATGGACGGCGGCACACTGCACATCGAATGGGCAGCTTCCGACGGTCATGTACTGATGACCGGACCGGCCGTCAAGGTATTCGACGGCACCATCGACACAGAATCATAAAAAAAACAACAGACAATGGCATTAGTAAACGAACACTACCTCAAACTGCCGGGCAGCTACCTGTTCTCGGACATCGCAAAGAAAATCAACACTTTCAAGGTCACCCATCCGGGAAAACAGCTCATCCGGCTGGGCATAGGCGACGTGACCCGCCCGCTGCCGCAGGCCTGCATCGAGGCCATGCACAAGGCCGTGGACGAGATGGCGCACGAGGAAACGTTTCACGGCTACGGGCCGGAACAAGGCTACGACTTCCTCATCGAGGCCATACTGAAGAATGATTTCGCCCCACGGGGCATTAGCTTCAGCCCCACGGAGATATTCATCAACGACGGGGCCAAGAGCGACACGGGCAACATAGGCGAAATCCTGCGCTGGGACAACAGCATGGGAGTGACTGACCCCATCTATCCGGTCTATATCGACAGCAACGTCATGTGCGGACGCGCCGGCGAGCTGGGACCGGACGGAAAGTGGAGCAACGTCACCTACCTGCCCTGTACAGCCGAAAACCACTTCATCCCGCAACTTCCCGACCGCCGCGTGGACATCATCTACCTGTGCTACCCCAACAACCCTACCGGCACCACCCTGACCAAGGCGGAACTGAAACGGTGGGTGGACTATGCACTGGAAAACGACACCCTGATCTTCTTCGACGCTGCCTATGAGGCCTACATCCGTGAGCCGGACGTGCCGCACTCCATCTATGAAATCAAGGGAGCCAAACGCTGCGCCATAGAGTTCCACAGCTATTCCAAGACAGCCGGATTCACAGGCGTACGCTGCGGCTACACCGTAGTGCCCAAGGAAGTGACGGCCTTCAAGCTGGACGGCGATGAGCGCGTGCCGCTCAATCCGCTGTGGAACCGCCGCCAGTGCACCAAGTTCAACGGAACGAGCTACATCACCCAGCGCGGAGCCGAGGCCATCTACTCACCGGAGGGTAAGGCACAAGTGCGGGCCACCATCGACTATTACATGGAGAACGCCCGCATCATGCGCGAAGGCCTGCAAGCCGCCGGCTTCCACGTATTCGGCGGAGTGAACGCCCCCTACATCTGGCTCCAGACCCCGGACGGCACAGGTTCCTGGCGGTTCTTCGAACAGTTGCTCTATGAGGTGAACGTCGTGGGCACACCCGGCGTAGGCTTCGGCCCCAGCGGCGAAGGCTTCCTGCGCCTCACGGCTTTCGGCAAACGCGAGGATTGTATCGAAGCCATGCGGCGCATCAAGGGATGGGCATAGCCCACAGACATGACCGTTAATGCACCGTCACTCCTGCTCAAAAAGGAAGATGACAGCGCATGAACGGTCATGACATATTAAAGAATATTAAAACCTGAGGCAGACAGACAAAAGAAAGAAACAAAATCCGTACTTTTATCACCGCGCATGAAAGCTCTACGGAATATCATACTCATCTGTTCGTTTTCTTGTATTGCCGCATGTCTCGCGGTAATATGCCCGAACCATACAGATGATATTCCAGAGCCGGTTTCCCAAGAACGGCAAGAGGCTCCGCAATATTCCCACAAAAACGAAGAGCTGCACAGCATTCACCAACCGGCATTCTCGGAAGGAGAGAACGCACAGGACAACGGCGGAGTCCGCCTGCTGACAGCCAACCCCCAACGGATTTCTCCATACGGAAACGCCGGCCCGTCGGGGCATAGCCCGAAGACTTGCACCGGAAGCGTCCTGCCCACGCACCGGACAGCCAACCACTATAAGCAATTTGCCGCAGCAGCCCCGTTCTGCTGCCAACCGGCGTGCGAATACTATGTGTTCGCCCTGCGCCGCCTGCTCATCTGACACGTCCCCCTTTCATGATCACATTTCTACAAACGGCAGAAAACGTTTTCTGCCGCACAGGACACATGTCCTGCCTTACCCTCGTTTTATTCATTTAAATATCAGAAATATGGAAAATCAAAATAAGGGAACTGCCGTTTCCGACCAAGAAATAATCAAAGTATTCGACAAGGCCAATATCTTCTTGTCCTGCATCATCATCCTTATCGGCGCATTCGCTTTCATCGCCTCTTTCACCCTGAACGACTCTCTGATGTCGCTCATACTGATGGCCGCAGGCTGCGCGCTGGCCGTCTACGGTGTCATACGCTGCCTGAGCAAGTCAGCAAAAAATGTCTATGCGCCGACCGGAGCCACCGTCAATGCCGCACATTTCTATTTCAAACCGGATGAACTCGACGCTCTGCGCGAGGCTCTCCCCAATGGAAAAGTACCGGACGGAGTGAAACCGTCGGCAGAAAGCAATACCACCGTACGGCTGGACGTTCTGCGCTCAGAAGACAAAAAATTTATCCGTCTGCGACTCATGAAGTATGACAACTACATATTCCATCCGGTGACCGACGCGCTCCGCTTTACCGGAACGGAAGCCGAAAATCTGTGCAATGCCCTCTCCAAAGGGAAATAAAGAATATTTTCCGCACAGAATTCAGGCGATGTCTCCGCACTTTGCGAAGGCATCGCCTGTACTGTCTCCGACGCCTCATCCATACCTCAGAACGCCTTGAACAGACAAGGCAGACAACGCATCTGCGTCTTGCGCAAAGACGGCAACCGTAATGCGCACAAACGGGAGAAGTCTTGCGCAAAGCCCCTCTCAGCCCTGCAAGGCAGCATGCAGCATCCTGCAAAAACACGACGGCACAACAGCCCGCAACATCTTTCCGCCGGCCCGCCACGCCATACATACAATGCCCCGACACGAACGGCAGGCAGCTGAAAGACCAGCCCGCCCACCGCCCATATCGGGGCATTGCCTGTAAACAAAAGAGAAACAAAAACCAGTAACCCACCACCGGGCTACATGGCAAAGGCATTAAAGCCGCCGTCCACCACAGCCACCGTACCGGTGACAAAAGCCGAAGCCTCACTGATGAGATAATGAATCGTTCCGCACAGCTCTTCCGGACGCCCGAAGCGTTTGAAGGGCGTCTGCCGGATAACGTCCTCGCCCCGCTGCGTGAGCGACCCGTCCGGATTGGTGAGCAGCGCACGGTTCTGATTCGTCAGGAAAAAGCCCGGTGCGATGGCATTCACACGGATGTTTGAAGTAAACTTCGTAGCCACCTCATTAGCCAGAAAAGCCGTGAAGTTGGAAATACCGGCCTTGGCCGCAGCATAGCCGCACACACGCGTCATGGGACGGAATGCCGCCATGGAGCTGAAGTTGACTATACTCCCCTTTCCGGCCTCCACCATCGGACGGAGGAAGATCTGCGTGGGAATGACCGTACCGGTCAGATTCACATTCAGCACCCGCTCGAACTCTTCCACTTTCAGGTCGAAGAACGTGCCCGTCGGTGCAATCGTGGCACCGGGCATATTGCCTCCTGCGGCATTCAGCAAGGCATCCACCCGCCCGTAAGCGCCCAGCACGTCTTTCAGATTCCGCTCCACCACCGAAGCGTCCATCACGTCCGTCTGCAGAAACATCGCCTCTCCGCCTTCAGCCTGTATGCCGGCCACGATTTCACGTCCGGTCTCCGCATTCCGCCCCAGCAGAACCACCTTCGCTCCCTGCAGGGAAAGATATTTTCCGATTTCACGTCCCAGCACACCGGTACCGCCCGTGATGACTACAACCTGATCTTTTATATCAAACAAATTTTCCATAACCTCTGTATTTTACATTCTTTTCTTGTTTTAAATCTTACCTTCCGCAATCTCACGGTCCACAACGGCCATCACACCTTCCATCTGTCCCAAGGCCAGCATGCGGCCATGGAAAGAATAACCGGCGTTATATCCCATCTTCTCGTCACCCAGCATCAGGGGTGCATGATCCACCCGCATAGGCAATGCCGGATTCTCTTTCTCGAAAATACGCACCAGGTCGATGATGCCGGCCCGTCCTGCCAGGTGAGAAGCCTCCTTGAAATTGCCGTTGGGCAGCACGTCCGTGCTACGCAGATGAACGAACTTGGTGCGCGAAGCATACTTCCGTGCCAGTGCCGGCACATCATTATGCGCCCCGGCACTCAACGAGCCGGCACAGAACGTCAGCCCGTTGTGCGGATTGTCCACCGCACTCAGGAACCAGTCAATATCCGCGTCACAAGTCACAATGCGGGGCAGTCCCAGAATCTGCAAAGGTGGATCGTCGGGATGCACGCACATGTCTACCCCATATTGCTCACACACCGGCATGACGGCCGAGAGGAAATAGCGCATGTTCTCGCGCAACTGGTCGCGTGTGATGCCTTCATACAGGCCCAACAGCTCGCGGAACAGTTCCACCGGATGCTCGTCGTCTTCCCGTATGTTGCCGTTCACGAAGCCCTGTGTCTTGATGATGATGTTGTCCACCAGCTTATGGTTCTGCTCCGGAGTCATCACGGCTTTCTTCTGTTCCACCTGCTCCATGACAGCTGCATCATAATCCTTTTCAGCTCCCTGACGCTTCAGGATGCAACAATCGAAATAGGCGAAATCGGCCCGGTCAAAATAAAGCGACGACGTACCGTCCGGATTCGGATTCTCCAGGTCCGTCCTTGCCCAGTCGAGCACCGGCATAAAATTGTAACAAACCGTCTTCACGCCTGCCTTACCCAGATTGGCCAGGCTCTTGATGTAATTCTCTATCAGGCTGTCGCGGTCCGGCCCGCCGTACTTGATGCTTTCACTCACCGGCAGACTTTCTACCACCGACCAGCGCAACCCCGAACGGGCGATATAGTCCTGCATCTCCCTTATGGCCTCATACGGCCAGACTTCCCCATTGGGAATATCATGCAAAGCCGTCACTATGCCCTCGACACCTATCTGACGCAACATGGACAGCGTGATCTTATCTTTCCGTCCAAACCATCTCCATGTCTTTTCCATCTCTTATTCCGTTTGATTACTGTTCTTGACTACTCCTTAAAATTCAAAATAATGTTTTGCATTGTAATAGCAGATGTCCTCCACCATCTGACAGATACGCGGCATTTCGGCTTCCGGCATTTCCCCGTTTTCCACATCACGCCCCAACAGATTGCAGAGCGTGCGGCGGAAATATTCATGACGCGGGTAGGAAAGGAACGACCGGGAATCCGTAAGCATGCCCACAAAACGGCTCAGCAGTCCCAACAGCGACAAGGCGTTCAGCTGCCGTTCCATGCCGTCCTTCTGGTCATTGAACCACCAGCCGGACCCGAACTGCATCTTGCCCGGCACACTGCCGTCCTGGAAATTTCCGGTCATCGTGGCCACCATCTCATTGGCAGCCGGATTCAGATTGTACAGAATCGTCTTCGGCAATATGCCACGGCTGTCCAGACGATCCAGAAAACGCGCCAGCTCCGAAGCCGTATTGAACTCACCGATGGAGTCAAACCCCGTGTCCGGTCCTAACAGACGCATCATGCGGCTGTTCGTGTTACGCAACGTCCCGTAGTGAAACTGCTGCACCCATCCTTTTTCCGCATCCATACGGGCAAACTCCACCAGCATGGCCGACTTAAAGCGCACACACTCCTCTGCGGAAAGGCACTTCCCGCCATATACCTTATTGAAAATATCCTTTATCTGCGCATCCGTATAGTCGGCGTCATAAAACTCGGACAAGCCATGATCAGACAGACGGCATCCCTGCCCGGCAAAGAAATCATGCCTGCGTTCCAAAGCCTGGATAAAGTCGGAACAGGACGAGACGGTCATGCCCGCCGCTTGCTCAATCCGTCCGACATATGCGCGGAATGCTTCGGGATCTTCCACAGCCATCGCCTTGTCCGGACGCCATGTCGGTAACACCTTAATCTCGAAACCACTCTTCCGCGTAGCCTCATGGTACTCCAACGAATCCGCCGGATCGTCTGTCGTGCAGACGGTTTCCACATGATAGCGGCGCATCAGCCCGCGGGCCGAATATTCCGGCCTGCGCAGTTTCTCGTTACACTCCTCATAGATCTCACGGGCCGTGCGGGGATTCAGCAGTCTGTCTATGCCGAAAGCCGTCTTCAGCTCCAGATGAGTCCAATGGTAAAGCGGATTGCGCAAAGTGTAAGGAACGGTTTCCGCCCATTTCTCAAACTTCTCCCAGTCCGACGCATCGCCCGTAATGAAACGCTCATCTACGCCATTGGCTCTCAGCGCACGCCATTTATAGTGGTCGCCGCCCAGCCACAGTTCCGTGATGGAGCGGAAGCGGTAATCCTCTGCCACCATCCGCGGATCCAGATGACAATGATAATCTATGATGGGCAGTCTCTCGGCATGCCCGTGATACAGTTCCTGCGCGGTCTTTGTCTGCAGCAGGAAGTTTTCGTCCATGAACGGTTTCATTTTTCTTATTCTCCTATGCTTTGATTAACTGATAGCGCGGCACCAACAGCTTAATGACAATCCAGCTGAACAGATAGGCCAACGCCGATACGATAAATACAATCATATAACCGGACTCTATTCCTTTAAATCCCAGGAACTCCATCTGTGTTTCCTTGGAATAAGTGAACAACATGCCGGAACACATATTAAACAACAGACACCCTATGCCCCCCGACATGCCGCCGATGCCGGTCACCGTGGCCACAGCCGACTTGGGAAACATATCGCCCACCACGGAATAGACATTGGCACTCCAGCTCTGATGCGCCGCACCGATGATGCCGATGATCACGATAGGGAACCAATATGACCACCCTCCCAAGGGTTGTGCCACAAGGCCGAGCAAAGGAAAGAACGCATAAATCAGCATGGCCCGCATCCGCCCTGCGTAAGGATTCATCCCCCTGCGGTTGATAAACAACGTGGGCAGGTAGCCTCCCACGATGGACAGCATGGATATGAGATACAAGGTAAAGATGAGAAGCATGCCGGTCGTAGAGTCCGAACTGTAGCCATACACGTCATGGACATAAGCCGGAGCCCAGAAGAGGAAGAACCACCATACACCATCCGGCAAAAAGCGACCGACGACCACCGCCCAAGTCTGACGGTATGTGAAACACTTCCACAAGCTGATGCCTTTTTCCTTTTCCGCACCGGCAGCCGGCTCCGACGCATTTTGCACATCCGTAACCGCGTCTTGCTCTATGTAAGCCAGCTCCTGACTGTTCACATGACGGCTCTTCCGCGGGGTATCATAAACATAAACCCAGACTCCCATCCACAGGAAACCGATTGCACCGACCAAGAGAAACGACATCTCCCATCCCCAATACCGGGCCAGCAGTGGGATGACAAACGGAGCCAGCAATGCGCCGATCTGTGCGCCGCTGTTAAACACACTGGTGGCGAACCCGCGGTCTTTCTTAGGGAAATATTCAGCGGTAATCTTTATGGCCGAAGGGAAGTTGCCCGACTCTCCGATAGCCAGGATGCAACGGGCGGCCAGGAAAAGCCATACGCTGACCGTGGAGACTGTCCAAAGCGCATCTCCGACCGGCTGCAGCACAGCCAGACTCTCGCGTGCCGCCGTGAAACTGGCCACCCACGTCCCGGTAAGGAATCCGTTTGTGGCGATTCCACAAAAAGCATGCAGGCAGGCGCCTGCCGACCAGACACCGATAGCCCACAGATAACCGCGACGCGCACCGACCTTGTCGATAAACTTCCCGATGAGCAGCATGCTGACGGCATAAACGATGGAAAAGCATCCTGTGATAAGACCGTAATCCGTATCATTCCATCCGAACTCAGGGGCAATGAAGTCTTTCCAAGTCAAAGACAAAACCTGGCGATCCAGATAATTGATGGTAGTCGCCAAAAAGAGCATGGAACACACGACCCATCTGTAACGTGTCATTCCTGCAAACTGCTGATGTGAATCATTCATGTTTTTCCGGTTTTTATTTTAAGTTCATTCTTCGCTTCCCTGTCGTTCAAGTATCGTACAAAAGTAATTTTTTCTCCATAAAACAGCGAAGAAAAAAGTATCAAAAAGAGATTCATGTTACACGGGCCAAAAAATCTGTAACAAAACGGCCCGTTACGGGCTGTTTTTCCCGAACGGACCGTTCTGTTTTCTGCACGAAACCGGCTAAAGAGCCCTACTGCTCAAAGCGGATCTTATAGGTCTTGACCAAGCCTTTGTAATCACAACGGACCACGGCCTCGCCGGAAACCGACTGAGCCTGCTCTACGGTAATCTTCACTTCAGGCTGATCGGCAGAAGCCGAAACCACCGGCACCGCAGCATTTCCGGCAGACAGTTTGCAGACAGTCTCATACAAACCGTAGCCCGTCAGTCCGTTGGCATTGGTGGAACGCACCGGCTCTGACGGCAACTCCACGGCCTTGCCATTGACTTGTATCTTCACGACAGGCACCACCGGACGCACCAGCTTGTGCTTGTCTGAACTGAAGCCCAGTCCTATCAGGTCACAAAGTTCACCCTTATCCGCGCTCTCGGCAACCAGATAAATGGCATGCTTCCCTTTCAGGCCGTCGACATACTCCGACACATCCACCGTAAAGCAGGTTGTTTCGCGCGATGACCCGGCAGGAACTTGCACCTCACCGATTTTCTTTCCTTTCCATACCTCATTCTCCCACGGGCCATCGAGATAAACATTCACCTTGAAAGCCGATGCGGTCTTGGGGAGCAGGAACAGGTTGAATGCCGTATGGTTCCCTTTCTTCGTCCCTTCAAAGGCTTTCAGCCCCATCTTGTCCTTGTCCAATCCTCCGAAACCGAAATATTTATAGCCCACGATATTACCGTCTTTCATCGCACCTACCGAAGCGTGATTGTTCCATATATCCCAGGCGTCTTGCTGAAGACGTACGTCGGACAAGTAGCAAGCAATACCGGCGGAATAGTAAGCATAAGGATCGAGTCCATAGATATGGAAGCCCTCTGAAGTGACTTCCGCACCTTTATATTCATGTCCCTGGCTGTCTTTCACCGTGCGGATTTTACCTTTCGCATAGGGATCGTAAGCATATATACGCACCCCGCCGCCCTCGGCCACGGACTTCTTGTCCCACTCCACGTGTATCGGTGCCACCATGGCCTGCCGGGCAAAGCCGAAACCGCGCGGCGGACGGTGGTAGAACACGTACCACAGGCCGTTGATTTCCTCTATGCTGCCGTGCGTGTTGTGCCCGGCATTGGTGGTCTGAATGGCCGTACCGTCGCTGTTCAGCTCCGGAGCGCGCGAATCCACCAGCACGCCGCCGATTTTCCACGGACCAAGCGGCGTGTCGGCATAAGCATAACGCAACGTGGAGTTGCTGCTCCCCACACCATAGTCCGGTCCGGAATAACCGCTGTAGATAGATACATATTTATTACCGACCTTACGGATGGAAGAAGCCTCAAAGAAGTTGAACTCACCCAGATTCTGCCCCTCATAGATGCAAGGATACTCCTTGTCCGGCTCGCGCAACTCGCCGTAGCGTTTCCCCGCAGGCATCATATAAGGAATGGCTTCCGTGCCCGGACGGACGGAATACATCGTGTTCTGGTCCAGCTGGGCAGCCGACGAACGCTGGAATCCCCAATAACCGTAAGCTCTGAACCCGATTTCATAATCCGGATCTGAAGCGTCGGTGACATATTCCACGTATATCGACGGGTCGAAACCCAGCACACTGCCCGGCACGGTCCGCTTGCCGTCTTCCGTAAGGTTGATCGGAGTGAAAGGACCGTCCGGACGACTGCCCTTGGCAACCATGGCCTCACGCCGCGGACCACGGCTGTGAGGATAGAGGTAATACTCCTTTGTTCCGTCCTTTTTCCGCACTTCCACCAAGTCCGGAGCATACATCACGTCCCACTGCCCGTCTATCTTGTACGTAAAGACAGGACCTTCGTCGCGCCAGCTCGACAAATCCTCCACCGGCGCCGACCACATACGGATGTCTGGACCACAATAACTGTCCATGCGCAAGTCGTGCGAACCGATGATATAAACGCGGTACTTGCCCGGCTGGTCGGGATCTTCGAACACACGCGGCTCACCGTCCGGCAAATGTTCCCACAAAGGGAGATAAGGGTTGCCGGCCCCGTGGAAAACATACTCTGACGTCTCAGCCGCCGCAGCCGTCTGGGCGTCCGACGTTCCGCAAAAAGCGACCGCCGCAAACAGACATGAAAAGATTCGGGCCTTGCCCAAAATATTTTCTGATACTCTCATAAATTTATATATTAATGTTGAAGAAAATCCGTCTGCATCGGCACGACTTTACTTACGCCACACCACGGGAACGCCCCGCAACCGGCGCATCGCAAAAACGGAACGCCGTCACAAAAATAAAATTTTATCCACAAAGAAGCGCACAAAATGAGAAGGAAAAAACGCAGATGTTACATCAGCAAAAAAAAATGATACATCAGCCTGTCCCAACCGGCCTCCATGCACTTTTTTCCCTTTCACAAGACCCCTCACGACCGGCCGGAACAGCTCACGACAGACTCCCCGCACACCGACGCAGAAGGCCGGAGCACCGCCGGATCTGATGTGGCAGCACACACGGCCCTCAAGCAGAAAAGGAATTACGGTCTTGCGCAAAAGCGGGAGCAGCCTTGCGCACAAAAAAACAGGGTGGCAGGCATCGCATTCTGCCGTGATGCGGAACAGACAAACCGGAGTCCCTGTGAAAAGAATACCGGAACGCATCTGAAATGTTTTTATATCCTGACAAAATGACACCATTCTTTGCCCAAACCCAAAAAAACGTTACCTTTGCAGTCAGGGAATATCCAAGAACATCCCCACCGGAAAAGGACATTACATCATTATATATAATAAGAACATGAAAAACAAAAAGACCACATTAACCTTGTGCTGTACACTCATGCTATGCGGTGCGACAGCCACACACGGGCAAAGCAAGCTCTATCCCCGACTGTTCGACCTGCAGGAAGTCACATTGGAAGACGGCGTGTTCAAACAGGCCATGGACCTGAACAACAAGACCCTTCTGGAATATGACACCGACCGCCTGCTCACACCCTACTTCCGTCAGGCGGGTTTCACGGAATGGGAACAGGCACACCCCAACTTTTCCAACTGGGGCTCCGGCAACTTCCGGCTCGACGGACATGTCGGGGGACACTATCTGTCGGCCTTAGCCCTGGCCTATGCCGCCACCAAAGACGAAGACATGCGCACACAACTGAAAGAACGGATGGACTATATGGTGGACAAGATGGCCGAATGTCAGCAGGCATTCGACGACAACACCGAGGGACTCTACGGCTACATCGGCGGTCTGCCGGACAATGCGGTCTGGACAGGCATCCGCAAAGGCGACCTGACGGCCTACAATAATAACCGTGGCAACGTCCCGCTCTACGTCATGCACAAGATATATGCCGGACTGCGCGACGCGTATGTCTACGGCAACAACGAGAAGGCAAAGGCTTGCTTCCTGAAACTGTGCGACTGGGGCGTCAACCTCATCGCCGACATCAGCGACGCCACACTGCAAAGCATACTGGACACAGAGCACGGAGGCATCAACGAGATGTACGCGGATGCCTACCAGATGACCGGTGACGAAAAATATCTGGAGGCAGCCAAACGCTATTCGCACCGTACGATGGCAGACAACATGCAGACCGTCAACTCCACGTTTCTGGACGGCAAGCACGCCAATACACAAGTGCCCAAGTACATCGGCTTCTCGCGCATAGCACAGGAAGACGACAAGGACAATGCCCAGACGGCGGACTACTACCGGACGGCGGCCCGGAACTTCTGGACCGAGGTGGTGGACCACCGCACCGTGGCCCTCGGCGGGAACAGCATCAGCGAACATTTCCTCCCGGCCTCGCGCAGCTCTGAATACATCACCAATCCCGACGGCCCGGAAAGCTGCAACACCAACAACATGCTGAAGCTCACCGAGGACCTCTTTGCCGATGACCAGAATGCCAGGTATGCCGATTTCTACGAACAGGCCATGCTGAACCACATCCTGTCCACGCAGAACCCTCACACCGGAGGCTACGTCTATTTCACCAGCCTGCGCCCGCAACACTACCGCATGTATTCGCAAGTGAACCAGGGCATGTGGTGCTGCGTGGGCACCGGCATGGAGAACCACAGCAAATACGGTGAGTTCGTCTACGCCCACTCTCCGGCCAACGACACGCTGTATGTCAACCTCTTCGTCGCCAGCCGACTGGCAAACCAGCATTTCGCCGTCAGCCAGCAGACACAGTTTCCCTACGAGGAAAAAACGACCCTGACCGTAGACAAGGGCGGGACATACGTCCTTGCCGTGCGCCATCCGGCATGGTGCCGGACGGGCTACAGCATAACCGTGAACGGCGAGGTGCAAAGCGCATCGACGGCGTCCGCCCCCGGCAGCTACGTCTGCCTGGAACGCACGTGGAACGCAGGCGACAGGATTGAAGTAGACATGCCCATGCAGATGGAACTCGTAGCCTGTCCGAACTACGACAGCTACGTGGCCTTCCGCTACGGTCCGGTACTTCTGGGCGCACAGACCAGCACGGAGAACCTGGCCGGACAGTTTGCCGGCGAAGGGCGCATGGACCACTGCCCGTCGCTGGGCGCACAGCTCAGCCTGACATCGGCCCCCATGCTCATCGGTCCGCGCGAAGACGTGCTGAGCTATGTGGAAACAGTTGACAAACAGAAGCTTCACTTCAAGCTAAAACCGGGGATATACAACAGCGAACGCTTCCAAGACCTCATACTACAGCCCTTTTTCACGCTGCACGAATGCCGCTACATGATTTACTGGAATCAGCTGACACAAGAAGAATGGGACGCCATCAAGGATGAAGTCATCGCCGAGGACCAGCTGGCCCAACGCCTGCAGGAACGCACGCTGGACTTCGTTTCCACCGGCGAGCAGCAGAGCGATGCCGGACATGTGCTGCAAGGCGACTTCGAGAAAGGCTCATACTCAGGAGAATTCTATGTGGACGCACTCAGCGGGAAATGGTTCAGCTACATGCTGGCCACCCAAGGCACCTCCGAAAACGTGTCGCTCATGTGCCGCTACCATACAGCCGACGCCGGCAGGGTCTACACGCTGTCGGTCAACGGGCATGCGCTGCAGACCATCACGCTGCCCGCAAAAAGCTTCACGGGATTCTACAACGTGGAGTACCCGATTCCCGCAGCATGGCTGGAGGACGAGGACGGGAACGTGGCCGACAGTGTGACCGTGAAGTTCGAGGCCACAGGCAACACGCCCACGCCCGGCATCTACTACCTGCGACTGCTGAAGGAATACCGCGCGCCGCAACCCTACGCCTTCGACTGCCGCCACTGGATTTCCGGCGACAAGACCCGCGTAGACAACGTGGCGCACGACACTGCGGCCAACACCGTGACGGTCTACGGCAAACCGGGCAATAACAACATCGCACTGCAATACAGCAAGCAATACGACGACTCTCTCTACGTGAGGGGCGACCAGAAGTATCTGGCCGTCTGCGGCTCTGCACTGAAAACCGACAACGGCATGTCCTACCTGTGGTGGCTGAACGGTGTCAACCGCGGAACGGAAGTGGCACCGACCTACTCCGGACAAAGCGACACCGGAGAAACCCTTGTCATCTGGGACATCACCCAAAGCGGACTGAACGGCAACATGCAGGGAGACAGCATCCTGCTCTCCACCAACGGCAACACGGCCAGTACCATCTTCGGCCTGACATCCGACGCAACAGACGGCAGCGCGGTCATCTCGGACATCTCGTTCTATTCCCTGCAAGAACTGACAGACAGCCATCCGGAAGCCGCCACACTGATGCGGCTCAACATCTTCGATGAGGAAAGCGAGACGCTCGACTTCACCCGGACATTCAGGAATGTACTGGTGCACAAACATTTCGCGGCAGAAGAATGGACGGCGGCCTGCTTCCCCTTCGCCATCAGCGCCAGCACGGCCAGAGAACTGTTCCCCGACGGCATCAAGGCATTCGACGGACTGACACGCTCCGACAACGGCACACTGACCCTCTATTTCAAGGATGCCACCGCCATTGACAAAGGCCAGATCTGTCTGCTCAAAAGCCCCACAGACACTGACCTGCTGGAGCTGTCGAACATACGCACCTATGAGACCGAGGAGCCAGCCCCCTTCACCGACGGCGGCATCACCGTGCAAGGCACGTTCTGCAAAAGGACAGCCGTCCCCTATACCTATATATATAAGGAGGGGGCGTTTGAAGCCCACCCGGAAAGCACTGACATCATGGGCCTCAGCATGTACGTCCAGCTCTCTGCCGAAGAAACGGAACAGGTGCGGCAGGTGGCCGTATCATTCGACGAAAAGCCCGACGCCATCAGTGCCGTACAAGCCGACCGCCAGCCGACAGACATCTACACCACCACGGGCATCAGGATGTATGGAGGCCCTCAGCCGGAAAACGCCCTGCGGCAGCTGCCGGAAGGCATCTACATCGTGGGCGGAAAGAAAGTGCTCCACCGGCCCGCCGGCCGCCAGTAGACAGGAACACGACAGGCATTCTGCCCCACATCAAATACGGCTGTCCCAAAGACAGCCGTATTTTTTATACCCCAAATCAGTCACCCCCCAGACACGACCCTACAGACGGACAAGACAGAAAGCGCGGGGAAGCGGGAAAAAAACTCAGACCATCAGCCAGACAAAAGCGACAAACAGGCCGGAGGAAAGTCTGTCTCTAAGCTAAAGATATATATCTTCAGGCTAAAGATACATATCTCTAAGCTAAGGATATGTATCTCTAAGCTGGAGATATAGAACCGCTGCCGTCATTTGGCATTTATCGCCCGCAACGTCCGCACACTTCCCCGTGGCAAACGCATGTTTCCAAGGCACCGCCCGCAGCCAGACGAGTGCGGCAACCGTCGCATGACGCTCCGATATATTAAAAAAACTTATACAAACGCATATTTCCCCATCTGCATATACGTGAAAAGCCCTGCCTGAACGTATATGAAAATAGAACGTAATCATCCAACATACATCATGAAGAAACAAATCATTTCGCTCTGCCTGCTGGGACTATGCATCGCAGGGCAGGCCAAGGACATCCGCTACAGCGTGTCGTCCCCCGACCGCAACTACAGCGTCACGTTCACACAGGAGAAGACCGCGACGGGTGCGCAGAAGATGTTCTATGCCGTCAGCTACAAGGGAAAAGAGGTCATCCGGAAATCCGAGATGGGCGTGAGCATCGAAAACCGTCTGCATGAGAGCGCGCTGGGCATCCCCAATGACTCTTGCCGGAACTGGGGGGACAATCTGGTGTTCATCGGCGTGGACTCCGCGCTGACCGACCGGACCTGGGAGCCGCTCTACGGAGAAAGGTCCGAGATACGCGACCACTATCGCTCGCTGCGCCTGAAGTTCCGCAAGGGCGAGCAGCCGGACGGCAGCAAAGTAGAGAACGGCTACGACAAGCAGCGCACCTACTTCATGGACGTGGAGATACGCGCCTACGACGAGGGCGTGGCCCTGCGCTACCACTTCCCCGCCACCACGAACGGACTGTTCCTGCACATCACCGGCGAGCTGACGCAGTTCTGTCTGCCGGAGGGCACCAAGGCCTATCATCAGCAGTGGGCACAGAGCCGCGCGCAGCTGCTTCCGCTGAAGGACTGGCCCGGCGAGAGCGAACGCCCGCTCACCCTGCAGCTGCCCGACGGACTGACCATGTCGCTGGGCGAGGCACGCATGATGGACTACACACGCACGAAATTCGCCCTGGACCCTGCCGCACCGAACGCACTGCGCACCAGCATGTACGACTGCGCCGACATCATCACTCCCTACAACACACCGTGGCGCATCGTCATGGTGGCGGAACGGCCCGTCGACCTCATTGCCCACAACAGCATCTACCTGAACCTGAATGATCCGTGCGCGCTCCAGGGCGACCTGTCATGGATTCGCCCCGGCAAGGCTTTCCGGTGCACCAGCCTGACCCAAAAAGACGCACTGGCCGCCGTGGACTTCGCAGCCGAGAGAGGCCTGCAGTACGTCCACCTCGATGCCGGATGGTACGGGCCGGAAATGCTCATGAGCAGCGACGCCACCAAGGTGCAGGAAGGCAGGGACCTCAATCTGAAAGAACTGTGCGACTATGCCGCCACCAAAGGCATCGGCATCTGGGTCTACGTCAACCAGCGGGCCTTGATACAGCAGCTGGACGAGCTGTTGCCGCTCTACAAGGAATGGGGCATCAAGGGCATAAAATTCGGCTTCGTGCAGGTGGGCAACCAGTTCTGGACCGTCTGGCTGCACCATGCCGTGCGACGGTGTGCCGAATACGGGCTGATGGTGGACATACACGACGAGTACCGTCCCACGGGCATCAGCCGCACACTGCCTAACCTGATGACCCAGGAAGGCGTGCACGGCAACGAGGAAATGCCTGATGCCGAGCAGAACACCATACTGCCGTTCACCCGCTTCCTCTGCGGAGCTGCCGACTACACGCCCTGTTACTTCAACAGCCGGGTGCAGAACACTCACGGCCATCAGCTGGCCATGCCCGTGGTGTACTACAGCCCCATCACCTTCCTCTTCTGGTACGACACTCCGTCGCTCTACCGTGGCGAGCCGGAACTGGAGTTCTGGAAACAGGTGCCCGCCACGTGGGACGAGACCGCCCCGTTGGACGGCCAGATCGGAGAATACGTGGCCATCGCGCGGCGCAAGGGGGACAAGTGGTTCGTAGGCGTCATGAACGGGCTGGAACAACGGCAACTCACCCTCGCCACAGACTTTCTGGAGAAAGGAAAGAAATACACCATCGTGCGTTATGAAGACGACCCGTCGATGAAAACCCGCACCAACATACGCATCACACGCCAGAACATCAAGGGCGGCGAGAAGCTCAAGCTGGACCTGCTGGCCAGCGGCGGGGCCGCACTGGAAATACATGAGAGGGAATAATCGCATCCCGGCCCGCCGGTGATGTGCGGAAAAACAGTTCCCCCGTTGCGCGACATAGCATCAGCTTTTGCGCAACGGGGGAAACTGTTTTTGCGGCAGGCCGGGCAACTTATCCGCACAACCGCCATCGTCCCGGCCCTATAATCAAATAAGCGGCAGAATCAAATCAGTAGTTTACAGTTTCCTGACGCACCACTTTTCCGTCCTGACGGAACATGATTTTCAGAACAGACAAATCTCCTTCTTCCGGAACAAAATCAGTTTTGAACGCCATCTCCCGGCTTTGATACGGCATCAGTTTCTCCATGTCCGCCTCTGCCAGTTTCCGTCCGTCGTCCGTATACACTTCCACTTTCACCGGACGGGACGGAGACAGACCGTAGTTCTTCACCTCCAGTTCCAAGAGGCCCCTGTCCCTGTCGTACATCGGATAGGCAGCCGACAGCACCGCCGGACGGTAATTGACATAGGGAAGCGAAGCATAACCGAACAACAGCTGTCCTTTCCGGTCGCGTCCCAGCAACTTGGGAGCGAACTCATCCGCCCCGATTGCGCAACCTTTGCCGTCGAATGTCACAATCAGGTCTTTTCCTTCTTTCCTTGTGCGCAGTGCTTGTCCGCCACGACCGTAATTCACTTCGGTGTATGTCCCGAAACGCAACGACTTCACGTCCACGTCCTTTTGCGGATTGAATCCTTGCTCGGCGCAGATCCTCACCTCCACTTCCGGAGTAAGGGCAGTGATTGTATCCTGATTCAACACTTTCAGCAACAAGCCCTTATTAAGCGGAATACAGATATTCTTGGAGCTGTGACGGTCGCCGGGCAGGTCCTCCCACTTGATGGTGTCGATCACAGCGAAGTTCATCTGCACGGCACGTCCTGCACTGTCCTGGAACACTTTCGGACGCTCGTACTTGAACCAGTGCTCCACCTGTCCGTCCGGATGTACGGATATGCCGGGCACATAAGCCTCGCCCTGCTCCGTCACCCAGTGAACGCCGTCGAGCGAACGCTGATAATAGGCAATGCGTCCCAACCAATCATTGACAATCAGATGATATTGGATGGAGTCGCGCCACACTACGGGGTCCTCGAAACGTCCCTCCACCGCAGGATATACCCGTTTGTCGGTGAGCTGCTCATAGGGCATCAGTCCGTTGCGGCTAATCCACACGCCTCCGCCACGGCACACCATGAGGTAGGAATTGTCCTCACGGCGTGCGAACGTCAGGTTAGACAGCCCCTCCACAATCTTACGGTTGCGCGGAAGGAACTGGAATCTGTCATATTTCCACGGGCCATTCACAGAAGGGGCGATATAATATCCATCGATGACATACACCACAATGCGACCGTCCTTAAGCCGGAAAGCCTCTGGATTATGCCCTTTCCCGATGGTGTCCTGAATCACGAACGGCCCATGCCGACTATCCCCCACCGCATGAAAGACCGTAGATTTCGGCCAGAACATGTGCCCCTTGGGAGAGTTTTCCGGCCATCCGCATACAAAAAGATGATACTTCCCGTCGGCAGTCTGCAGAATATTCCCGCCCCAGAAAGAGTAATCCGGAAGTTCTATGCCATTATCCACATAACGGGGGCGCACGCTGTCTGCTCCCCACGTGTCGGAAGACAAAACATTTCCTTCCATCGCTTGAAAACGATCCATGAAACGTGCACCTTTCACCAAAAAGCGCCACTCAGACGGACGTTCGCGCTCCGCCACTTGTGCCTGGATGCCACAACACAGACAACCGGCCAATAATGCTGATAATAAGTTTCTCATAAAATATGTCTGTTTTGCTGTTCACTTACCTTACCTGAAAGAACCGTTACGCCGCCTAAAGGACAAACACCGTCCCACACCACGCGCCAACCGGAACAAAGGCTCCTTTCCGCTTCCTGCCGTACTCACCCATCCGATGCCTCCAAAAAGACAACAGCATGCTTACGCATCTATAAAAATAAGACTCCACCGGCAAGAAACAAAAGATAAATCCTGAAAACAATCTTCTCACTTAACCAGAACCTTACCCCAAAAAGACATCATTAACCTAATTTCAATATTAACTAACTGCATTCAATCTTATATACGTCCCAACACAATAAACTACTTAACACCAAGCGAACATTTAACTTTTTATCACATTTAGCCTTGAAAAAAGCGAGAACCGGACTGCCTCACGGCAACCCGGTCTCTTCTAATAACCAACAAATAGAGAATCTGTACGTTATCGTATAAACAGCAACTCTCGGTATTTAGGCAAGGTCCACATCTTGTCATCTACTATCAGCTCCAGCTTGTCGATATGATAGCGTATCTGTTCCAGCATCGGAGCTATAGTGTCATGATAAGCAATAGCTTTTGCCCGTTCGCCTTCAATCTTATTGGCAACCTTACGCGCATTGACCATTGCGTCTACATGTTCCTTGATGTAGGCTGTACGCTCTGAGATTTCCTTGATGATGGCGATGTTCTCTTCCGAAAGCCGCTTCGCTTCCTCTTCGGCAAACAGCCCCTTCATCTTGTAAACATTGTCCAGCAACCGGCTCTGATATTCAATCGCCACCGGAACGATATGATTCATGGCAAGGTCACCAAGAACCCGTGCTTCAATCTGTATCTTCTTGGTGTAAGTCTCCCACTTCACCTCGTTACGGGCTTCCAGCTCCACTTTTGTCATCACACCGGTCGACTCAAACATGGCAATACTGTCCGGTGTCAGGTAGTTGTCAAAGATCAGCGGGCAGCTCGTCTCACAATCCAGTCCTCGCTTCGCTGCTTCCTCTTTCCATTCTTCGCTATAACCGTTGCCGTCGAAACGAATAGGCTTGCAGATCTTTATGTATTTGCGAATTACCTGAATGAGAGCCGACTCCTTGGACACACCGTTCGCCATCAAGGCATCCACATCATGCTTAAAGCATGTCAGCTGCTCGGCAACAGCCGCATTCAGCGCAATCATGGCACTGGCGCAGTTGGCCTCCGACCCCACAGCGCGGAACTCAAAGCGATTTCCGGTGAATGCAAAGGGAGACGTGCGGTTGCGATCCGTATTGTCAATCAGCAACTCCGGGATCTGAGGAATATCCAACTTCATGCCGTGCTTGCCTTCTAAGGAAACCAGCTGCTCGTCCGTACTTTCCTCCAGATGATCGAGCACACGGCTCAGCTGCGTTCCGAGGAAAGAAGAGATAATGGCCGGAGGTGCCTCATTGGCTCCCAGACGATGAGCATTGGTGGCACTCATGATGGAAGCCTTGAGCAATCCATTATGACGATAGACAGCCATCAGCGTATTCACAATGAACGTGATGAAGCGCAGGTTTTCCTCCGGCGTCTTTCCCGGAGCCATCAGCAGTGCTCCCGTATCTGTGCCCAGCGACCAGTTGTTGTGCTTACCGGAACCATTCACACCCTTGAACGGCTTTTCATGCAGCAGCACGCGGAATCCGTGCGTGCGGGCTACCTTGCGCATCAGCGACATGATGAGCATGTTATGATCTACCGCCAGGTTACATTCTTCATATATAGGGGCCAGTTCAAACTGATTGGGGGCCACTTCGTTGTGACGGGTCTTCACCGGTATGCCCAGTTCCAAAGCCTGAATCTCCAGATCCTTCATGAAAGCAGCCACACGGGTCGGGATAGCTCCGAAATAATGGTCCTCCAGCTGCTGGTTCTTTGACGCTTCATGCCCCATCAGCGTGCGCCCGGTGAGCAACAGGTCCGGACGGGCCGCATACAGTCCCTCGTCTACCAGAAAATATTCCTGCTCCCAACCTAAGTAGGAAAACACCTTCTTCACCGACGGATCAAAGTAATGACAGACATCCACCGCCGCTTTGTTCACTGCACTCAAGGCTTTCAACAGAGGGGCCTTATAGTCGAGCGATTCTCCGGTATAGGCAATGAACACCGTAGGTATGCACAACGTATCATCCACCACAAAGACCGGTGATGAAGGATCCCATGCACTGTAGCCACGAGCCTCGAAAGTGTTCCGTATGCCGCCATTGGGGAACGAGGAAGCGTCCGGCTCCTGCTGGACAAGCAGCTTGCCCGAAAACTCCTCCATCATCCCTCCTTTACCATCATGCTCCACGAAAGCATCGTGCTTCTCGGCCGTGCCTTCCGTCAAAGGCTGAAACCAATGAGTATAATGTGTCACTCCCAAACTCATCGCCCAACGCTTCATGCCGTCGGCCACGGCATCGGCAATGCTACGGTCGAGTGCCGCTCCATTGTCCATGGCATCTACCAATTTAGCATACACCGTGCTGGGCAGATACTTAAACATCTTCTCGCGGTTGAACACGTATTTGCCGAAATACTCGCTCGGACGTTCTAAAGGAACAGTCACCTCGCGTGCTTTTGCCTGAAAGGCCTTCTCCACAACTCTAAATCTCAATCCTGACATAATTCTCTATTTTTAATGATTTGAACCATTTAAAAGTTACCACAAATACAAATTATAAGTCGTAAGCCGACTCCCCATGTTCGTAGACATCAAGTCCTTCTTCCTCAACTCGCTTGTCAACACGAATGCCCACGAGTTTATCTACTACCTTGAACAGGATAAAAGTCATCACACCACTGAACAGGATAGAAATCACCGTAGCCTTAATCTGAATCCACAACTGATTCCAATCGCCGTAAAGCGCACCTTCAACACCACCGTCGCCCGTAACGAACTGTGTAGCAAACACACCGGTCAGAATAGAACCGACAATTCCGCCTATGCCGTGCACGCCAAATGCATCAAGTGCATCATCATAACCCAGCTTCGGTTTAACGACAGCCACCATCCAGAAGCAAACCAGCGATGAGATGATTCCGATGAACAACGCTCCCATCAAATCTACCGTTCCGGCCGCAGGAGTGATAGCGACCAGTCCGGCCACTGCTCCTGTACATGTGCCTACCGTAGTAGGTTTACGGTTGATAATCCAGTCGACAGCAGCCCAAGTGACAGCGGCCGCGCAGGTGGCAATATGCGTTACCAAGAAGGCATTGGCGGCAAGTCCGTCGGCAGCCAGACCGCTACCGGCATTGAAACCGAACCATCCCAGCCACAACAAAGCCGTCCCTAAGAACACAAACGGGATGTTATGCGGAGTTATGGGATGACCGATCCTGTAATCCTTGCGCTTGCCGACCATAATGGCCATCACCAATGCGGCTATACCGGCATTGATATGCACAACAGTACCTCCGGCGAAGTCTATGGCACCCATCTCCTGCAGGAAACCGCCGCCCCATACCCAGTGAGCCATCGGCATGTAAACCAGAATGCTCCACAGCACAGTGAAGACCAGAAATCCTGAAAACTTCACGCGCTCGGCAAACGCGCCTAAAATCAGAGCCGGGGTAATGAGTGCGAACATACACTGGAACAGCACGAAAAGAAGTTCCGGAATGTTTCCGGCCGACAATGTGTCCAGACCGATGCCGTTCAGCATCACCTTGTCGAACCCGCCTATTCCATATTTAAAGAACGAGGTATCCGCAAAACCGCTTCCGAACGCGAAACTATAGCCGAACACAACCCACAAGATGCTGATCACTCCTGCGATGGCCAGACTCTGCATCACCAGACTCAGCATGTTCTTCTGCCGCACCAGACCGCCATAGAACAAGGCGATGCCCGGAATTGTCATCATAAAAACCAAAAGAGTAGCCACTATCATCCAAGCGGTGTTACCCGAATCCAATATTGCTTCCATATTCAATCTGCTTTTAAATAACTACTAAAAATTACCTGAAAAACCCGCCAAGGCTTACTTCTCCATCTCGGCATTGTAGAGCGCGATGTCGCCACGTTCGCCCGTTCTTATGCGAATCGAATCCTCCACAGGTATGACAAAGATACGGCCGTCGCCGATCTCACCTGTATATGCAGCTTTCATCACGGCTGTTACTGTCTTCTCCACATTCTTGTCGCGCACGACAATAGACAAAAGCACGCGCTCTATGGAACTGGTGTCGTAGGCCACACCACGGTAAATGCGCGCCTCACGCATCTTCCCGATGCCCCTCACCTCGTAGTATGAAAACCACTCAATGTCGGCGGCCAGCAGAGCTTCCTTCACGTCATCGAACTTTGTCCTGCGAATAATAGCTTCAATCTTCTTCATGACTATACCTATTTAATATATACTAATCACATTCGTTTGTCATCCTTTCAAACAATCTTGTTCACCTTAAAGTCCACCGCTACCCGTAAGATTCTCCTTAAACAATCCCTGTTATGCTCGTCACAGACTCAATCCTACTGTGAAATAGGCATCTTCCGTGGCCGGATTCCAGATGGCCTTTGCAAACAACGGCAACGAGAACGAATCCGTAATCTTAATGGCTTTCTGCGCCTGTAAACTTACTTCAGAGACCGCAAATCCATCAGTTCCTCCATTATAGAATGAAGTCTCCCATGGCGTAGCTCCCACCGTGGCGTTCCAGTCCAGCCCGCCCAGACGGAAAGGAGCCGACAAGGTGAAGTAAGACGAATAGGCCCGTTTGCCATTTTTCTTCACACCGTCATTTCCTCCGATGTTCGTGTACCAGTTCACGGCCAGGAAATCGAAGTCATAACCCACTTGGGCCTCAAACACGTGCAACGTAGAATTGCTGCCAAAATGGAAATAATTCCCGCTGATATCCTGTCCAGTCTTGGCATTCTCGCCCTTGCTGAAACTATAATCCGTTACGGAAATGCTGAAGCCTTTCACCGCATATCCCAATGTAAGATCGAATTCTTTTGCATATTCACTGCTCCAGCTCACCGATCCCCAAGCCGTCAACGACAAGCCTTTCCATGATATGGAGGCCGAAGGCTGAATGCTCACATCACCCAATTCCTGGCCTCGCCAGACATACCCACTGACCAAATCGGCACCAACCGTCGCCTCCACCTTATCCTGCGCTCCGGCGACCAGCGGAAATCCGACCGCCACGGCAAACAATCCCATTACTTTTTGAAAATTTGTTTTCATCTGTTCCTCCTTTATTAAAAATCACATACTACACGACGTCGTTTACATATAATCTTTTTGCTACATTTAATTCAAATAACATGTCTTTATGTCATCTCTTTGTGCAAAGTTACGTCCTAATGTAATAAAAACAATCAATATCACAACTTTTATTCACATTGCAGAAAAAGAAGTTTTAATTTGTAACCAACAAGTGCCATTCAGGCTCCGAATTGTCAGAAGAAAAAGGAATATCAGAATCATATAGAAGAACGGAAGAAAACTGTCTTCCTCATACAAAAAGAGCGGTGTGCGCAAAACTCTTCCGTTTTACGCACACCGCTCTTCCCCCTGTTGCGGAATATTCCGCTTCAGGATCAGAAATAAAAGCCCAAACCGACTTTCAATCCCACTTTGCTTCCGTCCGAGAAATCATTCAGACTTATGTGATAGTAAACCGCAGGCTCTATCGTTATGAAATGATTTATAAAGAAGGCATAACCCACTTCCGGACACAACTGCACGTTGTTGATACTCTTTGTGGCATGCTCATACTGCAAGCCCACTCCCATATAGACCCCGTTCTGAGTGAAATAATAGCGGCCTCCCACTCCCATCCGGAAATGATCCGTATATCTGGTGTGGTCATATCCGACACCTCCATAAAGCATCCAGGCGTCCTCTACAAAATAACCGCCATTCAGCTCCAGCCCCAAGTTCAGCTTCTCATTAGAACTATAAGACAATCCAAGGCTCGTTGTCGATGCGGAAACATACGTGGTATTCTTCTCAAACTGAGCATTCGCACCTACCGTTGCCGTCAGCAACAGCAAAGAAAGCATTAATTTCTTCATCTTCATCTTCTTTTTAATATTAAGGAAGCAAGACACGCCCGCATTCCTACGTTTAACATCTTCTATCCCCCACAGGCAACCCCATGTCTTATTTATGCTTGTCCGTCATGGACTCACGCCGACGGTAAATCCACCAAAGCAACACGATGATCAAGGCATTCACGCCGACCGTCAGCCAAATACGGCTTGCGCTCATCTCCACACGCGGTATGAAATAAGCATATATTATCACTGAATATAGCGTAAAAGCCAATACAATGACCGTAGATTTGCGAATCCGACGCCGTTTCATGCCGCAAGCGCATTTTTCTGTCCTACATGCCATCTGACGAACAGGAACAACAAGAGCAACGTTGCCAGCCCGCCGCCTATATAACCTATAATATAAGAAAGACGGAAACCCTCAGGAGCCACCAGAATATAGGTCGTGCACACCGCTGTCATGAACAAGGCCGGAAACAAGGTCACATAAAAGCACTTGCCATTGCGCGCCAGCCATACCGTAACAGCCCACAACGTGAAGATGGACAGTGTCTGATTGAACCAGGCGAAATAACGCCAAAGCACATCGAAATTGATGTTCATCAGTACGACCGCTATAACAAACAGCGGCAACGAAACCACCAGCCGGCGAAGCACCGTGCTCTGTTTGTAATGCAGGAAATCGGCTGCAATCAGACGTGCGCTCCGGAAAGCCGTGTCGCCGGAAGTCACAGGCGCGGCCACCACACCGAGGATGGCCAGCACAGCTCCCACCGTCCCCATCCAGTCCTGACAGATGGCGTTCACCACGATGGCCGGATTAGAATTTCCATCAGGCGACATCAACGCCTGCAACTGTTCATAACCTCCGGCATACTTAATGGCTGCAGCAGCCCAAATGAGCGCGACTACCCCTTCCGTAATCATGGCGCCATAGAACACCCTGCGCCCCAATCTCTCATTCTTCATGCAACGAGCCATCATCGGACTTTGGGTTGCATGGAAACCGCTTATCGCACCACAGGCTATGGTAATAAACAACATCGGGAAAATGGAAAGCTCCTTGTCCGGATGATGATTTTCAAAAGCCGTCGTGATTTCCGGCATCCAACCGTCCTGCACGAAGATTCCCGTAAGCACGCCCACTGCCATAAACAACAATGCCACGCCGAATATCGGATAGATACGCCCGATCAACGCATCGATGGGCAGCAGAGTAGCCAGGATGTAATACACAAAAATGACAATACTCCAGAACATGGCCGACCCCCAGAAGCCCCAGTCTCCGGTCATGGAAGCCAGCAAACCCGCCGGTGTAGTCACGAAAACCGTCCCCACCAGAACCATCAGCACCAGCGAGAATATGCGCATGACCAGACGGACCCCCGCCCCCAACTCATCGCCGACAATCTCCGGCAGGCTCGCACCGTTGCGCCTCAAGGAAATCATTCCGGAGAGATAATCATGCACCGCTCCCCCGAAAATACATCCGAACACAATCCACAAATAAGCCGCCGGACCATAGAGAATGCCCAGTATGGCTCCAAAAATAGGACCTGTTCCCGCAATATTGAGGAACTGTATCAAATAGACTTTCCACGTCGGCATGGGAATATAGTCCACCCCATCCTGCATGGTATAACAAGGCGTCTTGCGCGACGGGTCAATTCCGAAGATACGTTCCACGACGTATCCATATATGATATAGCCCAGCACCAGCAAGACCAAAGCCCCACAGAAAGTAATCATGACTGTTTTTTTTAGTTCACGCAAAAATAATAAATTGAATGTAATTAACGGCATTTCTCATGCAAAACTTTCACTTTATCCTCCAAAAAGATGTAACTTTGCGACATGAAGACCACGTATTCCACCACACGAAAATACATCTGCCTCCTGACCGTCTGTCTCATATCGGCCATCACAGGAGCCGCAGCCATTCCGCCGGACGCGCCCAAGCGGGAAACCAGAGCCGTATGGCTCACCACTTTCAGCGGCCTGGACTGGCCCAAGACCTTGGCAACATCGGAAGCAGGCATAGCAGCGCAGAAAGCCGAACTGTGCCACATACTGGACCGCCTGCAGGAAGTCCGTATCAATACCGTACTGTTGCAGACACGTGTGCGCGGCAGTGTCATCTATCCGTCAGCCATAGAGCCGTGGGACGGCTGTCTGACCGGAACGGCCGGACGCTCACCCGGCTACGACCCGCTGGCATTTGCCATTGAAGAGTGCCACAGACGCGGCATGGAACTGCATGCCTGGCTGGTGACCATACCCTGTTTCAAGACATCTTCCCCCCTACGCAAGCTGAACAGATCGGTATTGAGGACTCATCCGAATCTCTGCGTCCGCCACAACGGCAGCTGGTATCTGAACCCCGGCCTGCCTGAAACCGCCGACTATCTGTCCGCTATCTGCAAGGAGATTGCCGAAAACTACGACGTGGACGGCATCCACTTCGACTATATCCGCTATCCGGAGAACGCAACGCGCTTCAACGACAAAGCCACTTACCGCAAATACGGGCACAAGCAGGACAAGGCAGACTGGAGACGGGACAACATCACCCGTTGCGTACGGGCCATGTACCGCACCGTCAAAGCCGTCAAGCCCTGGATCAAGGTCAGCTCGTCGCCTGTCGGGAAGTATTCCGACCTCAGCCGCTACCCGTCATACAGCTGGAACGCTTATTCCGCCGTGTACCAGGACGCACAGAAATGGCTGCACGAGGGCATACAGGACGCACTGTTCCCCATGATGTACTTCCGCGGGAACCACTTCTATCCGTTTGCCGCCGACTGGAAAGAGCACGACTGCGGCAGGCCCGTCGTACCGGGTCTGGGAGTGTATATGCTCAGCGCCAAGGAGAAAGACTGGCCGTTGGACGACATCGTACGGGAACTGTATTTCACCCGCAGTCTGCATCTGGGCGGGCAAGCCTATTTCCGCTATGCCTTTTTGGACGAGAACCACAAAGGCCTGTTCGACTACCTGAAACAAATCTTCTATCCTTATCCGGCCTTGCCTGCGGCATGCAATGCGTATGACAGCATCCCGCCATCCGCCCCCGGACACCCCCGCTGGCAAGCAGACGCACAAGGCGGGAATGCCTTATGCTGGACGGCCTCGACCGACAACGTTTGCGGTCATGACGTGCGCTACAATATCTATGCCGCCAAGGACACCGTCCCAGACATTTCAACGGCACGACATCTCATCGCCACCGGGCTGAGAGACTGCCGCTTCCCGGCCTCGACGGTATACTGCCAGCTCAACGGCGTGCACTTTGCCATAACGGCCACCGACCGCTTCGGCAACGAGAGTGCCCCCGCACGACTGCCGGCAGCCCTGCCCACGGCCATGCCGGACAGCGTCAGGCAATTCCTCCGCCACGACGGCTCACGACTGTCCGTACCGGAGACCGACAGTCCGTTTCTGGCCATCGTGGACATGTTCGGCCGTATCGTACGGACACCGGCCAATGCTCCGGACATCCGCATAGACGACTTGCCGGCCGGGCTTTACCAGCTAAGGACGCTAAAGCCCAAAGGACGTTCTGAACCGCTGGGATTTTTCATGAAACTGACAAACAGACAAGCTCAATGAGAACCGTAAGACTGACGACTTGCGACGATGCTTTCCAGGCACACGTCATACAGGGAGCACTGGAAAACGAAGGCATTGCCTCTGTGCTCCACAACGAGAACACGTCTAACGTCCTGCGCGGACTGGTCAGCACCATCTCCGGCGTAGACATCTTCGTATATGAAAAAGACTACAGTGCGGCCATGGCCTTGCTCGAACGCAACCAGATGATTCCCGAACAGTTGAAATACTGCCCTTTCTGCCATTCGGAACACATCGTCTTCACGCTCAAGAAAGCGCACCGCCTGCGGGCCATAGCCGCTGCCCTGCTCAGCATGCTGGCCGCCGCACCGCCCGGAACCGCACATTGGGAATACGTATGCAGAGACTGCGGTGCCCGTTTCGACCAGCCCGTGGCCAAACCCAAAGACACTCAAACCAAACAATCATGAACATCAGACGCAGCACGCTCAACGACCTGCCCCGCCTCATGACCATCTATGCGACGGCCAAGGACTTCATGCGCCGTAACGGCAACCCTCATCAGTGGGAGGACGGCTACCCTTCGGAAGAACTCATCCGGCAGGAAATCAGCCAAGGCAACAGTTTCGTATGCGAGG
Organism: uncultured Paraprevotella sp.; assembly: GCA_944321365.1. Taxonomy (GTDB): domain Bacteria; phylum Bacteroidota; class Bacteroidia; order Bacteroidales; family Bacteroidaceae; genus Paraprevotella. The sequence continues at coordinate 45,302 of CALULA010000011.1, forward strand.
ACTTCTCCGGAGAAATTACGGCCACATTCTGCTTCTCTGTCGGAGAAGACCCGACTTATGCCCGCATCGAAGGGCAATGGCTCAACAATGCCCCATACGGAGTCATCCACCGTCTGGCATCCGACGGCAAAGCCAGGGGCATAGCCCGTCTGTGCATCGGCTGGTGCTTTGAACGGCATCCGAACTTACGGGCCGACACACATCGCGACAACCTCATCATGCAAAAAGCGTTAGAGGCAAACGGGTTCAGGAAATGCGGCATCATCTACACCAGAGAATCGCCGCGCATTGCTTATCAGAAAATACAATGAACAGACATGAATGCGACATCTATCAGAAACAGCCGGAAAGAAGATCTGCGGCAAATCTATGCGCTGACGTGCGACATGGAGAACAAAGTCCTGTGCCGCGACGCATTTGAAGCCATCTACAACCGCCAGCTTGAGGACGGACATTTTCTCTGTCTCGTATGCGAAGAAGGCGGACAGGTCATCGGATTCATCAACCTACGGATAGAAGAACAGCTGCATCACGCGGCACGCATCTGCGAAATCATGGAATTTGCCGTGGATGCCAGGTACAGAAGCAACGGCATCGGGCAACAGCTGTTCGACGAAGCCTGCCGACAGGCCCGCAACAGGCAATGCACGCAGATAGAAGTCTGCTGCAACCAGCTCCGCCAGCGCACTCACCGGTTCTATGCGGCAAGAGGCATGCACAACTTCCACTACAAATTCTCGCTCAATTTTGAGGACCCCGGAAACGGACAAAACCAACTGGGACGCTGACCGGGGCTTACTTTCATTTTCACAAGCCGCGACAAACCGGAGGGAACGGCACCGACATACCCGTTGTCATTCAAAAAGGAAACACAACAGGCTACACGCCGCGCCTGCCTCCGCCCACCCCCGTCACTGCCCGTCACCTGGCCCGCTCCGCATCAGCCCCGGCTTCTCTTCATGACAACTTCCGCCTCCAGAGTCAGCAAAGCCTCCTTAATCACCAACCCGCCTCCATATCCGGTCAGCGTGTTGTCACTTCCGATGACGCGATGACAGGGCACAATGACAGAAAGCGGATTGGCCCCGTTGGCATTAGCCACGGCACGCACAGCCTTCGGACGCCCCATCCGGGCTGCCAGCTCGCCGTAAGAACAAGTCGCGCCATAGGGAATCTGCATCAAGGCACTCCACACCGCCCGCTGGAAATCCGTACCGACAGGCAACAAAGGCAAGTCGAACGCAATGCGCTGTCCGGCAAAATATTCATCCAGCTGCCGCACGGCTGCCTCTGTCACATCTGTCGCCCTCTCCTCATAAGCAGCCTGCAAACTTTTCTGCAACCTGTGGTCTGTCGCCGACCGGTGCCGGCCATGCCACCAGTCGCACAGGCAAAGCCGTCCGCCGAAACTCCCCAGCAACAAAGGCCCCCACGCGGTTTCATAAAAACGCACATGTATCGCATTTTTCATATATCACATCCTTTTTCCGCGAAAGATACACAAAAATATAGCCCGCCGGAAATAAATCCGTTCAAAAAAGTCGTCGCCCGCACCATTTCTGCTCCTCCATTCCGGCAACCTCCGGAAAGGCCGGCCGATTTCCTGCGCACGGCCCAAACGTTTTTTCCGCACAAACGGAAAGAGTCTTGCGCACAAGCGCAAACGGCCTTCCGCACAAAAAGGAACGGTCTTGCGCACAACCATGGAACGACATCACCACACCTCTCCGGCAACCTGCTTCCATGTGCCGCCAACAAGGCTGTGTGCCATCACCCCAGTTGCTTTTTCCCTCCACGTACAGCCCACTTCAGACTTACAGTTTTTCAAGGAAAAAGCGTTTCAGACCACCCACAAGGCTGCTCGATAATGGGTATAAGACGCGACCGGCGTCAACGGCATATAACCGGCCGTCAGCTTCCCGCCCGCCGTCCGCGCAGGACAGGCCTGTCTGTCTGCGCAATGCTTATGCCACAGCTCGCCCTCTGCCGCACAATAATCAATGGCAAAACGGGCCTCTTTTCCTGAGGCTATCATGCGGGCCAGGGACATCGCCACCCACCCCATCGTACATCTCAGATTCACTTCCACGCAAGGATGGACGCACAGCGTCTCCCGACCCTCCACCCGACAGAGCATCATATCCACTCCCAAAGGGCCACGGTAAATGCAGCCTATGGCACGGGACAACCAGCGCGCAAGCTCGTCACGCAATGCCTGCCACAACGGAAGAGGCACATACGACGACAGCCAGCGCAAGTGCTCTTCTTCAGCAACGACACGATTGCCCACATAAGCCCCCCGGCCATTCGTCAGAAAACAGGAAAGTCCCTTGTAAACCACCTGCCCCTCCCCGTCAGACTCAAATTCCATAGCAAAATCATATACCTTATTATATACAGGCTCTACTATAACACCGCCCTGCTCACGCAACAAACGCCTGCACCAGCCCACAAGGGGCGGCACATAGCCTCCACGCCCCCTGCGCAGACCTTTCCCGCTTCCCGACCATGGCGCCTTCAACAACGCATCGGGCCAGGCCGTCAGACAGCTGACAATCCCGGCCTCATCCGTGCAACAGACCGAAGTACCGCACAACCAGTCTCTCCACTCCCGCCCCACAACAGATGCCTCGCTCCGCAACCATGCAAGCAGTTCCACCGCATGCCGACGATGCGCAGCGTCCCGCATACGACACAACGAGTCCGCATCCGGCAACAGCGCATCACCGACCCCTGCATTCTGCAACTGTCTTACCAGCAAAGGATTCCAGCCCCAAGGCTTCACCATGGCCTCCGACGGCAACCGGTCTTTCCGCCCCCATTCCACTCCCGGCAGGCATAGAGCTTCGTTTTCAGCCCAACACCGTATCGCTTCAGGGGCATCCACACAAACGACATCGCCCGCTGATGCCCACCATGCCGGAAGCGGCGAAAGCTCGACAGCCATCTGTCTGGCCGAACGCGGCGGGATGAAATAGGGGCTGAAAGTAGCCAGTGCCAAATCGTGTTCAGGATTAAAGAAATGATATTTCATGAAACAAAAGTAAGAAAAACAAAATAATTTGTCAACTCTACTTTGCATTTATTCGGTTTTACACTATCTTTGCATGACAGTTCAAACGTAGGAGATGGAGTCTTTTTTCAGAACACACGCATACCTTGTGGAGCACACCAACGCTCCTGTCCGTCGTGCCCTTATGGACGAGATAGACTGGAACGACCGGCTCATCGGCATCAAGGGAACACGCGGCGTAGGCAAGACAACATTCCTCTTGCAGTATGCCAAAGAAAATTTCCGCGTAGAAGACAGAAAATGCCTCTACATCAACCTGAACAATTTCTACTTTCAGGGCAGAGGCATAGCTGATTTCGCCACGGAATTCTACGCGGCAGGCGGCAAAGTGCTGCTCATCGACCAAGTGTTCAAACAACCTAACTGGAGTTCAGAACTGCGTAAATGCTACGATTCCCTGCCCGGACTGAAGATCGTTTTTACAGGCTCTTCGGTGATGCGTCTGAAAACAGAGAACCCGGAACTCAACGGCATCGTCAAGTCCTACAACCTGAGAGGCTTCTCATTCCGGGAATACCTGAATCTGCAAACAGGCCTGGCATTCCCGGCGTGCACGCTGGATGAAATCCTCGACCATCATGAACAAATCGTCCAACGTATCCTGCCCCACATCAGCCCGCTGAAATTTTTCCCTGACTACCTGCATCACGGGTTCTATCCTTTCTTCATGGAAAAGAGAAATTTCTCTGAAAACCTGCTCAAGACAATGAACATGATGCTCGAAGTGGACATCTTGCTCATCAAACAAATAGAGCTGAAATATTTGGCGAAAATCAAAAAATTGCTATATTTGCTCGCGATAGACAGTCCGGTTGCGCCGAACGTCAGTCAGCTGGCCGCAAACATTCACACTTCTCGCGCCACAGTAATGAACTACATCAAGTACTTGGCTGATGCAAGACTCATCAACATGATCTATCCCAAAGGGGAAACCTTTCCCAAGAAACCGGCAAAGATCATGATGCACAACACCAATCTGATGTATGTCATCTACCCTTGCCGACTGGAAGAACAGGATATTCTGGAGACTTTCTTCCAAAACACCATGTGGAAAGACCACAAGCTGAACAAGGGCGAAAAGGGCACATCGTTCCTGGTGGACGAAAAACTGAAGTTTAAAATCTGCCCACATGCAGAGCGGAAGCGCAACGCGGATACGATATACGCCCGAAACGGCATCGAGATAGGGCACGGAAACGAAATTCCAATCTGGCTGTTCGGGTTCCTGTACTAAAGAAGAATAAAGAAATTGTAGTTTAATCCGTTATATTATTAATCATTATTATGGCAAAACAAAAAAAGTTTATCACGTGTGATGGCAATCAAGCCGCAGCACATATCTCGTATATGTTCTCGGAAGTAGCCGCCATCTATCCCATTACTCCGTCGTCCACTATGGCCGAATATGTGGACGAGTGGGCAGCACAAGGCCGTAAGAACATCTTCGGCGAGACGGTGCTGGTGCAGGAAATGCAGTCGGAAGGCGGTGCTGCCGGTGCCGTACACGGTTCGTTGCAGGCCGGTGCCTTGACTACTACGTACACCGCATCGCAAGGTTTGTTGCTGATGATTCCGAACATGTACAAGATTGCAGGTGAATTGCTCCCTTGCGTATTCCATGTTTCCGCACGAACCTTGGCCTCTCACTCACTCTGTATCTTCGGTGACCATCAAGATGTGATGTCCTGCCGCCAGACGGGCTTTGCCATGTTGTGCGAAGGTTCCGTACAGGAAGTGATGGATCTTGCCGGCGTGGCACATTTGTCTACCATTAAAAGCCGCGTTCCGTTCCTGAACTTCTTCGATGGCTTCCGCACTTCTCACGAGATTCAGAAAATCGAAATGCTGGAGAACGACGATCTGGCTCCACTCGTGGATCAAGAAGCACTGGCAGAGTTCCGCCATCGCGCCCTCTCGCCCGAACATCCCGTAGCGCGAGGCATGGCAGAGAATCCGGACACATTCTTCACACATCGCGAATCCTGCAATCCTTATTATGATGCAGTTCCGGCTATTGTGGAAGACTACATGAACAAGGTTTCCGAAATCACCGGCCGCAAGTACGGGCTGTTCTCATACTATGGAGCAGAAGATGCCGAGCGCGTCATCATCGCCATGGGATCCGTCACCGAAGCTATCCGGGAGACTATCGACTATCTGTCTGCAAAAGGTGAGAAGGTGGGCTTGGTAGCCGTACATCTGTACCGTCCGTTCTCGGCTAAACACTTCTTGGCAGCCGTTCCGGCAACAGCTAAGAGAATAGCCGTGCTCGACCGCACAAAAGAGCCGGGCGCTAACGGTGAACCGTTGTATCTCGACGTGAAAGACTGCTTCTACGGCAAAGAGAATGCCCCTATCATCGTAGGCGGACGCTATGGACTCGGCTCCAACGACACCACGCCGGCCCAGATCCTGGCAGTATACGAGAATCTGGCTCTGCCGGAACCGAAAGACCGCTTCACCATCGGCATTGTGGACGATGTGACCTTCACGTCACTGCCTCAAGGCGAAGAAATCGCCGTGGGCGGCGAAGGCATGTTTGAAGCCAAATTCTACGGTCTGGGTGCAGACGGAACAGTGGGTGCCAACAAGAACTCTGTCAAAATTATCGGCGACAACACCAATAAGCATTGTCAGGCTTACTTCTCTTATGACTCCAAGAAATCCGGAGGCTTCACCTGCTCTCACCTGCGCTTCGGTGACTCTCCCATCCGTTCAACCTACTTGGTGAACACGCCGAACTTCGTAGCTTGCCACGTACAGGCTTACCTGCACATGTACGACGTGACGCGCGGACTGAAAAAGAACGGTACGTTCCTGCTCAACACAATCTGGGAAGGAGAAGAGCTGGCCAAGAACTTGCCCAACCGCGTAAAGGCTTATTTCGCCAAGAACAATATTAAGGTATATTATATCAACGCCACGAAGATTGCACAGGAAATCGGTCTGGGCAACCGCACCAACACCATTCTGCAATCTGCATTCTTCCGCATCACCGGCGTCATCCCTGTAGATCTGGCTGTAGAGCAGATGAAGAAATTCATCGTGAAGTCCTATGGCAAGAAAGGCCAGGATGTGGTAGACAAGAACTATGCAGCCGTAGACCGCGGAGGCGAATACAAGGAACTGACCGTTGATCCAGCGTGGGCATCGCTCGAAGCTGAGCCGATGAAACCCAACAACGACCCGGCCTTCATCAACGAAGTGGTACGCCCCATCAACGCACAGGACGGAGACCTGCTGAAAGTTTCCGCATTCAAAGGCATCGAAGATGGTACATGGCCCCAGGGTACAGCTGCTTACGAGAAACGTGGTGTGGCCACATTTGTTCCGACTTGGAATCCAGACAACTGTATTCAGTGTAACAAGTGTGCTTATGTCTGCCCCCACGCTGCCGTTCGTCCGTTCGTTCTCGATGCAGAAGAATCGAAAGGATTTAACGCACCGACCATTGAAATGAAGGCACCGGCTGCCATGAAAGGCATGAACTTCCGCATCCAGGTGAGCGTAATGGACTGCTTGGGCTGTGGCAACTGTGCTGACGTTTGTCCGGGCAATCCGAAACTGGGCAAGGCCCTCACGATGGTTCCGTTGGAGCAAGAACTCGACGAGGCTGCCAACTGGGACTACTGCGTGAAGAACGTGAAGAGCAAACAGCACTTGGTTGATATCAAGAGCAACGTGAAGAACTCGCAGTTCGCCCAACCGTTGTTCGAGTTCTCCGGCGCATGCTCCGGCTGCGGCGAGACTCCGTATGTGAAACTGATTTCGCAGCTCTTCGGCGACCGTGAGATCGTGTCGAACGCTACGGGCTGTTCTTCCATCTACTCCGGATCTATTCCTTCTACGCCATACACAACGAACGAGAAAGGCCAAGGTCCGGCATGGGCTAACTCATTGTTCGAGGACTTCTGCGAATATGGTATGGGTATGGCATTGGCCAACAAGAAGATGCGCGCACGCATCGAAACGCTGTTGAAGGACGCCATCGCAACCGACCACACTCCGGCCGAATTCAAGGCCGCAGCCCAGGAATGGATAGACGGCATGAACAATGCCGATGCCAGCAAGGCTGCTGCAGAAAAGCTGCTCCCGCTCATTGAGGAGGGCAAAGCAGCCGGATGCCCCAACTGCGCCAAACTATCCGAACTGTCTCACTATTTAGTAAAACGCAGCCAGTGGATCATCGGTGGTGACGGTGCTTCTTACGACATCGGCTACGGTGGTCTGGACCACGTAATCGCATCGGGCGAAGATGTGAACATCCTTGTGCTCGACACCGAAGTATACTCCAACACCGGCGGTCAGTCATCAAAAGCCACACCTCTCGGTGCAATCGCCAAGTTTGCCGCCTCCGGTAAACGTGTACGCAAGAAAGACTTGGGTATGATGGCCACAACCTACGGCTATGTGTATGTGGCTCAGATTGCCATGGGTGCAGACCAGGCACAGTGCCTGAAAGCCATCCGCGAGGCAGAAGCCTACAACGGTCCGTCCATCATCATAGCTTACGCTCCGTGTATCAACCACGGACTGAAGAAAGGCATGGGCAAGTCGCAGGCCGAAGAAGAAGCTGCCGTGAAGTGCGGTTACTGGCACTTGTGGCGCTTCAACCCGGATCTGGAAGCAGAAGGCAAGAATCCATTCACGCTCGACTCTAAGGAACCGAACTGGGATGGCTTCCAAGACTATCTGAAAGGCGAGGTGCGTTTCGCTTCTGTCATGAAACAATTCCCGGAAGAAGCCGCCGAACTGTTCAACGCTTGTGAGGACATGGCCAAGAAACGTTACCAGAGCTACGTACGTATGACCAAAATGGACTGGAGCGAATAACAACTCTCCAGCACCGATAAATCAGAAGGGGATGCCGGAGCAATCCGACATCCCCTTTTTACTTTCCCATCAAACCAGACATTTACCTTATTTCACAAAATCTGCTTTTCCTGTCAACTGCAATGGACATACCATAAAATCAATAATGCCTGGACTGCCAACACCTGACGCCCAGGATTACACCCGTCGGAACTCCTGCGCCAAAAGCGCCCTCCGGAAAACCTTCATCAGCAAATGGCAGACAGAAAAACGCCTACCTGTTTCAATAATCCAAATGAATATCATGAAGAAAAACTTAATCTTTTTAGCAGCCCTGAGTCTTTGCCTCCCGGCTACCGGTCAAAGACTCATGGAAAACCTCAACCGCAGTCTTGTAACCATAAAGACCTGCAACGGAGTATACGCCAGCTGGCGCATACACGGAACAGAATACTATGACACGCAATACAACCTCTACCGCGACGGAACATTAGTCAATTCCACTCCGCTGGACGTCTCCAACTTCACCGATCCCGACGGAACGATTTCGTCCACATACACTGTCAGAGCCGTGGTGAGAGGAGTAGAACAAGCGGACTGTCAGCCGGCCCAAGTGTGGCAACAACAATATCTGGAAATCCCGATGGGACGGATGTACTCGCACAACGGCACAGACATCACACAAGACTATTCGCTGAACGACGCCACGGCTGCCGACCTGGACGGCGACGGTGAATATGAACTGATAGTAAAACGCATCTATAACCACGACGGACTGTTCGAGGCATCGACCGACACGGCCTACACTTGGTTTGAAGCCTACAAGCTGGACGGCACAAGACTGTGGGGCATCGAGGTGGGACCGAACATCGTCAGTTCCAGCCATGTGGAAACAAACATCACCGCGTTCGACTGGGATGAGGACGGAAAGGCAGAAGTACTGATGCGGGCAGCCGACGGCACGGTCGTCTATGCCTCCGACGGCACGAAGCAAGTGATCGGCGACCCGACCAAGAACTACCGCAACCAAGTAGTGCACAGCGGCAACATGACGTACTCCGTTGCCGGCGATGAATACCTTATATATATGGAAGGTGCCACGGCAAAACTCTACAACGAGCCGATGGAATTTCCGCTCAAACGGCTGGAAGACGGAGAGACAGACCTCGAAGCCGTCTGGGGTGACAGCTACGGCCACCGCGCCAACAAGTTCTTCTTCGGCGCACCCTACCTCGACGGGCGCAAGCCGAGCATCTTCCTGGCCCGCGGCATCTACACGCGCCACAAGATGATAGCCTACGACGTGAATCCGCAGACGCACGAACTGACGGAACGCTGGCAGTGGAACTGCTACGACGGCAGCAGCCCCTGGTTCGGACAAGGCTATCATAATTACGGCATCGCAGACGTAGACTGGGACGGACGCGATGAGATTGTCTACGGCTCGATGGTCATCGACGACAACGGACACGGACTGTCTACCACCGGCTACGGACACGGCGACGCACAACACTGCTCAGACTTCGACCCCTACCGCAAGGGACAGGAAATCTTTGCCTGCAACGAGAACCGCCAAGGGGCGAACTACCGTGACGCTACGACAAGCCGGATTTACTACTGGTACCAGCATCCGCAGGACTGTGGACGATGCATGGCCGGAAAATTCACGGAAAACATTCCCGGCAGCCAAGTAGTGGCCGGCAGTTCGGGCATCGTCAGCACCGTCACAGGAAAAGCCGCCCCCACGGAAAACGGTTTCATCGGCACGAACTTCCGCATCTACTGGGACGGCGACCTGTGCAGCGAGTCGCTCGACGGGCAGGGAACAGAGGGACCGGCCACAATAACCACCTACGACAACCAGGCTTTCGTGGCCACAGGCACGAAGACAAACAACTGGACAAAGAACAATCCGTCACTGACCGCCGACCTGCTGGGCGACTGGCGCGAGGAAATCATCGTGCGCCGTGAGGACGACCAGGCCCTGCGCATCTATACCACGACGGAGCCGACGCCGTGGCGCAACTACACCCTGATGCACGACATGCAGTACCGACAAGCCATAGCATGGCAGATGTGCGGCTACAACCAGCCTCCCCACGTAAGCTACTTCATGGGCGAGGCCGAAGGCTACACCGTCACTCCGCCGCCCCTGATGAGCAACGGACGCACGGAGGCCACGGACGCCATCACCACCGCCCACAACGGACAGCACGTGCTGCTGGCTGATCCCGACGGCGGGGAAGTGACCGTGACGGACGGCGTCTCGCCCTACATACTGACCGTAAACGCCTTCTCTCATACGGAAGGACACGACGACAACGACAACATCACGACCACCCGTGCCACATACACCCTCACAGGCGGAACGTTCACCGGCGGCATGCGCCTGGTGAAACAAGGCGAAGGCACATTGACCCTGAGCGGAAACCAGACATACAGCGGTCCCACCGAACTGTGGGGCGGAACGGTGAACTTCGAGGGGCAATTGACCGACAGCAGAGTCTGGCTGAACCGGTTTGCAGAACTGAACGCCAAGGCCGTATTCGGCCGGGACATCCGCATGGAATACGCCTCCGTTCTCCGCGTCGGCGGAACAGACATCGGCACAACGCAAGCCGACAGCCTGTCCCTGCGCTACGGCGCCATCGTGGAGTTCGACCTACAGTCGGACGGACTGCAGGCCGACCGGCTCTCGCTGACAAAGGGCCTTTCGCTGGAAAACGTCAGCCAGACATACGGGCCGGAATACCAGTCACCCATATTCCGCTTCGTGCCCCACAGCAAAGCAGGTGAGGACCGACTGGCTACCGGAAAGTATCTGATAGCCGACGTGAAAGAAATCGACGGCGACCTCACCAAAATCATCCTGCAAGGGCTGGAAGACTATGACTGCCGGCTGGAACACGACGGCAGCCACCTTTACCTCAACGTCAAGGACATGCGCGAGGCCACCCAAGTCTACTGGAACGGCACACAGGAACTGAACGAATGGAACCTGAACGAAAACCAGAACTTCAGCAACGCCGGAGAGACGGATGTATTCGCCACCGGCGACAAGGTAATCTTCGACGATGCCGCACCCTATACCACAGTGCGCCTCACGGAAACGCTCTATCCGTCGCAAGTGACGTTCGACAACGAGACAAAACCGTATAGTCTGAGCGGAAACGGAAGCATCAGCGGCACCACCGGCCTGACCAAAACCGGCGGCGGCTCACTGACCATCGCCACCGTGAATGCCTATACAGGGAAAACCGTGCTGGCCGGAGGCACCACCACTGTAGGCGCACTGGCCAACAACATAGACCGGGAAGGCGCACTGGGCGTCTACAGCACCGAGACGGACCAGCTGGAGATACGGGGCGGAGCCACGCTGCGCAACACCGAAGCCGTCACCTGCGGCAACACCATCACGCTGGGCGACGGCGGCGGCACACTGCAGACCGACGCCAACCTGACCCTCGAAACCGGCCTGCTGTCCGACGGAAACACACTGGTCAAGAGCGGAACGGCCACACTCTTCGTGCCCGCCGCCACCGGACTGGCCAAAACCATCCTGACCGGAGGCACACTGCAGGCCACGGGCGAGGGCGTGACCTTCGGCGACACACTGGTCATTGCCGGAAACGCCACCTATCAGGACAAAGACGACGGCAACTCCTACAGCCTGAACACCAACAACATCAAAGTGGAAGAGGGCGTGACCGCCACCCTGAACTGCGACAGCCGCTGCGAGATGCGCACCCGACTCTTCGGCAAGGGTACGCTACGGGTATACGTGCCATGGGTACGCACAGACTTCACCGGCGACTGGTCGGCTTTTGAAGGAACGCTGGAACCGACAAACCCCAACCAATGGTTCGGGCTGAACAACAGCTACGGCATACCCAAAGCCACGCTCAACCTGCCGGAAGGCATCACCGTGAGCAACACCGCCAAGACGTACGCCATCGGCAGTCTGACCGGAAGCGGAACACTGACAGGCGACAACAACACCTGGCGCGTAGGAACACTGAACAGCGACTTCACCTTCGCAGGTCACATCGAAGGGACCGGCACACAGCTGATCAAGGCCGGCAGCGGACGAATGACCGTCAGCAGCGCACACACATTCACCGGAAACTGCACCGTGCAGCAAGGCACGCTCTGCCTCAGCAACTCAACAGCCGAAACCGGTATGCTGGGCACGGGAAACGTGACCGTACAACAAGGAGCCACACTGTGCGGACGCGGCAAACTGGACAACGGAAACACCACAGTGGAAAAAGACGGCCTGCTATATCCCGGCACTACGGAACAAGCCATATCCGGCACTATCGACTTCTCGGACAACCCGCTGAACATAGAACAAGGCGGCACACTCTCGCTGAACATCGTCAGCAACTCACGATGCACCAGCCTGACAGGCATCACCACCCTTTACCTTCGCGGCACACTGCGGGTCGGCATCCGCGACGGACTCACGCTGAAAACAGGAACCGAATATAAGCTTTGGGACGCCAACCGCACTCGTCTGTTCGCCACAGCCGTACTCGACCTGGAGTCGCCCGGCGAGGGACTGGAATGGGACACCGCCGATCTGACGGACGGCATACTCCGCGTACAGAAAGCCACAGGCGTGAACAGCGTCAGCAACGAGGCGGAAGTGCAATGCGAGATATTCAGCACCGGCGGAGCGCACGTGGGCAGTTTCAACTGTCCGGCTGGCAGCATCCGGCACGCGCTGGAGCAAAGCGGCGCGGCACCGGGCACCTACCTGGTGAAAGCCATCCGCGGCCAGCAGGTACGCACCCTGAAACTCACCGTGGACTGACCTGACGGATATAGCCGCCATCGCGACTGCAACGAGCGGCATACCGCACCTCAGGACCGACAGACATGCCGCCAAAAGCCTCTCCCCGAAAGCCGGATGCCGCTTTCGGAGAGAGGCTTTTCCGCAGAAGCAGACGGCCTGCCGCACCAACCATCTCGGCAAACGGACAACCGTATTCCTCAGCGGCAAGACATTCTGTTTTATTTACATTTTCACCTCTTGCAGAGAACCGCGCTCCGCCATGCGCACAAACACCGACGTTCTTGCGCACAAAAATCCGCGGCTGTGCGCACAAAAACTTCCGTTTGTGCGCACAACCGCGGACGATATTATACACCACTGAAATACAAATACTTAGATAAGAAAGACGTAAAGCCCGCCTCAAATTCTCCTTTCTTTACATTTCGGGGCATCTTTCGCCAGACAGCACCACCGGTCCTGCCACCTGCCGATGGCGTTTCATCGCACCGACAGACAGGGAATCCACGCTCCGGCACACGCATGCCATCCCGCCACGCCCGGAAAAAACGCGGAACGCGACATCCCGTGTCACGCCCTGCGGGCAACATCAGGCAGCGCAGCCCGCCCTGCTCCCCACGCGCCCCCGGCCGCCCCGTCCGGCCAAGACCGCTCAATGCGTGTGGTCAAGCAGACGCACGCTGTCCCCCAAATCGTTTTCGATGAGGGTTTTCATCTTTCCGTCAAAGGGACAGGGATAACCGATCGGCGTCCCCTTCCGGATACACGACGCGAAAGCTATCGTGTCCGCGCCTCTTTTCACCAGCTCCCTTGCCCGCAATACGGCCTTCTTTCCCGGACAGCCACCGCAATTCGTGAAGCCTACAATTTCTATATCCTCGGCAATCTCCGCAAAGATGCCGGTCTTGTTGCGTATGGCGTTGAAGTCGCCCGTCCCCGGACAGAAGTCCTCGGTCTGCATGCATCTGATAATTCCAAGTCTCATAACCCGTTATTTTAAATGTGTGAAACGCAAAGACAACAAAATCCCTGCATAAGATGAAACATATTCTCCCTTTTGGGGCATAAGAACACCGGAGAACACTGTCGGACCTTATGCGTCCGCCTGTCTTTCCTGCACGGCATAACGGTACACCGCCTCCGAAATGTCGGCGATGACACGCGCCGTAGCCTCGGCACTCTCAGCGGAATCCTTGACAAGTACGGCTATCGTATAGTACCGGCCATCCGGCAAAAACACAAACCCGATATCGTTCGTCCCGATAAGCCGTCCGTCTGCATTGCGGTCGCCCGTCCCTGTCTTATGCCCGATGACGGCCTTTGTTCCCGCCAGCGGAGCTGGCAGACGGTCCTTTCCGGTCTGACAAGCGATCATGGTCTGCCGGATGAAACCGGCATAAGGTTCGCCCACCGCCTTACCGGAAAGGAACAGTTCCAGCAGACGCACCGCCTCCAGCGGCGTGCTCCAGTTGCGGTAACAAGCCTCCAAATCACGATGCATCTCGTTCTCCGTAACCTGAATCGCGAACTGTTTCAAGCCCAGCCTGCGTATATAACGGTCTGTAGCCCCCGTCCCGCCGAAACGATCGAACAAAATATCACAGGCATTGTTATCACTCCAATGCAGAGTATATTCCAGCAAACCGGCCACGGAGAGCGACACTCCTCCTGCAGGATAACGCTCGCGCAGAGGACTGTAGGTGTCAGGTCTCAGCTCTTCCCGGCCTATATACATCAACGAGTCGAAAGATATGCCCCGCCGCTGACAAGCATCGCCTACGGCCAAGGCCTGATGAAACTTGAACACACTCATCAACGGATAACACACATCATTGTTCAGGGTCAGCGTGTCACGCCCGTCGAACACCACAGCCACGCCCACTTGTGCCTTCACTCCTTCCAGCCGTTGCCGCAACGAGCGCAGCAGGTCGTCCTTTCCGGCCCCTGAAGCCGACAAGGAGACAGACAGCAAACCGCACAAGACCACACAGACAACCTTCAGACGGCCAACGGGCAGCCTGTCTCCGCTGTTCAAATTCCTCATAGCATGTTATTCCATTCCTTGTTCCTGCAAACGCAGACGCACCAATGCCAACAATGACACATAGCCATAAAAGGTCACGGCAAGCGGCTTGTCCGACAACGACTTCAGCACTCTTGTCAGCCATCCTACCGTACGGGGCAGGTCTGTTGCCTGCGTGGAACTGTTCAGTTTGAGTGTCTGCGGCAAACGGCCGTCGCGCTGCTCAAACCACTTCAACAACTCATCCACTTCCTCTTTCGTAAATTCCGGCTTGTACAGGTGGGGATTCACCTCTGCCGCTGTATGTTCTCCTTCCATATTCATTCCGTCCACTTCAAAGCACTCAGGTCCAATGCGCCCAACACCTGTTGCGCACAAGCATATCCTTCTTCATAAAGAGCCTGCAACTTGGCGGTGTTTTCTTCCAGGCGATCCACCGCCACTTTCTCCTGAGGACGCACCACAATAATCCGCCCCTCGTCCTCAAGCCGCTCCACCAGTTCCAACTGTCTGTTATAACATTCACAGCGCCGGCTGAGCACTTCGCGCAAATGCGGAAAACGGCGGTAGATGAAACGCGGCAGATGAATGTCACGCTTCGGCTTGCGGTAGCCGCGATTGCGTGTAAGCACAGTCACACACAAACCGCATCCCTGCCCGATAGCCCGCTCTACGGGGATGGAATCCACAATCCCTCCGTCAAGCATCGGCATGCGGTCGACAATCACCACCGGACAGACGTAGGGCAGACTGCTCGACGCCTTGGCAATCCGCACCAGCCGCCGGTAATCGTTCCGCTCAGACAGATAGTTGGGCAATCCGGTCAGACAGTTGGTCGTCACCATCTCAAACACTGCCGGATTAGCTTTATATGCCTCGAAATCATAAGGCACCAGACGCTCAGGAAATTCTTCATAAAGCAAAGACTGGTCCAGAATACTGTGCTGAGTCCACAGATATTTCAGCCCGATGTACTTATATCGAGCAAGCATGTCGATATTGCTGTAACGTGCACGCCCCCGCTGATGGCTCATGTAAGACAGCCCGTTGCAGGCTCCTGCACTGACTCCCACCGTATAGGGGAACTGAATCTGCTGGTCCAGCAACCAGTCCAGCACGCCACATGTGAACACGCCTCGCATGCCCCCGCCTTCCAACACCAGTCCCGTATGCCTGTCTATCTCCATAATTATTCCTAATTTCAGGCTAAAGTTAATGAAATTCCCGATTTAATTCTGTATTTTTGCATACTTTATTAAAACTTTCAGCTCAGAAAAGCATTTATGTTATTCGAGAAAGAAACCTACATGGCCCGCAGGCAACGACTCAGGCAACAAGTCGGAAGCGGACTGATTTTATTGTTCGGCAACAACGATGCGCCGGTCAACTATCCGGCCAACGCCTATAAATTCCGCCAGGACAGCAGTTTCCTCTACTTCTACGGTCTGCACCGTGAAGGACTTGTGGGCGTCATAGACGCAGACAACGACAGGGAATATCTGCTGGGCAACGACATAGACATTGAAGATATCGTATGGTTCGGCAACGTGGACAGTGTGGCCGATCTGGCCGCTCAATGCGGAGTAGCCGAAAGCGCTCCCCTGTCGCGACTGAAAGAATTGACGGACCGGGCAAAAGAACAGAAGCGCAGACTTCATTTCCTTCCGCCTTATCGGCATGACCTGATGATTCTAATATCCGACCTTACAGGGATTCATCCTTCGCAACAACGCGAAGCCGCCTCACTGCCACTCATCAAGGCCGTCATCGACCAACGGGCAGTGAAAAGCCCGGCAGAAATAGAAGAAATTGAACGCGCCTGCGAAATCGGATACGAAATGCACACCACAGCCATGACCTTATGCCGTCCGGGCGTTTCAGAACAATACATCGCCGGAACCATCAGTGGCATAGCCGCCGCCAAAGGCAGCATGGTCAGCTTCCCCACCATCCTCTCCATGCATGGAGAAATCATGCACGGCACTCCCACACCGCAACCGTTGGAAGCCGGACGCCTGATGCTGTGTGATGCCGGAGCTGAAACACGCGAACATTATTGTTCAGACAACACGCGCACGACTCCCGTGAACGGCCGTTTCACCCAACGGCAACGGGAAATCTACAGCATAGTCGAAGCCTGCCACGATCACACACTGCATATCGCACGTCCGGGCATCAAATGGTGGGATGTCCACATGAGCGTCGCCAGACTGATGACCGAAAAGCTGAAAGAAACAGGTCTGATGAAAGGCGACACCGAAGAAGCCGTACGCAACGGAGCACACGCCATGTTCCTGCCCCACGGACTGGGACACATGATGGGCATGGATGTACACGACATGGAAGGTCTCGGCCAGATTTATGTGGGCTTTGATGAAGAGGTGCGTCCATCCGAACAGTTCGGGACCAATTGCCTGCGTTGCGGACGTCGTCTGCAAGAAGGCTGGGTGATGACCGACGAACCGGGCATCTACTTCATACCCGCATTGATTGACGAATGGAGGAGCAAAGGACTTCATAAGGACTTCATCAATTATGATCTGCTGGAAAGCTACAAAGATTTTGGCGGCATACGCATCGAAGATGACATCCTCATCACCTCCACAGGATGCCGCATGCTGGGACGCAAACGCATCCCTTATCACCTGCAAGATGTGGAAGACTTCATGGCACAAAGAGCAAACTAAAAACTGTTATCAATAATCACACAATGAAAAAACAACTGTTATTTATCGCGATGGCCTGCTTGTGCCTAAGCGTTTCCGCTGATAAGAAGAAGGAAAAGAAAGAAGAAGGTTTCGTCTTCACAACGGTAAAAGAGAATCCCATCACTTCCGTCAAAGACCAAAACCAAAGCGGAACCTGCTGGTGCTTCAGCACGCTCTCCTTTTTTGAATCCGAACTGCTCCGCATGGGAAAAGGCGAACACGACCTTTGCGAGATGTTTGTCGTGCATAAAACCATGGAAGACCGTGCCGCCCAAACCGTACGCACGCACGGCGACGTGTCGTTTGCACAAGGCGGCAGCTTCTACGACGTCATCTATTGCATGCAAAACTACGGTATTGTTCCCCAAGAGGCCATGCCCGAACCGGGCACTCTTTACGGTGACACTCTGCCCAACCATAACGAAGTGGACCTCGTAGCCACAGCTTTTGTGGACGCTCTGGCCACCAGCAAGCTGAAGAAACTGTCACCCGTATGGAAACAGGCATTCTGCGGCATCTATGACGCCTATCTGGGTAAATGCCCGGAAAAGTTCACTCACGAAGGAAAGGAATACACTCCGCAAAGCTACATGCAGTCACTGGGGCTGAACATGGCCGACTATGTGTCGCTGACATCTTACACTCATCATCCTTTCTATCAGCCGTTTGTCATAGAAGTGCAGGACAACTGGCGTTGGGCACAGTCATACAATCTTCCGATCAACGAACTGATGGAAGTATTCGACTATGCCATTAACAACGGATACACCATCGCATGGGGAGCCGACGTCAGCGAAATCGGATTCACACGTGACGGTATTGCCGTGATGCCTGATGCCAAACAGGCAGAAGATCTGGTAGGATCAGATGCTGCACGGTGGCTCGGATTGAGCAATACTCAAAAACGCGCTGAAATCGTAAAGAAACTGACCTCAAAACCGTTACCGGAAATCAACGTGACCCAGGAAATGCGCCAAACGGCTTACGATAACTGGGAAACCACGGACGACCACGGCATGCACATCTACGGCATTGCCAAAGATCAGAACGGGAAAGAATACTATATGGTGAAAAACTCATGGGGCGATGCGGGCAACTACAAAGGCTTGTGGTATGCCTCAAAAGCTTTTGTCGCCTACAAAACAATGAACATCATTGTCAACAAAAAAGCCATTCCGCAGACCATTCTGAACAAACTGCACCTGAACTGATCACAAGAAGCACAAAATACGCCTCATTAAAGAGAGTAAAAAGTAGCCGCCGTTTCCCAAAAAAGGTTGGGAAACGGCGGCTTTCTTATATTTTTTTCTTACTTTTACATGAATATAGGCGGGCCGTATGTGAACGGCATGCCCACTGAGATCGAATAAAAAAGAAAAAAATATATATAATGAACTACAAATGGAAATTAAGAACTCCTACACCGAAAGAACAGGAAGCGGCTGAGCGACTATCCAAGGAACTGAACATCAGTCCTATACTTGGCTCCTTACTCATCGAACGCGACATTACAACTGCCGCGAGAGCCAGAAAATTCTTCCGTCCTTCGCTGACAGAGCTTCACGATCCATTCCTTTTTGCCGACATGGACAAAGCTGTGGAACGGCTGAATCTGGCCTTAGGACGCAAGGAGCGGATTATGGTTTATGGAGATTATGATGTGGACGGCTGTACAGCCGTAGCATTAGTTTACAAATTCTTACAGCAGTATTATTCTAACATCGACTACTATATTCCCGATCGTTATGAAGAAGGCTATGGCGTTTCAATCAAAGGTATCGACCATGCCTACGCAACAGGAGTCAAACTGATCATCGTCCTTGACTGCGGTATCAAAGCCAACGAGGAAATAGCCTACGCACGCGAAAAAGGAATAGATTTCATCATCTGCGACCACCATGTACCTGATGATGAACTGCCACCTGCCGTCGCCATATTAAACGCCAAACGGGCAGATTCCGCCTATCCATATCCCCACCTGTCAGGTTGCGGAGTCGGATTCAAATTCATGCAGGCCTTCGCCCAAAGCAATGGTATAGAATTCTGCCAACTGATTCCTTTGCTGGATCTGTGCGCCGTCAGCATTGCATCGGATATTGTACCCATCATGGACGAAAACCGCATTCTGGCCTATCATGGCCTGCGGCAGTTGAACACCAATCCCAGCATTGGCCTGAAAGCCATTATCGACGTATGCGGTCTGACCGAGCGGGAACTGACCATCAGTGACATTATTTTCAAGATCGGTCCGCGTATCAACGCTTCCGGACGCATTCAGAACGGCAAGGAAGCTGTTGCCCTGCTCATTGAAAAAGACTACCACACAGCTCATAAGATGGCCGAACAAATCAATCGCTACAACGATATGCGTAAAGACTTAGACAAGGCGATGACAGAACAGGCCAACAGTATCGTAGAAAAAATAGACAAACAAGGAGAACAACGCTCCATTGTCATTTACAATGAAGAATGGCACAAAGGAGTAATCGGCATTGTGGCTTCACGACTCACCGAAATCTACTATCGCCCATCTGTTGTGCTGACCCGTACGGACAACCTGGCCACAGGCTCTGCACGTTCCGTATCAGGATTCGATGTCTACAAAGCCATTGAAAGCTGCCGAGACTTATTGGAAAACTTTGGCGGACATACGTATGCGGCCGGCCTCTCGATGAAAGTAGAGAACGTGCCTGAATTCCATAAACGCTTTGAACAGTATGTAGAACAACACATCTTGCCCGAACAGACTTCTGCCGTTCTGCATATTGATGCCCAAATCGACTTCAAAGACATTACGCATAAATTCCATCACGACTTGAAGAAATTCAATCCTTTCGGGCCGGACAACCCCAAACCGCTATTCTGTACACGACATGTCTATGACTATGGAACGAGCAAAGTAGTAGGGCGTGAACAAGAACACATCAAACTGGAATTGGTGGACAACAAAAGCAACAACGTAATGAACGGTATTGCTTTCGGACAAAGTTCACAGGCACGTTACATCAAGACCAAACGTTCATTCGATATCTGTTACACTATCGAAGAGAACACACACAAACGTGGAGAAGTACAGTTACAGATAGAGGACATACGACCTTCAGAAAAAGAAGACATTCCCAACATATCATGATATGGAAGACCGTTATCTGTCTATACTGAAAAAATATTGGGGATATGACGCTTTTCGCGGCATACAGCGGGAGATTATAGAAAGTATAGGAAATGGTAAAGACACTTTAGGCTTAATGCCGACAGGAGGAGGAAAGTCTGTGGCTTTCCAAGTGCCGGCACTGAGCCAGGACGGTATTTGCATTGTGATCACTCCGCTCATAGCCTTGATGAAAGACCAGGTGCAGAACCTGCGCAAACGTGGCATCAAGGCTGCAGCTATCTACTCCGGCCTGTCACGCGAGGAAATTCTCATCACATTGGAAAACTGCATCTTTGGCAACTACAAATTTCTATACGTATCTCCCGAAAGACTGACCTCCGAAGCCTTTATCAATAAGGTAAAACACATGTCCGTAAGCTTCATCACAGTAGATGAGGCACACTGCATCTCGCAATGGGGATATGATTTCCGCCCGTCTTACACAAAAATAGCGCAAATCCGCACTCTTCTTCCTCAAGTTCCGATATTAGCCCTTACCGCAACAGCCACTCCCGAAGTCATTCAGGACATCGAACACCAATTGGATTTCCGTGAAGGAAACACATTCCTGATGAGCTTCGAACGCAAGAACCTGTCGTATATAGTACGGGCGACAGAAGACAAAATCGGAGAGCTTATCCACATACTGCAAAGCGTGAAAGGCTCAGCCATAGTGTATACCAGAAGCAGAAGAAACACACGCGAAACGGCCCAATTGCTTCTGAAAGCAGGATTCACAGCCACATACTACCATGCCGGCTTGGACGATGAGGAGAAAGACCGCCGTCAACAAGCCTGGCAAGCAAACAAAGTCAGAATCATGACAGCCACAAATGCCTTCGGAATGGGCATAGACAAACCCGATGTACGCTTGGTGATTCATTTGGATCTGCCGGATTCCATTGAGGCCTATTTCCAAGAAGCAGGACGGGCCGGACGGGACGGGCAACAAGCATACGCTGTACTCCTATATCAAAAGTATGACCGTACACGACTCATGAAACGCATTCCAGACACCTATCCTGACTTAAATGACGTACGGCAGATTTATGACCATCTATGTTACTACTTCCAGCTGGCTATGGGAGATGGATACAATATCACAAGAGAATTCAATCTGGATGAATTCTGCCGAAATTTCAAACACTTCCCCATACAAACAGATAGTGCACTCCGCATCCTGGAACGAGCAGGTTATATTGAATATACAGGTGAACAGGAAAACGCATCACGTCTGCATTTCCTACTCCAGCGTGATGAGCTGTACAAATTGTACGAACTTCCCAAAGACTTGGAAACACTTATTCAATGTATCATGCGGAATTACGGAGGTCTCTTCAGCGATTACGTGTTTATTGACGAGCGACGCCTATCAACACAAACCGGACTGCCTTTCGACCAAATCTATCACGGTCTTCTATCACTAAACCGAAGCCGGATCCTTCACTACATTCCTCGCAAGAAAACGCCTTATATCACTTTCACCCATAAACGTATGGAAAGTAAGAAACTACTTTTTCCGCCATCTGTTTATGAAGAAAGAAAGAAACAATACAAAAAACGAATAGAAGCGATGCTATATTATGCAGAAGAAACAGATTTCTGCAGAAGCAAAGTCTTATTACACTATTTCGGAGAAAAGGATGCACATGATTGTCAACAATGTGATGTCTGCAGGAATAACGCCCCAACAGCTATTCAAGAAATAAGAGAAGATAAAGCCGCCATCATCTCACTCATCATAGAAAAACTTAACGATGGCCAACTTCACCACCTTGACGAAATGAACTTTCCGGGACATGATAGAGAAATCATTGGAGAAACTCTTCACCGATTAATAGAAGAAGAATTGATAGGACTGTCCGGAAACCGGATATACAAACTATAAAATTCAACCTCCTAAAAACAGATCTTACGCTCTCCCCTATACAGGAGTTTTTACAAAAATACCCTTCATCTTTCAGGATGAAGGATAACGCACTCACCGACAGGACGTTGAAGGCTGAAGGATGGCTGAAGGATGACGGAAGCCCGCGAAGAGG
>CALULA010000012.1 GCA_944321365.1 uncultured Paraprevotella sp.
ATTACCTCGTTTTTTGAGAAATGCTTATAAGTAGCTTATTTTTAATATATTCCTATTTCAATATCGTTTTTTTAGAAAGAAGTAGGATGTACGCCTAAGGAATACCGTTCTCAAAACAACTTGGCTGTATAATCCTGTCTGACAGGGATAAAAAATATGCGGCTTTTATCTGCCGGCAGACTTCCTTTCGTAGTGAAGTGGCGAAATAGAGCGTATGCCCCTCCAGCTTCATAATCTGGAACACGCGGATTTTCGGGCGGTCTGCCTCCACCGTGGCAAAAGCCACATCGCGGTGGCGGTTCAAAAAATCGAATGCTTTTTCCATGACAAAAACGTTTATGCACAGTATGTAAGGCAACGCGGACGGCAGGCGGAAACTTGCGCCGTCCGCCGTCCGCGCATCCGGTCTTATTTGTAGAGAGCCTTGGCCAGGTCTTCCAGCCCGCCCTCTCCCGACAGGCCGGGGAAAGCCTCCTTTAGGCCAGCGACAAAAGCCTGCGGTGTTCCGCTCGCCTCCAGCACCTCTTTCATCTTCTTAAGATACGTGATCTTGAATTCCACAGCATCGCGCCGTGCCGCACCGCCGTGCCCGCCGATGAACAGCTCAGCCCCCGAAGCCAGCGAGTTTTCCGCCTCTTGGATCTCCGCATCTATGGCGGTGGGAGAAGAGATTTGCAGATGGCTGACATGCGCCTTGGCCGGAGTCCAGTGCGTGTAGTAGGCCTTACCGCCAATCAGGATGCTCGCTGCCGGGAAATCGCTCGAAGCTCCCCGACGGAATTCAAACGTCACACCGGCCCAGATCTGGACCGTTCCGAACGGCACTTCGGTGACGGCTCCGGTGGGCAATGCGGTCATCGCGTCGCCCCACATCTGTTCAAACTTGTCCATCATGCCGCCATAGACGGGGCCTTTTGAGAATTGCTCCATCCCTTCACCCATGATCTGGTCGTGGTCGCCCGTACCGCCGACATGGTAGTCGGAGATGATTTTCACGATAGGTTTGCCCATCTTCGCCAGATAAGCGTCGAACTCGGCCACGTTGTCCTTAAAAAACGGATGCTCCATGGTGACCAGCGAATCCTTTCCTTCGATAATGTAACTCGCATCTGCCATCACATCGTTGGTGTAATACACGTGCAGCCTGAAACTGTCGAAGTCATATACTTCGAAATGTCCTTTTGTCTGTGCCATAATCGTCAGTGTTAAAAGATTAAATAGGATGAATAATGCTTTTTTCATTGCTGTTTACTTTAATCATGTTTCTTTTTTCTGCCGCAAAATTAAGAAGAGCATCGCATAAAAACAAGTAGAAACCTGGCTGTCAGCTACTTACACAAAATAACCATTGTTGAGAATAAACAACTTACGGAATGCTCTTTTTTGAAAAAAAGTTTCTTGCACATCAAAAGAGAATTACTTACCTTTGTAGAGCATTTTGAAGAACAGTAAATTATGAACAGAGCAACAATCGAAGATGCCGTGTACACGGAGTGCCCGATTCGGAATATCTTGGCCCGGATATGTGACAAATGGTCTCTGCTGGTCATCTACACGCTGGACAAGGCCGGCAAGGAGGCCGTCCGCTTCAAAGAGCTTCAGCGCGCGATTCCGGACATATCACAGAAAATGCTGACCGTGACCCTGCGCACACTGGAAGATGACGGCTATGTCACCCGGACGGTTTATCCTGAAGTGCCGCCAAGGGTGGAATATACCCTGACACAGCGAACCTACTCTCTGCTGCCGCACATCAACGCCCTGACGAACTGGGCTTTGGAACATAAGGACGATATTATCCGAGACCGCAAGAAAGCCTGCAAAAAATAAATCCGCCGCATAACGGGACGCCTGTCATCAGTCACCCGGAAGCCATGCTCCTGTTCTTTGGAACGCATTCATCCGCCTGCGCGCCGCCCACCCTGCGGACCACAGCTCTGACACAATCTTCAGAACACCTGTCGGCAACTGACATTCTTATCCGACACAATCTGCCCTTTGTTTGCAACGTATCCCATAAAATTCCGTAACTTTGTGCCGAGACGAAATGCCATGAAGTATGTTTTAGCCTTACTTTTCGGCCTGTTTTCCGGCATTCTGGCGCAACCTTCTTCCGCATCCGCCCGGAACTACACGGCAGAGCCCTTGCCGTTCGCCTCCGCCTTGCCCTCACGCGAAATCACCCACCTGCACCAGGACCGCGAGGGGTTCATCTGGATAGGGACGACCTACGGCGTGGCGCGGTATGACGGGCACGAGACCGTGCTCTTCTGTTCCGACTACGCGCACCCGGACAGGCTGACCCACAACTCCATCACCCCCATCACCGACACGGAGCACTACGTGTTCATCGGAACGCAGAGCGGTCTGAACGTTTTCGACAAACGCACGTGGCAAATCACCCCTCTGCACAGCGGCCCTTTCAGCCATACCGAAATCAAGTATGTATACGGCGACAGCGAAAACCGTCTGTGGGTCAGCACAGAGCAAGGATTATACTGTTGTGACGAAGATTTGCACATCCGACATCATTATAAGGTAGGAACAGGCGTAACGTCTGTCTATGAAGACCGCCGGAAACAGCTTTGGATCATGACCTGGGGCAAGGGGCTTTTCCGTCTGGACGCTCAAGACCTGCGCCTCATCTCCTATCCCTCCATCGGCAAGGCCAACATCCCGTTCGTCATGTTCGAGGACAACAACGGACGCTATTGGATAGGAACATGGGGCGACGGCCTCTACCGCTTCCACCCCCGCCAGCCGGAACAGACATCGGCCTATGAGCGGCAGGAAGTGGAAGGCAGCATCTACTTCGACATCACACAGGATGACCATAGCGGAAACCTGTGGATGCTCTCCTATAACAGCCTGCACATCTTCCACCCCGTAGAGGGACGGATGGAAGAGGCCTGCGCCGACCTGACTTTTGACCCCAACCGGATGTACTCCAAGATCCTGAAGGACCGGGAAGGCAATATTTGGTTAGGCGCATACGATGCAGGATATTACATATCGTTCAACAACCGTCCCACCCAGGTCTACAGCATGCCCTTCATCAAGCGTCAGACCGGCTTCGACGCCAATGTAAACTGCATGTACGAGGACAGCGGAGGCGTGTTATGGTTCAACCAGGAGCGTTGCGGCGTGGCCCTGTACGACAAACAGACCGGAGCACACAACCTGCATCCCTATCCCCAGTCGCGTAACGTGGAAATCAACTTCATCACTCCGTCCCGTGGCGGCAACGCCACGTGGATGTCTTCAAAATTCATTCCGTCCGTATTCCGTGCAGAACGAAACGGTCTGTCGTTCCACTTCACCGATACGGTAGTTCTGGCTGAAAGCGGCAACCAGACGGGCCATGTCATCGGCATTATGGAAGACCGTTGCGGCAATCTGTGGGCTTTGACCGAACGCCGTCTTTTCGTATTCAACGCCAGACGCCAGCCTGTCACGTACCCCACAAACCGGCTTAAAGACATCTGTTGCGTCACGGAAAGCCGGAAAGGAGACGTCTACCTGTGCAGTACAGACGGGCGTTTCTACCGTGCTCTCCCGACGGACAGCGGATTCTCGGTCACGGAACAGTTCTGCGACACGACGGTCTTCACCGCCAACAACCGCATCAGTCACCTTTGCTGCGACTCTACAGGCAATCTGTGGGCCGCCACCGTTTCGGGAGGTGTTTACCATTATAATATACGCAAACGCAGACTGACCGACTGCACGTCGTATTGTATGCCGGAGAGTCAGCCCATACTCAACCTGCTAGCTTCACGTCAAGGCTTATGGCTCGTCACTCCCGCCATGGTCATACGTCCCGACTCAGCCGGGCAGACATGCTATCTATATCGTGCACAGAGCCGGCATATCCCCATCCACCGTTTCCGCAACAGCGCGGCATGTACCGGACCAGACGGACAACTATATGCCGGAGGCTACGGAGGTATCATCGCCATCGGTGCTGAGAAACGGACATCCGGTGAGAACATCCGCCCGCCCATGCTTACCGACATACGTATAGGCGGCGAAAGCCTTTTAGGATTCAGCGACAACCGTGAATGCAGCTTCAAACAAAACCTCATACAACTTCCACACACGGCCCAACGTATTGAGTTCGCATTCTCAAACACATCCTACGACGAAAGGGAGAATCTGCGTCTCGCTTACCGGCTGAAAGGATTAGACAGTGACCCCATCGTGCTGGACCGTGGACAATATGCGGCCTTTTACGACCGCATCCCTCATGGGAACTACACACTGGACGTCTGGCTGACAGACGATAACGGACGCCGGTTGTGCCCGCCGTCGGTCTATACCGTAATCAAGGAACCGGCTTATTATGAAACTCCCTGGGCGTATGC
Source organism: uncultured Paraprevotella sp. (assembly GCA_944321365.1). GTDB lineage: Bacteria > Bacteroidota > Bacteroidia > Bacteroidales > Bacteroidaceae > Paraprevotella. The sequence continues at coordinate 4,365 of CALULA010000012.1, forward strand.
CGGCTATCTGCTGGCCGCAATGCTGCTGCTTTGGCTGGTTGCCCGTTACTATATCCGCCAGATGAGGAAAAAGGACAAACGCATGCTGCAAGAGGAGATGGAACGGACAAAGATGGAATACTTCACCAATGTGTCACATGAATTGCTCACGCCGCTGACCATCCTGTCCTGCCTTTCCGATGAAATCGAGCAAAACAGTGCAGTGTCCCCCACTTTCGTACAAACAATGAGGGAGAATACGCTGCGCCTGAAACGACTGATCCGTCAGGTGCTGGACTTCCGGAAAATAGAAAAGAAGAGCCTGAGACTGCATGCGCGTTACGGAGATGTAGCCGGATTCATCCGACGAATCACGGAAACAGACTTCTCGCTGCTCGCCCGGAAGAAAGGAATCCCGTTTCATTTCGATGTTCATCCCGATGAGATCTACGGTTTCTATGATGGAGTCATCCTGGAGGAAATTCTGTTCAACCTGCTCTCCAACGCAGTCAAATATACTCCGCCACAACACGCCGTGGGCATCAGTGTCTTCACAAAACAACAGGCCGAAGAAAAGCTGCTGCACATCGACATCTGGGATGAAGGCATAGGCATAGCCGCCGAGGAGCAGGAGACAATCTTTGAACGTTTCTACCGCTCTCCACAACGCACAACAGGAGAGTCCAACGGCATCGGACTGGCACTGACCCGCGAACTGGTCAGGTTGCATCACGGACAAATCAGTCTGCAAAGTCGGGCGGGGCAAGGCAGCCGCTTCTCGGTCGTACTGCCGCTGGATGAAACAGCCTATGCCGAAACAGAAAAAGAAACACAATCCGCCATGCCGGAGCCGCAGGAAACCGAACCGGGCACCGACGCACAAGCGGACACCACATTGCTCATCGTGGACGACAATCCGGAAATCACCGATGCCATAAAACGCCTGATGGGAAAACGATACCGCATCCTTTCCGCCCACAGTGCGGAACAGGCTCTTCCTGTCGTGCAGGAACAACCGGTAGACCTGATGGTCTGCGACCTGCGCATGCCCGGCACCAACGGACTGGATTTCTGCCGCCGCCTGAAAAGAGATCTGTCCACCAGCCACATTCCGATTATCATCCTGACAGCACAAGATGACGACACCACCCGCGCAGCCTGTTATGAAGCCGGTGCCGATGCTTATATGGCCAAACCTTTCGAGACCAAAGTGCTGACAGCCCGCATCGATAACCTGCTCCGTCAATACAGTCTGCAACGCCTGCAGTTCAGGAACCATCCCGAAGCAGGAACCGCCATATTGCCCTACCAGGACCGGGATAAAGCTTTTATCGACAACATCATGAAAGCCATAGAGAACCATCTGCAAGACTACGATTTCAACCTGGATTTTCTGGCTGCGGAACTATGCCTTTCCAAATCCACGATGAACCGCAAAATCAAAGCCATGACCGGTCTGACGCCAATGGACTTCGTAAAGACCGTCCGCCTGCGCACAGCCGCACGGCTGCTACGGCAAAAAGATACAACCATCTCCGACGTTGCTTACGCCGTAGGCTTCAGCGATCCCAAGTATTTCGCAAAATGTTTCAAAGAGGAATACGGCATGACGCCCACGCAGTTCCAGGCGGAATCCCGCGGCACGGCGGGGCCGGACGAGACGGCGGCACAGCCGTAATGCCCTACGTTCCTGCATTTTGAAAAGAAAATCCACCCTTTTGAAGATATATTCAACCTGCAGCAGCCTCGTTTCCCGTACCTTTGCTTCTGTGAATTTTTATCAGAACAATATCATGAAACAAAAGTCAAAGTTACGGCACTTTTCATTCCTTCGCCATGCACTGTTCTGCTGTGCCGCCGGATGGTGGGGCTTCTCGGCTGCAAACGCAATGGAAGTGGAAAGATTGCGCACGGAAGCAGTGAAGAATCCGGTGGGTATCGATGTGGAACAGCCCCGGTTCAGTTGGAGTATGGAAGCGGAAAATGAACGCGGCATCCTGCAGACTGCCTACGAAATCAGCGTGTTCAGTGATGCAGACCGCACCACACAAATCTGGAATTCCGGACGCGTAGAGTCCGACCGCCAGACCGACATCCCCTATGGAGGCGGCGACCTGCTGCCCTCCACCCGCTACTACTGGACCGTCACCGTCTGGGACAACAAAGGAAACGAGGCCACCTCTTCGGAGAAAGCCTATTTTGAAACCGGGTTGCTCGGCGGCGGGTGGAACGGCGCGCGCTGGATTAAAGCCACCGATACGCCGCTGGCCGGTGAGGCCGAACAGGCCATCACGCACTACACAGTGGAAACAGACTTCGAGATAGACAATCTGTCCGCCGGTGTGATCTTCGCCTCGAACGACGACCACAGCCATTATTATATGTGGCAAATCAACCTGGAAAACGGGTATCCCCGCTTCCGTCCGCATATCTGGCGCGGTCCGAACCTCAGCGACGCCACCTGCCTTGCCGAGATTGACCTGCGCCCGCTCATCAACGTACAACTGCACCAGACCTACCACCTCCGCATCGAAATAGAGGGTGATGTCGCACGTACGTATATAGATGACATACTGATAGACACCCGCACCAATCCCGACGGCGGAGACTACGGCTACGGACAAGTCGGCATACGGGAAGACGCCGCCCTGCTGAACTTCAATAATCCCGAACGGGCCTACTTCGACAACTTCACCGTAACGGACCTGACCGGCAGCGAACCGGAGGTGCTGATTGCCGAAGACTTCTCCGGAGAATCGAATCCTTTCTCCAACAGCACCATACAGGACGGGAGACTGTATGTGGTAAAATCATACGCATGGTATGACAAGGCATCAGCCAATCTGGCCTATGACCTGGACCTGGACTTCCTCATCGAGCGCGACAACGCCGGCATCATCTTCTCCGGCTACGACACAAACAACTTCCACATGTGGAGCATCAATGTGAGGGATCAGTCCTATCCCATCCTGCGACGCCACGTGAAAACGAACGGCAGCTTCACGACCAGTGACGCGAATCTCGGCACATTCTTCAGCAAAGCCGAACTGACCGGCTCGCTCCACCACTTGAAACTTTCTGTCCGGGGAACAACCATACAGACTTACATTGACGGACAACTCGTGGATACCTACACCGACACGTCCGGACGGCTGCGGAACGGTCTTGTCGGATTCCGTGCATTCTATGACCGCACCATGAACGAAACCGCATATTACGACAACATCAGGGTGACCACGTTCGACAACGCTGACGACACACAAGGCACAGTGACCTTCTCCGAGGACTTTGAAGGAGCAGGCATGGCGTTCAGCGACGGAACGGTCGTCACGAAAGAAGACAGCAAAATGCTCTGCGTGCAGTCCACCTACGACGAGACCTGCTCCATGCAGACCGGAGCGGAAAAAGGAATGCCCCTCTTCCGCAAGGCCTTCACAACCAAAGGAGCGGTGAAATCGGCTAAAATCTACGCTTCCGCCCTCGGCGTGTTCGACCTCTTTGTCAACGGACAGCGCGTGGGACTCGACGGAACAGACGTGTACGACGAGCTGAAACCGGGATGGACAGACTACCGTAAGGAAATCAACTATATGACATACGACGTGACGACACTGATGCGCGAGGGCGACAACGTCGTAGGCGCACAGGTGAGCAACGGCTGGTGGGGCGGTGCCATCGCCCACGGCGTGTACGGCAGCAACCCCACGCTCGGATTCATTGCCCAGCTCCGGATAGAATACGAGGACGGATCGGTGGAACACATTGTCACCGACACCGACTGGAGCAGCTCCTACAACGGACCGCTCATCCTCGGCGACATCTACAACGGGGAGACGTACGATGCACGACGCGAGTGCGACTGGTCGGCTCCGGAATATGATGCATCCGGATGGAACGCCACGGCCGAAAACACCGAATTCAACGGTGAAATCACCGCTTTCCGCGGACCAACGGTCAGAGTTCGCGAAGAATACAGCCTCACGCCCAAGGCCGTCACGGTCTATGAAGGGGCAAAGGGCACCGGCACCACTTACGGGGAAATCAACGTGACCCGCACACTCTCCGGTACGGAACCGCTCCACCTGAAAGCCGGTGAGACCGCGCTCTTCGACCTGGGCCAGAACATGACCGGCTGGGTGCGCTTCACAGCCAAAGGTCAGGCGGGAACCCAGTTGCGCATCAAGTTCGGCGAGATGCTGAACGACAACGGAGCTTCCGACCGTCTCAACGACGGCCCCGGCGGAAGTCTGTACACCTATAACCTGCGCACGGCGGAAGCCACCCTGCACTATACGCTGAAAGGCGCGGAGGACGGAGAGACGTTCCAGCCGAGCACCACGTTCTTCGGATTCCGCTATTGCGAGATCACGACCACTTCTGACGTGGAAGTCAGCCAGCTGACGGGAGCGTTCGTGGGCTCTGAGCTGGAAGAGCACGCCACGTTCGAGACCAGCCATCCCGACGTGAACCAGCTCTACAGCAACATACGCTGGAGCCAGCGCGACAACTTCCTGAGCGTGCCCACCGACTGCCCGCAACGCGACGAACGGCTCGGCTGGACCGGCGACATACAGGTGTTCGCCCGTGCCGCCACCTATCACGCCGACACACGTGCCTTCCTCCGCAAATGGCTCAACGACCTGCGACAGAGCCAGCGCGAGGACGGGGCCTATCCCGACATCGCCCCCTACTGCAACTTCTGGGGATATGGCACAGGAGGCTGGGGCGACGCCGGCATCACCGTGCCCTGGACGGTCTATCTCATGACCGGCGACCAGAGCGTCCTGACAGAATGCTACACCTCCATGACGTACTACATGGACTGGCTCTCCACGCAGGGCGACGGCCAGTACAAATACAACGGAGCAGGCACGTCCACGGGCGACTGGCTCTCCTACGAGAACACGGACGCACGCTATGTCTGCGTATGCCATTACGCCAACGTGGCCCAGCTGATGAGCAAGATAGCCGGAGCCTTGAGCCAGTCACCGGCTGACACGTACCACGCCGACTCATTGAAGTACGCAGAGCTGTATGACAACATCAAAGCGGAATACCAGCAACGCTATCTGAACAGCAACGGCCTGCCGACCATCTCCACCCAGACCTCCTATCTGATGGCACTGAAGTACGGACTGCTGCCGGAATCGTCCGTCGGACAGGCCCGCGAAGCACTCCGCGACAAAATCGTGACCAACGGCTACAGGCTGAGCACCGGCTTCGTCGGCACCAGCCTCCTGAACCAGACGCTGAGCGAGCAGGGCATGGACGATCTGGCCTACGATCTGCTGCTACAGCGCGAGAACCCGTCCTGGCTCTACAGTGTGGACCAAGGAGCCACGACCATCTGGGAACGTTGGGACTCCTACACCAAGGACGGCGGATTCAACAAGCATGAATGGAACATGAACTCGTTCAACCACTATTCCTACGGAGTGGTCTCGGAATGGATGTTCCGCCGCGTGGCCGGCATCGAAGCCGACGAAAGCCAACCGGGTTTCAAGCACTTCTTCCTCATGCCTACACCGGACAACCGGACAGCATTCCCCGCCGGACAGGAACGCATCACGAGTGTACAAGCCACCCACCGCTCGCCCTACGGAGTCATCCGCAGCGCATGGCAGCGCGGTGAAGACGGGCGCATCACCTACCGGGCCACCGTACCGGCCAACAGCACGGCCACACTCTACCTGCCCCTGCTGGAAGACAACGATGAAATCACCGAAAGCGGCAAACCGCTGGAGGAGGCCGAGGGAGTCACCCTCAAGGGCGTCGAGAACGGAAAGGCCGTCATCGAACTGCAGTCGGGTGCCTATGAGTTCAACACCGAACAGGGCGTCCCCGACCGTGTGGAAGCCCGGCAGACTGCACGTCTGCACGTACATCCCAACCCGTTTCACGACGTGCTGCACCTCTCCGGAACAGAAAATATCCTGCACGCCAGCGTGACAGCCACCAACGGACAGCTCATGCACAGCCAGAACAACGGTGAGGACATCAACACTTCCGCCTGGACACCCGGCATATACATCGTCAGCGTAACCACTGACCAACAAAACTACAGTGCAAAGGTAATGAAGAAATAATATGACAATCGGCAGAAAACGAAGAAAAACGTAACCCGCTGACATACAGCATCTGGAAAACCGGGGGCGGTTTTGCGCAAAAATCAGTCAGTCTTGCGCAAAGCCGCCCCCATTCTTGCGCAAAAACGCCCGCAGTCTTGCTCGACATTTTTACCGGAAATGAAGGATCCTGACAAATTATCTTTTTTTAAAGAGACAACCCATGGTGCAGCCTTGCATACCTCATGAAGATTTCCTTTCTTTGCAAAACAGACTTAAAAAATTTCAATATATGAAAAACAAATCATTACACCTGATTTCACTCTTTCTTGCAAGCGCAGCAACGCTCTCCGTCACGGCTCAAACCTACAGTTCGAGCAGCAATCTGACGGCACAACCCACGGCCGACCGCGTAGTGCCTTTCCGGCTTTCCGAGCCGGGCATCGTGCGCGATGTCCAGTGGGGAGCCGATGAGGCCTGGATGCATGAACAGAACCTGCGCCGCTGCGTGCTGTTCATGGGAATAGACAACGTGGAAGTGGTCCGGGTGTCGTTCCAGCCCACCTACCCGCTGGTGGACGGCGACCTGCAGCAGGAACAGAAAGACGACCTCGAAGAACGGCTCCGACTGCTGGGCTTCTGCAGCCCCGACGTGCAGCTGACACTGAACTGCGACCATCCCTCAGTAGACAGCTGGTATCAGATGAACGCCGAGAGATGGGCTCAATTGATAGACGTCACCGCCCGCTACTTTGAAGAAGCCGGATATGAAATCATCTCCGTGGCACCGTTCAACGAGCCGGACTACGGTTGGAACCAATGGGTGCCGGGCAGTCAGGACGGCCTCGGCAGCCTGCGCCAGTCGGGATTCGGGCAGGTGGCGGCCGAACTGCGCAAGAACAGCCACTTCGACACCATCCGCATCTGTGGCGGCAACACCCTGAACTGCGATGAGGCACTGCCGTGGTTCAACGCCCTCAGCGAATATCTGGACGAGGGCAACACCCACCAGCTGGCAGGCTCGTTCGACAACTTTGCGGCTTTCTTCACCGCCGTGCGTGAGGCCGGCAAACACGCCACAGCCGATGAGATGCACAACGTGATGGAGGCCATGGTGGGACTGGAATACGGCATGCAGACGGGCATCTGGTGGGGACCGGCCGAATATGCACGGGGCGAGTTCTGCAAGGCAAGCCACGGAGAGCGGCTGGCCTACGCCGAGCACCGCGACAACTGGACGGCAGCCTCGGTCTATCGTGCACCGGACGGCAAGGTGCAAGCCTTCGGAGGAACGTCCGAACGACAGGCCGTCACCACTACCTACCGCTTCCTGTCAAAAGATTGCGACGTGTTCTTCAACGGATACGGGCCGCAACGTGAATACGTGATGGAACTGCCGGGCGGAACAGGCTACCAGCAAGGACAAACCAACGCCGAACAAGTGGTGAACATCACATGGGGAGAAGACATTCAGCCCGTCATCAACGGCACATACATTCTGGTGAACAAAGACCGGAAGAACCTGCTCGAAATCGCGGACGGAACAGTCAAAGTCGGAACCTATTCGCGCAACAGCCCGACCCAACAATGGAAAGTGACGCCTCTGGATGCCCGAAGCGGCGGAGACTTCAGCTACTTCTCCATCCTGTCGGTCGGCACGGGGCAGGCACTGGACGTGCTGGACTGGTCGCTGGAGGACAGTGCCTCGGTCATCGCCTACACCAACAGCAACAGTGCCAACCAGCAATGGTACCTGGAATATGCCGGCGACAACTGGTTCCGCATCCGCAACCGTCACAGCTCATTGTGCCTGCAAGCCTCATACTCAACCGTGACACAAGGCACGCCCGACGACAGTGACAACCAGCTCTGGCGGCTGCTGCCTACCAACATACGTCCAAGATATCCCGAAGTGGACGCGCCTGCCGGACTGACTGCCGAGGGACGCGCTTCTTCCATCAGACTCAGATGGAACAAGGTCAGTGCCTCTGTTCCCACTTACACTGTGCTGAGAGCCGAACAGGCTGACGGTCCCTACAACACCATCGCGCGTAACGTGGATGACACCGTATTTGTAGACAACAAGACCCTCGACAGACACACCTATTATTATAAGGTGAAAGCCGTAGACCAGTCTCTCAATACCTCGGAGGCTTCTGCCAACATAGCCGCATCAACCAGCGGCGAGGCCAATCTGCTGGCACTCTACGAGTTTGAAGGAAACACCAACGACACGACGTACAATCTCAACCACGGCGCCACTCCGTCGGCAGCAACATACGTCGAAGGCAAGTCGGGCACATACGCCCTGCATCTGGACGGCACCGGCACTTTTGTACAGTTACCCACCACCATTGCCCACCGTAATCAACTGACCATAGCGACCTGGGTTTATTGGAGAGGCGGCAGCGACTGGCAACGCATCTTCGATTTCGGCAACGGCGAGGACGAATACATGTTCCTCACCGCACGCAACGACAACCGACAGATGCGCTTTGCCATCAAAAACGGCGGCGAGGAGCAACAGCTGAACACCGACTTCCTGCCCCGCAACGAATGGGTACACATAGCCCTCACTATGGACGACCAGTCGGTCTGCCTCTACCAGAACGGTGAACTCGTGGCCTCATCAGCGGACATCACCCTGCGTCCCTCGGATTTCTCGCCCGTTCTGAACTACATCGGCCGCAGCCAATTCACTGCCGACCCACTGCTTAATGGTGATATAGATGACATGAGAATCTATAACCATGCATTGGACAACGAGGAAATAAAAGCCCTTATAGAAAACACCACATCCGTCACCACCGTTTCCGACGACGAGAGAAACAGCCTGAATATCGGTCCGTCACCGGCAGACCGCCAGCTGAACATCATGTTTGAAACCGGCGGCAATCCCTGCGACATGCAACTGACAGTGCACAACCTGCAGGGCACAGTGATTCTGTCCACAACGGGAAAAACCGACACGACAAACACGATAGACACTTCGGCCTTGCCCGACGGCATGTACATCCTGCAGGTAGTCCAAAGCGGCCGAAGCATCAGCAAAAAATTCATCGTGCACCATCCTTAAACCGGAAAAGCGACGGAGAAATCCGATGACACAACCGTGAACAGGAAAATAAAAAGGTTTGCATGGCGGCATCTACGCCTGCAAACCTTTTGTTTTTCTCTGCAAAAGAAACAAATCGTCTATGGGAAAACTATGGACAAGCCCTCTCAGCCTCCCTCATGCTATGCCCAAAAGATGCAGCAGCAACGGTGTGAACAAAGCCGTGAGCAGGCCATTCAGAATCAGTCCCAAGCTGGCATAAGCACCATAAATGCGCCCATACTCCATAGCCCGCGAGGTGCCCACGGCATGAGAAGCCGTCCCCATGCTCAGACTTTGGGCAATAGGACTCTTCACCCGACCTACCTGAAGGATTTTAAAGCCGCAGACAGCACCGAACAGTCCGACCAATACCACAATGGCCGCCGTCAAGGAAGGAATGCCTTGCAGCGACTCCGTCACGGCCATCGCGATAGGTGTGGTGACCGACTTGGGAGCCAAAGATATAATGACCTCCTTGGAAGCTCCCATCCATTTGGCCGTCAACACGACCGAAACGATGCCCACCATACAGCCTGTCAGTTGAGAGATGATCAACGGCATCAACTGCCGCCGGATGCTTCTGAGCTGCAGATAAAGCGGAACCCCCAAAGCCACGATAGCCGGTTTGAGCCAGAAATCGATAATAGAGGCACTCCGGGCATAGGTGTCATAAGATATGCCCGTCAGTTTCAGGAAGCCTATGAGAAACAATATGGACAGCAAAATGGGATTCAGCACGACCCACCCCGTCCGCGCCTGCAAACGCTTGGCCAGAAAATAGACACCAAACGTGAGCGCAATCAGAAAAAACTCACTTTCCAGATACTCCATGTCTCCTAACCCATTGGTGTACGTGACCCGTTACAACTAAAACCAGCACCGTACTGACCACTGTTGCCGTCACAATCGGCCAGAACTCGGCGGCTATCACATCAAAATAAAGCATCAGGGCCACACCGGGAGGCACGAAGAAGAAGCCCATGTTGCTCACCAGAAAATCAGAAATCCCTTTCACCCAACGGAGCTTTATCCAGCCCATCTGCAGGAAAGCCGCCAGAAGCAGCATGCCAATGATGCTGCCGGGAAGCTTGATGCCCGTAATCCACACGACGAAATCACCAAGCGCCAGACAGCCAAACAAAAAAGTGCATTGCTTTACCATTATCCCAATCTTTTTTACTTGAACATCCTATAAAACAGTATGAAAAATCCCCCTGCGGAACTGCCGCACGGACAGGTCCCGCACGGGGATATGCCGCCTTCCCGCAGCCTGACTACGGTCAGCGGACAGCTATTTTCTCAACCACCGGCCCTCGTGAGGTCTTCTTCACGACCACATAGATGCCTTTCCCGCTCAAATGGTCTCTCACATCGGCTACTTCACCGGCAGCCAGCTCGCAGACCTTCACACCGTCGGCGGTGTAGACATCAGCACCCAGCACCTCACCATCGGCGACAGTCTGGGACACGGACACACTTCCGTGCCAACGGGTGAACTCCGTCACCTCAGTCTGCACATATTCCTCCTCAGGCGCGCTCGCGCTATAAGACGACATGCGCAGCGGGCGTCCCTGCGCGTCGTATTCCCATTCGAACTTCTCCTTGTAATAATACTCCGTCCCAGAGGCATCTTTCTCCTCCGTGATGCGCTCCGTCATATCGCCCATCTCATTGAATGTGACGGTTTCCGCCCATGAGAAAAAGTCACCGTAGGATCTGTCCGTCTCCACCAGCGTATAGCTTCCGTTGTCATCCGTGTAGGTACGGACTATCACATTGTCCAAGACATCGCCCCCCTTCATGGTCTGCGTCAGCACCTTCCGGTCGTCGCTGACCGTCCCGGTCAGCACGATATCCACGGTCTCGCCATCCTCCGTGAACGTTCCTGTGGCATTGCAAAGCCACGTACCGTCCCACAGCGGCTCCAAAACATCTATGTCGTAAGCATTGAACGGCTCTGCGGCATACACTTCCTCAATGTCAGTGATGCTCATGTCCATGCGGTAGATGACGGAGCCGTCGCCCAAGTAGTCATAGTCCTCTTCCACCTCACGGTAGGAAGTCAGGGCGTCTCCGTTCCATGTGTAATATGTGTCCAGCCTGAATTCACGTGCCTCTTCAACGGTGTGAATGATATGCCCTGCGTCATCCAAGTCCACCACATCGAAGTCCTCCACCTCCAGCGACGTCCGCACACCGTTAGTCATCTTGGTGCGCTGAACGCGTCTCAGCGATGTGGTATCCTTCGTCTGGGTGTTCTCCACATAACTGTAATGGTCCAGCATCACCGGATAGCCCTTGGAATAGTCGTACGTAGTCTTCTGGACCCGCTGGGAGATGACCGTATCGTCCAGCCATTCTAATGCAGAATAGGTGGTAACAGTCTGCCCCTGCGCGTCAATCTCTTCCCAAGAGAAAGGCAGCTCACTGCGGACTCCATCGATGACACTGTACGTGACCGAAGCCGCAGGCTGCACGCGCTGCACGGCCTTGGCCGAACGCCTGCCCAGCACATCGCCTGCCGTCATCGGCACGTTCCTCGCCACTGCCCTCTTCCGCAAGGACTGGGCGTCTGCCGAAAGCCCGCCGCAAAAAGCAGCAAGGCTGAACAAAAGTAGAAGTTTATTCATAAGCTTAATTTTAGTTAGTACGTGCAAAGGTAAAAGCAAGCTTAGAGAAAAACAATGAAAAACCGTTAAAAGAACTGAACGGCTTACAGAAAAGACCGACGCCGAACGGACTGCGGCGGGACAAATGTCGCAGAACTGACACACCGCAGGCCGCCCGCACAGCCCGACGCGGAGAAAAATGCGGCAGGATGAAGCGGCAGAACGATTTTTCCGTACCTTTGTCCCATCAAAACATAACATCATGAAGAAAAGTATCCTATCGCTTTGCGCCATCTTCTGTATGGCCATCACCGCAATGGCCGCAGGGCAGGCCAAATATGTGTTCTACTTTATCGGCGACGGCATGGGCGTCAACCAGGTGAACGGCACAGAGACACAACTGGCCGACCAGGAAGACCGCATCGGCATCCGACCGCTCTGCTTCGCCCAGTTCCCCTTTACGGGCCTCGTCACCACTTACTCCGCTACGAACGGCGTGACCGACTCTGCCGCCGGCGGGACGGCACTGGCCACCGGCAGCAAGACCAGGAACGGAACCGTGGGACTGGAAACCGACCTGAAGACTCCGCTGGCCAGTCTGGCCTACCGGGCGCAGGCCGAGGGCAAAGCCGTGGGCATAGCCACCAGCGTGTCCGTGGACCATGCCACCCCGGCGGCTTTCTATGCCCACGTGAAAGACCGCAACGAATATCACCAAATAGGAAAAGACTTAATCGAAGCAGGCTTCGACTTCTACGCCGGTTCTGATTTCCTGCAACCGGAAGCACAACCGTCCGAGGGCGGAAAGGACTTGTACACCCAATGCCGTGAAGCCGGATATGCCATCGCACGGGGATATACCGACTATCTGGCCAAGGCGGCAACGGCCGACAAGATGCTCCTTCTGCAACCGGAAGCCGCCAGCCGGAAAGACCGCACCGCCATCCCTTACGCCATAGACCGGAAAGCAGGCGACCTGAGCCTGCGGGAAATCACACAGGCGGCCATCAGTTTCCTGTCCGCCAAGAACACAGACGGATTCTTTCTCATGGTGGAAGGCGGCAAGATAGACTGGGCCTGCCACAGCAACGACGCAGCAACGCTCTTCCGTGAGGTGGCAGACCTGGACAGTGCCGTACAAACAGCTTATGCTTTCTACCAGAAACATCCGGATGAGACCCTCATTCTCATCACAGCCGACCACGAGACCGGCGGCCTGGCATTAGGCACCGGAGCCTATGAGCTGCACACCGGTCTGCTGCAATATCAGCAACAGAGTGCCGAGTCGTTCAGCAAGATGATCGCACAACAGCACCAAAGCGAAGGAAACGGCTTCACGTGGGACTTCGTGCGACAGCAACTACAAAACAGTTTTGGCTTTTGGACAAACATTCCGCTCAGCGAAACAGAAACAAAAGAACTGAAAGAGGCGTATGAGGACTTCTGCGAAGGAGTGGCCAAAGACACGAAAACGCTCTATGCCAGCGAGAACATCATCGCCGCCACGGCACGCCGACTGATGGCACGCAAGGCCATGGTAGGCTGGCAAAGCACGGGACACTCCAACGGCTACGTACCGGTATTCGCCATCGGAGCCGGAGCGGAACAGTTCACCGGACGCATCGACAACACGGACATCCCTAAAAAGGTGGCAGAAGCAGCCGGATATGCAAAAAACCGTCCATAGAACAACCGCCGGAAACGATGCGCAAGACTGAAGCCGGCTTTCCGCACAACCGTCCGCACTCTTGCGGAAAAACGGACAGCGGACTGCACGGCATCATTCTTCGAAACTTACATAAGGCTGCAGGCGTTCCAGGTCGGCAGGGGTGAACTCCTCGTAAAGCGACAACGCCCGCAGCTCCTTTATAGGCCCGTACTTGCGTCGATGCTCCACAATCACACGGCTCTGATAGAAATTCAAATAAGGGTGACGGCGTAAGGCATCGACCGACAAACGGTTGACAAACAGCGGCTGAGTCACGTCAGGAATCACGGTGAACCAGCGTTCTATGCCTGCCGGAAGCCCCTCTACTTCAGCCAACTGCTCCACAGCGACAAAGCCCCCCAGCCGCATCCGATAGTTCACAATCTTGCGGGCATAGTAAGGACCGATGCCCGGTATCTTCTTTAATACGGTCGTATCCGCACTGTTCAGTTCCACTTGTACGCCCTCCTCAAACTTTTCCTGCCGCGGACGCCGCTCCAACGTATCGCGCACCGGCATTCCCTGCGGATACAAATCAGACATCAGCCTGTACTCGTCGGCAATACGGATATAAGGACGCAAACGGTCATAATCGCCCTTTGTCAGTCCATAGAGCCTCGCGAAATCCTCCGGCCGGTGGTAACGCCCTCCCTTGGCGCGATACTTATAAATGTTCCGCACCTGCCAGGGAGTCAGCCCCAAGCGCAACAGTTCGGTGGAATCGGCTGTATTGGGATCAAAGAAAAACGTCTCCGGCTCGCGCTCCTTTTCCTGTGCATACACCACATCGTGACGCACATCTGCCACACTGTCCGCCTGCAACTGTTTCAGCAAAGCCGCATAATGTCCGCTGTCCTCCTCATCTTCCGGCTCATCCGCCTCAGGTGTCAGCCACAAGAAACAGCATACCGACAGAACGATTCCCAAGAGCACGCCCACCAACAAGAGCAACACCCTGCGGTCGGCCTTGGAGAAGTAAAAAAAGTCTCTCCACTCGCCTTTCATTACCGGCTACCTGAACAATTCGTTAATGAAAATGGAAGCGATGGCTATCGGGGCGACAAACTTCAGCAAGAAGATGTAGAACTTGAAAAACGGTATGCGCAACTTCCCGCAGTTGGTTACTTCATCATACACAATCCGGCGATCAAGATACCAGCCGGTGAAGACGGCAATCAGCATACCTCCCAAAGGCAGCATCAGCTTGGCCGTCACAAAGTCGCAAAGATCAAAGAGCGTCAGGCCGAAAACGCGGACATCGCTCAACAAGCCGAAGGAAAGGGCACAGAACACTCCCAATACAGCACATACCGACGTCACGACCACTGCCGCCCGACGCCGGGTCACACGAAAACGCTCGTGCACATAAGCCGTAGCCACTTCGTGGAGAGAAATAGTGGAAGTAAGGGTTGCCAGTACCAACAACAGATAAAACATCAATGAGAAAATGTAGCCCACCCAAGGCACATCTCCAAAAGCCAGATGAAACACATTAGGCAAAGTGACAAAAACCAGCCCCGGACCGGCATCGACCGACAGGCCGGGCACGGAAAACACAGCCGGGAAGATGACGAAACCGGCCAGTACAGCCACCGTGGTATCTATCAAAGCCACACTGCCTGCCGTCTTCATCAGATTCGCATCATTGGTAAAATATGAGGCATACGTACAAAGACATCCCATACCCACGCTCATGGAGAAAAACGTCTGTCCCATCGCGTCAAGCAACACCTTGCCGTCAATCTTGCTGAAATCGGGCTGCAGCAGGAACTTCAACCCGTCGGCCGCACCGGGAAGAGAGAGCGAGCATACCACCAATACGCAAATGATAAGCAGCAGCATGGGCATCATCACCTTGGAGCAACGTTCGATGCCTTCCTTCACTCCGCGGACAATAATGACATGCGTCAACAACATGAACAAAACCATGTAGAGCACCGGACGCCATGGATGGCTGACAAATGCATTAAAAAAAGCCGTATAATCTCCATCGTTCAAGAATACACCCATCGAAGAAGCCACCGTGTACTCCAACGTCCAGCCTGCCACCACACCGTAATAACCTAAAATGAGAAATGCCGCCAGCACTCCCATCATGCCTACCCACTTCCATGCCGGAGCAGAAGGCGCAAGAACAGCATAGGCCTGTCCTGTATTAGCCCGCGACCGACGCCCGATAATAAATTCGGCAACCATCACCGGGATGCCCAGGAATAACACACAGATAACATAGACAAGGATAAAGGCGGCACCACCGTCCTCGCCCGTCAGATAAGGGAAACGCCAGATGTTGCCTAAGCCGACCGCCGATCCAGCCGAAGCCAGGATGATGCCTATCTTACTTCCAAAGTTTGTCCGTTCGAGATTTGCCATATGTCAATTCATTATAAAAAAGTTCACACAACAGGGGCAAAAGTACAAAAAAGAATTATTTTTACGGAGAAAAATTATAAATTATATGAAGTCACTCTTAATAAAAGCCGTAAAAAAATATCCGCTGACGGCCATACTCATCGTCATCACCGGATATTTGTCCTTTTTCACCCCGCCGGAGACTCCGCTCAACCAAGTGCGTTTTATCGACAAATGGACTCACCTGATCCTCTATGGCACACTCACGCTCGTCCTTTGGACGGAAGACCGCCGTACGCTGCCACACCGGACGGATATACGGCGCACCTTATGCCTTTACCTTGGTGCTGTTGCCATGAGCGGATGCATAGAACTGTTGCAAGCCTACTGCACGACTAACCGCAGCGGCGACTGGCTGGACCTGGCCGCGAATGCCGCCGGAGGCCTCATAGGCATATTGCTGGCCCGGATAGCGGACCGGCAATATGAAAAACGTAAAAGCAGGCGCACACCCAACGGATCTCACTCTTCACGCCAGGACTTATAGGGACAGGAGCGAAGGTGGGAATTATAATAACGCCGATCGCCCGTGACCTCGCGACCGATGAAATCAGGCTTTTCAAACGCCTCCTGCTCGTCAGAGAGTTCCACCTCGGCGATCACAAGCCCTTCGTTGTCGCCGTAAAACTCATCCACTTCGAACACATGGCTCCCCGCACGCACCAGATAGCGTGTCTTGTCTATCCGTCCAGGCTCACACAAAGCCATCAGATCTTCGGCATCACTCAAAGGCACTTCTGTCTCAAATTCGTAGCGTGAGATTCCGGCTGCATCAGAAGGTCCCTTGATGGTGAGAAAACCTTTGTCGTCGCGGATGCGGATGCGCACAGTGCAACGTCCGGAAGCGATATAGCCTTGCCTGATACGGCTGCTGGCATAAGCTTTCGACTTAAACTCACCGGCCACCAGGAACTTCCGTTCTATCTCAAAACTCATTGCCCATGATGGAAAAAGCGATGATACCCAGAATAACCAACACAGCCAAGGCCCACAGCAAAGACGACATTGTCCGCTTCTCCTGCTTTTCCTCGCGCGCCCGGCGCTGTGCCCGTCTTTTGTCTTTCCTTACACTCATAGTCTTATCATTTAAAGGTTATTATCTCACTGCTCCCCACCGGCGAACTCCATCAGATAGGCTTTGATGAAGCCGTCTATCTTACCGTCCATCACACCGTTGACATCTGAGGTCTGATAATTCGTGCGATGGTCTTTCACCCGCCGGTCGTCAAACACATAGCTTCTGATCTGGCTGCCCCACTCAATCTTTTTCTTTCCGGCCTCGATTTCGGCTTGTTTGGCCTTCCGTTTCTGCAAAGCCCGGTCGTAGAGCTGCGACTTCAAGAGCCGCATGGCGTTTTCCCGGTTCTCCAACTGTTTGCGGCTTTCCGTATTCTCGATAAGGATTTCTTCCTCCTCCCCCGTATCCGGGTCTTTATATTGATAACGAAGCCGTACGCCGGTTTCCACCTTATTGACGTTCTGCCCGCCGGCACCTCCGGAACGGAACAAGTCCCATGACACGCGGGCCGGATCGACATAGACTTCGATGGAGTCGTCAACCAACGGTGTGACGAACACCGATGCGAAGGATGTCATGCGCTTTCCTTGCGCATTGTAAGGCGAAACGCGCACCAGACGATGCACACCGTTCTCCGATTTCAGATAACCATAGGCGTATTCGCCCTCTATCTGCATCGTCACCGTCTTGATGCCCGCCTCATCACCGTCCTGGTAATTGCTGATGGTGCACTTATATCCATGTGCTTCCGCCCACCGCATGTACATACGCATGAGCATCGACGCCCAATCCTGACTTTCCGTTCCTCCCGCACCGGAGTTGATTTTCAGCACGGCATCCATCGCGTCTTCTTCCTGCCTCAGCATATTGCGCAGCTCCAAGTCTTCCAATGCTCCCAACGCCTTGGCATAGTGTTCATCCACTTCTTCTTCGCTAACCATATCTTCCTTATAAAAGTCAAAGGCCAGCTCCAGCTCATCGCACAGTGTCTTGACTTCCTTATATCCGTCAATCCACTTTTGCAATCCTTTCACTTTCTTCATCTGCTCCTCTGCAGCCCTGGCATCGTCCCAAAAGCCCGGTGCCTGTGTACGGAGCTGTTCCTCTTCCACCTGGATTTTCTTATTATCAATGTCCAGATAACGGCAAAGCGCTTCCGTACGGGCTTTCACATCTTTCAGTTGTTCAATGGTTATCATAAATCAAAAAAACTTTTCCAGACACAAAGATAAATATAAAAAACCAAAACCTTGATTTTTCTCACTTAAAAATAGGCATCTACGGTTGTAAGATGTTTTCTCCGCCACGCGCCCTGCTATCCAGACGGCATTACAGTCCGCCACAAGGAACATCCTGGCCGGAATATCAAACATACAAAGGCCTGACAGCACGCTCTTTTCACCACCGCCCTGAAACCTCATGAGGAAAACGCCCTAAGTCTTGCGGAAAGATCCGGCTGCTGTTGCGGAACAAATGCCCCTCTTTTCCGCAAGACAAGAAACGGACGCGCTCATTCTTCATACATGGCTTTTATTTCAGCCGCATAATTCTCGTTGACGACGGAGCGTTTAATCTTCAACGTGTTCGTCAGCTCACCCTTTTCCATACTGAAAGGTTCGGGCAATAATGTGATGCGTTTTACCTGCTCGTAATGGGCAAATTCCTGTTGCAGGGTATCAATACGGAAGAGCAGCATTTTATTGATGTCCGGATTCCGGCACAGGTCGGCATTATCTTTGAACGGAATATGGTGGCGACGGGCAAAATCCTGCAGCAACTCATACTCCGGCACAACAAGGGCCGAAACGAACTTACGCTGATCGGCAATCACCACAATCTGGTCTATGTAACGGTCCACGACCAGTTTAGACTCAATCATCTGCGGCGCGATATACTTGCCGTTCGAGGTCTTGAAAAGGTCTTTGATACGGTCGGTCAGAAACAGTTCCCCGTTTTTCATAAAACCGGCGTCGCCCGTATGAAACCATCCGTCGGCATCAATGGTTTCGCGCGTGATGCCTTCCTTGCGATAATAGCCCTTAGTGATGGTAGCCCCTCGCAACAAGATTTCATTGTTCTCGCCGAACTTCACTTCCAGTCCGTCGATGATCCGTCCGACAGAACCGATTGTCTTATACATTCCCTTACGGTCACACGAGACTGTGGCCGTAGACTCGGTCAGTCCATAACCGACGACCATGTTAATGCCGGTGGAATGCACGAACTCTTCCACTGCAGGCGGAACGGAAGCTCCGGCCGTAGGGAAGAAATGGGCATTCTCAAAGCCCAACATCTTTTTAAGTAAAGCGATCACCGTCTTCTCAAAAAAAGCATAACGCAACCTGAGCGAAACAGGAGGTATGAGTCCGCGCATACGGAAATAGACATTGTAGGCCCGCCCGACCTCCAGTGCTTCCAACATCAGTTTACGCTGTATGGGATTGCTCTGACGTATGCGCTCCTGCACACCGGCATAGACTTTCTCCCAGAATCTTGGAACGGCACACATACAGGTCGGATGCACCTCCTGTAAAGACTGCAAGATGTCAGCCGGACGCAGATTGACTGCCAAATGCGCCCCTTCGGCCAGACAAAAATACGACCATGCCCGTTCAAAGACATGAGTGAAAGGCAGAAAGTTCAAGGCGACATCCTGTTCATTAAGATCCAAAGCCTTGTCATTGGCCACGAGGGCTTCATAATACATCCGATGAGTAAGCATCACTCCTTTGCTCAATCCCGTGGTGCCCGAAGTGTACAGAATGTTTGCCAGATCGTCTAATTCAAACGAAGCCGAACGACGTTCCACCTCATCCTGCAGAGACAATCCCTCCCCTTGCCGTATGAATTCATCGAAATAGACCGAGACCTTGTCCTGGGGATTCTTCACCACACTGCGATCGAAAATAATGAGTTTCTGCAACGTATGACAGTGCGGCATGGAACGGAAAGCGATGTCGTACTGATACTGCTCGCCGACAAACACATAACGCACCTCTGCATCGTTCACCATATAACTGATCTGGCTTTCCGAGCTCGTAGCATAAAAAGGTATGGTCACGGCACGTATGCCGTATGCGCCGAAATCCACATAAAGACATTCCGGCATGTTCTGCGAGAATACGGCAATATTCTCCTGCACATCCACCCCATAAGACAGCAGAGCATTAGACACCTTGCGCACGGTGGCGGAAAAGTCATTCCATGAAATCGGAATCCATCGGTTGGCATCATAGTCCCGATAGGTCATCACCACACGATTGCCGAAACGGGAGGCCTGTTCATGAATAAGCCGGGAAAAAGGAGCTGTATTTAGCATAGTAGTGACTTTTTTAGTTATCACAAAGATATATTTTTAAAAGAAAAAAAGAATGAAAATCTGCAAAAAAAATAATTTTTCTTCAAAAAGTCTTAACTTTGCCGGCAGAACATGCTATAGCTATGAATACGACAGACCTGACAAACGAGGCCATCGCATTGCTCGAAAGAATGGTGGCCATCCCTTCCGTCAGCCGCCAGGAAGAAGAGGTGGCCGATGCCGTGGAACAGTTCTTGCACGAGAAGAAACTGTCCCCTCATCGTAAAGGAAACAACGTGTGGTGTATTTCAGCAGGATTCGACGAGACACGTCCCACGCTATTGCTCAATGCTCATATCGATACCGTGAAACCGGCTGCCAGCTGGCAGCATGACCCGTTCTGTCCCACTTGGGAAAATGAAAAGCTCTACGGATTAGGAACTAATGATGACGGTGCCAGTGTGGTGTCATTACTACAGACTTTCAGATGGCTTTACCGCAGACCTCAAACTTATAATCTGATTTTTTTGGCCTCATGCGAAGAAGAAGTATCCGGGAAAAACGGAATAGAAGCCGTATTGCCGCTGTTGCCGCCTGTCGATGTCGCGCTGGTCGGCGAACCTACGGGCATGCAACCTGCCATAGCTGAAAAAGGACTGATGGTACTCGACGTCACAGCACATGGAAAGTCCGGGCATGCCGCCCGCGATGAAGGCGAAAATGCCATCTACAAAGCCCTTCACGACATAGAATGGTTCCGCACTTATCGTTTTCCGGAAACGTCTCCGTTGTTGGGAGATGTGAAAATGAGTGTTACCGTCATACAGGCCGGTACGCAACACAACGTAGTCCCGGACACCTGTACCTTTACCGTAGATGTACGCAGCAACGAGAACTATTCCAACAAAGAAATCTACCACACAATCTGCCAACACACGGTCAATGAAGTAAAAGCTCGCTCTTTCCGCCTAAACTCCTCACGCATCGACATACACCATCCCTTGGTAAAACGTATCATAGCAATGGGACGCACGCCTTTCGGCTCGCCCACACTCTCGGATCAGGCTCTGATGCATTTCCCGTCACTCAAGATGGGACCCGGCCAGTCTTCACGCTCCCATACGGCTGATGAATACATCACCCGCCATGAAATAGAAGAAGCCATCGAACTGTACATCCGATTGCTGGACGGTCTCACGCTGCAGCCTTAACGCCCGATCCAGACTTCCGGATTAAGCTTTTCTTTCTCTTTGCGTAACTGGAAATGCAACACACAATGTCCGGAACCGTCATTTTCAATCGTGCCAAGGATATCACGTGTCTTGACTTTCTGCCCTTGAGTGACACGCACAGAAGATAAATTACAGTAAACGGAAATATAACTGCCATGGCGTACCAGAACATTTTTTGAGGTCCCGAACTGAAAGACTGCCGACACCTCGCCATCGAAAACCGAACGTGCCATAGCCCCCGGCCGGCCGACATAGTTCGTGCCTTTATTATCCAGCTTGACGCCCTTCAATCCCGGAACATTATAAGTTCCGAAACGGCTACCCAACATGTAACTTCCCGTAATGGGAACAGGCAGACGCCCCTTGTTCCGCACGAAACTGCCATTAAGCTCACGGTCCTGCGGCGTGATCCATTTATATTCATCCGGAATGGCAGAACTCCCTTTTGAGGATGAAGCAGAAGAGGAAGACCTTTTCTGCTCTTTCTTCTTCTGCTGTTCCGCTTTTCGCCGGGCTGCCTCCGCCCGCTTACGTGCCTGTTCCACTTCATAAGCCACCAACTGATCTATCTTGCGATCCAAGTCAGACAGTTGACGACGTTGCTGCTTTACTTCTTCTTCCAACGCCTTTTGCCGCTTTCGCAATCCGGATACATTCTGTCGCTCTTTATCATGCTGCTGCTGCAACAATGCCTTCTGGGCCAGGCACTCGCTCATCAGACGGTTCTTCTCTGCTTTCATCGCCAGCAAGTCATTCTTTTGAGCCAATAGCGCATTCCGCTTACGCACAATCTCATCAGCAAGTTTCCGCTGATAATCGGCATACTCCTTAGCATAACGCGAACGACGATACATTTGTGTCACCGAGCGGCTGGAAAGTATAAACAGCAATGGACTGTTCACCGAACGGCAGGCACGGGCATAACGTAACGCACGAACATAATCGGCTTTCTTATCTTCCAACTCACGCTCAGCCTGCGACACCGATTTTTCCAATGCAGCCACCCTGCGCGACACTTTCTCTATCTGCACTTCCATCGTATCGATATACCGCTGACGATTCTCTAACTGATTGGCTAACATATCGATGTCGCGCAACTTGGTCGATACGGTCTTTTCCGTACTCTTCAGTTCTTTCCGCGAACGGTTCAAGCTTTGCTGTATCTCTTTCTTCTGGTTCTGCAGAGATTTTATCTTACGGCTGCTTTGGGCACTCAACGTACAGACACTCCCTCCCAACAACAGAGATATCAGAAAAGCTACACCCCGCAACATCACTTAATCAAACGTTTAAGAATAACATCAGCCGGAACTTTACGGTATTTCCCACCTGGTTCTTCAGACAACTCAACCGTCTTGGCATTCCATTTCAAGTTGTTTAATGAAAAGACAGCCGTAAGGTCCTCACCGTTTCCGGTCACTGAAAGCTGCATTTTGTCGGGGAAACTTTTCTGATCTACACTTGCAAAGTGTAAATAAGTCCAATTCAGGCGCGGAACTGACGGCCGATCCGTCAGGACAACCGACGTATTCCGTATCAGTCCGGTCAGTACATCTATCACGAA
Source organism: uncultured Paraprevotella sp. (assembly GCA_944321365.1). Classification (GTDB taxonomy): domain Bacteria; phylum Bacteroidota; class Bacteroidia; order Bacteroidales; family Bacteroidaceae; genus Paraprevotella. The sequence goes on from CALULA010000012.1 coordinate 27,347, forward strand.
CTGGCACTGCAACACTCCATCACCCTGCGAAGTTAAAATGGTATTCTCACCATTACGACTCACCGCAAAGTCGGCCTCTGTCCACATCTGTCGCTTTCCGGGTGCAAAAACATCACTCCAGAATAAGGCCTGCAGCGCATAAAAGTCAATTCCAGCCTGCTGCAAATAGGGTACATCCGCATATTCCACCTTTACATATTCCCGTTCCATGCGATTGATCATCATCAAATATTGTGGTGTAAATTCAAGACGCCCCACTTCCATAAAGCCCAAAGCAACGAGCGACAACTGTATAACCTCGTCGCGTTTCAGATTGCAGTTGCCTCCTACAGAAAGCGACTTCCCGTTCACATGCAACTCCAAGTTCAGTTTTGACGTGACCGTACCTGTCTTCAAAGCTGTCGAAGCCATCTTGTCCACCCATTCTACCGGCTCTTTTACGTCCTGCTCATCGACAACGGTCATCTCCTTTCCCGAACGACAGGACGCAAAAGCCAACACGACCGGCAACAAAATGCCCCATATCTTCACATTTCGCATGTTCATTCTCCTACATATTTTTTCAATCTGATCTTCTTTTCCAGCTGAGGCGTAACATCTCCCCCTTTCTTTTTTGCCATCTTCCAGTATTTCAGCGCACCCTCCATGTCACCGCAACAAGCGTAAATATCGCCAGCATGTTCCAGTACACCTCCGGACACTTCTTCATCCTGTTCTATGTTTCCCGCCAACACACGATCCATATACAGTTTAGCCTCAGAATAACGTCCCTTGATAAACAGGATCCAAGCGTAAGTATCAATAAACGTCTTATTTCCCGGTTCGGCCACAATCGTACGATGACTCATTTCTTCCGCCTTGTCCAGATCCCTCTTCTCCAGTGAAAGGTAATAAGCGTAATTATTAAGACAGCCTACATTATCGGGATTATATACCAGACATGAATCATAGCATATAAAAGCCGAATCCTTTAATCCATTGTTATAATAGAGGTCACCCATAATAGAATACATATCCGATACGATTCCATGATCTGTATCCGGCTTGACCTGATTCACCCCTTTACGGAACACCTCTAAGGCTTTATCCTGACGCTCAAGCTGATAATAAGCAAAACCCAAATAGAAATAATAAGGCAACTGATCGGGGTAATGAGTAATGCCTTGCGTACAGACTTCCTGCACCTTAGGATAATTATTGGAACGCATGGCCAATACCATCAACTGATATAAGGCTGCCGGATTGTCTGGTTCCAATTCCAGAATCCGCTCCAGCACCGGTTCCATCCGATCCGTCATCTTCTTCATCTGCAAATATGAAGCATAAAGGGTCAGCATATCTACCGTTTCCGGCACGGAAGCGAAGATACGGTCGAACACTTGTAGAATCTTCGTACTGTCTGCATGGGCACTCTCTTGCTCCACAATGTAATTACGCATCAACATGGCCCTATCCCGGCTATCCAACTTTTTCCCATAAAGCAGATCATCCAGCTGAGCATGATAAAGAGAATCCTGCCCCGTCTGTTTATAATAATCCAATAAGGACAAAAGCAAAGCCTGGTTATCCGGTTCCCGCTGCTGCACCTCACGATAGACTGCAAGTGCTTTCTCCGGTTGCTGCGCCAGCAAATATTGCTCGCCAATCAAAACGCGATAGGAGAGATCGTTGGGATTATCCATAGCCAAGGCTTCCAATTCGGCAAAAGCTTTCTCATCCTCCTTCAACTCACGGTAAAGCCTGAACTTCTCCATACTTACGGACATATTCCGCCCCTCCAGCAACTCTATACGGTCAAGGGCGTGAATGGCCTTGTGATATTCGCCCTCATCCATATAGATATTTACCAGCTGTGCCAGAACGTCCGAACGCGCCGGATTACAGCGTACCATATCTTCCAGAACGGGAACAGCCTTAGCCTTGTTCCTATTGTGCAAATAAAATGAAGCCAAGGCTTCCTTAAACTGGACATTATCCGGTGCCAGAGCCACAGCCTCCGACAAATGACTCTCACAACGGGCCGAATCATCCAGATTCATATAATACACACCAAGATGATAATGCGCCTCAGCGGCATCGGGCTTGATTTCCAGACAATGCTTATACAGCTCAAAAGCATCATCCGGACGCCCCGCCAGATCGCTCTTGACAGCCTCAAGATAATAATAGTCAAGCCTGCGCTGTGCCTCCGGCGACAGCCCGGTCACATCGGCTGTACGGCATCCCACAAGAAAAAGAGAAGCCAACAACGCCCCGCATATCTGATACAATTTTTTTTCCACTGCCCTATAGCTTTCCTGAATGGCCAAAACCACCGGCTCCTCTTTCCGTTTCATCCAAACTCTCCACCTGACACCATTCGGCCTGTTCACAACGTGCCACCACCATCTGTGCGATACGCTCACCGTCATTAATTTCAAAAGGCTCGGCCGACAAATTCACCAAGATGACACAGACTTCGCCACGATAATCGGCATCAATCGTGCCAGGAGAGTTCAACACCGTGATGCCTTTTTTCAAAGCCAGTCCGCTCCGCGGACGCACTTGTGCTTCCACTCCTTGCGGCAAGGCCATGTAGATTCCCGTCGGCACAAGACAACGCGCCAAAGGCTGCAACACCACCGGCTTATCCAAGTTGGCACGGAGATCCATTCCGGCAGAACCGACAGTAACATATTGCGGTAAAGAATGATGCGACTTATTGATAACACGTATTTCTATCATAGGTCAAAAATGCATTTTTTAGGTACAAAAATAACCAATTATCTCTACATCTCCATTGATTTTTGCTTAAAAAGAGAGAATATCAACCTTTTTAATTACTTTTGTGAAGAATCTACAGAAACCCCCATGAACTGGACTCAACTCATCTCCAACAAACGACTGGGACTGGAACAATATCATCAGGTACGTAAAGACGACCGTACGGAGTTTCAACGCGACTACGACCGATTGATTTTTTCCGCTCCTTTCCGCCGCCTGCAAAACAAGACACAGGTATTCCCCTTGCCCGGCAGTATTTTCGTACACAACCGACTGACGCACAGTCTTGAGGTATCAAGCGTAGGGCGTTCACTCGGAAACGACATAGCCAAGGAACTTATCCAAAGACATCCCGCGCTGAACGGAAGCCATCTGACAGAAGCCGGCGCCATTGTTTCAGCAGCCTGCCTGGCCCACGACTTGGGGAATCCTCCTTTCGGACACTCCGGTGAAAGAGCCATAGGCACTTTTTTCAGCGAAGGCAAAGGAGCATGGCTCAAGACCTACCGCGAGCCGAAAAGCGGCGACCGCCTGAGCGAGGCGGAGTGGAATGACCTGATCCACTTTGAAGGCAACGCCAATGCCTTTCGCTTACTGACTCACCATTTCAAGGGCCGGCGCAAAGGAGGGTTTGTCATGACTTACACCACACTTGCTTCTATCGTCAAATATCCCTTCTCTTCTAATTTGGCCGGCAACCATGCCAAGTTCGGCTTTTTCCAGAGCGAGATACAAGACTACCAGCGTATAGCAGAAGAGCTGGGCATTCCGCGGCAAGAAAGCGCGGAAGGCACATACAGCTACGTACGGCATCCGTTTGTCTATCTCGTGGAGGCCGCAGACGACATTTGCTATGAAATCATGGACATTGAAGATGCCCATAAACTGAAAATCATCAATACAGAAGAAACCCAGCAGCTGTTGCTGAACTTCTTCGGCGAAGAACGCCAAGACAGCATCCGGCGCAACCTGCAATATGTCAGCGACATTAACGAGCAGATCGTCTATCTGCGCTCATGTGTCATCGGGTGTCTGGAAAGCGAATGCGTAAAAGTATTCCTGTCGCATGAAGACGAGATACTGAACGGGACATTCCAAGGGTCTCTCATCAATCACATATCCGAAATACCACGGGCAGCCTACAAAGCCTGCGAAAAGATGGCCTACGCCAAAATATACCGGAGCAAAGATGTCGTGGACATTGAATTGGCAGGCTTCCAGGTGATCAGCACCTTACTGGACCTGATGATAGAGGCTGTATGCCATCCGGAAAAAACTTATTCGCAACTGCTTATCAACAGAGTGTCACAGCAATATGACATCGGTGCCGAACGGCTCTACGACCGCATCATGGCCGTACTGGACTATATCTCCGGAATGACAGACGTCTACGCCCTCGACTTATACAGGAAAATCAACGGAACCAGCCTGCCTTTCGTCTGATTCCGCCGGCATACGGAATCATTCTCTTCCGGAAAACGTTTCGATGTGTCTTCTGCGCTTTTCCGCGCGGATCTCATCCACAGCTATCAGTATACCGGTTTCCTCAACATTGCCGAACTCGTCATTAATGGCTGTCCCGAACATCTTCATCGTGGGCGAAAGGCCCATGTAGGCGTTCACCAAGGGAGGGATGTTGTAACCCAGCTTACGGACCTCCGTGTTCAGTATCTTGTAGTCTTCCTTGAAACCGTCCTCCACGAACAGGGCGCGCAGCACCTCCGTGTCGGCCTCCAGCTGCAGGGGATGGAGCGGAACTATCAGACGATCCTTGTCCTCAAAGTGCTTCTTGAGGAAATACAGTATCATGTCACGCCCGAAGCGGTCATAGGAGGGATACATGGTCATTTTCCCGAAATAGTAGCGCACATCCGGCACCAGAACGGTGAGCGCCCCCAGCCCGTCCCACAGGTTATCCAGCGCATAAAGGCCCTTGGAACCGGCCCGCGTGCTCTGGTACTCCAGTGTGACAAACGAACGTCCCAGTTCGATGGTATAAGGCATGTAGTCTTTCATGAACCGTTCCGAGAAATGGAACATATGTGAAGTTGCCAATATGGGCTGCCCGTCTTCCCGCAGCTTTACCTCCGATCCCAACAAATAACGGTAACCGCCCAGAATCTCTTCCACCGTAGGGTCCCATACGATCAACTGCTTGTAGGGTTGCTCCATCATATCAAAATCATCCAGATCGAGCGCAAGCCCCGTTCCGCCTCCGGATGCCCTGAAAGCGATTTCCCTCAAACGGCCGATCTCACGAAGCACATTAGGAGCATTCTGCCACGTCACGACATAAATCTCATTGTGGCTCTTATTCGTATAACGAAGTCTTTTATCAGCTGTCAGTTCGGCTTTCAGCAGTTCCCTACTCACCGGAGCTATGATCTCTTCCATATCTTGTTTATTAAATCCTTACTGTTTATAACCTGTACACTTGCCCTTTCACTTCCTGAGCCCACTGGCAGGCCGTCCGGGTCTTGTCGAATGTTGTCCACGGGATAGGCTTTCCTATCACCACTCTGTACCGGCCATGCTGGCTACGGTACATCTCGTCCGGCAGGAACAGCTGGGCAAAGTTGAATTTCAGATGCAGGCGTCTGCACCATTCTGCCACCGAATAAAAACGGTCTGAGTTGTGCCCGATGAAGTGTATGGGAACAACATCGCGCTGTGTCATGACGCTTTTGGTGATGAATGTCTTGTTCCAGGCCAGATCTCGAATCTCGCCATCCGGCATCCTCCGCGAACAGATTCCGGCCGGGAACATCACGATCTGATTGTCTGAACTGAATGCCTCTGCCACCAGCTGCGGGAAGTTACGCGCCTGTTTGCCCATCTTGTTGATGGGAATGCACAAAGGGGCCAATCCTTTCAGGTTCATCAACAGGTCATTGACCAGATATTTGATTTTCCCGTCGAAGTGACGCCCCAATACCATACCCAGCGTCACCCCGTCGATAGCCCCCAAGGGGTGATTGGAGACGAATGTATATTTGCGCGACCGGTCAGAAAGATGTTCCAGCCCCTCCACGTCGACTGTCACATCCAGATAGCGGAGTGCCTGCTCGCAAAAGTCAACTCCCACATAGCCTTGCGACAAAAAGGCATTAATGAAGTCCTGATGCACCAGAGCTTTCAGCCTGTCCATCAGAAACTGAGGAATATACTTTGCCTTCTTTCCTGCACGACTCCGCACAATGCGGTCTAAGTCTATCAATGTAACGTCACTGTCTGGCATCTCTTTCCGCACTATTAAAAACCGGTGTTCCGGTCTGTCCGATCCATTCTTCCGCAAAGGCTATACGATCTTTCCGCAAAGGCCTCACAGTTTTTCCGCAAAGATTTCATGAAACAATTACCTTAGCATTATTGATGATATAGGTGCCCCTTGGCAACCCGCTAATCCAGTTCGTCCCCTTGTTCAGACGGAACAGTCCGTAGAACACGCCGTTCGCCTTGTAAACCGGGAGCATCTGGGAGTATTTACTTGTCACCAGCAAAGAACCGCGCTTGACTTTGACGTCAATGGGATAGGTTGAAGAAACTCTTCTGGTCTTGTAAATATGGGTGATTTCAGAAAAAGCCTTATGCTGTTCCAGAGTATCCGTTTTTGCCTCGGACTGCATCTGACTGTCGGCATAGGCACTCCATATCCCTCCAACAACCAACAATACCCCTAAACTAACCTTTTTCCAATTATATACCCACATTATATTTAAATTAACCTCTATTTTGCAAAAATAGAATGAATACGTCACTTATCAAGGCCGGCCACACATATTTTAAGAATTATTAAAAATAGCAGAAAGAGCCGACTGGCTTTTCTGCATTTGCATTTCAAATTCTCTTTTTTCTTTCTGCGGGATAAAAGACAGCCGGATGCTGCAGACGGCCCTGAACCGTCAGCAGCATCCGGCCTGTTATTCCGGTCAAACGTCCATCCTTACGACAGCAATTGTTTTACTTTCGCACTGACGGCCTTACCATCGGCCTTACCGGCCAACTGCTTGATGGCAGCTCCCATCACCTTGCCCATGTCTTTGGCGCTTGTGGCACCCACGGCCGCAATGATTTTTTTCAACTCGGCCTCAAGTTCCTCATCCGAAAGCTGACGCGGCAGATAGCGGTTGATCACCTCTACTTGTGCAAGTTCCTCATCTGCCAGATCCTGACGTCCCTGTTCCACATACAAAGCAGCCGCATCCTTCCCCTGCTTGGACAATTTCGCCAGAATGGCCAATGCGGCATCGTCTGTCAGCTCGTCATTGGCACCCGGTGCCGTCTTGGCTTCCAAAAACACTTTCTTAATGTTGCGCAAGGTCTCCAAGGTCACTTTGTCCTTAGCCTTCATCGCAGCCTTTATATCCTCACTTACTTGTTCAAAAAGAGCCATAACCCTATTCCTTTCTCTACATGTATTGTATTAAAACACGATTACTTTTGCCTCTTCACCGGCCTCTGCCGTTTCATTCTTACCTGATTCATTCTCCTGAGCCGCGGTCTTGCTCTTGATGCTGGCCAGCACTTCTTTGCTCCGTTTGTAGGTAGGCATATCCTCCACCATAGCTATCACATCGTCATTGTCCAAGTCGTCGTCACCAAATATGTAGAGATGATGAGGACGACGGATTTCACGCTGGCTTTTATCATTCTTATAAAACTCAACACGACGTTTGGCTTTTCTGGCTGCGGCCTCTTCCTTCTGAGCTATCATTTCTTCGTCCTCAATCTCGTGCTTGGCATCCATTCCGGGCACATCTTTCAGACCGAATCCGGTAGCCAGCACCGTCACCTTCACCTGGCTGCCCAGCTCTTCGTCCGTAGCCAGACCGAACTTGGTTTCCACGTCGTCGCCGAAGCGGCTCATGAAGTCGTGAACATCATTCATTTCCTCCATAGTCAGCTCGGCACTCTCTTCCTTATCACTGAAGGATATGCTCAACAGGACTTTCTTGGATTTAAAAATATCATTGTTGTTCAACAGCGGCGAAGCCAAGGCTCTCTCTATGGCCGACTTCACACGCCCCTCACCATCACCGTAACCCGTGCTCATAATGGCCACGCCTCCATCTTTCAGCACGGTCGTGACATCTTGAAAGTCCAGATTGACAATGCCATGCACCATGATGATATCCGTAATGCTTTTAGCTGCTATGGACAGCGTATCATCAGCCTTACGGAAGGCGTTCAACACGGTCAGATCGGAATAGACCTCACGCAAACGCTCATTGTTAATGACAAGCAGAGCATCGACATGTTTGGAGATTTCCTCCACGCCATCCAGAGCCTGGTCGATCTTCTTCACGCCCTCAAAGCGGAAAGGAATAGTGACAATACCGACGGTCAGGATACCCATCTCCTTGGCACATTGAGCAATCACAGGTGCTGCCCCCGTACCGGTTCCACCGCCCATTCCTGCTGTGATGAACACCATTCGCGTACCATCGTTCAGACGTTCCTTAATCTTATCCAGACTGTCCAAAGCGGCCTGGCGTCCGCGTTCCGGACGGTTACCGGCACCTAACCCTTCACCAAACTGCAAAGGATTGGGGATAGGGGAATCTCTCAGAGCCTGCTGGTCTGTGTTGCACAGCAGGAACGTCACACGGTGATTGCCTTCACGATACATGTGGTTGACAGCATTACCTCCGCCACCGCCCACGCCTATTACCTTTATATATATATCCGGATTCGTTGTAGACAGGTTAAACCGGATTCCTTCTTCTTCTTGCATAGTCTATCTGATTTTACTTATTAATCTTCTGTAAAGACATCGCTCATCTTGCCCCACCAGTTCTTGATTTTCTTACCAAAACCTGTTGATTGCTTTTTTTCCTCCACAGGTGTCTTCGGTGTTACCGGCTCCACAGGTGTGTCTGCACGTTCTTCTGCAACGGCCTCCGGGCGGACTGCCGGCTCCAAATCTTCCGCTACGGCCGGTTCTTCTGCTATCGGTTTCTCCCGTTCTGCAGTGCAAGGGCAATTCCCTGTGTTGAGCAAAGTCAATAAAACATTCTGCGATCCGTCTTTCATCAGCTGTTCTGCATGCTGTGCCTGCACCGTGAAAGGAACAGTCCGCACGAAACGCATTTTCTCAGGCCGCACCCTATCACTGATAGCCTTATCCAGATTGCGGATATTGGAAGCGCCTCCCGACACGACTATACCCGCCATCAGATTATTCTGATAGCCGCTCTGACGTATCTGTACCCGCACATTACTCAAAATTTCCTCTTCACGGGCTTCAACAATATCCACAAGCAAATGTTCTTCTATTGTACGCCCATTGCTTACCAACAGGTTTTTGTCTAACTCTTCGTCGTCCCTATCCGCATAGGCCGACCCGTATTTCAGCTTCAACCCTTCGGCTTCTTCCTCCTCCACTTGCTGCGTACAGATATCTTGTGTGATATTGTTTCCGCCCAAGGGAATTACAGCCAGATGACGCAACAGGTTGTTCTTATAAACCGCCACGGTAGTAGTTCCGTAACCGAAATCTACCAGAGCGCACCCCGACCGCTTCTCTGTATCGGTCAGCACACTGTCGGCCAGCACCAAAGGCGACACATACACTCCGGCCACTTCCAGACCACAGGCTTCCACGCACTTCAGTACGTATTCCCGCAGTTCGGCACGGGCTATGACATTCAGATAAGTGCCCTCTATCTGATTGCTCAATACGCCCACAGGGTCGTTGGTCGTTTCCAGTCCCACATGATATTCTTGCGGCACAACTTCCAATATCTCATACCCGTTATAAACCATATTATGGTTTGCCTTGAGCAGCGAATCCACCAGTTCTTGCGAAATTACAGTTTTCGTTGCAAACTGACGCGAAACAGTGTTCTTCCGCGTCAGCACAGACTGTCCGCCAATACCTACGAATACCTTACATACTTGCAAGTCCAATGCATTCTCCACTTTTTCGATAATGCCTTTCAAGCACAAGACTGTCTTGTCTATATTATAGACGACTCCTTTGCGAATGCAGTTCCGCGCATCAGCCTGTTCAATGTCGAGCACCTGCACACTACCATCTATGTTCTTGCATCCGGCCACGCATCTTATTTTAGAAGAGCCGAATTCTATTGCCACAATGATTTCTTTCTCTACAGCCATATCATTTCCTTTTTTTCTTGCAAATAATCTGATTGTCATACTTCAGACAGACCTGGGCGTACTTGTTCCACCCCACTTTATTCAGTCCTTCGGTATAAAACAATTTCATTCGTTCCAGTTTGTTCCTCACATCCGTAGGATACCCCAACTGAATGACATGCTCACCCACGCGGGGAACCACTTCCACCTCACCGTTTGCCAGCACATTGATCTGCTGAACCTGATTACTCCAAAAAGGATCATCCTGTATGAAACGTCCTAAACGCAACAGACTCTGACGCGCATATCGGAGGCTGACATTTCCTGTAACCACAGGAAGGTTTGCGCAATAAGTGGATTTCGGCATCTGATTCCCCGATCGGTCCAGGTAATAACTCTGTCCGTCGGAAGCCATAATATGCAGCACCGGCAGCCGTTGACGAATGCAAATGCAGACTTTTCCGCCCGGAGTCTTATAACTTTTCACCTCTTCGACATACGGACTTCGGCGCAAAGCCGCCTCAATCTGAGCCAACTTCACCTCGTCCATCTTTTTCCCTGTAGGATCACATTTCTGTGCCTTAAGCAGTTGCAGCACTTCCACATCGCGGATAAAACCGGTCTGCAAACTGTCTTCCACAAAAACTTCTATCTCACGGCACACCAGTCCTTCGCTGGGCTTATTTAGCACAGTCACAGCAGCTATAAAATAGCCGACCAATCCAAACAGCAGCAACAAAAGAGCCAGTTTCTTTATCATCTGTCTTTCAATATCTCAGTAATCTGCGGAGCATCGGCCACCAAATCGCCCGCCCCTAACATCACGAATACATCCGCGTCCGATTTTTTGACTATGTCAGGCACCTCATTCTTGCAACAAAGCACCTTCTTCACCTCTGGAGCCAAACAATCATAAATCAAACGACTGCTGACTCCTGCAATAGGGGACTCGCGTGCCGGATAAATATCCGTCAAGACCACCTCGTCGGCCAAAGAGAGGCTGTCAGCAAAATCCCGATAGAAATCCCGCGTCCGAGTATAAAGATGCGGTTGGAATATCGCCATAATCTTCTTATCAGCATACAGTTCGCGCAACGACAACAGGCTCTGGCGTATCTCCGCCGGATGATGAGCATAATCCGTGAGGAAAACGGCCTTGTCGGTTCTCAGTTGAAAATCAAAACGACGGTCCACGCCTCGGAACGAGGCCATCGCAGCCCGTATTTCTTCACCTGTCACGCCACTAATCTGAGCCAGTGCCATAGCGGCAATACCATTTTCTATATTCACTGTCATCGGGACGCCTAAACTGACATCCCGGATATTTCCGTAAGGCGACACGAAATCAAACACAATCTCCCCTCCGCCAATCCGGACGTTTTCAGCATGAAAATCACCCGCATCGCGACTGTAAACATACACCGTTACGCCCGGCTGCACGTCAGGTTGCATCTCCAAGTCTTTATGCAACACCAGAAAGCCTCCCGGACGAATCAGAGAAGAATACTTTCTGAAGCTCTCCAAATAAGCTTCTTTCGTTCCGTAAACATCCAGATGGTCGGCATCTGTCGCCGTAATCACCGACGCATACGGAGTAAGCCAATGAAACGACCGGTCAAACTCATCCGCCTCGATCACCACATAATCACTCTTATCCGAGAGAATATAATTAGTGCCATAATTCTTTGAGATGCCGCCCAAAAACGCATTACAGTCCACATGACTGCGGTGCAAGATATGAGCAGCCATCGTGGATGTTGTTGTTTTACCATGTGTTCCGGCCACACACAGGCCTTTATGAGAACGAGTCAGCGTGCCCAGCACCTGCGCACGCTTCTCCACCTCAAAGCCCTGTTCCCTGAAATAGACCAGTTCTTTATGCTCTGCCGGAATCGCCGGTGTATAAACCACCAGACACGATGACCGTTCACGGCATTCTACAGGTATCTGTGCCACATCTTCCTCATAGTGAATCCGGGCACCTTCTTCCTGCAATCTACATGTCAGTTCGGACGGCATTCGGTCATAGCCACCTACCCATACGCCCCGATGCAGGAAATAGCGGGCTATGGCACTCATACCAATCCCGCCTATACCTACAAAATACACGGCTTTTATTGCGTCCAGTTCCATTTCCTATTTCTTCCTTTCGTCCCTATATTTCATCGCCAACCGGCAAACTTCTTCCGCAATGCGGTCGGCTGCATTTCTGAAAGCCATCTGTCCCGCATGTTGTCCCAGCTCTTCCAATCGACGTCCGTTCTTTACCGTAGCCACGGCTAACGGAACCAACTGTTCCACCGCCTCGCTATCTTTCACGTAAAGTGCCGCATCACGATTCACCAAAGCCAGCGCATTCTTGGTCTGGTGGTCTTCCGCCACATTCGGTGAAGGTACCAGTATGGTTGGTTTACCCAACAAGCACAATTCCGAAATACTACTGGCTCCGGCTCTGGAAATCACCAGGTCAGCAGCAGCATACGCATCCTCCATCCGCGAGATAAAATCCGTCACATAGAGATTGGACGGCTGTCCTTTCTCATCCAGCGTCTTCCGGATGCGTTCAAAATAAAAGCCACCTGTCTGCCAAATAAACTGCACACCCGACACGGCAATTTCATCCAAATGGGAAAGCATGCTCTCATTAAGTGTACGGGCCCCCAGGCTTCCGCCTATCAACAACACCGTCTTGCAACCGGCTTGCAATCCGAATGTCCGCAAGGCCTCATCCTTAGACCGGGTTTTCTCCAAAAGTCCCTGACGCACCGGATTGCCAGTCAGGATAATCTTATCTTTCGGAAAGAAACGCTCCATACCTTCGTATGCCACACAAATTTTATCAGCCCGGCGGGCCAGTAACTTATTCGTCACTCCCGCATAAGAATTCTGTTCCTGAATCAATGTCGGAATCCCCATGGACTCTGCCACATTCAGCGTAGGGCCGCTTGCATAGCCACCTACTCCTACTGCCGCCATCGGACGGAAATCGCGGATGATCCTCCGAGCCATCCGACGACTTTTCAGTATTTTGAACAGCACACCGACATTTTTCAGCAAATGTTTACGGTCGAAGCCGCAGATAGGCAATGCTTTAATCGGATAACCAGCGGCGGGGACACGTTTCATTTCCATACGTCCTTCTGCCCCGACGAACAGTATCTGAGCTTCCGGATGCTGTACTTTGATCGCATTGGCTATGGATATGGCCGGGAAGATATGTCCACCCGTACCGCCCCCACTCACAATAATCCTTAATTCTTCTCCCATAGGAATGAATTTTATCAGCAAAAATAGTAATAAATCCGGTATTTCAATCTTTTTTTCTTCCTTATTTTATCACGAAGTGATTTATTCTTTACATTTAGGACTGTTCTACTCCGCTGTTCAAAGGCTTATAGGAAACAGAACGAGACGCAGGCCGCAGTTCCGGGATTCGTGAGCGGAATGCGCATAAGCTCCGCACAACAAAGTTCACAAATCCGCACAAAAAGACACTTTTCCACGCCTGGAGCAACAACCCGTCATGCTTCGGACAAAGAAAATTCAGGCTTCACATTTTTCTTGTACAGGTTCCGCCTGCCCTTTCTTTTTAGCAGAACGGCTCACACTCAGAATCATTCCTAAATATACACAGTTGATCAACGTGGATGTACCTCCCTTGCTGATCAACGGCAAAGGCTGCCCCGTCACAGGAAATACACCTACGGCCACAGCCATGTTTATCAAGGCCTGTGTCACCAGCATCAGCGAAAGCCCCATCACCAGGAACGCAGGGAAATTCCGGTCACAACGGCTGGCAATCCGCGCAGAGCGGAAAAGAAGCACAATATAGAGGAACATGACAAAGATTCCGCCTCCCAGCCCCAGCTCTTCTATGACAATGGCATAAATAAAATCGGAGAAAGGTTGCGGCAGGAAATCGCGCTCCACAGAATTTCCAGGGCCACGCCCCACTACATTACAGGTTGCAATAGCAATCCTGGCGTGCGTGGTCTGTAAGTTTTTATCCGTAATTTCATAATCCTCCGGATGGACAGGCAATTCCGTTTGTTCACTTAACCGTTCGGACCACGTAGGCACACGATGCATCAAAGGCAGTTCACCCACTGCTTCTATCGTAGTATCCGGAGCAAAACGCAGGAACGTAAACAAAGCTGCTCCGGCTATCACAAGAATCCCCAGAAGCGTCCCCAACTGTTTCCAGGGGATGCCCCCCACGAACATCATTAACAGCACCACCAGAAAAGTAAGTGCTGCCGTAGAAAAGTTCTCAGGAACAATCAGCAGACAGATGAATACCGTGATAGCCATAATCCATTTGAAAGCACGCCGCTGCACACCGTTCTCATCCCGCATGCTGGACAAAATCATGGCTGTGGTGACCACCAGTACACCCTTTGCTATTTCAGACGGCTGGAATCCGACGCCGCCGACTTCCAGCCAACGGCTTGCATTATTTACCTTTTCCGTAAACATCGCCACGGTCAGCAAAATAATAGACAACGGGATACCCACCAACGGTATCAGCTTAAAATAACGGCAATGTATCTTATGTATTAAAATGGTGGCCGTCACACCGACCAGGAAATAGGAAGCATGCTGCACGACAGGTTTCCAGTAATACCCCGTCTGGTAGCTCATGTTGCTGGACGCGCTGTAAACTTCTATAACAGAAATCACACCCAGGAAGAACAGTATCATCCAAATGACCTTGTCTCCCTCAAACAGGCTTCGTTTCTTCAACAGTTTTTGAGATATAACCATATCGGTAACCTTTCTTTTATAAAGCTCTCACCAAGGTCTTGAATTGCTCACCCCGGTCTTCCATATTCTTGAAAAGGTCGAAGCTGGCACAACACGGACTCAACAGCACCGTATCGCCAGGCTGAGCCATGCGGCGGCAAGCCTCCACACAATCCTTCATGCTGTGCGTATCGGCTATGGGCAGGCCGAACGAACCGAAAAAGCCGTGCAGCTTACGGTTGTCTGCCCCCAGGAACACCAGCCCGCGACATTTGCGTCTCACCAAATCGGCAATGGCGCTATAATCGTTCCCCTTGTCCTTACCGCCCAGGATCAACACGGTGGGAGTCTTCATGCTTTCCAAAGCATACCAGCAGGCATCCACGTTGGTGGCCTTGGAATCGTTGATGTAATCTACGCCATGCACGCGCGTCACCTTCTCCAGACGATGTTCCACTCCCTCAAAGTCGCTCAGACTCTGACGGATCGCCTCGTTTCCGACCCCCATCAGATCGGCCGTGATACCAGCAGCCAGCGAGTTATACATATTATGTTTCCCGGTCAATGCCAACGATTCTTGTTCCATATTGAAAGGAGTGGGATACTCCAGCACATACTGTCCGTCGGCAATGTAACCGGCCATTCCCTCTTTCTTCAACAGGGAGAAAGGACACTTGCGGGCCTTGATCTGATACTTTTCCAGCTCCTTGCTGATGATCGGGTCATCATTCCAGTAAACAAAGGCATCGGTTTCTTCCTGATTCTGCAGAATGCGCATCTTGGCATCCACATAGTTCTGCATACAGTTGCCGTAACGGTCCAGATGATCGGGTGTGATGTTCAGCAACACCGCGATGTTGGCCCTGAACTTATACATATTGTCCAGCTGAAAGCTGCTCAGCTCTATGACATAGTAATCATAGTTTTTCTCCGCCACCTGCAAAGCGAGACTTTGTCCGATGTTTCCCGCCAGCCCCACATTGTAGCCTGCCTGCTTGAAAATATGATAAATCAAGGACGTTGTGGTGGTCTTGCCGTTGCTGCCCGTGATGCAGATCATCTTGGCCTGTGTGTAACGTCCGGCAAACTCAATCTCTGAAATGACGGGAATGCCGGCAGCTCTTACCTTCAGCACCATCGGTGCGTCCTCCGGTATACCCGGACTTTTAATGACTTCCCCGGCGGCCAGTATCCGTTCTTCCGTGTGCCGGCCGTCCTCCCAGGCTATTCCGTAACGGTCCAGCATCTCCGCATATTGCGGTTTGATTTTTCCCATATCGGAGAGAAAGACATCGAACCCTTTCTTCTGGGCCAGCACAGCAGCTCCCACGCCGCTCTCGCCACCTCCCAACACAACTATTCTTTTCTCCATATTTCCTCCTATCTGATTTTTAGTGTAATAATCGTCAACGCGGCCAGAATGATGGTCACAATCCAGAAACGCACGGTGATTTTCGACTCCAGCCAACAGCCTTTAGGCCATTTGCACAACACCTTCACGTCGGGAGCCAGCTGGCCGGGACGCACACGGAAGGCATCATGTATCGGTGCACGCTTGAACACCCGCAGCTTCAGTCCGCGCCGATTGCCCCACTTGGCGTAGTTCACCTGCAGGATGACGCTCAGACTCTCCATCAGGAACACGAAGCACATCAACGGAATGAGCAGTTCCTTGTGTATGATGATGGCCGTCACGGCAATGATGCCGCCAATGGACAGACTGCCCGTATCGCCCATGAAAATCTGGGCGGGATAAGCATTGTACCACAGGAAGCCCACCAGCGCACCGACAAAGGCACAGATGAAAATCACCAGCTCTTCCGAACCGGGAATGTACATGATGTTCAGGTAACTGGCAAAGGCGATATGGCTGGATACGTAGGCCAGTACCCCCAGGGCCACGCCGATGATGGCCGAGTTGCCGGCTGTCATGCCGTCCATCCCGTCATTCAGGTTAGAGCCGTTGGATACGGCTACTACCACCAAAGTGGTCATCACCACAAACAGGAACCATCCGGCAGCCGTCTTGTACTTGCCGCAGAAGCTCATCACTTCGGCATAATCCAGGTTATTGTCTTTCACGAAAGGAATCGTCGTCTTGGTCGACTTCACCTTCTCGCTCTTGTGCACCACCACTTCGGCTGCTCCCATCCGTTGCATGGTCACGTTTTCGCGGATCACGGCGTCCGGACTGAGCCAAAGCGTCAGTCCCACCATCAGTCCCAGCAAGGTCTGTCCGGCCAGTTTGTAGATGGGGCGCAGACCGTCCTTACTGATTTTCATCTTGATATAGTCGTCGGCAAAGCCCAGCAATCCCAGCCATACGGTAGTGACCAGCATCAGAATCATGTATATGTTGCGCAGACGCCCGAAGAGCAGACAAGGCAGGATGATGGAAACAATAATGATGATGCCCCCCATCGTGGGCACACCTTTTTTCTCCACCCCATAGGGGTCTATCGACTTGTCGCGCTGCGTCTCGCTCACATGGTGACACCGCATCCACTTGATGAAAAACTCTCCGAACCATACGGAAATCACCAGCGAAAGAATCAGCGTCAGCAACGCACGGAAAGAGATGTAGGTCCACATGTGCGAACCGGGAATCCCATATTCTCCCAGAAAACGGAACAGATAATACAACATGAGCGTACGGTTTAAAGGCCAAATATGTCACGGATGACCTCGTGGTCATCGAAATGATGCTTCACTCCCCGGATTTCCTGATAGTCCTCATGCCCTTTTCCGGCCACGAGCACCACATCGCCCGGCTGCGCCATCATGCAAGCCGTCCGAATGGCTTCCCGGCGGTCGACGACAGACACCACCTTGCGCATCTGCTCACGGTTCAGGCCTGCCAACATGTCGTCGATGATAGCCTGCGGCTCCTCGAAACGCGGATTGTCACTCGTGATGATCACCTTGTCGCTGTTCTTTACCGCCTCCTGTGCCATCAAAGGGCGTTTGCCTTTATCACGGTTGCCTCCGGCTCCGCAGACGGTAATCACCTGACCGCGTTTCTTCAGAATCTCATTGATGGTGGACAGCACATTGACCAATGCATCGGGCGTATGGGCATAATCCACAATAGCGGTCACCCCCTCGCCGGAACGGAGTGTCTCAAAACGCCCGTTCACCGGACGCAAGGCACTCAGCCCGACCAGTATCTCTTCCTGCCGGCGGCCCAGACACCGGGCCGCACCGTAAACCGCCAGCAGATTCGACACATTGAAACGGCCGATAAAAGGTACGCTCACCTCACGGCCGTCGATATCCAGGCACATGCCCTCGAACGATTCTTCCAACACCCTGGCTTTGAAGTCGGCAGCCGAACGCAAGGAATAAGTCTTCACCGTGGCCTTGGTGTTCTGCACCATCACCCTGCCGTTGCGGTCATCAACGTTGGTAACGGCAAAAGCTGTTTTGGGCAACCCGTCAAAGAAAGCTTTCTTGGCGTCACGATAATTCTCGAAAGTCTTATGATAGTCCAGATGGTCGCGCGTCAGATTCGTGAAAATGCCGCCCGCGAACTTCAGACCGGCGATACGATGCTGTGCCACCGCGTGTGAGCTGACTTCCATGAAAGCATACTCGCACCCCTCGTCTGCCATACGGCCCAGCAACCGGTTCAGGGTCACCGGATCGGGTGTAGTATGTTCCGTGGGCAAAGCCTCGTCTCCGATGTAATTGCACACCGTGGAACAAAGCCCGCACTTATAACCGAAGCGCCGGAACAGCTCATATAATAAGGTGGCAACAGTCGTCTTGCCGTTCGTGCCTGTCACCCCTACCAGACGCAGTCTCTCGGTCGGATTGCCATAGAAAGCCGTAGCCAGACAGCCTGCCGCACTCTCCGAATCAGACACCCGCACGTAAGTCACGCCGTCGACCAACTGCTCCGGCCAGGTCTCACACACCACAGCGGCCGCCCCCTGGGCCACTGCTTTTCCGATATAGGCATGCCCGTCGGTCTGGGTCCCCTTGACGGCCACGAACAGATGGCCCGGCTGCACCTGTCGGGAATCCATATTCACTCCCGTTATATCCTTCGCCATATCACCCGCCGTCTGCAACGGGCAGACTGCTTTCAATAGAATATCCAGTTTCATTTTTTGCTTATCTCTTTAATTTAATATGTATGGTCTGTCCCTTCTTGAATTTCGAATAGGGGGGAATACTTTGTGAGACGACATGCCCCACGCCCTCGATGCGCACTTTCAACCCGCGGCTTTCCAGCATGTAGACCGCATCTTTGGCCCCGGCGCCACGCACGTCGGGCACAATCTCCATCGGAGTATTGTTGGACACCAGGCTGATGGAATTGCCGCTGTTCTGCGCATGCCCCCATACCGTGGCCCCGTCGCTATCATCCGTCCAGTCCTGCCGGAACGGAATATTCAGTTCACGCAGCACGTAACGGGCTGCATTCATGTCACCGTCCAGCACGTCGGGAACGAACACCGATGTGGAATCCGATGCCTCGACAACCTCCCGGAACACCCCTTTGGCCATCACGCTCTGGGCGATTTCACTGAACACCGGACCGCAATGCCCGCCACCGGAAGCCGGCAAGCCGTATTTCTGTATGGCCACGATGCAACTGTACTTCGGCTTGTCGGAAGGATAATAACCGCAAAAGCTGATCAGATACTTCATCCGCCCGCCATGGTAGCCGCTCTTGCCCTGGGCCACCTGAGCCGTTCCCGTCTTTCCGGACACTTTGAAAACCTTATTGCCGGCTTTCTTTCCCAGTCCCTTGCTGACCACCATCTCCAGAATGTCCTGAATGTCGCGCAATGTCTTGGGCGAACAGATCCGTTCCTTGATGACCTCCACGGGATATTCGCGAATCAGCTCGCCGTCCTTGCGCACCGCCTTCACGAAACGGGGTTTCACCATCTTGCCGCCATTGGCAATGGCATTGTAGAAGGTCAAGGTCGCAATGGGGGGAATCTGTGTCTCATATCCGATGCTCATCCAAGGCAAAGCGGTCTTCGACCAGTTGCTGCCGTCTTTCTTCGGTCTGCGCACACGCGGTTCGCCGCTTCCCACCAGAGGCAGGTGCAACGGAATGCCCACGCCTTCGCGGTAAAGGCCGTCGACAAACTGCTCCGGATGGTCCTTGTAATTATCATCAATCAGCCGGCTCACACCGACATTGGACGAATACATCAGCACTTCAGGCACGCTGATACGCCCGTAGCCGCCGCTGCGCCAGTTGTGGTCTTTCATCACCCGGCCGTGCATCTCCCACTGGCCGTTACCGGTATCCACAAAGTCGTCTTTCTTGATTTTCCCGTCTTCCAACGCCACCATGATGGAGGCCGTCTTGAAAGTCGACCCAGGCTCCATGAGATCGGCCACGGCATTGTTCTTCACCTCACGATACTCGCCGTCGGCACACTTTGTCATGTTCACAATGGCTTTCACGTCGCCCGTGGCGACCTCCATGAGCACCACCACGCCCACTTCGCCATTGATGTTTTTCAGCTGTTTCAGCAAGGCTTTCTCGGCCACGTCCTGCATCGACACATCGATAGTGGTCTCAATGTCATAACCGTCTACGGGCGGCACGTCCACCAACGTCAGCCGTTTGTTGCGCACCTTGGCACGGTGCGACAGACCGGGCTTGCCGCGCAGGATGGAATCGTAGGACAGCTCCAGTCCGTAACGGGCAGAGTCCTTGCTGGCATAGAGAGCACCCAACGTGCGGGTAGCCAACGACCCGTAAGGTTTCTTACGCAGGTTGAAGACTTCCACACGGAAGCCGCCCTTGTTGGACGACTCGCAGAAGAGCGGAAGGTTCTTGCATTCCTTATACTGAATATAAGTAATACGCTTGGGATAGAGCAACCAGTAGCGGCTCCGCCGTTTCTTTCCCTTCAGCAAACGTTGCTTGAAGGCCGCCGCCGTGCGGTCGGGGAAGATACGGTGCAGGCCCTCGGCCAGAGAGTCGAGCACGCCCTCTTCGCTCAGCATGCTGTCGCGCCAGGCCTGCAGCCGGCGGCGGTTGCCTTCGTTCTGGTCGGACACCACATAATCCATGTAGATTTTATACTCCGGCAACGTACTGGCCATAAGCTGTCCGTCTGCCGACAGGATGTTGCCGCGCTTGGCTGGAATGGGCACATTGTTCTCCACCAGTGTCTGGCTTACGGCGGACCAATAGCCGCTCTGCACGAACATCAGATAGGCGGCATTGCCCAATATATACAGCCCCACAAGACCCATCAGGACAATGACCACGAAGAAGCGGGGCATGATTTTCTTATTCTCGAAATTCATTCTTCTTCAACTTTTGGCTTTTTAATCAGAAAAGGAGGAGCTTTCGGTGCCTGCAACACACTGTCGGGTGTGGTCCGCAGACTTTGTTCCACCTGGCTCTGCCGTGTCTTTACGGTCAATTCGCTGGAACGGGTCAGGGCACGGTATTTCACCTCCGTCAGCTCTGTCTTCAGCCGCTCTATCTCGATAAGTTCCTGTTCTGCCGAATAACGGTTGGTGATATAGATAATGGCAAAGAACACACACAGGACAATCAGCCCCATTTGCCGGCGCAGCCAGTCGGCCGTCAGGATATCTCCGCCCAGGATTTCACGCAAGGATACATTCGTCCCCTCCTCCACGCTTTCCGTCTCCGTGAAAGCCTTCAGGGGCGAGAGTGTCTCTTCCTCCGGTTTCTCCGGCTGTCCGTCAGCCGGTGCGTCATCAACAGCTTCAGCCGCGCTCCGGTTTTCCGCTCCGTCAGCCGCTCCGCCAGGAGCGTAGTCTGCCGTCTCGTTTTCGGCCGGCCTGTCGTCGTTCTCTTTCATGTCTGCTTTCATTTTGTCGGATTACAATTTCTCTGCGATTCTCAGTTTCGCGCTCCGGCTGCGCGGATTGGCCGACTGTTCCGCCTCGTCGGGCACAATCACCTTGCTGTTCACCGTGCGGTAAGGGCATTCTGCGTTACCATAAAAATCCGTCACCCGCCGCCCTTCCAGATTGCCGGTCTTCATCAGGTTCTTCACCAGCCTGTCCTCCAGCGAATGGTAAGTGAGCACCACCAGCCGTCCCCCCGGACGCAACAGCTCCGTCGCCGCCAGCAGCATCTGCCGCAGGGCATCCATCTCCTGGTTCACCTCAATGCGCAAAGCCTGAAACACCTTGGCCAGCTCTTTCTTCTCGCGGCTCTGCCCGACGAAAGGCCGCACCACTTCCACCAGCGCCTCCGTAGTGTCTATCCGCTGCCGTACGCGGGCTTTCGCCACCGCTGCCGCCAACCGGCGGGCGTTGCGCAACTCGCCATAAAGATAAAAGACATCTGCCAGCCGCTCTTCCGGATATTCGTTCAGCACGTCTGCCGCCGTTCGTCCGCCCCGGCGGTTCATGCGCATGTCCAGCGCACTGTCGAAACGGAAGGAGAAACCGCGGTCGCCGTCGTCCAGATGGTGACTCGAAACGCCCAGGTCGGCCAACAGACCGTCAATCTGCTCCACACCATAATAACGCATCCAGTTCTTCAGATAGCGGAAGTTGCTGCGGACGAAAGTAAAGCGGCAGTCGGGCACGATGTTGCGCTCGGCATCGGCATCCTGATCAAAAGCATACAGACGGCCTCCGGCGTCCAGATGCCGGACAATCTCACGGCTATGGCCGCCACCGCCGAACGTGACATCCACATACACTCCCCCCGGACGGACATTCAGTCCGCCCACACATTCCTGCAGCAACACCGGGACGTGATAAACAGCCTCCTCCATGAATCTTTATACGTTACGCGAGCCCAAAGATACAAATTTTCACAAAGCCATACACCTTATTATAATAAAATATTTTTCGACACCCTGTTAATAACTCCGGGGGCCGGACAAACAGAAAGAGCGAAAAGAAATGAAGCATTATGTTTTCCGTTCCGGACAATCTTGCTATATTTGCATCATGCAACATATCTTACACCCCACACGCCTGCTGCTGTTGGGACTGCTGACGTTCATCATCCCGCTTTGCGCCGAAGGGAAACTGCGCGAGAGGCGGTCTGTCGTACGACTGGAGACCACGGCCGGCGTCATCCGTATCGCCCTGAGCGACGACACACCGGCGCACCGCGACAACTTCCTGCGCCTGAGTGAAGCCGGATTCTACGACGGCACGCTCTTTCACCGGGTCATCAAAGACTTCATGATACAGGGCGGCGACCCGGACTCTAAAAACGCCCCGCAGGGCAAGCCGCTGGGTGAAGGCAATCCCGGATACCTGCTGGCACCGGAAATCGACCTGCCCTATCAGTATCACCGGCGCGGAGCGGTGGGCATGGCACGCGCGGCAGACGCCGACAATCCGGACCGCCTGAGCAACGGCTCGCAGTTCTACATCGTCTGGGGACGGGAATACAGCTACAAGGAGCTGCGGAGCATCTCCGCACAAGTGAAGGACGCTACCGGCGGAACGGCTGAAATCACCGATGGAATGGAGACAGATTACCACACAAGGGGTGGCGCCCCGCACCTGGACGGACAATATACCGTATTCGGAGAGGTCATAGAGGGCATGGACGTGGTGGACCGCATCCGGCAAGCCCCCACCGACAGCCTCGACCGCCCGCTGACCGACATCAGGATCGTGCACGCCGTCATCGAGCAACGCTCCAAGAAGGCCGCAGCAGCCAAAGCACGGAACTACCGCCCGGCGCGACCGTAGAAAAACGGCCATTTCATCGGAATCCGCCCACCGGAACGACCGCCGCTCCCGCCATGGACTGCGGCTTATGCGCAAGAGTCCGGCACGTCTTGCGCAAAAATGCCCGGAGTGTTGCGCAAAAACCTCCGCGGACTTGCGCAAAAAAGGAGAGCCGACTGCGCAGGGCAGCGACGCTCCTCGTCCGGACAGCGGCAAAGGCCGGTACAAGCCCGCCGCCCGTCACACGTCAAAAAATATGGTATAAGCACATCTTTCTACCGTTTTTTTGCCTGCTTCCCAACCTTTTTCACTACCTTTGCACTGATTTTTAATTAAGGATATTGTGCATCAGATGAAAAAGATTCTATACGGACTGGGCCTTTGCGCCGTATTCTCGCTCAGCTCCTGCATCCAGGATGAGCCGCTGAACTCGGAATGCGACATAGAGACCGCCGAGGTGCTGACCGACGATGCCGACGGATGGCTGCTCAACGCGTCGGAAGCCACGAAGGCCATCCCATCTTCGGACAGCGTCATCATCTTCTACCTGAAGGCGGACTTCGCGGACTGGGATAAGCTGAAAGCACTCGCCGTGCAGTTCAAGCTGACGCCGGGAGCCACCGTCACACCGGAAAGCGGCACCGTACATGACTTCAGCGGGGACGGCGTACACTATCGCGTGACCTCGGAAGACGGGGAATGGCACCGCGATTATCGCGTCCGCTTCACCCTTCCCCCCTCCCTTCCCACGGAATATCCTTTCGAGAACTACCGCTGGAATTCGACGGAAAAATACAGGGAATGGTTCGAATATTCCGAATTCGACGGCAGCGAGTTCAATATGTGGGCCACGGGAAATCCCGGCTTCGCCATCAGCCGCTCTGCGGCCAAACCAGAGGAATATCCCACCATCCCTTGGGACGAGACCTCCGTCAGCGGCCATGCCGTGAAGTTGGAAACGTGCAGTACCGGCCAGTTCGGCAGTATGATGTTCATGCCTATTGCGGCCGGCAACCTGTTCATCGGTACGTTCGATGTTTCCAACGCCCTGCAGGATGCTATGGCAGCCACCCGCTTCGGCCTGCCATTCAACAAGAAGCCCGTAAGCTTTGAGGCTTACTACAGATACAAACCGGGACCGACATTCATCAACCGCAGCGGTGCAGTGCAGGAGGGACGTGTGGACACGCCAGACCTCTACGCCGTGCTCTACAGGAACACCGACGAGAACGGGCAGGCATTCACCCTGCAGGGCGACAACGTACTGACGCACCCCAACATCGTGGCCATCGCCCGCAACACGGACTACGTGCACGACTTCGACAACTGGACGCATATAAACATTCCCTTTGAATACCGCGAGGAGATAGACCGTGAGCTGCTGCGGAGCTACGGTTACAGCCTGGCCGTGGTGTTCACCTCCAGCATCGAGGGCGCCAGCTTCTGCGGTGCGGTGGGCAGCACGCTCATCGTAGACGAAGCGAGAGTAATCTGCGAAGAAGAATAACCTCAAAAACGGACAACATGAGAAAACTGAGATATATCCTTTCCGCCATCGCAATGTCCGCCGTCGGCCTTCTGTCGGCGCAGGACGTCACGATGAAAGAACTGATGGACGACAAACGCGAAAACCGCGAGGCCAACTACCAGAAGTGGGGACCGACGTCCGACCACGACGGCATGGGCTTCCTGGTGCGCGCGGGCTTCGTACTGGGCGGCACCTCGCCCCTTCCGCTCCCTGCGGAAATCCGCAAGATCAACGAGTTCGCGCCCAAGGGCGGTTTCAGCCTCGGCGTGGACGGCTACAAGTATTTCAACATGCGCTGGGGTCTCTCTGCCGGACTGCGCTTCTTCATGCAGGGCATGCGCACGGGGGCCAAGGTGAAAGACTACGGCATGAGCATCACCATGGGCGAGGACAAGGTGAGCGGACGCTTCACGGGTACCGACATCACCGAGACCCGCATGACGGGCTTCACCATCCCCGTGACCGCCACCTACCGCGTGGGCGCACGGTGGACATTCAACCTTGGGCCGTACGTGAGCTACTGGATCTACCGCGACTTCGACGGCGAAGTCTTTGACGGCTATCTGCGCGAGGGCGGTCCGACGGGCCAGAAAATCAACATCACCAGCGACAACCCGGCAGCGTATGACTTCAGCGACAACATGCGCCGCTTCTCCTGGGGCATGGAGTTCTGCGCGGACTTCCGCGTACGCGAGCACCTCAACGTGTTCGGTCTGGTAGACTGGGGACTGAACGACGTGTTCAAGAGTGACTTCGAGACCGTCACGTTCGCCCTGTATCCCATCTATGCCACATTGGGTGTGGCCTACTATTATTAAAGAAAGTACAAAACAACGTTTTAAAAAGAAATGTATATGAAGAGAATCTTACTTGGATTTTGCATGGCCGCCTGCGCACTGTTCGCTTCGGCCAAGAATTACACGGACCAACTGACCGTAAGCATCAACGGCATGTCGACACCGCCGACAGAAACCACCATCAGTGTGGAAGAACTGGACAACGGGCAAATCAGCATCGTCCTGCAGAACTTCATCCTTGAAATGCCCGGAGAAGATCCCATCTATGTGGGGCACATCTACGTGGATAGCGTGGATCTGACACCGGCAGACGGCTACAACAGCTTTTCTTTGTCACAGAGACAAGTGAGGGCTACTGCCGGAGACCTGGAAGGTGTGAAAGAGGATGAATGGATTGGCCAAGATCTTTCAGACGCAGGCTTGTTCATCGACATGGACGGCAAAATCACGGACAGCAAGTTCTACTGTACGCTCGGCCTCATGTTCGGACCGCTTGACATCGATGTGGTGTTCGGCACGGACGAGTTCCCCAGCGGCATACGTGGCGCACAGGTCGGCAATCCTGATAAACTGGTAGACGTCTACAGCATCCTCGGCGTACAGGTAAAGAGCAGCGTGAAACAAGCTGAAGCCCTCGACGGACTGCAACGCGGCATCTACATCGTAGACGGCAAGAAAGTCATCAAGAAATAAAAAGTGCGGACGGCGCACCGCGCCATCACACCGCACCATCCACCACCTCCGACAGGCCACCGCCCGGCCTGCCGGAGGTTTTTCATGTCCCCGGCCCGACCTCAGCATGCCCGCACGAAAAAATAAAAAGCCGCAGACGCACGCCGTTCCCGCCGAAAACACTATCTTTGCAACATACAGAAACAGAAACAACAGCAAGAGCATGAGATACCTTAATCCAAAGGCCGACCTCACTTTCAAGAAAGTGTTCGGCGAGCACCCGGACCTCGTCATCAGCTTCCTCAACGCCCTGCTCCCCTTCGAGCATCCCGACGAGGAAATACGGCAGGTGGAGTACCTCAATCCGGAACTCGTGCCGCAGAATCCGCTCCGCAAGGACAGCATCGTCGACGTGCGGTGCAGAGACATGCGGGGGAGGCAGTTCATCGTGGAGATGCAGATGATGTGGACCTCGGCCTACCGCCAGCGCGTGCTCTTCAACGCATCCAAGGCCTACGTCAGCCAGCTGGAGATGGGCAGCGACTACGGCCTGCTGCAGCCCGTGTGGTCGCTCAATCTCGTCAACGACACGTTCTCTCCCAGCGAGGGCTACTACCACGACTTCCGCATCGTGGAGACGCAGGAGACGCATGAGGTCATCGAGGGACTGCGGTTCGTCTTCATCGAGCTGCCCAAGTTCACGCCCAAGGACCACGGCCAGAAACAGATGCAGACCCTCTGGCTACGCTTCCTCACAGAAATAGACGAACATACGGTCGAGGTGCCGCAGGAGCTGATGGAGACGCCAGAAATACACAAGGCCGTGACACAGCTGGAGGAATCGGCCTTCAGCGAGGCGCAACTGCGCGGATATGAGAAATTCTGGGACATGGTGAGCACCGCCAAGATGCACATCAGCAGTTCTTTCCAGGACGGCAAGGCCGAGGGACTGGCCGAAGGCAAAGCCGAAGGGCTGGCTGAAGGGCGCAGCGAGGAGCGGCTCGCGATAGCGCGGAACATGAAAGCCAAAGGCCTCCCCGCAGCCACCATCGCCGCAGTCACGGGACTGTCCGTCCGCGAAGTCGGGGAGCTCTGACCTCTGGCGGGCATCCGCCGCAGAACTTCCGGCGGCGTTGCGCAAAAACGGTCGCCATCTTGCACAAGAAAATCCGGCGGCCCGCCCGACGGGACAAAGACACCACAGCACAGGACGCCCCCAACGGGCGGGGCGCATCCCGCTCTGCCCCCACCACCTCTCCGCCACGACCTCGCCCATTTTCCCCCGCGTCCGGACGACAACGAACAGGAAACAGGAAGAAACAAAAAGGTATGCAGCGGAAAAAATCCGGTAAAAACCCGCCATTTTACCGGATTTTATACCAAAACGCACAATTACTTGCCCATTTCTTCTTAATTTCGCACCCGATTCAGCATGAATTCATCTAATTATTAACAATAAACAGAATAAGACATGAAGAAATTATTTACTTTTCTTTTGTTGGGATGCGCAGGCCTAATCGGCACACAAGCCCAAGGCGTGTATCAAATCCCTAATTCGGACTTCGAGGACTGGGCTGCAGACAACGAGCCGGGCAACGGGTGGAACTCTTTTGCTTCGGCAACAGGCCGTTTAAACTGGGCTGCAAATAATTCGCCAGCACCTAAAAAAGTAGAAGGATACAATAGTACTTATGCTGTCTATCTTAAATCAAAATCCATTTTAGGGCAAAAAGCCAACGGCAACCTGACTACAGGGATTATTAACATGGGATCAATGACACCCGATGATGCGACCAAAAACTTCAACTTTACAGACAGGGACAACGACGGGCACTATTTGCTTTTCGACGGTACTCCGGATGCCGTAAGCTGCTATGCCAAGTTCACCAGCGGAGGAAGTGAAAACGGTCGGGCACAATTCATTCTGCATGGCGACTGCGACTATCACGACCCAGAAGATGCGACACAAGCGGGATATAAAATAGGCAGTGCAGCCATTCTCATCAAACCTACAACTGAGTGGACCTATTGCTCAGCTACTTTTGACTATACAGGCGTCGAGAAACCCGAAAAACAATATATGCTCGCCTCGCTGACCACAAACCCCAACGCCGGAGCCTCCGCAAATGATGAATTGATCGTAGACTGCATCAGAATCATCTACAACTCAGAACTGGCCACCCTGACTTACGATGATGAAAACATCTTCAAGAAAGGACAGACTGCATACGACTTGTCGGAAAAGGCCTATGACGCAAGCCTGCTGACCTGCACTTCAAACGGACGCGCTGCCACCATCGAGCCGAGATACAACGAAGCAACAGGACTGCTGACTATCACCGTCAAGGGTGACGACTGGAGCGAAGAGAACCTCAACCAGCATGTCTATACCATCCAGTTCAAGACCGCTGTGACCACCAACTACACCAACGGCCTGTCCGTAGGTATCAACGGAGAATATACAGCTCCCCAGGAAACGACCATCCAACTGATAGAACAAGTGGACGGCACTTATTCTTTCGTCCTGAAAAACTTCTATCTTGACGTATTGGCTGTCGGAAACATCCAATTGGACAACCTGAGCCTCGTGGACGGAAAAATCTCTACATCTCAAGGCATAGCCATCACCGCCGGAGACGATCCCGATGTAGACTGGTTCGGACCGAAACTCACTCTGATGTCTGGAGGCTCTATCCCCGTTGAATTGAGCGCAACCGTCTACGATGAGGAGAATATGACGGCAGAAATCGCCATAGACATGACTAAACTGCTCGATCAAATGATTAACGTCACGTTCGCCCCTCCATTCACACTCAACAGCAGCACAAGCAT
Source organism: uncultured Paraprevotella sp. (assembly GCA_944321365.1). GTDB lineage: Bacteria > Bacteroidota > Bacteroidia > Bacteroidales > Bacteroidaceae > Paraprevotella. The sequence continues at coordinate 56,438 of CALULA010000012.1, forward strand.
CGGTGAAGAAACGAGCAATCTTTATAACGTAGAATTCAGCCGCTCGTTCCCCGCCGGATGGAGCACCATCTGCCTGCCGTTCGCAACAACCGTGGAGGCTTTGGGTGCAACCCAGGCACAGGAATTCACCGATTTCGCCAACAACACGCTGGAGTTCACGAAAGTGTCCACCGGTGAACTGGCAGCCAACACGCCCTACCTGATCCACTTCGAGCAGGCCAAGGACCTGAGCGCAGCTCCCATCTATGCCCCGATGACGGTGGAAAGCAGCACACCTGAAGCCGTAACCTTCGGCGACGTGACCTTCACGGGCAACTACACTGCCGGCATGAGCATGGAGGGCTACTACGGTGTGGCTGACAAGAACGGCTCGCAGTATATCATGAAAGGCGGCAGCAACAGCACGCTGGGCAGCACCGGTGCCTACTTCAGTGTGGCAGGTGCGGCAGCCGAGGTGAACAGACTCGCCCTCGACCTGGAGGGCGTGACAGCCATCGGCAGCGTGGAGACCGAAGGGGCTGAGGACGCCTTCGACGTCTACAGCATCAGCGGAGTGAAAGTGCGCACAGGTGCAACAAACCTGGACGGCCTGCAACGCGGTCTGTATATCGTGAACGGAAAGAAAGTGCTGGTGAAATAACACCGGCACTTCCGCCAAAAAAGCAAACAACAAAGAATAAAAACATACAATCATGAAAAGAAAAAGAACTTACACCCCCCCCACTGTGCATTTTACGCATATGGATAGCTGTGAAAATATACTACAATCATCCTTAGGAAGCGGAGACAGCAACTCCATCGGCCTGAGCGATGAGGAGTTCGATGCCGTATTCCGCTCCAACAGGAATGTCTGGGATCTGGACTAAACCTCAAACCACATAACACAAAAACAGGGGAGTGTCGGAACGAACGACCTCCCCTGTTCTGCTTGACGACGCTACATGTTTCAGGAATGCTTCAGCCTGTAACACTCTTATTTCGACCACATTATCCTTCAAACTGAAAGATGAAGGGTATTTTTCAGAAAACTCCTGTAAAGGGAAAGCGGGAAAGAAGCTCCTTTACACGGCACAACCAGCAAAAGAAAAACAAGACAAAAGAAAGCATTGTCATTTCTTTTTCGTACCTTTGCCTGACAAGTTCCGCACGGATGTAGTGTTAGCAGACAGAGATACACATCTGGAGTTTTCTGACAAGTTGCGTTTCATCTTCCTGCAACTGCCCTGCTTCACAAAAGAGGAAAATGAATGTGAGAATGGTTTTGAACGTTGGATTTATGTACTCAAAAACATGGAAACATTACACAGACTGCCTTTCAAGGCACGCAAAGCCGTATTCGAGAAGCTGGAACAAATAGTAGACATTGCCGCACTTTCCAAAGAAGAACGTCAGAAATACGATGAAAGCATCAAGGTCTATCGGGACAGTATGGCCGTGCTTGAATATGCCAAACAAGACGGAATGGCCAAAGGTATGGCCAAAGGATTCGCCCAAGGCATGGAACAAGGGATAGAACAAGGAATGAAGCAGGGAATAGAACAAGGGATAGAACAAGGGAAAAAAAGCGAACGGTTGCAGAACGCCCGCAAAATGATAGAAAAAGGAATCCCGCCGACGGACATAGCCGACATTACAGGACTCAGCCTTGAAGAAATCAGCCGTCTGTGAACCGGCAATGAGCTACGCAGCCCCTTCTCTATGATACAGACGCAGAGCTGTTCCGCTCTTCCTTTTTACGCCGCAAGTAGTCGTCCAGTCCCATCCCCTCCATGCGCTCGAAACACGTGCGGGCCGTCTTTGCCGAACCGAAACCGACACCCAGACAATCGTTCACCGTACGAATAGAACCTGACGATACGCCACGCTTCAACGCTGCAATACGATAGGAATTGATATAATCGTGGCTGTTATTGTAGCCCTGACTGCGAAGACACTGCAACAGAAGGTGCCGGTTGATGCCTGTGGCCAGACACAGACGGTCGCGCCCGAAGGTATTGTCCTTCCAGTCGTGATTGTGTTGCATGAAATATTCCACGCGCTCAAACCTCCGCCGGTTGGCTTCGTTGAAATCCTCTTTGTCAGCCTGTACAATGGTTTCATCCGTAGGCGCCTCATCCACTTCGATGATTTCCGGTTTAGGCAAGTGCATGGCCATGGTTTCCAATGTGCGATAGAAAAGATACATGTTAAGCACGCAGAACAGACAGTAATAGACCAACAGCAGGTTCACATCAAACACAGCCGTCACGACGACATAAAAGACCGTATTCGCCCCCATGGCCGTGACGTAACCTTTCAGGTAACGGGGAATCTCAGTGCTCCTGGCCTGCAGATGAGGCAGACGGATGATGTTGGCCACATAGTAAATAGACAACCCGAAACCGGCCAGACGGAACAACATGTCCGGCCTCCACCAGCAACCGGCCAGTTCGGCATAAGAGCGCAGAATGACCGGACGACTTCCCAGCAACAGGCTTACTATATATAATATAATAAGGAGTATGGCCGGCAATGCGTAACGCCACATACGCCCCCACTGCAGGTAACCCGGCATGGAAATGCCCAAAGGATAGATGCCCTGCAAAAAAGAAGTCACCACTAAAGCCAACAACATGAACGGATGAAGCAGGCCTATGTTCTCGAACTTCAGCAAAGAGCCGAACGGGATGGCCACACACGTCAGTACACCGAATATCCCCATGATCCATGCAAGGGACAGATACTGCACTTTATAACGGGAATAAAGCGACAAAACAGAAGCCATCATCAAATGGACGGTGGCTATGACGACAATTATGATAAGAACAAAGGTCTGCATACTCCGGCAAAGATAGCAAAAATATAAAATCAGGAGAACACTTCCTTCAATACATCTAAAGATTTTAACTCCGGAAACTCCGGCACATGCAGACGGTAGTAATCATTCAACACCTCCAGAAACCGCTCGCGTTCTCGTCTGTTCATCACAAAGAAACGCATGGAATCGTAATTCATCCGCATGAAAAGCGGAATAAGTGCGGCTTCACGCGGCCCCAAACAAGCGACATGCAACGGGCGTCCGTGCACAAAACAAGCATTCTGCATGTCGAACCAATCCCCCTCACGCCAAGCTTCCACATTGGGATAGAAGCCCAAAAAACGAGTCAGGCGAGTGATGAAGACCAGATGAAAATTAGAAAATGACCGCTCACTGGCATCCAACCACTGCAAAGAATAAAGTATATAAGAAAAAAGCGAGTCATTCTCTCCTTCATGCTTTAACACACGACAAAGGAACTCTGCCAAAAACAAAGCAATGGATGCCTTGTAAGGCTCATAAGGCAAGGTGGTATAGGTATACCCCCACCGCACATCGCCCAATCGCTGAAGAGAAGCTTTCTGCCGATAATCGAAATCGATATCCAGAATAGAAAGCGGTCGGAAAAACACACTCTTCAGCACAGCCTTGCGCGACCGTGGAATTTTCACCATAAACGACACTGTCCCCCGCACAGCCGTATAAATATCTACCACTAAAGCATTGTCGCCATATCGCAATGAACGCAAAACAATTCCCCGCGTCTTTTCTTGCATAAAAACAGCCAATTTACAACCTAAAATTAAGCAAAACCCACCGAAAAACCTACAAACAACGCTGAAAAGATATTTTTTTGGAAGTTTTTCCCGATAATATTTTGGCAGATAAAGAAAAAGCACTACCTTTGCAACGCAAACGGAGAAAGGCATTAAAACATATAAAAATGCTTCTTTTCTTACAGCAAAGGCGAAAGCCAAGGTAGCGGTCCCTTCGTCTATCGGTTAGGACGAGAGATTTTCATTCTCTAAAGAGGAGTTCGACTCTCCTAGGGACTACAAAGTTAAACGATTTATATTAAACACTTGAGATGGCAAACCATAAATCATCATTAAAAAGAATCCGTCAGGAGGAGAAAAGAAGACTCCACAATAGATATTACGCGAAGACCATGCGTAATGCTGTTCGTAAGCTCCGTGCCACGACAGACAAGGCTGAGGCTACAGCGATGTATCCCAGTGTACAGAAGATGTTGGATAAATTAGCCAAGGTGAACATTATCCACAAAAACAAGGCTTCTAACCTGAAGTCGAAGTTGGCCAATTATATCAACCGTTTGGCGTAAGCAGAAAAGAAAGGCATGTGCTGTCGTGTGCATGCCCTACATGAGAATAGAAAGATTTTAAGGGCGACTGGATTTGAAATCCAGTCGCCCTTTTTCCTTACCCACAATCCCTCCCGCACGTCCCTTTTTCATGGCACATATTCTTTTCTTTTCCAAAAGAATTTAGTATATTTGTGCGTTAAAACGAACCTAACAAAACCATGTCAGAAGAAGAGATAAAAGGTACGAATTATTCAGCCAGCAGCATCCAGGTGCTCGAAGGCCTGGAGGCCGTACGCAAGCGCCCCGCCATGTACATCGGCGACATCAGTGAAAAAGGTCTGCACCATCTGGTGTATGAAACGGTGGACAACTCCATCGACGAAGCACTTGCCGGCTTTTGCACACACATAGAAGTCACCATCAACGAAGATAATTCCATCACCGTACAGGACAACGGCCGCGGCATACCCGTGGATATGCACGAAAAGGAGCACAAGTCTGCCCTGGAAGTGGTCATGACCGTACTCCATGCGGGCGGAAAGTTCGACAAGGGGTCCTATAAGGTATCAGGCGGACTGCACGGTGTCGGTGTATCCTGCGTCAACGCCCTCTCCACACACATGCTCTCGCAGGTGTACCGCGACGGGAAGATCTACCAGCAGGAATATGAATGCGGCAAACCGCTCTATCCCGTCAAGGTGGTAGGAGAAACCAACCTGCGGGGCACACGCCAGCAGTTCTGGCCGGACGGCAGCATCTTTATCACCACTACCTACAAGTATGACATACTGGCCAACCGCATGCGTGAACTGGCATTCCTCAACGCCGGCATCACCATCGTGCTGACCGACGAGCGCGAGAAGGACGAGAACGGCAAGCCACGCTCCGAGACCTTCCACAGCAAGGACGGCCTGAAGGAGTTCGTGCGCTATATCGACTCCAGCCGCATCCACCTGTTCAACGATGTCATCTATCTGAACACGACGAAACAGGACGTTCCCATTGAAGTAGCCATCATGTACAACACGGGCTACAACGAGAACATCCATTCGTATGTGAACAACATCAACACCATAGAGGGCGGAACGCATCTGGCCGGATTCCGCACGGCACTGACCCGCACGCTGAAGAAGTATGCGGAGGACAACTACGCCAAGGAACTGGAAAAGCTGGAGAAGAACAAGGTGGAAATCTCCGGCGAGGACTTCCGCGAGGGCCTCACGGCCGTCATCTCCATCAAGGTGGCAGAGCCGCAGTTCGAGGGACAGACCAAGACGAAACTGGGCAACAACGAAGTGGCGGGTGCCGTACAGCAGGCCGTGGGCGAGGCCCTGACCTACTATCTGGAGGAGCACCCCAAGGAGGCCAAGCAGATTGTGGACAAGGTGATTCTGGCCGCCACGGCACGTGTGGCCGCCCGCAAGGCCCGTGAGAGCGTACAGCGCAAAAGCCCGATGTCCGGAGGAGGCATGCCGGGCAAGCTGGCCGACTGTTCGGACAAGGACGCCGCCAACTGCGAGCTGTTCATCGTGGAGGGTGACTCGGCCGGAGGCTCGGCCAAACAGGGCCGCAGCCGCCAGTTCCAGGCCATCCTGCCCATCCGCGGAAAGATCTTCAACGTGGAACGGGTGATGTGGCACAAGGCATTCGAACACGAGGAGGTGAACAACATCATACAGGCCCTGGGCGTACGCTTCGGACTGGGCGAGGACAGCAAGGAGGCCAACTACGACAAGCTGCGCTACTACAAGGTCATCATCATGACCGATGCCGATGTCGACGGCTCGCACATCGACACGTTACTGATGACCCTCTTCTACCGCTACATGCCGGAACTGATACAGAAAGGACACCTGTTCATCGCCACGCCGCCGCTCTACCGCTGCAAGAAAGGCAAGATCGAGGAGTACTGCTATACGGAGACCGACCGTCTGCGCTTCATGGAACAGTACAACAACGGCTCGGAACAGGGCGTCACCGTACAGCGCTATAAAGGTCTGGGCGAGATGAATCCGGAACAGCTCTGGGAGACCACGATGAATCCGGAGACCCGTCTGCTGAAGCAGGTGACCATCGAGGACGCCGCAGGGGCAGACTATGTGTTCTCCATGCTGATGGGAGAAGACGTAGGACCGCGCCGCGAGTTCATCGAGCAGAATGCCACCTACGCCAACATCGACGCATAAGGCGGGCCGCAACCATAACGGCCATCACCTCATAAGGAAGAGCATCCCGCTGACGGATTGTCAGCGGGATGCTCTTCCTCTTTAGTAATCGCTATCAGTATCAATAGGCCATTTCACAAACCACCGTGTAGACAGCCCTGAATGCCAGACCGCCTTCACCGAAGTTCTCTTCAGCTGTCAGGTAGAGGCGATTGTCGCTGTACTTCACCGTGTGGTATGACTCATCAATGCCACCGGACTTATTCCTCCAGATAACCCTGCTTACGCAGTTCGTTCACCGCCTCCTCCAGTTCGGCATACCAGTCGGCCCCGAAACGGCGCACCAGCGGCTCTTTCAGAAAACGGTAGACGGGCAAGTTCAACTGTCGCCCTCTCTCCACAGCCATCTTACAAACATCCCAGCGGTGATAGTTCAGGGCCACGCAGTCGCCTACTTTTTTAAGTCGTATCGGATAAAGGTGACAAGAAAGAGGTTTATAAAAACCCGATTTCCCGGTCCGATAAGCTTTTTCCAAAGCGCAATAACAATGTCCTTGCTCATCATAACACGTAAACACGCAATCTTTTCCATTAACGATACTGGTCACCAGATCGCCTTCTTCATCAGTATAAACCACACCTTGACGATCTATCACGGCCTGTGCCGAGGCCGACAGCATCGACCACACCGCTGGTAAGGCCTCTTCCAGCTCGGCCACTTCGTCCAGTTCCACCGGTGCACCTGCATCACCTTCAATACAGCAGACACCTTTACACGCATCCAAATCGCAACAGAACTTCTCTGAAAGACAATCAACCGACACCAGCGTATCATCAATCTGAATCACCGGAATGCACTTCTCATTATTCATTTTCTACCATTTAATCGGGGTTTCACCATGTTGTTCCAGATAGGCATTGGCCCGGCTGAAATGCCGGTTGCCGAAGAAGCCGTGAAAGGCCGACAGGGGCGAGGGATGGGCCGAAGCAAGCACCAGATGGCGGTTGCGGTCGATGAACGCACCCTTCTTCTGCGCATAGGCCCCCCAGAGGATGAACACCAGATGTTCACGCTCCTCGGCCAACGCACGGATGGCCGCATCGGTGAACTCCTCCCAGCCGTGCCGCTGATGCGACCCGGCCTGATGCGCACGCACCGTCAGCGTGGCGTTGAGCAGCAGCACGCCCTGCTCTGCCCAACGGGTCAGATTCCCGCTTTGCGGAACAGGAGTTCCCAGATCGTCCTGTATCTCTTTGAAAATATTCTGCAGCGAGGGCGGAAAAGGCACCCCATCGTTTACCGAAAAACACAGCCCGTGCGCCTGCCCCGGACCGTGATAAGGGTCCTGACCGATGATGACCACCTTCACCCTGTCGAACGGGCAGAGGTTGAAAGCATTGAAGATGAGCCGTCCGGGAGGATAGCAGACGCCCGTGGCATACTCCTGTCGGACGAAATCCGTCAGTCCGGCAAAATAAGGTTTCTCAAACTCCGCCGCCAGATGTTGTTTCCAGCTTGGTTCTATCCGTACATCCATAAGTCCTGTCTTTACGGTTACAAAAATAAGGCTTTTTTTCGGGCCGGAGCAGGTTCAAGTCCGCTTTTGTAACCACAAACGCGCCAAAGGCCGCTCTATGCCATAATGAAGGAGGAACGCCGCACCCAGCGAGACTGCGAAATAAAGCGGCAGCCTCAGCCACAATGTCTCCGGCAACGACCATATCCGGGCGAAGGCCTCACAGCCTCTGATGCACGGCTGATGAATCATGTAGAACGCAAAACTGATATTGCCTAACTCCGTCCACCATCGATAACATGAATTAACGTGCCTGTCAGCAGACTGAAACGACTCTTCAGCGAACGAGACAACCACAAAGGCCGCCGGCAACCAGAAGATAAAAGCAAACGAAGCATTCAGAGGGACATGATAATAAAGCCAGCAGGCAGCCGCCATCGACATCAAGGCCAAACCTCTGAATGCCGTCCAACGCCAACGCCCACACACGCTATCCACTCTGCCCTCGCGCACATGGCGGTCGTACCACCGATAACACCACATTCCCAGGATGAAATCCGGCAGGCGCATCAGCGGGAACACATAAAGCAGCGAATTGCCGTAACGCTCCGGCAAGAGCCACATCACACCCGCATAGGCTACCAAGAAAACAACAACCACCGCCCGGCCCCAACCGGCTGAGAGCACGAAAGACCTGGAAACGGAAGCCCCATTGCGCTGCGCCCGCCCATACAACAGCGGTGAAAGCCACGGAAAAAGCGCATAAAAGAACAGCAGATCCGACAGACACCACGACACGGCATTGCCCGAAAAATAGATGTGGGGATAGGGCAACCACGACTGTAGCAGACAGAGATTGGGCAACCACCACCACCCACCGACCTCCTCTCCATAAAGGAAGACCCGCACAGCAACGGCCACCAGCAGACAGACCAAATGAAGCGGCCACAGACGCAAGATGCGCCTGCCCATATAGTGTCTCCAGGAGAATTCCGGCTGAGCCACCTTTTCGGCATATCCCCTGGACATGACAAAGCCGCTCAAGACCAGAAAGAAACTCACACCGCAGGAGCCTCCAGCCTCAAAAAGCTCCACGTGATGAAGAAAAATCATCACGGCAAAACCAAAACGCAGAGCCTGTAGAACATGAAACATATCCGCCTCTCCTCAAAAGACACGGGCAAAGCCACCGTCTGGTTGCGGAGGCCCTGCCCGTTTTAGAAAACAAAAATGAAAAACTAATCCTTAATCAGGTTCTTGCCCGTCATGTCAGCCGGCTGTGCCAGCCCCATGATGTGCAGAACGGAAGGAGCCACATCGGCCAGAATACCGTTGTCCACCTTGGCACCTTTATTCTCAGTTATATAGATAAAAGGTACAGGATTCAACGAATGTGCCGTGTTCGGTGTGCCGTCGGCATTAATGGCATGATCGGCATTGCCGTGGTCGGCAATGATAATCACTTCATAGTCGCCCATGGCCTTAGCCGTCTCCACTACTTCTTTCACACACTCATCCACAGCCTTCACGGCTTTCTGAATAGCCTCATACACGCCCGTATGCCCTACCATATCACCATTGGCAAAGTTCACCACGATGAAGTCGTACTTGTCCTCCTTGATGGCTGCCACGAGCTTGTCTTTCACCTCATAGGCACTCATCTCCGGTTTGAGGTCGTAGGTAGCCACCTTGGGCGACGGCACCAGAATGCGGTCTTCACCCTCGAAAGGTGCCTCACGCCCGCCATTGAAGAAGAACGTCACATGGGCATACTTCTCCGTTTCGGCCGTATGCAGCTGCTTCAGACCTTGTTTGCTCAGGTATTCGCCCAACGTGTCGGCCACATTTTCTTTTGGGAAAAGGATGTGCACGCCCTTGAAGCTGGCATCATAGGGCGTCATGCAATAATACTGCAAGCCCGGAATGGTCTGCATACCCTCTTCCGGCATGTCCTGTTGAGTAAGCACAACCGTCAGCTCCTTGGCACGGTCGTTGCGGTAGTTGAAGAAGATCACAACGTCTCCCTCTTTGATGGTACCATCCACCGTAGCGTTGTTGATGGGTTTCACGAACTCATCCGTCACACCCTCGTCATACGACTCCTGCATGGCTGTCACCATATTGGTCGCTTGCTTGCCCACGCCTTTCACCAACAGATCATAAGCCTCCTTCACACGGTTCCAACGTTTGTCACGGTCCATAGCATAGAAACGGCCTACGATGGAAGCGATGACACAACCCGTCTTCGCGCACTCTGCCTCCAGCTGCTCGATGAAGCCCTTGCCGCTCTTCGGATCGGTGTCACGACCATCCATAAAGCAATGAACATAAGTATGTTCAATGCCATATTCCCTGGAGATTTCACACAGTTTGAACAGATGATCCAACGAAGAATGCACACCACCCGTAGAGGTCAACCCCATCAGATGGACATTCTTGCCGTTCTCCTTGGCATACGTGTACGCTGAAACGATTTCCGGATTCTTCAGAATGCTGCCATCGGCACAGGCACGGTTAATCTTTACCAAATCCTGATAAACGATACGTCCGGCACCAATATTCAGGTGTCCCACCTCGGAATTACCCATCTGTCCGTCGGGCAGACCCACATTCTCGCCCGAAGCCAACAACTGTGAATGCGGATAAGTCTCGTTCAGATAGTCCATATAAGGCGTGGGAGTGCAGAAAATAGCGTCATCCTTGTGGTGATCGCCAATACCCCAGCCGTCAAGAATCATCAAAAGTGCTTTCTTTGCCATAAGTCTATATGTTTTTATTAAAATTGAATATCCCTAACGAATCCGGATCGGGAAGAGAGATACCCCGAACAACCTGAAAACGCCGGACACCCCCTGCTCACGAAGGGCCTGACAAAGATACGATAAATCTCTGGAATATCCGCCGAATTGCAGCAGATTAACGCAACAGAATTTGATAATTAGGGAGTTAGAGGAAAAATGCAGAAGTTGGGCAGACAGTTGAAAACCGTCTTAAAGCAGATTAAAGCAAAAGAACGGTTTCCTAATCATTACCCGA
>CALULA010000013.1 GCA_944321365.1 uncultured Paraprevotella sp.
AAAGACTGAAAAAGGCGGTACAAGACCATAAGCGAAAGCCACTGAATGTAAGCGTCTTACATTTTCTTTTCGACTTTCTTTATTTGTCAGAATACAACTTGTACCTTTTAAAATGAATAGCCGCTGACATTCAATAATGTATGCCTGATATATAGTAAATAAAATACTCAAAGGACGAGGCATCTCTCTGCCACTGGAAGTGCAAGCCACGGTGACGGACGAAACGCGCCACGAGACCGGCAAGGCCATTCAGGACAAGCTCTATCCCGGAGGCATATCTTCCGTCATGGCTGGCATGCCGGGTGATATGGGCAAGGACGTGAAACAGTTCCTCACCGACTATTTCTTCGGGGAGATATACAGCCGGGGCGCGCTCGACTTGCCCACCCGCGAGCTGCTGAGCTACTGCGTGCTGGCCACGTTGGAGGCCGAAAGCCAGATCCAATCACACTATCACGGCAACATCAACGCGGGCAACTCGCCCGAAACGCTGACGGCGGCCGTCATCCAGTGCCTGCCCTACATCGGTTTCCCTGCCGCCATCAAGGCCCTGCGCATCATCAAGCAGGAGTACGTCAGGCCCGCACAGACGGCGGAACAAATAGTGCGCCTCTCCAAAATCATCGTGGACCCGGACCGGCTGGAAGAGTACAACACCTTCCTGAAAGAGGAAATAGAGGCCTCCATGCGGCTGGAACCCGGAGTGCTCACCCTCTATGCCACAGCCGAGAAGACAGCTCCGCACAAGGTGACCATCCTTGAGATCTATGCCGACCGTGCCGCTTATGAAAACCACCCGAAAACGCCACATTTCCAGAAGTACAAACAAGGCACTCTACCGATGGTAAAAGACCTGGAACTGACAGATACGACACCACCCATTCCGGGTCTGAAAATCAAATGACACACCGCTCAGCTATCAGACAGACCGACCGCCACAGGCAGGAGCAAACCCCGGCATTGTTCATCTGACAAGCCTGAAGAAGGACGGACGGCCTGCGAAGCTCATCCTGCCGTCTCACAGAAACATGGTCAGCAACGGTATGCTCAACACAGAAAGCAAGGTGGTGATAAACGTACCTTCCGCCATAACCATCTCACCTCTTTCATACTGAATGCAGAACAGCGTGCCATACGAAGCTACCGGCATGGCTGCCAGCACCACATTGATATTGGCAATGGTCTCGTCCACCCGACAAAGACGCGAAAGGTATAAAATCAGCAATGGAATCAGCAACAAGCGCAGTACTGACATCATATAGATGGAAGGATTGCCGAACATGCGGCGGACAGGAACCTGAGCTATCGAGGAACCGATAATCAGCAACGCGGCAGGAACCGTCACATTCCCCAACAAGACAAAAGGCGTGCCCACAACACGCGGAGGAGTCCAGCCCGTCAGCACAATCAGAATCGAAAGATACGACGCTATCATAGCCGGACAGTAAAGGGTGCGGCGGTCAAAATGCATCTTCCCTTGACCGCCGGAGATGAACAACGTGCCGAAAACAAAAATCAGCAACGTACTGGGGAAATTGAGTATACAGGCATAAAACACCGCACTGGAGCCGAAAATGGACGCGACAATGGGATAACCGATGAACCCCACGTTGCCAAAAGCCAACATAAAACTATAGATTCCCCTATCTGTGGACTTGACCCGCAGATAGCGCGGGAGCAAAAAGGCCGCGCCTATCAAGATTACATAAGTGGCAAAACCCACGGCGAGCAACGGCAAAATATAGCGTTTGTCCGGAAGCGTGTCGCCCATTACGGACGAGAGAATCAGACACGGACAGGTCACATTGATGACCAATCCCGACAATTTACGGTCGAACTCTTCATCCATCAGGCCCTTTTTACTCAAACAATAACCGACAATTACCAAGACGAACAAGATAACCATCTGCGTAACAATTGTATCCATCTTACGTTTTACCTTTCACCCTAAACACATGCAAAAATACAAATAATCGGATTAAGATGTATGCCGCAACTGAAATCCTTGAACATTTATGCTCCCGTTGCCCACGCGGCCGCACGCCCTCAAAGCTCACTCAAGTATGGCCAAGGCAATGCATGCACAAGCCTCCGCATCGGCCAGCGCATGATGATGCTGAGTCAGGTCATATCCGCAGGCTGCAGCCACCGTCTGCAACTGATGGTTGGGCAGCTTTCGCCCGAACACCCGACGTGAGGCACGGCACGTGCAATGAAACACATAGCCGGGATTGTCCATCCCGTAAGCCTGAAAGGCTGCTTTCAGACATCCTTCGTCAAACGGACTGTTGTGGGCCACCAAAGGCAATCCTGCGACAAGCGGAGCGATGTCGGCCCAGACGTGGGGAAAATCCTCCGCACTGTCCGTGTCGGCACGTGTAAGCCCGTGCACCAATGTATTCCAATAACTGTAATAATTGGGGTACGGACGTATCAGTCTGTAACACCTGTCCGTCACGCGACCGTCACGGACCACCACCACGCCCACACTGCATACGCTGGAACGGTTTCCGTTGGCCGTCTCAAAATCTATAGCTGCAAAATTTCTCATCTGTCTTTCCTTCTGTCAGATTCTTGCGGAAAAGCCGCTACGTTCTTGCGCAAGAACGCCGCCGCTTTTGCGCATGAATGATGACCGCATTGCGCAAAAGAAAGACGGGCCTTGCGCAACAGGGAATCCGTTTATCCGCATCCCTCAGTCTGAGTGTCCCGAAAGGGGTGCAGGCTGGCAAGCCGCACTCCTCAGGACGTTCCCCGGCCTATCCCTTCAGCACCTTGCCGTCACAGAACGCGTTGCCTACCTTTTCGCCCAGGACAAGATAGGCATTATGCACCGGATCGAAAGTTATGGCACGCAATTTGGCCGGGTCTATTTTTCCCTGTCCGTCAAGAATACGCTCATCGGCCGAGACATTGACAATCCGTCCGACTAAGTGACACTGTTCATTGTCATAAGAAACAAGTTCACATTCCAAAGCCATCGGAAGTTCCGCAATAAGCGGCGCATTGACGAAATCCGATTTCAAGGCATGAAAACCGGCCTTGGCAAACTTGTCCGGTTCTTTGTTACCGGAAACGATGCCCACATAATCACAGGCCACCAACTGGTCCGCCGTGCCGATGCTCACGGTGAAAGCCTGCGCATCCAACAGATTCTTAACCGTCTTGTGCCCTGCACTCAGGCACAGATTGATGCGATCGTCATAATCTATTCCGCCCCATGCGGCATTCATGGCGTCGGGACGCCCGTCTGCGTCGTAAGTGGCCACGATGAAAACCGGTTGTGGATAAGTCCACGGCTTTGCTCCAAAATTCTTTCTCATGATGATGTTCCTCCTGTTTTTTGTCCATTCCGCCTCTCCTTTTCCGGAAAAACGGGCATATACAAAGATAAGACAATTTATCCGAAAAACGAACGGGTCAACGTCTTTTTTCACCTCGGCTCATGCGCTGACCTTCATGCCTGAAGACCGGGAAACGGCATACAGGCCGGCGAAAGTCAACAACCCGTTGAGCATCAACAGTTCATAACCGAAATGATAGCCGTAGGCCGAAACCGTAAAGGCATCCAGCCCATAGCAGCAAAGCGGTGAAAGAATGCAAACCGGCGGCACCATGCCGGAACGGGGCATACGGCGCGTGAACAGTCCGAACGCAAACAGTCCCAGCAAAGGCCCATAGGTATAAGAAGCCACCACATAGACCGCATCCAGCACACTGCTGTTGTTCACCGCCTCGAAGAACAATACGCATCCCGCAAGCAGCAAAGCCATCACGCCGTGCACCCATTTGCGTACTTTTTCCGGACGGGCACAACGATGTTCCACATCCAGAATATCCACGCAAAAACATGTCGTCAGAGCCGTCAATGCAGAATCGGCACTGCTGAAAGCCGCTGCTATGATGCCGATGGTGAACAACACCAACACACCGTGTCCCAAATAACCTTGCGCACAGAACAGCGGCAAAATATCGTCTCCCCTGTCCGGCAGGGCTATGCCTTGCTTCGCCGCCAACGCCAACAAGAGGATGCCTAAAGTCAGAAAGAGCCAGTTCAACGGAATGAAAGCCAGTCCGTAAGAACACATGTCCTTCTGCGCATCACGCAGATTCTTGCACGTCAGGTTTTTCTGCATCATATCCTGATCCAAACCCGTCATCACAACGACAATGAACACACCGCTCAGGAATTGCTTGACAAAGTGCTGACGCGAGGTCCAGTCCGTCCACTCTATCCAACGGCTATGCGGACTGGCGGCAACATAGTCTAACGCCTCGCCGACCGTAAAGCCGTTCAGGCGACAAAGCTGGACAACAATCAGCAGCAGCGCGGCAATCAGACAGAAGGTCTGTAAGGAGTCGGTCCAGACCAATGCCTTGATGCCGCTTTGGAAGGTATACAGATAAATGAGCAGAACCGTTCCCACAGCCGTTACCCAGAATGCGACTCCCATAGGACCGAAAACATACTCATGCAGAATAAGACAGACCAGATAAAGGCGGGCCGCCGACCCTAACATTTTGGAAAGAAGGAAAAAAGACGCGCCGGTATGGTAGGCACTCCGGCCAAAACGGAGGGCAAGATAACCATAGATTGAGGTCAGACGAAGCTTGTAGTACAGAGGCAACAAGACGAATGCCACCACCAGATAGCCCAAAAAGAAACCTACACACATCTGCATGTAGGTCATATCCGAAGTGTTTACCATGCCCGGCACGGACACGAAACTCACTCCCGACACCGAAGCGCCTATCATACCGAAAGCCACAGCCCACCAAGGCGACTGACGGTTGCCGCGGAAAAAAGCATCGTTGTCTCCCTTTCCGCCCATCTTCCGCGAAATGACAAAAAGCAAGACAAAGTAGACTGTCGTTGTCAGGAGTATATAAAAAGCACTCATATTCCTTACCGCACCGCTGTTCTGCGGTGCATTCCGCGATTCTGCCGCAAATAAGATGTCAGTCGTTCGTATTCTCTTCTTCCAAAGTAAAGCGACTGCTTCCGTCAAAACAATGAGTGCATATCTGGCATTTCGGCAGCCCGATAGCCTCAACCAAATCCTCCAGCGTGTTGAATTTCAACGAAGAGAGATTCAGCCGCCCGGCAATTGTCTTCACCATACGGTTGTATTCAGGCGAACCGGTCGTAGCATATTTGGACAGATTACGGTTCTCATCTCCCTCGAATTCCCGTATGAGCCGACGGGTAATCAGCTCCATGTCGCTCTTCGATGAGGTGAAATTAATGAAAGGACAGCCGTAAATCAATGGCGGACAAGCAATACGCATATGCACCTCCTTGGCTCCGTAATCGGACAAGACCTGAGTATTGTCGCGCAATTGCGTACCCCGCACGATGGAGTCGTCGCAAAACAGCACACGTTTGCCATTCAGCACATCACGGTTGGCAATCAGTTTCATCTTGGCCACCAGCGAACGCCGCTCCTGATTGCTGGGCGTAAAGCTGCGCGGCCACGTCGGCGTATACTTGGCTATGGCACGCTGATAAGGAACACCCATACCGGCGGCGTAACCCAAAGCCATACCGATGCCGGAATCGGGGATACCGCAAACGATGTCTACTTCCGTATGGTCGTTCTTTCCCATCTTCTTGCCGCAGTCAAAGCGGAAAGCCTCTACATTCCGACCTTCATAACACGAAGTGGGAAAACCATAATAAACCCACAGGAACGAACAGATCTGCATACGTTTGTTCGGACGCCGCAGGCATTCCATTCCATCAGCTCTCAGCCTTACAATCTCGCCCGGACCAAGGTAGTGCAAGGTCTCGTAGCCCAAATTAGGAAAAGCGGTCGTCTCACCCGTCACGGCATAGGCCCCGTCCTTGCAGCCTACCGTCACGGGAGTACGTCCCCAGCTGTCGCGCGCCGCGATGATGCCATCCTCCGTCAGGAGCAGCATGGAACACGAGCCTTTGACTTCCTTATAGACATTCTCTATGCCTTCCACAAAATCCTTCCCCTGATTGATAAGCAATGCCACCAGTTCCGTCGGGTTAATCTTTCCGGAGCTGAACTCCGAGAAGTGCATGCCGTGCGCCAACAGCTTTTCCGCCAATGCTTCCGCGTTGTTGATTTTTGCAACAGTCACAACGGCGAACCGTCCCAAATGAGAATTCATCAACAGCGGCTGGGCATCGGTATCGCTGATGACCCCAATGCCCGACAAGCCCTTGAACCGTTCCAGCTCGTCTTCAAACTTTGTCCGGAAATAAGTGTTCTCAAGATTGTGAATGGAACGTATGAAGCCATGTTCCTTACTGTAAGTGGACATGCCGCCGCGACGGGTGCCCAAATGAGAATTATAGTCCGTGCCGTAGAACAAATCTACCGCACATTGTGTATTTGAAACCACACCAAAAAAACCGCCCATAAATAGTATCGTCTGAATTTGGGCACAAAATTATAAAAAAGACAGAGACTGACAATATGCGTTTTTTTTTTTAACTTTGTCCGAAGCATAAGAAAAGAATAAATGTCGTGACAGTCCGAACACTCATACTGTGCGGATGCCTGCTGGCGTTTCTGCCGCAGCATGTACAGGCACGGCTGGAGATGGCCGACTCCATCATCAGCCGGATGCATCATGCCGCCGCCCAGTATATGGACTACATCTATGAATACCATGCCAACCTCTACATCAAATCAGAGCTGGATATCATCAGGAAAAATATAGGTTTCCGGTTCATACCCGGACTGTTCCGCTCTCCGAAGGATGCCAACCGTTTCATCGTAGAGACCTATAGCGAGTTGCACTACACAGCCCCCGGCATCTACGACCAGAAAATCAAGGCCTACACCGGCACGCTCAATCAGGCACGGGAGGTGCCCGGCATCACGGAATATTTCAACATCAACATCTACTCACCCTATATGATGGGGCAACGGCTGTTTTCTCCACTGGCTCCCAACAGCAACAAATACTACCGCTATGTGGTCGATTCCGTATCATGCGACGCACAGCAACGGTTAGAATATCACATTCATTTCATCCCGCGCAATAAAAGTTTCCAGCTGGTAGAGGGAGAAATGACCATCACGGAGGGGGCGTGGAGCGTGCGTACCATTTCATTTCAAGGCCGTTCGGAACTGCTGCAGTTCCATTGCCGGCTGCAAATGGGCGACATCGGAACAGAAAAAGAATACCTGCCGGTGAAAAACGACATAGACGCCTGCTTCTCCTTTGCCTTCAACATCCTGGAAGGATACTACGAAGCCACCATCGACTACAAGGACATCCGCCACAAAGACAACACTCCGCCTGACAGCGTGGCCCGACGCAATTACAACCTTACGGCCTCATTCTCGCTGCAATGTGACAACAGTGCCTACACCAATGACGCCAAGAGATTCGACTCCCTGCGGACGGCTCCCCTGACCGATGCCGAAGAATACATCTACAAAAAATACAAGAGTAGAATGGACTCGCTGCGCCCGGCAAAGAGGACCGACCGGGAGCGAACCCGGCGGAGAGATTTCTGGCGTTCCGTGAGCGACTTCTGTCTGACAGACAACAAGTGGGAACTGAACAACAATTCCACCCTGCGCAATTCTCCCTTCATCAACCCGCTGCTGTTCAGTTACAGCAAGACAAACGGAATCTCTTACCGACAGGATCTGCGCCTCAACACGGCTTTTCCCAACAGTCATTCATTGGGTCTTAGCGCACGCTTAGGATACAACTTCACCCACAACGAATTCTACTGGAGTCTGGGTGGAGAGTACGAATACTGGCCTGAACATATGGGCCGGCTGAGGCTCAACGTGGGAAACGGCAACCGCATCGGCAACAGCCGTATCATAGACGAACTGAAGGAGATTCCATCAGACAGCGTCATCGACTTCGACAAACTGAACCTGGATCTGTTTCAGGACCTGAACTTTGAAATCAGCAACAGCTTTGAAATCATCAACGGACTGTCATTAGGGGTGGGCTTCATCTTCCACCGCCGAACGCCAGCCGAGCACCCGGACGAGAGTTTCCGCACCATAGACCTGCCGGAAGACATCTCTGCCGGTCTGCGGGTCAATGTCAGGCCGGAATACAACAGTTTTGCTCCCAGAATACGCATCGAATGGACTCCCGGACAATATTACTACATGAACGGGAGGAAAAAAATCAACCTGAAGTCGCGCTACCCTACTTTCATCCTGGACTACGAACGCGGACTGCGCGACATCTTCCGGAGCACCGGCGTCTATGAACGCATCGAGTTCGACATGCAGCACCACATCCGCACCGGACTGCTCTCCAATCTGTACTACCGTTTCGGCATGGGGGCTTTCACCAATCAAGAGGAAACGTACTTCGTGGACTTCGTGAATTTCCGCAAAAGCAATCTGCCTGAAGGCTGGAACGATGAGATCGGAGGAGTATTCCAGGCACTGAACAGCCGTTGGTACAACGCCTCGCCCTATTACATAAGGGCGCATGTGTCCTACGAGGCTCCCTTTCTGCTGCTGCGCCACCTCATCAAATACACCAATCATGTGCAGAACGAACGCCTGTACCTGAACATGCTTACGATGGACCATCTGGGACCTTACTTTGAAGTGGGCTACGGCGTGGGCACATTCGTCTTCGACATGGGCTTTTTCCTTTCTCTGGAAGATTTCAAAAACATCGGCTTCGGCTACAAGTTCACGTTTGAGCTCTTCAACAAGTAGGGCAGTCCGCACACACCGCTCCCCGCCTTTCGCCGCAAGACCCGCCTGCACATTGCGGAAAGACCGGACAAGTGTTGCGGAAGAACCGGACGAGTGTTGCGGAAAGACTGGACGAGTGTTGCGGAAAGACTGGGCGAGTGTTGCGGAAAGGCTGACGACGCGGTGCGGAGTGTCTGGCCCTTCCCGCCCGCATTCACGCCGGAAAAGCATTAAACATCGTTAATTTTTTGCGATTTTCCGGGGCTTGTCCGTAAGTCCAGACATAACGGCTCACGGCAGAGTCCGGAGTCACAGACGGATTTAACCCAAAAATTTCACAACATGAAGAAACTACTGACTGCAGCCCTACTGACGGCCTGCTCTGCGGCAGCTATCTCCGCAAACCCTCCTGCGGCAAGGCAGGACACGACTTTCACGGCCACGGCCAACCCTTTCGTCAACTACAAGTATCTGGGCGATCCGGCGGCTCTCGTAGACGGTGACAAAGTGTATATCTATGCCGGACACGACGAATGCCCCGACAACCAGAACCGCTACGTGATGCACGAATGGTGCATCTTCTCCACATCGGACATGAAGACGTTCACCGAGCACGCCTACACACTGAAAGCCACGGAATTCCCTTGGGCACGAGGCGAGGCGTGGGCCAGCCAGGTCATCAGGCGCGGCGACAAATACTACTGGTATGTCACGGCACAGCACAAGAGCATTCACGGAAAGGCCATCGGCGTGGCGGTCTCCGACTCTCCCACCGGCCCGTTCATCCCGTGTCCGGAACCGCTCGTCACCAACGACATGACCACGAAATACACGCCCATCAGCTGGGAAGACATAGACCCCACGGTGTGGATCGACGACGACGGACAGGCCTACCTCTTCTGGGGAAACACGCAACTTTATTATGCCCGTCTCAAAGACAACATGACGGAACTGGAGGGCGACATCATGCCCGTCAGCATACCGGGCATCCACCAGCCGTCACTGCCCGACCCCGGAAAGGACTTCTACACCGAGGCTCCGTGGATCCACAAGCGCGACGGCTGGTATTACCTGAGCTTCGCCGTGGGATTTCCGGAGAAAACGGCCTATGCCATGAGCCGGAACATCAACGGACCGTGGGAGTACAAGGGCATACTGAACGAGATTGCCGGGAACAGCAACACCAACCATCAGGCCATCATCGAGTTCAAAGGCGAGTGGTACTTCGTCTATCACAACGGTGCCATCAACACGGCTGGCTCAAGCTACCGCCGCTCGCTCTGCATCGACCGGCTGCGCTACAAGCGCAACGGTGAGATGCAAAGGGTGCAGATGACCAGCGAGGGACTGTGGGGCGAATAAGGCCCTGCAAGGAGCGAAAGACTTTTCCCTGCGGACAGAAACAGCAAGAGCGGACCGGAAAGGCCCGCTCTTGCCGCTTTATGACAAGCGTCTAACGCTTCAGGAGCTTTCCTCCCGGCGTGACATACAGTCCGGCCGGCCAGTCGGCGGGAAGCTTCTCCCCCTGTTTCAGCACGCCCTGACGTACACCGGTAATGGAATAGACCGGAACGGCTTTTCCGCCTTTCCGCACACTCTCCATGCCCAAGGCATCCTGCCCGATCAACCGCACAGTGCTTTTTTCACCGGCGGCGGCACAACGCAGAAATCCCCGGCACGGGTCCATCCAACTGCCTGCCGTCAGACGTACAAAACATGTCCCTTCCGGATTCAACAGATACAACGGCTCTGCCGTCTCCTCCGTGATATCGCGACGGCTGAACGTGGCAAAAAATCCATCGTTCTGCGGCCAGCCCTCCGTCTCCGTCATCACGACCGCCTCTGAAGCGCAAAAACAAAGGACATCATCTGCCTGCTCACCTGTCGGCCGCCACAGACAGGGCATGCCTGCTTTCCACGGTTCTCCTGTCTCCACCCGGCGGAATACCGCGCCGTCTGCCGACATTTCCTCAAAAGAAAGACGTTCCAGTTCAGCCGTTTCTCCGTCAGACGTACCCCATGTTGTCCGCTCCACGGCAAACGGCAGTCCGATCGTGTACCATCCGTCGTCTTCGTAAACCGTACGCTCCCACCTGATTCCGGTACCCTGAGGCACACTGAAAGCATATTTCGGCCCCAACCGGCAGCTGTCGCAACCCACGATCGGCGTAATGGCCTCACCGGCCACTTCCGCGTCCTTGCGCTCTATTTCTATGACATTAGGCCATCCTTCCGGCAAGCGTGACGCCTGCCCTTTTCGCACGTAAGTCCAGACATATTTTCCCGGCAAGCGGTCGGCCGACATAGTTCCTGCCCCTTGCGGCAACGTCATCTCCGTGAAATCTATCCGCTGCGCCTCTGAAAAATCCATGGCAAACAAGTCATCTCTCAGCCAATCTCCTCTGAAGGTCCAGTCCTCTCCCGCTCCGACCTCCACTGAGGGCGGCTCCACCTCTTTATAAATGTACAATGAATCGCCGCTGTTCGTCTTATACAGCTTGAAGCTTCCGCCATAACCGTCCACCATCATCCCGAAGGCTTGTCTGGAAGAGGTGCTGTAATAAACCTTTTCTGCGGTATACAGACGGGTCATCGGCAGGCGCGAAGAAGCAGACAAAGGCTCAATCACGAACGTCTTGCAGTATTTTTCCTTGCTCTTGTCCGGCATTTGCGCCAGTTCCTCGTCGGTCAGGGTGAACAACGAAGTGGTGGCATTGCTCACTTGTTTCACGGTATAGGCCAGACAGGCATTCAGGGCCAGGTCGCGGAAAGCATAAGCCGTCCCCTCCTGTTGCAGTTCAAAAACCGCCGTTCCGCCGTCCTCCACCCGGATGCGTCCGTTCTCATCCATATGCGTCAGCCGTCCTTTCCTGCTCGTTGTCTTCGTTCCGGTGGTCTCCTGTGCCGCCATGACATACACGGAATCCGCATATTTCCGGCTATATCCGGCCAGCACATAATGCGCCCCTGCCTCCAATTCACTGACATCTGTCACACGCCGGAAGGTCTGTGCCGCAACCGGCCCACACCACAGTCCGCAAAACAGCCCGCAACCGAGCAACAAAGCAACTCGTCTCATCTGCTATACCTTATTATATTATATAGACCGTCCGCCCGGTACAACCGCCGGAGTGTCGTCTACAGTTATTGTATCACGACCGTCTGTTCCGTCTCCCGGTTCGGGAGTCGGCTCATCAGGATCGTCCGGAACGACGGGCGTGTCAGGGTCTTCTTCACCCTCATCCGGATTGTCCGGCTCATCGGATTCGTCAGGATTGTCCGGTGGCAACGGTTCCTCTTCCGGTTGCGCCCATTCATAATAGTCCACGCCTTTCAGTCCCGTCACCCCGAAATACTTCTCCACCAGTCCCAACAGGTACACGCGTTGCCCTATATTCTCCGGATGGTCGGACAGATTGAGAGCCGCCCGCTCTGCTGTTCCGTTTTTCAATTCCACAGGCATGCAACGATCCACGTCGGTCTCCGCCGGCGTATCGGCTATGAGTATATTGCTCTGACTGGCTCCTTCCGCACCGAACAGGGCCGTACTGAGACTGGTGCCGGTGCAGGAGCCTACGATATAACCGACGACCTTCTCTTCATAACTGTCTTCCGACCCTATTCCCTCATAGACAGCCAGGACCTCGTTCACCGTAAGCACATCGCCATATCCGTCTCCCGATTCCGGTTCGTCCGGCTCATCTGATTCGTCCGGCTCTTCGGAGTCATCCGGCTCGTCCGGAGGCAACGGCTCTTCATCGGGCGTCATCCACCTGTAGTAGTCCACATCCTTCAGTCCTGTCACGCCAAAATATTTCGTTACAAGGCCGAAGAGGTACACCCGTTGTCCGATATTTTCCGGATGATCGGAGAGATTCAGAGCCGCTCTTTCCTCTGTTCCGCTCTTCAGTTCCACAGGCATACAACGGTGTGCGTCGGTCTCCGTCGGTATGTCGGCTATGAGTATATTGCTCTGCCCGGCTCCCTCCGCACCAAACAGAGCCGTACTGAGACTGGTTCCGGTGCAGGAGCCTACGATATAGCCGGCCACTCCCTGCCCGAAACGCTCACCATCCTTTATCCCCTCGTAGGCAAGCAGAGCAGCCCCGACCGTCAATGCATCGTCATATCCGGCTTCCGCAGCGGGCGCATCGCCCCCCTCTCCTCCCTCTTCCGGGGGAAGTTCCACTTTCTGACAGGCCGCACAAGTCAAGCACAGCACACAGAGCCACACACCGATGCGCAATATACCACAGTCCATTCCGACATCACTCTTCTGTCAATGCCTTTTTCAGTTTCTTGAACTTGGCTTTCACATTATGGGAATAATAGAAATCATCCCACCATGCCCACACGAAAATGACGCAATCAAATGCAAGCCAGACAACCACAATCCAGTGCCAAACTTCCATGATTCTTCCTTTTAAATATTTTTCATTTTCACAAAGATACGATTTTATCTGAATAACTATCTTTGTTCGACAAAAAAAACTATCTTTGCAGACAACAAAAAATATTGCTGATCATTATGAAAGTCATAAAAACCGCCATCGACGGCGTCGTTATTATTGAGCCACGCTTGTTCAACGATACAAGGGGATATTTCTTTGAATCGTTCTCCCAACGGGATTTTGATGAGCATGTACGCCCCATACATTTTGTACAGGACAATGAAAGCAAGAGCTGTTATGGTGTCTTGCGCGGTCTGCATTTTCAGAAACCTCCCTTTGCACAAAGCAAACTGGTGCGTGTCATCAAAGGGGCCGTACTGGATGTCGCCGTCGACATACGGAAAGGTTCTCCAACCTTCGGGCAGCACGTCGCCGTTGAGCTGACGGAAGAGAATCACCGGCAATTCTTCATTCCCCGCGGCTTCGCGCATGGATTCAGTGTGCTGACCCCTGAAGTGATATTCCAATACAAATGCGACAACTTCTATGCCCCGCAGAGTGAGGGTGCGCTGGCATGGGACGATCCGGACCTCAACATAGACTGGCAGATCCCGTCCGACCGGATCATCCTTTCCGAGAAAGACAAACATCACCCACGTCTGAAAGACGCAACGGATCTGTTCGACTACAACGACAACTTATATTAAACCATCAAGCATATAACATGGACTTCAAACGAAACATCATCATAACCGGAGGAGCCGGTTTTATCGGCAGTCATGTCGTACGACTGTTCGTCAACAAATATCAAGACTACCACATCATCAATGTGGACAAACTGACTTATGCGGGTAATCTGGCCAACTTGAAAGATATCGAGCAGCAGCCCAACTACACGTTTGTAAAGGCAGACATCTGCGACTTCGACAAGATGCAGCAGCTCATGCAAGAGCATCATGTGGACGGCATCATCCACCTGGCAGCCGAAAGTCACGTGGACCGCAGCATCAAAGACCCCTTTACGTTCGCACACACCAACGTCATCGGTACGCTGACTTTGCTGCAGGCGGCCAAAAACTATTGGGAGTCTTTGCCTGAAGGTTACAAGGGAAAGCTTTTCTATCACATCTCTACCGACGAGGTCTACGGCGCACTTGAACTGACGCATCCCGAAGGACTCGAATCGCCATTCACCACCAAAGCCTCGTCAGAACATCATCATGCTTACGGAACAACGTTCTTCACCGAAGAGACGAAGTACAATCCGCATTCGCCTTATTCGGCTTCCAAAGCCAGTTCAGACCATTTCGTACGGGCTTTTCACGATACATACGGCATGCCCACCATCGTAACCAACTGCTCCAACAATTACGGGCCATACCAATTTCCGGAAAAGCTCATCCCGCTGTTCATCAACAACATCAGGCACCGCAAGCCCCTTCCCGTATATGGGAAAGGCGAGAACGTGCGCGACTGGCTCTTCGTGGAGGACCACGCACGGGCCATCGATCTCATCTTCCACAAAGGAAAAATCGCTGAGACCTACAACATCGGGGGCTTTAACGAGTGGAAAAACATAGACATCATCAAAGTAGTCATCCGGACTGTGGACCGTCTGCTGGGCCGCAAGGAGGGCGAAGACATGCAGCTCATCACCTATGTCACCGACCGCAAGGGGCATGACATGCGCTATGCTATCGACTCCCGGAAACTGCAGCGCGAATTAGGCTGGGAACCGAGCCTGCAGTTTGAGGAGGGCATTGAGAAGACCGTTCGCTGGTATCTCGACAATCAGGAATGGATGGACAACGTAACCAGCGGTGATTATCAAAAGTACTACGACAGCATGTACAAAAACCGCTGACCGTTTTTCGCCTGTTTCTCCATAAAAGGAATCCATCCCCGCCGGTCTTTTCCTGCCGACGGGGATGGATTCTTTTGTTTCGCCCGGCAAAGCCTGCCTCAAAGGCATGCCGGTCATACGGCCTTGCCCCTCTCCGCTCCGCCGCTCAGCTGCGGCTCACTTCCATTCCGCGTTCCGAAACGGTCATCTCCACAAAGCGGGCCAGCCGGTTCGCCGGCTCCTGAATCAGCCGTTTTCTGATTCGCACGGCCGCCTCTTCGTCCTTGGCTATCATGTAGAGGAAACCGCCTCCGCCTGCACCGGGCAATTTATATCCCAGACACAAATCGTCGATCTGCGAGACTATGGCCTGCACGGCAGGCGGATTCGTACCCTCATCCAACCTGCAGTTCTGTTCCCACGAACGTCTCACCAGACGCCCCGTTTCTTCCAGACTGTCGCGCTGAATGGCGTCGAACATATCCAGCGCATGGGCTTTCATCTGCCTCAGCAGCTCCAGCCGCTCCGTCTCGTTGAGGAACATGCCTTTCACTATTTCCGACAAAATGCTCTTGGCTGTCCGCGTAATACCCGTATAATACAGCAAATGACATTTCCGGTATTCGGGAGACGTAAAAACATGTTCGGGCAACCAGCGGATCAACGGCTGCTGGCTGCAACCCGATGACGTCTGCAACAGCTTCACTCCCTGCAGAATGCCGCCATACTGATCCTGCCATCCGCCGCCGGTGGTCAGCAACTGCTCCAACACCAACGTGCGGTTGCCCACCTCATAACGGTCCCAGCCCAGTCCGCAAAAGTCGTTCAACGCTCCCAATACCGTGGAAGCCAGGATGGAACTTGTCCCCAGTCCCGACCCTGCCGGAACTGCCGACAGCAACGTAATTTCCAGTCCGGCCCCGAAGGCTTTCAGCTGTTCTTCCAGAGTGGTACAGGTTTCCGCTGCAAAGTCGGGATGAAAACCGGCCAGTACCAGAGCCGCTTTCGGAATGGAAAACGGAGAACCCACCTTACGGAAATCGGCCAGTTCGTCATACGTCCGCACCACTTCCATCGCTCCCATGTCAATGGAACGCATCACCACCTGATACGCGGCGCAGGGTTTCACGTAGACCTGTAACGGCGGTTGTCCGTTCAGCTCGACAGCCATATTTACCACGTTGCCCCCCTCCATCAGGCTATAGGGCGGCGTGTCCGTCCATCCTCCGGCCAGGTCGATACGTACAGGACTACGCCCCCACACAATCTGGTCGGCATAGACCGACAGACACGGATGTTGGCGGACTGTACAGGCAGCTCCGGTCAGCACCTCACGCATCAGCCTGAAGGCCTGCACCTCATACGCTTTTCCGTCAGCCCCGGACTGTCCAAGCACCCGCGCACGGAACATCGCATCGCTCATGCGGACCAGTCCGTCCGCCGTTTCCGGCAACACATCCGGCAGGGGCAGGCCTTCATGCGCATAAGTGCGGGCCACGTCGGCCAGGTCCAACTGATAGAACACGCTGTATGCATAATGGGCCGCCAGCTGCGGCAGGTTCGTCTTCCGGAAAGCCTCGCGCTGGGCTGTGAGACGATGCAGGTTGGCATAAGCCGACAACTCATCGGCAGAGAGCTTCCGGGCTGCCAGCCACACGGTGCGCCCTTCCGTCAGATCGGGTTCGGTCGTCATCCAACGCACCACAAGTCCCAGCTCTTCCACATCGGAACACAACGGAAAGAGGCGTGCCGACTGCAAATCGTCACGACCGTCCACCTCTTCCGGCTTCAATCCCCTTCGCGCAAGCCAGTCTGCAGCCGGACCGCCTTGATACACGGCATCGGCCAGACTTCCCTTAAACGTGTCGTAAAAGCCATACGGGCGGGCGGCATAATCCGACTCTCCTACGGGTACCACGTCGATACACACCCCGTCGGCAAGCGTCAGCTGCCAGTGATTTTCAGGCACTCCCGTGATGATATTGCGGCAAGCCAGCTTCCACTCCCGCCCCACATGACTGTTCTCTATCCACAATTCGGAGTTCGCGGCCTGCAAAGGCACCTCCACACAAGCGTTCTGCACGAACATGGCAGGGTGAGGTTTGGCCTTGCGGTGCATGATTTCCCGCTGGTCGGTCACGATGTTCTGCACGGCGAGTGTAGAAGAAATCAACTCATGACTGGTACCATAATGATAGAAGCTGCCGCCCTCCAGGGGGAGAACAGCCACCGTCAGACGGTTCACCTCCGCATCGGCCAGTCGCGGACGGTCGCCCAAGGCCGGTCCGAATTGCGCATACAAATCATAAAACGACAACTGCCCCCCGCTGTTGTACGAGCGTTTCACCAACAGCTCCACAGCACGGTCGCTCAACAGCCACACCCCGATATCCATCAAGAACAAGTGATGTTGCATGAGCCTGCCCAACTCATCCACATCCGGCTTCTGCAACATGAAGGCCAGGCGGTCTGGCGTGCGGCGGTCGGAGACGAACACACCGTGGTTTTTCGCCAGACTCGGATCGGCCCACAGACCGTAACATACCACATCGGCTTCCGGTATGTCCTGCAACGGACGCTCCGTGCGGATATAGACATCGCCGCTGGCTATCAGCGTATGCAACGACTGCGGCGCACGCTCCATCATCTTTTCATACAAAGGCAGCTGCAACGACAGCAGATGTTGCGACAGACGCTGCCCCCGTTTCCAACGGAATACGGGCACCGGCGTGAGCACTTTCCCCGACGGGGCATAGGCAGGCAGCCGGCGGCTCTGCCCGCCGGCATGCAGCAGGATGCGTTTCTCCTGTGCCAGCCAGTCGGCCAACGGAATGTTTTCAGCATGTTCCGCTTCCCGGCAAGCCTGCAGCAACCAGGCCGTTCCCCCGCCCGACCCCAGTTTATGACCTATGGGATCGGAAGTGCAGAACCATTCCTCGCGCCCCACATGTTCCACTTCATGGAAACAGTCTGCCAGATGAGGTGGAAGCGACAAGAGTTTTTTCATCCCTACCTTATTTATATAGTCTGATGATTGATGCAGATGCCTTTCAGATACCACTCATAAAGCCGGTGGATGCCTTCGTCTATTTCTACCTTATGATGCCAGCCCAGGCGATGCAGTTTCGTCACGTCGGTCAGCTTGCGCATCGTCCCGTCCGGTTTGGAAGCGTCCCAACGCAGCTCGCCCTTAAAACCGATTTCCGTCATGATTTTCCCGGCCACCTCGCGTATGGAAAGCTCTTTTCCCGTGCCTACATTGATATGGCAGTTCCGTATTTCTTCAGCACCGGGCGCAAACGTGTCCTTGAAATCCACGTTCAACAGGACATGCACACTGGCATCGGCCATCTCTTCGCTCCAAAGGAACTCGCGCAGGGGGCGGCCTGTTCCCCACAGTGTCACGGCCTCCGGCGTGATGCCGTAATGCGCCAGCACCTGCAGGATTTCCGCCTCGGAAGAAGCGGCGTCCACCACCATCTGTCCGCCATCGCGATTCCAGCTCACGGGGCGCAGCCCCACATCCTTGCGCACGGCCGCCCAGTCGCCTTCGTTCAGACATTTGGCCAGATGTATTTTGCGGATCATGGCCGGCAGGACATGGCTGTTCTCCAAATGGAAATTGTCGTTAGGCCCGTACAGATTGGTCGGCATAACGGCAATGTAATTCGTGCCATACTGCAGGTTGAAGCTCTCGCACATCTTCAGTCCCGCTATTTTGGCTATCGCATACGGCTCGTTCGTATATTCCAAAGGCGAAGTCAGCAGCACATCTTCCGTCATCGGCTGGGGCGCCTCGCGCGGATAAATGCATGTGCTGCCCAGAAAAAGCAGTTTCTTCACCCCGTGACGAAAGCTTTCGCCGATGACATTCTGCTGTATCTGCAGGTTCTGCCAGATAAAGTCGGCACGATAATGCAGATTGGCCATGATGCCGCCCACGTGAGCGGCGGCCAACACCACCGCCACCGGTTGCTCCTCATCGAAGAAAGCCCTCACCGCCGCGCCGTCCAACAGATCCAGTTCCTTGTGCGAACGACCTGTCAGATTAGTGTAACCGCGCTGCTGCAGGTTGTTCCAGATAGCGGAGCCCACCAGTCCGTGGTGCCCCGCTACGTATATTTTGTCTGTCTTTTCCAGCATATCCCGTCCTATTCTTTATCCAGTTGTGCCTTCAGATGCAGTTTCTTCACGAACTTCATGTCGTGTTCCACCATGATTCTCACCAGTTCCTCAAACGGGGTCTTGGTAGGATTCCAGCCCAGCAGGGTCTTTGCCTTCGTGGGGTCACCCAGCAACTGCTCCACCTCGCACGGACGGAAATATTTCGGATCGACCTCTACCAGCGCGCGGCCCGTAGCCGTGTCGATACCTTTTTCGTCCACGCCCGTACCTTCCCACTTCAGTTCCACGCCCAGATTACGGAAAGCCAGCGTGCAGAACTCACGGACGGTGTGCATCTCGCCCGTGGCAATCACAAAGTCTTCCGGCGTCTCGTGCTGCAGAATCAGCCACATACACTCCACGTAGTCCTTGGCATATCCCCAGTCGCGCCGGGCATCCAGATTGCCCAGATAAAGCTTGTCCTGGAAGCCCTGCACGATGCGTGCGGCCGCCAGTGTGATTTTGCGCGTGACGAAAGTCTCGCCGCGGCGTTCGCTCTCGTGATTGAACAATATGCCGTTCACGGCAAACATACCGTAACTCTCGCGATAGTTCTTCGTGATCCAGAAGCCGTACTGTTTGGCGACGCCATAGGGCGAGCGCGGATAAAAGGGCGTTGTCTCGCGCTGCGGCACCTCCTGCACCTTGCCGAACAGCTCGGAAGTCGATGCCTGATAGATGCGGCAGGTCTTCTCCAGTCCGCAGATGCGCACGGCCTCCAGCAGGCGCAGCGTGCCCACGGCATCGGCCTCAGCCGTATATTCCGGCACGTCGAACGACACTTTCACATGACTCTGGGCAGCCAGGTTATAGATCTCCGTAGGATGAATGTCGCTGATGATGCGGATGAGCGAACTGCTGTCCGTCATGTCGCCCCAATGCAGGTTCACCAGACGGCTTTTCTTCATGTCACGCACCCACTCATCCAGATAGAGGTGTTCGATGCGTGCCGTATTGAACGAGGAAGAACGGCGCATGATGCCGTGCACCTCATAGCCTTTTTCAATCAAAAACTCGGCCAGATAAGAGCCGTCCTGACCCGTAATACCGGTAATCAATGCCACTTTTCTCATATATGTTTCTCTAAATTTTGTGATAGGTTCTGTTAAATGCTGCAAAGTTATATCTTTTTTACCAAAGAAGAGTCTCAACCGCTTCTTTCTTCACCTTGCCGTCCGGTGCTTCTCAAAGGGCGGCGACTTCACCGACAGACAGCCCGGTGGCCTCGGCGACGGTTTCCGCCGGCAGGCCTCTGGACTTCAACCGGCGGGCAATCTCCAACGCCTTCTCACGCTCCCCCTCGATACGGCCTTCCGTCCGGCCCTCGGCGCGGCCCTCTTCCAGTCCCTCGGCACGGCCTTTCTCCAGTCCCTCGGCGCGGCCCTTCTCCAGTCCCTCGGCGCGGCCTTTCTCCAGTCCCTCGGCCATACCTTCAAAGCGGCCCTCCATACGTCCGGTGGCGATGTTGTCGCGCAAGATGACGATGTTGTCCATGTGGCGGTAGTATGCCGTACGTTCGTCTTTCGACATGCGGTCCACTTTCAGGCGCTCACGCACTTCATCCAATCCGGGAGCCGTGGCGTTTTCCGGCACGATGCCCGTGTTCAGATAATACATCCATTCTTCCAAAGGGGTCTTGGCCTCACGCGTGAAATCAGCGACCTTCAGGATGTAATATTCCGGATAAAGCTGACTCACGGTGTCTACATGAAAAGTCTGCCGCTGAAAGGGGGACAGTTCCAGCACATCATGCTCATGCAGACCGCGGAATTCCGTCTTGCCGTGATAGACGAAGTCGCGGCCGTGCCCCAGGTCGAAGTAGACAATGTTCACGCTGTATACCTTGCGCACGTTGCTGTAGCCTTCACCGCGATTGATATACTCCGTCACCAGTTTGGACGTTCCGAACAGCATACGCTGGAAATAGGCATACTCCGTATTGTTCTGCACCTCGATGATGACCAGTTCCTGCCTGGAGTTCAGCGCGAGCAGGTCCACCCGGTTATACTTGTCGAACTCATCTTCCTGATTGCTCTCGCTCTCCAGCAGATGTTTTATGGTGATCTTCTCGCGCAACAGGGTCGTAAGCAACCCTTCCAGCACCACGAAATTGGCCTTGTTGCGCAGCAGGCGTTTCATCGCCCAGTCAAAACGGATATAGGTTTCCATAACGATATACTTTTTCTCTGTCGGACAATCGATGACTATTTCCCGCAAATATACTGAAAATAAGGGGAGATGCAAACATTTTTCCACTCTATTCTCGCCCATGGGGCGGGACGGGCTGCCGACTGCCTCCTCTCTCCGGCTACGGTTGTGCGCAACATCGCAAGCGGTTGTGCGCAACAACGCAAGCAGTCTTGCGCAACGGCAGGCAGCGTTTTGCGCAACGGCAGGACAGGCCTGCAAAAAGGCCGCGCCGCAAACGTCCGGGAACGGACTGTCTGCGGCGCGGCGATAAGTCTTGACCGGCCCCCGGTGCCGTTGCTCCAATCTCCCGCGGCTAACGCAGGATATTGACCACCAGCGAAGCGATGGATACCAGGATACTGATGGAGCTGACCCAATAGCTGGTGCTGGAACCGATGTCGGAGTTTTTCGATTTCGTCTTGTTCGGGGTCACGTAAAGCACATCATTCTGCTGCAAATAGAAATAGGGTGAATTGATGATGTTGGCGTCGTTCAGGTTCAGCTCATGGATGGACTTCTGCCCCGTGGAGTCCTCGCGGATGAGTTTCACGTTGTCCCGCCGTCCGTAAATCGTCATATCCTTGGCCAGCGAGAGCGCGCCGTAGATCGACACCTTCTCCGACGGCACGGTGAAAGTGCCCGGACTGTTCACCTCGCCCAGCACGTAGATTTTATAGTTGCTCAGGCGCACGGTCACCACCGGGCGTGTCTTCAGATAAGTGCCCTCTATTTTCGAGGCGATCATGTCCTCCACCTCATTGGCCGTCATGCCTCCCACTTTCAGCCGGCCCAGAATGGGATAGTTGATGGTCCCGTCGTTGGTCACCAGAAAGGTCTGCAAGGTGGGCTGCGAGGTCAGTTGCGACCGCCCTGCTCCCACGGCCGGTGTGGTCGTCAGATTGAAAGGCACCACCGCCTCGGCGTCTTCCGGACAGTTCACCGTGATGGTCAGCTCGTCCTTCGGCATGATACGTGCCTCGTAAAGCACCGCACTGGAGTCCAGATTCACCTCTTGACTGTTCATCATGTAGGGCACGGTTTTGTAGGATGTGCAGGAAGCTACGGCCAGCACAGCCGCCACCGGCAATATTCTGAACAGCGTCAATAGTTTTTTCTTCATACGTTCCTATAAGATGTTTGTGGATATTTAAACATAAGCCTCCAGCACTGTGGCTTCGCCCTGAGGCTCCAGGCGCACCTGCCCGGCCTCGGCAGACACCAGCAGTGTATGGCCTGCCGTGAGCAGGGTTTCCTCTCCGTCGCAGCTCACATGGCAGCTGCCTGCCGTACAGATCAGGATGACGAAGCTGTCCAGCTCCGCATAGTCGCACGTCATCGGCTCCGTCAGGCGGTAGGCCGTGGTGGTGAAGAACGGGCTTCTCACCAGCTCCGACGGCTCATTGGGCACGATGTCGCGCCGCTGTTCAGGGGCCGTCAAGGTATAGTCGATAGCCTCGCGGGCCTCTTCCACGTGCAGCTGACGGGGTTTGCCATGGGCATCCGTCCGCCCGAAATCATAGATGCGGTAGGTCACATCGCTGCTCTGCTGTATCTCGCAGATGAAGCACCCCGTGCCGATGCTGTGCACACGGCCGGCCGGCAGGTAGTACACATCGCCGCGCTGCACGTCGTAACGGCGGAGCACTTCGGGCAACGTCTGGTCGGCCACACGGGCGGCATATTCATCGGCTGTGACGGCACGGCTGAACCCGTCGAGCAGATAAGCGCCCGGCGCACGGTCCACCACATACCACATTTCCGTCTTGCCCGGACAGCCGTGACGGCGCAGGGCCAGCTCGTCGTTCGGATGCACCTGCACCGAAAGGGGCTGCGCCGCATCGATAAACTTGATGAGCAGGGGGAACTTCGTACCGAAACGGGCAAAGTTGTCCCGCCCCAGCAGCGCACTCTGCCCCTCTTCTGCCAGCCGGGTCAGCGTCAGTCCGTCGTAGGCACCGCCCACAACCACCGATTCGCTGCCTGCTATGCCCGACAGTTCCCAACTTTCGCCGATAGTCCTTCCGTCCGGCTCAAGTCCCTTGAAAGGAAGGATGCGATGCCCTCCCCAGATAGTCTCCTTAAAAATGTCCGTAAACCGGAACAGCTTATTCTTCATATCAAATCATAAAAAGAGCGTCCAAAATTACAAAATTCTGACAATACGGCCAAGAAAAACAGAAAGATTGTGACCGCCACGCACTTTTCGGACGTTTTACGGCCCGCGAAAACCTTAAGGAAAAACGAACCGGAAAAACCGTATGGCACCGCGCCATACATAGCATAAAAAAACTCAATCGTACCTATTAATTAAAGAAAGGAAAAAAGCCATGAAGACAAACCGTTATGACCTGACCCGGCTGGCCGTCCTCTATTTCCCGGACTCCACAGAGAAAAACGCCCGCCGCCGTTTGCTCAAACTGCTGCAAGGCGAACGCGACTTGTGGGAACAGCTCACCGCACTGCACTTCGGCCGTTACCAGCGTACGCTCACGCCGCGACAGTATGAACTCATCATCCGCACGCTCGGCCTGCCCGACAGCGATGATGACTTCGGCAACTGGGCGCGATGAACAATGCCGGTGCCTGCCTCCGCCCGCCCGACAGCGGGCGGGAAAGGGCAACGGCGCGGGTGAAAAGGCGCAAAAACCGACAAAGAGGTGCGCAAAGGTGCGCAAAGGTGCACTTTTGCGCACCCCTGTTTTTGCGGCAACCTATCTTTGCATCGTCATCCGGACGACATGAGATTTCAAAACAAAAAAACAAATTTAAAACCAAAAAGCGTATGATTTACAAAGTAATCGAGCGCAAAGACCCGCGCGCCCCTCAGGGACAGGGCAAGTATTACGGCATCCTCGTCAACATGTCGGAAATAGGCATCGACGAAATCGCCACACGCATCAGCTCCACCTGCACCGTCACCCGCCACGACTGTCTGGCCGTGCTGTCGGCCCTGCAGGAGCAGATCATCTACGCCCTGCAGGAGGGCAAGCGCGTGCGTCTGGGCGACATCGGCAACTTCCGCGCCGTGGCCAACGGCGTAGGGGCCAACTCGGCAGAGGAATATGACCTGAGCTACATGACGCACATCCGCGTGCGCTTCACGCCCAACACCCGGCTCAAAGAGGCTCTCGACCTGAACAACCGGGCGTACTCGCTCGAAAGGGTGAACTTCGCCACAGCGGAGGAGACGGAGGACGATAACGTTTAAAAACGGGTAACGGAATGGACACTCGTCAACAAGCCAGAGGGTTGCGCAACCGCAACCCTCTCAACATCCGACGCTCGGCCGACCTGTGGCAGGGACTGGCCGACCGGCAGACCGACCCGGAGTTTTTCACCTTCCGGTCGATGGCCTACGGCTACCGCGCCGCCTTCATCGTGCTGCGCACGTACTGCCACAAGTATGGCGACAACACCATCCGCCGCATCATTGCCCGCTGGGCACCGCCCGCCGACGGCAACGACACGGACCTGTACGTGCACCGGGTATGCCTGCTCACCGGTTTTGACCCTGACTGCCCGCTCGACCCCTGCCGTCCGGAGCACATGGGGCCGCTCGTGGCCGCCATGAGCCGGGTGGAGTGCGGAGAACGTCCCTGCATGGACCAGATCCGTGAGGGATGGCGGCTCTATATGGGTGCGGACTGACGCTCCGCCCCGCTTTTGTCTAACCTCTTAAAATCAAACATGCCTATGAACAAATCCGTGTGGAATGCCTTGCTCAACGTCATCATCGCCGTGGCCAGCGCCATCCTGGGTGCCATTGGCGGCTCGGCGATGTAAGGACGCACAAAAACAGCAAGAGAGCGAAATCACTTCGCCCTCTTGCCCATCTGTTTACTATTGAACCTATTTATGATGAAAAACTACTTCACCATCACTTTAAGAGTCTTCGTAGTGCCATCGCTCATCACATCCTGACGGATGTAGATGCCGCGCTGTGCAGGCTCGCTCACGCGCACACCGTTGATGGTGTACCATGTGGAGCTGACTACGCTGACGGTACCGTCGGCTGCCGTCTCGCCGATAGCGGTCTCTATGTCATCCGGAGCCTCTGCGCCATCGCCCAGATAGAACAGCTGGAAGTTGTCGAACAACGCCCAGTCGTTCGTCAGATGACCGTCCTTGCGGACACCGATCTCCACGCTTTCGCCCGCTTTGACATAGAACGAGAACGCGTCGGCATACATTCCGTCCTCAAAACGTAAGCGCGCACCAGTCGTCTTATCTGGGATGCACTCGTAGATAATGCTCGGATCGAGGTTAATGCTATCATTGATCACGACGTCATTATCCACCATCTTATCGTCCAATATATAGTCAAAGATGGACGGCAGAGGCTTATGGGCATCCACACTGGCCGTGCGGGCAAAGGCCACCGCATTGTAGCGCAGCGTATCCTCGCCACCATCGCGACGGGCTACTGCCGCCTCATTAAAGCCACCGGCACGATAGAGTCCGTTGTAAGCCATGCGGTAATAGCCCTGAGGCAAGCCGTAGATGGTCTGCTGGACATAACCGCCGTCGCTGTTATACAGCTCGGCTATACCCTGAGCACCCTGATCACCCCAGCCGCCGCCGCTCTGCGTCCAGCCTTCCCATGAGTCCACGTTTGGCTCCAGCTGGAACGTCGGGTTCTGAATCATGCTGGTTACGTCTACCGGATTATCCAGCGTTGCGCCGGTCACATCGTTTGCAGTCATCAGCATGCGGCCATAAGCGTCGTTGATGTCGGCTATCATCTTAGTCACCTCATCCAACGTATTGAACTGCTGGGCACCAGAAGTATAATCCAATGCAGCAACCACCAGTCCTGTAAACTCCTGATATTCTTCCGTATCGACATAAGCATCGAAGTCCTGAGTCTCGCTTATCTGTATGTCGTAGTTATAAGCCAAGTCATCCAGCTCGCTGACTGTCGACAGCGAATTGTTGCCCAACTCTATGGCAGCATTTATCTGCGCAACCAATGCGTTGCAAGCCTCTTCGTCATAATCGGACGGAGCTTTGATGAAGGCTTCGCCGGCCAGCTTGGCGTCATTCAAAGCTGCTGAGGCCTCCAGCGTAGTGACGCCGTCATTGGCCAGCACATCATTGAGCCGTACCAACAGGCCTTCGATGGTAGACACATAGCCCGACATGTCGGCACCGACATATTCCACGCGGAAGTTGTCGAACAGCGCCCAGTTGCTCGCATTGGAGGCAGCCGTAGCCTTTACGCCCAAGCGCAGCTCGCCGTCATCGCCCACATAGCAAAGCAGCGACTGCTCGTAATGGCCTGCATCGAAGACCAGCTCGGCACCTGTCGTACCACTGCACACAAACTTGTCGTCCAAAGCCGTATTGCCCGTGCCGGTGATCTGCGTACCATTTGCGTTATCATTCGTAACGCCACCGAATATTTCGTTCGTATCGGAGGTAAACTCATACAGGTGCATGAGTTTCTGCTCGGTCTGGTTGGCATAGACGAAAGAGGTCACGCCTGCGCGCGGGTCTGCCGGATCCCACGAGGGAGCGGTCACGTTATTCGCGCCCGGACGGCTGAAGCCCTGCATGGTCACCCTGTAAGTACCCTTGGGCAGCCCCGTCAGCACCTGATAGACATCGTAGGCCGAGCCTTGCCATACCTCGGCCAGATTATGGTTGGCCTTAAAGTCACCGTCGCCTTCCTTGGTCCATCCGTTGGAGCCATTAGAGAAATTCATATTGGTGCCCACTCCAGTGGCGTCGGTCGTAGTGCCGTCCGACAGGAAGCCTTTCACAGCCTCCACGAAAAGCCGCTCGGCATTCGGAATCACGCTGTCTACCAACGCCGGATCGAAAGTACGCTCACCCACGGCCACTTCTACGCCATACACATAGTCATCGAAAGCCGTCTCACCGAAATAAACCGCATAAGCACTATTGTCCGCAATGGCATACGCTTCGTTGACGATGCCATCCAGGCGGCCATAAGCCTCTACATCAGCAGCCAGACTGTCCATCTGACTGTAAATGGCGGTCATGAACGGAAGCAGTTCGGCGTCGGTCAGTGCCGCATTGGCAATGGCATCCTCCGCGCTCTCCACGGCGTTGTCGAATTTTGCTCCTCCGGCTTTCGAATAAACCTGGTTGTTGTTGTCATAGCCATCCTTCACGGCGGTGGCCGAAGAGATAAGGGTTGACAGCTCGGTGCGCATGCCGCCGTCCACGGCACCCATGTATTCCAGCTTCACATTGTCGAAGCCCACCCAGTTGCAGTTCGAGCCTTCGGCCTTGAAACCCACGGTGATGGGATTGCCGCCTGTGGCATAGAAGTCGATGGATACCGGACGCGGCACGGGTTTGTCTTTATTGTCGCCATAGAACTCCAGGGTGTGCGCGTCTGCCGTACGCTCCACGCCGTCTGCATCCACGGTGAGGTAAACACCCATAGCCTTCTCGGCAGAAGTAGTGGTATTGGACTGCATCACGCCGAAGCAGTCGGCAGAGAGGCGGTATTTTCCGGCAGGCATCGTGCTCAGCGTATAGGAAGCGTTCACGGTGCGCCCGGCATCCACCGAGCCAGGAGCGTCCTCAGTGCCACCACCAACCCACGACTCCAGGAAGTAATTCAGGTTGTGCGTCGGGTCGTCCGGGTCTTCATAAACATCAGTTGCATTATGATGGTCGGCATTCATGTTGTTCAGCGTCCAGCCGCTTCCGCCGTTCTGGAAGCTGTTGTCCGAAATCAGATAGCTCATATCCACCGGCGCAGCCTCCGAAGCCTCTCCGGCCTGGAATGCGATAAGGTCGGCAGCCAGATTGTCGGCTGCAGTCTCCACCTCTTCTGCCGTAACATCCATGCTGTTGTAAATTGCCTCATATTCGGAATAATCGAAACCGGATACATCGGAAGCGGCCTCCAGCTGCGGCTTCAGGCTGGTCACCTTGGCGGCATATACGTCATAGACTTCCGGAGCCACGAACTTCCAGTTGCCATCGGCATTTGCATATTCAGAATAGCTTGTGTCGGCACAAGGAATCACCACCGTGGACTGTGTCTCGCCCTCTGCGGCCATATTGACCGCCATCATTCCGCCTTTCATGTGCGCAACGTCGGCATTCGCTCCGTATTCGGGGTCTTCATCCACGATGGAGATGCGGTAAGTGCCGTCGCCGTTGGCCGTGATGTCCCACAGCATGTGGCCCTGCAGGTTGCAGTCGACGTAAGCTGTAGTAGCACCGGTCAGATAGACTTCATGGAAGCCGGAGTTGGTGGGTCCGTTCAGCATGTTCAGAATCCAGCCCTTCACGGAAGCATATTCCGGGTCCTCGCGCACCAGACCGCGGTCTGTGCCGTAAACCAAAGTAATATCCTGCCCGGTCGTCCCGACGCTCAACTGCGTATTGTAATTGTTACCGTTGGTCAGGAACATGCCCGTTGCGGGATGGTAGATGTAGTAGACACCTCCACCCGTCTCATCCTGAGTGAGGTTAGGCTCATCAACAAAAGTCAGTCCGGGATTCTCCCAGTCCACCGCCCAAAGGGGAAGCGTGGACGATGTTGCACAGCATAAAGCCATGACAGCGAGTAGTCTGTTTTTCATTTCCAAAGAAATTAAGTTAATAATATTACTAAAGTTCTTAATAAACTCTTGGCAAATATACACTTTAAATCACAGTAAACAAACGTGCGGCACGAAAAAAAGCGGCAGTGAAACACTATTTAACTTTTCAAATCCGCTCTGCCGGCTTCTTTTTTTTGTAACTTTACGCCCGTCGGCGCAGGCCGGCCTACACCTTATTATATTAACCCTATTAAAAGAAACGTATGACTATTGCCGTAGACTTTGACGGAACCATCGTGGAACACCGCTACCCGGAGATAGGAAGAGAGATTCCTTTTGCCGTAGAAACGCTGAAGAAACTCGCAGAAGAGCATCACCGGCTCATCTTGTGGAGCGTGCGCGAGGGCCGTCTGCTGGACGAGGCCGTGGAATGGTGCCGCCAGCGGGGAGTGGAATTCTATGCCGTGAACAAGGACTTCCCCGAAGAGGACACAGAGAAAAACAGGCATTACAGCCGCAAGCTGAAGGCAGACCTGTTCATAGACGACCGCAACATAGGCGGACTGCCGGACTGGGGAACGATTTACCGCATGATAAAGGAAAGGAAAAGCCTGCAACAGCTGTTGCAGGAGGAGTGGGAAGAAGACCGGCCCGCACAGCCCAGGAAAAAGAGATGGTGGTTCTGAACAGCAGAACCACCATCTCTTTTTTTCTTTCTTATGAACCGCAGCGGTGAGCCGGCCCGCACAGCCCTCACGCAAGACCCGGAACGGCGTTGTGCGAGAAAAGCCGGAGCACCCCCTCCGCCGGCGCACAGCCTTAATCCTTGTCGTCGAAATTGTCCTCGCGGATGAACCGTCCGCTGCCGTGACGTGAGGAAGAGGACGGCTTGCTGCGCTTGCGCGACTTCCCGTCTGCCGCCTGCTGGCCGTAGCCTCCATAGCTGCCGTAACCGCCATAATGGCCGTAGGAGCCGTAGCGGCCATAACGCCCGTAAGAGCCGTAACCGTAATAGTAGCCGTATTTGCGCTGCTGCAGGTCGACCCCGTTGAGCACCAGATTCACCTTGGGCAACTTGCCTTCCTCGCTCACGCGGTTGATGATGTCGAAATTACGCTTGAGCGAATAGTCGCAACGGCAGACAATCAGCGTGGCATCCGCCAGACGGCCCAGCAACAGGGTGTCGCTCACCAGGCCTATGGGCGGTGTGTCGACCACCACCATGTCGTACCATTCGCGGAAACGGGAGAAGGCATAGTCCAGCCGCTCGGAGGTGATCAGCTCGCCCGGATTGGGCGGAATCAGGCCCGCCGGAAGCACGTCCAGATTGGGATGTACGGTAGAATTGAAGATCTGCTCGCGCAGGAACTCGTCCGAACGCTCCTCGCCGGCCAGGAAAGTGGTCAGTCCGTTGCTGCCTGCCTGCAGGCCGAAGAGGCGTGCCAGACGCGGCTTGCGTATATCCAGCCCCACAACCAGCACCTTGCGCCCCATGAGTGCCATGCTCATGGCCAGATTGGTAGAGACGAAGGTCTTGCCCTCGCCCGGAATGACGGACGTGCAGAGCAGCACGCGCTCGCTCCGCTTCATGACAAAGCCCAGGTTGGTCCGCAGGTTGCGGAACGTCTCCTCCATGATGTCGTTGGTGTTCTCACGCACCACGATGGCCCGGCGTCCGTCTTTCAGCTCACCGGCCACGAAGATGTCGCTCAGCACCGGCAGGCCGGTCAGTTTCTCAATGTCGGCACGGCCCTCGATGCGATAGCGTAACAGTCCCAGCAGATAGATGAGTCCGGCAGGCAAAGCCACGCCCATGACAAGGGCGACAAGCACCACCAGTTTCTTTTTCGGCGAAACCGGACGGATCGTGCTTTCCGGCGCATCGATGACCTGTGCCTTGTCGACCGTGGAGGCCAAGGATATGGCATTCTCCTCGCGCTTCTGCAACAGGATCTGATAGAGTGCGGCTTTCACGGA
This sequence comes from uncultured Paraprevotella sp., assembly GCA_944321365.1. GTDB lineage: Bacteria > Bacteroidota > Bacteroidia > Bacteroidales > Bacteroidaceae > Paraprevotella. The sequence continues at coordinate 30,761 of CALULA010000013.1, forward strand.
CTGCTGACGCCCTATATCGGTCAGCACCCGTTCCTGCGTCGGTGCGTTCGACAGGCGGCCCACAAAGAGCTCATACTGCTCGTCCACATTGCGTTTCTGCACCCTCAGGTTGTCGTACACCGCTGCCAGGGAATGGCGTATGCCGGGATAAAGGGCAGTGATGGCGTTCGTGGCCGACACCACTACCGGCGAGGTCTCCGGTGCCGTCTTGAGCAGACGCTTGCGCTCCACCACACCGGCGTTGTATTCTGCGATGATACGGTTCAGCCCATCATCGGTCAGTCCCAGATTGGCGGGAATGACTTCCATGTAATTGGCCGGATCGTCCACGTATTCCTTCAGCGACTTGACGAGCATCATCTGCGTCTGCAGTTCGATCTGCTGCTGCTGATAAGTCTCGATACCCTTGTAGGCGGCTTCAGCGTCCGACGCCATGTCCACCACCTGATTGCTCCGCTTGTAGCGTTCCAGCTCCGACTCGGTGGAGCCCAGCTCGGCATCGATGATGCGGATGCGCTTGTTGACGAAGATTTCCGTCTTGAGCGCCACCTCGTTCTTCACTTCATTGGCATCCTCATTGTAGACACGGATCAGTTCGTTCAGGAAGTCCTCTGCACGGTCGCGGCGGGTTTCGCTCAACGAAATCTGGGCCACGGTGGTCGTCTTGGCGGTCGGCTCGATGTTCATGACCTCCCGATAGACATCGGCCATCCAGGAGGGACGATAGAGGGCAATGCGCAGGGCACGGTCGTCGAACACGCATTCCGGATCGGGATTGGGGTGCAGGTGCACCCATCCCGACGGTGTATTGATGCGTACGGGGAAGCCTTTGACATCCGCCTCGAAGTCCTGCTCCAACGCCGTTCCCTTGATGTGGTAGCCTCCTTCCTTTTTCGGCCTGATCTCCAGGAGCACGGGCATGGAAAGCGTGTCGAGATACACCGGTGACATATCCGCCAGCACCGGCGTCTCATGATACAGCTCCTCATCGCGCACCGTGCCGTCGAAAGCATAGCGCACGTAGAGTTTCAGGTTCGTCACCGCCCGGCGTGTGAGGGTCTTGCTGCCCAGAATCTCCATCTCGTTGTCGAACCCGTTGCTGTTGGTCAGCACGCCCAACTGCGTGAAGTCGGCCAGACCGTTGCTCCGCATGCGCGAATAGGGATCGTCTTCCTTTATGAGCACCTCAGTCCAGGTGGAATATACCGGTGCCTTATATCTTAAATAAAGGAAAGCGAGCACCATACATCCCACAATGGAAATGACGAACCAATGCCAATGCAGGATCACGGCATCTATTATCGCACGGTAGTCGAATTCAGAATCTTGCTCTTCAGACTGACCATTGGCCTGAAAGGTTTTGTTGGTCTTATTCATTTTCTCTTTTCTGTTTGGGATGCAAAATTAGAAATGTTTTACATACTTTCCAAATAAAAAGGCCAAATACTTCCCTCGCCCACTTATTTTTATCTCCCACTCAAAATAAAGGAGAAAAGGTGTCGGCAAATCCCCTAAAAATTCATACATTTGCGAGACAGTTTTTACAGACACACCAAAAAAGAACTAACCAATGAAGATAAAGGATCTGGAAGAATCCGGCCTTGTGAAAGCAGCCATCATCTGCAACGACATCTTCTTTGTGATGATCAGCTACTGGCTTTCCTTTGCCCTGATGCATACTTTCGCATTGGCCTGTGCGTTCCCTTATGCGCTGAAAATAGAGCTGCTGGTTGCCGCGCTGTCCATATTCCCGGCATTCTATATCGCCCCGCCGATATTCCTGAAACGGCTGGTGCACGGCAACGACATCCTGACGCGCTCGGTGTATACGGCATGCGTGCAGATGCTGTTCATGATTATCGCCATGGGGCTGATAAGAAGCATCAGCTTTCCGCGCACCGAGATTTTCATCGGAGCCGTATGCTTTACTGTCCTGCTCTACATCGAGCGTTCCACCATACACGCTTATCTGCAGCGTTCACGCTCGAACGGGCACAATCTGCGCCACGTGATTCTCGTGGGCCATCCGTGGACCCTGGCCGACGTGTACCACACACTCAACGACCACTCGCTGGGATTCAAGATTCTGGGTATATTCACCCGCAAGGAACTGCCACCGGACATGCGCATCCCCAATCTGGGAGACCGCCGCTCGGTGATGCCCTATCTGAGACAGCATCCTGAAGTGAAAGACCTTTACATGGTGCCGGACACGGACTATGTCACCGAGACGGAAGAAATCTTCCGCTACTGCGAAGACCATATGATACGCTTCTACGCCCTGCCCGTATTTCTGGAGTTCCTGACCAAACGCATGGAACTGTCGCATCTGGGCAACACGATGCTGCTGAGCGTACGTAACGAGCCGCTGCAGGATCCGGTGAACCGCGGCATGAAACGGCTTTTCGACATGCTGGTATCGGGGGTGTTCCTGCTCACGGTATTCCCCATCGTATATCTCGTTGCCGCCGTCATCATCAAAATACAGAGTCCCGGACCGGTCATCTTCAAGCAGAAACGGAACGGACTGGACGGTAAGGTATTCAACTGCCTGAAGTTCCGGAGCATGCACGTAAACGCGGACGCCGACCGCCTGCAAGCCACCAAAGACGACCCGCGCAAGTTCAGGTTCGGCGACTTCATGCGCAAGACCAACATCGACGAGTTCCCGCAGTTCATCAATGTGTTCAAAGGCGAGATGAGCCTTGTCGGCCCCCGCCCGCACATGCTGCTCCATACCGAAGAATACTCCCGCCTCATCCGCCGCTATATGGTACGCCATCTGGTGAAACCCGGCATCACGGGCTGGGCGCAGGTGCAGGGCTTCCGCGGGGAGACCAAGACCGTGGACCAGATGGAAGACCGCGTGAAAGCCGACATCTGGTATGTGGAGAACTGGAGCTTCAGCCTGGACCTGCGCATCATGTGGCGCACCGTAATCAACATGCTGAAGCGCAACGAAAAAAACGCTTACTAACCGGCAGAAAAGCCCTACAAACATTTTACCGACATGAAAGGAATTGTACTGGCCGGAGGTTCCGGCACCCGCCTCTACCCCATCACGAAAGGCGTGAGCAAACAGATGTTGCCCATCTTTGACAAACCGATGATCTATTACCCCATCTCCGTACTGATGCTGGCCGGCATACGGGAGATTCTCATCATATCCACGCCCTACGACCTGCCGGGATTCCGCCGCCTGCTGGGAGACGGCAGCGATTTCGGCGTGCGCTTCGCCTATGCCGAACAGCCCTCACCCGACGGACTGGCACAGGCTTTCATCATCGGACGCGACTTTATCGGGACAGACAGCGTATGCCTTGTGCTGGGCGACAACATCTTCCACGGCGCAGGCTTCACAGGCATGCTGCACGAGGCCGTGGCTCATGCAGAGCGAGAAGGCAAAGCCACCGTGTTCGGTTATTGGGTGAACGACCCCGAACGCTACGGAGTGGCCGAATTCGACCGGCAGGGCAACTGCCTGAGCATAGAAGAAAAACCGGAACACCCCAAGAGCAACTACGCCGTGGTGGGCCTGTACTTCTATCCGAACCAAGTGGTAGACGTGGCCGCACACATCCGCCCGTCGGCCCGCGGCGAGCTGGAAATCACGACGGTGAACCAGGTTTTTCTGGCCGAACACAAGCTGAAAGTGCAAACGCTGGGACGCGGTTTCGCCTGGCTGGACACCGGCACGCACGACAGCCTGTCGGAAGCCTCGACTTTCATCGAAGTGATAGAGAAACGGCAGGGACTGAAAGTGGCTTGTCTGGAAGGCATAGCCTACCGTCAGGGATGGATTTCTGCGGAAAAACTGCGCGAAACGGCCCGTCCGATGCTCAAAAACCAGTACGGACAATACCTCATGCGACTGAGCGAAGAAACATTCGGACACGAATAATCGGCCTTTTTCCTTTGTATTCCGGCTTTCTTGTGCTATCTTTGCCGGGAATTCAAACGTAAAAACAAACCAGAATGGGTATTATAACAAAACTTTTCAGAAAGGCAACACAACAGGAAGAAGGCGCACGCGTGGGCGGCATGGAGGACTTCATGACGCTGATACGGGTATATTATCAGGCAGTCATAGCCATGCAAATGGGCATCAGCAACCTGTCCGTCCTGCCCGACCTGCGCATTTTCAAACAGACGCTGCACGTGCCCACCGTGAACAACAAACTGGGCATCGGCGAACGCAAACGCTGCCGCAGCATGCTCATGGACGTATATAAGATAGAGGAAAACTTCTTCAAGGAAATAGACGCGAGCATCAAGCGCAACTGCCGCAACGTGAACGACATCAAGAGCTATCTGCTCATGTTCCAAGGCTTCAGCCAGGATCTGATGATGCTCATGGGCAACCTGATGCAGTGGAAGTTCCGCATGCCGTCGATGTTCCACAAAGCCCTGCGCGGCATGACCGCCAAAACGATACACCAGGTGATGACCAAGAACGACTGGCGCGACGACAACGTGCGCCGCACGTGCGTCAACATCCGCCAATACAGGCAACGGCTGGGCTACAGCGAGGAATGGATGACCGAATATGTCTACCACATCGTCATGCTGGCCAAGAAAGAGCCTAAACCCAAAGACGTGGACGAGAAAAAATAAAAAAACCTTTGGACGTTAAAGATTTTTTCCTAATTTTGTAACAGGAAGGCAGAAAATGACAGCAGAGGAAGAGGCATTGTTACGGAAGCTGGAAGGCCGCGTAGCCCAGCTGGCGCTGGAATACAAGGACTTGAAAGCCCGCTTTGCCGAACTGGAAGGTGTCGCCCGGAAAAAAGAGGAGACCATCCAGGCACTCCAGACACGGATAGACCGGCTGCAGACAGACTATGCCAACCTGAAGACGGCCAAAATGATTGACATCAGCGACGGCGATCTGAAAAACGCCAAGACACGGCTGTCAAAATTAGTGCGTGAAGTAGACAAGTGCATCGCCCTTTTAAATGTGTGAATACAACATGGAAGTCAGCGAGGACTTTAGCATAACCTTGAAAATAGGACTGCACACTCTCTCCATCACCGTCAAACGGAAAGATGAGGAAGTGTACCGGGCAGCGGAGCGCGAAATCAACAAAAGGCTCAACACGCTGGCGGCCCGATACCCGAACCAAGGCAACGAAATGTACTTATGTATGACTGCGCTGGACATCGCTCTTTCGCTGAAACGAAACGAGCAGAACAATGACACGCAGCCTTTTGTGGAAAGCATGCAGCGCATGTTGCAGGGAGTGGAAGAGGCTCTCGCCACAACATCCCGATAAACGGTCAGCATTCCGTCGGAAAAAAAACTACACGCACTGTAACCCTCTCTACGGACCGACATCCGGACAGCGGGCGAAAGTGCGTGATTTTTATATATTCATTTTATTAAAAACAACAAAGGTATGGTAACCATAATCGCCTCAGCAGCTTGCCTCATCGTGGGATGTGTCGCAGGATATGCCATCTTCCGCTACATGGTGACAGGCAAGTACAGGCAAATATTGGAAGAAGCCGGCAAAGAAGCCGAAGTAATCAAACAGAAGAAACTGCTCGAAGTGAAAGAGAAGTTCCTCAACAAAAAAGCCGAGCTGGAGAAGGAAGTGCAGCAACGCAACCAGCAAATCCAACAGCACGAGAACCGGCTGAAACAACGCGAACTCAGCCTGAACCAACGTCAGGATGACCTGAGCCGCAAGAAAAATGAGCTGGAAAACGACCGCAAACGGCTGGAAAACCAGCAGCAGGGATTGGCTCACCGCGAAGAGGAACTGAAAGCACTGGAAGCACGCGAACGCGAAAAACTGGAGGCTATCAGCGGACTGAGTGCCGACGAAGCACGCGAACGGCTGGTGGAATCGCTCAAAGATGAAGCCAAAACCGATGCTGCCAGCTACATCAACGAAATCATGGACGACGCCAAAATGACGGCCAACAAGGAAGCCAAACGCATCGTCATCCAGACCATACAGCGCGTGGCTACGGAAACTGCCATAGAAAACAGCGTCACCGTGTTCCACATAGACAACGACGAGGTCAAGGGGCGCATCATCGGCCGTGAGGGACGCAACATCCGGGCCCTCGAAGCAGCTACAGGCGTGGAAATCGTCGTGGACGACACTCCTGAAGCCATCGTCATCTCGGCGTTCGACCCCGTGCGTCGCGAAATCTGCCGCCTGGCCCTGCACCAGCTGGTGTCGGACGGACGCATCCATCCGGCCCGCATCGAGGAGGTGGTGGCCAAGGTGACCAAGCAGGTGGAAGAGGAAATCATCGAGACCGGCAAACGCACGGCCATCGATCTGGGTATCCACGGCCTGCACCCGGAACTGGTGCGCATCGTGGGCAAGATGAAATACCGGAGCAGCTACGGACAGAACCTGCTGCAACACGCACGCGAAACGGCGAATCTCTGTGCCGTCATGGCCGCAGAGCTGGGACTGAACCCCAAAAAGGCCAAACGTGCCGGACTGCTGCACGACATAGGCAAGGTGCCCGACGAGGAACCGGAACTGCCGCACGCCATCTACGGTGCCAAACTGGCTGAGAAATATAAGGAGAAACCGGACATCTGCAATGCCATCGGCGCACATCACGACGAAATGGAGATGACCTCGCTGCTCGCTCCCATCGTACAGGTTTGTGATGCCATCAGCGGTGCACGTCCGGGCGCACGCCGCGAAATCGTGGAGGCCTATATCAAACGTCTGAACGACTTGGAGAACATCGCCATGAGCTATCCGGGCGTGACGAAGACCTACGCCATACAGGCCGGACGCGAGCTGCGCGTCATCGTCGGTGCCGACAAGATAGACGACAAGCAGACGGAAAGCCTGAGCACGGAAATCGCCAAGAAGATACAGGACGAAATGACCTATCCGGGTCAGGTGAAAATCACCGTCATCCGCGAGACCCGCGCCGTGAGCTACGCCAAGTAAAGGCCTGCCGCGACACAAGGTCCGACGGACCGCAGGACAACACAGCCCATGCCTCCCCCTCCCATGCAGATGCGATGAGGGGGAGGCATGGGCCTTTTAAACGCAAGAGGAACGGACAATGATGCAGATTGATGGAAAGAAACTCGCTGGACGGACTGCACACCGCAAGCGAACTGCTTGACCACAAGTATGGCACCCCAGGAACTGAAAGCCGCAACGCTTTCGAGGAAAAGGCACGCACCTACTACTATGGTGTGATTCTCCGCGACAGACGCAAGGAACTGAAAATGACACAAAGCGAACTGGCCGAGAAGACCGGCACGGCAAGAAGCTACATCGCCCGCATCGAACGCGGGGAAACAGACATGCAGCTTTCAAGCTTCCTGCGGACAGCCCCATGCCCGGAAGATAGAGTTCTCCCCCGTGTTCATGTAGCCGTCGGGAGAACACAACAGGAGGGTAATGACGGCGCATCACTTCCGCCGTACGGCACGCCTGTGCATGATTACGTGAAACAGGACAAACGACAACAGGTCAGCCAGGACAATCCACGTCGACCCCACCCCGGCCTTATACAGCACCAGATTCAAGATACAGAAGTAAAAGAACAAGGCCATAATGATGCCCCATGTCTGATGCATGGTGAAACCGGCTGCCATCACCACATGATGAATATGCGTCTTGTCCGCCCCGAACACAGGCCTGTGGCGATACAGACGGAACAGCGCCACGCGGATGACATCGAAAGTGGGCACAATCAACAGCGTGTAGGACACCAGCAAGGCATACTCGCGATAGGGCAGCACCGAGGGATTGCAGGTGGCATATTTCGTGGACAGGTAGGCCAGGGCATAGCCCAGGAACAGACTGCCGGAATCGCCCATGAAGGTCTTGGTCCCCCTCTCGGCCTTCCCCCACATGTTGAAACAGAAGAAAGCCACCAGCGAACCGAGCAGGGCACTGGCACCAATGGCATAGATCACCGTGTTGGACATCTGCATGTACAGCCAGACAAAGACGGAGAGGATGCAGATGCACAGTCCGGAAGCCAGTCCGTCGATACCGTCGATGAGATTGATAGAGTTGACAATGAGCAGGATGACGAACACCGTGAACGGATAGCCGAACCACAGGGGCAGCTCATACAGCCCGAACATGCCATAAAAGTTGTTGATGAACAGGCCGCAGAAAGGCATCAGCAGGGCCGCCACCAGCTGTATCATGAACTTGTGGTTGGCCTTCATGCCCACCATGTCGTCCACCGTTCCGATGATGTACACCAGAAAGGCACCCACGATCATCATGACAGACGACACCCTCAACGACAGCACGCCCCCCAGCCCGTCGGCATAGAAGAACAGCGTCACCACCAGTCCCACCAGCATGGCCGGCATAAAAAGCAGTCCGCCCAGCCGAGGCACGGCACAATGGTGCACCTTACGCCCGCCAGGAAGGTCGTAGTACCCTTTCAACCGACAGAACTTCAACAACATCGGCATCACCCCAAAAGTGACTCCCATGGAAACCACGGCAGCCAATATAGCAAAACAGTATTGTTCCTTTATCATTCCCACTTTATCAACGTTTAATATAGAAACGTAAAGGAATGCTTTTTATTGCAATTATGTGAGCTAAATACAAAACATAGACAATACTTAATCACAGAAGATTATATCTTTTCCTTTTGAACAACAGCAAAATTTTCATACCCTTCTAATTTCTCATTCCACGAATAATGCCTTGCCACCATATTATATCCATTCTTAGCTAATCTATTTCGTAACTCTCCATCCCTAATAACTTGCAAACAGGCTGCAGCAAAATCTCTTGCATCATCACAAATCAGACAATTTTCCTCATGTTTTGCCTCTGGAATAGCTTGAGATATAACAGATGTCATCACGACTGGCAGTCCATTTGCCATAGCTACCAAAACTTTATTTTGAATACCTGCTGCAACTCGTACCGGAGCTACCGTAAGACAAACATCAGAAATAACCTCTGCCATATCTTCCACAAATCCCGTGACTACAATATTTCCTTTCTTTTCAAGCTCTTGAATTTGATACGGAGGTTCGGCACCTATAATATAAAATTTAACCGCAGGCAGCTCTTTCTGTATTAAGGGGAAAATCTTTTCTACAAAATAGAACACAGCATCTTGATTTTGTAAAGTACGCATATTGCCAATAAAACACAATTTCAATGCATCATACTTCATCGTAGGAAATTCGCCGCATTCGACTCCATTAGTACACAACGCCAGAGAATGCCATTTTCTTTTAGCTGACAAACACAAGTAATCAATATCAGCCTGAGATACTAATATGACTTTTGGGAAAGAACAAAGTACATGTTGCTCAAAACGTCTAATTAGTTTCTTTTCTATATTATAAATATGTCTTTTCAATCTTCCACCTTTTGCTCCTGCCGACATATCATACGTTTTTGACAAAGCATCTGTCATCTCTACTTCTGAATTCTGTTGCAACCTATTTCGCTCTAAATAAGGAACCATACGTAAAAGATGAGCAATATATCTATCAGGACATTCTTCTTTTACAACTTTACGAAATAGTCTATCAAAAGAAGGTGAAAAATAATAACCACATTGTATTGGTTTTCCTTGTAACCAAAACCATCCCGCATAAAACATAGAAACAAATCCACGCCTCCTCACCATATAGACTTTATCATAAAGTCTTTGCGCTGCTTCCATGTCATAATCACGCTCACAAAAAGAAACTAATATAAGCTCATGACCTTTTGCCTTAAGGTAACGAGCAATATTATTGATACGAAGAACATCACCCCCATTTTCTGGCATTGGAAAACGCGGTGTCAATATACAGATTTTCATAAATTATATTAATAAAAAATGTTATAGCCCAAACTATTTCCAAAAATCAACTCTTGCCATATTAATCTATTATTATCATAACCGTGCATTTCACAAGCTTCACCTCATATCTATCATTTCATGTAACCCAATTATAACTGCTATTATTCTTGCACAATGTGATAAAGTTCACATCTGTTATTAACCATAGGCAACAATATACCTTTTAATATCTTCAGCAAAATGCTTATTCTCCAATTTATGAGTATAATACATAAACCAAATATTTTAGACAAAGCTACAATCAATGCGAACTCACAAAGATAAACCATCATAAAATGCATATCTAATAATTAAATAAAGGTCATCCACCACATCCATAAGACAAAATTAGCATATATTCTATGATTTCAGCATAATAACACAAGAATTCTATCTTTTCAACGCCATATTCTGCACAAAAGGTGTAACATTAAATAAATTCTATATTTAAGTCTAAAAGACACCTTCCCCGAACATCTCACCGCCCCTACGGAAGCGTTTCCTCCATGACGCCGATAACCGACCAATGGTTCATCCAGCACCTTTGCCCTATAATACAGCATAGCCACGACAAGCAGCCAGTTATCGTGCGTACACAAACGATGATTAGGGGGAAAAGGCAAAGCACGCTCCAGCACCCGCCGACGAAAAGCCATACAGCAACCGATATAACCCATGGTCAGCATATTTCCCCAAAAACCCTTGAAATGCAGCCGTTCAGCAAAAAAAGAGGAGGACAACAGCTGTTCATTTCCATCCATAATCCTCGCATCCGTGACCACAAAATCGCAACTTTCCAATGCTTTCATACAAGTCATAACCTTACCCTCCAGCCAGATATCATCCTGATCGGCCAGAAAAATATACTCTCCCCGTGCATGCCGGAGTGCATTCTCAAAGTTCGGCGTGTAACCGTGCTCTCCCTTGTTGACATAGACATGAATCAAAGGAGAGTGCAAACTAGTGACCACCTCCAAAGTGCCATCCGTGGAACCGTCATCTGATACAATCACCTCATCGTCCGGTCCAAGCTGGGACAGGATGGTTTCCAACTGACGCTTGACAAACCGTTCCCCATTATATGTGGCCATACATACTGAAATCATTTTTTCCGATCTGCTTTATAGTCCCTTACATAAATCAACGTCATATAATACAGCTTGAGCACCCAAAAACGCAAACCGCCAATTCCGGAAAGGTAACGCGCGGCCTCACCCTGCCTGTTGGTCTTCCGTATCAGACTTTTCAACCTCCGGACCTTATTGGCCATACTGGGCAGTTCGTTCATCCCGATGGTATTCTTTCCATGCTGACGGTACAGAATTGTGGATTCATGTACAGTCAGCACCCGCCCGCCGTGCCACAAGACTGAGGCCGTTATCCAGGAATCATGCATTTGTGCATAAGGATGGAGCGGTAACGACACCTCCCTGGCCCGTCTGTTAATCATCATCGTACAGCCGGTCACGTTATTATAGGCCAGATGGTAATATTTGTCGTTGAACTCCTTCTCGCAGATATGCTGCGACCGCCAGAACGAAGTTTCCAGACGCTCCAGCCGCCGGTCCACGACCTCCAGGTCCGTATGCACTACAAGAGGACTGTCATGCACATCCGGAGCTTCGAGCATTCTCTTCAGAGTAATCTCTATCTTATTGCTCTTCCATACATCATCATGGTCGCAGAACATGTAAAAATCAGCCTCTACCTGCTGCAATAGCCACATGAAGCCGTTCATGGCCCCCCGCTTCTCCCCGTCGTCCAACAGATGGACGCGACCGTCCTTGGCCATGAACCTCCGAATGCACTCCAACGTGCCATCCGAAGAAAGGTCATCACGGACATACAGATTCCATGCCTTAAAAGTCTGGGCACGCAATGAAGCAAACAGTTCTTCAAGGAATGCGGCACTATTATATGTGGTCAACAAAATGGCTAAGTTCATATATGCTCAATTAATGTTGCGAACGACTTACTTGTTTGATCACTTTAGCCGGCATCCCTACGGCCATTGCCCCCGGCGGCACATCGTGCGTAACGACACTGTTGGCTCCAATCACGGCACCGTCGCCAATGGTCACTCCCGGCAACACACACACATTATTACCTATCCATACATGAGAGCCGATCCGGACCTTTCCTTTCGACACCAAAGGACGCTCTACGGGCGGAACCGTCATCACGGACCAGTCAAACAGACCGTGAGCATTATCCGTAATCAACACATTGGAACCTGTCAGCAACTCATCTCCTATCTCTATACCGTCTATCGCCGTGATATGCACATTGACGCCGATATGGCAATTGTTCCCTATCTTTATACAAGGCTTAAAGGTCTGCTGTCCGTCATAAGAATCGTATGAATCATAGGCCGTGATGCAAGCATCTTTCTCAATCACCGTTCCCCGGCCCACATGAACGTACCTCATCCCCAACATGTATATCGGCTTATAGACCATCACGCTGCCTTCGCCCCAGCTTGCAAAGTTCCGCCTCACGTATCCGGTGTAAAGATATGCCAGAAAAGCCCTGCACAAAGGTACAAGCCTGAAAGGCAGAAAGCATGCAACCAGCCGTCCTATTCCGCCGGCCAATGATTTAATTACTCCGTACATCTAATATCTGATTATAAAATCTGTATATCCGTTCGACATTCACAGCCGGAGCATATAAAGCACGTGCCACCTTGTAAGCCTCAGCCACCATAGTCCCCGACTCCGCTTCGGTCATCTCATCCACCCGTTTCAGACATTCCAGCAAGTCTTCAGGAGTTGTATAACGCAACCCGATTTCCCTACCCGTCATTTGAACCCCGTTGTCAAACTGTTCCTTCAGTCCGGCTGTGTTGCGTGCTATGACCAGACAGCCATTCATCATGGCTTCGGCCATACATCTCCCAAATCCCTCGAAACGGGAAGGTATGACAATGGCACCGGCCTGCTGCATCAGAAGAAATATATCATCACGACCGCCTAAGAACTTCACTTTCCCGCACAAGCCATACTTTTCCACCATGTGCTGTATCTTACGGTAATAAGCCTCGCTTCCCGCCTCACCGGCTATCCACAAATCCCGACATGGTGAAGCTGCCCCGGAAACATATTTTGCATAGGCCTCCAACAAGACATGCACCCCCTTAGAAGCATCAATACGACCGGCAAACAGGAAATAGCCGTCTTTCTTCAACGAAGACACATCGACCGGAGGAACTTCCACACCGTTATACACCACCACGGAAGCCGGATTGCCCGCCAAACCATGATGAGATTGAATGTGTCTGGTGATACAAATAGAATAAGAATTCTTACGCAACAGTCTATGGAACACGCTGCTGCAAGGGAAATAAATCTCATGGAAATCCAAGTCTGCATATTCACGCACGTGGTAAATATGTGGAATACCCGTCCTACGCGAGAATCTGTAACCGACATCCACCACACTGACATTGGTATGCACCAACCGTATATCCCGATCCTTCAACACCTTCACCATACGGTTTACGGTACGACGGTTCACAATCTGCCGCGCCACAAATTTGGGCAGAAACAGAAGAATATCTTTCAACGAACTTCTATTGTGGGGATAAGTGGCAGGCCGGAAACAAGACACAACACACTCCACCCCCATAGACTGCAAAGTCTGATAAAGACCTTCCTTATCCGGCAAGACTACTATGGGATACACACCTTTGCCTGTCAGTCCCGACAACATCGAAACAAAAGACTTGGATGCCCCACCCAAAGCATAAGTGGAATTGAGGACATAAACTACATTCAACATTTCAAAACCTCCTCTTGCTCAATGTCCTGCAGCATCGTCCGACAGGACAAAACATACAACGGAATGAACACACTATACCACAAGGGGTAGCCCCGCACCCAGAAGCATAAGACCGAAATCAAAGCCACGGACAAAAAAATTCTTCTGTCCTGCGTCTTCAGCATAAAAGTCAGATAAAACACTGTCACCAGAATCAATCCCACAAGCCCGTTTTCATAGATGAAAAGCCGATAGCCAGAGTTACCGCTGATGGAATAATCATAGTCCCTGCCAAAAATAATGTCAGAAGATTGCAGATAGCTTTCATACTCACTCTCAAACCATCCCGCCACACGGTTATCACCGCTCAGCCCCTCCTCATCCATTTCCAGACGTATCAGGATCAGGTCATGCAGCAGATTCTCACCGTTGTTATAAAAGAAAGCACCGGTGATTATGCCTCCCACAATACATAATACCACACAGACCTTTTTGAAAATGTGCTTCCTGTGCATCCATAAATTCAGGAATACTATTATAACAGACAGCACATAGGCCGCCAAGGAGAAAGTCATGAAAGTAACCACCCACAACACAATGTTGTACCATCTGCGCCAATGGCCACTTTGCGAGAACAACAGCAATACCGTCGCCGTACCCAGATGTCCGGGTTCAAGAAAGACCGAATGGAAACGCGGGAAGATAAAGAGCGAACGGTCATCGCGCAAAAAGAAAAAATAGTTGGTATAAGTATACAGCCCATCGCCATACTGCGCGTCCACAGACGGCAGTGGGAATCCTGCCAAATGCAACAGATAGAAAGGAACTGACACGACCAGCAGGCAAGCCATAGCCTTTGACAACCAAGTGGAAAGCTTAAACAACATAGACTTTTCTACCATGAACAGCGAAAGGAACAGGATGATATGGAAGAAGTTCCCGATGAAAGCATTGATATTCCCATTGTTCACAAAGGACATATAAAAGGCCACAAGGACATAGACAGACACCGGCAACAGATAGTCCGTTCGCGTGAATATGGGATGACGCATGGAATGAGACACCAGCATGGCCAAAAGCACAAAAAAAGCGGCGGGCACAATATACAATGCTCCCAAAGGCCACAAAAACCACGGATTGAGAGAGCCTATGTAAGCAAAGAAGATGCCACACCCGAAACACAGAGAAACAAAGTCATCTTTCCGAACCAGATACAAACTTGAAATCTTCATCCTGCTCTCCCTTTCTTCCAATTCATGAATTCCATCAGCAGTTTCCGCTCATTCACATTCAAAATAACAAACCAAACGACCACGGCACCGGCAAGGAACATCACGGCCAGACTGACCCAAAACGAATGAGACACGACACATTGCCTGTACAACCACCCTGTGACAAACAAGACGGCACACAACAGCACTAACGGAAAAACGACCTGTCTCAGAAAATGGAGTATGCGCAAGCCCGCCGTGTATTTCAGATACGGCAGACGTACCAAGGCCATCAACAACTCCACAGCCACGTAAAAGCACATCACCATACGCACACTGGCATCATGAAGCAACAACATCCAAATGAACGGTAAGGTCAACAATTTGGGGGTATAAATCAACAAGGTATATTTCCGTATATTACCCAATGCCTGATTCAAGGAATGCAGTCCGTACGTCATCTGGTCGAACAAGAAAGCACAAAGGATACAACGACAGAACAACACAGAACCATCCGGAACCTCCTTCAGCCAGAAGCCCAATGCGGCAGGCATCTCCACCATCAAAGGAACTGTAACCATAGCTGCTAATATAGTTGAGTACTTACTCTCTCGCTCAGCCAGCATCAATGCACGCTGACGGTCGCCCGCTCCCTCTGATTTCATCAATTGTGGATTCATGGCGTTGAGAATGGAAGTGGACAGGAAAGACACAGCCGACTGCACCTGAAACGCAATTCCATAAGCGGCATTAATTACCGTTCCAAAAAAATGGTTCAATATGACGGATGTTCCTTGGTTGCGTGCAGCCACGGATCCCATGCCATAAGTTGTCCATCCAGCAAACCCAACCAGACGCGAAAGAACTTTTTTGTCTATATCCCTCAGACGCACCGCAACCGTACATTCCTCAAAATGCAGCCGGGCATATACAAGAAAGGCCAGAAAATTGACCAGCAGAATCACGGCCATCATATAAGCATAGACCAATAACTTATCGGCAGTCACACCCGTCAACAGAATAGCGAGTAAAAGTTTCAACACACCGTCGCATACTTCCACCACGGAAATATACACAATATTCTCACGTGCAATGAACAAGGCCTTGACCGGTGCTGTAATCATGGTGACAAACAACATAAAAACCATGATATAGTAGACGTATGACGCCGCTTGGAGACGACTTGCCTCAATGTTCAGCACGTGATTCATCAACCACGACTGGGGCAATAACAGAAGCAGAACCAGTACCAATCCTATCACGATATGCAGGAACAAACTGTTGGCAAAAAGTTTCCTCACATCCGCAACTGTCCCATAGCCATAATAATAAGAAATATATCTTTGGGTCGTGACGACCAAGGCATTCGTCATGAAACCCAACATAGCCACCACACCAGCCACCACAGCATAAATACCATAGTCTGATACGCTAAGCGCATCCAACACCAACCGTGTGGAATACAGCGAAAGACAGATATTGACCAACGCTTTTGCATATTGTGCACCGGTATTGACTATGATCCGCTTGACTGGCTCCATACCTGCAACTTCCCCGTCTATTTTCTCAACTGGCGGAGAAAATCATCCTTCAAGACATAAACAGACACGACTATACAGGCCAGGAACAACATTTCCAACACAAACAGCATCCGTTTCGGTCCGGCCGCTTTCAATGGAACTGTCGCACACTGCAAGGTGGTGAAAGCCGGAGTCCGCTCCTGCACTTTCGCCTTGGCAGCCTGATATTGTGTATTCAAAGCACTGTAAGTATTATACTTTAACTGCATCTCATTCTCCAAATCCGTCTGCTTTAGCTCAGTTGTCTTGCGGATAACATTCAAATTAGCATCGGCATAATGGCCATAACGTTCCAATGCTTCTTCATAATCTGCTTTAGCTTCTTTCGTCAGTTTCTCATAATATTCCATATCTATCCGGGCCTTGTTCGTCCGATAATCCGTAATGAACCTCTGTAACCGTGCGCTTATCGTATCTGCCATGGAAGCACAGATCAAGGGATCTTGATCCTCTACTGTTATTGTTATCACATCCGTTTTCTTATCCACCGAACACTGTATTTTACCGGAAATCTGATCCACCACATTACGCTGCTCCTCCGACAAGCGGAAAGCATTTACTTTTCCGTCGGCAACAGTCAGTTCGTCTTCCTCTACAAACAAATCAATCACAGCCTTAACGCCACTCATTATCCACTTAAACGGAACGCCCCAGATGCTTTCTTTCTGATGTTTTAATATATAAGTATAGTAATCAACAGACAACTCTCCGTCATCTGTCTTAACCTGAACCGGAAAAAGACTTACCACGAAATCCGTAGATGCCATCAAATCCGGATACAACAAAGGAGATATCGCATCAGTTGTCATCCCTGAGTTCAGATTAACCCCGAATGAAGACGCCAAAGAGCTCAATGTACCGCCCGACATGGGATTCTCAACCTCCGGAGCCAACATCACGCTACAAGAATAATAGCGTGGAAGAAACAAGATGAAAACACATGAGACGAAAAACACAATTAGCAAGACTTTCTTAAAAAGCTTCCTTCTGTGCCATATTTTCTTGACAATCTTCCGAAGGTCAATGATATCTTCATCTTTTCTATTATTCTCCATTATTCCTTTTATTTAAGTATATTCACCAACGTAGCAATCATCGTGGCGATGGAAGCCGTAGAGGTTCCGATAGTCATGATCTCTCCTGTGGTCATCTTCGTCCGCTGGGGCTTTGAGGGCACAACAATCTCGCATCCGGGCTGGATGGAGCGACTCGAACGGCGTCCCAGCTGCTCCACAGCCCCGTTCATGTAGATGGCATAGACGCGCGACTTGTGGGCGCGGTCGGCATAACCGCCCGCACGCTTGATGTAATAACTGAGCGGCTTGCCCTTCTCGTAGTTGATGGAGATGGGATACATGACCTCGCCACTGATCTTCACCGTGTTGGAGAACTGCGGCACCACCAGTTCATCCCCCTCACGCAGACGGACATCATCCAGACCGCCGGGATTAGCCATTGCCTTTTCCAGATTGATCGCTACAGGATAAGTGTCGCCCAGGTCCAGTTTCAGGTTCAGGATGGAGTCGGCACGCGCCATATCAAAACTCTTGTCCGAGCGCAGACTTTCCTCATACAGCTGTATCTGCGAGTTTTTCAGGGCACTCTCACGCTGTTTCTTCTCCTCTTCGGTCAGCGAACGCTGCAGACGGGCACCTTTCGCATAAGCCAGCGAAGACAAGCCGCCGGCCGCATTCACCAGGTCGCTCAGGCGATAGTCCTTGGTATCCATGGCATAACTGCCGGAGAAATTCACCGCCCCGCTGATCTTCACGTTGCGCTGCTCCGAATAGGCCGGGCTCTTGCGGATGACCACCTCATCGTAAGGCTGGAGATGGAAGTCCTCTTCTCCGCCGATGACAAAACCGTCGCGCAGGGAGAACGAATGAGTCTCGGCCAACTTCTCATCATCCGTCACGGCATCGGGATTCTTGATGCGACGGAACACGTCAGCCCGCGCCATTGAGGCCGCTTCAGTCAGGCCGCCGGCCTGCAGTATCAGATCCTCCACCGTCATGTTATCCGCATAGTAATAGACACCGGGGAAGTTCACCTCACCGTCAATCGTCAGCGTGCGCTCACCCTGCATCTCCAGTTTGCTGGGAATGAAGAGCACGTCGTTCTTGCGCAAGGGGATGTCGGCCACCGTCCCGTCCATGATGCCCTGCACGTCCACTGGCAGCACCTCCATGGTCAGGTCCTCTTTCTGGCGGTGCATCACTGCACGGTTTACAAAAGCATCCTCACGGAGTCCGTCGGCCGCCTTGATCAGCTCGCGCACGGTGGTGATGCTGCCGTCCATCTGGAACTGTCCCGGATGGAACACGGCACCGCGCACCTCGGCCATGTTGGAAAAGCGCGGAATCACGGAATCTACGTACAGCGAATCGCCGTCCTTCAGCAAGAAACCGTTCATTTCGAACTCTCCGATGGTATAGACCGAATACTCGCGGCCGCTCTTGCGCACCAGCCGGATATTATCAGTATAGGCATCACCCGCGAAACCGCCTGCATAATCCAGAATGCGGCCCACACTCTCGCTCTCCTTCATCTCGTAGAACATCGGGCGCTTCACCTTGCCACGGATATTGACCAGACAGTCGTATGGACCTACCACAATGACATCGTTGTCGGCCAGGCGGATATCGCCTTTCGTGTTCCCGTTCAGGATATAGTCGTAGACGTCTATCGTAGACACCACGCGGCCCTCACGATACACCTTGATGTCGCGCAGGGTACCTATGTCGTTGATGCCCCCCGCAGCATACAGGGCATTGAAAGCCGATGAAAGGGCACTCAGCGTATACGTACCGGGCATCATGACCTCTCCCATTACCTGCACCTGTATGGACCGTGTCTCGCCCACGGTCAGCGTAATGTTAGAGTCGGAATAGAAACGCCCCAACTGCTGCTTCACATACGCATTGGCCTCCGTCACCGTCATGCCGGCCAGTTTCAGAGGACCCACGCCTTCTATCGTCACCGTCCCGTCGGGCGACACCGTACCTTCAAAAGTAATCTGCGAGGCACCCCACACATCGATGATGACGGCATCCCCCGCCCCTAACCGGTAATCAGCCGGCGTGGGCACGTTCATGCTCGGCTCGAACGTCAGCATCTCGTTGTTGAAGATGTTGCGTCCGAACACCTGACTATCGTCCTCACGGAAATAGTTCTGGTAATAGATCAGCGAGTCGATGTCCATGAAGCCGATTTCCTCGTTCAGCTGCTGTCCCCGCACGCTCCGGTTCGTGCTTTCCGTCATCTCACGCTGCGAACGGATCATATAGCCGCTGCGTTTCTGACGCTCATCCTCTGCCTTCTCCCTTTTCGTGCGCAGACGGCTGGAGGATGCGGTGCCCGTCTGTCCCGTGGTCTTCCCCGTCAGGTCCACCGCTCCGGGCTGCGACTGCTCGGCCTCATATTTCTTGCGGATGCGACGCAGCTGATCCACCGTCACGCCACGCTGCAGCAACTGGTTCACAATATATTGTTGGTCTTTCCCTTTCTCCTGCTGCTCCATCACATATTTCACCACCTGGTCGTCCGACATGGACTGGGCGAACATGCACTGCATCCAAATACAAGCCACACAAGCCAGCAATATTCTCCTTATCATATTCAATCAGAATTTCTTTCCTTTTAAAATAAAACAAACAGTAGTCCAAATAATCTTCAAATCCATCCATAAAGAACGATGCTGAAAATAATAGAGATCCATTTGCAGACGTACCAGCATTTTCCTCATCGTATCGGTATACCCGTTATACAAAGTAGCCTGAGAAGTCAAACCGGGGCGCATTAAAAAAACATATTCATAATCCGGATTCTCTTTCATAATCAAATCAATAAAATAACGCCGTTCCGGACGCGGCCCCACAAAAGACATCTCACCACACAAGACATTCCACAACTGCGGAAGTTCATCCAAATGATGTTCACGCAGAAACTTTCCCACAGGCGTAAGCCGCTCATCATCTTTCTCAGCCAGACGTGGCTGGCCATCTTTCTCCGAATCGGCTCTCATCGTTCTGAACTTCAGAATAAAAAACGATTGCCCCTTATAACCGATTCTTTCCTGTTTATATATTACAGGACCAAGCCCTTCCCACTTCAGCAAAAGATACACCACCGCAAAAACCGGAGACAAGAGCAACAGCCCCAACAACGCACCTATCACGTCGGCCCCTCTTTTGACCGCCCGTTCCTCCGCATTCATGCCATCACAAATCTCCATATTCACATAAGCCTGACTCATTCGCCTATACCAATAAAGTCTGTTTTTATTATAAAACTTCATAAAAGTGAAATTATTGCAAAATAACCACTATTTTTTTTCATGCCCAAACATAAGGAGTACCCGTTGCAAAAAAACAAGGAAGAAAAAGAAAAATACTTTTATTTTGGCACTATATTTCAAAAGAAAGCACTATCTTTGCAAATCAGACATCCGGGGTTGACATGGATTTGACAGCAGGATGGAATGGTATGTAAGCATGCAGAGGGTCGGTGATTTCCTCTATAATCTCAGTTACCAAAGATTTATCTGGCGAAAACAAATACGCTCTCGCTGCGTAATCGAAGTACAGTAGATTACCTTTATTTCGGCACCAGGTGCTGAAACGGGACATCACTCGGAAGCTGTCGCTCCGAAGCATTCCGGTCCAGTGGTGCAGCAAAATCGGAGATAGCCGCCTGCGGCCTCGCGCAGTCGGTGAATTTTTTAGAGGATAAGGTGTAGATGGGTAGCTTGGGTCTTGTCTGCACACGAAAACCGAAAGCCAGGATAAGCATGTAGAAAGCGTATGGTTTCCCTGTTTGGACGAGGGTTCGATTCCCTCCAGCTCCACGATAAAGGCAGCCGGGCATCATTATGTTGCGGCTGTTTTTCCTTTTTTGAACAACATACTGTCCGACATGAAAGAACTATCATTGAAGTACGGATGCAATCCGAACCAAAAGCCCTCACGCATCTACATGACCGAGGGAGAATTACCTATCGAAGTATTGAACGGTCGCCCCGGATACATCAACTTTCTGGATGCCCTCAACGGCTGGCAGCTCGTCAAGGAACTGAAAGAGGCAACCGGCATGCCTGCCGCCACCTCGTTCAAGCATGTATCGCCCGCCGGAGCAGCCATCGGCCTGCCGCTGGACGACACGCTGCGCAAGATCTATTTCGTGGATGATGTGCAGTTGCCGCTCTCGCCCATTGCCTGTGCCTATGCCCGCGCACGAGGAGCCGACCGCATGTCGAGCTACGGCGACTTCATCGCCCTGAGCGATACCTGCGACGCTGCCACCGCCACGCTCATCAAGCGTGAAGTGAGCGATGGCATCATCGCACCGGACTACACGGAAGAGGCCCTGCAGATCCTGCGCGAGAAACGCAAGGGCACGTACAACGTCATCAAGATCGACCCGGACTACAGGCCCGCTCCCATCGAGAGCAAACAAGTGTTCGGCATCACCTTCGAGCAGGGACGCAACGAGGTAAAACTGAACGATCCGGCCCTGTTCGAGAACGTGCCGACGGCCAACAAAAACTTCCCGGAAGAAGCCAAACGCGATCTGATGATTGCCCTCATCACCCTGAAGTACACGCAGAGCAACTCCGTGTGCTACGTGAAGGACGGACAGGCCATCGGCATCGGTGCCGGACAGCAGAGCCGCATCCACTGCACACGTCTGGCCGGCAACAAGGCCGACATCTGGTGGCTGCGCCAGCACCCGAAAGTGATGAACCTGCCTTTCGTGGAGAAAATCCGCCGCGCCGACCGCGACAACACCATCGACATCTACATCAGTGACGACTACATGGACGTGCTGGCCGACGGCGAGTGGCAGAAGTTCTTCACCGAACAGCCGGAGCCGCTCACCCGCGAGGAGAAGAAGGAATGGATCGCGAAGAACACGGGCGTGGCATTAGGCTCGGACGCTTTCTTCCCCTTCGGCGACAACATTGAGCGTGCCCACAAGAGTGGCGTGGAATACGTGGCGCAGGCCGGCGGCAGCGTGCGCGACGACCATGTCATCGAGACCTGCGACAAGTATTGCATCGCAATGGTCTTCACCGGCGTCCGCCTGTTCCACCATTAATCCGTAAAGACTATGGCAAATTTCGGAGGCGACGACATCGACAAGGTCATCACGAGCGGCATCGTGTTCTCCGGTGCAAGAAAGCAACCGGAACAGAACGGTCGTAAGGTGAAGACCAAGGCCAAGAAGAAGGCCTACATCACAGGCGCACACGGCTCTGGTTCGGCCAAGATGAAAGCCGAAATCCGCCAGCGCAGGGCCAACCGGCACAAGAAATGACGCAAAGCCCCCATAAGACCACAACGGCAACCGGCTGTCGCGGGACAGATAAACGTCCTGTAACAGCCGGTTGCCGTTTTTTCGCCCGGTGATACCCGCAAGGGTCAGAACACGTACTGCAGGCGCACCTGGCCCAACAACAAGTCCTTGCGGTAGAAGTCGTTGCAGTGGTCGCCCACGAACACGTAGCTGCCGTTCACCTTCACACCGATATACTGGTTCAGATAGAAGTTCAGACCGAGGGACAGGTCATACGCCTCCCCGCCCAGGATGCCCGCATCGCCGTCGTTCAGGTCGGTATAGTTGAACCGTGCCGTCAGCTCTATGGCCTGGCGGCTCTTCGGCCGGCCCGGTATGGCATACATCTCATCGTAGTCGAATCCGCGCCCCTTGATCAGGAAACCGGCCTGCACATAGCCGCCATGCGGGCGGTAGGCCTCGCCCACCGTGCGGTTGAAACGGTTCATGAAATACTCGCCCTGCACCATGAAACGGGGAGCCGTGTAGAGCAGTTCCACCAGTCCTTTCAGTTCCGTCCCGGCATGGTCCACCGTAGCTTCCATCATCGGTTCGGGGAACATGGAGGTCACCCCGTCGTTGGTCAGATCCAGTGTGGGCGGCGTCTCTGTGTTGACCTGCCTGGTGCGGAAAGAGAACGCACCGCCCACATGAAACAGCTGTTCCCCCACCTGCTTGCGCCATACAGCCCGCGAGGTGGACACGAAAGCATTCTTCCGCTCATCGTCGCCGAGCTTGTTGATGTCGTTATGCGTGTAGACGCCAGTGGCCGCATACCACGACGGATTGTAGAAGTGATAGGTCACACCCAGCTTACGGCTGTCGGTGAATGCCAGCACCGACCCGGCCGACTGATGGAAACGCATGTCCACCGTACTGATGAGCATGTCCATCGAATAAGGGTCGTAGGCATTGCCGAACGACAGGACACTGTTCTTGAAATGATAGTTCAGCAACAGGTCCTTGATGGCCACCTTTCCACCTCCCAGCCCGATATCGGCCTTCAGTTCATATTTCCCGTAAGTGGCCTTGAAGCCCACGCGGAAGTCCTCCAGCCGATAGTAACCTTGGGCATCGTCCTTTCCGTAACCGGAAACGGTGGCGTCCAGCAAGGCCCGCGAACGGAACTTGATGCTCAGGGGTTCGTCTGCCACCGCACTCCCGCAGAGCAGCACAAGGCCCAGGGCCGCACAGAGTAGCTTTCTCATACAACAGCCGGAATAAGGTTCATCAACTGCGGCAGGGCCTCTTCCACCGGGAGAGCCAGCCCGTAGTCGGCCACACTGAAGATGGGGGCCGTGCGGTCGGGGTTCACCGCGATGATGGTGCGTGCCCCCGTAATGGCTGCCGTATGCTGTATCTGTCCACTGATGCCGATGGCGATGTAGAGGTCCGGTGCCACCGTATGGCCCGTCTGTCCCACCTGTACAGAGGCGTCCACCAGTCCGGCCTCAACAGCGGCCCGCGAACCGGCTACGGCAGCCCCGATGCGGTCGGCCAGCCGGCGGATTTCGGCCACACAGGCCTTGTCCTTCACGCCGCGCCCTATACCTATTATAATATGGCTGCCCTCCAGTGAGTCGCCTCCGGCGGCTTCTGCCGTTTCGTTCAATACGCTCACCCGGCTGTCCATCGCGAACGCGCTGTAATCATGGCGCACCACCTCGCCCTTGCGGGCGGTGTCGGCCTCCAGTGCTTTCATCACGCCCGGACGCACCGATGCCATCTGCGGACGGTGGGTGGGGTTGACGATGGTGGCCATCAGGTTGCCGCCAAAGGCCGGACGAATCTGATGCAGCAGCCCGCTCTCGGTGTCGATATCCAGTTCCGTGCAGTCTGCCGTCAGTCCTGTATGGAGCAGGGCGGCCAGGCGGGCCGACAGACCACGTCCGCGCTGTGTGGCCCCCACCAGCAGGATGTCCGGATGCAGGCGTCCGGCCAGATCGGCCAGCACACGGGAGTAGTTCTCCTCCACAAACTGTCCTAATGCAGGTGCCTCAACCACATGTACGCGATCGGCACCACAGGCTATCAGTTCTTGGGCCAGGGCGGCTATCCTACCGCCCACCAGGACCGCCTCAACGGGCTGCCGAAGCTTGGCAGAGAGTGCCACCGCCTTGCCCAGCAGTTCGCGACTCACCGGTGCAAGGGCACCGTCCTCTACCTCGGCCAGCACCCAGATGCCGCTCGTCTCCTGCTTCGGAGCCTCAGCCGCCGGGGCCACCTCATCCATCTCAAGGGCACCCACCGGACACGACTGCACGCAACTGCCGCACAAACGGCAACGGTCGGCATCGATTTTCGGAAAATCGCCCATCTCTATCGCCTGATAGGCACAACTGCTGGCACAAAGGCCGCAACCCACACAAAGTTCCTCCTGCACACGTAGGGGAAATGCTCTATTCTTACTCATATCCTTGTTTTCTGTTGACTATTTGTTCTGAAACTGCATGGCATCACGCAGCACGGCAGCCAGTGCCGGGGCATCGGCCAGCCACACCATCTCCTTCTCCCGCTGCGGCACTTCGGTCGTCACCACCCGCGTGGGCGAGGCATACAGCCCCACCTCATCGGGCGAGAGGCCCAGTTCGTCCTCGCCCCAGCATTCCACTTCCTGCTGCTGCGCCCACCGCCAGCCGGACAGGGTGGGTGCCTCCAGGGCACAGTTCTCCCGGCCCACCATCAGAGCACAGGGCAACGACACCTCCACCTGCTGGCGGACACGGCCTGCCAGCTTCACCGCACGCAGACGACCGTCTGCCACACCGTCCACCGAGGCCAGCCACGTCAACTGGGGAATGTCCAAATGAGCGGCCACCTCCGGACCTACCTGGGCCGTGTCGCCATCAATAGCCATGCGGCCGAAGAACAGCAGGTCATACTCCCCTATCCTACGCACGGCGGCGGCCAGCACCAGACTGGTACACCACGTATCGCTTCCGGCAAAGGCCCGCGACGAGAGCAGCACCGCACGGTCGGCCCCGCGCTGCAGAGTCTCGCGCAGAACGGCATCGGCCGAAGCCGGTCCCATGCTGACGGCCACCACCTCGGCCCCCGTACTGCGTTTCAGCGTCACGGCCATCTGCAGGGCATGCAGGTCGTCGGGGTTGGTCTGGCACAGTGCCGAAGAGCGTTTCAGTGTCTTGGTCTGTTCGTCCATCTCCACTTTCGTGGACAATGGCACCTGTTTCAGAAATACGATATATCTTTTCATTGCTATCCTCTAAATCTGTTTTACATTCTCTTTGAACTATCCGCCTTTCTTGTTGGAACGGGCATCGGCACAACGTTTCTGGAACTCGGCCGAGAACGGATCCACCTCGCCGAAACGTTCGGGGACGAACAGGGCCGGATCTACGAAAGGCTCCTCGTGCAGCATCAGTTCCGCTGCCAGCCGTCCCATACCGCCGCCGGCTGCCACGCCACCACCGCAACAGCCGGTGACGGTGTACAGACCGCTATAGCGTTTCACGGGACCGATGATGAACTTGGCATCCGGCACGTAACATGACGGTCCGGCCATGTAGTGCGCGATGCCCAGGTCGTCTATGTCCGGCAGATAACGCTTCAGCAGCGGGGCGCCTTCGTCCAGCACCTGCCATTTGGCCGCCTGATTGAAATCGAAGTCCTCCAGCTTGTCGGTCAGCGTGGAAGGGTCGAACGACTGGCACTGGCTCTCACGCAGGCCGATGATGAGTGCCCCCACGTCCGAACGGGTGAAAGCCCGTGCGTCGGGTATCACCGTGAAAGGATGGTTCACGGGGAAACGCTCCTTGTCGATACCCGTAATCCAGAAGTGGCTCCGTACCGGCGTGAAAGGCAACCCCACCTGCAACGGACGCATCAGCAGATTGGCCCACGACCCGGCAGCGTTCACCACCAGCGGTGCGTGCAGCACCGTGCCGTCTGCCAGCTCTACGCCTGTCACGGCATCGCCCTCGGCCACGATGCGCTTCACCTTGCAGCCCGACCGCAGCTCAACGCCCAGCGCACGGGCCGCACGGGCATAACCCGAACACAGCAGGGCCGAATCGATGAACGCATCCGTGGGCATGTAGAGTGCCACGTCGACAGCCGACACTTCCATCCAGGGCAACAGTTCCTTGGTACGCTCGCGGCTGATGCGCTCGTTCGGTATGCCGAAGCGACCAGCCGCAGCCTCCAGGGCCTCCACCTCTTTCAGCGAAGCCTCGGACGAGGCGATGGTCACACTGCCGCACTGCTGCAGCTCCAGTGATTCGCCCAACAGCTGTTCTATCTCGGCGATGCAGTCATAGGTCTCCTGCACCAGTTCCATCAGGGCCGGTTTGGTCCGCGCCCTGGTCAGCAGACAGGCCGCACGGGCCGATGCCTGCGATGCTATCTCGTTCGCCTCCAGCAGCAGGATGTTTCCCGCCTTACGCTTGGCCAGCTGGTAGGCCGTGGCGCAGCCCAGCAGACCGCCGCCCACGATGATAATATCATATTCTCTTGTTGTCATAGTTCAAATCACGTTATATTGGGGATTCATGCACAGGGTCTCCTCTTCTACAGCCACACGGCGGACCCGCGTAGACTGGTACTTGCGCCAGATCAGGACGGCAGCCACCGTGAACAGCACCGCACAGACACCTCCCACCGTTGCCGACAGGTGGTTGAAGAAAGCGAACCACTCCATGTCGATGTTCAGCAGTTCCTTGGTAGACAGCAGCGTGACCGTGCCCAGATAGCCGATGAAGTCGATGATGGCGATGAAGAAGCCCACATTACCCTTCACCCGGAAGCAGGCGATGAAACGGTCGAAGAAGATGGTCTGGAACGTCAGATAGGCGATGTACAGACACAGGCTCTGGATGAACAGCCACGTCACGGGCTGCAGGTCGAGGCTCTCATAGCTCAGCGAGACATAAGTCATCACCAGACAGCCCGCAATGACCAGGCCCATCAGCGTCATCAGAGCCTTGATGTTGCTGCGGAAGAAGATGAAAGCGGCAAAGATGCCCAGGATAATCAGTGTCACCACAGTGTCGATGCGGGCGAAGAGCCACGACGACTGGTTGCTCATGTCGATGATGTTCACCAGAAAGTCCTCCTTGATGTCGCGCAGCACCAGCAGCATGAAGTTGCCCACGAACAACAGTGTCAATATCGGGGCATACTTGAGGAACAGGGCTTTGCGCCCGTTATGGTCCAGTGTCACGCGCTCGTTACGCAGTTCGATGTCCTCAGTCGTGGGACGCGGCAGACGCTTGAGCAGGTAACCCATCAGCACCAGCAGCGGCAGGGCGAAACCGCCGATGACGGCCGGCATCCAGAACTGGTCGATGTGCATGTCGTTCATGGCAAAGAGACCGAAACTCTTGGCCACGCCGGAGCTGAACACCATACTCACGCCCAGCAGACTGGCCAGCATATCCGTCACCTTGCGGCCCTCGATGAAGCTGAAGATGACGCCCCACATGCAGCCCAGCGAAAGACCGTTGACAAACATGGCCACCACATTGAACGGCATGGGCAACAGCCCGAAACCAATCAGTGCCGCCTCGGCCAGCACAGCCGACCAGACGAAAAAGCGGAAGCGGTTCTCACGTTTCAGCTCAGAAATCAGCTTGATGCCGAAGAACTTGGCTATCACATAACCCAGAATCTGAATCGTGGTCACAGCAATCTTGTAGTCCGTGCCCATAAATGTCAAGCCGTCGAACGAAGCGGCCGTATAAGGTTTGCGCAGGGCATAAACCAAAGAATAGGAAAGCAGGGCGGCACCTCCCGCCCAAAGGATCAGAAGCAGATCCGAACATGTCTTGTTTTTTGCGATTTTATCCATAACCAGTTTTTTGTTTCCGGCTGCAAAGCTATGGCAAACCTCCCGCTGAAAAAATTAATTCATCATGTATCATAAACTCATTATCAGCTGTTTTTATAATGCAATCTTAATTACATAATAATGAAGCAAGTTAGAAACATGATTGTAATAATGATTGCATACCTTTGCACCAAACAACCGACAAATGGACAAATTAGTAACTCTCTACGAACGGATGCGCAAGCTGCGCGAGGCGGGCGTGCGCATGAAGGACATCTCGGAAGAGACGGGCATCGCCTCCAGCGTGCTCTCCTCACTCTACTCTTCCGTACTACCCACTTTCATCAACCAGATTTCCGCCGGCTGCGACAAGGACACGGCCCTGGACCAGGGGCTGCAACAGGTGAACAACGTGTCGAAACGCAAGCTGCTGGGCTGTCTGGACGAACTGTACGACAAGGTGAGCCACATGGAGCCGCGCTTCGTGTCGAACAAGAACAACGGCCGCCCTTTCCTGGACGACATCGAAAAGGAGGCCATCAAATACCTGCCCAATGCGGGCATCTACACAGGACTGTACATGTCCTACAGCTCGGCCTCTTTCTGCGACGGGCTGAAAGTGGAGCCTTATATGATTGTCTCCATCGTGGACGGCGACACCATGCCCAAGGTCTACTGCCAGAACATGTCGGGCGACTACTACACGGGCGTAGGGCTGTTCTCCCCCTTCCAGATCGGCTACCTGATGTTCAACGAGCAGAAGCGGCTGCAGCTGGCCCTGAAAGTGGTCTACCTGCAACTGCCCATCATCGAATATCCGGCCATCATCAAAGGCATCTATCTGACCCACGACTACAACCGCAACCCCATCGCCCGCCGCATCCTCTTCGTCCGTCAGGGCGATGAAATCCCGTTGGAGGAATTCGCCGAACTGCGCACGGAAGTCATCCCCAAGGAACAGTTCACGGGCGAACTGGCCGACTACTACAACTACACCTGCGGCGACGAAGATGTCATCCGCAGCATGATGCTCATCTCGCCCGACAAGAACCTCAAAGAGCTGAAGCGCGAAAAGGAATTGCTCAAGATCCTGCAAGGCAAATAACGGCACCGCCGCCACCGCCCGCCTGGCCCTGCTGCCACACCACCCGCTGACATTCCGTCAACGCCGCCCCCCGCTGACGGAATGTCAGACGGCGGGCCGCAGGATACGCCCGTTTCCGGCACGTATGCGGGGCCGCGGAAAATACGCGATTCTCACGCCGTGGCCGGAATGCAGCATGACTGCCCCGCCGTGCATTTCACTTTCTTTCTGACGACGCGAAAAGTCCGGCATGCGCATCACCGGCAACATCGCGTCAGTCAGAAAACTCTTTTCCTGACATCCTGCCACACCGTTTCTGAAGCGGAAAAACACTCAGATAATACAAAAAGAAGCCTCTTGGGCACGGTTTTCCCGCTTTTTGCGCACCGCCGCTCCGGCTCATGCGCAAGAAAAATCACAGTCGTGCGCACAAAAACATTTTTCTTTGCGGAAAGAAAATCCGTTTTATGCGGTCAGAAACTACCGGATTTGCGCAAAAACGCCACATACATACAGAAAAACGCAGTAAATTTTAACAGTCGGCAGTTTTTCCCGTTCCTTTTCATTCAACAAGAATATGAGGAACCGTCCGAAAAACTTTCATTATGTCAGCGAACAGCACTTATCAACGACATTCTATTCATACCGGAATATCCCTGTCGATATATCTCTTATGAAGAGAGC
>CALULA010000014.1 GCA_944321365.1 uncultured Paraprevotella sp.
CGGTGCCAAGGGAAGCACTTACAACCCGGATGTGAGCTTCACCGGCGCAAACGCCTTCAGCCACTGCATGAGCCGGATTACACTCAATTTCAAAGAAGGAAGCGGTGTCACCATCCCGACTGGTTACCCGACCAGCTACACACTGAAAGGCTTGTTGTTGCAAGGTACTTTCGACCCCACCACCGGCCAGACGGCAACCACTACCACAACCACGGCAGATGTAACCCTGCCAGGCAACCGCACCTCGTCCATCTTCTTCCCGCAGGAAGTGGAGAGCATCGGAATGGAAATATTATTGAACGGAAACACCTATTACACCGCACTTCCCGTGAAGGAAGGCAAGCTCCAAAGCGGCAAGGAATACCACTACGAGATCACCATCAGCCACCAGAATGTGGAGGTAAATGCCTCTATCAAAGCATGGGACAAGGTGAATGATAACATTACCGTGGGACTCTGATCCACACACCGCTGCCCCGGCGCAAGCGTCAAGCCGGAGCTGCCCATAGATGAGTTATGGTGCGACGGCCGCCTTCGCAGGCGGCGGCAGCACGAAACAAGAACAAAAAACAACGCGATATGAAGAAAAGACATTCCATTCAGATACTTCTTGCCGTAGCTGCGATATTCTTTGCAGCGACTGCCTGTACGCAGGACGAGCTGACGGACGATACCCGGTTGCCCGAAGGACAATACCCCTTGCAGATAGCCGCCGTCACCCTCAGCGTGGAGGAAGGCGAAGCGCAGCCGTGGGGCGCACCGCAGACCCGCGTCAGCGAGACCGAAGACGGCACGGGCAGCAAGTGGGACGGCGATGAAGAGATAGACGTGCAGATAGAAGGCAGCACAGAGACAACCACCTACATCGTGCAGACCGACGGCACAGTCTCTTCCGACGCGCCCCTTTACTGGAGCGACCGTAACACCCACACCGTCACCGCCTGGTATTCTGCTACAGACGGCACACTCGATCTCAGCGACCAAACAGACGGCCTTGCCTACCTGCTGCACGGCACGGGCAGGGGCAACTATGAGAAGCCGGTAGAACTGACCTTCACCCACCGGCTGGCAAAGGTGCGTGTCACGCCCTCGAATGACATCGCCGACGGTGAGGTAACTTCCCTCCAACTCTATACCTACACTCAATGCACCCACAACCAAGGCAACGACGTGCAGGGTGCAACCCCTGGCTGGATAGAAATGAAGAAGTACAGCTACAACGGCCAGACCTGCTGGGAGGCCAACGTGGTGCCCGGCTACGCGATAACCAAGCTGATGGCGAACAACGACGGCAAGGAGCGCCCCCTCTCCACTACTATTAATCCCGAGGCAGGCAGCTTCTACAACATCACGCTGAACAATAACAAGGGATATACCGACGACGGCAACGGTAACTACACTGTGACCACTGCCGACGGGCTGAAAGCTGTGGCAAACATTGCCAACAACGACAATCTTGGCATCAACATCACCCTGACCGCCGACATCACCCTGACGGGGGAATGGACACCGATAGGCACGGCCTGGAATAACTCATACACCGGCACCTTCGACGGTGGCGGCCATACCATCACGGGGCTGACCATGACGGGAAGTGACGAATATGCGGGGCTGTTCGGCTACATCGGCTCTGGCGGCACGGTGAAGAACGTAAAGTTGGAGAACGTGCAGATAACAAGCGATAACCAGTATGCCAATGTCGGCGGCGTGGCAGGATATAGCCGGGGCAACATTGAAAACTGCTCGGTGTCGGGCAGCGTCAGCGGAAACAGAAATAGCGACGGCACCGACAACTGCGTAGGCGGCGTGGTGGGCCAGCAATATGGCGGTACCATCACCGAATGCACTTCCTCGGCCATAGTGGATGGAACGAACGAAGTCGGCGGCGTGGTAGGTCTAACTAATTATGGTGCCACGCTGACCGCCTGCTATGCCACGGGCAACGTGACCGTTACAGGTGACGGAACCGGCTCTATCTATGTAGGCGGCGTAACAGGAGACAATGCTTTAGGCTCCCTGACCGCCTGCTATCACGCTACGGGCGATGTCACTGGAGCCTCAGGAAGCACAGGCGGCGTGGTGGGACGGAACTTCAAGGACTCCATGATTGGTGGCGGTATCATCACCGCTTGCTACTGGAACGGTACAGTGACCGATGGCAATGGCATTGGTTATGATATGACCTACACCGGCGAAACCACGAAGGTGACGGACGGCGACTGGACGGAAGCTATGAAAGTCATGAACGAGAAGCTGTCCGACACGGGCTGGCTGTATGTACCAGGCCCAGACGGTCTGCCCGTATTGGAGAAAAAACAGTAAGAAGGAACTCCCATTCCGGGCGGGAGCATTTGTGCCCGGTAAATCATACAGACACCGCAGCCCGCTACCACAAGGTCAGTGGGCTGCATTTTTATGAGGAAAGCATATTGTAAACGAAAATGAAGTAAACTGCATGAAACAGAAAACAGCAGCAATATTTCGCCCCGCTCCAAGTAGCTGTCAATCATTGATTCTTGCTCATCACCGATGAGCCACAGCGGCAAATATTGTTTCTTGTCCGTTGTGACGGACAGGATTTTTTATCTCTGTGGATTCTTGTGTTGCAGCCATTGTTCAATCACTTATCCATTCTTTTTTTGTTATTCTCATAAAATGTTCTGTCCGGATGTCTCCTAACGGAGAAGTCTTGCCTTCTTCCGTATGATGGAAGCGAAAGCCGCATTTTTCCATTACCCGGCGCGATTTCATGTTGCCTTCATAATATCCGCACCATACGGCTGTCATATCCAGTTTCTCGAAACACCGTCGCAACAGACAGCGCACAGCTTCGGGTATCAGTCCTTGTCCCCAATACGGCTTGCCTATCCAGTAACCTATTTCGGCTTCGTCTGCCTGCATTTCGGCACTGTGCAGCTCGTTACCGAACATGATGCCGATGCTTCCGACCGGCTCGCCGGTTTCTTTCAGTATGACGGCGTATGTTTCGGGAGCATTGAATATCGTACGGATGATTTCAAGGCTGTTTTCCACGGAGGTGTGTGGAGGCCATCCGGCGATGGGGCCTACGTCGGGGTCTTTGGCGTATTTGTATAACGCTTCAGCATCGGTATCTTGCCAGGGGCGGAGAATCAGACGTTCGGTGTTCATGGACAGTTCATTGATGTTTTTACAAGGCGTTTATCTGCAAAGATAGGCTTTTTGCAGATGTCCTGATAACGTTCCGCCGTAAATTTTGCAGCCGTTTGTCCAAGTGTCCGTTGTGTCGGGTGAGACAGTAGGGTGTGCCCTGCCGGACGGCAGGGCACACCTTTTGACAGGGCTGCTTACAGCTCTTTCAGAATCATGCGGTTGGCACGGTCCACCACGGTTGTGTCCAGTGAGGCCAGATAGATGTAGGTGGTGGTTTCGGAATCGTGTCCCATTCCTTCGCTGATGATGGATATGGGGATGTTTTTGCTTCGGGCGATGCTGGCCCAGGAGTGGCGGGCCACGTACATGGACAGTGGGAACGGGCTGTGCACGGTGCCAGAGATGATTTTCAGCTGTCTGTTGACCAGCGTGAGGGCATTTTTGTATTGCCGGCGTTCCTGTCCGTCCTCGGCATGGATGATGGGGAGCAGATATTCGGTGGTGTTCACCGGATATTTGTCCAGAATCTCCTGCATGCATCTTTCCCATTTGATGGTCAGTTGCTGTCCGGTCTTTTTACGGCGATAAGTCAGTATGCCGTTGTGCAGGTCTCTTTTCTTGAGATAGGCCATGTCGATGAACGACATGCCGCGTGTGTAGAAGCTGAAGAGGAACATGTCGCGGGCGTAGCCCGTGTTGGCGGCCGGAGGCAGTTCTATTTCCTTGATGGACTTGATGATTTTCAGTGGGACGGCACGTTTCACCGTTTTTTCAATGCCGGTATAGACGTGTTTGAAAGGGAAGCGTTGCGTTGTGACTCCTTTGTCCACCGCGCGGTTGTAGACAGCCCGCAGGATGCGCATGTAGAACGAGACGGTGTTCATGGTCAGCTCTTCTTTCTTCAGGTATGCCTCGTAGCTTTCCATTGTGTCCTGCGTAATCTCCTCCATGGCGATTTCCCGGTCGTTGCGGAACCGCATGAAGCTGTTCAGGGCGGATTGATAGGTTTCTCCCGTGCGCATCCGTCCTTGGCGTCTCAGCTGACTGATGAGTGAGGTCATGAAAGTTCTCAGGGTGTTTTCCTGAAACCGGTTGCGGTAGAAGCGCAGCAGCTCTTCCGTGGTGTAGGGCCTCTGTTTGCGGTTGAGTGTGACGATGCATTCATTCAGGCGGAGCAGTTCCTCCTTGATTTCTTGCCGGTAGCTGCACAGCA
The DNA here is from genome assembly GCA_944321365.1 of uncultured Paraprevotella sp. Taxonomy (GTDB): domain Bacteria; phylum Bacteroidota; class Bacteroidia; order Bacteroidales; family Bacteroidaceae; genus Paraprevotella. The sequence continues at coordinate 4,346 of CALULA010000014.1, forward strand.
GGGCTTGCCTGTCGGGTCTGCCGGGCGACAGGACGATGCGGCCTGCGGCACTGTCCCATTCGTCGGGAAAGATTTTGTACTTGGTCTTCTGCGACCGTAACACCCGGTGATGGATGACTTGAAAATAGATTGACCCAGGTTTTTCCTGAATGGTCGAAGGTCTGAATTTGACTTTTACTGAAGCCATGTCGTTTTGTTTTTTAGAGTTTAGGGATTTATTGTTCCGATAAGGGAACTTAGTTCAGAAATAAGATAATGCAAAACGCCCGATTTTAAACCAACATTTGCCCGGATGTTCGTCCGTTTCAGGTATTTTTTATAACTTTGTCGGCTCAATTTTTGTTTTTTTCAGGAATGGAACAAGTGAAGGTAAAGGGCAAGACTGTCTATTCGGCCAAGGAAATTCTGCGCATTGCTTATCCTATACTGGTCAGTCTGCTGATGGAACAGATGATAGGTATGACCGACACCGCTTTCCTCGGACGGGTTGGCGAGGTGGAGCTGGGGGCGGCGGCCATAGCCGGTGTCTACTACATGGTGGTGTTCATGATTGGTTTCGGTTTCGGCATCGGTGCGCAGATTCTGATGGCCCGCCGGAACGGCGGAGGGCATTATGCCGAGATTGGTGACATATTCTACCACGGCCTGTATTTCATTCTGGGGCTGGCCCTGCTGGCTTTTGTGCTCTCCAAGGCGGTGGCTCCGGTGTTGTTGCCCACAGTCGTCTCGTCGCCCCATATCGTCGCTGCGGCTCTCAGCTATCTGGACTGGCGCATCTTCGGTTTTTTCTTCTCTTTTGTGGCCGTGATGTTCAGGGCCTTTTTTATCGGTACGACGCAGACCAAGACGCTGACATTGAACTCCGTCATCATGGTGTTGTCCAATGTCGTGTTCAACTACATCTTGATTTACGGTAAACTGGGCTTCCCCGCGCTGGGTATTGCGGGAGCTGCCATCGGGTCGTCCCTGGCAGAGCTGGTGTCGATGGTGTTTTTCATTGTCTATACCCGCCGTCGCGTGGATCTGGCGAAATACGGGCTGAACCGCCGCATCCGTTTCGACCGCCACAAGCTGGGGCGCATTCTGAACGTGTCGTTCTGGACGATGATTCAGAATTTCATATCTTTCTCCACCTGGTTCCTGTTTTTCCTCTTTGTGGAGCACCTCGGCGAACGGGCGTTGGCCGTCACGAACGTGGTGCGCAACATCTCCGGCATCTCGTTCATGGTGGTGGCCGCCTTTGCCTCCACCTGCAGTTCTCTGGTGAGCAACCTGATCGGTGCGGGGCGCGAGGAGGCCGTCATGCCTACGATACGCCAGCATGTGCGGCTCACGTTCATGATCGTGCTGCCCATGGTGGCCTTATTTGCTCTCTTTCCCCGTGTGATCATAGGAGTTTATACCAACATACCGGACCTGATAACGGCCACCATCCCGTCGTTGTGGGTCTACTGTACGACGCCCCTGCTGATTGCTCCGGGCAACATCTACTTCCAGGCCGTGTCCGGCACGGGCAACACCCGCATGGCTTTCATGCTGGAGCTGGCCACCCTGTGTGTCTATACCTTATATATATACGTCATCATCCAGCACCTGCGTTTCGATGTGGCCTGGTGCTGGACGTCCGAGCATGTCTACGGTCTGTGCATCCTGCTGTTGTGTTATGCTTACATGAGGCGCGGCCGTTGGCGGATGGAGAAAATCTGAGGCATGCCGGCGGGCGGTATGCGGGCGGAAGCGGTGTCTGTTCCTTGCGGGACGCGGTGTCTGTCGGTCGTGGATGGCGGGCGGAAACAAAAGCGGATGCAGGCTGGGGGAACGTTTGTTCCTTCGCCTGCATCCGTCTCAACAAAGGGAACGTATGCCGCAGTTATTTGATGCGCTTGTAGGTGAACGGGGTGCCTTCTGCTTCCACTTTCAGTTCCTTGTCGTCCACGCTGATGATTTTGTAGGCCAGTTTCTGCTGGTCCATCTCGGCCATGCCTTTTGTTATTCCTTCCAATATGGCTTTTTCATCCTCCGACACGCCGCTGCCGTACTCAAAAGTCACGTTTTTCGTGTCGGTGGTGATGTACAGGCTGTCGCCTTTCACTTCCCAAGTGCCGGGCGACTTGATGGTGCAGTCCATGCTTTCCGGCTTGGCTTCGTTCATGAACTTCCCGCCTGATGCGAATTCATACGTTGCCCCTGGCGTAAAGTCCATTTCATACTTCCCTTCGATTTTGTCTTCCATGCTGTTCCCGCAGCTCATTGCGGTGAACGACAGTGCAGCCACGGCTGCCATCCAGATTGTCTTTTTCATAAATGGTCTGTTGTTTGTTTTACATGTTGTGTGCATTTGTTGCACTATTCTTTAGAACTCACTCAGGTCGTACTCATGCTCTTCAAAGCTTTCATAATCTTCAGATGTTGGTGAAGAGGCTTTCAGAACCGTCTTGTCTTCGTTGAATTCTATGTCTTTCGCAAAGGCTATGTGCTGCCATTTTTCATTGTCCATGTCGAAATAGAACGCATCGCATGCGCTTCCCATCCCGTTGCCTCCGTTATAGGTGATGAAGAAGAGCTTGTTGCCATATACCGTGTAGTCCTCAATACTGTAAATGGGAACATGGTCAAAGGCTTCATTCATATTGATGGTATACAAGGTCTTTGTGCTTTTGTCTATTTGGTACAGGTTGTTTTCTCCTTCTTTCAGGTAGTACCAGTAGTTCCCGTCTGTGGAAACGCCGGCTAAAGTTGCTCCTTCAGGGGCTTCCGGCTTGCTTTCCATCTCATCGGCAATGACACTTTCTGTGACCATGCCGGTCAGTCCATCACTGAAAAGCTTGGCCATTTTGTTGGTTCCTACGGCAAATCCGACGATGGAAACGACCACTGCGATGGCCAGTGCTATCCAGTCGGAGGGTTTGGCTTTGGCAGGCCGGGTGTCCGTCTTGCCTTTCTGGCAGAGGAGAATCAGAAGCAATATGTTTCCGATGGTCGGGATAAGGGAGATGAGATACCACCATCCGCTTGTGCCCATGTCGTGCAGACGGCGCACTGAGGCCGCGATGGACGGGACAATTGTAGCCAGCAGATAGATGAGGAACAGGACGGGAAATCCGATCATCATGTTGATGGCCAACAGCGGGATGATACTCAGCGTATAGAACAGGTAAGCTATCCAGAACTGCTTGCGGGGCAGTTTGCCTTTGAAGTCTGCGTAATGCCGGAAGAACACTTCCACGTAATACCTTTCGATCAGGCTCGGCACGCTGTCGGCCGTCTGCCCGGTGTCTGCCGGGGATGCAGGAGGCGGTGTGGCTGTTCCAGCCGGTCGTGCCGTGGCCGGCTGTATGGATTCCGCTGCATTTGCCGGCTTTTCCTCCTGCCATTCCCCGCAATGTTTACATTTCTTGACCGTGGCCAGAATCTCTTCGCCGCAATAAGGGCATCTTTTTGTTTCTTCCATAGTGGTTTTTTTTTGAGGTTGTTTATCAGAAGTCTTCCATAATCAAATCCGTGAAGGGCAGGACAAAGCCGAATGCGGCCACACTGGCCGGTGAGGAATCCCCTGTCTCTTTGTCGGTGATGATGCCGAATGATATGACTTTGTAGTTTTTGATGCGTATGTCTAACCGTTGGCGGATGAGTCCGTCCACTACGGCGTCCGCGATGTTCTTCTCATTCAACAGCGCGTTTCCCAAGATGCTGGTGAGGACATCCTGCCGGTTGACGTAGTCGTGCGCGCGTTCTTTCACACATTCCCTGACATCGGCCTGCAGCTTGTCTCTATGTTTGCTGTCGGAAGGCAGGGTGAACCATGCAATGAGGGCGATGATCCCGTAGAACAACACGTTTTTCAGCCATCCCCAAGAGCATCCGTCCGCTTCATCGTCCTCCTCATCGTCATATTCGGCCTCAGTTACTGTTTTGGGGCTGGGTGGAGGTCCTCCCTCGATCCATTCCCCGCAGTGCTTGCACTTCTTGGCCGTAGCCAGGATCTCTTCTCCACAATACGGGCATTTCTTTGTCTTTTCATTTGCTTCTTCCATAGTATTATTGTTTTTGTCAATCCCGGTGGAACACCATGCGTCCGTCGGTTGTCCCGACCGTCATGACATCCCCCTCTATTTCCACGTCCTGATAGCAGGTCTCGTTCTCGTTGTCCGACTGATAGATGTTGTATAACTCCTGGTACCATTCGTCTGTGATTTCCTCGCACATGCCGTCCTTGTCGAGCAGGTCTGTGCCGGTGAGGCCCTCGTAGAGTGCGACACCGGCCATTCCCAGCTGCATGTCGTAGCTGGCATCTTCCGTCAGGTTGAGGTCGAAGTCGTCCATTTTCACCTGTAAAGAGGCAAGATCGTAGGTCATGTAGAGGTCGCCCAGGATGAATTCCCATTCTCCTTCCACACGGGCGGACATGCGATAGCTGACGGCCACGCCGTCTTCTTCGCCGCTTTGCTTGATGTAGGTCCGTTCGGTGAACGTGCCGCCGTCCTTGTCCCCGCTGTCGATGTGTTTGAATCTGTAGCGGGTTGTCTCGGTGTAGGGGATTCCGTCTTCATCGGTCAGCTGCTGTGTGTTGACCCATTCTCCGTCGGCTGCTTCGGCCAGTCTGGCATCGGAGCAGGAAGTCCATGTGAGCGTCAGGCAAAGGAGTGCGCTCCAAAGGACAGTCGTTACAGTGCTTTTTTTCATGATGGTATGCTTTAAAGGTTTATTTTATGCGGAACATGACGGGCAGGCTGTACTTGACACGTACCGGTTTCCTTTTCCTTTTTTTTCTTTGTTTCGGAACAAATTTAAAAAAAATTATGAAAGATGGAAAAAATAGGGCTGGTTCATTTGGGTTCATTTCCGGAATGGCGTTCCGCCTGTATCGTCTGTTTGGTGTTCCGGATTTGCAACGCATCGGCTGCGGATGGGGTGATGATATAAAAACTTCCCGTCACGGACTTTCCGATATTGTCCGTGCGGGAAGGCTGAGTGGTAAGTAAGCAAAAGCCTTTTTCTGCTTGCTTTATTTTATCCGCGTGTAGGTTACGATTCTGTCGCCTCGTTTCAGGCTCAGGGCAAAGCTGTCTACGCCGGCGATCTGGAATGCCAGCCGGTCTTCAAGGTCGCACTCGGCCAGTTTGCGGATGATGTTTTTCTGTTCTTCCGTCAGGCTGTCGCCGAAGTGATAGACGGGTTTTTCCTTGCTGCTCTCCACGAACAGGCTGTCGCCGTCCACTGTCCATGTGCCGGGATATTCTATGGTGCAGTCTGAAGCTCCGGCCTGCATGGTTTTGATGTAGCGGTGGTTTTCGCCGAATTCAAAAGTCTGTCCCGGAAGGTCGGGGTGTTCGTATTTACCGGCAATCCGGCTCTCCATGTCGTTTTTGCATCCTGTGTTCAGCCCCATTGCCGTGCCTGCCAGGAGAGCAATCCAAAATGTTTTTTTCATTGTCCTATGTTTATGGCTCCAAAGATACCGATAAATCGGCTGTAAGCGGTGCGGCGTGGCGGTGATTTTGGCGTGTTTTATTTTTATTTAACCTCTGTGGCGTGCAGAGGCTGATGCGATTTTTCCGGTAAGAAACAGGCGGCTGTCCGCCAACGGACAGCCGCCTTCATTACGGTGTTGCCACCGGACTTTCATAGTCGAGGTTTATGTTTTTGTCTTAGATTTGATCATAGTTGTCTCTTTTGTCTGTCTACCGTCTGCCGCTCCTGGTCGGTGCGGTGGTTTTGGCCTGACGTTGCGGGGCATGCCGTGACTGCACTTGCTGGCGTGTTGCCCTTTGTCTGCCGGTCTGGACGCGAGTCCTGCCTGCCGCCGGACGCTTTGACTCCTGGTTGACGGTGGTCCGTGTAGAGCTGGGGCGGTTGTAGTTGCTGCTGCGTAACGGTGTTTTTGCCGGTTTCCGGTTGCTGTTTCCCGTCCGCCCCGGCTCTTTAACGCTTGTCGGCTGACGTTGCGTGTGCTGTGGGCGTGGGGATGTTTCCGGATGTGTTACGGGGCCGAAGTGAAATCCCGGTCCTTTGTCCGGCTGTCTTCCCTCGTTCGGCCGCTGCGGTCGTGTGACGGGCTCGAATCTGAACCCGGCATTGTTTCTGAATTCCGGTCGTCTCATGTGTTCCGGCCGTGGGGCCGGTCCCCGGCTTTCTCCTCTCAGTCCGCCGTTCCACAACGGCCGTCGGTGGGCATAGAAACTGCCCCGATGGTCGCGATGATAAGCCCAGTTTCCGCCGTGGTAGACGTGGTAGACGCGTGGCGGAGCATAGAAAAAGCGATTCACCCGGTAGATGCCGTAAACGGGAAAGAACCAGGCGCCGGCCCGCCAGAGTACCGGACGGAAGAAGTAGTCTGCCGCACGGAACAAGGCATACTGCCAGTCGTAGAGGATGAAACGCAAGTCCGCGTTGCGGTATTCCAGATAGACTCCTGTGGCGTCGCTTTCAGTCCGGATGTTCATCAGGTAATCCAGATTGATTTCATAGGCGTCGTTGTATTGTTGTTCGTTAAGGTTGAGCTCGTACGCCATCTTGTCAGTCAGATATCTGGCCCTGTTGCGGGCTTCTTCGTAGGACATGGCATTCAGGCTGGCCAGTCCGATGAAGAGAACGGTTATCAGTCCTATCAACTTTTTCATGTCCGTTTATGTTTAGTGGTTTTGTTTTTATCTGCTTTTGAGCGTTACAAATGTCCGCTTTTTATTTGTGGTATGAAAGGGATTTTTCCTATTTTGCGGTAGGCATTTCCCTATCATTGCATCGTTTTTTCCCGTGGCCCGTTTTTTTTCAGGGGGCGGATGCCCTGCTTTTTTGCCGATTATCGGGCCGATATGGCCTGTGGGTGGGGAAAAAGCATTACCTTTGCAACCGATAAGGAAGCACAGAGATGAAACTTTCAGAACTGAAAACGGGAGAGAAGGGTGTGATTGTAAAGGTTCTGGGGCACGGAGGATTCCGTAAACGCATCGTCGAAATGGGATTCATCAAGGGCAAGATGGTGGAAGTGCTGCTTAATGCCCCGCTCCGCGATCCGGTGAAATATCGCATTATGGGTTACGAGGTGTCGCTCCGTCATGAGGAGGCCGACATGATAGAAATTCTTTCGGCGGATGAGGCCAAGAAGCTGGGGCAGCAGACTCCGCCTGAAGATTGCAGGCAGAGTGAGGTGGAGGAGGTGCCGCTTTCGGACATGCAGATGCGCGACGTGGCCATGCGTCGGCGGCGGGTGATTAACGTGGCTCTCGTGGGCAACCCCAATTGCGGCAAGACTTCATTGTTCAATTTTGCGTCGGGGGCGCACGGACATGTGGGAAACTACAGCGGAGTGACGGTAGATGCCAGCGAGGCTCATGCGGAATTCGAGGGCTATGAGTTCAATCTGGTGGATCTGCCCGGCACTTATTCCTTGTCGGCCTACAGTCCTGAAGAGCTTTACGTGCGCAAGCAAATCATAGAACAGACGCCGGATGTGGTGATAAACGTGATCGATGCGTCCAATTTGGAGCGCAACCTGTACCTGACCACTCAGTTGATAGACATGGACCTGCGTATGGTCTGTGCCCTGAACATGTATGATGAGTTTGAGAAGCGGGGCGATAAGTTGGACGTGGACTGTCTGAGCACACTGTTCGGCGTGCCGATGATTCCCACTTCTTTCAAGAAAGGCATCGGGGTGGATCTGCTGTTCCACATCATCATCAATATGTATGAGGGGGTGGACTTCATCGATGCTTCGGGGCATATCAATCCGGAGGTGGCCCGTGACATACGCGAATGGCACAAGAATGTGGCTTCGTTCACGGAAAATCATCAGGAGGATTTCGCCGCAGGTGACAAGCCGCTGAAGAATTTCTTCCGTCACATTCACATCAACCACGGACGTTATGTAGAGGATGGCATTCAGGCCGTGAAGGAGGAGATTCAGAAGAACGAGACCATCCGTTTCAGATACTCCACCCGTTATCTGGCCATTAAGCTGTTGGAAAACGACAGCGAGGCGCTGAACTTCGTGCGCTCGTTGCCCAATGCCGATGCGGTGCTGGCGGCGCGGAGCCGGGCAGCGGCGCAGATTGCGTTCGACACGCAGACCGACAGCGAGACGGCTGTTATGAATGCCAAGTACGGATTCATCAACGGTGCATTGCGTGAGGCCGGTTTCAGCGAAGGAAACAACGACCGGATCTACAAGTCGACCCACGTGATTGACAATGTGTTGTCCAACCGTTATTTCGGCTTTCCCATCTTCTTCTTCCTGCTGTTCGTCATGTTCGAGACCACTTTCGTGCTCGGACAATATCCCATGGACTGGATAGACGCCGGAGTGGGCTGGCTGGGGCAGTGGGTGCATGCCGCCCTGCCCGACGGGATGTTCAAGGATATGCTGGCAGACGGTGTGATAGGCGGTGTGGGGTCGGTCATCGTGTTCCTGCCGCAAATCCTCATCCTCTATTTCTTCATTTCGCTGATGGAGGACAGCGGCTACATGGCGCGCGCGGCGTTCATCATGGACAAGCTGATGCACAAGATGGGACTTCACGGCAAGTCGTTCATCCCGCTGGTGATGGGCTTCGGCTGCAACGTGCCGGCTGTTATGGCAACCCGGACCATAGAAAGCCGTCGCAGCCGTATCATCACGATGATGATTCTGCCGTTCATGAGCTGTTCGGCCCGTCTTCCCATATATATCATGATAACGGGAACCATGTTTGCCCTTGAGCATCGCAGCCTGGTGATGATCTCTTTATATGTCGTGGGCATCCTGATAGCCGCAGGAGTCAGCAAGATATACAGCACGCTGATTATACGCGGTGAGGACACCCCCTTTGTCATGGAGCTTCCGCCTTACCGTATGCCTACGGCAAAGGCCATAGCCCGGCACACGTGGGAGAAAGGCAAGGAGTATCTGAAAAAGATGGGAGGCATCATATTGGTGGCCAGTATCGTGGTCTGGGCTTTGGGTTATTTCCCTCACGGCGGTGAGCTGTCAGAGCAGGCGCAGCAGGAGAACAGTTATATAGGCCGCATCGGCAAGGTCATTGAGCCGGTGTTTGCTCCGCAGCATTTCAACTGGAAGCTGGATGTCAGCCTGCTGGCCGGTGTGGGGGCAAAAGAGATTGTGGCCTCTACCATCGGCGTGCTGTATGGCGGCGAGAATATGCCGGGCGATGAGGGGGCGGCAGACGGCGGTGCCAAGTATGAGCATTTGCAGCGGCAGATGGCAGCCGACGGGATTACGCCGCTGGTGGCCTATTGTTACCTGCTGTTTGTGCTGCTCTATTTCCCTTGTCTGGCTACCATTGCAGCCATACGCAACGAGACCGGCAGCTGGAAATGGGCATTGGTGTCGGCCGGTTACACCACCGTGGTGGCTTGGGTGGTGTCGGCTTTGGCCTATCAGATAGGCTCTCTGTTGTTCTGATGTCCGTAGAGGGGCGGAGCCGTCGGGAGCATCACGTCTTTTTTGCGTGCGCAATGCTGTCTGTTTTCTTGCGCAAGACCGTCCGCGTCTTTGCGCAAGAACGGTTGTGTCTTTGCGCAAGACTTTGTGCGGATGTCTGCAGGGGATGCAGATGTCTTTCCCGTCAAGGGTCGGGACGAAGGCGTCTGTGGCGGAGACAGATGGGACGAAACCGCCGTGCAGTCCGTGCGCCGCTGCGTTGCCGTTGCGCATTTGGGCCGGGCGCGGAGAGTTTCGGCACGGTCAGAGCAGGGCTTGGTTGTAGAAGCATCCGGTGAAGTGCCGGCGCATTTCTTCTTCGTCCGGTTCCTGACGGAACAGCCCATAAACACTCGAACCCGACCCGCTCATGGCGGCATAGGCAGCTCCGCATTGATAGAGCTGCTCCTTGATGGCGGCGATTTCGGGGTGAAGGACAAAGATTCCGGCTTCAAAATCGTTGGTCAATGCCTCTTTCCACTGTTCTACCGGGCGGTGCAGGATGTTTGTAATGCGTACGGATGGTTGCTGCGGGCGTATCTGTGCGTAGGCTTCTTGAGTGGAAACGAAAATGTCGGGCTTTACGACCGCGATGTACCATCCTGCGAGCGACAGGCTGACGGGAGTGAGAATGTTCCCGATGCCTGTGGCGAACATCGGACGGTTGCGAATGAAGAAGGCGCAGTCTGCTCCTAATGTTCCGACGCGCTTTTCCAGTTCGTGGTCGCTCATCTGCAGGTTGAACATCGCATTGAGGGTTTTCATCATGAATGCCGCGTCGGCCGATCCTCCGCCCAGCCCAGCCCCCGACGGAATCTGTTTGTTTATATATATGTATAAGTAAGGCAGGTCGGCATCCTGACGCAGTTGGTATAATGCCTTGACGAGCAGGTTCTTTTCTGCCGGACAGTCGATGGGGATGCCTCCCATGGTGATCTGGCAGTGCGGAGTGCGCTCGGTGCGCGTGCGGCTTCCGGGCGGGAATATGCATGCTGTCCGTTTGCTGCCGGTGATGTCCGTTGTTTCCACCTGCAGGATATCGCACACAGAGGGGATGGGGTAGAACACAGTTTCCAGATTGTGGTACCCGTCGGGGCGTCGTTCCGTAACGTTCAGCCCCAGGTTGATTTTAGCGTTGGGATGACAAATCATGATAGGCTCTTTTTACGGACAAAGATAAGAAATGTTTGGAAGCGGTTGGTAAAATGTTCATAAAAGAATGAGGAGCGGGGCTTCTTTTCTTTCCGAAAGACGTATCTTTGCATAAAAATAGAAGAAATGGCAGAACCGAGAAATACACGAAGACGCTCTTCAGCCCGCACCAAGGTGAATGTGCCGGAAGAGGATGCCTACGGTCATGTGCAGCCACAGGCCCTTGAGTTTGAGGAGGCTGTGCTGGGCGCATTGATGATAGAGCAGGATGCTTATTCGCAGGTCTGTGAGATCTTGCGCCCGGAAAGTTTCTATGACCATCGTCATCAGCTGATTTATGAGGCCATCCGTACGCTGAACCTGCAGCAGAAGCCGGTGGACATCCTGACCGTTACGGAGCATCTGAACTCCATGGGCAAGCTGGAGGAAGTGGGCGGACCGTTCTATATCACCCAGCTGAGCGGAAAGGTGGCCTCGTCGGCCCACATCGAATACCACGCCCGTATCATAGCCCAGAAGTTCCTGGCCCGTGAGCTGATAACGTTCACCAGCATGGTGCAGACAAAAGCGTTTGACAGTACGGTGGATGTGGACGACCTGATGCAGGAGGCCGAGGGTAAGCTGTTCGAGATCTCGCAGCAGAACATGAAGAAAGACTATACGCAGATCAATCCGGTGATCCGCGAGGCTTACGACATGTTGCAGAAGGCCGCCGCGCGCAGTGACGGACTGAGCGGACTGAGCAGCGGATTTGAGAAACTGGACAAGATGACTTCCGGCTGGCAGAACTCCGACCTGGTGATCATTGCTGCCCGTCCGGCCATGGGAAAGACGGCGTTCGTGCTGTCCATGGCCAAGAAGATGGCGGTGGATATGAAGATTCCGGTTGCGATGTTCTCGCTGGAGATGAGCAACGTTCAGCTGGTGAACCGTATGATAGTGAACGTCTGCGAGATTCCGGGCGAGAAGCTGAAGAGCGGTCAGCTGGCACCTTATGAATGGGTGCAGTTGGACAGCAAGATCACCCAACTCTACGACGCGCCTTTTTATGTAGACGACACCCCCTCGCTCTCGGTCTTTGAACTGCGGACGAAAGCCCGCCGTCTGGTGCGCGAGCATGGTGTGAAGATCATCATGATAGATTATCTGCAGCTGATGAATGCCAGCGGTATGTCGTTCGGTAGCCGTCAGGAGGAAGTGAGCACAATCTCACGTTCGCTCAAAGGGCTGGCCAAAGAGCTGAACATTCCCATCATAGCCCTGAGCCAGTTAAACCGTGGCGTGGAGAACCGTGAGGGTATCGAGGGGAAGCGGCCGCAGTTGAGCGACCTGCGTGAGTCCGGCGCCATAGAGCAGGATGCGGATATGGTGTGTTTCATTCACCGTCCGGAATATTACAAAATCTACCAGGACGAGAAAGGACATGACCTGCACGGCATGGCGGAGATTATCATAGCCAAGCACCGTAACGGCGCAGTGGGCGATGTGTTGCTGAAGTTTCGCGGCGAGTATGCCCGTTTCCAGGATCCGGACGAAGATGCCTACGTGCCCATGCCGGGCGAGGCCGTGGCGTTCGGTGGCGGTGCCCCGTCCGGTACGGTGCCGTTGCCCACTCCGGATATGGCTCCGCCGGCAGATGCCGCTTCGCCTTTCGGAAGTCCGGTGCCCGATGGTCCGCTTCCGTTCTGAGAATGAGCGGGGAGTGATGCCGGGAACAGTCAGGCGAAAACTCAGAGAATGTCTGTTGCTTTGTAGGGCTTCTTTTTGGTGAATTGCTCGAAAAAGTGTAATTTTGCGTGTCATTTTGCGATAAATTAAAATCATTAAGATATGAACATTTCTTATAATTGGCTGAAAGAATACGTCGATTTCGAACTGACGGCTCAGGAGGTAGCCGATGCCCTGACGTCTGAAGGACTTGAAGTAGGCTGTGTGGAAGAAGTGCAACCGGTCAAGGGCGGATTGCAGGGCCTGGTTATCGGCGAGGTGTTGACTTGCGTTCCTCATCCCAATTCGGACCACATGCATATTTGTACGGTAGATCTCGGCGAGGGAGAGCCGGTGCAAATCGTTTGCGGCGCCTCCAATGTGGCTGCCGGTCAGAAGGTGGTAGTGGCCACTTTGGGCTGCAAGCTCTACGACGGTGACGAATGCTTCACAATCAAAAAGTCCAAATTGCGCGGAGTGGAAAGCAATGGGATGATTTGTGCAGAGGACGAAATCGGCATCGGTACAGACCATAGCGGTATCATTGTATTGCCGGAGACAGCCGTGCCGGGGACGGCGGCGGCAGACTATTATCAGCTGAAAAGTGATTATCTTATTGAAGTGGACATCACGCCCAACCGCGCGGATGCCTGCTCACATTACGGTGTGGCGCGCGATTTGTATGCATGGTTGGTGCAGAATGGTCATACAACGGCTTTGCACCGTCCGGATTGTGAGGCCTTCAGAGTAGACAATCATGACCTGGAGATAGACATCGAGGTGCAGAATACAGAGGCCTGTCCGCGTTACGCCGCTGTGACAGTCAGCAATTGCGAGGTGAAAGAGAGTCCGGAATGGCTGCAAGACAAGCTCCGCACTATCGGTCTGCGCCCCATCAATAACATCGTGGACATTACCAATTATGTTATGTTTGCCTACGGTCAACCCCTACACTGTTTTGATGCAGATATGATAAAAGGCGGAAAGGTGGTGGTGAAAACCATGCCCGAAGGAACTCCTTTCGTGACGTTGGACGGTGTGGAGCATCGCTTGAGCGACCGCGATCTGGCCATCTGTAACGCAGAGGAGCCCATGTGTATCGCCGGAGTCTTCGGCGGGAAGGGGAGCGGCACTTATGAGACAACTCGCAACGTGTTGTTGGAAAGTGCTTATTTCAATCCTACGTGGATTCGCAAGAGTGCCCGTCGTCATGGATTGAACACCGATGCTTCATTCCGTTTTGAACGTGGCATCGACCCTAACTGTACGATTTATGCGCTGAAGCAGGCTGCCATATTGTGTAAGGAACTGGCGGGCGGTGAGATTTCCATGGAGATAAAGGATGTCTATCCACAGCCGCTGCCTGATTTTACGGTCGACCTGAACTACCGTTATGTCTATGATCTGATAGGAAAAGAGATCGGGGCGGATACCGTGAAGCGCATTGTGACCAGCCTGGAGATGAAAATCCTGGAGGAAACCCCGGACGGATTGAAGCTTCAAGTGCCTGCATACCGCGTGGATGTACAGCGTCCGTGCGATGTGGTGGAAGACATCTTGCGCATTTATGGATATAATAATGTAGAGATACCGTCTGCTGTGAAGTCTACTCTGAACGTCAAGGGCGAAGAAGACAAGAGCCATAAGCTGCAGAACATCATCGGCGAACAGCTGGTGGGCTGTGGCTTTAATGAGATATTGAACAATTCTTTGCAGCGGGCTGCCTATTATGACGGACTGGAGAGCTATCCGGAGAACCGTCTGGTGAAATTGCTGAACCCTTTGAGTACGGATTTGAATGCGCTTCGTCAGACCCTGCTGTTCGGTGGATTGGAATGCATCGCGCATAATGCCAATCGCAAGAATGCGGATTTGAAGTTCTTCGAGTTCGGTAATTGCTATTATTTCCACGCGGAAAACAGATGTCCGGATATAGTACCGGGCGTTAGCAGCAGCCGTGATCCGGAAGTGATTAAGCATATTCTCGACGCATATACAGAAGATTATCATTTGGGCTTATGGGTGACAGGCAAACGGGTGAAGGGGTCATGGGCGCATCCTGACGAAGACAGCACATTCTTTGAATTGAAGGCTTATGTGTTGAATATCCTGACCCGTCTGGGCGTGAAACCGGGTATGATGGTCTTTGCTCAAAGCCACAACGATATTTATTCTAAGGGTATTGAAATCCAAAACAGGGGTGGCAAAGTGCTGGCCATGATGGGAATTGTGAGTCGCAAGCTGCAGAAAATGCTGGATATAGACCGTGAAGTTTATTTTGCCGACCTGAATTGGAAACAGTTGATGAAGGCCATCCGTAACAATAGTGTGGTATATGCGGAGATCAGCAAGTATCCGGCTGTAAGTCGTGACTTGGCTTTGCTGATAGATAAAGACGTAGAGTTCGGCCAGATAGAGAAAGTAGCCTATGCGACAGAGAAGAAACTCTTGAAGGAAGTTTCGCTTTTCGATGTGTACGAAGGCAAGAATCTGGAACCGGGAAAGAAGAGTTATGCTGTGAATTTTGTTCTGCAGGACGAAACGAAAACACTGAATGACAAACAGATTGACGGCATCATGAATAAGCTGATAGCCAATCTGCAGACGCAGTTGGGTGCCAAGTTGAGATAAGCCGGCGTATGAAGGGATTGGTTGTAGCTAAAGTAATTTATTACGTCCTGGTGTTCCTCTGGTTGATGCAGATTGCTTTCCAGGGATACACTTCGGCTTTGATCATTCCTACGGTTGTGCTGATCGTATACGGCGTTGTACTTAACTATAAGATGAGAAAAGACAAACACTAAAACATATAAAAACAAATCCAATGGGAAGAGCATTTGAATATAGAAAGGCTGCAAAGTTGAAAAGATGGGGCCATATGGCCAAGACGTTCACGAAACTGGGTAAACAAATAGCCATTGCGGTGAAATCCGGCGGACCTGAACCGGAAAATAATCCCACGTTGCGTTCTATTATAGCTACCTGTAAGCGCGAGAACATGCCCAAGGACAATATAGAAAGGGCCATCAAGAATGCAATGGGGAAAGACCAAAGCGAGTATAAGAGTATGACCTATGAAGGTTACGGCCCTCACGGTATTGCCGTATTTGTAGACACGTTGACGGACAATCCGACCCGTACGGTGGCCGATGTGCGTTCTGTGTTCAACAAATTCTCCGGAACATTGGGCAATATGGGGTCGCTGGCTTACCTTTTTGACCATAAGTGTATCTTCACGTTCAAGAAACCTGCCGACGTGGATATGGATGAATTGATTCTCGACCTGATTGATTATGGCGTTGAAGAGGATTATGACATGGACGAAGAAGAGGGGACTGTTACGATTTATGGTGACCCGAAGAGCTATGGTGCCATTCAGAAGTACTTGGAAGAAAAAGGCTTTGAAGATGTAGGCGGTGAATTTACGTACATTCCGAATGATTTGAAAGACGTGACACCCGAAGTGCGCGAGACGCTGAACAAGATGGTGGAGAAGTTGGAAGAGTTCGATGACGTGCAGACCGTGTATACGAACATGAAGCCTGAGGAGGAATAAAGATGAACTTCGTTTATCAGACAGAAGGGACCTGCAGCAGCCGGATAGACCTTGAAATGGAGGGAGATGTGGTGAAAACCGTGCGTTTCACCGGTGGATGCAATGGCAATCTTCAGGGGCTGGCCCGTCTGGTGGAAGGCATGAGGGCACAGGATGTCATCCGCAAGTTGCGTGGTATCCGTTGCGGAATGAAGCCGACTTCATGCCCTGATCAGCTCAGCCGTGCGCTGGAACAGGCACTCTCTCAAGCATGATAAGAAAGAAAGGAAAGGAAAAATCCCCGCAAAATGCCAGAGACATTTGCGGGGATTTCTTTTTTCCTGTCGGCGGAAAACTGCCGGTTCAATAATCTTCGGGCGTAAAACGGACCTGGAAACGAATCTTTCCCGATGACTTGGAATAGTAGCAATAACGGAAGTTTATGTCATTTTCCTTGTAGCTTTTCAGTCCGACTGAGTTGGTTACATTCTTATGCAGCATTTTCTTTAGCTCTTCACAGGCCTGGTCTGTCATCACACTGTCATTGTCCAATGCCCCCTCCACCGTGTAATAATAGTTCAGCGTCCGTGTCTGACGGTCGTAAGTGAGACTGTCCATCACGGTGCATTCGTCCATCCGGTGCGGACATTGCTTTTCCGTGTATTCACGCGCTTCGCGTGCACAGCGGTCGTCAAAACTTTCCTGACAGGAAAACAGCCCCCACAGCGGGAGACATAAGAGAATGAATTTCAGTTTGCTCATCTTCTGTCTTTTTGTGTGCGAAATTAGCTTATTCTTTGTAATTTTGCAAATCAACAGATGAAAATGATATGAAAGACAAAGAAGAGAGAATCGCCCGTGCAGTGGCTTATTTTAAAGAAGGCTTTAATTGTTCGCAGTCCGTGGTGGCTGCCTTTGCGGATCTGTATGGATTCACTCATGAGCAGGCACTCCACATGTCTGCCTCTTTCGGGGGAGGCATCGGGCGGATGCGCCTGACTTGCGGAGCGGTATGCGGAATGTTTTTACTGGCGGGGCTGGAGACGGCTGCGATGGAGGGGAAGGACCGCGCGACCAAGTCGCGCAACTACGCGATAGTGCAGATGCTGGCCGAAAAATTCCGTGCGGAAAACGGAACCATCTCTTGCGCAAGACTGTTGGGAATTGACCGCAATACTCCGATCAGTAGTGAGGCAGAGCCTCGTACGGCGGCATACTATGCCAAGCGTCCTTGCCCGAAGATGATAGAATCGGCAGCCAGAATCTTTGCTGAATATTTGGAATCCATCGGCTACTGATGTAGTACAGACGTCATGAATATGCATAAAATCCTTTTTTGTGTTAAAGAATGTTTGTGTTTACCGATTTCTTTTAAGTTTTTTTATAGGCGGAACAAATAAAATATTACCTTTGTGCGTATTTATGAAAGAAACCCTTTGAGAGGACGAGTTTATTAATTAAAAGTTTTAAAGTATTATGTTTGAAAATGCTGGTGAAATGGCAGGCCTTGTTTGGCAGGCCTTGAACGAGAATGGCTCAATGAGCGGAAAAGATCTGAAGAAAGCAGCAAAGGCAAAGTCAGAAAAAGAATTGTATCTGGCTTTGGGTTGGTTGTTGCGTGAAGATAAGCTGGTTATTGAAGGTACGGAAAAAGAACCTGTTTTCTCATTGAAGTAAAGCAGGGCTTGCGTACGCCTTGAATAAGAGAACATGCGGAGGGCATAAAAGGCTTCTACGGCCGGTCTTCCTGCATGTTCTCTTGTGTTGTCTGCCTCTTTTTGTTCTGACATTTTGATACTGCTATAGGTTATTTAATCTTTAATTCTTGCTGGTTTGCACCTTTTTTCGTAAGTTTGCCTGCGACAGGTGAACATATTGTCAAACCCTTAAAGATTAAACACTATGGATATCCAGAGCTTAATGCACCGGTTAGAAGCCAAGCATCCCGGTGAGAATGAGTATTTACAAGCAGTGCAGGAAGTCTTAGTTTCGATTGAGAATGTCTATAATCAGCATCCGGAATTTGAGCGTGCCCGTTTGATGGAAAGGCTTGTGGAGCCGGAGCGTGTCATTATTTTCCGCGTCCCTTGGGTGGACGACAGGGGAGAGGTTCAGGTAAATCTGGGCTATCGGGTGCAGTTCAACAGTGCGATAGGCCCCTATAAAGGCGGCCTTCGGTTCCATGCATCGGTGAATCTTTCCATATTGAAGTTTTTGGGTTTTGAGCAGACCTTCAAGAATGCATTGACCACTCTGCCTATGGGAGGCGGAAAGGGCGGTTCGGATTTCTCACCGAGGGGGAAGAGCGATGCGGAAGTGATGCGCTTCTGTCAGGCTTTCATGAACGAGCTGTTCCGCTATATCGGTCCTGAAACAGACATACCGGCAGGAGACATCGGTGTGGGAGCCAGAGAGATAGGCTATCTGTTCGGGCAATATAAGAAGCTGACCCGCGACTGGAGCGGCGTATTGACCGGCAAGGGGCTGGAATTCGGCGGGTCGCTTGTCCGTCCTGAGGCCACAGGCTTTGGCGCACTTTATTTTGTGCGTGAGATGCTGGCCGATCAGGGAATCGGCATCAAAGACAAGCGTATTGCTATCAGCGGATTTGGCAATGTGGCTTGGGGAGCTGTAAAAAAGGCGACGGAGATGGGGGCAAAAGTGGTCACTTTGTCTGGTCCGGACGGTTATATACTGGACGAGTCGGGCATCAGTGGCGAGAAGATAGATTATATGTTGGAGCTGCGGGCCAGTGGAAATGATATCTGCACTCCCTATGCGGAACGCTATCCTGAAGCCGTCTTTGTGCCCGGACGCCGGCCGTGGGAAGTGCCGTGCGACATAGCCTTGCCTTGTGCGACTCAGAACGAACTGAATGGTGACGACGCACGTCATCTGGTGGACAACGGAGTGTCGTGCGTGGCCGAAGTGTCCAATATGGGATGTACTCCTGAAGCCATCGACACCTTCATCGCCAACAAGATGCTTTATGCTCCCGGAAAAGCGGTCAATGCCGGTGGAGTGGCCACTTCCGGACTGGAGATGAGCCAGAATGCCATGCATCTCAGCTGGACGGCGAGAGAAGTAGACGACAAACTTCACGCCATTATGCATAATATTCATGAGCAATGTGTAAATTATGGTACTGAGCCGGACGGCTATGTCAATTATATGAAAGGAGCGAATGTCGCAGGTTTCATGAAAGTGGCGAAAGCCATGCTGGCGCAAGGGGTGGTATAAGGAAAGAAGATTTTATTTTTTTATACTTACAGTTGCTCGTCTGTGAAATTTTCTGTTTATTTGTTTCCTGATTCATAAAAAGGACAACAATGATAGCAGATGACAATAACAAGGAATGTCCGCTGCTGCGGGATACAGATTTTGTAGACCTGATGAAACGGCGGATATTCAATGTGCTTCTTATCGCCAACCCCTATGATGCTTTTATGTTGGAGGATGACGGACGGGTGGAAGAGAAGATTTTCGATGAATATGCCAAGCTGGGGCTCCGTTATCCTCCGCGTTTCTTTCAGGTGGCTTCCCGTGAGGAAGCCGAAAGAGAGCTTGGACGCACTTCGTTTGACCTGGTGATTTGCATGCCGGCTACGGACAATCATGAGGTGTTTGATATTGCGCGTGACATCAAGTCCGGCAATCCTGCGATTCCTATCGTGATTCTTACTCCTTTCAGTCACGGTATACGCAAGAGCATGGAGAAGATGGATTTTTCGCTTTTCGACTATGTGTTCTGCTGGCTGGGCAACACCGACCTGTTGCTTTCCATCATCAAGCTGATTGAGGATAAGATGAATCTGGACCACGATGTGGATGCCGGTGTGCAGATGATTCTGTTGGTGGAGGATTCCATCCGCTTTTATTCTTCCATTTTGCCCAACCTTTACCGTTTCGTACTTCAACAGAGTCTGGAGTTTGCTACGGAGGCTTTGAACGCTCAGCTGGAGACGCTGCGCATGCGTGGCCGTCCGAAGATTGTCCTGGCCCGTAACTACGAGGAGGCGTGGGACTTATACAGCCGTCATAAGGACAACACGTTGGGTGTGATCAGCGATTGCAGATTTCCGCATGACGGAGTGACGGACGAGCTGGCCGGCTACAAGCTGTTGTCGGCTATACGGGCCGAAGATGAATTCGTTCCGTTGATTCTGGAGACGACAGAGGCCGACAAGAAAGATCTGGCGGAGAAATGCGGAGCCAGATTCATAGATAAGAACTCAAAGAAAATCGGAGTGGATCTCCGTCGTCTGGTACGGAAATACTTCGGTTTTGGTGACTTCATCTTCCGCGACCCGAAGACTATGGAGGAAGTGGCCCGCATCAAGAATCTGAAAGACCTTCAGGACAATATTTTCACCTTGCCCAAAGAGTCGTTGCTGTACCATATCACCCGCAATAACGTGTCGCGCTGGTTATGTTCGCGGGCTTTGTTTCCCATATCGGAGTTCCTGAAGCACATCACCTGGAGCTCTCTTCAGGACGTGGATGCCCACAGGCAGATCATCTATGACGCCATCGTAAGTTATCGCCGCATGAAGAACCAGGGCGTGGTGGCGGTTTTCCATCGCGACCGTTTCGACCGTTTCAGCAACTTTGCCCGCATCGGCGAAGGATCTTTGGGTGGCAAGGGGCGCGGACTGGCCTTTCTGGATCATATCATCAAGCAATATCCTGAGCTGAATGCTTTTGACAATGCAGATGTGCTGATACCTAAGACTGTGGTGCTCTGTACGGACATCTTTGACGATTTCATGGATTCCAACGAGCTGTATCAAGTCGCATTGTCGGACATTCCGGACGAGGAGATTCTCAGCCATTTCCTGCAGGCCCGTCTGCCGGAACGGCTGATAGGAGACCTGACCACCTATCTGGATGTGGTCAGGAAGCCTGTTGCCATACGTTCGTCGTCTTTGCTGGAAGATGCGCACTACCAGCCTTTCGCCGGTATATATTCCACTTATATGATTCCTTACGTAGAGGACCGGGACGTGCGCCTGAAGATGCTTTGCAATGCCATAAAAGGTGTGTATGCTTCGGTATTCTATCGTGACAGCAAAGCCTACATGACCGCTACGCAGAATGTAATCGACCAGGAGAAGATGGCCGTCATTCTTCAGGAAGTGGTGGGCAACCGTTACGGTGACCGCTTCTATCCCAACATATCCGGTGTGGCACGCTCGGTGAACTATTATCCCATCGGTGACGAGAAGGCAGAGGAAGGCATTGCCAATCTGGCATTGGGGCTGGGCAAGTATATCGTGGACGGCGGGATGAATCTGCGGGTTTGTCCGTCGCATCCCGACAAGGTTTTGCAGACCAGTGAGATGGAAATGGCTCTGCGTGAGACCCAGACTCGTTTCTATGCTCTCGACATGAAAGCTGTGGAAGGCAGTTTCCGGGTCGACGATGGCTTCAATCTGTTGAAGCTGCCTGTGCGCGACGCTGAGGCGGATGGCTCACTGCAATATATCGCTTCCACGTATGACCCGTATGACATGGTGATCCGTGACGGTATTTATGACGGAGGGCGCAAGTTGGTCACCTTCTGCGGCGTGCTGCAACAGGGGGTATTCCCCTTGCCGGAGCTGCTGCAGCTGATTTTGAAGTACGGGCAGAACAGCATGCGCAGGGCGGTGGAGATAGAGTTTGCCGTGAATCTGAACAACGACCGGACTGGAGTGCTCTATCTGTTGCAGATTCGTCCCATGGTGGATAACAAGATGGTGCTGGACGAGAATCTGGCGGAGATTCCTGACGACAGGACACTGATACGTTCGCACAACGCGATAGGTCAGGGAGTGACTACGGACATTTATGATGTGGTTTACGTGAAAACGGACGATTATTCGGCCTATAACAATCCGGCCATAGCAGATGAGATAGATCAGATGAACCGTCGTTTCCTGGAGGAGGGGCGCAGTTATGTGCTGGTCGGTCCGGGACGCTGGGGCAGTAGTGACCCGTGGTTGGGAGTGCCGGTGAAGTGGCCTAATATTTCGGCGGCGCGTGTCATCGTGGAGTCCGGCCTGACCAATTATCGTGTGGACCCCAGTCAGGGAACGCATTTCTTCCAGAACCTGACCAGTTTCGGGGTGGGCTATTTTACGGTGAACGATTTTCTGGGCGACGGCATCTACAATCAGGCGTTTCTGAATGCCCAGCCTGCGGTGGAGGAAACAGCTCACGTGCGTCATGTGCGTTTCTCTTCGCCGGTTGTGGTCAAGGTGGACGGAATGAAGAAAGAGGGTGTGGTGATGATGCCGGAAGATGCACTGTCCGAGCCCTCATAGCCGGGCGGGAATTTTTATGCGCAAGGATGCCGCCGTTCTTCCGCAAGAACGGCGGCATCTTTGCGCAAGACTGTTGTGTGTGGTGCGGGAGGTGGTCCGGCTGATTCCCATTAGCGGGGACTGTGTTGTGGGGCGGTCTGGCGTTTTCGGCAGATTCTGTCCGCTTTTTCTTACGGGTTTTGTCCAGAAGCTTGCGAAAAATCTATTTCCGCCATATCGTGATGCTTTTTCTTAAGGCTACGCGGCCGTATTTCTTCATCTGCTGGCTGCTGTTCCCTTTTTGCTGACGCAGGGTGTAAATCTTTACGGGGGTGAATCCGACTTGTTCCGCCAACTGGGTCGTCAGATAATCTACGGGGATGACTTCGCCCGCATATCTCACGTTGTCGTTGACGAAAGCCACGTATGCGCCCGGTCTGCAGGTCCGGTGCAGTTCGGCAAACAGGAATGTCAGTTCGCGGAAATAGCCGTCCACCATTCTCGGAACGCCTTTGTTGTTGATTTCTCCGTTCTCGCTTCTTTGCTTTAGTGCCAGGTTGATTTCCTGCAGGGTCTTGTTCTTTTGTATGGTGTGCATGATTCTCTCATAGTATGCTTCCCGTCCGATGTTGCGGTAGAACGCCTTCAGCTCTTCTGTCTTGGGTTTGTTCTCCACGGTGCACGACAGCAGATTCTGCCGCAGTTGCCTGATTCCCTGTTCTGTTATGCCCATGTAGGCCAGCTCCAGGGCATAGGTGCGGGTGTAGTCGTAGCGGTTGCAGTAAGGCGGCGATGAGATGACGGCGTCTATCGTGTTGTCTGCTATTTTGGGCAGTTCGAAAAGTGCGCTGCCCTCAATGAAACGGCTTTGTGCTTCGAATGCTTTTGTGTCGTCCTGTTGAAAATACCTGATGTCTTCGATGACACTTCTCAGTTCTTCGCACAAGGCTTCTTTCAAGGTCGGCAGTTTCCCTTTGTCCAGTTTGACAGCGGCTGGCTTACGGCCTGTTTTTTTTCGGGCCTCGGCAGCAGCAATCATCTTCGGACAACGCCTGTCCCATCTGAGGTATTGCCCGTCTTTGGCCGAATAGCTTATGCGTTCCAGTGAGTTTAACGTGCAAAGCTCAAGCAATGTCTTGGCTTCATCCGAATAATCCGAATGCATGAAATATTGTCTGTAATAGGCCAGCGCACGACTGGTTTCTGTCGGATATCCGTCCTTGGTGATGGCTATTTCCGGGGTTGTTCCTGCATAGTATGCCGGAACTTCGGCAGAGGCGATTTCTTCCAGCAGATGTTGGAGCTCGGTGAGGCTGTATTCATAAACCGTCGTCTTGGCTTTAATGGCTATGCCTGACATAGGAAGGATGTCGAATCCCAGACTGTCGTATCCGTTCATGAGGGCGACTAACGCTGTGGTGCCGGACCCCATGAACGGATCTGCCACCACGGCATTTTTTTGCAGATGAAAGTCGTCAAGGAGTGTCTTCACCAGGTCGGCCGAAAAGCCTTCTTTATATTTCAGCCATCTGTGGAGGCTGTCTTTTTTGCTTAGCTGATAACTGACACTCTGACGGTTGAAGCGGTCTGTTATTTCTGTAATCGGCCAGTATTCTTCTTCCAACGCCCTGCGTGCTTCCTGCGGATTGCAATCGTCTGCAGAGAAGTTGCTGACGTGCCATTTCTGTATGTCAATAGGTTCCTGCGCGGATAATATATCCTTCATATCTGTTTCCCGTTAAAGGTTAATCATCCAGTTGCAATAGGCGGTCAGCTGTTTGTCTACGGTCAGGTTGGCGGCGTTTGACAATGTTCCGTCAGATAATTGGGCATATATCTCTGTAGCCATTTTCCCTTCTATGGCAGCAGCTATGAATGACGTCTTTATGTCATAGCCGTCAAAGGCTTCCCGTATGCGTTCAAGAGCAGAGTTGCCGGTTTTCCAATGCTCGTCTGCTCCTGCCGGATCGATTCCTCCTTTCAGTTCTCCGAACATAATGGCTTTGTTATTGTCGTTTACGATATTGCCGCAGTCGAATTGCCGGGTGTTGCCTTGATACAGACAGATGTCGATATTGTTCTTTACGCGGGGAATTTTTGTGTTGAAAAACAGGACTCTGTCTGCCAGCGGCTTTTTCCAGCAGAGGGCTGTTATTTCGTCTGCTCTTTCAAAGATATACTCATATTGCAGTGTCTGCCATTTGTTTTTCTTTTTGTCTTTTTTAAAAAGAACGGCAAATGGGAAATGCTGCATGGAAAGGAGGGAAATCAGTTTGCAGACAAGCTTCTTTTGTGCGATGCTTCCCACAAGATTGCGCATTGATCCACCGAGAGCGTCTCCCTTTATGAGCAGAAAGCGATAGACCAGTTCATCCACGAATCTGTCTCCTGCCGGTTCCAGAAACTCTGTTATCATCTTCTTGATGGCCTCAATCTTGTCCGCAGTTGTGAAATACTTCAATGACTTGTCTGATAATCCGGAGGCCGTGAGCAGGCCGTTTTGAATTTCCTTGATGTCCAACAGTCCGATGGGAGAGCTTGCTCTTGAGGCTAAGCTTTTCAGTGTCTTGGCCTGTTCTATGTATGGCTTTGCCTTATGGCTCTTTGATAAAGCGGCTTCTATAAAGCCGATTCTTGTTTGCTCGTGCGACGTTATCAGGTCTTCTGCACTTGTAATATAGCACTTGTCATCCATAATTGCTGGTTTCTGTTCGGTGCACAAAGATAGCGAAAAATAAGCATATCACTGCTGTTTTGGTGCGGCTTCGCTTGTTGTTTTGTGATGTGTTGCCTTGAGTATAGGTGGTGGATGCTATTCTTTCGGAACGTGATGAATGATGGAGATGAAAGACTGTACAATCTTTTAACCGTTAAGGACGATGATGTGTGTTAATGAGTGGTGGAGGATGATGCAGGGAGAGCATGTTTGAATGAATGATAAATGAAGAATGTGGATAAGACAAGAGGCTGTCCCTGAGCGATCAAGGACAGCCTCTCATCTTGAAAAATAGTTTTGTCGTTGTTATACGATGCCCTGGGCCATCATGGCCTTGGCCACTTTCATGAAGCCTGCAATGTTGGCTCCTTTTACATAGTTGACGTAGCCGTCGGCTTCCGTACCATACTTCACGCAGTTCTGGTGAATGTTCTCCATGATAGAATGCAGACGATTGTCTACTTCTTCGGCTGTCCATGACAGACGTTCTGAGTTCTGGCTCATCTCAAGACCGGATACGGATACACCGCCGGCGTTGGCTGCCTTGCCCGGAGCATAGAGAATCTTGGCTTCCTGGAACACGCGGATAGCCTCTGGAGTAGAAGGCATGTTGGCACCTTCGCTGACAGCCATGACGCCATTGGCAATCAGTTTGCGAGCATCGTCGCCGTTGATTTCGTTCTGTGTGGCAGACGGCAGTGCGATGTCGGCCTTCTCGCCCCATGGACGTGCGCCTTCAACATACTTGCAGCCATACTTCTCGGCATACTCGCGAATACGTCCGCGATACAGGTTTTTCAGTTCCATGATGTAGTCGAGCTTCTCGCGGTCGATACCGTCCGGATCGTAAATATACCCGTTGGAGTCGGACATGGTGAGCACTTTGCCGCCCAGCTGGAGGACTTTCTCGGCCGTGTATTGTGCAACATTGCCTGAACCGGAGATTAATACGGTCTTACCCTTGAGGTCTGTGCCTTTGGTCTTCAGCATTTCCATGAGGAAGTAAACGTTACCATAACCGGTAGCTTCAGGACGGATGAGCGAGCCGCCGAACTCCAGTCCCTTTCCTGTGAATACACCACTGAACTCGCGGGTCATCTTCTTGTACATGCCAAACATGTAGCCTACTTCGCGTCCGCCGACACCTATGTCACCGGCAGGTACGTCAATGTCCGGACCGATGTGGCGACCCAGCTCCAGCATGAAAGCCTGGCAGAAACGCATCACCTCTGCGTTGCTTTTGCCGCGCGGAGAAAAGTCGGAACCGCCCTTGCCGCCACCCATGGGCAGAGTAGTCAGCGAGTTCTTGAAAGTCTGCTCGAAAGCGAGGAATTTCAGAATGCCAAGGTTTACTGAACTGTGGAAGCGAATGCCGCCTTTGTAGGGACCAATGGCGTTATTGTGCTGTACGCGGTAACCCATATTGGTCTGGATTTGACCTTTGTCATCCATCCAGGTTACACGGAATTGGTAAACGCGGTCGGGTATGCAGAGACGTTCAATCAGATTGACCTTTTCAAATTCAGGATGTTTGTTGTACTCTTCCTCGATTGTAGTGAGCACTTCTTCTACGGCCTGATGATATTCAGGTTCGTTGGGGAAACGACGTTTCAAGTCTTCCAATACTTTTTTTGCGTCCATGTCTAAATCCTTTTTTATTATTAATACTAATTGTTGGTTGAATCATCCGCAGTTGGGTCTCTGTTTCCGTACAGGAAATGAGTCGCTGTTTGTTTTCAGTCGCCAAAGTTATGAAATTAGTAGCAAACTGCCAACAAATTTGAAAAAAAAAATCTTTTTGACGCTTATTTTGCATAAAGACGAACATTTCTACACCTCAATGTGGATTTTGCATAAAAATGCGCCCGCGGATTTTGTATTTCCTTTGGATTGCCGTATCTTTGCAACATAGTTTTTTTAGTTGAGAAGATGAAGAACATCCGGAACTTCTGTATTATTGCACATATCGATCATGGGAAGTCTACTTTGGCTGACCGCCTTTTGGAATACACGAATACTATAAAGATAACTGAAGGACAGATGCTCGACGACATGGATTTGGAGCGCGAGCGCGGTATAACAATCAAGAGCCATGCCATACAGATGGAGTATACTTACGAAGGTGAGAAGTATATCCTGAATCTGATCGACACACCGGGACATGTGGATTTTTCTTACGAAGTGTCCCGTTCTATCGCAGCCTGCGAAGGGGCCTTGCTGGTGGTGGATGCCACACAGGGCGTTCAGGCGCAGACTATTTCCAATCTTTATATGGCCATTGACCATGATCTGGAAATTATTCCGGTCATCAACAAGTGCGACATGGTGAATGCCATGCCGGAGGAAGTTGAAGACGAAATCATCGATTTGCTGGGATGTAAGCGCGAAGAGATTATCCGGGCTTCCGGACGTACGGGCCAAGGGGTGGACGAGATACTGAAAGCCGTGGTGGAGCGTATACCACATCCTGAGGGAGATGAGGCAGCACCGTTGCAGGCTTTGATATTTGATTCCGTATTCAATTCGTTCCGCGGCATCATTGCTTACTTTAAAATCGTGAACGGAAGCATCAAGGCGGGCGATCGCGTGGAGTTCATCAATACCGGAAAAGAGTATACGGCTGATGAGATAGGCGTGTTGAAGATGGACATGTGTCCTCGCGAGGTGTTGCACTGCGGAGATGTGGGCTATATCGTTTCGGGCATCAAGACGGCCACCGAGGTGAAGGTGGGCGACACGATA
The DNA here is from genome assembly GCA_944321365.1 of uncultured Paraprevotella sp. GTDB lineage: Bacteria > Bacteroidota > Bacteroidia > Bacteroidales > Bacteroidaceae > Paraprevotella. The sequence continues at coordinate 31,900 of CALULA010000014.1, forward strand.
ACCCATGTGGCCCGTCCGTGTGACAAGGCCATTTCCGGCTTTGAGGAGGTTAAGCCTATGGTGTTTGCCGGACTTTACCCCATAGAGACGGAGGATTTCGAGAACCTGCGTGCGTCGTTGGAGAAATTGCAGTTGAACGATGCCTCGCTCACGTTCCAGCCGGAATCGTCTGTAGCGTTAGGTTTCGGGTTCCGCTGTGGCTTCCTGGGGCTGCTGCACATGGAGATTGTGCAGGAGCGTCTGGACCGCGAGTTCAATATGGATGTCATCACAACGGTGCCCAATGTGTCTTATATGGTGTATGACAAGCAGGGCGGCGTGAAAGAGGTGCACAATCCGGCCGGCATGCCGGATGTGACATTGATCGATCATATTGAGGAACCCTATATCAAAGCGTCCGTTATTACGACTACGAATTTCATAGGTCCGATCATGACCTTGTGCCTGGGCAAGCGGGGAGAGCTGGTGAAACAGGAATATATCAGCGGAAACCGCGTGGAGCTGCATTACAACATGCCGTTGGGCGAGATAGTCATCGACTTTTACGACAAGTTAAAGAGCATATCCAAGGGCTACGCGTCGTTTGACTATCATCAGGACGGCTTCCGTCCGTCGCGGCTGGTAAAGCTGGACATCCTGCTCAACGGCGAGCCGGTGGATGCGCTTTCCACCTTGACGCATATCGACAATGCGGTGGATTTCGGGCGGAGAATGTGCGAGAAGCTGAAAGAACTTCTGCCCCGCCAGCAGTTCGACATTGCCATCCAGGCCGCCATCGGGGCCAAGATCATCGCACGCGAGACGGTGAAGCAGCTGCGCAAGGATGTGACGGCCAAGTGTTATGGCGGTGACGTGAGCCGTAAGAGAAAATTGCTGGAGAAGCAGAAACGGGGCAAGAAGCGGATGAAACAGATAGGGAATGTGGAAGTGCCGCAGAAAGCTTTTCTGGCCGTCCTGAAGTTAGATTAACCTATAAAACTCTTTATGACTATGGATTTGAGACGTGACGTGGCGCGAGAGATAGCCCGTATTTATTGTCGTTTGTCCCCGGCGGGCATCGAGGCTTTGTCGGACATACTGGTTCCTTTCAAGTATTCAAAAGGAGATGTGGTGTTGCCGGAGGGCGAGACCTGCCGTTTCATGTACTTTGTGGAGCGCGGCATGGTGCGGCAATATTATTATAAAGGTGGGCGCGACGTCACGGAACATTTCTCTTACGAGGGACGCATCGTCATCTGCATCGAGAGTTTCCTGAAGCAAGAGCCGTCGCGGCTGATTGTGGAAGCGTTGGAGAACAGCCGCTTGTATGGCATACCTTATGACGCACTGCAGAAACTGGCGGACGAAAACAAGGAGATAGAACTGCTGTTCCGCAAGATTATGGAGCACGCGCTCATCAGTTCGCAGGTCTACGCCGACAGCCAGCGTTTCGAGAATGCCACGGAGCGTTACCTGCGTCTGCTGAATACGAAGCCGGAGATTCTCCTGCGCGCTCCCATGCTTCATGTGGCTTCCTATCTGCAGATGTCACCGGAGACGCTGAGCCGCGTCCGGGCCGCCCATCTGGAAGAGGCCAAGAAGGAGAAGGACGAGGCTGCCGGAGCCAAGGTGGATGCGCCGCAGCCGAAACCGTAGGGTGGTGGTGCCGCCCTTTGCCGGGGCAGGCTGTCGGGCACTGTTTCCGGAAGTCCGGACCGCCCGTTGTGGCAGCGGGATGCCGGGGAATAAAGAAATATCGCACCAGAGGGGGTGGAAGCGCGTAGAACAGCTTCCGTCCCCTCTGGCGTTTTTTGTGTACGGGCGACAGTGCGACTGGCCGTAGTCATGTGTGAGACACCGTACGCCGGTGCGCATTATCTTCCCGTGCGACATAATCATCGGCCTGCTTGCTGTCGCAGCAAGCAGACCGATGCGCTGGAAATGAAAAACAGTTATTTGAACATATACTTCTTGATCATCTGCTGGATGTTGTCTGTCGGTGCCTGTTTGGCCTTGCAGACCATCAGAATGTAGTCCACAAGCTCCTGTGGCATGTTGTTGACCTTTTTCCAAATGTCCTGGCGTGTTCCCCAACGGCCCTTGAAAGTGTTCTTGTCTGTCAGCACGACGCCGTCAAGGGTTTTCTCCCGTCCCATCTCGGAATATACCCCGTCCTTGAAGGTATATGTGCCGTATTCGTGGGGAATGACCTGGAATATGCCTTCTTTCGTTTTGTAGATCAAGGCGCAGGCGTATTCCCCGTCCGCGCCGTACACCTTGACCTGTGTGTCGTTGATGCCGCAGATGTGGGGGGCATTATTTGGATAACAATAGGACTCCATCACCCATACGCCTTGCAGATCCTTGTCCGTCACGTCCTTTTTGGCCATGGAATCACTGCTCCACAGAGCGAATAATGTAATCAGCAGACCTTGTGCTGCCTTCTTAAAAAGATTTGTTCTCATGATGAATTAGTTTTAGATGTTAATAAATCCGTTTTGCGCCCGCCTTTCAGTGGGCTGAGACAAAGGTATGAAACGGTGCGTTTTTATGGAAGAATCGGGTTTGGCAAAAGGTTGGCATCTGTCGTGCGAGGGCCTCGGCAGCATTGGCAGGCCCTTTGCACAGGGTTGGCAAACAGTTTGCACGGCGCGGCAAGTGGCTCATAATGAGCGCGTATGCGCGATGCTTCTTTGCGCGTATGCGGTGGCCGGCCGTCTGCCGTGCGGCTTTTCCGGAACGTCAGGGCGGCAGCGGGAGAGGGTTGCTGTTCCTTTTTCATTCGGTGCAGCCGCTTGTGCGGCACACGCCATGCACAGGACAAAAGGAAAGCGTATGCGCGTTTCCGGTGATAAAAAGGATGGAAATGTCGGTTTTTGCTGACGGTCACTTCTTTCCGTCCGCTCCAAACAGGGTGGATTTCCTTAAAACCGTTCACGTTTGTTTGCTGATTTTAACTGCTTTTCCGCAAAAATGCGGGCGTCTTTCCGCAAGGATGCGGACGGCATTGCGGAAGAAACACTTTTTTTGTGCGCAACGCGCGGTCCGTTTGTGCGCACGATTCCGGATTTTTGTCCGCAAGGCGACAGAATGCCGACCGCAAGGCGGCAAAACGGTGACCGCAACGAGGGCCTTTGCCGAGCTTTTCACTGTTTCCGGCTCTACTTTGCGCCAGAAATCCTCTTCCGCCGGATTGTCAGAAAGAAAGCCATACGCCCCGATGGCTGACGCACGCTGCCTCCTTGTGCGCACAGCTCTCCCTGCCTGCATGCATCCGTCTGGCAAAAACCGTTTTCCGCTGACAGACTGACAGGCATCCGATGCGCGAGAATCCGTTTTCTGCACCCGTCCGCCCGCTGCCCGCGAATCCGCGCGTCTCACGCACCGGAACTGACATTCTGACAAAAAGACACTGACGGCGGCAGTGCCGGACGGCATGGAGGCGGAGCCGTCGTCGGGCAGCCGTTTCCGGGCCTTGCCGTATTCCGGCTGTCCCGTTGCGGTCGGGCGGCTGGGGCGTCCGCGCGTGGCGGAAATACGGCGTCGGGCCTCCTGCCCTTAGGACAAGAGACCCGACGGTGTGGCCGCGTGCGGCTGTCATTTGAACATGTGCTTCTTCATCAGCTGCTGGATGTCGTTTGCCGGTGTCTGGTTGGCCTTGCAGACGTTCACAATGTAGTCGGTGAGTTTCTCCGGCATGCCCACGGCCTTTTTCCATAGGTCGTGGCGGTTCATCCACCGCCCCTTGAACGTGTTCCGGCCTGTCATGATGAGTCCGTCTGTTGTGGCGGGGCGTCCCATCTCGGAGTAGACTCCGTTCTTGTAGGAATAGGTGCCGTATTCGTGCGGCAGTATGTGGAACGTGCCGTCTTTCAGCTTGACGGCTTCGGCACAGGCGTATTCCCCGTTCGGGCGATACACTTTGACTTGTGCGTAGTTCCCGCCGCAGATGACGGTGTCCTCGCCTTCGTAATAGAACCATTCCATCAGCCATACGCCTTGCAGGTCTTTGTCGGTCACCTTTTGCTGTGCCGCGGCCCCGCCGCTCCAGAGGGCGAGCAGTGCGGGCAGCGCGAGTCTGCCAAGGGTCTTGATAAGATTTGTTTTCATGATGATAAGTTTTGAAAGTGATGAATCGTTTTTTGTGTCCGCCTTCCGGCAGACTGGCGGCAAAGTTATGGAACTTTGCGGCCTTGCGCACAAGTCGGACTTGGCAAAAAGTTGGCATCTGCCGTCCGTCCGGAAAGGCGGTGCGGACTGGCGTTCCGCAGGCGTCTGGCGGACGCCTGCCGGGACAGTGTGCGGCGGTTCAGAGCGAGTGGATGAAACTGTCCCACTCCTTGGCCCCTCCGCTGCGGTGGAACACTTTCTTGTACAGCCGGGCGCGGATGCTGCTGACGGTGCTGATGTCCTTGCAGAGAATGTTGGCTGTCTCGGTGGGGGAGAAGCGGAGCTTGATGAGCAGGCACACGCGGCGTTCGGTGTCGGACATCTTGCAGAGTCCGGACAGGCGGCGGAAGAAGTCCTGATACACCGGGCGGACGTTCCGTTCCACTTCGTCCCATTCTTCCGCCCGCAGGGCCTTGCCGGACAGGATGCGTCTGTGCAGTTCATCGAAATAGTCGGAGCGGAAGAACTCTTCTTCCGTTTGCCGGGCGGCTTCCGCCATGAGCTGCGGTCTGGTGGCTTGCTCTTCCTTGATCTGTGCCAGTTGCCGTTCGGTCTGTTGTTTGCGGCGGCGCAGGCGGTATGCATAGGTGAGGATAAGCAGCATGCCGGCTGCCAGTCCCGACAGAATGTACACCAGCCGGCTGTTCGTAGCCTTCAGTTCGCGCTCTGTGGTGGACAGCACGAAGCGCATCACCTCGGTGTTGACGTTGGCGTCGTAGTTGTCGTTGATGGTGTTGCGTATTTCCCTGATGCGTGCGGGCGACATTCCGTGATTGCGTATATAGGTGTACTGCCGTCCGTATCGTTGCATGACCATCGTGGTGTCGTTCACCATTTTCAGCGGATAGCGTCGTCCGTTTTCCATGTAGATGAAGTCGTGCTTCCCCTTGTTGATAAACTCGAATCCGCCCTTGTCGGTCGGGATGATGACGGTGCCGGTGAGGGTGGACCGCAGCTGGCATTCGTAAAAGGTGCTGTCGCTGCAGAAGATGCGGCAATAGGTCATGCCGTCGTGCGGAAAGTCTGTCTGTGTTCCTATGGGTGAGATTTGTCTGACGAGGGTCCATGCGCCCGGCAGTCCGTGCAGTTGTTTTTCAGGGGCTTTGTTGCGGCATCCTGCACATGCGCACAGCAGCATGCCGAGTAGAAGAAAGGTTGTTACGTGTTTCATTATCGACAGGTTTACTCAGCAAAGATACGCAAAAAAGTGAGTCTGATGCCGTATTCCGGTGTTTTTCTGTGTGATTTTATGAAAGGGGGCGGCGGGAGTGGCTGGCCGTGGAGCCTGGGTGCTTTCTTGCGCAAGGCCCTGACGGGTTTTGCGCAGGATGCTGTTTGGCTTTGCGCAAAACATCGGGCGTTGTTGTGCAAGGCTTCGGGCGTGTCGGCTTCCGCCGTGTTTTTTTGCCTGCATGTCAGCAGGAAAGGGCGGAATGGCCGTAGGCTGTCGGTGGTGGCAGCGTCCGGCTGTCGGCGGATTTAAATCTCCACGTCGTTGTACAGAAAGCGTTTGATGCTCCTCTTCGGTGTCTTTTCAAATTCCCTTTGCATGAGTTTTATTCCCGAAAGTTGGGCATAGGTCGGGAGCATGGCATTCAGCTCTGTCCGGTTTTCTTCCATCACTTTTGTCAGGTCGCTGTCCTGAAGTCCCAGGTTGTGTGCTTCTTCATAATCAGGGTAGACCAGTCCGTAGAGCCTGTTGTCTTTCTGGATAACGATGCATTCGTTGACGAATGCCAGGTTGCTGAGCTTGTCTTCTATCTCTTCGGGGTAGATGTTCTGTCCGCTGGAGCCGAGCAGCATGTTCTTGCACCGGCCTTTGATGAACAGGTTGCCTTCTTCGTCGATGATGCCGAGGTCGCCTGTGTGATACCATCCGTCGCGCAAGGCTTCCCGTGTGGCCTCTTCGTTTTTGTAGTATCCGGTCATGACGTTTGTGCCGCGCGTCAGGATTTCGCCTACCGTGTGTTGCGGGTCGTCACTGTCGATTCTGATTTCCATGCGTGGTGCCACCCTTCCGCAAGAGCCTTCTCTGAAAGTGTTCCAGTCGGCGTATGAGATGATGGGGGAGCACTCTGTCGTGCCATACCCCACGGTGTAGTTGAAGCCGATGTCGTGCAGCAGGCTTTCTATTTCACGGTTGAGTGCGGCGCCTCCGATGATGATTTCGTAGAAGTTGCCGCCGAAAGCAGCCCGTAGCCGTTCGCACACTTTGTCTTTTATCTTTTGACGCAAGAGCGGTATCTTCAGCAGCATCCGGGCTGTTGTGCCCTGCAGCTGGGGCAATACGGCCTTGCGTATGATTTTTTCTATAATGAGGGGCACGGCTATGATGATGCGCGGTTGCAGTTCTGCAAAAGCTGCGAACAGGATGTTGGGCGACGGGTTTTTCGTCAGGAAGAAGATGTGGCAGCCGGTGCAGAACTCGAAGATGAATTCAAAGGACATGCCGTAGGTGTGTGCCATGGGGAGCATGGAGATGATGTTGTCGCCTGTTTTCAGGTGTTTGCCCAATGCCTGAGTGGCAAAGTCGAGGTTCGACCATAGGGCGCGGTAGGGAATCATCACGCCCTTTGAACGGCTTGTCGTTCCCGACGTGTAATTGATGACGGCCAGTTCCTCCGGCTGGTCTTTGTGGTAGGCGATGTGGTGCTTTCTGAAGTTCTTGGGGTAACGCTCTCCGAACAGCTGGTTCAGGTGTTCGCGGGCATAGATGACTTTTTGTGTGCGTCCCACGAGCAGCGAATAGTCGGCAATGCCGATGATGCCCTCCAGCACCGGCATCTTGTCGGCTTCGAGTTCTTTCCACACTTGGTCACCGACGAACAGCAGTTTCGCCTCGCTGTGGTTCACGATATTGTGAATCTGTTCCGCTTTGAACTCATGCAGTATGGGTACGGCCACGGCACCATAGGTCAGTGTGGCGAAAAATACGGCTCCCCAGTGGGCACTGTTGCGTCCGCAGATGGCTATTTTGTCACCGGGCTTCACGTTGCTGTATTCAAATATGATATGAAGTTTTTCGATGAGGCGGGCAATGTCTTTATACTGAAAGTTCTCGCCCCTATAATCAGATAAAGCATCAAGATCCCAATGTTCCTTGATGCTTTGTTCTATATATTCGTTAAAACTCGGAATTTCCATTGCACAGTTTTTTGACAGATGTGCAAAAGTAGTCAGAATAATCTAATAAAACAAGAAATACTATCAGTTTTAGTATGTCCGTTCTCCAAATATTTTGCTTCCTATGCGGACGAGCGTGCTCCCTTCTTCCAGTGCAATGGGATAGTCATGGCTCATGCCCCATGAGCGTTCTTTGAAATAGGGAACGTCGGCAAAAGGTCCGGCTTTCAGTTCTTTGTACAAGTCGTAGGCTTGTCTGAACTCCGCACGCACCTGTTCCATGTCGTCGGTATTGGATGCCATGCACATCAGTCCGCAAATCTGCACGTGTTTCAGCTTCCGCCATTCTCCGGAGGCTGCTGTTTCCCTGCATTCGTCGGGCGAGAATCCGAATTTTGTTTCCTCGAGGGCCACGTGCAGCTGGAGCAGACAAGGGATGACTCTTCCGGCCTTTTGGGCTTGCCGGTCGATTTCCTCAAGCAGTTTTATGGAATCGACGGCGTGTATCAGGCTGATGTATGGGGCGATGTATTTCACCTTGTTGGTTTGCAGGTGTCCTATGAAATGCCACTCTATGTCCTTGGGCAAATGCTCCTGTTTTTCCCGGAGTTCTTGTACATGGCTTTCGCCGAAGATTCTTTGTCCGGCTGCGTATGCTTCTTCGATGCTGCTTTCGGGGTGGAATTTCGATACGGCTACCAGCCGTACGCCTTGTGGAAGTCCGTCCGTTATGCTTCTGATTTCGTCTTGAATGTGCGACATGTCTTGTCCTGTTATGTCTGTATCAGACCTCCGGAACTTCCGGCTGGTCGTTTATTTCTGCTTTATAATGAAATACATCCATGATGGGAGTCTCTGCGATGGAGGCTATCTCATAGTCGGCCATGGTGCCCTCCATGCCTTTGTCCAGCCGTTTTACCGCGTCGCGTAGATCGGATGCTTGTATGAGCATATTCTGGTTGCTTTTTTTCTCGGCACCGCTTTTCTCATCCAGTGTGATGAAAGCCACTTTGGCCTTGAACCAGCGGTCGGCTGCATCTTCGTCCGTTTCAAACAGCTCGGCATATTTGGCCCGTTTGATGTCGGTCACCTGGAACTCTCCGGACATGAAAGGTTCTATTTCTTCGATGAAACGTCGCTCTGCTTCTGTGAAGCTGAGCGCGTCAACCAGATAAGGTTCAGTAACTTTTTTGACCAGACCGTTCTCTAATGTCTTTTCGTATCTTACTTTGCATTCAAACCATTCGTTCATCATAATTGTAGTCTTTTGGGTATTTAAAACGGCGCAAAGTTACATGATAATTCCCAATCCCGTGCAGTCCGGCAAATAAAAATGAACAGGAACACAGAAATATATTTGGCTTTTTCCGGTTTCCTGATGAAGCGATCGGGCGGAATGAAGCCGTATGCCTGTATTCTGTTCGGGGAAAAACTGTTTTTCTACTTACGCCGACGGAATATACGGCGTATGTTGTTTGCCACTTTCAGTCCCATCATCACACCGTCATAGATAGCCATTCCCTGATCTACCATGTTCATGAACATGCCGATTTTAGAGGTCGTTTTCGGGGGGGGAGCAAACATTTTCCGAGTGGTAGCCTTGATGTAGGCAGAACTTTCTTGCAGCTGTTTTCTTACAGCGGCTTTGCGTTGGCGCAAGGCTGCTATGGCGTCTTTCGGCATGGCTTGTGGATTAGGGTTTGTCGTTGTCATCTCTGTCTATGATTAGTTGGGTCATGAAGCGTGCCAAAGGCTGGATGACCATGCGGTTTTTGTTGAAATAGAATATGAAAATCAGCAACAGAACGATGGCTGCAACGAGGGTAAAGCCCAAAGCCGGGCTGTCTAACAGGTCGCCTAAATAGCTGGCCAATGCAAAAGTCAGGAACAACAGCGCGATGGAGCCCAGCATCAGCAAGACCGCAACTACGAGCATCATTGTCAGTATTACGGTCAGTTTCTCGGTGATATCCAATTTGACAAATTCTTTCTGGAGCTCAAGGTACTTCTTGAACTCCAGAAAAAGTCTGCCTATGCTTTCTATGTTTTTTTTACTTGAAAACATGAAAATGCCTGTTATACTTCTTCAGAAGATTTGATTTCGTCTGCAATCTCATCTACCAAAGAATCCATTTCCTTACGGTTGAGCTTAATGCCGCGTTTACGCAAGGCCTCGGCTATGCGGTCACGGGTTTCTGTTCCTTTTTCCGGAGCGAATAAAATACCTATTGCTGCACCTACAGCTGCGCCGCCAATGAATGCTGCTAAAAAACTTAATGCTTTCATGATAAATGCTTTTTATAAATTGATTACACTCACAAAGTTATAAAAAAACGGGAAACAACGGCACAGTTCTGCGGCTTTTTTTTCATTATTTTTTTAGGGACTGTGATTTAACCTTTTTTTTATGCCAACCTTTTTATCATGTATAAATAATATGTAACTTTGTCGCTTGATGTGGATGTGGGTTTGTTCACTTCAGTATAGGCCCTGAGTAAAAGCATGAAGCTAATCAATAATTAAAAAAACAAATAGACAACGTATGAAAAAAAATTTTGTGTTAGGGATAGGGTTGAGCGCGGCTTTGGCCATGACTTCCTGCAAGTCTTCAGAGAGCGCCTATAAAAAAGCTTATGAAAAGGCTAAACAGCAGCAGGTTGTAGCTGCGGAACAGGAGCCGGTTCAGACTCAGACTACCACACAGGTGGAAGTGACTCCCGTAACGCCTGTAACTCCGCAGGAGCCGGTCAGCACGACTGATGTGAACACGGTGCAGGTGCAGACTGAGAATGTGACAGTGGTTTCGGGCAGCGGCCTGAAAGCTTATAGTGTCGTATGCGGCAGCTTTAGTCTGAAAGCCAACGCTGAGGGGCTGCAGAAAACATTGTCCAATGCCGGTTACAATGCCCAGGTCGTTTACAATGGCGAGAAAAACATGTACCGCGTAGTGGCTTCTACTTTTGACGACAAGGCCGCAGCAGTGCAGTCGCGCGATGTCTTGCGCGGCACATATTCTGATGCGTGGCTGCTTTATTCCAAATAACTTATCTTACTTTTGGATGAGAACTGACGCATGCGGGGACGAAGTGGTGCTTTGTCCCCGTATGTCGTATGCATGGCGACGGGGAAAGCAGGCTATTAAGAATAATTTGTTTTTGCAGAGGGGCGTTTATCATTCGTTTTTATTAATTTTGCAATCTGTATGGGAAGAATTCTATCTATTGATTACGGTCGGAAACGGACAGGATTGGCAGTTACAGACCCCTTGCAGTTGATTGCAAATGGATTGACCACGGTGCCTACGGCGTCTGCTGTTGATTTTGTGGCGGATTATGTCCGTCGGGAAACGGTGGAGCGCATCATTGTGGGATGGCCGCGGCAAACCAATGGCCAGGATTCTGAAAATGCGTCTCGAATTAAACCTTTTGTACAACGGCTGAAGAAGTTATTGCCGGATATTCCTGTGGAATTTTATGATGAACGTTTCACTTCGGTATTGGCACATCAGACTATGCTGGAGGGCGGGTTGAAGAAAAAGGACAGGCAAAATAAAGCGTTGGTGGACGAGATCAGTGCGACCATCATCTTGCAAGGATGGTTGGAGGCGCGCAGGACAAGAACATTATAATAAAACTTTAATATGATATTACCGATTTATACGTTCGGTCAGCCGGTTCTGCGCAAGGTGGCCGAAGACATTACTCCGGAATATCCGGAACTGAAAGAGCTGATAGAAAACATGTATGAGACGCTGGAATATTCCGAGGGCATCGGACTGGCTGCTCCGCAAGTGGGATTATCCATCCGCTTGGTTGTGATTAACCTGGATGTTATATCTGACGATCTACCGGAATATAAGGGATATATACATACGTTTATTAACCCTCATATTTTGGATTATGATGATACGGAAACAGACTTGATGGAAGAGGGGTGTCTGAGTTTTCCGGGCATTCATGAGTCTGTACGCCGTCCGACGCGTATTCATGTGACCTATATGGATGAGAATTTTCAGCCTCATACAGAATGGGTGGATGGTTATTTGGCGCGTGTAATGCAGCACGAGTTTGATCATCTGGAGGGGAAAATGTTCGTAGATCGCCTTTCCATGCTTCGTAAACAGCTGATAAAAGGAAAACTGGCTGACTTGCAGAAAGGCAGGTTCCGGTGCACTTATAAAGTCAAGACGAGGAAAGCATAATGACGTTGTGGCGGAAAGTCATTCTTCTGTTTTTCGGATTCCTTCCGGTTGCGGCATGGGCGCAGATTAACACCGACCGCATGATGCTGATGGGGCGCAATGCGCTCTATTATGAAGATTACGTACTTTCCATACAACGTTTCAACATGGTGATTTCGGCCAAGCCTTATTTGTCTGAGCCTTATTTCTATAGAGGATTGGCCAAGTTCTACCTGGAGGACTATGCCGGAGCCGAGAAGGATTGCGGATCAGCCATTGAACGTAATCCGTTCTTGCCGGATAATTATGAACTTCGTGGGCTGTGTCGGATAAATCTTCAGCGTTATCAGGATGCGGTTTCCGATTATAACAGCCTGTTGAATATAGAACCGGAGAATGAAAGTGCGCTGCACAACATGACATTGTGCTATCTGGAGCTGAAGGATTACGATAGTGCGGTTAACTGTGTTGACCGAATGTTGGCTTTGTGGCCTCAGAAAGCTCAGCTTTATACGATGAAAGCTCAGGCTTATTTCATGCAGAAGGATACGACGCAAGCTATGGAATGCCTGGACAAAGCTTTGGATATCGATCCTTATGAGGGGCAGGCTTGGGCCATGCGGGCGTCGGTGTATGCCGACAAGGGCGAATATAAGCTTGCGGAAGAGGCTTTGGATAAAACCATTCAACAGATTCCCAGAGAGGCGGGGCACTACATCAACCGAGCTTTGGTACGCTATCATCAACGCAACCTGCGGGGCGCTATGGATGATTATGATGTTGCCTTGGAATTGGATTCTGCAAATTATATCGGTCATTTCAACCGCGGGTTGCTTCGGGCGCAGGTGGGGGATGATAATCGTGCGATTGATGATTTCAATTTTGTCTTGAAATTGGAGCCGGATAATATGATTGCATTGTTCAATCGGGCTTTGATGTTGGACAATACCGGGGATTATCAGGGAGCGATAAGAGATATTAATGCTGTGATTAAGGAATTCCCGAATTTTTGGACGGGGTATCAGTTCCGTGCTGAAGTGCGTCGTAAATTGGGAGATACAAAGGGAGCTGAACAGGATGAGTTCAAGGTGCTGAAAGCCCAAATGGAGATGCGCTATGGAAATAAAAAGAATGTAGTGGCGAAATCCACCAGAAAGGTCAGTGACCGTACGATGGAAGATTATGATAAACTGGTAGAGGCAGATACGGAAAGCGACGATGCTCCGTCTTATGAGAGCGAATATAGAGGGAAAATCCAGAACCGTAAAACTGAATTAAGGCCTGAGCCGTATCTTGTTTTATCATATTATTCCAAGCTGAACGGCTTTCAGCGTCGTATATATAATAAGGAATTGGAGCAATTGAACGCTAAACGTGTCCTTCCTGAAGCTTTGCTGATGACTAATGAGGAGATTCCGTTGGACGAAGAACAAGTGCAGAAACATTTTTTGTCTATTCGGACTCTTTCGGATAAGATTGCACTTCAACCATCCAACGCCATGTGGTATTTCACCCGTGCGATAGACGAGTATTTGGTGCAAGATTTTGAAAAGGCTATGTCCGACGTGAATCGAGTCGTGGAGTTAGATTCTACTTTTGTTTTGGGCTATTTTTTGCGGGCACAGATAAGAATGAAAAATCAGGAAGTGAGGAATGCAGAGCAAGGACAGGACGAGAAGGGCGGAACGGAATTATGGAATTTTGATGCATCTCGCCCGGTCTACCAGGCAGCTCTTGCAGATTGTGACCGCGTGCTGGCGGCGGATCCGAATTTTGCCGGTTGCTATTATAATAAAGGTAATATTTATTTAAAAATGAATCTTTGGGCAGAAGCTATCGCATCCTACACTCGTGCCTTGGAATGCAATTCCGGCTATGCTGACGCTTACTATAACAGAGGCGTAGCTTATATCCTGTCCGGAGATACGGCTAAAGGCGTGGCAGATTTGAGTCATGCCGGAGAAATGGGGCTTTATAAGGCTTATAATTTGATAAAGAGATACGGGAACAAAGTATTGGCAGAGAAAAAGTAAGTTCGGTGATGGTTACTTTTTTTATGCATTGTGCCTTGGTTTCGTGAAAAATAACTATTTTTGCAATCTTGAAAAAGGACAATAAGTACGATTATGATAAAGATAACTTTTCCTGATGGCTCAGTACGTGAATACGAAGCCGGTGTTACAGGTCTGCAGATTGCCGAGAGTATCTCTTCCCGTTTGGCGCAAGAGGTGTTGGTCTGTGGCGTGAATGGTGAGATTGTAGAGTTGAACCGACCTATCAAGGATGATGCTTCTGTCGTTCTTTATAAGTGGGAAGATGCAGAAGGCAAGCACGCATTCTGGCATACTTCGGCTCATTTGATGGCCGAAGCGTTGCAAGAACTTTATCCGGGAATCCAATTCGGAATCGGGCCGGCCATCGAAAGTGGTTTCTATTATGACGTGATGCCGCCTGCAGATGTCGTGATTCGTGAAAGCGATTTCGGCAATATAGAGAAAAAGATGCTTGAGCTGGTTCAGCGTAAGGAGCCTGTGGTGCGTGCGGAAATCTCAAAGGCCGATGCCTTGAAGTTCTTCGGGGAGCATGGTCAGACCTATAAGAATGAGTTGATTGAGGATTTGGAGGACGGGCATATCTCGACCTATACGCAAGGTTCCTTTACAGACTTGTGCCGCGGTCCGCATTTGCTGAATACGGGACTGATAAAGGCTGTGAAAGTGATGGCGGTCTCTTCCGCTTATTGGCGTGGAGATGAGAAGCGTCCTCAGATGACTCGTATATACGGAATCTCTTTCCCGAAGAAGAAAATGCTGGACGAGCATTTGGCCTTATTGGAAGAGGCAAAGAAACGTGACCATCGCAAGATTGGCAAGGAGATGGAATTGTTTATGTTCTCCGAGCGAGTAGGAAAAGGACTTCCGATATGGCTTCCCAAAGGAACCGTGTTGCGTTTGCGTTTGGAGGACTTTTTGAAGAAAATCCAGAAGCGTTATGGCTATCAGCAAGTAATCACACCGCATATAGGGGGGAAGAATCTTTATGTGACTTCCGGCCATTATGCTCATTACGGAAAGGATTCCTTCCAGCCGATTCATACACCGGAACCGGGCGAGGAGTATATGTTGAAGCCCATGAACTGCCCTCATCACTGCGAGATTTACGCTTGGAAACCGCGTTCATACAAGGACCTGCCTCTGCGTATAGCAGAATTCGGTACGGTGTATCGCTATGAACAGAGCGGAGAGTTGCACGGTCTGACGAGAGTCCGTTCTTTCACGCAGGATGATGCACATATCTTTTGTCGTCCCGACCAGGTGAAAGACGAGTTTATTCGTGTGATGGAAATCATTCAGATTATCTTTGGAGCGTTGAACTTTGACACCTATGAGGCACAGATTTCTTTGCGCGATCCGAACAATCGTGAGAAATATATCGGTTCGGATGAAGTCTGGGCTGAAGCGGAAAATGCCATCGTCGAAGCTTGTAAGGAGAAGGGCTTGAATGCGAAGGTCGCATACGGTGAGGCCGCTTTCTATGGTCCTAAACTCGATTTCATGGTAAAAGATGCTTTGGGTCGGCGTTGGCAGCTGGGTACAATCCAAGTAGACTATAATCTTCCGGAGCGTTTCAAACTGGAATATACGGGTGAGGATAACCAGAAACACCGTCCGGTGATGATTCATCGTGCGCCTTTCGGCTCGATGGAACGTTTCTGCGCCGTGCTGATAGAGCACACGGCCGGTCATTTCCCCTTGTGGCTGACGCCTGATCAAGTGGCTATTCTCCCGATTTCGGAGAAGTTTAACGATTACGCCAAGAAGTTGTGCGCATATTTTGACGAGCAGGATGTACGTGCCATCATAGATGACCGAAACGAGAAGATTGGACGTAAGATCCGTGATAACGAAATGAAACGCATACCTTACATGCTGATTGTGGGCGAAAAAGAGGCTGCCGACGGTACGGTATCCGTAAGAAAACAAGGAGCAGGCGACCAAGGAAGCATGAAATTCGAGGATTTTGCAAAGAAAATCAACGAAGAGGTTCGTAATATGACAAATAAATATTAAATTTGCACCCGAATTTTAGAAAACCGATTCCTATAATCTGAAGCAAACAAAGAGAAGAGAACAACATTTCTGATGAAGAAAGACAATTTGAAACAGCAGTATCGTGTCAATGAACAGATACGTGTGCGTGAAGTCCGGATAGTGGGTGATAACGTGGAATCTACGGTCGTGCCTATAGCACAGGCCTTGCAAATGGCAGAGAATCAGGGCGTGGATCTCGTGGAAATATCCCCGAATGCAGTTCCTCCTGTTTGTCGTCTGATAGATTACAGCAAGTTCCTCTATCAGCAGAAGAAGAGGCAGAAAGAGATGAAAGCCAAGCAAGTCAAGGTGGATGTGAAGGAAATCCGTTTCGGTCCGCAGACTGACGACCATGACTATAACTTTAAGTTGAAACATGCGCAGGGCTTTCTTTCTGAAGGTGACAAGGTAAAGGCTTATGTGTTCTTTAAGGGACGTAGCATCCTGTTCAAGGAGCAGGGGGAAGTGTTGTTGCTTCGTTTCGCGAATGATTTGGAGGAATATGGCAAGGTGGAGCAGATGCCTGTGCTGGAGGGTAAGCGGATGACGATTTTCATCGCCCCTAAAAAGCAAGGTCAGGTGAAGAAAGCTGCGGCAGGTGCTGCGGTTCCAGATGCTCCGAAAGTGGAAAGAAGTCAGCCTAAGGTCAATGCTCCCAAGGAGTATAAGAGCCCGACTATTGAAGGTGAGGAGTAAGAAGAATGAAGAAGTATGTGCGTAACGCCTTGGTATATGCGTTGCCACGCGTATGAATATAATAACTTTAAAATTAAACAAAATGCCAAAAGTAAAGACGAATTCCGGTGCAAAAAAAAGATTCGTTCTTACCGGAACCGGTAAAATTAAGAGACATCATGCTTATCACAGTCACATCCTGACTAAGAAAACGAAGAAGCAGAAGAGAAATTTGGTGCATGATGACATTGTGGTTACAGCAGACCGTAAACAGGTGCGCGACTTGCTTTGTCTGCGTTAATCATTATGGAGTGATTGAGTTTTAAGAAAGTTACTAACCGAATGTTTTAGCCTGAAGAGCATTCAGCTGCATTTTTCATGTGAATGGACTGAATGACGCTAACATTTAAAAAAGAATTAAATTATGCCAAGATCAGTAAATCATGTTGCTTCAAGAGCAAGAAGAAAGAAAATTTTAGGTTTAACCAGAGGTTATTTCGGTGCCCGTAAGAATGTTTGGACCGTAGCAAAGAATACTTGGGAGAAAGGTCTGACTTATGCCTACCGTGATCGCCGCAACAAAAAGCGTAACTTCCGTGCCTTGTGGATTCAGCGTATCAACGCTGCTGCCCGGTTGGAAGGTATGTCATATTCTCAGTTGATGGGTGCTTTGCACAAGGGAGGAATCGAAATCAACCGTAAGGTTCTTGCCGACTTGGCTATGAACCATCCTGAAGCTTTCAAGGCTGTTGTTGCAAAAGTAAAGTAATAATGTGACAGGTTTGTTGCAAAATTTTTAAGATAAAAAGGCGTATTGCTTGTCGATACGCCTTTTTTTATTTTATTTTGCAACGGAATAAGTTGCTGTTCTTGCTATATGATTGTGTATTTTTAATTATATATTTCAATGGAGCGGAAATGGAAAGATTATGCCCTTTTGATGCTGAAAGGCCTGGGTATGGGGGCAGCCGATGTGGTGCCCGGTGTGTCGGGTGGCACTATTGCGTTCATTGTCGGGATTTATGATGAGCTGATAGATTCTATCAAGAGCATCAATATGCAGTCTTTAAAGTTGTTGTTTACGGGGAAACTTCGTGCTTTCTGGAAAGCCATAAACGGCAACTTCCTCTTTTTCCTGATAGCGGGGATTGCTATCAGCGTGTTTTCACTGGCCAAGCTGATTACTTTTTTGCTGGAGACGGAGCCGGTGCTGGTGTGGTCATTCTTCTTTGGCTTGGTGTTGGCTTCCACTTGGTTCGTGTCAAAAGACATCAAGGAGTGGAACTGGAAGACGGTGCCAAGCTTCCTTGCCGGTGCGGTGATTGCCTATTACATCACCGTCGCCACTCCGGCTGAGACGCCCACACATCTGCTCTTTATCTTTTTGTGCGGTGCCATTGCCATCTGCGCCATGATCCTGCCGGGCATCTCCGGCAGTTTTATTCTGGTTCTGCTGGGCAAGTATTTCTATATTATGGAGGCGGTGAAGACGCTCGACTTTGTGGTGCTGGGCGTGTTTGCCTTGGGGTGCCTGCTGGGCATCACCAGTTTTTCCCGTCTGCTGTCGTATGCCCTGAAACATTTGCGTAATATTACGTTGGCTGTGCTTTCCGGTTTTATGCTTGGGTCGCTCAATAAGGTCTGGCCTTGGAAGGTAGTGGAGAACGGAACGGAGCAGAATGTGCTGCCTCAGACGGAAGTGGCCGAAGGCATCGCGCTGATGCTTGTGGGATTCTTCTTGGTATATGTTTTGGAGAAAGTTTCTGCAAATAAATCGAATAATTAATTGCTGGTGCGATGTATAGGAAAACGTATTTCTGGCCGTTGGTTGTCTTGTGCGTGCTGTCGTTGATGCTTTTTCTGGGACAGTCTTTCTTTCACACACGCGGCGAACCGCGTGAAGCCGTAGTGGCCTTGTCCATGTTGCAACAGGACAATTGGATATTGCCTGTCAACAATGGAGTGGAACTGGCTTTTAAGCCGCCTTTTTTCCATTGGTGCATCGCGGTGATTTCCACAATCGTGGGGACCGTCAACGAATATACGTCACGCATGCCCTCCGCGCTGGCCTTGTCGGCCATGATACTGGTGGGATATGTGTTCTATGCCAAGCGCAGAGGGAGTGAGATTGCCTTTATTGCAGCTCTGATTACGTTGACCAATTTTGAGGTGCACCGGGCGGGTGTGGCCTGCCGGGTGGATATGGTGCTGACGGCCATGATGGTCATCGCTTTGTACCAGCTCTATAAATGGAGTGAAAAAGGATTGCGCGGAGTCCCTGTGGTGGCGGTGCTCTGTCTGAGTGCGGCGGCCCTGACCAAAGGGCCGGTGGGCATTGTTCTGCCGTGTCTGGTACCGGCGTTGTTCCTTCTCATTCGTGGGGTGCGCTTTGTGCGCGTCTTTTTCTCCTTCCTGATGGTGGCCGTGTTGGCCTGCATCATTCCCGCCTTGTGGTATTGGGCGGCCTGGCGGCAGGGCGGAGACACGTTCCTGCAGCTGGTGCTGGAGGAGAATGTCTACCGTTTCCTGGGAAAGATGACCTACGATGCCCATAGCAATCCGGCCTGGTATAATGTGATGACGGTAGTGGCCGGCTACGTGCCTTATACCTTGCTGGTGCTGGTCTCGCTCTTTTTCCTGCATTACAAGAAAGTAAGCCTGCGCGGATGGTGGGGGCGTTTCAAGGCATACGTCCGCAACATGGATGACGCCCGCCTTTATTCCCTGCTCAGCATAGCGGTCATTTTCGTGTTCTATTGCATACCGGAGAGCAAGAGGAGCGTGTATCTGCTTCCCATCTATCCTTTCATCGCTTATTTTCTGGCTGAGTATATTGTTTATCTCCGCCACCGTCATCTCAATGCCGTGCGCGTGTTCGGCAGCATTGTGGCCGGGCTCTCGTTGCTGCTGGCCCTCGTTTTCATTGCCGTGCGGCTGGACCTGGTGCCGGAAAGTCTGTTCGGCGGTCGGCATGCGGCGGAAAATATCGCTTATATGCATGCCTTGCGTGATTTCCCTTTGAGCTTCCGGGCTGTCGCGGTGCTGCTTGTGCCTGTGCTGGCTGCTTGCTGGTACTTCCGTGTGCAGCATCGGAATGCGGCGGACAATGGCATTATTTACGGTTGCATAGGTGTGATTTTCGCCATCTTCTTTGCTCTCGACGGGGTCTATCAGCCCACGGTGCTGAATGTGAAGTCCGATTATGCCGTGGCGCAGGAGGTGCGGCGCATCGTGCCGGAGGGCAGGCTGTATTCGTTCCGTACGGATGTGGTACCGGGCAACCGTATGCATCCTTTCACGGTCAACTTCTATCTGGGCGACCGCATGGTGCCGTTCGACTGTTTCGATCCGGGAACGGAGGGCTATGTGTTCATGGGCGAGGACATGGCTCCGGCCTTCATGGAGCGTTACGGTCATGAATATGAGCTGGAGGATGTCTACAATTCCAATCACCGCAGCTGCGACGATAAGCGCAACAATCATCTCTACCGCTTCCGGCGGACGGGCGGGGCGCGTCAGGAGGAGCCGCAGGAGTGATGCGGAAAGGCCTTTTCACTTTTGTCCGTTTCGGGATGGTGGGCGTTCTGGCCACGGCCCTGCACTATGCCCTTTACTGGTTGCTGCACGGTCTGATGGGGGCGAATGCGGCTTTCACCGTAGCCTATGTGCTGTCGTTCGTGGTGAACTTTTTCCTGACTTCCTGCTTCACGTTCGGGACGCGTCCTACGTGGCGCAGGCTGTTCGGCATGTGTGGGGCGCACGGCGTGAACTATCTGCTGCAGATGGGGCTGCTCAACCTGTTCCTCTGGATGAGAGTCCCGTCAGAGTGGGCACCGTTGCCGGTGTATGCCGTTGCGGTCCCTGTGAATTTCTTATTGGTACGTTTTGTGTTCACACGAAGAAAGGAATGATATGATGAAGCTGTTGATTGTTGTGCCTTGTTATAATGAAGAAGAGGTGCTGGCAGACACCCACCGTCAGTTGTCGGGCGTATTGTCGGAACTGCGGGATGAGGGACTGGCCGATGAGGGCGGTCTGCTCTATGTCGACGACGGCTCGCGCGACGGCACATGGGCGCTGATAAAGGGCTTTGCCGTTGCAGACTCCCGTGTGGGCGGTCTGAAACTGGCGCACAACGTGGGCCATCAGCAGGCTCTTTGGGCCGGTATGGAGTGGGCGTCGCTCCATGCCGATGCGGCGGTTTCCATCGATGCCGACCTGCAGGATGACATACGTTCCATACGCGATATGGTGAAGGCCTACCGCAGCGGTGCCGATATCGTTTACGGCGTGCGGCGGGAGCGTTCCTCCGACACCTTCTTCAAGAAAAACACGGCTCAGGGGTTCTATCGCCTGATGAATGCGTTGGGCGGCGACGTGGTGTACAATCATGCCGATTTCCGGCTGATGAGCCGCCGTGCGTTGCAGGCACTGATGGCCTGCCCGGAGCGTAATCTCTTTCTGCGCGGCATGGTGGCGGCCTTGGGATTCCCTTCGGCCAAGGTCTATTACGACCGCAAGGAGCGCATGGCCGGTGAGTCGAAATATCCGCTGAGCAAGATGATCAGTTTCGCGCTGGACGGCATCACCTCGTTCTCTGTCCGCCCGTTGCGTTACATTGCCATACTCGGCTTGCTGTTCATTCTTATTTCGGTAGCGGTCATCGTCTATGCCATTGTGCGTTATGCGGCGGGCGAGACCATTCAGGGCTGGACTTCGCTGTTGGTGTCCGTGTGGTTCATCGGCGGTTCCATCCTGACGGCTTTGGGCATTATCGGCGAATATGTGGGAAAGATTTACAAGGAGGTGAAACGCCGTCCGCGTTACTTCATAGAAGAGGCTGCCGGGATGTCCGTCGCGCAGGATTAAGATGCCTTTTTCCTCTTTGCGCATGCCCCTTGGCCGTGGTGCGGGCGGTGTATGTCAGGCATTCGCGCTGACAGAATGTTTGTGCATTCCTGCTTTTCTTATTCATAATGACATTTTTTCCGCTTTTTCCGCAGGATGGAAAGAGCCGATGCAAAGGCTTCTGTATGCCGGAACGTGCATATTTATGCGTTCTTCGGCATGTTTATGCGTGTGTTTCTGCATATATTCCGTTTTCTTTGCGGAAAGATGCCGGCGTCTGTGCGGAAAGAAAGTTCCGTCTTTGCGCACAGACGGGCGGGAATGTCCGCATCACGCCGGATATTTGTCCGCACGGACGGGCCGTATGGTCCGCAGCATGCTGTTTTTTTTGCTGGATGAAGCTTCGGAACGTTGATTTTCTGAGTGACAGAATGTAAGCCGGTTTCCGCCTGTATGGCGCATAAACCGGAGGAGCGTGTTAGATAAACGTTGCTGATTGGTGCCTGATGTCAGTGAATGCCTCTTGAATGCTGTCGTTTTGCCGGTGCCGGAATGCGCGTGCGTCGCTCATTTGGCTTCCGTCTTGCGCCGGAGCCGGAATGGCGCATTCTGAGAGAACACTTTTGTCATTCTGTCATTTTGTTTACGGCAAGCGGGCCTGCCTCTGCGGTTGTTCCGCAGGAGCAGGCCCGTTTGTCTGTGCGGTGCTTTCCCGCCGTGCTTATCCCATCTTTCCGGTCAGGTAGGCACGTGTGCGGTCGTCCGTCGGTTCGCTGAACATCTTGTCGGTCCGGTCGTATTCGATAAGCTCGCCCAGATACATGAACATGGACATGTCGGAGATGCGTTTGGCCTGCGACATGTTGTGGGTCACTATCATGATGGTCACCTCGTCCTTCAGCTTCACGATGAGGTCTTCCACGTGCTTGGTGGCGATAGGGTCAAGGGCCGACGTCGGTTCGTCCAACAGCAGCAGTTCCGGCTGCAAGGCCAGCGAGCGGGCGATGCACAGCCGCTGCTGTTGTCCGCCGGAGAGGAAAGTGCCTCGTTTGGTGAGTGCGCTTTTCACTTCGTCCCAGAGAGACACGTTCCGCAGGTTGCGCTCCACGATTTCGTCCTTCTTGCTTTTGCTCAGGCGGATGCCGTTCAGGATGTATCCGGCCAGGACGTTGTCGTAGATGCTCATGGTGGGGAATGGGTTGGGCCGCTGGAACACCATGCCAATCTTGCGGCGCACCTCGTTGGGCTGTGCGGTCATGATGTTCTCGCCGTTGA
The DNA here is from genome assembly GCA_944321365.1 of uncultured Paraprevotella sp. Taxonomy (GTDB): domain Bacteria; phylum Bacteroidota; class Bacteroidia; order Bacteroidales; family Bacteroidaceae; genus Paraprevotella. The sequence goes on from CALULA010000014.1 coordinate 54,241, forward strand.
GCAGGATTTCGCCTGTCACCTGTATGTTCTTGTACAGCTCATGCATGCGGTTCACGGCCCGCAGCAGCGTGCTCTTGCCGCATCCGGACGGACCCATGATGGCGGTGATGGTGTTGCGTTCCACGGCAGCCGATACGTTTTTCACCGCCGTCACTTTCTGATCGTATGAGATACTCAGGTTCTTGATTTCCAGAATAGGGTGGGTTATATTTTCCATTTTTTTGCAATTCGTTTAGCTAATAGATTCAGACAAAGTACGAAGGTGAGCAGGAACAGCGATGCTCCCCAGATGAGGCTTTGCAGGTTGGGGTCGTTGAAGAACTCCCAGATGAGCAGCGGCACGGCAGACATGGGGCGTGACATGTTCCAGCTGATGACCGCACTGCCCAGCGTGGTGAACATCAGCGGGGCTGTCTCGCCCACCACGCGGGATATAGCCAGCAGGATGCCTGTGAAGATACTGCCGAACGAGGCGGGCAGCATCACCTTGAGCATCACGCGCCAGTAGCTTCCGCCCAGTCCCAGACCGGCTTCTTTCAGCGTCTCCGGCAGGATTTTCATGGTCTCTTCCGTCGAGCGGATAATCAGGGGAAGCATCATGATGAAGAGGGCCACGCTTCCGGCATAGCCCGAATATCCCTTCGTGGGCACCACGATCCAGATGTAGGTGATGATGCCGATGATGATCGACGGAGTGCCTTGCAGCAGGTCGGTCAGGTAACTCACGATGGTGGCGAACCAGTTGCCCCGGTATTCCGACAGGCAGATGCCGCACAGTATGCCCACCGGTATGGCCACAACGGCGGCAAGGAGCAGCATGAGGAACGTGCCCACGATGCCGTTGGCTATGCCTCCCGGCACACTTTCGCCGTTAGCCATGGCCGTCAGTGCCTTGTAGGCGTTGGGCGTGGCTTCGGTGATGAACGACCACCCCAGCTGGTCCCATCCCTTGATGAGCACTTCGCCGAGGATGGCTATGAGCGGCACGGCTGTCAGTGCCGAGAGCACACAAACGGTGACATACAGCAGTCTGTTCTTCAGTATTCTGAATTCCAAATTCTTGTCTTTTGTTTTCATGTCGTTGATTCAGTGTTGACAGGGGTTAGACATGTTGTGCGCGTCGGATGAGAATCTTGCCCACCATGTTGATGACAGCCGTGATGAGGAAGAGCAGCAGTCCGATGGCGATGAGCGAGGAGAGCTTCAGGCCGTCGGCCTCTCCGAACTGGTTGGCTATGATGCTGGCCATGGTGTTTCCTGTTGTGCGCAGCGTCTCCGGCATCTGATTGGTGTTGCCGATGAGCATCGTCACGGTCATGGTCTCTCCCAAGGCGCGTCCGATGGCCAGAATATAGGCCGAGAAGATACCCGATCCGGCAGTGGGGAAAATGATTCTGCGAATCACTTCGGCCCGCGTGGCTCCCAGTCCGTAGGCTCCTTCCTTCAGGTCGGCCGGCACCATCTTGATGAACTCCGAGCTGAGCGAGGCCGCGTAGGGCACAATCATGATGGCCAGCACGAAGGCTGCCGTCAGGATGCCCGAACCTTGCGGCGAGAGCTGCAGGTGCATGAAGATGCCCCGCAGGGCGTAGAAGCCCCACAGACCGTAGATGATGGACGGGATGCCCGCCAGCAGGTCGGTGATGGTGCTCAGTATGGCGGCTATCTTCTTGCCGCGGAAGTACTCGCCGGTGAACAATGCCACAGGCAGTGAGAACGGGATGCAGATGAGCAGGGCCAGCAGAGTGGTAAGCAGCGTGCCGGTGATAAACGGCAGTGCGCCGTAGCTCTCCTTGCCGCTGGTGGTCACCCAGTCGTCCGAGAAGATGAAGTGCCAGAATCCGAAGTGTCCGAAAGCTTCAGAGGCATCGCTCGACAGCGAGTAGATGATGCCTCCGCAGATGAGCGGAATCAGGATGGCCGACACGATGAGCAGTGTTCTGAATATTTTGTCTTGCATATGTTTGCCCGTTTGTCGTCGTTTGGCTTATTTCAGAATCGGCTGACCGTCATAGGTCACCTGTTTCAGGTTCTGCAGGCTGATGTTCACGGCCTGTTCCGGCAGAGGCGCATAGTGTACGGTGGCAGTGGTCTGCTGTATGGAGTCGCTCAGTACGTATTGCATCAGGTCGAGTGTGGCTTTGGCCTGTGCCTGGCTGCGGTCGGCGTAATGCTGTTCTTTGTAGATGACCAGCCAGGTGAAACAGCTGATGGGGTATGCTCCGGCAGCATCAGCATCGGTGATGGAGCATCGGGTGTCCTGCGGAATGTCGCCGGCGGCGGCAGAGATGCTTTCTGTAGAGGGCTTGATAAGCTCACCGCGCCTGTTCATGACGTTGGCCGATGGAATTTTTTGTGCAAAAGCATATTCCGAACCCATATATCCGATGGAATAAGGAGTCTGGGCAATGATGCCGGCCACGCCCGGATTGCCCTTGGCGGCCTGCCCCACGGGGAAGTCGACGGTCTTGCCGCTTCCGTAAGTGTTTTTCCAATTCTCGCTGACTTTGCACAGATAGTCAGAGAAGATGAACGTCGTGCCGCTGCCGTCCGAGCGGTAGGCCGTGATGATATCCTTGGCAGGCAGGCTGGCTTGCGGGTTGAGTTCTTTCAGTCTCTGGTCGTCCCATTTCGTGATTTTTCCGCAGAAAATGTCGGCGATGACTTCGCCCGACAGATTCAGTTCCTTCACGTCCGGAAGATTGTAGGCGATGACCACGGCCCCCATACAGGTGGGAATGTGCACCACTTCCTTCATCTCTTTCATCTCCTCGTCGGTGAGATAAGCGTCGGTTCCGGCAAAGTCCACGATTTCGTCCTTCAGATTCCGGATGCCTCCTCCGCTGCCTATTCCGCCGTAAGAGACCATATCTCCATATTTTTCACTGTAACTTTCAAACGTCATGGTATAGAACGGGAGCGGGAATGTGGCTCCGGCCCCACTCATTTCTACGGTTTCGCGTCCGCTGCCGTCTCCGGCGGTCTGTTTTCCTCCACATGCCGTGATGGCCAGTGCCATAAAGGCCGAGGCCAATGTCAAATAGATTTTTCTCATTATATTTCTTTTTATGGTGATGATATGAAAAATATTTTTGTGGGATATGCCTTTTATGAGACTTTCATCTGTGCTGCGGACCATCCTTTTTTGCAGCATCTGATTCCCCGCTGCAAAGTTCCTCATTTCATGTTTCAATATTGTTTCGTTGGTGTGAAGATGTCAATAAGTTGCGAGCACGTGCTTCAGGAGTCCCGCCATACGGATCCGTCCTGAGGGGGAGACATAAAAAAAGGGTCAGCGGATATTTCAGGTTGGTAACCTTGCCATGTCAGGCATATTGCTTATTTTTGTGGCATGAAATCAGAG
>CALULA010000015.1 GCA_944321365.1 uncultured Paraprevotella sp.
TGTAGCGGGACCCGGGATTGAACCGGGGACCTCATGATTATGAATCATGCGCTCTAACCAGCTGAGCTATCCCGCCTTCCTTCTCGTTTGCGGTTGCAAAGGTAAGCATTATTTTCTCTCCGGCAAAACAATTTTCACTTTTTTTGTTAGGCAGACTGTAAAAAACAGGAAAACAAGCTCAGTGAAGGCCTCCTTTCAACCGCATTTCCACAAAAAAGCTATAAAATATAAGGTTACATCTCATTTTTTATACTAACTTTGCCCCTTGATTCGGCTCACAGACCACGATGAAATTCATTAAGAAAATAGACATATTCGTACTCAAAGCCTATGGCCTGCTCTTTGTCGGGGCGTTTTTCATCTGCCTGTTCATTTTCATGATGCAGCTTATGTGGCGTTACGTAGACGAGCTGATCGGCAAAGGATTGACGCTCGACGTGCTGGCTCACTTCTTCTATTATGCCGGACTGACCTTGGTTCCGATGTCGCTCCCGCTGGCCATACTGCTGGCCTCGCTGATTACGTTCGGCAATCTGGGCGAGCGGTTTGAGCTGCTGTCCATGAAAGCCGCCGGCATCCCGCTCGTACGGATTCTTCGCCCCGTCCTTTTATGCAACATTCTGCTGAGCATAGGCTCTTTCTACTTTCAGAACGTAACCAGCCCGGAAGCCCAGAAGAAACTGTCGACCCTCGTCTATTCCATGAAGCAGAAATCGCCGGAACTGGAAATCCCAGAAGGTATCTTCTATAGCGAAATCCCCGGATTCAACATTTTCGTGGAAGAGAAAGGCAAAGAAAACGGCATGCTGTACGGGGTCATGATATACAGCATGACCGACGGCTATGAGGACGCGCAGATTGTTCTTGCCGACTCGGCGGAGCTGCACACCACAGCCGACGAGAAGCATCTGATGCTGACACTGTATGCCGGAGAGCGTTTCCGCAACATGCAATCACAAGGCAACATGATGTCGAGGACGAACGTGCCTTATATGCGTGAGACTTTCGTGAAAGAAATCGACCTGATTACTTTCGACAGCAACTTCGACATGATGGACGCCAATCTGTTCAGCGGAAACGCACGGACCAAGAACCTGCGCGAGATCAGCACAGGTATCGACTCTCTGAATCATAAAAGCGACAGTACGGGGCGGGCACTCTTCTCCTACCTGCAGAACACCACCTACAGGAGGAAGGCCAACGTGGCGGCACCCGATTCCGCAAAAATCGTCACCGAAAAGCTGAACTACGACACCATCTACAGCCGGCTTACCCTCCGCCAGCAGCAGGCCGTCCTGCGGAACGCCATGCAGAAAAGCACGGCGGCCACCAACGAGTTTGAGTTCCGCAGCCTGATTTCAAGAGACATCGACCAGTCGACCCGCACCCACTGGATAGAATGGAACAAAAAGTTCACCCTTTCATTGGCCTGTCTGTTCTTCTTCTTCATCGGCGCCCCCTTAGGTGCCATCATCCGGAAAGGCGGACTCGGCGTGCCGGTAGTCATCTCCGTGACATTCTTTATCTTTTACTACATCATCAATGCGTCAGGCGAGAAACTGGGGCGGACGGGCGAACTGGAAGCCTGGTTCGGAGAATGGCTCAGCTCGCTGGTACTCTGCCCGATAGGCATCTTCCTGACCTATAAGGCCAACAAAGACTCTGCCGTATTCAACATTGAAGCTTATATCAGCATCATACGGAAGATATTAGGCTTGCGCCAGTCACGTCACATCGCCCGGAAAGAGGTCATCATACACGATCCGGACTATCCGGCTGTAGCCGCCTCCCTCGCCGAGCTGTCCGAAAAATGGCAGGACTATGCCCGGAAAAGCCGCCTGCTGACACCGCCCAACTATGTGCGCATCTTTTTCAAGGACATAAACGACGAAAAGGTAGAGGAACTCTACCAACAACAAGAAAGTCTCATCACAACGCTGTCGAACAGTCGTGATGCCGCCATCCTGAATGCCCTGAACAAGATTCCCATCGTTTCTCTTCACGCGCACACGCGCCCGTTCCATAATTATAAGTGGAACATGGTTCTGGGAATTGCATTCCCCGCAGGCGTTTTCTTCTACTTCCGCATCTGGAGCTACCGACTCCGGCTCAACAAAGACATACAGCAGATCCGGAAATACAATACATTCATCATCGAACGTATAGACAAGATCTTACAAACCGACTAAACATACAACATCATGGACACATTCAAACTGAATTCCATAGAGGAAGCCATCGCCGACTTCAAAGAAGGCAAGTTCGTCATCGTGGTGGATGATGAAGACCGCGAAAACGAGGGTGACTTCATCACTGCCGCCGAAATGATCACGCCCGAAAAGGTCAACTTCATGTTACAAGAAGGCAGAGGAGTGCTATGTGCCCCTATCACCACCTCACGCAGCGAAGAACTGGACCTGCCTCATCAGGTCTACAACAACACGTCCGTACTGGGCACACCGTTCACCGTCACCGTAGATAAACTGGAAGGGTGCACCACCGGAGTCTCTGCCCATGACCGTGCGGCTACCATCCGCGCACTGGCCGACCCCGCATCACGCCCTGAGACATTCGGACGCCCCGGACATATCAACCCGCTATACGCACAAGACAAGGGCGTTCTGCGACGGGCAGGACACACCGAAGCCGCCGTAGACCTGGCACGTCTGGCCGGACTTCAGCCGGCTGCCGCCCTGATAGAAATACTGAATCCGGACGGCACAATGGCCCGCATGCCCCAGCTGCAGAAAGTGGCCGCACGTTTCGGCATCAAAATCATCGCCATCCGCGACCTGATAGCTTACCGCCTGAAACAGGAATCCATAGTGGAACGCGGTCCGGAAGTGGATATGCCTACCGACTACGGACATTTCCGGGACATCACGTTCCGCCAGACCAGCAACGGATTGGAGCACGTGGCACTCATCAAAGGCCATTGGGAGCCTGACGAGCCCATATTGGTGCGCGTCCATTCCTCATGCGTTACCGGCGACATCTTCGGCAGTCAACGTTGCGACTGTGGAGCGCAGCTGCACAAGGCCATGCGCATGATAGAGGAGGCGGGCAAAGGAGTATTGCTTTATATGAATCAGGAAGGACGAGGCATCGGACTGTTCAACAAGATGAAAGCCTACAAGCTGCAGGAGGAAGGACTGGACACCGTAGACGCCAACGTACACCTCGGTTTCCTGCCGGACGAACGCGAGTATGGCGTCGGAGCACAGATTCTGCGGGAACTGGGTGTACACAAAATGAGACTGATGACCAACAATCCGGTCAAACGTGTAGGACTGGAAGCCTACGGACTCGAAATCGTGGAGAACGTCCCCATAGAAGTTCCGGTTACACCGTATGACGAAAAATACATGCGCACGAAAAAGGACCGCATGGGGCACAATCTGCACCTCAACAAATAGGGGCTTTCTGCTGCCGGCTGCTGCCAAATGAACAGCATATAAACGCAGACTGAAACATCTCCGCCCCACTCATAACAGCCGTTTTCCTGTGAAATGCTACCATTTTTACCGAAAAACGAGCTGGGATATAGCATATATCCACAAAAATATCTAACTTTGCAACATCTGAGCATGCTATTAAACAAATTAAGAAACATATAGCTTTATGAATCAATTATCAGACCGTCTGAACAGACTTTCCCCTTCAGCCACACTGGCCATGTCACAAAAGAGCAGTGAATTGAAGGCACAAGGCATCGATGTGATTAACCTGAGCGTCGGTGAGCCCGACTTCAACACGCCGGACCATATCAAAGCCGCAGCCATCAAAGCCGTAGAAGAGAACTATTCACGCTACTCTCCTGTTCCTGGCTATCCAGCCCTGCGGGAAGCGATCTCGGCCAAACTGAAGAATGAAAACGGGCTGGATTACGCCCCCTCACAGATTCTCTGTTCAAACGGAGCCAAGCAGTCGGTTTGCAACGCCATCATGGCTTTGGTCAATGCTGGCGACGAAGTGATTATCCCGGCCCCCTATTGGGTCAGCTATCCCCAGATGGTCAAGCTGGCCGAAGGCGAACCTGTCATCGTAGAAGCCGGCATTGAACAGGATTTCAAAATCACGCCCGAACAGCTGGAAGCGGCCATCACGCCCAAGACACGTGCCCTGATTCTCTGCTCGCCCAGCAACCCTACCGGTTCTGTATACTCAAAAGAGGAGCTGGCGGGACTGGCAAACGTCATCGCCAGGCACGAACGGGTGATAGTTCTGGCCGATGAAATCTACGAACACATCAATTACATAGGCAAGCACGAGAGCATTGCACAATTCGAAGAGATAAAAGACCGTGTAGTCATCATCAACGGAGTGTCTAAGGCATACGCCATGACCGGATGGCGTATCGGTTTCATCGCCGCGCCGGAATGGATTGTGAAAGGCTGCAACAAGCTGCAAGGACAGTACACCAGCGGCCCTTGCTCGGTTTCACAAAAAGCAGCCGAAGCCGCCTATACCGGCTCACAGCAGTGTGTGGAAGAGATGCGCCAGGCCTTTGAACGCCGTAAAAACCTGATTGTAAAGCTGGCCAAAGAAATCCCCGGTCTGGAAGTGAACAATCCGGAAGGCGCATTCTACCTGTTCCCCAAGTGCAGCTCTTATTTCGGCAAAAAAGACGGTGATCGCGTCATCAACAACTCCAGCGATTTCGCCATGTACCTGCTGGAAGTGGGACATGTAGCCACAGTAGGCGGCGACGCTTTTGGTTCGCCTGAATGCTTCCGCATGAGTTACGCCACCAGTGACGAAAACATCATCGAGGCTATGAGACGAATCAAAGAAACGCTGGCCCGACTGAAATAAAAAACGCTGAAGACCTAACGCTAAAAGTATCTCGGTTTAACGCCGGGATACTTTGACTTTTTTCTACATATCACCCTAATTTATTCTAATCAGCCACATAAAATTGAGAGAACAAGAATGAGAAAAAGTTTAATTTGGATAAGTTTGTTCGCTTTCATCGCAACGGTTACTGTGGGATCATCCACAATATCTGCCGAAACAGGGATATTTCCGCTTTTGGCCAAGAATAAAAAGAAGAAAGAAGTTCCACAAGATACGCTCACGTCCGACTACAAAAAATTCACAGGAAAAGACTCAGTATCATTCAGCGGCGTAGCCAACATACACAAGAAAAACGGCGATTATTACCTGGAGTTCCCCCTAGCCCTGACCGGACGGGCCTTTTTGGTGACCAATCGCCTGCAAAAGGTACCGGTGGAGCTGAACGACGCGGGGGTGAACAAGGGCATCAACTATGAGAACCAAGTAGTCACCTTTGAATGGAACAAAGCCGACAAGAAACTTTATCTGCGCCAGCAACGGCTTACTCCCGAAGTAGACCGTAACGACGCTCTGGCCCTGTCGGTAGCCGACAATTACATCAACCCGCTCATCGCCGCACTGAAAGTGGAAGCTGTTTCGCCGGACTCCAGCAGCGTCATTGTAAAAATCAATGATTTGTTCAACGGAAAACAGACCATAGTCAACGACGTGTTCAACAACATCAATCTCGGAACATCAGCCAGTGCAGACCTTTCACGAATCATCGATATAAAGGCTTTCGACAACAACATCGTAGCCACATCCGAACTGACCACCGTCGTGCATGAAGGCATGAGCAAGGTCAACGTAACCGTAGTGGTCAGCTCTTCACTCTGTCTCTTGCCCGAAACGCCCATGAAAGGACGCAAGGAAAGCCGGCGTGTAGGCTATTTCACCACCCGTCGTCTCAGCTATTCCGACCGTCAGCAAGAACTGGAAACCCATCGTTACATCACACGATGGCGCCTGGAGCCTTCGGATGAAGAAGCATATTTGCGCGGTGAACTGACCACGCCGAAGAAACCCATCGTGTTCTACATAGACCAAGCTACGCCCAAACAACTGCGGCCATACATCCGGAAAGGCATACTGGACTGGAATCAGGCTTTTGAAAAGGCCGGTTTCAAAAACGCCATACAGGTAAAGGAATACACCGACAGTCTGGCCCTTAGTGGAGATGATCTGTCACAATCGGTATTCACCTATGCCGCCTCTGCCAAGTCAAACGCTATGGGTCCTTCTACTATAGATCCGCGTACAGGCGAAATCATCGAGGCCGACATCATCTGGTGGCATAACGTTGTGTCGCTTCTGCGCGAATGGATTGTCGTGCAGACCGGTGCGGTCAACCCGGCAGTGCGCCGGCCCGAACTGCCGGACAGTCTGATGGGCGACGCCGCCCGCTTTGTAGCCTGCCACGAGGTTGGACATTCCTTAGGATTGAAACATAACATGATTGCTTCCTGGACTTATCCCACCGACTCCCTCCGTTCGCCGGAGTTTCTGGAAAAGGCAAACGGAACAGCACCGTCCATCATGGATTATGCCCGTTTCAACTATGTGGCACAACCGGAAGACGGCGTGCCCTTCGTCTCTCCGCACATCGGACCGTACGACCTTTTTGCCATTGAATGGGGCTACCGCTGGTTTCCGGATGAGGAAACAGAGAAAAAGCAACTCCGTGCCCTACTCGACAGCCACACCGACAAGATATATAAATATGGTGAAGAACAATCACCGCGCGAGGCCGTCGACCCGCGTTCACTCAGCGAAGACCTGGGAGACAATGCCATGAAATCCGCCGCCTACGGCATTGAAAACCTGAAGCGCATCATGCCGAACATCATCAGCTGGACGCGGAAGGACGAAGAGGGACAGACGTATGAGGATGCCGCCAAGCTGTATGCCGGAGTCATCTTCCAGTGGGGACTTTACCCTTATCACGTCATGGCCAACGTAGGCGGCATCTATCTGGAAAATACCGAAGTGGAAGACGGACAGAAGACTTTCACATTCGTGGAAAAGGAACGCCAGCACGATGCCGTGCAGTTCCTGATTGACCAGTACTTCCTCTACCCCGCATGGCTGTTCGACTCTCCGCTTTCCGACTATACTTATATTCTGAAGAGCACACCGTTCGGCACGATGGAACAAAGTCCCAATGCAATGTACAAAAACACGCTGAACTATCTGCTCTGGGACTTGCTGGACAACAAACGAATGATGCGTATGTTCGAAAACGAGCTGCAAAACGGCAACGAGGCTTTCACTGCCCTGGAGATGATGGACATGTTGCATAAAGCCATCTTCGCTCCTACCATCAGCGGAAAAAAGACAGACCTCATGACCCGTAATCTGCAAAAGGCATTCGTAGACGCTCTCATCACCGCAGCGGCAGAATCCGAAGGCGTGAAAATCAATAAGAATCTCTATGCAGGGCATCCTTGGATAGCAGACTTACAGACACCTTACAGCTGTGTCGGGACAGAAGCAGCCGCAGACGAGGACAACCGTCACATACGCCTCATCGACATGTACAGTACACAAATCAACCGCCTGAGCGATGCGATCAGCATTAAACGTGCCGAACTGATGAAAGTCTTGGAGCTTCTGAAAGGCCGGAAGAACACATCAGACACAGCCACGCGCTATCACTACGAAGACATCATCCTGCGCATACAGACGGCACTGGGACTAAACAAATAGAAAGACAACAACACCAGATACGAAAGAATATGAGAAGAATTGAAACCACCCTACTTCTACTGCTCTTCGGAGTGCTGGCCGCCGTGGCACAGACGCGCACCATCACGGGAACCGTCATCGACAAGGCGGACAACCAGCCCGTCATTGGGGCCACCATCGCTGTCATGACCCCGCAAGGCACAGTAGCAACAGGCACAACCACAGACTTCGACGGAAAGTTCCGCCTGGAAGTGCCCGCCAGTGAGCAACGCCTCACCTGCCGGTTCATGGGCTATACCACCGCCACCGTAAGCCTGAAAGCCAACCAGACGGACTACACCGTCTACATGGAAAGCTCATCAAAGGAAATGGATGAGCTGGTGGTCACGGGTTACCAGGAAATCGACCGCCGCAAACTGACCTCGGCCGTCACCACAGTCAAGATGACCGACGAGATCATCGGAGGGGTATCCAACATAGACCAGGCCCTGGCCGGACAGATTGCCGGCCTCGCCAGTGTGACATCCAGTGGTGCTCCGGGTGCTCCGGTCAAGCTCCGCATCCGCGGAACGGCCTCCATCAACGGCACGCAGGACCCGCTTTGGGTGCTCGACGGCATCCCCTTGGAGGGAACTGACATCCCCTCGATGGAGGAGCTGCAGGACATCGACAACATCTACCAGACCACCATCGCGGGCATCAACCCGCAGGACATCGAGAGCATCACGGTGCTGAAGGATGCCGCTGCCACGGCCATCTACGGCGCACGTGCGGCCAACGGCGTCATCGTCATCACTACCAAGAAAGGAAAGGTAGGCAAGCCGCAGGTCAACTTCTCCATGAAGCTGACCTACGATCCTAAGACAAACATAGACCGTCTGAACTTGCTGAACTCCGACGAGAAGGTGGATCTGGAGCTGGGTCTCCTGCAGTCGGACTACACCTACCGCGAGAACAAGGGCGATGTGGCCCGCATCATCGCCGGCTACGGACTGACCGATGCCTTCAAGGCCGGAGGCTGGGATGCCCTCTCGCCCGAAGCACAGGCCGACATCAATGCCCTGCGGGCCGTCAACACGGACTGGAACGACATCCTGTTCCGCGGCGTATTCAACCAGGAATACAACGTGAGCCTTTCCGGCGGTTCGGACAAGGCCACCTACTATACGGCCCTGGGCTACAACGTGGAGCAGGGCAACGTGGAGGGCGTGAAGAACGACCGCTTCAACCTGACACTGAAAACGGACTACCGCATCAACAGCAAACTGAAGGTGGGGGCCTCGGTCTTCGCCAACCGCCGGCGGGAACGGTCTTACCTGACCTACGGCGACGGATTCACCAACCCCGTCTACTACTCGCGCATCGCCAATCCCTACCAGCTGGCATTCGACGACGAGGGCAACTACGTCTATGACGTCAACGTGCAGCACAGCAAGGGCGACGGGTCGCCGGACTTCAACATCTTCGAGGAGCGTGCCAACACGTCCAACATCAACACTACCACATCGCTGATGTCCATCTTCGACGCCGAGTTCAAGTGGGACGAACACTTCAAGGTGACTTCCCAACTGGGCCTGCAGTTCGACGAGGGAAGCATCGAGAAATACGCCGGAAATGACAGCTATGCCATGCGGCGCGAGAAAGAGCAACGCATGTACAACGGAACGACCATCCTCCCCGACGGCGGCAGCAACAAGGTGACCGACAGCCACCGTACGCAGTGGACGTGGAAAGCCATGGCCGAATACCAGAACCGCTTCAAGGACATTCACGAAATGGACGTCATGATCGGAACGGAAATCCGCCACAACGAGTACAAGTCGGTCTATACAGCCGCCTACGGCTACAGCAACAAGACGCTGGCTTCCACGCCCATCATCTTCCCCAGTGAGACATTGGCGGACGATGTTCCCCTGCACACGGAAAGTTATACGGAGAACGCCTTCGTGTCATGGTTCGCCACAGGGTCGTACACCTTGCACAACCGCTACACGCTGGGTGGAAGCATCCGCTTCGACGGGTCGGACATCTTCGGTGTGGCCAAGAAGTACCGCTACCTGCCTCTCTACTCTGTCAGCGGACTGTGGCGCGTCAGCGACGAACCGTTCATGAAGAACGTCACGGCCATCGACAACCTGGGCATACGCGCTTCCTACGGTCTGCAGGGAAACATCGACAAGAATACCTCTCCCTATCTGATAGGAAAATACGAACAAACGACCATCCTGCCGGGAAACAGTGAAGAGGTTATCAATCCGAGCAATGCCCCCAATCCCGACCTGCGCTGGGAGAAGACGCAGAACGTGAACGTGGGTATGGACCTCTCGCTCTGGGACAATGTCATTTCGCTGAGCGTGGACTACTACTACCGCAAGGGCACTGACCTCATCGGCCTGCGCATGCTGCCGCTCGAAACCGGTTATTCCTCCACTACGGTCAACTGGGCCAGCATGAAGAACCAGGGCGTAGAAGTGGCGTTGACTACGCGGAACATCCACACCAAGAACTTCACGTGGTTCACCAACCTGAACTTCGGCTTTAACGAAAACGAGGTTCTGCAGGAGACGGTGGCCGAGAACTCGACGGTGCCCAGCCGCGAGGGTTATCCCGTTGGGGCCATCTTTGCCTATCGCACTGCGGGTCTGGACGACGAGGGCTACCTGCTTTATCTCACACCGGACGGCCAGAAACTGCCCGCCAAGGAGTATTTCCAGCTGAACGGTGCAGGAGCCAGCGGACTGACGGCTGAGGAACGGCGCAACCAGCTGGTCTACATGGGCACCACCGACCCGAAAGTGTCCGGCGGTTTCACGAACACCTTCAAGTATCAGCGGGTCTCACTGAGCGTGAACTGCATCTTCAACTTCGGCATGCACGTGCAGACCTCGCCCAGCTATAACCTGACGACGTTCGACCGTGGCTTGAACACCAACCACGACATCCTGAACCGCTGGACGCCGGACAACCCGAACGGCACGATGCCCCGCCTGATCAACAGCACGGACCGTCCGGAAGAGTATTCGTTCTATGACAACTATTACATCCTCAACATGCTGGACATCTACGTCAAGAAGCAGAACTACTTCCGCTTCCAGAGCATCCGGCTGGGCTACGACCTGCCGACCAAATGGCTGAAACCCATCGGTGTGAAGAGCGCGTCGGTCTCGCTCGAAGGCCGCAACCTGTGGGTCATCGCCAGCAACTATCACAACTATCTCGACCCGGAGACCATGGGCAACCCTTACGCCACGCCCATCCCCAAGAGTTTCATCTTCGGGCTTAACGTAAACTTCTAAAGAAAAAGGAGGACAACTGATGAAGAAGAAACATTTCCATATCCTGTGGCTCGCAGCCGCCCTGTTCACATTATCGGGCTGCAACGACTTCCTCGACATACAGCCCGTTGGTAAAGTCATGCCTCAGACGGGAGAGGAATACCGCTCGCTGCTCACCTTTGCCTACTCCGTCATTCCGCAAGACCGGGGAACGACAACCTTCCGCACTGATGAGGTTACCATGGAAGGCGAGACGAACGCCACCAGTCTGGACTCTTATCTGGACATCTGGTGCTGGAACGATGTCAGTCCGGACGAAGCCACAATGTCCTTTGGCTGGCAACGCTATTACCAGGCGAGCTACATAGCCAACACGGTTATTGAAAACCAGAACGGCATCACGGAAGCCACGGAAGCCGAACGCAACCAGCTGGCCGGAGAAGCCTACATGATGCGTGCCTATATGCACTTTCTGCTGGTGAACCTCTACGCCGACCCATACACACACTGCGACCCGGCCAGCACACCGGGCATACCGCTGAAGCTGAACAGCGACGTGCGCGCGGTGCTGTCGCGCAACACGGTGGCCGAAGTCTACAGTTCCATCCTCTCCGACCTGAACGAAGCCGAACGGCTGCTCAATGTGGAGACCTGGCCGGAGGGCGAAACCTACCGGTTCAACACACTTTCGGTCAACGCTTTCCGCGCCCGCGTCTACCTTTACATGGGCGAATGGCAACATGCCTACGACTATGCCGCAGACGTGGTGGCACGGCACGGCGCACTGGAGGACATGACCACATCCACTGTTCTGCCCAACTACTACCAGTCGGTAGAAGCCATTCTCTCCATGGAGCGGCTGTTCAATGCGTCTTCTTTGGGTGTGGGCTATGTGAATCCGGACTTGCTGAACCTCTATCGCAGCGGGGACATGCGTAAAAACAAGTTCTACGAACAGGTATCTGCCAGTGCGACAAACGTCCTCAAAGCCGGAATGAACGACTTCCGCTGCACGTTCCGCTCGGCTGAGTTCTACCTGACGGCAGCCGAAGCCGCTACAGAGCTGAACGAGCTGGACAACGCCCGCCACTATCTGACGGCACTGATGCAGAAGCGTTACGCCGCAGCCATGTACCCCCATTACGAGACTGAAGTCATGGCCATGACGCAGGACGAGCTGCGCGAGGAAATCCGCGACGAGCGTTTCCGCGAACTGGCGTTCGAGGGACACCGCTGGTTCGACCTGCGCCGCACCACGCGCCAGCAGCTGACCAAGACCTATCAGGGCGAGACCTACGTACTGGAGCAGGACGACCCGCGCTACACACTGCGCATCCCTCCCGAAGCCATCGAAGCCAATCCGGGACTGGAGGCAGAGGAAGAGTAATCTTCCCCTGCACCTTCCCGCCTCACTATATTCACTTATTATCAACTTAAAAACATTTGTTTATGAAGAGAACATTACTCATCGCAGCTTGCGGCCTGCTCTTCGCCGGTGCGCAGGCACAGACCGCCGACCAGCCGAAATGGTCGGGCACAGTAGAGAATGCCGTTACATCAGCCGACGACCTGAACCTCTCGGCCCCCACGGCAGTAGACAACGCCGGGAACGTCTACGTCACCGGCTCGTTCCGTCAGGGCTTCGCCTTTGGCAGCAGCTGGCTGGAACCCGTCGCCAACAGTGCCTACCTGGGCAAGTATGACGCCAACGGCAACGCCCTCTGGGCCGTTTCCCTCTCCGGTGCCGCCACCATCACCGCCATCACGACCGACGAGCAGAACAACGTCTACATCGCCGGTACACTGGCAGATGCAGTTATCGTGAGCAGTACGGACGGCAACAACCAAGACATCAGCGGCAAGCCAGAAGAACTGACCAACCAGGTGTCCAGCTTCATTGCCGCTTATGATGCCGATGGTGTGTTGAAAGCCACAAAGGTGATGTGGAGCGACCTTGAAGCCAACATGACTACAGAAGGTGAAGAACCAAACTATTGGGGAAGCCCGGCCAGCGTCCGCATCAATCACCTTGCTGTTGCAGGAAGCAAACTCTATTCTTCCCTGCTGTATACCGGCCATGTGACCATAGAAAACATAACATGGAACGGCTCATACGCCGATTACGGGGGCGCCTATATGGATATACTCTCTGCCGGTATATTCTCTGTCAATGCCGCAACGTTGAACGATGCGGAGACGGTAGCTAATGTTGCCGTTACCGGCCAGTATACAATGGGGATAGACTGCGCAGAAGACATTGCCGTTACTACTGACGGGGAAGACATATACCTCTGCTTCGTTGGTGGCGGAAACATTACCTATACCAAGGCCGACGGCACTTCGGAAAACCTGTCTTTCCCCTCAGAAGCAAACGGGACACCTCATGGCTATGTCGTTTCTTCGATCAAAAACGGAAGCATTACCAATGCGTCCTTTGCAACGGAAGTCCAGACATGGAGCAACTATACAGAAATCGGCGGTATGAAAGTGGAGGGTGACAACCTCTATATCACCGGCGTTTTCCAAGAAGGACTGGCTTTCGACAACGATGTAGTGGCAGTCGATGCCTGCGACCTGTTTGCCGCTTGCCTGAACAAAGATACCTTTGAACCGCAATGGACGGCCCAGACCGGACTGGCAGAAGGTAATGGCGTCACAAACTATGATTACGAAAATTACAGTGCCATGGCTGTAAACAACGGCACAGTCTCCGTTTATGGCTATACCATCCACGACCAAGACAACGCACAGGACGTCACCAGCACCTACGTCTACAACTTCAGCAACGGTAAGGCCACCAGCAGCGAAGCTCCGTTCGTGACCGGTGCGGACCTGAACGGCACTACCCTTGCCGTACTGACAGCTGACGATGAGGCCCTGACCACCACCGTCAATGTCTACAACGTGGAGGAAGGCGACGACGGCATCAACGGCGTGACCGCACTGGAAACACAGCGCGTGGGCAACACGTTCTACTTCACTGAGCCGACAGACGTGGACGTTTACGACCTGCAGGGCCGCATGCTGATGCAGGAAAAGGCTGCCACCACGCTCAGCATCGACAACCTGAACCGTGGCATCTACATCCTCTCCAGCGGAACAGCCACGCTGAAAGTCAGCAAGTAAGCCGACAACAAGCTTAAAAAAACTTCATAGCCCTTCCGGACAGCTCCTTGTCCGGAAGGGCTTTTTCATGCCCGCTTCCCCCGGCGGAACAGCCGGAAAGTGTGTCCCCTCGCGACAAACAGCAACCCCGCCTGCCAGCCGCCTCATCCCCGTTCCGCTCCGGCACGCCCCACACTCCTCCGGCTCCGGCAGAACGCAATTTTTCCCTCTGCGCTCAAACGGAATTTTTCCTGCGCAAAGCGACGGACGATTGTGCGCAAGACCGCAGACCATCATGCGCAAGACTTCCGCCGTCCTTCCGCAAGAAAAAACGGAAGCTTGCGGAAGGGTTGCCCGACCCGCCCGGAAGGGTACAAAAAAACCTCCTCTCCGCCCTGAAGCGGAAAGGAGGCTGTTTGCGTTCTGAATGCTCAGACGTGTGTCACATCTGCGTCTCCATTAACCGAGAGAGATGGCACCGGAGGGACAAACATCGGCGCAAGTGCCGCACTCTGTGCAGGCGTCTGCGTTGATTACATACTTCTCACCTTCTGAAATTGCGCCCACCGGACACTCATCGATACAAGTTCCGCAAGCTACACAATCGTCACTAATTACGTAAGCCATTTTGATTATAATTTAAAATTTATTAATGCTCTGTTTTGTTTCAAGTGCAATGCAAAGGTAGCATTTAATTGTTTTCCCCCCAAATAATCCTCACTATTTTTAGTGATTCCCGACAGAGAAACTGCGGCTGCGGGCAATAACCGGCGCGTTTTTCCGTTCTACACTAATAAATATCAATGATTCATGAAAAGGATTCTGGCCGCCATCTGCTGCCTGCTGCTGCTCTGCGGGGCGGCGGCACAGGAACGCAAGCTGCAGAACCGCCCCTACATCGACCAGCGGCGGTTTCACTACGGCTTCCTCTTCGGCGTGCACATGCAGGACCTGGAGCTGAAGAACAACGGGTTCAGCGTGCCTGAGACGGGAGAACAATGGTATGCCGAGGTGGACAACTACAGTCCGGGCTTCAGCGTGGGCGTACTGGGCGAGATGCGCCTGAACCGGTATCTCTCCCTGCGCGTCGTGCCCACCCTGCACTTCGGACAGAAGCACGTGACTTTTCATGAACAACGCAGCGGTGCGGACAGCACACAGAACATTCGGTCGACCTACATTTCCGTCCCGGTCGACCTGAAATTCGCCGCGCCGCGCTACAACAACTTCCGGCCTTATTTCATCGCCGGCGTGAACCCTATGGTGGATCTGACCACCAAGAAACAAAAGGCACTGCTCCTGAAACCGTTCGACTGCTACATCGAAGTGGGCATGGGTTGCGACATTTACCTGCCTTTCTTCAAACTGATTCCCGAACTGAAATTCTGCTTCGGGCTGACAGACATTCTGCAACGTAACCGCAACGACCTGACAGACAGCAACCTGCTCAAGTTCACACAGTCGCTCGACGGTGCCTCTTCAAAGATGATTGTGCTGACGTTCTACTTTGAATGACCGTCGGCCGACGGCTCCATCTCTATCCGCAGACTGCCCACATAACGCCCGTGCTTGCCCATCTGATTGCAGTAGACGTCACGACCATCGGCATTTTTCAGTACAACGGGCTGCTCAAAATAGGTGTGAGAATGTCCGCCGAGCACGATGTCGATGTTGCGCGTGGCCGGCACGACCTCCGTGTCGTCCGTACCCTCGATCGCCCATCCCAGATGAGAAAGGCACACCACGAGGTCGCAATGTTCCTTATTTCTCAACTCACCGGCCACACGATTGGCAGCAGTGACGGGATCCTCGTAGGTCACTCCACGGTAGTTTTCCGAAGCCACCATGCCTTCCAGCCGGGTGCCCAGTCCGAAAACGCCGATGCGCACCCCCTGCCGTTCCAACACCACATAGGGACGGACCAGTCCTTCGAGCACCGTCCCCTCCACATGGTAATTGGCGCAGACTATGGGGAAGTCCGCCATACGGAAGATGCGGGCCATGTTGTCCAGCCCGAAGTCGAACTCATGATTGCCTATCGTGGCGGCGTCATAGTGCATCTCGTTCATCAGTCTCACCTCTACTTCGCCCTTATACAGGTTATAATAGGCCGACCCTTGCGAAAAATCTCCGCTGTCGAAGAGCAGCAAATCCGGGGCTGTGGCCCGCAAATCGCGCACCAGGGCCGCCCGGCGCACAAAACCGCCCTTGTCGGCCAACGCCGTATCGGAGGAGTTCGGACTGACCGGCATCACACAGCTGTGGGTGTCGTTCGTGTGCAGGATACATAATTCCACGCCGCCGTCCTTTGCGGCAGACGCTCCGACGGCCAGCGTCAAGGCCCATAACAATATACCGAATCTTCTCATCACGTGTATTTCTTCTTTATTGTACTACAATGCGGCCCTCTATGGCAGCCGTTATCTTGCGCCCCTTGGCCTGCGCATCGCGTATGGACTCCATCAGGACGTCGCGCACGGCGATGTTCGTCCTGTTGCAGGACAAATGATCTTTCAGAGCATACATGCGGTCGTTCCCTTCCGCCAGATAGTCCAGCGTGGCTATCGTATAGATGCTGTCGGGAGCAATAGGGCGTCCGCCCACCTGCGCGCTCAGCAACCGTCCGTCGCGGGTGATGACCAGCTGCGCACCGCTGATGCCCTCGCCTCCTACGGCGGCAATCTGCTCCATCAGCTCTGTCAGCTTACGTCCGTCCAACGACAACACACACAGATGGTTTTCAAAAGGAGCAATCTCCAGCACATCGCCATACGTCACCCGCCCCTGGGGCATGGTGCTACGCAGTCCACCGATGTTGCACAAGCCTATGTCGGCCACCTTGCCTATCCTGACGGAAGCCGCACGCAGCACGTCGGACACGAAGTTCGACAACAGGCTCTCCGGCCTGTCTGCCCGCATGGCCACCTCGCTCTCTCCCAACACCGGCGACATGATGCTGTCCACGGCCCGGCGATAAGGAGCCACCACACGCAGGGCGGCACTGTCGGGCCGGGCATCCAACTGCCGCGTCACCTCGTAGCGCATGGCCTTCACCCGCCCCGGCTCAAACCGTTGTGCCTCCGCCGTCAGCGACAGACCGAGACAGGTTGAGAAAAATAACAGTCTGACTACTTTCATCCTATTCACTTTATGTTCCATCAGTCAAAATTACGAAAAAAAACACGGTCTGCACACATTCAGAAGAAAAAAGCGGCCTCAGGGTTGTTTATTTCATAAAATAGCGGTAAATTTGCACCGCTTTTCACACAATCGCTGGCAGGATGCAGAGTTCCCTGTTTATGTTGTGCCGGAAAGACAAGTAATTTAATGATTAAACGAACAATGGCAGATCTAATTAAAATTGCAGAGGAAGCCTTTGCAACGGGAAAGGAATTTCCGAAATTCAAAGCCGGCGACACGGTCACGGTAGCTTACAAAATCGTAGAAGGCAACAAGGAACGCATCCAGCAGTACCGCGGCGTGGTCATCAAAATCTCCGGCCATGGCAACAAGAAACGCTTCACGGTCCGCAAGATGTCAGGGACTGTAGGTGTTGAACGTATTTTCCCCATTGAAAGCCCGAACATCGACAACATCGTTGTGAACAAGATCGGTAAGGTACGCCGCGCTAAACTTTACTACTTGCGCAAACTGACCGGCAAGAAAGCCCGTATCGCTGAAAAGCGTAAGATTACAGGCGAGTAAGCCACCATAGTTCCTCTTGCCCGCAAAGGGCATATAAATGCTACACACAAGACAGCCCGGAGAGACAGCATGCTCTCCGGGCTGTTCTTTTCATATCGCCTGCGGGACGGGACGGACGACAGTCTCCTTTCAAAGAGAACGGGAAGCATGAGCAAAAAAAGACAGCCCCGCCGAATGCGGGGCTGTCTGTAACAAAGGCGATGGTCTGCTGCGGCATCACACCAGATGCAGACCGTCGTCGGAGATCGTAATCAGCCGCCTTTTATACAAGTCGCCGACGGCTTTCTTGAAGACTTTCTTACTGACGCCGAATTCGGCATAAATCTCCTCTGCCGGACTCTTGTCGCCGATAGTGGTCTGTCCGCCATGCCGCTGCAAATAATCCAACAACACATCCGAAAAATCGGCCACGCCCTTTTGTCCGCCTTTCTGCAACGCGATGTCCAACTTTCCGTCCGGACGGACCTGCCTGATGTATGCTGTCAGACGGTCGCCCGTATGCAAGGGCCTGAAAATCTCACTTTCATAAACCAATCCGGGATAACGGTTGTCTACAATCACCTTGAATCCGAGGTCGGTCTTCTGCCACACCAGCACCCGCACTTCATCGCCGGCGGAATATGACGGCATGTCGTCGGCAAAATAACGCTCCACCTTGGCCGAGGCCACGATGCGGTAAGTCTCACGATCGATGTGGACATGGACGATATAGCTGCGCCCCTGCATCATCCGCATCTTCTGTTCTCGAAAGGGAACAAACAGATCTTTCATCAGCCCCCAGTCGAGAAACGCGCCATAATTGTTCACCCATGCCACTTGCAGATAAGCAAAATCGCCCACCTGCGCCAACGGTTTCTGTGTGGTGGCCACCAGGCGTTCCTCACTGTCCAGATAAATGAACACGTCCAGTTCGTCGCCTACCCCGCATCCTTCGGGTACATAACGCTGCGGGAGGAGAATCTCTCCCGCGTCACCCCCATCCAGATAAAGGCCAAAATCCACCCTCTTCACTACCGTGAGAGTGTTCATTCTTCCTAATCTTATCTTCATATCACTCAATCATTCATTAATAACAGGCTCCGGCTCCGCCGCATGAATCATCCCGTCCTGCATGTGTATGGTGCGATCTGTCAACCGGGCCAACGCATCGTCGTGGGTCACAATGACGAACGTCTGTCCGAAACGGTCGCGCAAATCGAAAAAAAGCTGGTGCAGCTCGTTCTTATTCCTGGTGTCCAGACTGCCGGAAGGTTCGTCGGCAAAGACCACCGACGGACGATTCACCAAAGCACGTGCCACGGCCACCCTTTGCTTCTCACCGCCTGACAGTTCATTCGGCTTGTGTGAGGCACGGTCTGCCAGGCCCATGAACTCCAGCAACTCTTGCGCCCGCTCCTTAGCCTCGCGCGTGGCAGCATGTCCGATGTAAGCCGGAATCATCACGTTTTCCAACGCCGTAAACTCCGGCAACAGCTGATGAAACTGAAACACGAATCCCACCTTCCGGTTGCGGAACTCTGCCAGTTCGCGCCGTTTCAACGCACCTATATCCACATTCTCCAGTCTCACCGTTCCGGAATCCGGACGTTCCAGCGTGCCCAGAATCTGCAAGAGCGTGGTCTTTCCGGCACCGCTCGGCCCCACTATACTTACCACCTCGCCTTTCTCTATATCAAGGTCTATGCCTTTGAGCACCTCAAGAGAACCGAAACTTTTCCTGATGTTTCTTGCTTCTATCATCTCTTTATAATCTGTTGATTACATATTGGGCCAGATAGCATCCGAACACTGCCGGCATATAACTGACCGTCCCTGTCGTTGTCTTCTTATTCCGCTCGCCATCCACGTGCACGACCGCAGCAGGGTCGGCCTGCTGGGCGCAGAACACCACGGGCAATGCCCGGTTGCGGAAACCGGCCCGCTTCAGCCTGTTCCGTACGGCCTTGCTCAATCCGCAATGGTAAGTGTCCCACAAATCGGCAAAACGCACCTGCGTGATGTCGGTCTTCGCACCGGCCCCCATGCTGCTGACCACCGGTACCCGGCGGCGCAGAGCCTCCATAATCAAAGCACACTTGGGAGCAATCGTGTCGATGGCATCTACCACAAAATCAAACGGGCCGCAGTCCAACAAAGCGCCGGCCCCGTCCTCGTCGAGGAACTCTGCCCGGACCGTCAGACGCAGCTCCGGATGAATATCCAGGAAACGACGCTCCAGCACCCTCACCTTTTCTTCTCCTACCGTAGAATGCAAGGCACACAACTGCCTGTTGATGTTGCTGGGCTGCACGCAATCGGCATCCACCAGCGTCATTTGTCCGACACCGGCACGCACCAGCATCTCTGCCGCATAAGCACCAACGCCGCCCAATCCGACCACCAGCACATGCGCTCTGCGCAAACGCTCCATCCGGTCTTGCCCCAACAACAGCAAAGTGCGTTCCTGCCAGTCCTGCTCCATGCTTACTTCTCTTCTTTGGCATTGCCTTTCGACAGCCAGTTCTTATACCATTCCTTAACGGCCTCATAACGGACATCGGTAGTCAACGGTTCGTTGACACTTACATCTTTGGTAGCCGCATCGGCATAAACATCGGGGAAGATGAGCATCAATCCCGCATTCATGTAATATTTCCGTATCTGATGAGGAATGTGCTCAAAGGAAGGCCGGAACGAAATAGACCCTCTGCGGGCCATCACCACCACCAGCAAATGATCTTCCTTGACATCACGGGCCATTCGTTTCAGCTCATTCCCGCCGTCGGTCTGCACATATTCTGCCCGAATGGATGAGTGATAAGTCGTCAGATAACGCTGCAATATACGGATCGTATCGGGGTGAGCATGGTAAATCACACGGCAACCCAAGCTTACAGCCAACCGCGCCACCCGCTCTACCCAATGATAGAAACCGGCCTCGAACTGAGCTTTGGCCGGCACGGCAACATGGATGCGCCGAACGGTATTGACCGGTACCGTACAGCGTATGATCGTAATCTGACGGTTCAATCCGCTCAACAAACTTGTCAACACCGGCCCGAAAAAAGGCTCTGAAGCGGACTTCTGCATGTGCAGACCTACCACCAGCTCCGAGTAATCGCTCTCTTTCATCGTATGGATAATGCCATTCGCCAGATTGGTGGCCAAACGCACCTTGGTCTGCATCTGCACATTGGCAGCCGATGCTATGGCCGAAGCCGTTTCCAACAGCTTCATTCCTTTCTCACGTGCCTTTTCATCATTATCCAACACCACATTAATCGCACTCATCGGAGCGTCCGACTTGTCCTTCCTCATCAGCAAGGCGATGTTGACCAGATAATCCACCGTGTCGGGAGAAGCCACGGCTATCAGCGTAGATTCCTCATCCAAAGGCCGACTCTCGGATATGCTTCCTCCTTTCAATGCCAACTTACGTGCCGCCACATCAGTTATCAGCGAGCTGACGATGCAGGTCACCAGTATCAGTACAACCGTACCATTCAACACTTCTTCATTCAGCAAGCGTTCGCCGGAGGGCAGAATGATGTTGTAGCCCACCAGCACCGCCGCCAATGTGGCTGCAGCCTGTGCGTTGCTCAGACCGAACATCAGTTCACGCTCCAGCACAGACATCTTGAATATCTTCTGTGTCACCCACGAAGCAACCCATTTGCCGGACAAAGCCATGACGATCATCACCGACGCCACTTTCAAAGCCTCGCCGCCACCAAACAGCACACGGACATCGATAATCATCCCCACACCTATCAGAAAATAAGGAATGAACAGGGCATTTCCCACAAACTCCAGATGATGCATCAACGGCGCACTGTGCGGAATCAGACGATTCAGGACCAAGCCGGCAAGGAAAGCCCCCAAAATGCCTTCCATACCGATCAGTTCCATCAGCCCCGCACTCAGGAACACAATGCTAAGCACAAAGATGAACTGCAACACACCGTCATTGTAACGTCTGAAAAACCAACGGGCTATGCGCGGAAAAGTGAAAACGATGAACAGTGAGAGCAGCACGACCTTCAGCAACAGCAACAATCCGAACCAGCCCTGTACTTCCTCACGAAACATTCCGGATATGAAAGCCAGCACCAATAATGTCAGCGTATCGGTGACTATCGTACCGCCAACGGCAATACCCACACTGCGGTTGCGGGCAACACCGTAACGCACCACGATAGGATAGGCAATCAGCGTATGAGAAGCATACATGCTGGCCAGCAGAATGGAGGTCACCAACCCGTACTTCAACAGAAAGACATTGCTCACTATCCCCATAGACAAAGGAATAATAAACGCAGCCAGCCCCAGCGTCATCGCCTGCCAACGGATACGTTTCATGTGTTGCATATCCATTTCAAGGCTCGCCAAAAACATGATATAATACAGCCCTACTTTGCCAAACAAGTCGAAACTGCTGTCTTTATCCAAAACATGCAACCCGTAAGGCCCTATCAGCACCCCTGCCAAAATCATACCGACAATATGAGGAATCTTCAGTTTTCCCAACAATATCGGCGCAAACAAGATGATGCACAACACCAGAAAGAATATCCACGTGGGGTCTGTAACGGGTAAATATGAGGACAATACGGGCATCTGCATGAGAATCAGTACTACTTTTCCATGTGCAAAGTAACGAAAAAGTTTCCATTTTGTACGCTAAATCGTAATAAATATCTATTTTTGCAGACGGAAATCATCAGAACTTTTAAAAAACGATACGAAATGAAAGTAGCAATTGTAGGTGCAAGCGGCGCCGTGGGACAGGAGTTCCTGCGCGTGCTTGATGAGAGAAACTTCCCGTTGGATGAGTTAGTATTATTTGGTTCTACACGTAGTGCAGGCACAAAATACACCTTCCGCGGTAAAGAAATCGAAGTGAAGCTTCTTCAACACAACGATGATTTTAAAGGCATCGACATTGCCTTCACCTCTGCCGGTGCAGGAACATCCAAAGAGTTTGCAGAAGACATCACGCGCTTCGGCACTGTCATGATAGATAACTCCAGTGCATTCCGTATGGACAACGACGTTCCACTCGTCGTGCCCGAATGCAATGCCGCCGACGCCCTGAATCGTCCGCGGGGCATCATCGCCAATCCGAACTGCACCACCATCATGATGGTCACAGCCCTGCAACCCATAGAGAACCTGAGCCATATCACACGCATTCACGTGGCCAGCTACCAGGCCGCCAGCGGAGCAGGCGCAGCCGCCATGGCCGAACTGGAACAGCAATACCGTGAAATCGTGGAAGGCAAACCCGTAACGGTGAAAAAGTTCGCCTATCAGCTGGCCTATAATGTCATTCCGCAAATAGACGTGTTCCAGGACAACGGATACACCAAAGAAGAAATGAAGATGTTCAACGAAACGCGCAAGATTATGCACAGCGATGTACGCTGCTCTGCCATGTGCGTGCGCGTCCCGGCCCTGCGCTCCCATTCGGAAGCCATCTGGATTGAAACAGAAAGACCGCTCAGCGTAGAAGAGGTGCGGAACGCCATTTCCCACGGTGAAGGCGTACAGCTGATGGACGAACCGTCCACACAGACCTATCCTATGCCACTCTTCCTGGCCGGAAAGGATGATGTCTATGTAGGCCGCATCCGCAAAGATCTGGCCAATGAGAACGGCATGACCCTGTGGCTTGTCGGCGACCAGATAAAGAAAGGCGCCGCCCTGAACGCAGTACAGATCGCAGAATACTTGATTAAAGTGGGCCTGTAAGCCCACTTTAATCATACCCCAATCCCTCGTCCTTGAAAACTCAAAGCTGGTCCAGTCTGGGATTTCGACTATGCCACTTTCGGTCCGTTCTATGACTATTTCCGACAAGGAGCTTCCGAAACGGGCATTTGGTGGTTCAGCCGTCTGCACGAAGTTCCGGCCGTACAACAGTTGAGAGCAGAAAGATGGAATATCCTTTATCCGTCTTTTTACAAAGTGCTTGATGAGGTTGAACGGACCAGAAGTCTTATTCATAAATCCGCCGAGATCAATTCCGACTTGTGGCCAATAACCGGGACCGACCCTAACAAGGAAAAGACACTGTCTTTCGACGAGGCTGTAGACCGTTTGCGGAACAACCTCAAGGAACAAATCGAATGGCTCAACAATAACATCTGAAAGAGAAAGGGAATGACGCTACGTGAGTCATTCCCTTTCTCTTTATCAAATGAGCTTATTTCCAATCCGGAGCCTCTTGCCCGGCTCCATAATAAGTCACCAAATTGGTGTAGAATGTCAAGGTGGAATAAGGAAGCACCGAACCAGAAGACTGGTCGCCATAAGCCAAATCCGAAGGAATATAGACCCACCAGATGTCCCCCTCGTGCATATATTGCAGAGCAGTGGCAAACCCGGCCACCGCCGATGAAACGGCCATCTTGGCCGGCACGGCAATCTGACTATTCAAGTCGCCCGTAAACGATTGCGAGAAAACCAAACGCTCTTCGCTCCATACGCCATTGTTCAGTGTCTGGGTCGGCATCAAATAGCCCCTATAGCTGACCCGTACAGTATCAGTCCACACCGGGCAACCCTCTCCCGTACCCCGCTGCTCAATGTACACGCAAATGGAATCTGTCAACGATCCGCTGGCGTTCGGCGACTTAGTGGTCGACCTGAACATACGCCACCTGCAATATTCTTCCCAACGGCTGCCGTACAATGCCTTGGCGTTTGCAATAGAATCGCGGGCCTCAGCAGCTATCTGTGCAAAGTAATCGGCATTACGGGCCGGCCAGTTGGCATAGGCATCATAGGTATCATCCTCCTCTTTACATGATACAAGCCAAGAGAAAGGAAGCAACACGAGTGCAAGATACAAGAAATTCCTCTTCATTCTGTTCTGTCGTCTAAAGCAGATTACATGATTTTCCTCAACAGTGAAGTGATGCTCACCCGATCTTCGATAATACCACGCAAGTCGGCGATGTTCACCCGTTTCTGCTCCATCGTATCACGGTCGCGCAACGTCACCGTATTGTCTTTCAACGTGTCGTAGTCCACCGTCACGCAGTAAGGCGTACCCACAGCGTCCTGACGACGGTAACGCTTACCGATAGAGTCCTTTTCATCATATTTACAATTGAAATGGAATCGCAGATCACTGATAATCTCATGCGCCTTTTCCGGCAGTCCGTCTTTCTTTACCAAAGGCATTACGGCCAACTTCACCGGTGCCAAGGCTGCAGGCAATTTCAACACCACGCGCGTTTCTCCATTCTCCAAGGCCTCCTCCTGGTAACTGTGACACATGACAGAAAGGAACATGCGGTCCACTCCTATGGAAGTCTCAATCACATAAGGCGTATAGCTTTCATTTGTTTCCGGGTCAAAATATTCGATTTTCTTGCCCGAATACTTTGCATGTTGACTCAGGTCGAAATTCGTACGGCTGTGTATGCCTTCCACTTCTTTGAATCCGAAGGGCATACGGAACTCAATATCGCAGGCAGCATTGGCATAATGCGCCAACTTCTCATGGTCGTGGAAACGGTAGTTCTCCGCACCGAAGCCCAAGGCCTGATGCCATGCCATCCGGGTCTTCTTCCATGTATCGAACCACTGAAGCTCTGTCCCCGGTTTCACGAAGTACTGCATCTCCATTTGTTCGAACTCACGCATACGGAAGATGAACTGACGAGCTACAATCTCATTGCGGAAAGCCTTGCCGATCTGTGCAATGCCAAACGGAATTTTCATGCGACCGGTTTTCTGCACGTTCAGGTAGTTTACGAAGATTCCTTGGGCCGTTTCCGGACGTAAGTAGATAGTGGAAGTTCCCTCGGCCGTAGAACCGACCTCGGTTTTGAACATCAGGTTAAACTGCCGCACGTCGGTCCAATTGTGCGTGCCGCTAATGGGACAAACGATGCCTTCGTCCAAAATGATTTGTTTCAGCTCAGCCAGGTCATTCGCATTCATTGCATCACTGTAACGCTGGTGGAGCGCATCACGCTTCTGCTGATGTTCCAACACTCTCGGATTAGTCTCCCGGAATTTCTGTTCATCGAAGCTCTCGCCAAACTTCTTGGCAGCCTTGGCTACCTCCTTGCTGATTTTTTCATCATATTTAGCAATCTGGTCCTCAATCAGCACATCCGCCCGATAGCGTTTCTTGCTGTCGCGATTATCAATCAACGGATCATTAAACGCGTCCACATGCCCGCTGGCTTTCCACGTTGTGGGATGCATGAAGATAGCAGCGTCTATCCCCACGATATTCTCATGCAGCAGGACCATGCTCTGCCACCAGTATTGCTTGATATTGTTTTTCAACTCCACACCGTTCTGACCGTAATCATACACGGCTCCCAAACCGTCATAAATCTCACTGGAAGGAAAAACAAAACCATATTCCTTGCAGTGCGACACGATTTTCTTGAATACATCTTCTTGCGCCATACTCTTAATCGTCAAATATTGATAAAACTTTCGCAAAAGTACGCCTTTTTTTTCATTAAAATGTTATTTTTGCGTTAAAATGATATACAGTAAAACAAAATATGAGTGAAGAAAAAGACGAGCTGACAGACTTGGAGAACGGGAACATGGATGAAGAAAACGGCGCACATTCCCATTATCAACCAGAAACGGAAACAGGCGACAGCATCACGCACCACCTGAGCGGAATGTACCAGAACTGGTTTCTTGACTATGCTTCCTACGTCATTCTGGAAAGGGCCGTACCGCACATCATGGACGGACTCAAGCCCGTACAGCGACGCATCCTCCACTCCATGAAACGCATGGATGACGGACGCTACAACAAGGTGGCCAACATCGTGGGACACACCATGCAGTTCCATCCCCACGGCGACGCTTCCATCGGCGATGCTCTGGTGCAACTGGGGCAGAAAGACCTGCTCATCGACTGCCAGGGCAACTGGGGCAACATCCTGACCGGTGACTCCGCAGCCGCCCCCCGTTACATCGAAGCCAGACTGTCCAAATTCGCCCTCGATGTCGTATTCAACCCTAAAACGACGGAATGGAAGCTCTCATACGACGGGCGTAACAAAGAACCGGTCACGCTGCCGGTCAAATTTCCCCTGCTCCTGGCGCAAGGTGTCGAAGGAATTGCCGTGGGATTATCTTCAAAAATTCTTCCTCACAATCTGAACGAAATCTGCGACGCCGCCGTCAGTTATCTGCACGGAGAGCCATTCCAGCTCTATCCGGACTTCCTCACCGGGGGGAACATCGACGTCAGCCGCTACAACGACGGACAACGGGGCGGCGTAGTGAAAGTACGGGCCAAAATCACAAAAATAGACAGCAAGACGCTGGCCATTCATGAAATTCCCTACGGAAAAACCACCACTACCCTCATCGACTCCATCCTGAAAGCCATAGAGAAAGGCAAAATCAAGGTTCGCAAAGTAGAAGACAACACAGCAGCCAAAGTGGAAATCCTCATCCATCTGGCTCCCGGTGTGAGTTCTGACAAAGCTCTTGACGCTCTATATGCTTTCACAGACTGCGAAATCAGCATATCCCCGAACTGTTGCGTCATCGATGAAAAGAGACCTTGCTTCCTGACAGTAAGCGAAGTATTGAAACGTTCCGTAAACAACACCCTCGAATTGCTCCGCAAAGAGCTGCTCATCCGGAAAGGCGAATTGCAGGAAAGCCTGCATTTCGCGACACTCGAAAAGATATTCATCGAAGAACGCATCTACAAAGACCGTCAGTTCGAGCAAGCCAAAGACATGGACGCGGCCTGCGCACACATCGATGAACGCCTCACTCCGTACTATCCTCAGATGATACGGGAGGTGACCAAGGAAGACATCCTGAAGCTCATGGACATCAAAATGGCGCGCATCCTGAAATTCAACACAGACAAAGCCAACGACGCCATAGTCAGGATGAAGGAAGACATCGCACGCATTGACCACGACCTGAACAACATGACGGAAGTGACCTGCAACTGGTTCCGCATGCTGAAAGCCAAGTATGGCGACGAACATCCGCGTCACACGGAATTGCGCAACTTCGACACCATCGTGGCAACAAAAGTCGTAGAAGCCAACGAAAAACTATACATCAACCGGGAAGAAGGATTCATCGGCACCTCACTCAAAAAAGATGAGTTCGTCGCGAACTGTTCAGACATAGATGATGCCATTATCTTCTACCGCGACGGCACATATAAAGTGACCCGCATAACAGACAAGACCTTCGTAGGCGAAACCGAAAAGAGCAAAGCCGAAAAGCGGAAAGCGGAAATCATCCACATCGCCGTATTCAAACGCAACGACAAGCGCACGATCTACAACGTGGTTTACCGCGACGGAAAAGACGGATATTACTATATCAAACGCTTCAACGTGACCTCTGTCACCCGCGATCGCGAGTATGACATCACGCAGGGTAAGCCCGGTTCACGCATTGTCTATTTCACAGCGAATCTCAACGGAGAAGCCGAAGTCATCAAAATAACCCTTCGCCCGAATCTGAAACTCAAAAAAATATTTTTCGACAAAGATTTCAGCACCATTGCCATAAAAGGCCGGCAAAGCATGGGAAACCTGCTGAGTAAAAACGAAATACAGCGCATCGGACTGAAAGCTCACGGTGGCTCTACATTGGGCGGACGCAAGGTGTGGTTCGACCACGACGTCAACCGGCTGAACTACGACGAGCGAGGAGAGTTCCTGGGCGAGTTCCAAAGCGAGGATCTGATACTTGTAGTGCTGCAAAACGGCGAATTCCATACAACAAGCTTCGACGTAAACAACCATTATGAACCGAACATCCTCCGCATTGAGAAATTCGACCCGAACAAGATATGGTGCGCCGTGCTTTATGATGCCGACCAACAGAACTTTCCTTATGTCAAACGCTTCATTTTCGAGCCGAGCAACAAGCCGCAAAGTTTCATCGGTGAAAATAAAAACAGCCGGTTTGTGCTACTCACCGACGAGCCTTATCCACGGCTCCAGATCAGCTTTGCGGGGCACGACAGTTTCCGCGACCCGCTGGAAATCGACGCAGAAAGCTTCATCGGAGTCAAGAGCATCAAGGCCAAAGGCAAGCGACTGACCACCTGGGAAACCGCATCCATCACGGAACTGGAGCCAGTCAGACATCCGGATACAGAACAAGAGTACAGCGGGAATGACGAAAAAGAGCAGGAACTGCAGGACATTGCCACAGCATCTGCCGCAGACGACGACAAGCCCGCGGCGAAAGACAGCATGCCGCCCGGCGAACAAATGAAACTGTTTGAAGACGAATAGCCATGCACAGTCACCCTACTTTCCCACTGAAAGCGGCGGTATTCATCACGGCTTTCCTCCTGACAGGGCTGTCCGCCGGCAGCCATGCACAGACAGCGGATACAGCATTACCGGAAAACCGACACACCACTCATTCCACACTGTTCGGCATCGGGCGCAGCAGTCTGTACGAAACCTACCTGTCGCCCGTCACCTACAAAGGTCCACACATCAGTGCCTTGCGCGAATCCCTGCGCAAAACGCACTGGCTGGAGGGACGGATCACCACACAAAGCATCCTCGACGGCTTCTTCAGCTATGCCTCCAACCAGACACAGACAGGGGATGAAATGGCCGGAAAAATCAATTACACCGTGGGATGGCACTACAACTGGCTCCTCGCGGGCGGGCAACTACGGCTCATGGCAGGCGGAGAACTGCACGGCGGACTGGGCCTCATCTACAACAACCGCAACTCCAACAACCCCGTACAAGCCAAAGCCGAGATAGACCTCGGCGCATCACTGATAGCCATCTATCCGTTTCACATCCGCAAAGTGCCGTTCACCGTACGCTATCAGGCAAGCTTCCCGCTCGCCGGCGGCATATTCTCTCCCAATTACGGCCAGTCTTATTACGAAATGTCGCTGGGCAACTACGACCATAATGTCTGCTTTGTCCATCCGGCTAACGCTCCGTCCATGCGCCATTTCCTGACGCTAGACTTTCCCATTTCCAGCTTCACCTTCCGGATAGGCTACCTTTGCGACATCCGGCAAAGCCGTGTGAACAATCTGCGCAGCCACATCTGGAACCACAGTTTCATGATAGGCTACGTGAAACACTTCAGCTTTATCAAACGCAAAGAGCCGCAACACCGCTCTTTTGTCCTATAACCCCCCTTAAACGACACCGCATGAAACGCCTCATCCAACTGTTTCTCTACCTTGTACTGCCCGCCATGCTCTGCTACAGTTGCATACGGGAAGAGCTTCCGGACAACACGCCGACCAACAATTTTGAACAGCTGTGGCGCATCATCGACACACAATACTGCTTCCATGACTACAAGACCGCACAAGGTTGTCTGCCCTGGAACGACGTATATAACAAATATCGCCCGCGAATCAACGACGGAATGACACAGGATCAACTGTTCGAAGTACTCTGCGACATGCTCTCCGAACTGCGCGACGGACATGTCAACCTCTACTCCGCCTCAGACGTGGGACGGTATTGGAGCTGGTATGAAGACTACCCCAAGAACTTCAGCGCAGACGTGCAGGACTTTTATCTGGGTACGGATTACCGCATTGCCGCCGGCATCAAATACAAGATTCTGGACGACAACATCGGATATATGTATTACGAGAGCTTCAGTTCCGCAATCGGTGACGGCAATCTAAGCGAAATCCTGGACTATTTCAGACTCTGCAACGGGCTGATTGTGGATGTCCGCAACAATTCCGGCGGCACACTGACCTACGCGGAACGGGTGGCACAACGGTTCACCAACGAAAAACGCTTAGTGGGCTACATCGCACACAAGACCGGCGCGGGCCACAACGATTTCTCCTCACCCGAAGCCGAATACATAGAACCGTCCGACGGCATACGCTGGCAAAAGAAGGCCGTAGTACTGACCAACCGAGCCTGTTACAGTGCCACCAACACTTTTGTACGCGACATGCGTGAATGCCCTCTCGTCACCATCATGGGCGACCGCACAGGAGGCGGTTCCGGACTGCCTTTCTCTTCCGAACTGCCCAACGGCTGGGCTGTCAGATTTTCAGCCTGCCCCATGTATGACGCCGCCATGAACCAGATTGAATTCGGCATAGAGCCGGACACCTGCGTCAGCATGAAAAAAGAAGATCTGGCACGCAACAAAGACACACTGATAGAGACCGCAAGAGAATTTCTGAAACAATAATTTGTGCAACACGCCAAATATTTCTATCTTTGCACCTGTCTTAACGCGCCTGTGGTGAAATTGGTAGACACGTCAGACTTAGGATCTGATGCCTCACGGTGTGTAGGTTCGAGTCCTATCAGGCGCACAAGGAAACAAAACAGGCTTGGAGTTGACTTTTTCATTCAACATCCAAGCCTGTCTGCATATCACTCCCCCTGACAGCCCGGAACGCAGACAGAGGCAACGGCCCAACGCCCGACGGCACGGCCGCCCGGCAGCGCGGACAAAAATCTTGCGCAAGAAAACATCCGGCCTTGCGCAAGAACGTCTCCGGTCTTGCGCAAGGCCATCCGCCGCACTGCCCGACACCGGCATCCGGACAGCCCGACACAAATTAGCGCATGACACCAAACGGTGGCACGCGCCTCACAAGAATGCCCCGGTCCGTGCCGCTGCACGTTCCGGGGCATCACATTCAAACAAGGTTGAAATCTTATCTTGTCCAGCCGGACATCCACATGTTGGAAGCTTCCACAGCTCCGCGACCGTCGGTCATGCCCACGTAACCGTCCGTAAAACTAAAAGTCTGGTTGGTGAGGTTGCCCGCAGCCACGAACGCATCGTTGGTGTAGGTGCCGTTTTCAGAGCTCAGCTCACC
This sequence comes from uncultured Paraprevotella sp., assembly GCA_944321365.1. GTDB lineage: Bacteria > Bacteroidota > Bacteroidia > Bacteroidales > Bacteroidaceae > Paraprevotella. Next base: position 31,411 of record CALULA010000015.1, read on the forward strand.
GGAGATAGCCACGTTCGTCAGTTTTGAAGTGCCGTTGGCCAGGGCTGTCTCCGTCTCCGCGCTTTCCACACGCACGGCATTGGCCTTTCCGGTGATCTGCGCATTGCTGATTTCCACTTGAGTGCCACGACGCAGCAGCACACCGTTCGGCTCATTGCCATTGTTGCCCACCAGCGTCAGATTGCTCAGCACCGGATGTGAAATCGGTGACAGCATGGGATTGTTTTCACTGTTGTCGGCCTCAATCAGGCAGTCGCATGTGGGGTCTGTCTGGTAAGCCACCAGATAACGTCCCGTACCGCTCCAGCCTTCCGTCCAGTCGTAAGAGTCGTCCGTGCAGTCCACCACCACGCAGTGGTCCACATTCACCGTACCGCCAAAGAACTCCAGCCCGTCGTCGGCTCCCATATAAGCCTGGACATAAGACACCTGAGTGCCGCTACCCACGCCATAGAAGGAGATGCCGTTGGACTCGTGGTCTGCGTCGAAGGCGTATCCGGTGTATTCCAGACGCACATATTTCAGCGTGCCGGAGTTGTCGGCCGGGTCATCACCACCGTATGAAGCGTTGCCTATCTCAGAAACGCCGGATCCGCTGTTGATAGGAGCATTTCCGCAAATGTGCAGACCGCCCCATGCACCGTCCTCATGCTGCTCCGAGGTCATCACGATGGGTTGCTCAGCCGTACCCTGGGCATCAATCTTCGCTCCTTTCTCAATCAAAATGTAATCCACCTGCTCGTCGTCGACTGCCGTGATGGTCACGCCCGGTTCAATCGTCAGCGTGGCGGGTGCCTTCACCTGCAGTGCACCGCTCAGGGTGTACGACTTGCCGGCTTCCAGCGTCATATCGGATGTCACATAACCGGAAAGGAGTGAGGGGGCTGAAGTGCTGCCGCCGCCGCTACCGTTCTCATCATCATCGCTGCAGGCCGTGAAAGCCGTCATGGATGCACACAATACCATCGCCCAGGTGGCGGTTCTCAAAAAATTTGTTCTCATTTTCATTTCTTTTTTTAAGTTTTGAACTCAATGATTTATTAATTTGTCTGTTTTCACAAGTTATAGGTCACACCGAGGCTTACGCCCACACGCTCGTTGAAGCGTTCCACTTCCACTTCGGTGCCGCTCAGTGGAAGTTCCTGGCGGAACACCACGTCGGAGTTCAGCATGTTCTTCACCGACAGCTTGGCACTCCAATGGCTGTTGAATTTCATACTGGCGTTGAAGTCCAGCGAGTGGAAATTCTGCTGCTCCACATCGCCGATACCCTGTATGCCCACGGCATGGATGCGCTTGCCCTGCAGGTTGTAGAGCAGTGCCAGTGTGAGCTGACGGTCGTCCTTGAACTTAGGAGCATAGGTGAGGTCGGCATTCACCAGGTAAGGCGACGCGCCCTGAAGCGGACGGTCGGTGTTCGTGTACACCCCGCCTTCGGGCAATTTCACGTCCGTGTACATATAGGAGGCGTTCACGCCGAGGCGCAGGTCCTTCACCAGTTCTTTCCTCGCCTCAATCTCCACACCGGCAGCCAGACCGTCGGTGGCGTTCAGGAAGGAGTACATCATGGCACCGCCTGCCACCGTCTGTGTCTGTTCTATCGGATTGTCCAGGTATTTGTAGTAAGCCGTGACGGCCACCATGTCGGTCGACGACGGACGGAACCACTCGTAGCGCAGGTCCACGTTATAGTTGTATCCGTTCTCCAGCTCGGCGTTACCCCGCATCTGGGTCGAGCCGTAACTCTCCTGGTAGAGGAACGGTGCCATCTCCACGAAGGCCGGCCGCGTCACCGTGCGCGAAGCGGAAAGCCTCAGGCTGTGCGCCTTGTTGATGGAATATTTCAGGTTCAGGGCCGGAAAGAACTCATCCGTGTCCAGGTCGCGCCGGAATGGCAATCCCCCGTCGTCAAAATAGTCCACCCACTGGCGGGTGCTTTCCATGCGCACGCCGATGTTGATAAGCAAAGGCTCTATGGGATAATAGTCAGCCTCGACGAATGCGGCATAGATGCGGGTACCGGCCGTATAGGCATCACGCTTTTGATGGCTTCGTTCAATCTCCAGCACGCCGTCCTGCACGTTCGCATAGTTCAGATAGCCGTCCGTGTGGTAGAAGTCCGTAACGGTCATGTCGCCCAGTCCGTCCATGTCGTAGTAGAAGCGTGTGGTGGTGAAGTCGCGCGTCTTGTCCCTGAAGGCGAAGCCGATGCGCAGCTTGTCCTGGTCGTTGAAACGGTACTGGGTGCGCAGGTCGACGGCCCACTCATCTTCGTCCAGGGAGCCAAAGTAACGGGCTGTGTTCTGCTGGTCCTGGCGGAACAGCTGCCAGTCACCGCCCGCCAGCCGGCGGAACATCACCTGCCGGCGGTCCGGCTCGTCGCTGGATGTCTTGCTGTATGAGCCACTCCATTTCACGTCCCAACGTCCGAAAGTGTGATTGCCGGCCAACTGGTAGTTCTGCAGCATGTAGATGTGCGAGGTCTGGTTGCTGACCGCCACGGTACGTTTCTCGTCGTCAATGCCCTGGCGCAGCATATAAGCGTCCGACGCACTGCGGGCGAAAAAGGCCGATATTCCAATCCGGTCAGAGCGGCGGAAGTTATATCCCATGTTCAGCAGCCCTGCCAGACTCTGTTTCTTCGCAAAGGTGTCGTAGTCATAGCGGCTCATTTCACTGCCCGTGGCCGTAAACGTCCGCGCGTAAGCGTTGTCCACGCTCTCGTTCCCGGTGTCCAGCCCCAACGTTGCCAGAAGGTCTATCTTGTTGCCGCCCACATTGAACGTGCGGCCCAGGCCGAAGCTTCCCGAAAGGTCGGGCAAGGCTGAAGTTTTCCCGACTTCAAACGTGGTGTTGAAAATATTATGCCGGCGGCTGTAGTCCGCAAAGTCGGCATAAGGCATGTTCAGGGCCGTATTGTCCATCGTGATGGTGCGGAACAGCGTGTTCGGACGGTCCATCTGGTAGAAGTCGCCGAACACTGTCCCTATCTTTCCTCCCGTGCCGAACGACAGGCTGAAGAAATCTTTCGTGCCTCCCTCCTTGGTGCTGATGTCCACGTGCGCTCCGGAGTAGTCGGCAAAGGCATTGGCCTCGTACACCTTGCTCACCGTGATGTTCTGCACGGCCGAGGAGGGGAAGATGTCCAGCGGAATCAGTTTGTTGTCCGGATTGGGCGATGCGATGGGCAGTCCGTTCAGCGTCGTCGTGCTGTAGCGGTCACCCAGCCCGCGCACAATCAGCTGGCCGGCCTCGGCAATGGAGATGCCCGTCATCTTCTTCACTCCTTCCTCAACGTTGGAAATGCCCTTGACAGACATTTCACTGGCTCCGATATTCTCGATGGAGAGCACCGCGTTCTGACGCTCGGCCAGCAAGGCTCGCTCCAGTTCCAGATTCTTGCGTGCCGTCACGGTCACTTCGGTAAGCTGCTTGTCGTCGGTCACCATTTCCACCGTGACGCTGACATCTCCTTTGGCAGGAACTTTCAAGGTAAGTTTCTGCGGGAAGAACGACACGTATGAAATCTCTATCGTGTACGTACCTTTTTTCAGGTTTTTCAGACGAAACTTGCCGTCCATGTCGGCAGTCGTGCCAATCCTTGTGCCCGCGATGCGGACGGAAGCTCCCATCAGCGGCTCATTCAGTTCCTTGTCCATGACCACTCCGACAATATCTCCGGCCTGCACGGCAAGAACACCCGACAAAACCATACCCGATAAAGAAAGTCTCTTCGATAAGTTCATTTTCTATTTCTGCTTTTTAAATACAGCGCAAAAATAGAAACCGGGATTTACAATCCATTGACAAAGCCGTGAACTTGCTGCTACGTAACAGAAGTTTCACAGTTTCTTCATTTCAAGGCAGTTATTTTGAATCAGCATTTTAACACGTATGAAAAAGGCTATCTCAGACACCCCTTCCGCTAACATTCCTCAAGACTTTTCACCCCCCTGCGAGTCAGACACACCTGATAACGGCGATATCCCGTCCGCCCCTGATAACGGTAACGCATGACAAAATGCAAATAATAGACTTTTTCAGCCGCCAGTGTATGGAAACGGCCTCCCCCTTCATTAATATATACGGGCGCATGAGGGCTATCCATCCTGCGTAAGAAATCGCGCAAATTCATCCGTATGATATCATTCATCCCCTGCAACGAATAATGGCTCAGGCGTTTCAGCTGCTTATCCAGTATGGATATACGACGCCGGTACACCATGACCGTTTCACGTACAGCACAATGTCCGGCTTCCAATTCGGACACATGCCCCCTGCGGGCACGTATCTCTGGCGGCAGCTTCTCTACATCCACGAAATCGAATCCTTCCTTGCCCCATCCCACCGGTTCGCCATACAATGCCAACTTGATTTTGTAATCATAAAATTTGTTTCCCAATTTAGTAGAGAACCAATAGTGCATCAGATCTTTGAAACGGTCTTTAAACATATAACTGACCACCAATGCTACGAACAACGGCAAAGTGAAATTGCCATAGGTCTGCTGGAACGAGAAGGAGATGACCGTCGCAAACACCATGCTTATCCCCGCCGCAAACATAAAAAAAATCTGTTCCCAAAAGAAAATATTACTTCGTTTCTGGGCTAATATGTACAAATCACTCTCCACATATTTTTTTAATTGACCTGTGCGATGCAGATAGTCACGATTGTCTCTCTGTTGATCATCACATGGCAAAAGGAAGCCCTTTTGCCGCTGATATTCCCACTCCCTGTCAACATAAAGAGCCACTTTCTCAGTCAGCCGCTCACCAGAATCAGGGAAACGCTTATGCGCAAACTCCATTCCCCGGAAAAGATGCAGATTAATAATCTGACATAAATATTCCTCACCTAAAGTATAGCAGGTGGACAACTCATGGGAAATGCGCTCCAGACCGACCTGAGAGGGTATCTGCCGATAAGCTTCCATTATCCGGTCCAACAACTCAACAATCCTATCCAGCTGGACTTTGAACACTTCCGCTTCCGTCTGTTGATAAAGAGCGGACATGGAGGAGCGCAAAGCACTACGCACAATACTACTGAACATCTTAATCTGATGTTCATATGCCCTTATATGCTCATCCGTAACCCCGTTCACCAGTTCATCACAACAGACTTTCAACCTTGATAACGGCATATTCCCCGTATCGGCAACCTCTTCCAACGTATAGACCGGAGTTATCAAACGCACCAGTGACCTGCAATCACGATAAAAATTATTCTTGGAATAGGTCTTGGAATTGATATACAGCGAATCCGGAATAAAAATCCACGTATCCATCATAAAGTCACTCACCGCAGTCTCCGGACTGTAGCGCGAATACCCCACTTTGAATTCCAAAGTGTAACGATCGTGTATCCTCCCTTCTATCTCCAGCATAATCTATAAACAAAGCTACAAAAAAACTTCTGGAATCCCAACCTGAGACGAGTGAAAAAAAGCCTTATGACATTTCTTTGTCATTTATTTCCACGAAACAAAAGCATTGCAAAAAAGCCATGTCCCGGCAAGATGAAAACGAACTGCTGCAGTCAAAAGAAGAAATACAATACGATATAAAATAAGGAAAAGCGCCCCGTCAAAACACTGTCACTGGAATTCGGACATTCCCTGACAAACATCATAAGAACACCGTTGGCGGACATTGAAAAAAACATCCGAGCAAGCAGCCTGCAAGGTAATTCTCATAATCGCATTCCAACTTACAGATTTTATTCGTAGCTTTGCATCCGTCAATTATTATCACACAAATATGGCAAACAAACATCCCTTATCCCAATTCCATTTCTGCCCCAAATGCGGGTCACCACACTTCGTGGAACATAACGAGAAATCGAAACACTGCGAGAACTGTGGCTTCACATACTATTTCAACCCCAGTGCAGCTACAGTAGCAGTCATCATAAATGAACAGAAAGAACTGCTGGTTTGCCGCCGTGGCAAAGAACCGGCCAAAGGCACGCTCGACCTGCCCGGCGGATTCTCGGACTGTTTTGAAACCAGCGAAGAGGGCGTAGCCCGCGAAGTGAAAGAAGAAACAGGACTGAATGTAACGCACACGGAATTTCTTTTCTCCCTTCCCAACACTTATCTCTATTCCGATTTTTTGGTACATACCATCGACTTTTTTTTCCGCTGCGCTGTATCAGACTATAAAGAAGCACATGCCATGGACGACGCCGCCGAACTGCAATGGATTCCCTTATCAGACCTCAGGCCGGAGCTGTTCGGTCTGGAATCTGTACGCAAAGGCATAACAAAGCTGCTTCACCTGTTGAAATAAAACAAGGAAGGACATGCCAGTTTCAAAAAAAGTGTTATATATAAGGTGTAATCTATCTTTTTTTCCTACTTTTGCTGCCGGAATTTTATAAAGGTACAGACCATGCAGAAGAATTTGGTGATTGTGGAGTCTCCCGCCAAGGCCAAAACCATTGAAAAGTTTCTGGGCGCAGACTATAAGGTGTTATCCAGTTACGGACATATCCGCGACCTGAAAAAGAAAGAATTCAGTATCGACACGACAGACTTCACCCCGCAATATGAAATCCCGGCAGAGAAAACCAGACTGGTGAATGAGCTGAAAACAGAAGCCAAGAATGCGGAAACCGTATGGCTGGCATCCGATGAGGACCGCGAAGGGGAAGCCATATCATGGCATTTATATGAAGTGTTGGGACTCACGCCCGAACACACCAAACGCATTGTATTCCACGAAATCACCAAGCCCGCCATTCTGCAGGCCATAAAAAATCCACGGAACATAGATTTAAATTTAGTGAATGCCCAACAGGCACGGCGTGTGTTGGACCGCATTGTGGGCTTCAAACTGTCCCCCGTATTGTGGAAGAAAGTAAAACCGGCATTATCTGCCGGTCGCGTACAAAGCGTGGCCGTCCGCCTGATCGTGGAACGCGAGCGCGAAATACAACAGTTTAAGAGCGAAGAAAGCTACCGCGTTGTAGCTGTCTTTACGCTCCCGAACGGCTCAAACAACGAAATCAAAGCCGAGCTCAACCAGCGTTTCAAGACTAAAGAAGAGGCACAACGCTTCCTGGAAGCCTGTAAGAAGGCCACATTCACCATCAAAGACATTTCCACACGGCCGCAGAAACGGACACCGGCAGCCCCTTTCACGACCTCTACGCTGCAGCAGGAAGCTGCACATAAGTTAGGCTTTACCGTAGCGCAGACCATGATGATAGCACAAAAGCTGTATGAATCCGGACGCATTACTTACATGCGTACAGATTCGGTCAACCTCTCATCATTATGCATCAACGCCAGCACGGCTGTCATCAAAGAGCTGATGGGAGAACGCTATGTGAAAAGCAGACAATTCCACACCCATACCAAAGGGGCGCAAGAAGCTCATGAGGCCATCCGCCCGACCTACATGAACCAGGCTGAAATCGAAGGCACGGCACAGGAACGGCGACTGTATGACCTGATATGGAAACGTACCCTCGCCTCACAAATGGCCGATGCCGAAATTGAAAAGACCACAGCTGTAATCACCATCAGCGGAGAGTCATCTACATTCATAGCTACAGGAGAAGTCATCAAATTCGATGGCTTCCTGAAAGTATACAAAGAAAGCTTCGATGAGGATCAGGAGACGGAAACAGAGACCAATCTGCTCCCCCCGATGAGGCCCGGCCAACTGTTGGTGCGCAAGGAAATACAAGCCATGCAACGTTTCACCCAGCACCCGCCACGCTATAATGAAGCCAGTCTGGTGAGGAAGCTGGAAGAACTGGGCATCGGACGCCCGTCCACCTATGCCCCGACCATCAGTACAATCCAACAAAGAGAATATGTAGCCAAAGGCGACAAGCCTGGAGAGGAAAAAGAGCTGTTGACCCTTTCCCTGAAAGGAAATGACATCAACCCACAATACAAGACCATCACCATCGGAGCGGAACGGGGAAAACTGATCCCGACAGACGTAGGCATTGTCGTCAATGACTTTCTGCTCCAGTATTTCCCGGAAATCATGGACTACAATTTCACGGCGGAAGTGGAAAAACAGTTTGACGACATTGCCGAAGGAAAAACCGAGTGGACGCAAATGATGAAAAACTTCTATAAAGACTTTGAGCCTGAAGTGGAGAAAACCATCAATGCCAAATCGGAACACAAAGTAGGCGAACGCTTGCTGGGCAAAGACCCGCAAAACGGCAAACCCGTATTCGTGAAGATAGGACGTTTCGGTCCTGTAGTACAAATCGGCGCAGCTGACGATGAGGAGAAACCGCGTTTTGCACAAATGAAAAAAGACCAAAGTTTAGAGACCATCACCCTGAAAGAGGCTTTGGAATTGTTTAAACTGCCACGCTCTTTGGGCGAGTTTGAAGGGACAGATGTCACCATTGGTGCCGGTCGGTTCGGCCCTTACGTGCTGCATAACAAAAAATATGTGTCCCTCCCCAAGAATTGTGACCCTATGAGCATCACACTGGAAGAGGCCGTCAGGCTCATCCAGGAAAAAAGGCAAGCAGAAGCGGAACGCCACCTGAAACATTTTGACGAAGAACCGGAATTAGAAATTCTTAATGGACGATACGGACCATATATCGCCTACAAGGGTGTCAACTACCGCTTGCCTAAAGCTCTGAGCGAACGCGCAAAGGAACTGACAGTGGAAGAATGTATGGCTGTCGTTAAAGAACAAAACGAAAAGCCTAAAAACACACAGCCTAAAAGAACATACACCAAAAAGAAATGATACGTATCATTCTGATCGGCTACATGGGAGCCGGCAAAACGACTGTGGGCAAAGCATTGGCCCAAAACCTTCATCTGCCATTCTACGATCTGGATTGGTACATTGAAGAACGCTACCATCGCACAATCCCGCAACTGTTTGCAGAAAGAGGCGAAAACGGATTCCGAGAAATCGAACGGGAAATGCTGCATGAAGTAGCAGAATTCGAAGATGTCATCATCTCCAGCGGTGGCGGTACGCCCTGCTTCTTTGACAACATAGACTACATGAACCGACAAGCCCAGACCGTCTATCTGAAGGCATCCCCCGAAATCCTTTTCCAACATCTGAAACTGGGAAAAGTAGAACGGCCTTTACTAAAAGACAAGACGGAAAACGAAATGAAACAATTCATCCAAAATACACTGGCCGTCAGAGAACCTTTCTATAGCAAAGCCAGATACGTAATGGATGTAAACCTGTTAGAGAATTACGAAAAAATAAAGGAATCAGTCCGCTTACTTCGTGAATTATTAAACATTTGAATCGAGAGGAAATGAGAAAATGGCGTATTGAAGACTCTGAAGAGCTATACAACATCAATGGATGGGGAATCAATTATTTTGGCATTAATGAGAAAGGACATATTTATGTGGCCCCCAGAGAAAACGGCATAAAGGTCGACCTGCGTGACCTGATGGACGAACTGGCCCTTCGTGACATCTCAGCTCCCGTGTTAGTCCGCTTTCCGGATATTCTAGACAACCGTATTGAAAAAACCAGCAACTGTTTTGAAAGAGCAGCAAAGGAATACAATTATAAAGGAGAGAACTTCATCATTTATCCCATCAAAGTAAATCAAATCCGCCCAGTTGTAGAAGAAGTCATCAGTCATGGGAAGAAGTTCAACTTAGGACTTGAAGCCGGTTCCAAACCAGAGCTTCATGCAGTAATAGCTGTAAACACGGACACATCTTCTCCCATTATATGCAACGGATACAAAGACCAGAATTACATAGAATTGGCTTTGCTCGCACAAAAAATGGGCAAACGCATCTTCCTGGTCGTAGAAAAGCTCAACGAAGTGAACATCATCTATGAGGTAGCCCGTAAGCTCAACGTACGCCCCAATATCGGCATACGCATCAAACTGGCTTCTTCAGGCAGCGGCAAATGGGAAGAAAGCGGTGGAGACGCCAGCAAATTCGGACTGACCTCCAGCGAACTATTGGAAGCCCTCGACATGTTGGAAAACAAAGGCATGAAAGATTGCCTGAAACTTATACACTTCCATATCGGCAGCCAAATCACTAAAATACGGCGCATACAAACAGCCTTACGAGAAGCCTCACAATTCTATATCCAACTTCACCACATGGGTTACAACGTAGAATTCGTAGACTGCGGAGGCGGTTTAGGAGTAGACTATGACGGTACACGATCGAGTAACAGTGAAAGTTCTGTCAATTATTCTATTCAAGAATATGTAAACGACTGTATCTACACGTTCGTAGAGGCCGCAAACAAAAACAACTTGCCTCATCCTAACTTAATTACGGAAAGCGGACGTTCATTATCAGCTCACCATTCCGTGCTGATAATGCAAGTACTTGAAACCGCCTCTCTCCCCAAAATGGATGAAAACTTCGAGCCTAAACCGGATGCCCATCAACTTGTAAAAGACATGTATGAAATATGGGACAATCTGAATCCACGGACTTTATTGGAAGACTGGCATGACGCTCAACAAATCCGTGAAGAGTCTTTGGACCTTTTCAGCCATGGTTTTGTTGACCTTCGTACAAGAGCAGACATAGAAAGCATGTACTGGAGCGTTACCCGTGAGGTCAATATGCTGGCCCAGACCCAAAAGCACATCCCAGAAGAACTGCTCTCTCTTGACAAGCTACTGGCAGATAAATATTTTTGCAATTTCTCACTTTTCCAAAGCCTGCCGGACTCATGGGCCATCGACCAACTGTTCCCGATCGTACCGATACAACGTTTAAACGAACGGCCTGATACTCATGCCACCATTCAAGACATCACTTGTGACTCAGACGGAAAGATTGCCAATTTTGTGACAAACAGCTATCTGTCACACAGTCTGCCCGTACATACCATAGAGAAAGGAGAACATTATTATCTGGCTGTTTTCCTTGTAGGAGCTTATCAGGAAATTTTAGGCGACATGCATAATCTTTTCGGAGATACAAACGCCGTACATGTCTCTGTAACGGATAAAGGATATAACATTGATCAGACCATTGACGGAGAAACAGTGGCAGAGGTGCTGGAATATGTACAATACAACCCCAAACAACTGGCACGGCGCTTGGAAATATGGGTCTCCAAATCCATTCAAGCCGGGAAAATATCACTGGAAGAAGGCAAAGAGTTCTTGAGTAACTATCGCTCCGGACTCTACGGTTATACTTATTTGGAATAATAATATGAAAGAGGAACTGACAATTGTCAAGGTAGGCGGAAAAATTGTAGAGGAAGAAGACTCGCTCAAGCAGTTACTGACAGCATTCACTGCTATCAAAGGATACAAAGTACTGGTACACGGAGGCGGACGCTCCGCTACCAGAATAGCAGCCGCATTAGGAGTAGAAAGCAAAATGATAAACGGCAGAAGAGTGACTGACAGCGACATGTTGAATATAGTGACCATGGTCTATGGAGGCTTGGTAAACAAGAACATCGTAGTCCGCCTGCAGGCCTTGGGCATAAATGCCTTGGGGTTGACCGGAGCAGACATGGATGTCATACGTTCACACAAACGTCCAGTAAAAGATGTTGATTACGGGTTCGTCGGAGATGTTGATGCTGTAAATGGTACTTTACTGGCCTCCTTAATCAGAAAAGGAATCGTCCCCGTCATGGCCCCTCTGACACATGACAAGCAAGGCCATATCTTAAACACCAATGCTGACACCATAGCAGGTGAAACTGCAAAAGCATTGGCGGCAGACTTTAATGTCACACTCATCTACAGCTTTGAGAAAGAAGGCGTACTGAAAAATGCAGATGATGACAACAGCGTTATCCCATACATGAATGAAAACGACTTCAAACGTTATATCGAAGACGGTACTATTCAAGGTGGCATGATACCCAAACTGGAAAACGCGTTCGAAGCCATTCATGCCGGAGTGAACAAAGTTATCATTACAAAAGCTACAGCTATAAATGGCTTATCCGGTACACACATCGAAAAATAGAGAAAAAACGTGCCATATATCTTCTTATACAACAACGATTTAGACCAATACTTGCTCTAAAAAGCAGAAAAAAATATCGGGTAGGTGTAACTTTTCCAGGCACCTGCCCGTCTTTAATATAAAGAAATGAAAGGAATCAGTTTTCGGAACGATATACTGCCGTTAAAAGATAAGCTCTATAGGATTGCACTCCGGATTACACTTGACGCGGCAGAAGCTGAAGATATTGTTCAAGATACGCTGATAAAAGTCTGGAACAAACGTGAAGAATGGGCACAACTCAATTCAATTGAGGCATATTGCATTACAATCTGCAAAAACCTCTCGCTGGACAGGAGCCAAAAGAAAGAGGCCCAATACTTGGAATTGAATGAGAGCTTACAAAACCGGCCAGATTCCTTTACTCCTTATGAGCACCTGACAATACAGGAAAGTATCGGCCTATTCCATGAGTTAATAAAGGAACTGCCGCAGGTGCAACAGGACATTATCCAACTTAGGGAGATAGAAGAAAAAAGTTATAAAGAAATTGCACATATTCTGAATCTGACAGAAGAACAGGTAAAAGTTTATTTGTTCCGCGCCAGACAAAGAATCAAAAAAAGATATACGGAGACTCAAAATTATGGACTATAAGTACATAGAACAACTACTGGAACGCTACTGGCAATGCGATACATCAGTAGAAGAAGAAGCCATACTGAGATTCTTCTTCAGTCAGTCCTCCATACCATCTTACCTGATGCCTTATAAAAAGCTTTTTTCCGAAGAAAGGCAACTGCAGAAAGCTCAACTTAGTGCTGACTTTGACGAGCGACTGCTGTCACAAATCCAAACCCAAGAAAAGGTAAAAGCCCAAAAAACCACATGGACGAATCGGCTAATGCCCTTATACAAGGCTGTGGCTTCAATAGCAATCATACTAACCTTGGGGAATGCTGCACAATCTTCATTCCGCCAGGCAGATGAAACAATACAAAGTGATTACAACTACGAAAGCTATGAAGATTCGTATAAAGATCCACAGACTGCATACAATCAAGTATCCGAGGCCTTGCAAATGGTTTCACAAAGATTAAGTGATACTATACAAGAGGATACTGTACGACAAGAATCCACCGCCAACAAGATGCAGAAATAATGATGATACGCGCTCTTTGCTTATTAGTGATTACAAGTCTCTTCTTACCGATGAAAGGACAAGACTTCGTATCGAAATTTATGGAGCAATGCTCGGATAAAGACAGTATTCAATGCCAGACCATCAGTCCGAAGATGATGGAAAAGCTGGTAGAGGTACAATTACAACAAAAAGAAGAAAACAATGATGAAGTGTCGGGCTATTTGCTTTCCAAACTAAAAAGTGCCCGCATTATTACAGCAAACAGACATTGCGAAAAGCTGTTTCATAAAGCGAGTCAACTGATAGAAAAAAACAAAAACCGGTTTGTTCCGTTAGGTAATGACTCTACGGACAAAAAGAACCAGATATTCATACGCAAACATGATGATATTATACGGGAACTGGTAATGTTGAGTCTGGCACCGGAAAACCATATATTTACGATCATAAACTTCACGGGAGAAATGGATGACGAGTTCATTGAATCACTTTCCTCCGGAAAATTGAAGGAAAACTGAAAAGAACATTTTATGCTTTTTCTATATAAACAAGTTAGTGCTTAATAAAACGCAATGAAACTGTGAAGTTTCAATTCTCTCAATTTTTTTCATAACATACTAACGACGAAAAGGGCTGCCTGTGGAAGGTAGCTCTTTTTCATTTATTGGCTTTTTCTCACCCGCTTCGTTTGATTTATAAAAAAGATTGTATTATCTTTGAAATCGTATTCAAATATAACCCTAAGCATTATATCATGATCAGACAATTCGCAATGTTATTACTGGCCGCATGTACATGGGGAACCATGAGTCTGCAGGCCCAAAAAAATGATTTTTTCCGTCCACAACAAGTCTGGAATGACACAGAAGGCAACCCCATCAATGCGCATGGAGGCGGCATCTTATATCACGAAGGGACTTACTATTGGTACGGAGAATACAAAGTAGGGAAAACCATTCTGCCCAGTTGGGCCACATGGGAATGTTACCGTACAGACGTCACCGGCGTCAGCTGCTATTCCAGCAAGGATCTGCTGAACTGGAAATTTGAAGGCGTAGTACTAAAGGCCGTACCGGACGATCCAGACAGCGATCTGCATCCTTCCCAGGTCGTAGAACGCCCGAAAGTCATTTATAACAAAAAGACAAAGAAATTCGTCATGTGGATACATGCCGATAGCCCGGACTATAGCAAAGCGGCTGCAGGTGTCGCCATTTCCGACTCCCCCACCGGTGAATTTTCCTATATAGGCAGTTTCCGCCCCAATAACAGCATGAGCCGCGATCAGACCCTATTTGTCGATGACGATGGAACTGCCTACCAGTTTTCCTCCTCAGAAGAGAACCGTACAATGCACATCAACCGTCTGACAGATGATTACACCCGACCAGACGGAACATTCGTAAGACGCTTCGTGGACCAATCGCGGGAAGCTCCTGCCGTATTCAAATACAACAATAAATATTACATGCTGTCCAGCGGATGCACCGGATGGTCACCGAACGAGGCCGAGCTGGCCGTAGCAGATTCCATTATGGGAGAATGGACCGTGTTGGGAAATCCCTGCACAGGCCCAGACGCAGAGAAAACATTCTACGGTCAAAGCACTTATGTCATACCCGTACAAGGCAAAAAGAATGCATACATAGCCTGCTTTGACATGTGGAATAAAACAGATCTGGCCAACAGCAAATATATCTGGCTACCCATAAAAATAGACCAGAAAACAAACACGCTTACCATCCCCTGGATGAAACAATGGAACATGGATGAGTTCAAATAAGGCTAATGACTCTTTAGCACTCCTACAGCAAACCAACACACTTCCACATCTTTCACAGCATGCCGGAAGTGTGTTGGCTGATTTTAACCGCGACATTCCACATAGCATATTGTGATAGACTCCACATTCCATATCGCCACAGACCAACTGTCACTGAGTTTCACCCCCGGAACACGGAAAGAGTTCTTCATTCACCACGAGCCACACGCGACAAGCATTATCTATCCGCCTCAGACAGATTTCGCAAGCTTACAACCATGGCTGTTCAAAGTTGTCACAGAAGCACTGCGCCAACAAGCCAAGAACATATTGCCCCAACGGCTGAAAGAATTAGCCCAACTGCATGATTTGCAATACACAAGCGTCCGCATCAATGCAGCACGCACCCGCTGGGGAAGCTGTTCCAGCAAAGGAAACATTAACCTGTCCCTCTACCTGATGATCTTGCCACAACAACTATCTGACTACGTGCTGCTGCACGAGCTATGCCATACGCGGGAAATGAACCACGGACCGCACTTCTGGCAGCTGATGGACCAGGTGACAGACCGTCAGAGCGGCATGCTCAGAGAGAAGCTCCGCGCCTTTCCCTCTCCATTCCGCTGACACTGCCCCGACCGTGTGCGGCAAAAAGATTCTTTAAACAAAGGTATGCCGCATAAGACAGCCCCACGGCAATCAGTGCCCACCCGGCAGCCCACCACGGACCACCACACAATTCAACCATAGTCATGTCAGATCCACCCGCACACCACATCAATATCACTCCCAGCATATTATTTACCGCATGGGCCATAAACGGCAGCCAGAAAGTTCCGGAACGCCAATACAACCACCCCAATACGAACCCGAAAATCACAGCACCCGGTATTTGTGCCGGATTGCCATGTATAACCCCGAAAATTACAGAAGCCACGGCTATAGCCACCCAGGGATGCATCTGATGACGCATCAGATGACGCTGTATGCCCATGCGGAAAACCAATTCCTCCGTGAAAGGACTCACAAATACAATAGCCAATACCCCCAATGGATTATATATTAACTTAGAGAGCAGTTCTTCGTTCAAGTCCTTTAATGAAAAAGACTCAAGCAACAAATTAACGAGGAAAATGACGGGCAACATACCTGCAGCAGTCGTAAAATAAATGCGCTTTCCACAGCCATTGGCATGAAACCCCTTCCGGTCGGTCCAGTGCAACAAAGTCATAACAGCCCACACCAATGCGCCGTTAAGCAGCAATGAGACACCGACGGCAGAGGGAGAGTCCGCCAGCATATTCACATCCAGACGGCTGGCTTGAAAAAGGTTCGGCAAATTGAAAAAGAACAAAGCCACCATTGACGACAGCAACTGCGACAACAGAAATATGAGAACCAGACATATTGTACGTTTCATTTTATTAAATCTCCCTCATCCCTTCTTTCTAAAATACTCCTCACTGCTTTCTCATCAAGTCTCAATTGATTTGCCAGCTCACCTTTGCTGCGAAATTTCTTCTCATCCCGCAACCGGCTGATAAAATCCAAGGACAGGTGCCGGCCATACAAATCACCGTCAAAGTCCAATACATAGACTTCAATTGTACGGTTCGTACCATTATCCAGTGTCGGACGACAACCTATGTTTAACATTCCCTTCCACACAGACTGTTCCTCAAAATCAACATTCAACCTGACGTCTACTGCATAAACTCCGTCTTTCGGAACCAGTTTCAACGCGTCATCCAGCTGCAGATTCGCCGTAGGGAACCCCAAATCATGCCCTACATGGAATCCCTCAACAACAGTTCCGCTCAAAGAATAAGGCCGCGCCAAGCACCGTGCGGCCATACCTACCTCACCCTCTGTCAGAAGAGAACGCACCACCGAAGAACTGACATTGATCCCTCCCATAGAAAAGGCTTCCGCACGACGCACTTCAATTCCTAAGTCTTTCCCTATCTCCACATACTCGGAAAAGCCTTCTGAACGGCCATGCCCAAAACGATGATCATACCCGACAAGCAAAGTGTTTACAGCCAACAGCCTTTTTAAAACGTCAGACATGAATTGCCGTGCCGACAAAGCAGCCAGTTCCGGAGTAAAATCCAATGTCACACAGAAATCTGCCCCGGTAGCAGCCAACAAGGCACATTTCTCTTCATAAGTAGATAGCAACTGAGGCTGATAGGCCGTATGCATCACCTGACGGGGATGTGCCCGAAAAGTGATCAAGACAGAAGGCAATCCACGCAGAGAAGCACACCGCACCAACTGTTGAATCAAGGAACAATGCCCCCGATGCACCCCATCAAAAAAACCGATTGTCGCGACACAGGCCTGATAAGGCAAAGGATCCGATAATGTAATAAACTTCATCTTGTCTCATTCCTCCTTTTCAAACAAAGCCATCCAGTCGTCCGCCGTCCGGGAATGAAAAGCGCACATCCCCACCTGTTCCGCAGCCCGGCAATTATCCAGCGAGTCGTCAATGAAAAGTGTTGCGGAAGGCTGAACACATGTTTCCGCAAGAACTCTCCGGAATATCCGCAAATCCGGTTTCATCAAACGCATCTGAAAAGACAGAAAGATGCGGTCAAAGCAATCTTCCATACAAAAGGCCGACTGTTTCAGCAGTGTATCACAAGAATAAGTCCAATGCAAGGCATTCGTATTGCTCAACATATAAGTATGATAATCCTCCCGAAGCTGCCGGATCAGACGCAAACGGCGGGATGGTATCCCCGTCAACATCCTATTCCATGCCTGACGAATCACATCATCCGACAAAAAGCCCCCCGCTTGCTGACGGACATAATCAAAAAACTCTTCAGAAGACATCTCTCCGGTCTCCATGGCCGAAAACACTCCCCGTTGAACATAATCACCCACGTAAGGCCTGACATCCACGCCCAAAGCTTCAAAAGCATGAATAACAGCCTGTTTGTCCAGATCTACAATTATGCCTCCAAAATCAAAAATAATATTCTTGATACGGCTATTCATGACGCTTAAATTTCAGGCACAACCGCTTGATCAGCCGTCCCAGCTCTCCGGCCCATAATACCACGGAGGTCAAAGCCAAGACAATCCCCCAGTCACGCCACGACAACGGTTCTGTCCGGAACACCGGTCCACCGAACTGAACGATCAGCCATTGGCCGATAAGGATAAAGCATAACACCATCAATACTCCCGTGCAACGGTTCAGACCATGGAAGGCGGAATCCACCGTGGAGAAAGTCTTCGCGTTCAACAGATTCCAGAATTGCAACAAAACGAAGAAAGTGAAGAAGAACGTGAGCTTATACCCCTCGTCATCTCCAGGCACACAAGCAGGGAACAGCAACATGCCCAACAATACGACGACAAAAGCTATCCCATAACCCACAATAGAAGTCCATATCGGACGGGTGATGATGAACTGGCTCACGGGGCGCGGCTTTTCGTTCATCACATTCGGATCTGCCGGCAAAGAAGCCAAAGCCAGAGCCGCGAAAGTGTCCATAATAATATTCACCCACAACATCTGCGTTACAGTCAACGGCAAGGCCGTACCTATAAAGGCACCGATAAGCACCACCAGCAAGGCCGTAAAGTTAATCGTCAGCTGGAACATCACAAACCGCTGGATATTCTTATAAAGGGAACGCCCCCACATTACGGCCGTAACAATACTACGGAAAGAATCATCCAGCAGTGTGATGTCACTGGCCTCCTTGGCTACAGACGTCCCCGACCCCATGGAAAGTCCGACTTGTGCAAAATTCAATGCCGGAGCATCATTTGTTCCGTCTCCCGTAACAGCCACAACTTCACCCTGCGACTGCAACAAGCGCACAAGACGCTGCTTGTCCAACGGACGCGCCCGGCTCATCACTTTCAATGACTTTATGCGTTGCAAGGCCTCTTCATCGGTCAATGCGGCAAAGTCCACCCCTCGCATGCAGTTTGCGTCTCCGTCAGAAGGTTGCCAAAGTCCGATCTGGCGTGCAATCTCCACTGCCGTACCTGTGCTGTCGCCAGTAACGACCTTTATCTGTACACCCGCCCTCAGGCAATTCTCCACAGCCTTGGGCACTTCCGGCCGCACCGGGTCGCTGATTGCAGCCAACCCCAGCAATGTAAAGCCACCGGCCTGCACAAGCTCGGCACAGCCGATACTCTCATCCGCCACTTCCTTATACCCTATCAGCAATGTGCGTTGTGCATGCATCTGCCAATCTTTCAGCTGTTTCTGATAAACATCCACCTGCTGTTCCGACAGTCCTCCACAGAGAGCCATCATGATTTCCGGGGCTCCTTTCACATAAATCACGTTACGCCCCAGAACCGCCGACTTCACTATCGTCGCCATGTATTTCCTTTCTGAAGAAAAAGGCAGACGAACCACTTCCGGCGCCTGCTCACGCACTGCCATATAATCAGCCCCGCGTCCCTGCATCCAAAGCAGCAAGGCCACCTCGGTCGGATTGCCAAGTCCCTCTGTCCGCGTATCATTCAAGAAAGCCGTCGTATTGCAAGCTATGGCCTCATCCAGCAAAGCATCACTTATGCCATCAGACTGCAACATTTGTGAAATCGTCATCCTGTTCTGGGTCAGCGTACCCGTCTTGTCCGTACAGATTACGGTAATGGCCCCCATCGTCTCACAGGCATGCATCTTACGCACAAGGTTATTGGTCTTCAACATCCTGCGCATATTCAAAGCCAGGCTTAAAGTGACCGCCATCGGCAAGCCCTCAGGAACAGCCATGACAATCAGCGTCACAGCCATCATAAAGTTGTCCAACACCAACTTGAACACATGCAGATATTCCTTGCTCCCCCAAACAGCCACGCCCGGAACATATTCTGTCAATCCATGAACCGTAAAGACAGTGAAAGTGAGAAAAGCCACCGTATAACCTATTTTACTGATAAAACCGGCCAAACGGTCCAGTTGCTTATTCAACGGAGTTTTCTCACCGGTCAACACCGTAGCCTCACGGGCAACCTTTCCTATCTCCGTATGATCGCCCACAGCAATAACCCTGGCCACGGCACTGCCTTCCACAATCGTAGTCCCCCGCATCAGATGATTCGTTGCATAAGGAGCATTCTCATCAAAATCTGCAGGATTCGTTGTTTTCCGCGTTACAGGCTCACCCGTAAGATTGGATTCATTTACCTGCAGTTCTTCAGATTTCAACAATTCCGCATCTGCCGGAATCTCATCACCCGTCTCCAATAAAATAACATCACCGACTACCAGTTCCTTACGCTGCACCTCACAAACCTGACCGTTACGGATGACCTTGACCAGAGCTTCGCTGCCCAAAGCATTCAACACGTCAAATTTGCGAGCCGCATCATATTCAAAATAAAAGCCGATGCCTGTAGCCAACAGAATCGCACATACGATACCTATCGTCTCCGCAAACTCATTTTCAACAAAAGCCACCACAAAAGACAACAAGGCTGCCACTAACAATATGCGTATTACAGGATCTTGGAATTTCTCCAAATAGAGTTTCCACATTGAAGGCCGTTTTGGCGGAGTCAGCTCATTACTTCCATATTTCAAACGGCTATCTTCAACCTGTCGGTCGCTCAATCCGACAGACCATTTTTCTGTTTCTTTTGTGTCCATTACCTCTGGTTTTATTTAGTATTCTACTAATTTGTGTCTTACAAGTTTCCGCTTGCGAAAATACAATAGTTACGGGAATATTGAAAGTTTTTCTACTTTTTTTTCACATTCTTGTGCCGCACCGTCCTTTTCAACGTCCTCCAGTCATCCAACGGGTCATTGACGGTGCAATCACAGAACACACATAATACCCCCCTACACCCAAGAAGACTACCAGCAATGAAATTCCACAATAAACCATCACGGCACCGACATCCGCACCGTAAGGCATAAACCTCAAAGCCAACTTACCGCAAAGAGGAGTCAACATGGCGTGATATGCGAAAAGAAAAAAACTGCTTCTCGTCCAAATGCTCCCAAAAACATACCCTTTATGAAAGATCCAACGGGCTACTCCACCGAAAACAGCCAGTATCCCTACCAACACGCCTAAACGAGTAAAGCACATCCCAACCTCTACGTCGCCCCTTGCCAACAAAAATGTCGAGCAAGAAACAATCACGACATACGTCATTATCAACAACGGAAACAAGCGTTTGGCAAATAACACAACGTCCACCCGACGCACGCCACAATAAACACCCAGTACGAAAAACATATCCTCTGACAATGTATTTCCATTGATAGGAAAGATATAAAGGACAAGCAACAATACAACAACCGCGTCGGCAAAACGCCCCATTTTCCGACAAAACAACGCATACAACAAAGGAGAAAAAAAGATCAAGACCATCAGATCACGAACAAACCAAAACTGGCTGGCTATCGGGCCTCCACTATCCGGACCTATTCCCCAGACCAAGGCTATCCACTCTAAAAAAGAATAACGGCCTAATGCTCCAATTCTTTCAGAAAACAAGGAGGGAAATATCATCTGCATCCCCCAATACAATACGGCATATAACAGATTCCATAATAAATAAGGCAGCAAAAGGGTTCGAAAACGCCGCTTCAATTTTCCACCGAACATCCGCCATGACCATTCTTCCCCCTCACGAAACAACAACCAACCAGAAATAAAAAAGAACATAGGAACGGCTACCCGTGCCACATTCTCTGCCAAAAGAAGCGACACGACTGTATATATCGGATAATGCTCCATGTCAACAAAGGACACTCCAACCTCCATAGAATAATTCATAAAGGCACAGTGTATCCATACCACACAGCACATCAAAGGGAAACGCAACGCATCAATCACAGCATAGCGCAGATTTTTTTCTTCATATTGCATATTACATACTAACACTAAAGGGCAAACCGAAAGTTATTATTTTGCAAATTTAGCAACTTTTATTTGTGTATATAAAAAGAATGTCTTATTTTTGCACCGCAATTTAAAAAAGATTGCACATCGGACTTGTAGCTCAGTTGGTTAGAGCAACAGACTCATAATCTGGAGGTCCCAGGTTCAAGCCCTGGCTGGTCCACA
>CALULA010000016.1 GCA_944321365.1 uncultured Paraprevotella sp.
CCCCGCCTTCCCGCATGCCGCCTCTTCGCGGGCTTCCGTCATCCTTCAGCCATCCTTCAGCCTTCAACGTGCTGTCGGTGAGTGCGTTATCCTTCATCCTGAAAGATGAAGGATGTTTTTGCAAAAACTCCTGTATAGGGGAGAGAAAGACAGGGCAAGGATTTTCGGGAAGGACTCCCCAGGAGATGTTTTATTGATATCATTTATCAGTGAATATGTATTTGTAAGAGAAGTATTATATTATCCTTTTGTTGGTGTGCATGTCCCTATTTGAGGGATGATTTTCCTTATTTAACTTCAAATAAATATGATATTTTCTTATTCTTGTCTAATATTAAAGTGCTAACATGAAAAAAATGTGTAACTTGCACCAAAATAGCATACGTGTATAATAAAATGGTATTAAATCAAAATAAGTGAGATGAATAAAGCTTTTCTTTTGTTTTCTTTCTTCTCAGGAGCATTGATGCTTTCGAGTTGTGTGAGTAAGAAACAGTTCACCCAACTGCAGTCGGAATACAACCAGTTGGACAAATCGTATCAGGACACGAAAATGAAGTTAGTGGCCTGTGGTACTAATTCAAAGAGTCTGGAGGAGCGTCTGGCCGAGGCGCAGAAGGCTAATGAGGAGCTGAAAGCGTCCTATGCAGCCTTGCAAGGTTCATTAGACAAGAGTATTCAGCAGAATTCTCAAGGCAATGTGAATATTTCGAAGTTAGTGGACGAAATCAATGCTTCCAACAAATTCATCAAACAATTGGTGGAAGCAAAGGACAAGTCTGATTCTTTGAATATGGTGTTGACCAATAATCTGACTCGTTCGCTGAGCCGTGAAGAGATGAAAGACGTAGACATACAGGTATTGAAGGGAGTGGTGTATATCTCTTTGTCCGATAATATGCTGTATAAATCTGGAAGTTATGAAATTAGCGAGCGTGCCGGAGAGACGTTAAGCAAGATAGCCAAGATTATCATGGACTATAAGGATTATGAGGTGTTGATAGAAGGTAATACGGACACAGACCCCATATCAAGGCCTAATATCCGAAATAACTGGGACTTGAGTGCTTTGCGTGCTTCTTCTGTTGTACAGGCTTTGCAGAATACCTACGGTGTGGATCCGAGGCGTCTGACTGCAGCCGGCAGGGGAGAATATAACCCGATTGCTTCTAACGACACGCCGGAAGGTAAGCAACGCAATCGCCGTACACAAATCATCATTACACCAAAGCTGGATCAGTTCATGGATTTGATAGAAAAGGCTCCTGAAACGGAGGAGGGGACTGAAACAGCCGGTGCCGTGACGGTTAATTGACCTTTAAGTATTAGTTTTCATAATGTTTTTTGTTGGAGAGGAGCTGCCATGATAAACGGCAGCTCCTCTCTTGTGTCTGTAAGCAGGCGCAGGAACGTTGGATGTATGTCATGTCCTTTTCAATAGGAAGTATGTTATGGGAAATCTGATGAAAACTTTCTTGTCTTCAGAAAATCTTTTGGAGCTATGCGCCAGTCTTTTTCCTTTTTTATTGTATATTTGTTGGGAATAAAAAGTCTGATTATGAAGAAAAGGTGGTTCTATTTCTGTTGGCTTGCGGTCTGCGCTTTCACTGTTTACGGACAAAGCGATTATTATCGTACGGTGGAAGGCCTGAAAAAGGCGGAGTTGAAAACATCGCTGCACGGGCTGATTCAGCCGGAGTCAGTCTTGGATTACGGAGGGAAAGGCGAAGGATATACGTGGTCGGGCTTTGCTGTGACCGACCGCATGCCGGACGGTACGGTGCGTGACCGTTACAGTGATGAAGTGCGTGACTTTAATGGTCTTAATGCCGTGAGCGGCATGAACATCGAGCATGTGTTTGCCAATAGCTGGTGGGGCCATACGGTGAACAACGCCTATTGCGACTTGTTCAATCTGTTTCCCAGCGACGCTTCGGCCAATGGACGGAAGAGCAATAATCCCATGGGAGTGGTGACGGGCGATGTGAGCTTTGACAATGGTGTGACGCGGGTTGGCCGTTCCACTTCTTATCGCGAAGATTCGCTGATCACTGTGTGGGAGCCGGCAGACCAGTGGAAAGGTGATTTTGCACGTACGTTCTTTTACATGGCCACATGCTATGAGAATCTGCAGGATGAGTGGCAGACGACAGAGGGCTTGCTGGTCGTGCAGCCGGACCGTTACCCCACTTTGCGCCCGTGGGTGACCCGTCTGCTGTTGGATTGGAATGAGACCGACCCGGTGGATGCCATAGAGCGGGAGCGTAATGAGGCGGTCTGTGCCATACAGGGTAACCGTAACCCGTTTGTAGATTATCCCCAACTGGCGGAATATATTTGGGGCGACAGCACGGAATATGCTTTTTATACGGATCGCAATGCCACGCAGCCGGAACTGTTTGTGCCGGAGGGTGATGCCACGGTGGATTATGGTTTGCAGGCACTTTCCAAGGGATTCAGCGGAGAATTGACGATACGCGGCAGGAATCTGCCGGACGGTCTGGTGCTCTCGGTTGACAATGATGCCTTCACCTTGGGCAAGACCCATCTTTCGGCAGATGAAGTCTGCGAGGGATGTACGGTGAGTGTGACTTGCAACGGGGCGTCCGCCGGAGTGTGCGAGGCCCGTCTGACCTTGAAGGGCGACGGGTTTGAGCAGCAGAATCTCTTGCGGCTGGAGTTCGTGGACGGCGTGCCCGCCTATGCCGCTGCGGATGTTGTCTGTACGGTCAATGCCAAACGTTTCACGGCTTCCTGGATGGCGATGGGCGACGGACTGTCCTATTCGCTGGAAGTCTACACGAAAGATGCTCAGGGCAACGTGCAGATGGTGGACGGTTATCCGGTGATGACGGAAGAGACCGCTTGCAGGGTGGAGGATTTGAAAGCTTCTACGACCTATTATTATAAAGTGACTGTCCTCGACGGGCAGCAGCAGCCTGTGATGACGTCGAACGAGGTGCAGGTGGTGATGCCGGATGTAGAGCCGGTGTTTACGGCCAATGTGTCGGAGATGTCGTTCACCGCTGCTCCGCTCCGTCCGTCAGCCTCACAAGTCTTGCGCATAACCGCGCTCGAACTTCCGCAATACCAGATCACTTTTTCCGCAAGCCCGTTCTTTGAATTGAGCACGGACGGCGAGGAGTGGTCGCAAGTCCTCACGCTGGACGGCTATTCCCCGTCGGTTTATGTGCGCATGAGCAGCGCGGAGCAAGAGGGACATGTGGAGGGCGAGCTGACGGTGTCCGCTCCCGGAGTGCACGACATTATTGTCAGTCTGTCCGGTGAGGTGGACCCGCAGAAGGCTTTCTTTGAGACATTCGAGACGGGCAGCAAGGGGGGCTATGCCGAGGCCGAGGTGCAATGTGCGGCGGCCACGTGGAGAATGACCCAAGTCGTGATAGGAGGCTTAGAGAACGATAAGAAAAATGGCGACAAGTCCGCGCGCATGCAGGTCAAGAATGATTTGGAAACGATTTTGGAGATGACGGAGGACAAGGTGGCCGGCTGCGACTCGCTGTGGTTCTATGCCGGACGTTACGGGAACGACGGCGGCGGGGCCACGCTGACTGTCAGCTATTCCCTCGACGGCGGCATGAGCTGGACGCCCGTGGCAGAGCAGCTGACGTTCGCGGCCGGGGAGTGGCAACGCTACGGCTACAAGCTGGATGTGGATGGGCTGGTCCGCCTGCGCTTTGAAGTGCAGGGCACATCGAGTCGCCGACTGAACGTGGACGACATCCAGATGACCGACTATGCCGGAGGCGATGTGGGCGTGGAGTCCGCGAAAACCGCTGTGGAATCTGATGAAGACATAGTGGACGTCTATACGCTCAGCGGTATTCATGTGCGCACGGCCAAGCGTAAGGATGCCCTGAAAGGCTTGCGCCCCGACTACTATATAGTTAAATAAAAAATGCGTATCTTTGCATCTGTTTTCAAGCATGAACGGATGCAAAGATATTTTTTATATTTGGCCTATGACGGGACGGCCTATCATGGCTGGCAGATTCAGCCCAACGGCATCACCGTACAGCAGGTGGTGCAGGACAAGCTTTCTGTGCTGCTGCGTAAGCCTGTGGCTGTGACGGGGGCCGGGCGGACCGACACCGGTGTGCACGCCCGTCTGATGGTCGCTCATTTCGACTTTGAGTATGACGGTGATGCGGAGCGGCGGATTGACGGCGCGTGGCTGACGGACAAGCTCAACCGCCTGTTGCCGCCGGATATCTCAGTCTACAAGGCCGTGCCTGTGACGGCGGAGGCTCATGCACGTTTTGATGCCTTGTCGCGGACGTATCATTATTATGTCCATTTCAACAAATCGCCTTTTCTCAGGGCTTATTCCTGCCGGCTGTACCGTATGCTGGATTTCGGGCGGATGAATGAGGCGGCGGCTGTTCTGGCGGAGTATACCGATTTCACGAGTTTCAGCAAGGTGAATACCGACACGCGGACGAACGACTGCCGCGTGATGAAGGCGTGTTGGGTGGAGCTTTCGCCGGGGGAATGGCGTTTTGAGATTCAGGCCGACCGTTTTCTGCGCAATATGGTGCGTGCCATTGTCGGAACGCTGGTAGAAGTGGGGCGGGGACGTCTGACGGTAGAGGACTTCCGCTCTGTCATCGAACGCAAGGACCGTTGCTGTGCGGGGGAATCCATGCCGGGGAATGCCCTGTTCCTGACTGATATTGCCTATCCCGAAAGATGTTTTGAATTGTAATGAAATATAAGGTAAGAAGAGATGTGGCTGATACTGGCTTTTGTTTCGGCAGCCTTGTTGGGCTTTTATGATGTGTTCAAGAAAGAGGCACTGAAGGGCAATGCCGTGATCCCTGTGCTGTTTCTCAACACGTTGTTTTGCAGTTTGATTTTTGTTCCTTTCATAGGGGCTTCGGCCGGCGGGCTGCTGCAGGCCGGTGACATGTTCTATATTCCTTCTGCCGGATGGGAGGTGCAGCGGTATATCTTGCTGAAGTCCTGCATCGTGCTGGCTTCCTGGCTTTTCGGCTATTTCGGCATGAAACAGTTGCCGTTGACCATCGTAGGTCCTATCAATGCCACCCGTCCGGTGATGGTGCTCGTAGGAGCGTTGCTCGTTTTCGGCGAGCGGCTGAATGCCTGGCAGTGGACAGGTGTGGCATTGGCTGTGCTGTCGTTTTTCATGCTCAGCCGCAGCGGAAAGAAAGAGGGGATAGACTTCAAGCACAACCGCTGGGTCTTTTGCATTGTGCTGGCCAGCCTGCTGGGGGCGGTGAGCGGACTCTACGACAAATATCTGATGGCCTCGCCGGCGAACGGCGGTGTGGGGCTGGACCGGATGGTGGTGCAGAGCTATTATAATTTCTATCAGTTCCTGATGATGGGAGCCATGTTGCTGCTGCTGTGGTGGCCCAGGCGTCATCAGACTGCCCCCTTCCGCTGGCATTGGTGCATTCTGCTGATTTCGCTGTTCCTGTCGGCTGCCGATTTTGTCTATTTCTATGCGTTGAGCATGGACGGCGCAATGATTTCCATTGTCTCCATGGTGCGTCGCGGCAGTGTGGTAGTGTCTTTTTTGTTCGGGGCGATGGTATTTCATGAGAAGAACTTACGGAGCAAGGCTGTAGACCTTGCATTGGTGCTGCTGGGCATGGTGTTCCTCTATTTAGGCTCCCGTTAGCGTGAAGAGATGTTATTAATGGAGAGCGGAGTTGCGGAATCTCGATAAAATTAATTAAGTTTGTGTCTGTAAAATCAATGCGACATATTGTATGAAACGCTTTTTCTTTCTTGTTGCTGCCCTGTCGTGCTGGCAGTTCCTTTCGGCTCAGGCCATGCGTGATGTGTTTGCGGCTATGCCGGACAGTGTGCTGGGCGTCATGACGAAAAACAACCGTCTGGACTGTATCGACTTCATCGAGAATGATATGGAGGCCAAGGTCCGTAACCGTTTTGACGGATATTCGGTTCTGAAGGAACTGACATTGGATTATCTGGACTTGCAGCTGACATCGTGTTGCGAGGTGGAGATGAAGCTTCTGCCTGTGACGGATTCTCTGAACTGCATCTGTCTTGTGCGTACGTATGCCGGTCCGGTGCAGGAAAGTACGGTAACATTCTATACGCAGCAGTGGGAGAAATTGCCGGCAGAAGAGTGTCTGGTATGGCCGGATTACGCCGACTTCTGGCTCACGAACGACACGATGGACGCGGCAGAGGTCGGGCGTTTGCAGAAGTTGCAGGACATGCGCTTCGTGAAAGCTTCTCTGCAGCCGGATGACATGCGGCTGACCTTTACCCTGCAGCCGGGGGAAGTGGAGAAAGAAGAGGCAGGGCGCATGCAGGCAGTGCTGCGGCCGTTGACATATGAATGGGACGGCCATCGTTTCCGCGCCGTGCAAGGGGAGTGATGAAGGGGCGGAATGATAAAAAGAAAAGCGGTAAGAAAGCCATGCTTTCCTACCGCTTTTCTTATGATATTGTATATGTTTCCTTTTATTTGCGCGTCTTTCCGTAACGGCTCATGAACTTGTCCACACGACCGGCGGTATCCACCAGCTTGCTCTTTCCGGTGTAGAACGGATGTGAAGAACTGGAGATTTCCAATTTTACCACTGGATAAGTCTCTCCCTCAAACTCGATGGTCTCTGTTGTTTTACAAGTGGAACGCGAGAGAAACACGTCGCCGTTGCTCATGTCCTTGAAGACTACGGGACGGTAATTTTCTGGATGAATATCTTTTTTCATTGCTTTATGGTTTTTATCAATTCGGTTTATAGTTGGTAACTATATGTGTAATGGTCTGATTTTACGGAGTGCAAAGTTACGGCTTTTCTGCAGAACTGCCAAACAATCTGCCGGATATTTTTCACAGCCCGGTCCAATTGTCCGGATTGCAGGTCTGTTCCACCGGTACTTCGATGCGGTCGGGCAGGTTGCAGAAGAAGTCGATGCCCGTCAGTTCCTCCAGACTGTCGATGCTCACGGCCCAGGAGCGCAGAGAGGGCGTGGAGCTGTATCGCCGGTGTTCCACCCAGAATCCGATGGCCTTGTACGTATTCTGTCCGCCGCTGAACTTCTTGCACAGCAGGGCCATGAAGTAGTAGCGTGGGACGGCTACGCCGCTGCCGATGCGTCCTTGCACCTGGTCGTCGCGTATCGTGCCGCCTTTCACCACAAACAGCGTGTCGCGGAACGAGCTGTTGCGCCCCCAGTTGCGCACCTGAGTCTCCAGTTCGGCCCAGTCGGTGGTGTTGAAGCTGCCTATCTGCGGGCTCATGTTGGACAGATAGAACGTCTGTCCGTTGGCATCCTGCGAGAAGAGGCGGTCGGCCGAGGCGCAGAGATGCCCGCGCTGGTAGCCGCTGCCGCGGAAGTCGCTCAGTTCGGAGCGTTCTCCGGCAGGGATGTCCGGATCGGGCTGGAAAGGGTCGCCCTCCCAGGTCTGTCCGTTCCAGTAGGCACCCCGCCAGTTGTCGCGGTCCCAGTTGACGGAGCCTGTGGTGTTGGTGAAGACGAAAGCCACCCAGCGTGAGTGCTTCTTCTCCGGATGCCAGTCGAGGGTGTAGTTCAGCACCCGCTGTCCGTTGTAGGTCACGTAGTGGGCATAGATGTCGCCCGCCTCATCGTCTATCCGGGGCGTCTCCAGATTAAGGGCTTCGGGGATGACGGACGGGTTGGCGTTTTCGTTGGTGTTGTCGCTGGCTGCATCGTCATCATTGTTGCAGGCGGTGAGGAAGGCGAGGGCCAGTAAGGGTATGAATGTTTTTTTGATGTTCATGATGTTATGGGATAAAATGGAGAAAAGTCTTATGCTCCCCGTAGAGGGTGCATAAGGCTTTTCACGCTATTCGTTCGGATGGAATCAGTTCATCTTGAACAGGTAGGGCATCGTTCCCCGTTCGTCACCATATGCTCCGAAGCTGGTGTACTCGGAGTCGTATTGCATCCATTTGCCTGTTTCCTTGTTGGTGATTTCGAAACTTCCGTTCGCATTGCGGGTGATGTCCCAATACTGTGCGCCGGACGGACTTTCACTCACGTTGAAGTTGTTGAAGCTTCCCTCCTGATACATGTAGCGTCCGCTCTCGTCCTGAATGGTGTAGCCGTCTGCAGTGGAGGTGATGGTGAACGTCATGCCCGCTGGTTCGAGGGTAATCGTGTTACCCGTAGCTGTCGCGTCTTCAACGTCCAGATAATCGTAAGTTTGGTTTGTTGCCACGTTTTTGGCTACTTTGTACGTGCCGTCTACGTAGGCTGCGAAGATGTATGTGCCGTCAGTCACGTTGGTGACTCTGGTGAATGCGGTGCCCTCTCCTGGCTGTTCCGGAGTTTCGCCTTCAATCGTGTATTCTGTCACGGCCTTTAGGCCATATGTGCCGAAGTACTTTTCAAGGCTGCCCAGCAGAGTGACGGATTTGCCCAGATTGTCCGGGTTGTCTTTCAGGTTGAGTGCCGAGCGTACGTCACCGGAGGGAAGCTGTATGGTGAGACACTTTGTGTAGTCGGTTTCGTTCGCGTCATCGGCGATCATGATGTTTGTATTGGAAACATCCGAACCGCTATTGCCGAAAGTGGCACCTGATTCAATGACTTGGCCGCTTACATATCCTACGATATAGCCTTTTACACGTACGTTGGGTTGCGCGTTGTTTGCGTCATACAAGGCAATGGCATCAGCCACGCTGATGCTTTCTTCGGGCACATCGGGGGCTTCTTCTGCATTACGTTCTTCGATTTTGAAGTTCTTCACTTCGTAGGTTCCTGCTTTGGTGGTGCAGACATATTTGAAACCGACTTGAATGTTTTTGCCTATGTATGCGTTCAAATCAATGTCACCGCTTCCGACAAACGCGAAACTTGTCGGATAGGTCGGAATGTCCAGTTGGTTCCATGCACCGTTTTCTCCTTCGCGAATCCATACGGTTACATCGGTTTTTACATCGTTAAAGTAATTGCAAGCATGGTCGAAGCTCAGGGTTGCGGCGGTCACTTCTGCCAAACTGATAGTTGGGGAGATGAGCCAGCTCTCAGTGGGGATGTCTTGTCCCCCCGTTCCTCCGGTGTAGGATGTCGCTTTGGCGCATTTGTATTGTCCGTCATAAGTCCATACTTCATGACCGAGTCCTTCTGCCGGTTTGACATTGTCAATGGTAAATCCGCCTAAGCTTTCGGCGAATGTCTCACTGAAGATGGCTGTTCCCTCTCCTTCTTCCGGCATGTCACCAATCTCCTGACCGTTGAATACGGCAGCGGTTACGCTTTTGACGCCCGAACCGCCGAAATAGCGTTCCATCGTGCCGTAGAGCGATACCTCCTGACCGAGGTTCTCCGGATGGTCGGACAGGTTCAGGGCCGAACGCACGTCTCCGCTGGGAAGCTGTACGGCCATACAGTTGTTGATGTTGGTCTCCGCCGGATTGTCGGCGATGACGATGTTGGATGCCGCCGCTCCGTCCGCGCTGAACACGACATCGGAGATGGTGTAGCTGGGACCACCGTCTGTCGATTGCGGGATGTAGCCCACGATGTAGGCTTTCACCCACGCATAGCCGCCGTTCTGGTTCAGCGAGGCGCCGCGTATGGTGTAAGGAGTCTCCAGAGTTCCGGTTCCATATATTTTGCTGGCATCTCCCATTTGCGGGATGTCATAGGGCGCGGGGACGTCGTTACACGCCTGGAATGCGAATGCACACAAGGCGGCTATACATAGTGAACTGATGATGCTTTTGATTTTCATATTATTTCGTTTTTATGTGATTGCTTTTGGATTTATTGGATGTCTCTGGATGTGCGCACGGTCACCTGCCACTCGCCATTGTACTGGGTGAGCAGGCCTGTCACGTCCACATTGCCCATCTTCATGTAGTCTGTGGCAAAGTTGGCATAGGTGCTGGTGCGGAAAATCAGGTCGGTGTTGCCCACCTCCAGCGTGCGGTTCACGCCGTTGCCGCCGTCGGCAATGCTGTCTGGTGCGGCATACTGGGTCCGTCCGTCGGCTTCAGCGAACTGCGCGTCCTTGAACTTCACGAAGAATGGGGCCTCCGCCTGGTTGGCCGAGGACAGCCAGTTTTCGTCCACTTCCTCAGGGATCAGTTCAGGATAGGACAGGTCGGGCGTTCCGATGGTGGAAACATGGCTCTTCCATTGGTATTCCGACATGCGTCCGATACCTCCCTGATACAATGTTCCGAGTTGAGCCATCGTGCCGTAGCCGCCCATGTATAGCCCGTTGCAGTTTATGGCTACTTTCTGTCCTACGGGCAGGAACGCGTATAAGCCCGTGGTGTTGATGCTCACTACCAGGGTTCCGGTATTGTCGCGCACATACAGGGTCTTATAGATATTGCCGGACTCGTCATCGCCTACAATCACGCCGGAGATGATGAGGTCGTCCTGTATCTCTTTTACTCCGTTACCGGAGACAACTTCGCTGTACCGGGCTTTCAGGTCGGCTATCGTTGTGTTGGCCTCTCCGACCGACGGCATGCCGTAAACGTAGTTTTCGGGGTCGTCGTGGTGGTCCATGCAACTTGCGAATGCAATGGCAAGCAGGACCGCAAGCAATGATTTCATATTTTTCATATTCTTGTTCGTTTTAGCAATTGGTTAGAATCGGAAGTTCACATTAAGAAAGCCGTTGAGTCCCTGCGCGTAGTAATATTTGGAGTGGCGTGAGAACTGGTAGGGACGTTCACGTCCGTCATCGTAGCTGTCATCGCGGTTCTGTTCATAGCCACCCGTCTTCATGTCCGTGTTGTTCGTCACGTTGTTCAGCGTCAGGTTGATGCTCATGCTGCGGCCTTTGGACAGACGGATGTATTTGCCGATGGAGAGGTCGAGCATGAAGCCGCCGTCGAACTCTTCCTGTTCAGGGATGGTCGGATTCACAGTCTGTCCGTCCTCACCCACGACGCCGCTGGCCGTTTCACTGATGCCCAGTACCTTGCCCATACGGAGGTAGGTGGAGAAATCGATGTAGCCGCGATGGTAGTAGTTTCCGTTGATGCTGAAGAACCATCCCTTCACGTTATAGTCCAGGCCGAGGCTGTAGGCCGAGAGCGGTGTGCCGCTTTCTTTCATGCCGTCGATATAGACCCGGTCGCTGTTTGACTCACTTTCGTTCTCATACGTCAGCACGGCATCGGGATTGTTTACGTATTCCGCGTTGCTGTATGTGGCAAGGGCTTTCAGCGTCAGGTTGGAGGTGAGTTTAAGGCTTGCGGCCACTTCCAGACCCATGTATTCTTTTTCCACTCCCGTCATGGACAGGTAGGTGTAGCGTGATTCCTGATCGTTGTAGAACTGATCCAGCTCGGTGACATTGTTGAAGCGGGTGTAGTAAGCGTTCAGTTTAGCCGAGAAGATGGGGCCGTTGAACGCATAGCCGAATTCCGTGGTGAACACCTCTTCGTTCGACAGGTTGGCGGCAAAGTCGTTCTTCAGACGAGGTGCGATGAAGGCGTTGTATGCCAAGGGCGCGTTTTCCTCGTAACCGAGTCCGATGTTGAATACGTTTTTCCCGCCGACGCGGAAGGTCATTCCACCTTTGGCACCGCTTTCCAGAAACTTGGCTACGCCGCTGCTGCCCTTGGAGTTGTTGGCGGCGCGGCCGTTGCGCATCAGACCCTCGCGTTCCATGGTCGTTCCGCCCAGCCGTGCGGCAAAGAACAGGCTGTAGAAATCCTTGCTGTATTGGTAATTTGCCCAGGCCTGCGCTTTGTTGACAAAGATGTTGTAGTTGTAGCCGAACTTATCCCCTTCGCGGATAACGCGGTTCGGGTTGTCCAGATCGTTCTGTATCATGCTGGAGTTGTAGCCGTAATTGCGCACTGAGAACTTGTCCACGTCCGTGAAGTGGTCGGCACCCAGCAGATCTTTCATGGTCTTGTAGTGCATGCCTTTGGTCGTGTTCAAAGCCACACCTGCAGTGATATTGCCATATTCCTTCATGTCGCGTTTCACTGTAGACGTCAGATTGAATGCCATTTGGTCATTGTGGCGGTTTTCTTGATAATAAAGTGCTTCACCCCCCAAGGCTTTCTGCTGGGCGTTGGCATAGTACATGGCATTCCAGTCTATCTGGCGGTGTGCCTTGGAGCTGGTCCAATAATTGTAAGCGTTCTGCCACGTCTGCACGTCTTCATCACTCAAAGGCTGGTTGAACACGTTGCCGCTGATCTGTCCGCTCGGCAACTTCTTATAATAGTCCGGACGCGGGTCGGCTGCGTTGCCGCTCCAGCCCAGTGCGCTGCTGGCATACATGCTGTACTTTCCGGAGAACGAGGTGGAGAGTTTTGTGCGCTCGTCGATGTCGAAATCCCAGGTCACGATGGCCGTCGGCTCGTAGGATTCCACGACGCGGGCGTTGCGTTTCTCCCCGTTCTGGTAACCCCAGTTGGGGTTGTAGTAATGATCGTTGGCCAGCCAGTAGGCTTCTTCCGTCGACGAGCCTTGTTGGGCGCGTTCCGTAGGCGACCCCCAAGTGGTAAAGCTTAAGGTGTGACGGTCGTTGAAACGCTTTTCAAACCCCAGCAGATAGCTGAATGAATTGTAGAACGTGCCTTCCACAAAGCCCTCGTTGGCCCAGCGGTAGCCGATGGAACCGGTGAAAGCCCAACCGTTGCTCATCATTCCCGTCGAGTAAGTGTACATACCCCGTGCGCGGTAGTTGCGGTTGGTGCCGAACAGTGTGATTTTGTGTCCGGTGGCGTACTGGCCTGCACGCAGGTTGATGTTGTCGGCACCTCCCACGGTCGTGTAGCCGAACTGGTTCATCAGAAAGAACGGTGCGCCCTCGCGGTTGCGCGTCACGTCGTTCAGTCCGCCGATGGAGCTGTAGCTGAACACGCCCCGTTCGACATCGTTGAACTGTACGCCGTTGATGAACATGCTGTTGCTCGTGTTCTTGTAAGCCCTGAGCCGGAAACGCATCGGACTGAACAGATAGCCGACTTCAGACAGGTACAGGTCGTTGCTTACGCCCATGATGGACGATACGGTTTGTCCGGCATCGTCATCCTCGTTCAGTTGTGATTCCGTGAATGAAAAGTCGGCATTCTCGTTCTGCGCCCTTTGCTGCACTACGGCCAGCGTGTCTGTCTGTTGTGCGTGGAGCAGGGCCGAGGCGAAGAAAGCCGATAGAATCAGTGTAGCCTTTTTACCCATTTTCGCTTTGATTTATTATATTGTTATTACAAAGAAACACTTTATTTCTGAAATATCATGAGTCAGACCGAAGTTTTCGACCGTTTTTTTTGGTCTTGATGCCGAAAAAGGCCATATTTGTAATGGAGAATTAACAAAAAGATAGGAAAAGACTTATGAAACGCTGGTTTGCAGGACTGGGGATGCTGGTAATATTTTTGCTTTCCGCATCTGCACAGGAAAAGAAGTACGGCTTGTATGCCGTAGGTTTTTATAATTTGGAAAACTTGTTTGATACCATTCACGATGAGGGCAAGAACGACTATGAGTATCTGCCACAGGGAGCAGTGAAGTGGAACGGCATGAAATATTTCGCCAAGTTGAAGAACATGTCCACCGTTCTTGCGGAAATAGGGACTGACCGTCTGCCGAATGTGGGGGCATCTGTCATCGGGGTGTCCGAGGTGGAGAACAGCCGGGTGATGACAGATCTGGTGAATCAGCCGGCACTGAAGGAGCGGGGTATGAGGTTTGTCCATATCGAAGGGCCGGATCGTCGCGGGGTAGACTGTGCGTTGATTTATAATCCGCGTTTCTTTACGCCGGAAAAGTCATTTTTGCAACCTTATATATATGAGGAGAAAGACAGTGCGCAGCGCACGCGCGGTTTCCTGACCGTGCAGGGCAAACTGGCGGGCGACGACGTGACGTTCATCGTATGCCATTGGCCCAGCCGCGCGGCGGTCTCCTATTATCGCGAGCGTGCGGGAGAGCAGGTGCGTGCCTTGAAGGACAGCATCCTCAAGGCCAGTCCCGGCATGAAGATAATGGTAATGGGGGATATGAACGACGACCCGTTCAGTCCCAGTATGGCCAAGTCGCTCGGTGCCAAAAGAGAGATGAAAGAAGTGGCGGACGGAGACTTGTATAACCCATGGTGGAACATCCTGACCAGGCAAGGGCAAGGCACGTTGATGTATGACGGCAAGTGGAATCTGTTTGACCAGATTGTGATGTCGTCCACTTTGCTGGACACGGACGGCAAGAGAGATTATTCCACACTGAAGTTTTTCAAGAACGAGATATTTATGCGCAACTATCTGTTCCAGACCGAAGGACGGTATAAGGGAAATACCAAGCGCACGCATGCCGGTGGAGTATGGTTGAACGGTTACAGCGACCATTTGCCCGTAGTGCTCTATCTGGTGAAGGAAATGAAATAAAATAAAACAGATGCGTAACCATCAGAAGCTTTTGCGCTCTGTGGGGAAAACTTTTTTAATGATAAAAAACACTGCTGTCGGTGTTACTTTGCAGAAAAAACATTATCTTTGTCCGTGCAAAAAAATAGTGGACTATTTGTTTTTTATAAATTATACAGATATGGTTAATTACAAAGAATTGGGCTTGGTGAACACCCGCGAGATGTTCAAGAAAGCCATTAACGGTGGTTATGCAATTCCTGCATTCAACTTCAACAACATGGAGCAGATGCAGGCTATTATCCAGGCAGCTGTAGAGACGAAGTCGCCGGTGATTCTTCAGGTTTCCAAAGGGGCTCGTCAGTATGCCAACGCGACTCTGTTGCGTTATATGGCACAAGGTGCTGTGGAATACGCAAAGGAGCTGGGCTGTCCTAATCCGCAGATTGTGCTTCACCTCGACCACGGTGACAGCTTTGAGCTTTGCAAGAACTGTATTGACATGGGCTTCTCTTCAGTCATGATTGACGGTTCTCATCTGCCTTATGACGAGAACGTGGCTCTGACCAAGAAAGTGGTAGACTATGCGCACCAGTTTGATGTGACGGTAGAAGGTGAGCTGGGTGTATTGGCCGGCGTTGAGGATGAGGTTGTTGCCGAACATCATACTTATACCCGTCCGGAAGAAGTGGTAGACTTTGTGACAAAGACCGGTTGCGATTCTCTGGCTATCTCTATCGGTACTTCTCACGGTGCTTATAAGTTCAAACCGGAGCAGTGCCATGTTGACCCTGCTACGGGCCGTCTGGTTCCTCCTCCTTTGGCATTCGACGTGTTGGACGGTGTAATGAAAGAGCTTCCGGGCTTCCCCATTGTGCTTCACGGTTCGTCATCTGTTCCTCAGGAAGAAGTGGACACCATCAACAAATTCGGCGGCAAGCTGGATGCTGCCATCGGTATTCCTGAAGATGAGTTGCGCAAGGCTGCCAAGAGTGCCGTATGTAAGATCAACATCGATTCCGACTCTCGTCTGGCCATGACAGCTGCTATCCGTCAGGTGCTGGCTGAGAAGCCCGCAGAGTTCGACCCGCGTAAGTATCTCGGTCCGGCTCGCGACAACATGAAGAAGATGTATATGCACAAGATCATCAACGTGTTGGGTTCTGACAACAAGTTATAATCCGATAAGTTGTTTCGCATAAAAAGGAAAGGAGTGCCCATTCAGGCACTCCTTTTTCTTTTATGTGATGCAGGGCTTGGAAATTTCTTGCGCAAAAGATTCTGCACTCATGCGCAAGAACGGAATCGGTTTTGCGCAACACCGGAGCACGTTTTGTGTGTGCGCAAGATGGGGGGCGTCGTCTTGTTTTCCATACATGCCTGCTGAGACGTGGCAAACGGGTGCTGCTCCCTGACGGTTTCTGAAAGGTCAGTTTTCCGGTGCGGCGTTGTCTGTCAGTTGCTTGATACCGCCGTTGCTTTGATAGAACGTCACCTGTGTGGTGGTTTTCTTGTCGAAGAGCACATCGCTCAGGATTTCCACGTTGCCGAACTGTCCCATGGGGAATTCGCCTTTACAGTATTCCTGTCCGGCGTCGAAGACACTGACGCTCACCATTTCGGGAATGTTGTAGCGTACTCCCTCTTCCATCTTGGCTTTTTTCTTTTCTGTTTTCTCATCGGCTATCGGTTCGGCCACTGTGTTCATGCTTTTCAGTGAAAGATAAACGGGTGCTCCCGACAGGTCGTCGCGGTCTACCACGCCCAGTTTCTGCGAGAAGCGGAAGAGCACCATACGGTCTGTCAGCTCTGTCGGGGTCAGTTCGATGGTGAATACCTCCGTGCTGGTGTCTGTCGTTCCCTTGAACAGCTGCGTCAGGGCGGTCTCCTGCTTGGTCAGTTGGTCGAGCATGATTTTCAGCTGTGCTCCGTCTTTGGGCATGTTGTCGACTTCGCCCTTGATAAGAGCTGTGCGGCTTTCCCGTATGTCGTATATTTCTTCAGCCGTCAGTTCTGCTATTTTGGCGTTGCTGCCGGCCGACAGAATCTCCTGGTTCATGTA
Source organism: uncultured Paraprevotella sp. (assembly GCA_944321365.1). Taxonomy (GTDB): domain Bacteria; phylum Bacteroidota; class Bacteroidia; order Bacteroidales; family Bacteroidaceae; genus Paraprevotella. The sequence goes on from CALULA010000016.1 coordinate 16,393, forward strand.
GTCTCTCGGATTCAGATGTTTGGGCGCATCTTCAGATTGCGGTACTTCGGGCAGCTGTTCTTCTGCGGCTTCCGTGTTGATGGACAGGATGATGCCGTCGCGGCTCAGGCTGACCAGTGGGGCAACCGTGCGCTTTTTCAGTTGTATGCTGTATGCTTTTTCCGGGTCGGGTACGCCATAAGGTGTCATGCTGATGCTTTTCAGGCTCCATCGTGTCGAGGGTTCGGGGCTGATGCCGGACAGTCGCAGGTATTTGTCTGCGTATTTGTTGAATTCACCGGGTGTGTAGACTTGTTTTTCGGCTGTTACCACCAGCCGTATGGCCGTGCGGGGCAGGTAATAGGTCACGCCTTCTACCGTCGCACCGGCGATATACGGGTTGACTTCGGTTTGCGCTGCAGCTCCGGCCGTACAGAGGATGAGGCTGCATATCAGGGTGCTTGCTTTCATAATGGAATACTTTATTTTTCAGATGTTGTAGTTCCTTTCAGTCGCAGAAAAGCCTTGGGCAGTGCGTTGATGATGTCGCTGGCTGTCATGCTTTCTTCGCCCAGTCGTCCGCAGGCTATATCTCCGGCCGTTCCGTGCAGATAGACGCCCAGCCGGCAGGCTTCGGCAGAGGAGTAGCCTCTGGCCAGCAGCGCGGTGAGGATGCCTGTCAGAACGTCGCCGCTTCCGGCGGTGGCCATACCGGCATTGCCGGTAGGGTTGATGACGATGCGCCCTGTGGGGGTGCATATCATGCTGTAGTGCCCTTTGATGATGATATAGAATTGCATCTTGATGGCCAGCTCGCGGGCTTTCGACAAGCGTTCATAGCTGTCTGCGCATGGGCCTGTCAAGGTCTCCAGTTCCTTGGGGTGTGGAGTCAGTATGGCGTCCTGCGGTATTTCTGTCATCCATTCCGGGTGATGCCCCAGTATATTGAGAGCGTCGGCGTCGAGCACAATCTCTCCGGGGTGGTTGCGGATGAACGTGTGCAGGGCGTAGGCTGTTTCTTCGTGTGTTCCCAATCCCGGACCGATGCCCAGTGCATTGTAGTCATAAGTGGGTATGGGGCGTGTCACCCTGATGTCCGACAAGTCGTGGCTGAGAATGGCTTCCGGTACGCAGCATTGCAGGATGTTGTTGTTGATGTCCGGCGTGTGGATGGTCAGTTTGCCGACTCCGCTGCGCAGACACGCTCTTGCAGCGAGTACGGTGGCACCGGCCATGCCGTATTGTCCGCTCACCAATAAGGCATGTCCCATAGTTCCTTTGTGGGCAAAAGGGTTGCGTGGCTTGAGCAGTTTGCGGATGTCGTCCGGTTCTATCACGGTGATGCTGCTGTCGATGGCTTTCAGACCGTCGGGATGCAGCCCGATGTCGAGCACTTTCACCTCGCCGATGAATTTTTGGTTTTCGGCAAAGAAGAAAGCCAGCTTGGGCAGCCCTATGGTCAGGGTCAGGTCTGCATGCACGATGTTTTGCGGGGCATTGTGCGAGTTGTCTTCGCCCATCAGTCCCGATGGTATGTCAATGCTGACTTTTGTGGCATGTGCGGCGTTGATTCTTTGTGTCAGATTGGCGTATCCTCCGCTCAAAGGCTTGTTTAATCCTGTGCCGAACAGACCGTCGAGAATGACCTCTTGTGAGGTGGTCGGAGGGAATGCGAACTGTGAGGAGACCTCGTTGAAGTCCACGCCCGTCAGCTGTTCCAGCCTTTTTTTGTTTGCCAGACAGTCGTTGCTCAGCCGTCCGGTGGTGTTGAACAGGAACACCTGCACTTTGTAGCCGGCCTGGCATAACAGGCGCGAGACAGCCAATGCGTCTCCGCCGTTGTTGCCCGGTCCGGCAAAGACTATGAAACGTGTGGCGGTGTTCCACCGTCTCTTCAGTTCACGTGTTATCGTCTCTGCGGCACGTTCCATGAGGTCCACCGATGAGACTGGCTCATGCTCGATGGTATATTTGTCCCATTCCTTAAATTGTGTAGAGGTCAGTATTTTCATAACACAACGATAATTATGTCTCCGACAGGACATGGCGGTGTAAAATGGAAAGAAAAACTTTGTTTTTTGTTCAAATCTCCCGCTTTTGCACTATCTTTGCACAAAATTAGGAAAAAAGAATGGAAACGCTTCAGATAAAGGATAAAAAATTTGCGGTTTCAATACCGGAGGCGGAAATCTTGAGACAGGTGCGGCGCGTGGCCGGTGAAATCAATCGGGACCTTGCAGGGCGTGAGCCGCTTTTCCTTGCCATATTGAACGGCTCTTTTATTTTTGCAGCCGATTTGATGCGCGAAATCAGGCTGAATGCCCAGATTACGTTCGTGCGGCTGGCTTCTTATGCCGGAACGGCATCCACAGGAGAAGTGTCGGAGCTGGTAGGCCTGAATGCCGACATCGAGGGACGGGATATCATTATTGTGGAGGATATCATAGATTCCGGGCTGACCATGCGGCACGTGCTTGACATGTTGGCCGAACGTCATCCCCGTTCGGTAGAGATTTGTGCCCTGTTGGTGAAACCCGACAATCTGAAAGTGGACTTAGACATCCGCTATAATTGTTTTGAGATACCCAATGATTTCATCTTGGGATATGGACTGGATTATGACGGATACGGGCGGAACACACGGGATATTTATACCGTGACTGACTGACAGGAACCTGTGAGGCGTAAAAAAGAATATGGTTTTGTTTAATATATAATAAGGTAAAGAATGAAGAATATTATTATTTTCGGAGCTCCGGGTTCCGGTAAAGGTACTTATAGTGATGAGATCGTGGCCAGATATGGCATGGGACATATCTCGACGGGTGATGTCTTGCGGGGAGAGATCAAGAACGGAACGGAGCTGGGTAAGATAGCCAAGGGATATATCGACAACGGACAGCTGATTCCGGATGAGCTGATGATAGATATTCTGGCCAAGACTTATGATGCCCAGACTCAGGGCAAAGGAGTCATTTTCGACGGTTTTCCACGTACGATCGCTCAGGCCGAAGCACTGAAAAAGATGCTGGCAGAGCGCAGACATGACATGGGCATGATGATAGAACTGGTGGTGGACGAGGAGACGCTTATGGCTCGTTTGCTGAATCGTGCCATAGAGCAGGGACGTGCCGACGACAATGAGGAAACGATACGTAAGCGTTTTGAGGTTTATCGCAGCCAGACAGCACCTTTGTCCGACTGGTTTGAAAAAGAAGGATTGCGTCACGTCTTTACATGGAAAGGTTCTAAAGAACAGATGCTGGCGGAAATATTCGAGGTGATTGAAGCTGAAAACAAGTAATATTTATGGCGGAGTCGAATTTCGTAGATTATGTGAAGATCTGTTGCCGTTCCGGACGCGGAGGACGGGGTTCGGCCCACATGCGCCGTGCCAAGTATGTGCCTAATGGCGGACCGGATGGCGGAAACGGTGGCCGCGGGGGGAATGTCTACCTCCGCGGTAACCGTAATTACTGGACTCTTCTTCATTTGCGCTACGAACGTCACGTCTTTGCCGGGCATGGTGAGAATGGCTCCAAATCGCGTTCGTCGGGCAAGGATGGTGAGGACAAGTATATTGACGTGCCGTGCGGAACGGTGGTTTATAATGCCGAGACGGGCGAATATATTTGCGATGTGACCGAGGACGGACAAGTGGTAATGCTGCTGAAAGGCGGACGGGGCGGATTGGGTAACTGGAATTTCCGGACGGCCACTAATCAGGCTCCCCGCTATGCTCAGCCGGGAGAGCCTATGCAGGAGATGACGGTCATTATGGAACTGAAACTGTTGGCTGATGTCGGTCTGGTGGGTTTCCCGAACGCCGGAAAGTCAACGTTGCTGAGCGCTTTGTCTTCGGCTCGTCCCAAGATTGCCAATTATCCTTTCACTACGTTGGAACCCAGCTTGGGTATCGTGGCCTATCGGGACAATCAGTCGTTTGTGATGGCCGATATTCCGGGCATCATCGAGGGAGCCAGCGAGGGGAAAGGACTGGGGCTGCGTTTCCTGCGTCATATAGAGCGCAATTCGTTGCTGCTGTTCATGGTACCCGGTGATACCGACGACATTCGTAAAGAATACGAGGTGCTGCTGAACGAGCTGGCCACTTTCAATCCTGAGATGCTGGACAAGCACAGAGTGCTGGCCATTACCAAGAGCGATTTGCTGGATGAAGAACTCATACGCTTGCTGGCTGAGCATCTGCCAGACGTACCGCATGTGTTCATCTCTTCGGTTACGGGGCAGGGAATTGCCGAGCTGAAAGATCTGCTTTGGAAAGAACTGAACAGCGAGAGCAACAAACTGCAGGCCATCACCGACCAGACCAGAATCGTACACAGAGACAAGAATCCGGAGGCTTTGCAGCGTGAGCTGAAGGATATGGGCGAGGATGAGGATTTGGAATATGTGGACGAGGATGAGGTTGAGGACCTGGATGATTTTGAATATGACGAAGACTGGGACGATGACCGGTCGGAATAACAACGTAGCCGATGCCGGAACCTGTATTGTTGGAATATGATTTAGGTCCGGCTGTGCGGGCTTTCAGCACGGAACGTCGGGGCGGATACAGTGCGGGAGCGTATGCTTCGTTCAATGCAAACGCCTATTGCGGAGACGTTCCGCGAAACGTGGAGCTGAATCGTGCACTGTTGTGCCGCGCATTAAAGCTGGAGCCTTCATGTCTGATCATGCCCCATCAGGTCCATTCCGACCGCGTGTGTCGTATTGATGAAGCTTTCTTCCGGCAGCCGGACACCGTCAGGGCCGCTGCGCTTGAAGGAGCGGATGCCGTGATGACAGATATACCGAGGGTGTGCGTGTCGGTATCGACAGCCGATTGTATACCTATATTAATATATGATGCGCGTCATCGTGCGGTGGCGGCGGTACATGCTGGTTGGCGCAGTACGGTGTTGCGTATTTCGCAAAAAGCATTGTCGGCCATGAAAGATTGCTACGGTACGCTGGCTGCTGATGTGCGTGTGGCAATAGGGCCGGGCATTTCGATGGAAGCTTTCGAGGTGGGTGATGAGGTATATGAGGCTTTTGAACAGGCCCGGTTTCCTATGTCGAGGATAGCCCGTCGCTATCCTGCGTTATGCGATACAGGCGGGGTGGAAAAATGGCATGTTGATTTGTGGCAGGCTAATTGTGAGGCATTGTATGAGGCTGGGGTGAGTCCGCGTCAGATTCAACTGGCAGGTATCTGCACGTATCGGCAGGCGGAGCGTTTCTTTTCAGCCCGTCGGCTGGGGATTCGCTCCGGACGTATTCTGAATGGCATTTTTCTGACGGAATAAAAAGAGATATCAATGGCGAAACGTATTGTTATATTATGTATGGGGTTGCTGCTGGCCTTGTTTCTTTCTTTCACGGAGAGGAACAGAGATCGCGTGTCTTTCTCACGTACAGAGCGGCGGATGCTTCATATCCCTACGCCGGGCCTGTTTGATGGCGGCGGATATTTTACTGTGACGCCGGACGATCTGAAGCGTGACGGCTGGTGCTTTCCCGTACGTGACGGTGTGTTGTTCACACCGGAGTTCCGTCATCAGCCAGTGGGGTGGTACATCATGTCGGCCGAGGAAGGGCATGAAGTGCGGTCGGCGATGGAAGGAGTTGTGCGATTGGTGCGGAAGACTGATTTGGGACGTACGGTAGTGGTGCTTCATCCTAACGGGTTGGAGACGGTGTATGCCCATCACGATCGCACGTTGGTGAAGTCGGGCGATTATGTTGCTGCCGGTCAGCCCATAGCACTTGCTGAGGCAGATCACGGCGTGGTCTATACCTATTTCACGCTCATGGCGGACGGCGTGGCCTTGTCGCCGGATGTCATAGCCGATTCTTCAGGAAGGCTGAAGCCGGTATCGCTGAAATTCTGGAGGGATGCTGATGGAGCGGTGCGTGCAACTTACTTCAGTGCGGGAACCGTAGAGGAACGGAATCCGGATTTTGAATGGGAGCATGGCCCGGAACTGGTAGACCTGGACAGGCCCTTTACGGCCATGGAACGTCAACATGTGGGGGTCGCTACTCCCGGCCTGTTTGAGAATGCTCAGACATTCACATTGGATTTGAGTCGTGCAGGCAAGTGGTGTTATCCGCTTCCGGGAGCAAAAGTAATCAGTCCTTACGGTGGGAAACGCAAAAATCATACGGGGACAGATCTGAAAACTCGGCCCAACGACAAGATTCGAGCTGTTTTTGATGGTGTGGTGCGCTTTTCGGGCAAGTATTCGGCCTATGGCAATATGGTGGTCGTGCGTCATGCCAACGGCTTGGAGACCTGTTACAGTCACAATGCCAGGAATCTCGTGAAAAGTGGTGAGCGTGTGAAGGCCGGTGAGCCTATCGCAACGGTGGGACGAACCGGACGTGCTACGACGGAGCATTGCCATTTTGAAGTGCGGGTGAATGGCGTGCCTTTTAATAGTGATTACGTTTTCGACCATTCCCGTCATGCTTTGCGCGATGTCCGTCTGACGTTCAGACGTAAGAGTAATGGTAGCATTTCCGTCAAGACGGACTAAGTCGCAGCTGTTCTTCTCTGAGGAATCTGATGGAGAACGGTCGTTCTTGATTTGGCGTACAAAGCGGAATTCCTATCCGTTTTGTACGTTTTTTTGTATTCGTACAGATGGCCGACAGCAGGCTGCATACCTGTTTTTGTGGACTTTTTTTGGCGAAAAAGCGATTGTAACCTGCTGATGTTACTTTTTGGCGGCCATAATTTTTGCTGATGTTTCACAGGAAAAACTTTAGAATACATGAGCGAAAAGGATTTTGGCGGAAAAAATATTAATTTGCATTGTTGAGGCGGATTATGTCATGTCATGAAAAATGACAGCCTTTAATGAGTGCATGTTTAATATAAAAAAGATAATATCATGAATAAGATTTCTGAGAAAGTTCCGTTGGGCGAGAAGATAGGTTATTCGCTTGGAGATGCGGCCGCCAACCTCGTCTTTCAGATGATGATGATCTATCAGTTGAAATTTTATACCGATGTGTTCGGGTTGGAAGGTGCGATTGCCGGTACGGTGCTTCTGGTGGCACGTATTGTAGATGCCTTTGTTGACCCTGCAGCCGGTATTCTTTCGGACAAGACACAAACCAGATGGGGAAAGTTCCGTCCGTGGGTGATTTGGACGGCATTGCCGTTTATGGTGTTCTATGTGTTGGCCTTCTACAATCCCGGCATTGAGGATAAGGCTTTGGTCGCTTTTTATGCCGGTGTGTCTTATGTGCTGCTCATGTCGCTCTATTCCTTTAACAATACACCTTACAGCTCTCTGGGCGGTGTGATGACAGGAGATATCAAGGAGCGCACAAGCATTACTTCCATCCGTTTTGTGGCTGCAACCATTGCACAGTTCGTGGTGCAGGGACTGACGCTTCCGTTGGTGCATAAGTTCGGGCGTGGTTCCGGTGCTGATGATGCACAGGGTTGGCTGTCCACGATTACGATTTTCGCCGTGGTCGGATTTGTCTTTCTGATAGTGGCCGGTTTTTCGGCAAAGGAGCGCATTGCTCCGCCTGCTTCTCAGAAGATGGATGTGAAGAATGATCTTAAAGGTTTGTTTGCCGACGTGTCCTGGCGTTCTATGTTCATCTTGACCTTGTTCGTCTTCATTACGCTGGCCATGTGGGGATCTGCCATGTGTTATTATTTTCAGCATTATGTGGATCCGCAGGCATTGGGACAGTTCTTGGACCGCATCGGACTGGTGAAGGACGAAGGGGCCGTGTTGAACATCGGCATGCAGGTGCTCGATTCGTTCAGTCTGTTGGCCACACGGGCGGCAGATGGCAGCATATCACCTGTAGAGTCTTATTCAATAGGTCTGTCGGTCTTTAATATGATTGGTGCGTTGGTACAGTTGGTGGGCGTGATTACGCTGTCGGAGTTCTTGGCCAACCGTTATGGAAAAAAGTCCACCTTTATTGTCTGTCTGGCATTGACTGCCCTCTTTACGGCGGCATTTGTCATTCCGTCAAAGGATGACATAGGCTTTATTTTCACTTTAGGTATCCTGAAGAGTCTGGCATACGCTCCGACGGTTCCTTTGCTTTGGGCCATGATAGCCGATGTGGCCGACCACATGGAGTATGTGCATCATCGTCGGGCTACGGGACTGTGTTTCTCAGGTATCGTCTTTGCGTTGAAAGCAGGGCTGGGCGTCGGTGGCGCCATAGCAGGAAGCATTCTTTCCATCTTCGGTTATGTGAACGATATATCCATTGAACAGTCTGCCACGTCACTGATGGGTATCCGCATGGCTTCCAGCATAGTGCCCGGCATTTGCTTCGGTATTGCAGTGGCTGCGCTGTTCTTCTATCCCATATCTAAATCAATGAATGAAAAGATGCAGGCGGAATTGGCCAAAAGACGTGAACAAGAGTGAGAGGTTTAATCAATAAAAGAGAAAATGGTTATGTGTAGAATGAAAAGTTGGATAGCACTTTGGTGTGTGTGTTGTGCCTTTAGCAGTGCTTTTGCCGGAAGCGGGACAACGCTCAGAGAAGCTTTCAGAGATAAGTTCTTGATTGGCGCTGCACTGAATGTCAGGCAGGTAGTGAGTAAGGACGAGGCCTTGCAGTCGCTGATTCGTGAGCAGTTTAGTTCTGTGGTGGCAGAAAACTGCATGAAGGCCGAGGAGGTGCAGCCTGAAGAAGGACATTTCGATTTTACGGATGGCGACCGTCTGTGCGATCTGGCGGAAAAGAACGGCCAGGTGGTCATCGGGCATTGTCTGATTTGGCATTCACAGGCTCCGAAATGGTTTTTCAAGGACAAAGATGGCAATACCGTGTCTAAGGAAGTGCTCATACAGCGCATGAAAGACCATATATATAAGGTAGTGGGGCACTATAAGGGGCGCGTGAAAGGCTGGGATGTGGTGAACGAGGCCATTGAAGGCAACGGAGAGTTCCGCAAGTCGCCTTTTTATAAAATCATCGGTCCGGAGTTTATCCGGCTGGCTTTCCAGTTTGCTCACGAGGCAGATCCCGATGTGGAGCTTTATTATAATGATTATGGTATGGATTCTCCGCGTAAGCGGGAAGCTGTGGTGCGCATGGTGCAAGATCTGAAAGCGCACGGTTGTCGTATCGATGCCGTAGGCATGCAGTCGCATTTGTCTTTCGACACTCCGTTGGATGAGTACGAGAAGAGCATGGAAGCATTTGCGGCAGCGGGCGTAAAGGTGATGGTCACTGAGCTGGATCTTAGCGTGCTGCCGTGGCCGAAAGGTAATTTCGGTGCGGCTGTCGAGACCAATTTTGCTTATAAACAGGCCATGGACCCTTATAAGGACGGTTTGTCGGAAGAAAAAGCCAAGGAATTGAATGATTTTTATACGAAACTGTTCGACATCTATCTGCGTCACAGCAAAGATATCTCGCGCGTGACATTCTGGGGAGTGACTGACGGCGATTCCTGGAAAAACAACTGGCCTATACATGGGCGCACGGATTATCCGTTGGCTTTCGACCGCGACATGAAGCCGAAACCGTTCGTGCAGACCATCATCGAGATGGCGGAGTCCGGTCGGTATGCGGAATGAGAGAAAAGACTATAATATAATAATGTATAATTCAAATGCTGTGATTATGAAAAAAAGGTATTTGGTGCCCGGCGATTATATGGCCGACCCGTCGGTGCACGTTTTTGAAGGCAAAGTGTATATCTACCCCTCGCACGATTATGAGAGTGGCATTCCGGAAGACGACTGGGGGTCGCATTTCAACATGCGGGACTATCATGTGTTCTCGCTGGACGATGTGATGGAAGGACCGGTCACAGATCACGGCGTGGTGCTCGACGTGGACGATGTGCCTTGGGCCAAGCGGCAGATGTGGGACTGCGACTGCTGCGAGAAGAACGGCAAGTATTATCTGTATTTTCCCGCTAAGGACAAGACCGACATCTTCCGTCTGGGCGTGGCTGTGAGCGATACGCCCTATGGACCTTTCGTGCCCGAACCCGACCCTGTCCGGGGCAGTTACTCCATCGACCCGGCGGTGTTCAAGGACGATGACGGGCAGGTGTATGTCTATTTCGGCGGCCTGATGGGCGGACAGCTTCAGCGTTACAAGGATAACAGTGCGCTGGAGTGTGCAGAGTTTCCGGCAGATGATGAGCCGGCCATACCGTCGCGTATTGCCCGTCTGACGGATGATATGCTGCAGTTTGCCGAGGCTCCCCGTGCGGTCGTCATTCTGGATGCCGACGGCAAGCCGTTGACGGCCGGTGATCACGACCGGCGTTTCTTTGAGGCCTCGTGGATGCACAAGTACAACGGGAAATACTATTTCTCCTATTCCACCGGTGACACACACCGTCTGTGCTACGCCATTGGTGACAATCCCTACGGTCCGTTTGTCTATCAGGGCGTGATTCTCACACCGGTAGTGGGCTGGACCACGCATCATTGCATTGTGGAATACAAAGGCCGGTGGTATCTGTTCCATCACGATTCCGTGCCTTCCGGAGGGCGCACGTGGCTGCGCAGCCTGAAGGTGTGCGAGTTGCAGTATGATGCCGAGGGGCATATCCAGACCATAGAAGGGACAGACGAATGACATCCGTGCAGCTTATGATGAGATATGTGCTGACTGTCGTAGGACTGGCACTCGCTTTCCTGCTCCGTGCGGAGGACGGCCACAGACTGTGGCTCCGCATGGAGCGGAATGCCGCACCGGCGGAAGTGCGCGTGGCCGGACCTGCAAAAAAGACTGTCACGCTGGCAATTGCCAGAGAGGAACTTGCAGATTTCTGGAAAGGAGAGGAGCGGCTGGTCTTGTCGGTGTCGGACGATGCTCCGGGACGCGACGGCTTCCGTATTCGGCGGCGCGGTCAGGAGATTCAGCTCTCGTCGGCTTCCGATATCGGCGTGCTCTATGCCGCCTACGCCTTGTTGCGCAGACAGCAGACCGGACAGCTTCTGTCCGACGGGCAGACCGTGGAAGAAAGCCCTTCCTACGACCTGCGCATTCTGAACCATTGGGATAATCCGGACGGGACGGTTGAGAGAGGTTATGCCGGACGCTCCATCTGGAAGTGGGACGAGCTTCCCGGAAAACTCTCTCCGCTGTATCGCGAATACGCACGGGCCAATGCTTCGGTGGGCATCAATGCCACGGTGCTCAACAATGTGAATGCCAAGGCCGAGATGCTTTCCGGGGATATGCTCCGCAAGGTGATGGCCATTGCCGCTACGCTCCGCCCGTATGGCATCCGTGTTTTCCTGTCGGTGAACTTTGCCACACCCAAACTGTTGGGAGGTTTGCCCACTGCCGATCCATTGGATGCCGAAGTGCGGAAATGGTGGACGGGAAAAGTGGAGGAAATCTACCGCCTGATTCCGGATTTCGGGGGCTTTCTGGTGAAAGCCAACAGCGAGGGGACGCCCGGTCCGCAAGATTACGGACGCACGCATGCCGACGGTGCGAACATGTTGGCCGACGTACTGGCTCCCCATGGAGGTGTTGTCATGTGGAGGGCTTTTGTTTATCAGCCGTCCAATTCCGACCGCGCTTGTCAGGCTTATGAGGAATTTGTGCCGCTCGACGGCTGTTTCCGTGACAATGTGATTGTGCAGGTGAAGAACGGTCCCATCGATTTTCAGCCGCGCGAGCCTTTCAGTCCGTTGTTCGGTGCCATGCCGCATACGCAGATTATGCCGGAGTTCCAAATCACTCAGGAATATCTGGGGCAATCCATACATACGGTATTTCTGGCCACAATGTGGAAAGACTGTCTGGATGCCGATACCTATTATGACGGTGGAGCCACGGTGGCAGCCGTTACACAGCATAAGGTTTCGGAAAAATCCCTGTCGGCCATGGCCGGTGTCTCCAACATTGGCGATACGGTGAACTGGACGGGTAACGACATGGCGCAGGCCAACTGGTATGCTTTCGGACGTCTGTGCTGGAACAGTCATTACACGGCCCGTCAGATTGCAGAGGAATTCTTGCAGCAGACGTTCACGGACGATGAACGCTTTGTGGCTCCGATGTGTCAGCTGCTGTTGCGCTCATGGAATGTGGCGGTGGACTATATGATGCCTATGGGGCTGCACCACATTTTTGCTTTCAGTCATCATTACGGACCGGAGCCGTGGTGCAATCTGGAGGGGATGAGGCCGGACTGGCTGCCTCCCTATTACCATCAGGCTGATTCGGCCGGACTGGGTTTCGACCGCACCCGCTCAGGTTCGGATGCCGTATCGCAATATCACGAGCCGTTGGCTACGATATATAATGACGTGCATACTTGTCCGGAGGAATATCTGCTGTGGTTTCACCATGTGCCGTGGGATTTCGTGATGTCTGACGGGCTTACGATGTGGGAAAATCTGTGCTATACCTATTATCGGGGAGCCGAGGAGGCCGCACGGTTTACTGATTTGTGGCGGGAGATGCGCCCCTATGTGGATGCAGAACGTTATGCGGCTATGTTAAAGCGGTTTGAACGTCAGTCGAAAGATGCCGTGTGGTGGCGCGATGCTTGTGCGCAATACTTTGCCCGTTTTTCCGCAAGACCGATTCCGGCTGACTGCACAAAACCGGTCCATCTCCTGCAAGACCTGATGGAATTCCACCTGGATATAGACAATTATACGGCAGCAGATATGGAAAAATTGCCTTGATGTTACATGGGAAATGAAGAATGTTATTCTGTAACATGGCTGCATTGAAAAGCGAAAAGAGCATGGATTGTAAAAGACATGCTCTTTTTCGCTTTTTTTATATAAATGAAACATACACGAAGAAACATGATACACTGCCAAAAAAGACTTATTGCAAAACGATGTAATTTAGTGGCCGATATGAAGAGAGTTGCAATAATATTAAAGAATGTGAGAACTGATAAAATGATCTAATATGAGTTTAACGAAAAACCGAAGAAGATTCGCCCCGTTCTGGGCAGGCTTGGCATGCTGTGCTTTTGGTTGTTTATACTCTTGTAACGACGGATATAATCTGGCTGAAGAAGATCCGGCGTGGTTGGGAAGCAGTATATACGACTATTTGAAAAGTAACGGGAACTACACGAACGTGGTGCGGATTATCGACGACTTGGGGTATGCCGATGTGCTTGCCCGCACGGGTAGCAAGACCTTGTTTGTGGCAGATGACGATGCCTATGCCCGCTTTTTCAGTAGCAGGAAGTGGGGCGTGGGGAGTTATGAGGAACTTTCCGAAGCGCAGAAAAAACAGCTGCTTTATGGTGCCATGATTAACAATGCCTGTCAGGTGGCATATCTTTCCAGCTCAACCGGACCTACGGAAGGCGACTGTATGCGTCGCGTGACTTCCGTTTCGGCTTATGACACAGTGCCTGTCCTGAAGCCGGCTGATATGCCCGACAACGGTTATTGGGCATATTATAAGAAATCAGGGAAAACAATTCCTTGTCTGGAGGATATGACCACGGCGCCGATGATTCATTTCATCGAGGCTTTCCTCCAGAACCGGAGCATTACGAATGATGATTGTAACTTCCTGTTTAATTATACGATGGAGCGTCAGGCCGGAGATGCTAATGTGAATGGCGTGATGATGGCAGAGCAGAACATCCGTTGTTCCAATGGTTTTGTCCACAGAATGGCTGAAGTGATGACGCCGTTGCCCAATCTGGCGAACCTGATTGCTCAAATGCCGCGTGCGAAACAATGGTCGTCGTTCCTGGATCGTTTCAGCGCACCTTTCTATAGCCAGGAGGCAACGCGCGAATATAACCGTCTGTATGGAACAAGCTACGACTCTGTGTTCCAGAAACGTTATTTTTCCGATCGTTCGCAAAATGGCGAAGCTTTGAACATTACGCAGAACGACGAACCGGTGGAAGCAACGCTGAAGTTCGATCCGGGATGGAATTCATACTATTCGCAGCTGAATGCCAGCACGTCTACCGATGTGGCTTTGCAGGAGGATATGGCTGTGATGCTCGTGCCGACAGACGAGGCTCTGGACCGTTACTGGAATGAAGAGGGCGGGGCTGTGCTGAAGGACCGTTATGGAACATGGGAAAACGTCCCCGATCAGGTGATTGCGAAGATGCTGAATGTAAACATGCTGAACTCGTTCACCAACTCAGTGCCCAGCAAGTTCGGGACTGTGCTGAATGACGCCAACGATGATTTGGGTATCGAGCCGGAAGATGTGGACAGCGTGTTCTTCGCTTGCAACGGTGCTGTTTATCTGACCAATAAGGTGTTTAACCCGGTGGCCTACATTTCAGTGTCGTTCCCCGCTTTGGTCAATGAGACGATGAACATCATCTACTGGGCTATCGAACAGCTGGATTATGACGTTTATCTGAATTCACAGAACTCTTACTACAGCTTGTTCATCCCCACGAACAATGGTTTGCTGACTTATGTGGATCCTTGCTCTTTCGGTAAGAACAAGACGCAGATCTATCAGTTCCATTATGATCCTACGGCTTTGACGGAAGAAAATCGTGTATGGGCAGCCATATATGATTATGACGTGGAGACCGGTGACATCGGTGATTCCATAGGTGTGGCTTCACAGGCTCAGGTGGAGAACCGTCTGAAAGATATTCTGGAGACTCATATTGTTGTGGGTAATGTGGAAGACGGTAAGAAATATTATGAGACAAAGGACGGCGGAGCCATATATGTGGAAAATGCCGGACAGGAGAACTCCATGAAGGTGAGCGGCGGCTGGCAGCTGGAACACGGAAAGGATGTGACGGTGACACGTATTTACGACCAGACAGTAGATGGAAACGGAAAAGCTTATATCCTGGAATCAGCTCCTATACAGACTGCACGTAAATCCGTAGCGGACATTCTGTCTGAGCACGATGAGTTCTCGGAATTCTATGCTCTGTTGCGAGACTCGGAGTTCTTGAGCGAAAGAATCACTGTGGGGAGCACGACAAGTGAGAACGCTAAATGGTATGCTTGTCCGAGTCCGAGCATCAACCTGTTCAATACGTTCAATTATACGGTGTATGTTCCTACGAACGAGTCAATCCAGGCTCTGCATGATTCCGGTGAATTGCCCACGTGGGAAGATGTCTTGGCAACGGAAAGCGAATCGAGAAAAGAGGAGTTGACAGAACAGATCAACCAGTTCCTCAAGTATCACATCCAGGATAATTCTCTTTATATCGGACAGGGCAATATCGCCAATGCCGATTATGAGACATCGGCCTACCAGATAGATGAAGCTACCAACACTCTTTCTTACTTCCGTGTGAACGTGGAGGGCGATGACACGCATCTGAACATTACGGACCGTGCCGGGAACACGCGTCACGTGGTGACGAGCGGAGGCCTTTACAACCTGATGGCACGCGAATATCAGTATGATGCAAATACGGACGTTGCGGATGCCCAGACCATTTATACGTCGTCGTATGCTGTGGTGCATCAGATAGACGGTGTGCTGGATTGGCACGAGGCAGCAGAATAGAAATGTTGAATCAGTAATAATAATAGATGAATGAAAACCATATATCGACATATCATATTGGGTGCATTCTCCGCTTTGCCGCTGGTCGGTTTTGCACAAGCACCCGGAACGATGATTAGTGGAACCGTGTCCGATGAGATAGAACCGCTGATGATGGTGAACGTTGTAGAGGTGGATGAGGCCAACCGTATCGTGGCCCATGGCGTGACGGACATCAACGGAAACTTCTCTTTCCGCATCGTAGATCCGAAACATCGTCTGAAAATTTCATACGTGGGGTATGCCACACAGATTATTCCCATTAAGGGCACACGGTACAACATCATGCTCAAAAGCAACATGCAGCTGAAAGAGGTGGTGGTACAGCAGAAGAAGGTCGTACAGTCCAGCGGTCTGGCTATTCCGGAACGTGAGGTGTCCATGGCGCATCAGACTATCGATGCCAAGGAATTTGAAGGCCTGAGTCTGACGAGTATCGATGAGGCCTTGCAGGGACGTGTCGCCGGTCTGGACATCGTGTTCAATTCCGGTAACCTGGGTTCCGGAACGACCATGCGTCTTCGTGGTGTCAGCTCCATTAACGGAAATACGCAGCCGCTGGTCGTTGTGGACGGCAATATCTTTGAAAGTGACTATTTGTCGGGCTTTGATTTCGCTTCTGCCACGGAAGAGCAGTATTCCGAATTGCTGAATGTGAACCCTGATGATATTGCCAGCATTACGGTGCTGAAGGATGCCGCCGGTACGGCTATCTATGGTTCTCAGGGTGCCAACGGTGTGATTGAGATCAAGACGAAGCGCGGTACGAAAGGCAAGACGCGGGTCACTTATTCTTATGCCGCCACTTTGACTTATCAGCCCAAGGGCATGCGCATGCTGACCGGTGACCAGTATACCATGCTGATGAAAGAAGCTTATTATAACCCACAGCTGAGCGACGCATCCTCCAATATACCGGAGTTCAACTATGATCCGTCGTTTGCGGAATATGAGAACTACAACAACAATACCGACTGGGTGGATGAGGTGACAAAGTTGGGCTGGCTGCAGAAACATTATGTGACGTTGTCGGGTGGTGGTGAGAAAGCCGTGTTCCGCATTTCCGGAGGCTATGACCATCAGACCGGTACGGTCATCGGACAGGAACTGGACCGTTTCACCACCCGCGTGGCTCTTGACTATTTCGTGAGCGACCGTATCAAGATCGTGACGAACTTCAACATGACTTATCAGAACAACCAGAAGAACTACGATTATAAGGACGAGAACAACCAGTCGCTCGACCTGCTGGCCATCGCTTACCGCAAGATGCCGAACATGTCGGTGTACGAGCAGGACGCTTATGGGAATAATACCAATAATTATTACCACATGTTGCCTACGGCCTCCAGCGTGTTCCGCAACAATGGCGACCAGTACAGCCTGGTCAATCCGGTGGCTCTTGCCTATGAGGCCATGAACGACGAGACCAAGTACAACATTCAGCCGGAGTTCCAGCTGCACTACAACCTGCTGGGTGTCGATGCGACAAAGACACAGTTGAAGTATGAGGGAAAGGTGTTGTTCAATATTCAGAATATTTACAACGATTCATTCTATCCTTCCAGCCTGGTGACCGCAGGGTGGACAGATACAAACAACAACCGTTCTGCTTCTTCTGCTTATAAGAGTAATGCGATTACCACGACCCATCGTCTGACTTTCACGCCGGCATTCAAGAATACCGACCATTCATTCATGGCGATGGCACAGTTCCAGCTTACGAACGGCAGTTCCAAGAAACAGAACAATCAGGTGTACAACTTGCCGACCGGTGATATTCAGTCGGCATCGGCGGACGGTCTGATTTCTGCCATGTCTACCGAGGCCGGGCAGTGGAGGAACATTTATCTGACGTTTTCTGCGCACTATGCTTTTAAAGGGCGTTATATTGCCGACTTCTCCATCCGTCGTGACGGGTCGACAAAGTTCGGCGACAATAAACGTTGGGGTAACTTCCCGGCTTTCTCACTCCGTTGGAATGTCATAGACGAGCCGTGGATGGAAAAGACCCGCAAATGGCTGTCCATGCTTTCTGTACGTCCGGGTTGGGGACGTGTGGGTAGTCAGCCGACGTCAGATTATCTTTATTTTTCCAAGTATACGTCTACTGATTCCTATAATTCCGGTACTGCTGTCTATCCGAGCAACATCCGTTTGAGCAATCTGCAGTGGGAAGAGAAGGAGACATGGAATGTGGGTTTCGACCTCGGTCTGTTCAATAACATGATTACAGCAGACTTCAATGTCTACACACAGCTGACCTCAAAACTGTTGATGAGGGACCAGAATATACCATCGTCTTCCGGATTCAACAGGCTTTCGTGGATCAATGCGGGCGATATGCGTAACAATGGTTGGGAATTCAACATCAACGGTACGAACGTGGTCAAGGCCGGCAAGTTCTCGTTGGGCTTCAACGTGACCTTCGCCAACAACAGGAATGAGATTGTGAAGATGGATCCGACGGTCCTGAACAATCTGAACAGCGACTTCGACAACAGGAACGGTTCCTATCTGAGCCGTGTGCAGCTGAACAATCCTTTCGGTGCGATCTACGGCTTCCGCTATAAAGGTGTCTATCAGTATTCCGACTATTCGGATGTGGAGGTGCCGGGCGTGAGCGGTCCGAATGCTCCTGTATCCCGCGATGCGGACGGCAATGTCATCCGCGACAAGGCAGGTTTCACCATTCCGATGGTATTCGGCTACGACAATGTGACCGGTACGTCGCTGTATGAGTTCAAGGGTGGCGATGCCATTTATGAGGATGTCAATCACGACGGTAACATCAATGAGCTGGATATCGTCTATCTGGGTTCATCCCTGCCGAAGATTACCGGCGGATGGGGCATCAAGCTGAATTACGGACGCTGGTCGCTCAACGCACAGTTCAACTTCCGTGCGGGCAACAAGGTGGTGAACCGTGCGCGGATGAATGCAGAGTCTATGTACAACAACAATAATCAGTCGGCGGCTGTCAACTGGCGTTGGCGCATGGAAGGCCAGGTGGCCGAGATACCCCGTGCGTTGTATAACAGCGGTTACAACTACCTGGGTAGCGACCGTTTCGTGGAGGATGCGTCGTTCATGCGTCTGAATTATCTCGCGCTTTCTTATTCGTTCGACCCCAAACTGCTGAAACGCTTTGGCATAAACTCGTTGAGCATCAACCTCAACGCCAGCAACCTGTTCTGTCTGACCAACTATTCCGGTGCGGATCCTGAGGTGTCTTACGGCACGATGGGTGTGGCTTATGATGATGCCAAAACACCGCGTTCGCGTCAGTTTACGGCACGTGTGATGATTGGTTTCTAATATAAAAAACAGTATTGATTATGAAAATCCATATAAATAAGAATGTCGCCAAGCTGTTTTCAGCTGCGTTGTTGGCATCGTCGTTGACGGCTTGCGATGATTTCCTGAGCATCATTCCGCTGAACGAGGTGGTGTTGGAGAATTATTGGACGGAAGAGGGCGACGTGACTAGTGTGGTCAATTCCTGCTACTCTCAATTATGTACGGCGGACTGCCTGAAACGTATGCTGATATGGGGCGAGATGCGTTCCGATAATCTGACTGCGGGAAACGGGGCACCGTTGGACCTTACCCGGTTGGCAGAGGAAAATTTGCTTGAGACGAACGGTTACACTGACTGGACGTCTTTCTACCAGTGTATCAACCGTTGCAACACCGTGTTGCATTATGCACCCTCAGTTTATGAGATAGACCCGAACTATACAGAGGCTGAGCTGCGGGCTAATATCGCAGAAGTGACGGCCTTGCGCAGCCTGTGTTATTTCTATTTGATTCGTACGTTCCGCAATGTTCCTTACGTGACGGAACCTTCTATCGACGACGGGCAGAACTACGCAGTTCCGGCTTCGAGCTTTGATGAGGTGCTGGCAAACATCATTGCCGACCTTGAGGCGGTGAAAGATGACGCTGTGCGTTCATACGGCGAGCCGGTTTATCACTCTTCGAGCGTGCTGAATGTCAACCGCATTACCCGTTACGGCATTTATGCCATGCTGGCAGACATGTATCTGTGGCAGGGCAATTACCAGCGGTGTATAGATTACTGCGATCTGATTATCGACTATAAGAAAGATGAATATGAGGAGATGCTGCAGGAACAGTCTACGTTGGACATTGAATTGTACGGCAATTTCCCGTTGATTTCAGAAGCACCCGGAACGTCAACCCGTGCCAGTACGACCTACAATCAGATTTTCGGCTCATACGGAAACTCCTTTGAGAGTCTCTTTGAACTGAACTTTGTGGATTCCGAAACGCGGGAGAATGCTGCTGTAAAGGACTTCTACGGAAACTATAACAGTACGACTGTGGGACAGCTGGCTGCAACTCCTTTCCTGAATTCCG
Organism: uncultured Paraprevotella sp.; assembly: GCA_944321365.1. Taxonomy (GTDB): domain Bacteria; phylum Bacteroidota; class Bacteroidia; order Bacteroidales; family Bacteroidaceae; genus Paraprevotella. The sequence goes on from CALULA010000016.1 coordinate 36,262, forward strand.
AGGTTGCCAACGGAAGCAACAGCTATTTCGACCGGACCGACCTCCGTGCCTATGCGAACATGGCGGGTGAGTCGACGGTGCGCGTCCGCAAGTATGTGGCCAGCAACCTGGATTTTCTGGCGACAACGGTTACGGGTAATGCACCGACTGTGAACGAAACTTCGCGGACTGCCAACGTGGCCAACTGGATTGTCTATCGTCTGACGGATGTCATGTTGATGAAAGCCGAGGCTGAAGTCGAGTTGGCCGGTAACATTGAGGAAGGCTCCACGCTCACTCCGGAGCAGGAGGCTCATTACCGTTCGGCGTTCTCTTGTGTCTCTGCAGTCTGGAAACGTGGCAATAACAAGCGTCTGGCCACCGACACCTTATTATATGAAAAATATGCGACTTCGCGGCAGACCATGGAAGATCTTGTAATGGACGAGCGTCAGCGTGAATTGATGTTCGAGGGGAAACGCTGGTTCGATCTTGTGCGTATGTGCCGTCGTGACGGTAACAATACCCGGATGCTGAACAAGATCATGCCTAAATTCAGTGAAAACACTGTGGCATTGCGTATCCGTTTGTCGTCTGCCGATGCGCTGTACTATCCTTACAATGAGAAAGAGTTGCGTGCCAATCCCAATCTGGTACAGAACCCGGCTTATAATAATGAATCTATAACCACAACCGAATAAGTGATATGAAAAGAATAAATAAAATACTAATGCGGCTCGTCCTGGCGGTTCTGGCTGTTCCGGCTTTCATGGCGTCATGTTCGGATGACCCACTGCCACAGAACTACTATACGTTTACGGGCGAGATGGTGTCGGACTATCTGCAGAACCGCTCCGAAGAATACAGTGACTTTATTGCCATTCTGCAGCGTTCCGGTCTGTATGGAATGATGGCCACTTATGGCAGTTACACTTGTCTGGCTCCCAACAACAGTGCCGTGCAGCTCTACCTGAAAGAGCGCGGAATGACCAGCGTGGACCAGCTTTCCAAGGAAGACTGCGATACGTTGGCCTGGAATCACATCATCGACGAGAAGGCTTACTTTACGACCGATCTGTCGGACGGTAACATTCCGAGCGCGAACATGAACGGCCGTTACCTGACTTTCTCCAGCGATTCGGATGCCATGAACTCCAACAATGTGACTTACTACATAAACCAGAGCTGCCGGCTCGTCGTGCGCGACGACTCCGTAGAAAATGGAGTGGTGCATACGCTCGACCATGTGATTGTGCCGCAGTCCTTCTATTTGCCCGATTTGTTGGCCGAGGATTCCACCGTCTCGCTCTTCTACGAGGCATTGATGCTGACCGGCATGGACGATTCCCTGAAGCAATATATCGATGAGACTTACACTTGTGGCGAAGATTCCGTCAACCAGGATATGTCTATAACCACCGGTGGTGCTACTTATACGATGCGTTATGTGGGTACCCGCATGAAGCGTTACACCGCTTTCGTGGAGAAGGACGAGGTCTATGCGGCGGCAGGAATCAACACGCTGGACGACCTGAAGGCTTATGCCAAGCAGGTGTACGACGAGATGTATCCGGAGGATGCCGGACTGTATGATGAGGACTGGACAGACCGACGCAACCCGCTGAATCGATTCGTGTCCTATCATCTGCTGCCCTATTACGGGGCTTATAACGACTGGACCGTGTATGGCGACGTGAAGACCACCTGTGCCAAGACCGACCTGATCGACTGTACCGACTGGTATACGACGATGCTTTCACACACGCTGATGAAAATGAGCACGCCTTCCGAAGGTTTGTTTATCAACCGTAAAGGAGTGGGAGCGGCTTATACCGTACGGGGTACGCGAGTGCTCGCTCCGTCGGAGGTCGGCGATGTGGACCAGCAGGCTCTGAACGGTATCTATCACTACATAGATGAAATCCTGACCTACAATCCGACTACCCGCGATGTGGTGTTCAACGACCGTATCCGTATCAATGCCGTTACGCTCTCGCCGGAGTTCATGAACTGTGGTGCTCGCGGCAACACCGAGCGGGCCACCGGTTTCAAGGTTGTTGAAGGATGGGATTTCCACGGTCGCACGCCGACGATGACGCTGCGTAAACGCGATGTCTGGATGGTGACCTATGCCGACTGTGTCGACATGGTGGGGCAGTTCGATGTGACGTTCAAGCTGCATCCCGTACCCAAGGCCGGTAGTTACGAGGTTCGTTTCGCCTACGGTTGGGGGGCTATGCGAGGAAAAGTGCAGATTTACTTCGGCACCGATCCCGACGGACTGCTGCCCATGGGATTGCCTATCGATCTGACGATATGGCCGGCCGATCCTTCTATCGGTTGGGTGGCCGATACCGGCGATGAAGAGACAGACCGTGCAATGGACAAAGCCATGCATAACCGTGGTTATATGAAGGATATGGATTCTTGGGCACAGGGCGGTCAGAACATACTGCGTGAGCAAGGGGCCAAGCTGCGCAAGATTCTGGTGACGGAGAATATGAGTCCTGATGAGGATTATTACGTCCGTATCAAACTGGTGATCGACAATCCGCAGGCCGAGTTCCCCATCAACTACTTCGAGTTGGTGCCCAAGAGCATCTATGCCGGTGTGGAGGCAGAGGACACTCATTAATGTAAACTCATAAAACAAGCAGATTCATGAAAACAAGCAATAAGTTCAAGTTTATGGTGATGGCGGTCGCAGCTCTTGCGGCTGCCGCCTGCACCGACACGTGGGATGAGCATTACGGCAATGGCAGTAGCCCCGTGTCCGACAAGACGCTCCTGCAGTTGGTGGAAGAGTCAGCCGACTTGTCTGATTTTCTCACAGTGCTGCAGCATACACATGTGTTCAATAACAACAAGCCTACAGAAGTGACTTATGCCGAATTGCTGGGCAGCGACCAGACCTTCACTGTATGGGCACCCAAGAACGGCACGTTCAATGTCGATTCCCTTCTGAACGAATGTCAGACGGTGGCCGGGGATTCCATGTGCGGACAGCACTTTGTGCAGAACCACATCGCGCATTACATCTCCAACAATACCGCGACAAAGTCGGTGATGATGCTCAACGATAAATACCTCGACATGGAGAACGGCACGATGCATGGCGTTTCTTATGAGCCGGGGCGTGCCAATGAGCCGGCCATGAACGGCATCCTGCATGTCCTTTCCGGTGAGATTCCCTACATATATAATATATATGAAGGACTGACCACCCTGCCGGAATATGCCGGTATCGGGTCTGTGTTCAAGAAGTATGAGAAGCTGGAGCTGGATGAAAACTCCAGCATCCAGAGCGGTATCGTGGACGGCAACATCGTCTATTCCGATTCCGTGCTCTACCGTTCCAACATTCTGTTCAATACGTTCGACCGCATCAACGATGAGGACAGTAACTTCATTATGCTGGTGCCGGAGGCGCAGATTTGGGATAAAGTGTACGGCGAGGCCCTGACTTACTTCAATTATGGCAATGTCAACAAGGCCGACTCCCTGCAGCAGTACTATGCCGGCACGGCACTGATTCGTGATTTGGTGTACAACCGCAACGTGGGTTGTCTTCACATGGCCGATTCCGTTTATTCCACCTCTTATGTCATCAACGATGAAGAGCAGCGTCATGTTTACTACAAACCGCTTGCTCCCGGTGGCATTTTCTCGTCTACTTATGTGCGCGACACGATGGAATGCAGCAACGGAGCCATCTACAATCTGTATGATTGGCCGTTCACTCCGGAGCAGATCTACTTTTATCCGGTGAAGACTGAGGGCGAGAACGTAAGTCTGATTCGTGAATATTCCTTGTGTACCTATAGTGTGCGTTCTGTGGTGGCCGACAGTGTTTCCGACAACTACCTTGTGATTTCGCCTCAGGCTAACAACTCTCAGTGGCGAATGACATTCCAGATTCCGGAAGTCCTCTCCGGACGTTACGATGTCTGTGCGGTGGTCCTGCCGCGTACGGTCTACGATCCGAATAACAGAAACTGGTATCCGTGCAAGTTCAAGGCAACTCTTAACTATGTGAATGAGGATGGGACAAACGGAAGCTATCCTTTCGATGAGGTTCAGAACGATCCTTATCGCGTGGATACGGTGAAGCTGGGCACTTTTACTATTCCGGTTTGCAGTTACGGGCAGACTAATCCTGTCGTCAGTCTGAGACTGGAGTGCAGCATTGCCGCAAATCAGTTCCGCTTTAACCGTGAGATGTATCTTGATTGCTTATATTTTAAACCTAACAGAGAAGAAGAGGAATAGTGCCATGAAACATATCTTATCAACATTTTGCCTGATGGCTGCTGTCACAGCTCCGGTGACGGCTCAAGAGGCGGTACAGGATACTGTCCGGGCAACAGCTGCGGATTCGGCCCAAACGGTGAAGAAAACGGTGCCAGACGTGCCGATGCGTGAAATCAAAGGACATGTTTACGACAATGCTACCGGAGAGCCGGCAGCGGGTGTGAGTGTCTCTGCTTACAATGATGCGCGTTATGCCGCGATGACCGACGAGAACGGAGCTTATACCATTGACGTTCCTGTTTATGTTACCTCGTTATGGATGCGTGCCGAGGGCTACAGTCCTTTGCAGGTAGCGGTGGGGAAAGGCGACCGTCCGGTAGATGCCCGCGTGTTTAGTGATACGTTCGGGCAGATGTACGAGTCCTATGCTTCGGCTACGACCCACAAGACCGTGGAGGTAGACTACAACAACAACGATGTGAGCATCGATCCGCAGATCCAGAGCAAGTTGGGTGGCGATGTGCATACCATTACCCGTAGCGGTGTGCCGGGCATGGGCGTGTCCATGTTCATGAACGGTTTGAACTCCCTCAATGTCAATGCGCAGCCGCTGATTGTCATCGACGGGGTGGTGACCGACATGCTTTTGTCGTCTCCTTCCATTCATGACGGCTTTTTCAATAACATCCTGTCGAACATCATGGTGGAGGACATCGAGAAAATTACCGTGCTGAAGAACGGTACTGCCGTCTACGGTGCCAAGGGAGCCAACGGAGTCATCCTCATCGACACCAAGCGCAACAAGAGCATGGCTACGAAGATCGACGTGTCCATCGGCGGCAGCTACCAGTTGTTGCCCAAGTCGCAGGATCTGATGAACGCCGACCAGTACCGCATCTATGCTTCCGAGCTGATCGGTACGACCGGAACAAAGGTCAACAGCTTCAAGTTCCTGCAGACCGATCCCAATTACTATTATTATAATATGTATCATAACAATACGGACTGGCAGGATCAGGTCTATGAGGAAGCTTTCACGCAGAATTACAGCATCAACGTGCAGGGCGGTGACGATGTGGCCAACTATAACCTTTCCGTGGGTTATGCCGCAGCCGACGCCACGTTGAAGAACAACTCCTATTCCCGCTTCAACCTGCGCCTGAACTCCGATATCGTGTTGGCCAAGAATCTTACGGTACGTTTCGATGCTTCTTACAGCGACGTGACGCGGGACATGCGCGATGACGGCGTGCCCGCTTCGCTCGACGACGGAGTCATTTCCTCACCGGCCTTCCTGAGTCAGATCAAGTCACCGTTCCTGAGTCCGTATGCTTTCGACAGCAATGGCAATGTGTCTTCTTACCTGGCAGAGGCCGATGACTATCTGTCCGATGTGTTGCCCACACAGTCATACCGCAATTCGCTGGCCAATCCGCTCTTTATTCTCCAGAACGGCGACGGCGACAATAAGAACTATTTCGGCAACCGTCTGATTACACTGGCTGTTACGCCGAAGTGGAACATCAACAAATACTGGAGCGTTGCGGAGCATTTTGCTTTCCAGTTGCTGAATACCGACGAGAACGCTTATTTGCCGGTGAACGGCACGCCCTCTTTCGATGTTGAGGGAGTGGCAGAGGGACTGTCCAACCGGGCTTCCGCCCTGGCTGCCCGTCAGACCGTGCTTATGAGCCACACTTATTTCGACTATGCCCGTCGTTTCAAGGCGCACTACCTCAATGTGAAAGGCGGATTGCGCTATCAGCATACTTCTTATCAGCTGAACACGCAGGTGGGTTACAACAGCGGTAACGACAAGACTCCGAACATGTCGCAGAACCTGCTCTACAAATCCACCGATGGTACGGAGAGCGAGGTGGTGGACATGACCTACTATCTTTCGGCTGATTACAACTGGCGTGAGCGTTACTATCTTACGGCAGCTCTCAGCATGGCCGGCAGTTCCAAGTTCGGTACCGACGCTCCCGACGGCGTGAAGATAGGCAATTACTCCTGGGGATTCTTCCCGTCGGTGCAGGCCGCCTGGGTGATGACCAACGAGTCATGGATGAAAGACAGTTATCTGGACTACCTGCGGCTCAACGTAGGCTTCGATATGGTGGGTAATGATGATATCAACAGCCAGGCGTCGCGCACGTATTTCGTGGCAGAGAAGCTCTGGAATCTTTCTACCGGCCTGTCCATGGGGAACATCGGCAATACACGTCTGCAGTGGGAGACCACGGCACGCTGGACCGCCGGACTGGACCTCGCCACATTGAACAACCGTTTGAGCCTGGGTTTCAACTTCTTCCATGGCCGCACTTCCAACCTGCTCAACTTGAGCACGCTCTCTTACATCAGCGGCTTGAAGACCAACTGGGCCAACAGCGGCGAGCTGAAGAATGTCGGTTTCGACGTCAGTGTGCAGGGCAAGTTGCTCGACCTGAAAGACTGGAAATGGTCTCTCGGACTGAGTGCCGGTCATTATAAGAATGAGCTGACCTCATTGCCCAACGGCTCTTTCATCACTGAGCTTTACGGTGCGAACATCCTTTCACAGGTGGGACAGCCCGTCGGCGTGTTCTATGGCTACAAGACCGACGGTGTGTTCTCCACTACGGCCGAGGCTGAGGAGGCTGCCCTTTATCAGGTGGACGAGACGGGAACCAAGACTTACTTCCAGGCCGGTGACATGAAGTTCGTGGATGCCGACGGCAATCACGAGATCAATGAGGCCGACATGCAGGTCATCGGTGATCCCAATCCCGATCTTTACGGTAACATCTTCACCAATGTACGTTGGAAGAACCTGTCGCTCGACGTCGTGTTCAACTACTCACTGGGCAATGATGTATACAACTACCAGCGCAGTGTGCTGGAGAGCGGGTCGCGTTTCTATAACCAGACCACAGCCATGCTGTCGCGCTGGACACACGAGGGACAGGTGACCGACATCCCGCGCATCAGTTACCTCGACGAGTCGGGCAACAGCCGCTTCTCCGACCGTTGGATTGAAGACGGCTCTTACCTGAGGTTGAAGAACATCACCCTGAGCTATTACATTCCCATCCGCAGCACTTATCTGCAGGGCATCACCATCTGGGGGGCGGCCAACAACCTGGTGACCTTCACGAAGTATCTGGGCATCGATCCGGAGTTCAGTGCTGACAACACCGTCTTGTCGATGGGTATCGACCGCGGACTGCTGGCTCAGAGCCGTAATTTCTCATTGGGTGTAAAGATTAACTTGTAACCACACATATTGAAACTGTCATGAAGAAGAACAAGATATTTATCATGGGACTGGCCCTTACGCTCGGAGCGGGGGCCGCCCTTACCTCCTGCGTCGATACGGACTCCACCCTGGTGGACTTCGATCCTCAGCTGTCTTCGCCCAACGATACGGTATATTCCCTCCTGGGCGTCCTCAAGAAGATGCAGACCATAGCCGACCGCACAGTCATCCTCGGCGACCTGAAAGGCGAACTGACCGCCGTGACCGAGGATGCTACCACCGCCCTGCAGGAAGTGGCCAACTTCACGGCCACGACGGAGAACGTCTATAATGCGCCGGAAGATTATTATGCGGTCATTCAGAATTGCAACTACTACATCGCTCATGCCGACACCAACCTGTCGCTGCGTGGTGAAAAGGTATTCATCCGCGAGTATGCCGCAGTGAAGGCTTTCCGGGCGTGGACCTATCTGCAACTGGCCATTCACTATGGCAAAGTGCCTTTTTACACTAAGCCGTTGCTCACGGAGGCCGAGGCCGACCCGTCGCTCTATCCCAAGTATGACGTGCGGCAGATTTGCGAGTATTTCATTCCCGATCTGGCACCGTATGTAGAGACCGACGTGCCTCTTGGAGCATCGTATACCGATCGCTTCCTGCCGGTGCGCGTTCTCCTGGGAGACCTCTGCCTGTGGGCCGGACGCTATCGTGAGGCTGCCCAGTATTACCACGACTATCTTACGCATAACGACAACCCGCAGCCTCCGGTGCCTTCCGAGATAGAGTATCGCTGGTCCTCTTATGAGTTCAAGGGCTTTACGACGTCTTCATACGGCGGTGCTCTTTTGGCATACAATCAGATGGAGAGTCTGGAATATAACGGGACAGTCAGCTATCTGGATGACATCTACATCTCCACGGATGACAACCGTTATTACTATCAGGCCACAGCATCGCAGGCACTGAGCGAGCTGTCGGCGTCGCAGCATTTCACGCTGGTGTACACCGATCCCACCACAAATCTGCCCGACACGGTCTATCCGGCAGAGAATCAGGTGTATCAAGACAGCCGGATGAAAGGTGACCTGCGCTTCTTCAGCAAGGTCTCTTCGGGCTACAGTGCCGGTACGGACGGTTATTCGCGTTACACACAGTCCATGCAGCTGTTGTCTGCCACCGCCATTCCTTACTATTATCTCTCCGATGTCTACCTGCGCATGGCGGAAGCCTACAACCGTGCCGGGCTGCCTCAGTCGGCCTTTGCCATACTGAAGTATGGCTTGAGCACCCAGACCGTGTCCAGATATGTCAGTCAGGAAGAGCGCGACCGCGCCGGATCGCTGCTCACGTGGAGCCAGTATGACTTCATCACGCAGGGAATGACCACCGGAACGGTGAATACGCGGGGCATCCATAGCTATGGATGTGGCGACGCTTATGCCGACACGCTCTATTATGTCATGCCGGAACTGCCGTCGGAAGAGGATTCCATTCTCTATGTGGAAGACCTTATCTGCAACGAGATGGCCTTGGAGGGAAGCTTCAATTTCACCGGACAGCGTTTCGCCGACCTGCAGCGCATAGCCCTGCGGCGTGACGACAACAGCTTCCTGGCCCGCAAGGTGGCAGGCCGGAATGGCGAGGACAACTTCGATACGGAGCTTTACAACAGGTTGTTGGACCGCAACAACTGGTATCTCCCGTTGGAGTAAATACGAAAAAAAACATGCCGCAGGAGCCTGATTTACAGGTGCTCCTGCAGCATGTTACATGAGAGCAAAAATGTTGCAACAGAATTTTTTGGCGGCGTTGTGCCCAAAATTTATCTTTGTGGACAGATGCTGCATTCGTTGTAAAGAGCAAGAAACAGTGTTTTTTTATTAATCTTAAATTAATGTGAGTATGAAGAAAAGAAACTTTTTGATGATGCTCGGTCTGGCAGGTGTTGGTCTGACGGCCAACGCGCAGATAGCATCTCTGGGCTTCGAGGAGGGTGACCAGTTCTATCACAACCCGGATTCGAGCCAGTTCGCCTCTTTCTACGCCGATCACATCAACCTTAACGGGGAGGATGTGTGGAACGAGAAGTCTGAAGACGCCCACTCTGGCACTTATGCCTTGCAGGCCATCAACTCGGAAGCTGTCAGAGGCAACACGTGGGACCGCGGCCTGAAGCTGCGCGGCCTGAAGATTGAGCCGCAGAAGTCTTACCGTGTGTCGTTCTATGTGAAGGCCAACACTACTTTCATGTGGGAGGGAGCTTCTCAGTTCACTTCCATCAAGTCCACACTGTCGGTGGGCCGGGAGAATCTGGAGGCACCGTTTGTGTCGCAGAGCGGTAAGGAATACTATTACAACTGGACGGACGGCGTCATGACCGGCGACTGGGTCCGTCTGTCGTTCGTGGCTTACTTCTCCGGATGGGACGTGCAGAACCAGTATTTCGACAACTACGACAACAACATCTATCGGGTGGTGGAGAACGATCCGGAAGACGCCACGGACAACGACACCATCTACTACAAGGATTTCTATGGGCTGGACAAGTTCTCCGAAGAGTTCTTCCTGACCATCAACATGTACAATCCGGGCACCTACAACCTCGATGATATTCTCATCGAGGAAGCCACAATGGCGGGCTGTACATTCTTCGGCAACACCATCAAGGTGGACTTCGGTTATCCCACCAACATCGCTGAGCTGGCCGAAGCCAGCACCGAACCGGCTGAGGGAACGATGCTTTTGCCCAACAGCTGTGCCAAGGTGACGAGCGGTGACACGGAGCTGACGATAGCTACCGTAGAGCTGAAACCGGACGGCCACATGTACATCTTCACCGAGGAAGACCTGACCGGCATGGAGGATGTCCGCGTCAGCTTCACACCGGCTGAAGATTGCCCCATCGTCTACAACACCGACCAGCGTCCGAGCATGGACGTGGATGCCGACATGCCGGTGCTGGGCTTCGCGGATGAGTCCATCTACAAGGACCAGAACATCACGGAGGTGTCTTATATCTATGGCCCGCCGAACTTCGTCTCTTCCGTACCGGAGAACCGCAGCTTCGAGCTTGATGCCGCTACCACCAAGGTCATCCGGCTGACTTACGACCGTGCGGTAGATCCGATGATGGCTACTATCTCCTTGCGTCAGAACAATGTGGAGGTGGCTGATTTGTATAAAAACGCAGCGATTTCTGCCGATGACCCCAACACCATCGAAGTCACATTGCCCGATGGTATCGAGTTGAGCGGCGAGTATCAGCTGTACGTGAGCCAGATGATGAATTTCGCGAGCGGTGCCCCGTGTATGACGGACCAGACCCTCACGCTGTCTTTCGGCCCGGACACGGACACTTCAGTGGCCGAGATGGTTTACGACAGCTCCACCTATTTTGCTTCTGCCGAAGCCGGAACGTTCCCCAAGGGCTGGCTGTCCAACGACAACGGCACAATCCATCAGTATGGTATTGACGAGAACGGAAAGGTTTACAATTACAACTGGGGCGGCAACATCGGTGGCGGCGGTTGCCGTTTGTTCAAGAACCATACCGGTGATGCTGCCGACTGGATCTACTGGCGTGCCACGGGCGGTACGGTAGGTACGTTGACCTATGGCGAGCAGGTGAGAGATTATGTGCTGGCCGACGGCTCTCTCGATCCGGCAATGGATCCGGAGGTGGCCCTCTATCTGGAGCCGCACAAGTATAAGATTACGTTCCGCATGGCTGCCTGGAAGTACTTCCCCGATGGTGCGGCTCCTAAGTTCGACTTCTCTTTGGTGAGACTCCATCTGGACGACGGAACGGGTGCCAGCGACGAGACGGTGGCTCAGTTCAACGGCGTGGAGGCCAGGCCTACGGTCAATCCGGATTTGAGCAATAGTAATGGCCCGCAGGTGACGAACATTACGGGCTCTACGTTGACTACTACGGAGTTCACGGTTGCCGAAGCCGGCCACTACATGCTGAAGTTCTCCTGCCAGAGCGAAGGCGGATACCATGAGTTCTACATGGGTGGTTTGGAGCTGATGTCCATGCCGTCGGATGCCGCTTACTACAAGGGCCTGCTGAAAGCAGCCGTAGACAGTGCCAACACCGTGCTGACCGCAGCGGCCAACGACGTCTATAACGGCACGACCAAGACCACGCTGACCGAGCAGGTGGCTTATGCCTCTGAGCATCACTTCACGTCTCCGAGCGAGGTGAACGCCATGAACGATACGCTTTATGCTCTGGCCGGTTCGCTGGCACAGCGTATTGCCGATGTCGATGCCTATGGCTTGGCTGTCACCGACCTGCAGAATAACGTGGCCAATCTGGCCGGAACCAAATATGTCGTATTGGACGATTATATCAAGGCCGAGCAGCTGCTGGCCGAGTATGGCGAAGTTTCTTCGCTGGATCTGGACGACGAGACCCTGCATGCGGCTACTACCGATCTGACGTTCTATAAGGATGTCGTTTCGCAGTTGCAGTCGCGCATCGACGACGCTCTGACTTATCAGATCAACAAGGGCCTGCAGACCGCTTATCTCCTGGGCGACAACATCGAGGTGCAGAGCGCGGTTACCGATGCAGAAGGGGCATTGGACGACAGCGAGAGCATCAAGCTCAACCTGAACGCGGCCATCAAGCACGGACTCTACAAGGTGCTGGCCAACGGCGGTACGAACGACGGCGTGATTCCCGACGAGTGGAAGACGCAGATCAAGAGCGAGACCGAACTGGAAGAAGGTTCGACCGACGTCTACAAGACGCTCATCGACGGTCTGGAAGTGACCGGTTTCGTGAACAACCCCGGCTTCTACACCTATGCCACCAGCTCTACGAACGACACGCTCACCAAGACCACTCCGGGATGGGAGATCATGATGGGGAACGCACGCATGCGTGGTGACCAGAATTGTCTGGCTACAGACACCAAGCCGGTGACCAGCTCTCAAGTGAACGTTTACAAAGGACAGTATGACCTCTGCCAGAAGATAGAAGGTCTGCCTGTCGGCACATACGGACTCTACATGCAGACCCGTACGTCTCCCGGAATGAACGCAATAGACGAGAAGAGCGGCATGCCCGACAAGTTCATCTACGCTACTACGGTCGAGGGCGACACCTTGTTCGCAGCGTTTGGTGAGGGTAGCACGAAGTGGGAAGGTCCTGCCGGTTGCGGTTACACTACTGTAGTGACCGGAATAGAGGTGGACGAGAACACCGTGCTGACCATCGGTGCCAAGGAAGAGTACAGATCCGGCAAGAACATCAACGCCGATACTCAGGAAGATAAGGGCATTTGGGATACCAACACTTACGTTGACGACGTGCGTCTGTTCTTCATCGCTCCCAAGGCTGGCTACGACTATGACGCGGCTACCGTAGGTATCAGCGACGTCGAGGTGGCCGAACCGGTATCTTATGAGTACTACACCGTGGGCGGCGTTCGTCTGGCCCGTCCGCAGAAGGGCATCAACGTGGTGAAGATCTATCGCGCCGACGGTACGGTGGATGTTCAGAAGGTCATCGTGAAATAAGAGAGAATTCTTGCTGAATTTTCAATAATTCTTTTTAACTCGCTTGGAGAGGGGCGGTCCCGTCAGGGATTCGCCCCTCTCTTTTTTCGTATGGCTCTTCCGGTGTTTCCGGCTGGCCGGCCGGCGGCTGTTTCTGTCCGCCGCTCCGCTGTCTCAGCCTTTGGCTGTGGGGGCTGCGAGGCCCGGTGCGGCGGTCCGCAAGGCCCGGCGCGTTCTTGCGCAAGGGCTGCGGCATCCTTGCGCAAGGATGCCGTGGCCTTTGCGCATGGTTTTTCCGGCTCTTGGGACTGGTCTTTTAAAAGCTTGTTTCATAGTGTTTTGCAGGGGAAAGTTGCCGGATGTTACATGAGGGCAAAACTGTGATACGTGAGCATAAACAGCTTATCTCTTTTTCTCCTATCTTTGCTGCTGTAAACCATTGATTAAGCTAACGATGAAAAAGATATTGATTCCGGTTGTGGCCTGGTGCGCCGTGTGTGTGGCGCAGGCTGCTGTGCATCTGCCCCGTTTTTTTGCCGCAGGCATGGTGTTGCAGCGTGAGGTGCCCGTGCCCGTGTGGGGATGGGCCGATGCGGACAGCCGCATTGTGGTGTCGCTTTATGCCGACGGCGGGTCGCGTCCTGTGGGACGGGCCGAGGGCAGGGCGGGAGCCGACGGCACGTGGCGCGTGGAGCTGCCTTCGCTGCAGGCCGGCGGTCCTTATACGCTGACGGTGGACGAGGGCGGCGATGCCCCTGCGCCCGATGCCTGCGAGGTGCGCCTGCCCGACGTGCTGGTGGGCGATGTGTTCCTCTGCTCCGGACAGTCGAACATGGAGCTGATGGTGAGCCGTTGCATGGACCTCTACCGCGAGGAGGCCATGAGTTATACCAACGACCGCATCCGTTACCTGAAGCTGCCGCATCAGTACAATTACATCCGTCCGCAGGACGATGTGCAGGTCAAGCCGTGGGTGGCTGTCAATCCGTCCACCGCTCCCGACATAGGGGCCGTGTGCTACTTCTTTGCCCGCCGCATGCAGCAGGAGACCGGCGTGCCCGTGGGCATCATCAACTCCAGTGTGGGCGGTACGCGCGTGGAATGCTGGATGGGGCGGGCGAATCTGTCGCGCTTCGATGCCTATAAGCATGAGTTTGACGACCTGAAATACCATCAGGAAAACTGGCCCGACTCCGTGGCCCGTGCCGAGCAGCGGGCCGCCGGTGCCTGGGAGCGCAAGATGGCTGCGGGCGACACGGTGGCCTCCCGTTGGCGTGAGCCGGGTTACGATTTCTCGTCGTGGCCGGTGGTGGACGTGTTCCGCCGCGACACGTGGCCTGCCGCCGACGGACGGCCTACGCCCGGTTCCTACTGGTTCCGCCAGACGGTGGAGCTGTCTGCCGCCATGAGCGGAAAGGAAGGCATTATCCGCGTGGGTGCGCTGAAGGACGCCGACTCCGTGTTTGTCAACGGCCGTTTCGTGGGCTATACCTCATACGAGTATCCGCCGCGCATCTACAAGCTGCCTGCCGGACTGCTCCGCGAGGGCGAGAACGAGGTGATGGTCCATCTGATGGCACAGGGCGGTGCGCCGGCCTTCACGCAAGGCAAGCTCTATCAGATAGAAGCCGGAGGCGAGGTGGCGCGGCTGACCGGACGCTGGCAGTATGCGCAGGGATGTGCCATGCCGCGCAAACCCGGTTCCACCTACTTCGTGGGCACTCCCACCGGTCTGTATAACGCCATGATTGCTCCGCTGCGCGATTTTGCCATTCGCGGGGCGGTGTGGTACCAGGGCGAGTCGAACGTGGGGCAGGACAAGACCTACGCCGCCTATCTGCAAGCCATGGCCGGAGAGTGGCGCGCCCAGTTCGGGCACGACTTCCCCTTTGTGGTGGTGCAGCTGGCCGGATTCCAGCAGCGGCACGACCGTCCGGTGGAGTCGGGACAGGCCGCCTTGCGCGAGGCCCAGCGGCAGGCTGCCGCCGCCCTTCCGAATGCCGCACTGGCTACGGCTGTGGATCTGGGCGAGTGGAACGACATCCATCCGCAGCGCAAGAAAGAGCTGGGCGACCGCATCGCCCTGCAGATGCTCCGCCTGAGCTATGGCCAGACCGACCGTGTGACGGAAGGCCCCGCCGTGCGTTCGGCCCGTTTGCAGGACGGCCGTGTGGTGGTGGATTTCGATCCGCAGACGGGAGCGTTGAAACCTTCCGCCGACCTGAAGAGCATCGCCCTTGCCGGTGCTGACGGCAAGTATGTGTGGGGCAAGGCGCACACCGACGGCGACCACCGCATCGTGGTGGACGTGCCGCAGGGGATGCGGCCCGTGAGTCTGCGCTATGCTTGGGATGATTTTCCGGAATGTACGATTTATAACACCGACGGGCTGCCGTCGCCATCGTTCATGGTGCCTGTCGACTGACGTTTTCCGTAACACAGGTGAGGCATAATCCTGCGGTCGGTCTCTTCGTAAGAGAGCGACCGCAGGCCGGCAACCCGCTGGCGATAACCCCGTTTTCTCTTCCTTA
>CALULA010000017.1 GCA_944321365.1 uncultured Paraprevotella sp.
CTGATGAGCCACATCTCTATGGTGTTCCAAGATGTCTATCTGTTTCAGGACACCATACGCAACAATATCCGTTTCGGCAAGACGGACGCAACAGACGAGGAAATCATCGCCGCCGCCCGGAAAGCCTGTTGCCACGACTTCATCATGCGTTTGCCGAAAGGGTATGACACGATGGTGGGCGAAGGGGGCTGCACGTTGTCCGGAGGCGAAAAGCAGCGCATATCCATCGCCCGTGCCATACTGAAAGACGCGCCGGTCATTCTGCTGGATGAAGCGACCGCCTCACTCGACCCGGAAAATGAAGTGGAGGTGCAACAGGCCATTGACTCGTTGATAAAAGGTCGCACCGTCATTGCCATAGCCCACAGGCTCAAGACCATCAAGAATGCCGACTGGATTATCGTCTTGGGCAACGGGCGGATAAAGGAGGAAGGAACGCACGATGAACTGCTCCGGAAACAAGGGCTTTACGCGCATTTATGGGAAATACAGGAGAGCATTTCCGGCTGGAAACTATGAATCCGTCCCGATTCCGGCTGTCCCCGGCGGGGAAAGTGCTTATCCTGTAGGATTTGTGCTTTCCCCGCCGGGGACGGCGGTTATCGGAGCGGAGTAGAGAAATTTCAATGTGGGCAAGCGTTTTGTCAACTCAATTTATAAGTGAGCATCGTGGCGCCCGAAGGGAAACTCCGTTGTTCTTCCAGACGCCATTTGGACAAGGCGGGACTTGGCGGGAACAATGGAATCCCGTTGCCCAGCATCACGGGGAATATGCACAGCAGCATTTCGTCAATCAGGTTTTCGGCAAGGAGGAGGGAGATGATTTCCCCACCGCCCACCAGCCAGATGTCTTTCCCCGTTTCGAGCGATTTAAGCTGCCGGACAAACGTCAAGGCATCGCGGCTGATAATCCCGACCTGCCCGGAAGTTGCTGCTTGAATGGAGCGTGAAAGCACCCACGTCTGTTTCCCAGCGTAAGGCCAGTCGCAGCCAAAGCCGAGGATGGCGCGGTAGGTGTTGCCGCCCATCAGCAACGTATCCACCGAGTCATAAAACCGATGATAGCCGTAATCTTCTTCATCGGACTGGTAAGCGTCCAGCCACTCCACGCTGCCATCTGCCGTGGCGATATAACCGTCGAGCGAAGTGGCGATGTATAGTTTCAACGGTCTCATAGCGAAGTGTCTTTTTTATACATCCGCATCTGTTCCCCGTCATCGCCCTGCACCATGCAGAGGTATTCCCAACCGTAGCGTTCGTAGAACGAGGTATGTTCCGTTATGAGGTAGAGCGTGCCGATGCCTTTCGCCGCCATATCCTTGCAGATATGTGCCAAGAGGCGTCCGGCAATGCCACGACGGCGCAGTTCCGGCTCGACATACAGGGCGCAGACATTCGGCGTCAGGTCCTTGCGGTCGTGGAAATCGTTCGCTATCACACCGGCTCCGGCAATAATCCGCCCTCCATCCACCGCAATATACCATTGCGGGACAGCCGCCGTTCCCCGGATGCTCTCGTCAATGCTTGTCAGGTATTCCTCCAAAGGAATTTTCCATTTCTCCTGAAACCAGCGTGCCGCCGGGACACGCCATTCAGGATGGGAATGAAGTGAAATGATATTGTCGTTCATCAATACATGTTTTTAGGGTTGCGAAGGTATAGAAAATCGGAGAACTCGTCAATGGAGGTGACATGCTTCTTATTCCACTTTCTTCAATGTATAATTCAACGGCAATTGGCTTTTCTTGAAATCACGGTTCAGCAGCGTCAGCGATTGCCCGTCTTTCTCTTGCAAGAAGTTATAGACATCTTCCCCTTGGTCGGCAATCAGTTGCCAGACTGTGGCATCCGGGTATTCAGGCGTTCCGCGCTGTGTCAGCCGCTTGCCCGTGTAGACGAAAGTAACGTCCTGCCCGTTTTCAGCTTCAAGATAGGTGAGCCGCAAAAGGAAACTCCCATCGCCGCTGTGTTGCCGATGGCGCAAAGCCAGTTGGTAACGGATGCCCGGACCGTCGGCGGCAGGAAGGATTCCTTCGTAGCGTGATGTTGTCCACATTCCGAGGCTTTCATCCGCATCGCTTTGCGGTTGTTCGAACAGGACTTTTTCCCTGTCGGTGACCTTCCAGCACCCATCGGTACGGTGCAGGGTTACAGGGTCATTCTCATCCTTGAGGCTCCAGAAATGTTTGCCGGACGGAAGGGTATGCTGCTTCCAGGTCTCTTTTCCATTCTTGTCCGAGGTATATAATTCTGCCGTCAGAGAATCCGGACTGAACAGGATATACAAGGAACGGTGGCTTCCGTCAATGGCTTCCGTGCGCAACCCTTCTTCGAAAAGGCGGGTACGCACCACGGTTTCCGGATGGGCAATCGTGACCAGCCGCAGGGCTTCCATGCCGGAAGCGTATTCCCCTTTGTAATAAACCTCCACCGAGTCGCCAATGAATAAGCCGTCCAGCCCCTCCTTATCTGCATTCGCTGTGCCGAACGACAATGTATCTCCCTTTTCCACAACGGCAACCGTGTTCTTCGTTGCGTCTGCCACCCAACCTTTCAGACTATGCTCTTGAGTGGACGGACTGCAACCGCCCAGCAAGAATAATCCGCTTACGGCAAATAACAATTCTTTCGTTTCCATGCTGCTCTGTTTTAAATGTCTATGATTAAAAAGATAAAGAAAATCGGGGGCTGGGCAAGAAAATCATCGTGAAAATAAACGCAATGAGTAAACGGTCGGATAAACTTTTTATAGCGATTTACGACTTAGCGTCAAAGAAATTCACTACATCCATCTTGTTCGGTCGCAAGAAAGAGGTGTTCACGGGTACAAGCACCAAATGGAAAGGTTATTGGGAGGAAGACAACAGCGGTACGCTGTCCCTTGATGAGATAGACAACCTACTGCCCGAAGTACGACAGATGATGCTCATGCATTGGAAAGCAAACGCTACAGACCCGTAGGAAACAACAGGGAAAAGGCAGCGGATGTGTGCATCATCGCCGTCACCAACGAGGATATACAGTCAGCAGTAGCCGAAAAGCGTTTCCGTCAGGACTTGTACCATTTGGATTAAGGAATATACGCTGAACATACCTCCACTGCGCGAGTACCATGAGGACATCATGCCACTTGCGGAGTTCTTCCTAAACCTTGCCAACCACCTATATGATTGCCGCTTCTGCCATGTTTTGCCGGACTTTTCCATTCTGTTACCCATTCCGAATTCAGGTAACGAGGTAATAACTCAATTCCGGTTCAAATTGGCATTTTTACGGTTTCGATTGGCTTTCACCATAAATCGCCAAAATCCCATAAATCATTAACTTCCAATCATATTTCCGTGATTTGCTCAGTATCTCGCTTTTTTGCATTATCTTTGTCAGCAAAAGCCTAACAAAATAATGAAAAACCTCTGGAAAATCATGCTGATGACCAGTCTGTTGTTGCTGTCATCAAACCTGCAATCTCAAACAGGACGGTTTCGCCTATTAGATACGACATACGGACTCTTCAACAATCAGGTACGCTTTCTCGTACAAATGCAAGACGGAAAAATCTTGGCATATACCGAAGGGATGTTCAATCTGTTCAACGGCCACGACTTCGAACCGCTGACATGCGACCTTGACCATACACTGCCCCTTGGCATGCACAACATATGCACGGCCTACGACGGTGGCAACGGGCTGTTATGGGCAAAAGACTACTATCGTCTTTATCTTTTCGATACCCGCACACACCGCTTCTGCGATGATATCAAAAAGCGTTTCGAAGCCGCGAGGCTGCAAGAATCTGTCAATGATTTCATCTTGGATCAAGACAAAAACGCCTGGATCATCACAGAAAAAGGACGGCTCTACCGCTACGACTGGAAGCATTCCGCCCTGCCCGTCTACAGTCTGCCTGAAGAAGAATACCGGGCGGGCATCCGGATAAGAGACGTCATGCAGGCAGGACCGTTTCACCTCATATTCCTGAACACCGGGAAAATGCTCTGTTGGGAAGGAAAAAGCCGGCGCATAGTAGGCGAAGACTACACTGTAGCCACCCCCAGACCAATGGTGACATTCCGCACGACATGGATTCAGGCGGACGAACAACACCTGCTGATCTCTGTCAGCCATACAGAAGGCTACCTCTATTCTTATAATATATATACACGCGAATGGCGGGTCGTACTTAAAGGCAAAGCCATCAATGACATCAAGCGATGCAAGGACGGCAGCTTCATACTGGGTGGAAACTACACGCTCATCCACATGTCGAAAGACTTGAAGATACTACAAGAGGAGACGGTGTTCAACACATCTGACAACGGGCAGATACGCGACTTCATCATGTCCGTACTCATCGACGACCAACAAGGCGTGTGGTTAGGGCTGAGCAGCTCCGGCATTCTGAAAGCCCTCCCGCAAGAGAAATATGCGACATGCCATGTCAACACGGACGCACAGCACAACGAAAGCCGCATCATGCGGTCGCTTTGCCGTTATGATGACCGCCGTCTGCTGGTGGGAACCATGCATGGCATCTTTCTGTTCGACACGACGGAGAAAAGATTCCGGCCCTTTCTTCCGGACTTTGCCGGACTGCATTGCACGGACATCAAGCAAGACCGTAAGGGACAGTTCTGGCTAAGCACACACAACGGTCTGTACTGTCTGCCCGACAACACGACCGGACGCTACCGAAGAATCGACATGCCGGACATATCCTCCAGCACCGTCAGATTCAGCCTGCCCCTCAGCGACGGCAGCATACTGGCCTGTGTAAATCTGAAAGACCTGTACATTTATCATCCAGACAACGGAAGCATCACACGCATAGACAACAAGTTTCCCGGACAGGAGCGCATACGTGCCATGAGTTTTGCCTTGGAAACCGGTGACGGACAGCTGCTTGTCGGCACACAAAACGGGCTGTTCAGCTATGACCTCAAACAGGGAAAGGCCGGACAGGCAGACTTCATCGCACCGTTCGAGAAATACAGCACCAAGTATAACTGCATCTATGCCGACAAAGACGTCGTGTGGATAGGAACCCAAAACGGACTGATCCGCCATCATTTCAAGACAGGTCAAAGCCGACGTTTCAGTACAGAGGACGGACTGTCGAACAATTGCATACAGAGCATCACCGCCACGCCCGACGGACAACTGTGGGTTGCCACTCCTAACGGTGTCTGCAACCTGCGTAAAGACAGCCTGGGAAACATCTTCATCGTGCGTCTGGAAAAAGAAGACGGCATCCGGGGAGGCGAAATGATGGAACAATCCATCGCCACCATGCCCGACGGACACATCTACATCGGAAGCATCAACAGCATCATCGACCTGCCATCGCAAAGCACGGTCTACGAGAACAGCGACGCCAGCCCCGTTATGGTAGGACTGCGCGTCATGAACCAGCCCATAGACAACAAAGGAATCTTCAACGGCAGACAGCTACTCCCGGAAGGCATGTCCTACACAAAGACCATCAAGCTGAAATATAACGAAAACTTCCTGCAAATGCGTTTCTCTGCCCTGAACTATGAAACGCCCGAACATATCCGCTACCGCTACCGCCTGACCGATGTGGACAAAGACTGGAACTACAGCTCGACAGCGACAGGTATCTGCACAGCCTCTTATACCTCACTGGCCCCCGGCACATACACCCTGCAGGTGGAAGCCGCACTGGAATACCAGCCATGGGGAAAGACCGCCGCATGGCAGATCATCATAGCCCCGCCCCTGTGGAAAACCTGGTGGGCTTATACCTTGTATGCATTGGCGATACTGGCTCTCATCTATTACGGCCTGGAACTCTACTTTGCCGATAAACGCTCACGAATGATGGCAGAACAGGAAATGCTGAAGCGGCAGAAGGAACAGCATCTGGACGAATTGAAGTTCAGGTTCTTCACCAACATCAGCCACGAGTTCCGCACGCCACTGGCACTTATTATCACACCGCTGGAGCTGCTCATACGGGAAACCGAAGACAACAAGCTGAAGACGCGTCTGGAAAAAATACTGGGCAATGCCAAAGAACTCTTACGGCTGGTGAACCAACTGCTGGATTTCAGACGTCTGGAACAGAAAGGAGAGCATCTGAAGATAGCAGCCATACAAATCAAACCGTTCATAGAAGAATGCGTCAGTCCCTTCAGTGAGCTGGCCCAGGAACATCACATCGAACTGGTTTGCGAATGCATGTTCGCCGAGAACGACATTTTCCATCTGGATGCGGAGAAGATTAAGCGCGTACTGAACAACCTGATTTCCAACGCCATCAAATTCACACCGGAAGGCGGTGTAGTCAGCGTACAGGCCGAATGGGCCGAACCGGCCGGCAACGGTGACCGGTCGGCGGGCATACGCATACGCGTTTCCGACACGGGAACCGGAATCAAGCCGGAAGATCTGGACAACATTTTCGTGCGCTTCTTCCAGTGCGAACAATCACCAGGCGCGGGAATAAACACAGGCAGCGGCATAGGCCTGCACCTGACCAAGGGCTATGTGGACCTGCATAAAGGCACCATCGATGTTGAAAGCACGCCGGGAAAAGGCACCGTCTTCACCGTCACCCTGCCCTATCCGGAACAGCCGATGCAGCCTGCAGACAGACAGCTGCAGACAGTCACTGCAGAAGGCACGGAGAAAAAGCAGACCGCAACAGGCCAGGAGAAAAACATCACTCTGCTGATTGCGGAAGACAACGCACAGTTCCGCACGTTCATGAAAGACCTGCTCATGACCGACTTCCACATACTGACTGCCGCCAACGGAAAAGAAGGACTCGAAAAAGCACAGAAGTATAATCCCGATCTCATCATCAGCGACGTCATGATGCCGGAAATGGACGGATACGCATTCTGCCGCGCCATAAAGAACGACGTGAAATGCAGCCACATCCCATTCATCCTGCTTACGGCACGCAACTCGTCTGAAAGCCGGAGCGGGGCCTACGACGCCGGAGCCGACTCTTTCATAACCAAACCTTTCGACATTGAAGTCCTGACCAGCCGCATACGCCAGCTGCTGGAACAACGCGCAAAGCGACAAGCCTTGTTCAGAAAGGAAATACAACTCACGCCCAAGGACATCACCACAACCAGTCTGGACGAAAAGCTCATACAGAAAGCCATAGAGTGCACGGAAAAGAACATGGACAACACGGAATACAACGTGGAATCCTTATGCACGGATCTGGGCATAGAGCGCACAAAACTGTACAGAAAGATGCAGGCTATTGTCGGACAGACTCCCATGGAGTTCATGCGTGCCATACGGCTCAAACGGGCCGCACAACTGCTGAAAAGCGGAAAACACACCGTACAGGAGATTTCATGGATGGTGGGATTCAATACACCGCGCTACTTCTCTGCCTACTTCAAGGAAATGTTTGGCATGACGCCATCACAATATATCGGACAGCGGTCTGCCAAAGAAAAAGAGTCTGACAAACAGGCATAAGGAATGCCGGACACGGTCTTGCGCAAAGCCCTCGGCGTCTTTGCGCAAGACTGACGACTTTTTTGCGCAAGAACGTCGGCATTCTTCCGCAAGACCGGCGGCGTTCTTCCGCAGCATCGGCCTGTATGTACCGCAAAAGGTTGCGGACCGCACTGCGGCAAAGCATACAAGGTGACTCCGCAAAAACGACATTCCACCGGAACACATAAAAAAACGGACTTTCCCGGCCGGGGAAAGTCCGTACTCAACAAGACACAGGCGTGCATCATCCGTTGCCCAATACAGGACGCCCCTGCTGCAGCCGACGCAGACGGAGCAACGCCTCGTAGTAATAATAATCAGCATAGATTATGGCAGCGTCTATTTCGTTGCCCGCAGGATGGTGCCCCGTGCTGTGGAGCAGGAACGACACACAGCGGTCGCCGCTCTGATAGCTTTTGGAAAGCGACGCCAGCATGTTCTCTGCCGCCTCACGATAAGTACGCCCCTTTTCCGCATCCACATAGCCGCTCAGCTCCAACAAAGCGGAAGCCACCACACAGGCTGCCGAAGCATCCTTGGGCGCTGTCGGCGAAGGATCGTCAAAATCCCACAAAGGCACATAATCGTCCGAACGCTCCGGCAGACGTTTCAAGTAGATGTCGGTCACCTTCTGTGCGAAATCCAGGAAACGGCGGTCGTGAGTCTCACGGTAGACCATCGTGTAGCCATAAATAGCCCAGGACTGTCCCCGCGCCCACATGGAGCCGTCTGCATATCCCTGATGCGTGACACCTTTGATAAAGTCGCCGGTCAGTGTGTCATAAACAGCCACATGATAGCATGAGCCGTCCGGCCGGAAATGATGCTTCATCGTGGTTTCGGCATGACGCACGGCAATGTCATACAAGTCCTGACCGCCTCCGTTGCGCGACGCCCAGAAGAGCATCTCCAGATTGATCATGTTGTCCATAATGGTGTTGTGCGGCCAGCCGTATCGCTCCACCTCGCGCGGCCAGCTCAGGATTGTGCCCACCAGCGGGTTGAACAGCTTGGCCAACTGTCTTGCCGTACCGACAATCACATCACGGTAGGCCGCATCCGGCTCTATGCGCATGCCGTTTCCATAACTGCAATATACCAGAAAGCCCAGATCGTGATCATAAGGGTCACGGTCGGCCAGAAAGCCCAGCGAAGCCGTATAATTACGGGCCTGTCGGCCGATATATGCCTCACCGCTGTATTCGTAGTCGTACCACAGGATGCCCGGCCAGAAACCGCCGCACCACTCTTCAGGCACAGCCGGTCTGCAGTTCCATTCCTGCCGTCCGGCTTCCAGGTCGGCGGCCAGTATGTTGCGGGGCATCTGCGTGTAGTCCCACCCGCCGTCATGCTTCAGACCGGCCAGTGCACGCTCCACCTGACGGTGACAGTAAAGCAGGTCTTTCTCCACATCCACTCGCTGCTGGGCTGCCACAGACGAGGCCATCAGCCCCATCCATGCCCATAATCCTATTTTGCAAAACGTTTTTCTCATGTCATTTGTTTTTTTTGTCGGAAACGGCCTTTGGAGCACTCTTCACGCCATAGGCACAGAATGTAAGATAGAACGCGCAGACAAGCAGCACGCAGACTCCTGCCGTTATGCCTGCCGCGTCAGTTGCCGCACCGATAAGGGGTGTGACGGCACCGCCACCGGCCACCGCCGTAATCATCAGCCCGGAAATCTGGTTGGCCTGGCCCGGCATGTGCTGCACGGCCATGGAATAGATAATGGGGAAGATGCAGGAACAGAAGAAACCTATACCGCCGATGCAGACCAGATCCACCGTGACATTCTCGCAGAACGCCAGCACCAGAACGGCAGCAATGGCCGCCAGAATATTGAGGCGGAAATAGGTCATCTCAGCAATGCGCGTCATGAAGAAAGCACCGAGGAACGCTCCTGCCGTACGGCAGATGAAATACACCTGAGGTGCTATACCGGCCTCGCCTGTCTCCCACCCGAAGCGCAGAATCATCACCTTGGAGCTGATGAAGTTGGTGGCCACATCTATGCCCACCACGAAGAAGATGCCGAAGAAGAGCAGCAGAATGGTGCGGTCGGAAAGCAGCCGCAGGGTGTTGCCCGCCGAAACGCCGGACGCCTCCGTCTCCTGCTCACGCTGTATGGGCGTGAATTGCAGCCACAGGGCTGAAAGCAGCGTGACGGCTCCCAGCAAGGGGAAGGCCAGATACCAGTTGTCTTTGTCGCCGCCACCCAGCACATCTACGGCAAGCAGCATGAAGTACGGCCCGCAGAACGAAGATATGGCCTTGACCACCTGACCGGCGGTCAGACTGCTGGTGAGCAGCTTCCGGTCGGTCACCACGTTGTTCAGCAAGGGATTGAGCGACACTTGCAGAATCGCATTGCCTATGCCCAGCAAAGCATATCCGACGAGACATGCCCACGCGGTCTGCAACAAGGGTATGGCCATGCCCACCAGCGTGATAATCATGCTGAGCATCACTGTGTTTTTCCGCCCCCAGCGGTTCATCCTGACTCCGACGGGGATACTGAAGAACAGGAACCACACGAACACCATGGAGGGAACGAATCCGGTCATCGTCTGACTCCAGCCGAAAGCCTCACGCGCATAGTCGGACGATATGCCTACTATATCACAGAAGCCCATCACAAAGAACCCGAACAGTACGGGCAAAACAGCAAACTTTGAAGTTTGATTTTTCATGTCGTATACTCATTAAAAATTAATATTATTCCGCTAAAGGCTCAACATGGAACCAGTCGGCATCCAGCCATCCGCGGTTGACCGCCGGCTCGGCATAAGGCTCGATGCAGACAAAACCCACCTTCGCACCGATCCATTTTCCCTGACGGGCCTGAAACGTCTCGCCGCAAGGTGTGAACTCATTCCCGTCCAGACTATAGGCAAAACGGCAAAGCCCGCCCGGCTCCACCTGCACCTGCAAATAGATGGAGCGGCTTACAGTCGGCGAATAAATGATAGTCTGCCGTTCGGACGGCTCAAAATCGGCCAGGTTGCGCACACTTTCCTTGCCTCCCTGTTCGGCATCATGACAGATGCGCTGACGAAGGATGAAACGGTCGCCCTTGCGACAGACCGTGAGGGCGGCATAATCCCACCCCATGACAATCAGTCCGCCCTCCTGACCATTTTCCTTGCTCACCATCTTCACTTTGGCTGTTGCCTTGAAAGATTCTGCCGGAAACTTCTGCAACAACATGTTGGACGCTTCCCACAGATTGACATATCCGGATGATAAAGGCCAGGAATACAGGCGCAGATAGCCATAAGGCGTGGTGAAACCGTACAAATCGTTACGGTTGGAAGCCCATTGCCATTGCAGGCCGAGGTCCACACTGTTGAACTCATCGCTCTCCACCGGATTCACACTTTCCGTCATCGGGACATCAGGCTTACGGTAAGTGAGCACCGGGTTTCCGCAACCGTCACCGTCGGTATCTTCACCAATCACCGGCCATCCGTCCTTCCATCGCATGGGTTCAAGCCAGATGACCCGGCCATAACAGCCTTTGTCCTGAAAATGTATGAACCAGTCCTCCCCGGCTGCCGTACGCACCCAAGCGCCCTGATGAGGACCGTTCACCGGCGTATTCCCCTGCTCCATCACGCGACGGGCCTCGTATGGTCCATAAACCTGACGGCTGCGGGCCACCATCTGCCAGCCCGACTGAACTCCCCCGGCCGGAAACATAATATAATAGTAACCGTCGTGTTTATAAAACTTCGGGCCTTCCGCCGTATGGTTCACGTCATCATTCCCGTCGAATACGATGCGTCCCGGCCCGATGACTTCCGTTCCCTCGGCATTCATCTCGGCTACGCACAGCACGGAATTGATTTGTGCCCGGCTGCCTGCATAGGCATACACCAGATAACAACGGCCATCATCATCCCAAAGCGGACAGGGATCGATAATGCCCTTGGCTTTTTTGACCAGAACGGGTTCCGACCAGTCGCCCGCCGGATCGCTGGCCTTCACCATGTAGACACCGAAATCCGGATCGCCCCAATAAATATAAAACTCCCCGTTGTGGTAGCGGATACTGGGTGCCCATACGCCTTTCCCGTGCCGCACCACATCGTAAAAGTCTTCCGGCACCAGCTTGTCTAACGCATAGTTCACGATTTTCCAGTTCACGAGATCGCGGGAATGCAGGATGGGCAAACCCGGAATGCAGGCAAAACTGGAAGCAGTCAGATAAAAATCATTGCCCACCGCACAGACATCAGGGTCGGAATAATCGGCACAGATGACCGGATTCTTGTAAGTACCATTCCCCAAATCGGGATTCCACACGGAAGATACGTATTCCGGCTGTTGTCCCCACAGGGAAACAGCCCCCCAAAGAAACAAGCCGCAACCCGCGACCTGTCTCACATGATTCAACAGATTCATCTTTACAGTCTATATTATGAAATAACATGTTATCGTACTACATTATATATATACGAACGAAAGGAGATTTTTCCTTATCTAAAAAAAACAAAAAAACCTTGTAAAAAGCTAACGCCGCTTTTCACAAGGTTTTATCTTACGAATCTATAAATTCTAAATTTCTATCAGGCTGAAAGAATAAGCCGGAAGCTCATACTCATAATCCGGCGTCAGCTGCAAGGTGCTCTCCTGAGGCTTCGCCGTACGGTCATCGTAGCGGCCCGTCAGCAGGTGTAGCCGGGCAGGCACGCTTTTCGTCTCGCCAAAGAGATCGTCCAGACCGGAAATCTCCAGCCGGCCTTTCACCGGATGGTTCAGCAGATTCACCATCTTGATGTACACTTTTCCGGTCTTGGAATCACGCACTGTGCTGACTGCCAGACGTTCGCGTACGCCTTTCCGTCTCTCATTCACCGTCAGACTGCTTTCAATATATTCGTCGCCGGAACTGTTTCCACAAAGTTTCTGCACGTAATAACCCACGGTGGGCTTCACTTCTTTGTTGTTGAAGTAGATCATGTCCGGATTCCACTGTGTATGTCCTTCCTTGGCCAACAAAGGAGCATAGGAACTCATAGCCACGATATCACCGTTCCGTTCCATGCCGCAGATATGCAAAGCCTCGCACAAAGCCGTCTCTATGTCATTGGGCCGACCGGGAGCATGGGCCGCATACTCGCCCAGATAGACTTTGGAACCATTGCGGTCGTACTGATCGTAGTAGTCCTGATGATAAATAAACCAGCCTGGTGTCTGATAATAATGCTCATCGACCATATCGATGTTGTTGTCCTTGGCCAGACGCCATCCGGCCTCATAATCACTGCCTTCCGACCACGGACCGGCCGTACCGCAGACAATGATATCAGGATATTTGGCTTTCACGGCCTTGATAATCATAAGATAGCGCTCTTCAAAGGTCTTTGAGACGAGATCTTCGTTACCGATGCCGATGTATTTCAGGCCGAAGGGTTCGGGATGTCCCTGCTCGGCACGTATCTTGCCCCACTTCGTGGTTTTGGCATCTCCGTTGGCCCATTCTATCAGGTCGAGCACGTCCTGAATGTATGCCGGCATCTGATCCATCGGAATACCGCCCTGCTGTCCGTGCCCTCCGTCACTGGAGTTCTGGCAGCATACGCCGGCCGCCAGCACCGGCAAGGGTTCGCAGCCGATGTCCTCGCAGAACTGGAAATACTCATAGTAGCCCAATCCTCTTGTCTGATGGTATCCCCAGATGTTGCGCAGTGGCTTGCGGGCTTCCAGCGGACCGATGGTCTCTTTCCAGTTGTAGATATTATGCAATCCGTCGCCGTGGACAGCGCATCCGCCAGGGAAGCGCATGAACTTGGGTTTCATGTCGGCCAAGGTCTGGGCAAGGTCGGCCCTCAGTCCGTTCTTGCGCCCCTTGAACGTGTTTTGCGGGAAAAGCGAGATCATATCCAGTGCCACACGTCCCTCAGTCAACGGCTCCACCCGGATAGAAGCATGGTCGGCATCCGCATCGGCCTTGAGCACAGCCGTCACTTTCTTCCAGTCATCATTCCGGGCCTTGACCGTGGTCTGAGCTATTGTCTGCCCGTCCTGCACAAGACTCACTCTGATTTTTCCTCCCTTGCCGTCCAGCTGACGGACAAACATGGAGAAGTCATACTTTTCTCCCTCACGGAGCAAAATGCCGTCGAAACCGCCGTTCTGCAACGCCACTTCGCCGGGTTGCGCCACCGTCAGCAAGGCATAGTGAGGATTGTTTTCATGTATAGGACTGTCTGTGGCGATTTCCCATTTACCGCCATTCCCGGTCAGGCTCCAGGCGTAGTCGGCTTTCCATTCGGCATTCCGCCCCCGGACGTCGTCGGGCGAGTACTCGAAATCGCGGTTCTGGACAAGTTCCGCATACAGTCCACCGTCGGCCGAATAGTTAATATCCTCAAAGAAGATACCGATCAGCTTGTCACTGATTTTCTTCTTGCTCCCTGCATCAATCTTAATGACAGCCTCCAAAGGCTTAAGTCCCTGGAAACGGGTCTCATTGTCGCGTGCCAGTTCGCTGTTCAAACCTGCCCAATAAGTCGCGCTCTCCACAGACTTCATGATATGCTCCACATCGGAATAAGGCAGCCTGAAGACTTGTCCCTGCACCTGTTGCCCGTCAACCTTGGCAGGTTCCACGACAGCGGTGTATGCCGAAGCCTCTACCTGACGCGGTTTACTGAAATGGTAGAAATCTTCAGACTCCGTAACGTAGACTCCTCCCTCTTTGGTCTTGAACAGCACGCGGTAAGTGGAAGTCGGTACGTCAAACGACAGCACCGGCGACAGACAGCTGCTCACCCCGTCCATGAAGGGATAGTCCTGCGGTTGCCACTTCACCAGGTCCGTGCTGGATGCCACAGCGAACTGATTGGTGTAATCATTGACCTGAAACACGCATCTCCACGTGCCGTCGGGCATCTGCACCAACGTGGGGTTATACATCTTCTTCTCGGCACCCCATGTACCAAAATCGCTTTTGACAAAAGCATAACCCGGTCCTATTCCTTTCCAATGCTGGCGGTCTGCGCTCCAGGCCAGATTTAATCCGCCACCCACATGCACATTGTAAGCCAGTACATACACAGAATCGGGCACCGCCGCCGCCACAGGCGTTCCACATGCGGCACCACAACCCAACAGAACGGCACAAAGCGTTCTGCCCATCATTTTCTTATTCATGTTAGTTAATGATTAATTGAGATATTTAAAAATAATCTTACCGTTCAGCTTCTTATTCCTGCGCATCCTGCTTTGCACCTTCTTGCCGGATGTGAATATCCGCCGTCACACCGCGGCTCTTCAGCTGCAATATGGCCGAACGTTCGGCAGCCGAAGTATTCTCGTCCAACAGATATGCCACAGTATGCAATCCCGCTTTACCCGACGTCGCGGCTCCGTCTGCCAGACGAATCCAGTCCGGTGCGGCATCCTTGAAAGCCAATGTCCAGTCGTTGCTGTAGGTCCGGAAGGTAATGCTGTCGCCTGCCTGACGCGCGGAATCCGTCAACATGCTCTGTTCTGCTGAAAAGTTCGGACGCCGCACGTCCAGGAATCCCACCTGGGCGTAAACGGCCTGGAGCATCTTGCCGTCGGCATGGAAGCCCACGTAGCCGGAACGCACGGTATCCGTGTTGTTGGCTTCAAAATGAACGGTCAAGTTACTCACCATATATGCGCCCGCCGGAACGGTTCCGGACATGGAATCTGCTGCAATCGACATCCAGTCGGCAGACACGGACAGCGTCCAGTCGTAGGTCGTGGCAAACTTCAAAGAGTCTGTCACCTGGTCGGCATACAGGACAGTATAACCGTTGTTCGGATATAGGATCTGTGCAAAATCGTACGAATTTTCTTTTTTATCACACGCCGCAAGCAGGATGGCGGACAACAACAAGGAACAACCTATAGACTTCTTCATGATATTTATTTCATTAAAATGACGAGCAAAGATAAACAAATAATTGAATGTATCCCTATTAATCTTTATCTTTGCAGCATGGGAAGTCCCTTTTATAACGATATTTATGAAATATTGCGGCGGACAGGCAAAGAGGGCCTGCCGGTCGGCATTATAGCCCGACAGGTGTACAACCGGCATGTCGGCTTGTTCAACGTCGGCCTGTCCTATGAGAAAGTATATCAGAATGTACGATTCTTTCTGTGGGCACAAGCCGGAAAAGCATCATCCCCGTTCACATCCGGACGCGAACGGGGATGGTATGCCTTGAAGTGCGACGCATGCCATCAGCCGGAACTGGACTTCTCCGGAATGCAGGAAGCAGAACAGGGTGCCATGGAAGAGACAAACGAAAGAAAGCAGACGGACATGCCTTCGCTGTTCTGAGCCGTCTGCTTTCCTGAATGTCATGGTTCTCACCACTCTGCCGGAGTGTCTGTCGCTTTCACCTCACGACTTGTATCGCCTATCATTATCGTACAAGGCTTTCCTGCCGTATAGTACCATTCACCGTCTACATTGCACAACGACACATCTGTCGGCTCCTCAGCCTGAATCCTCACTCCGTCGGCCTCGAACCATGTGCCGTTACCCATCAGCAAACGTTGCGCAAGACCGCCGGCACTTCTGCGGAATACATACGACGCTTTTGCGCACAAACCTTCGCCCTTCACCGCCTCACTGCAGTCTGCCGACGAGAGGATGACATCCGTCTGCCCGTCTTTCAGCCTGACGGTGATGCCTGCGGCATCCTTACTCCGGCTCTCAGGGACAAAGAATGCCACCTTTTCAATCCGGCTTCCCTCCGTAGCCGTGGACGGCTCGAACACCGACACAAAAGGACGTGTCCAGGCCTCGCCTTCCTGACGGGCCACATAAGTCAGCGTGGGCTGCCCCAAAACGGTATAAGGCATGGTCTTGTCCCGGCTCAACCCTTCCGTATCCGGACTCAGTGCGCGGAACACCTTGCGTTCCGGCATGCCCTGCTGCCACATCGTCATACGGATATCCTCTCCGCCATTCTCCGGATGGACGGTAAACACCGCACGCACATCCTGGTCTGTCCGGGCCACTTGCTGATCATATATATAGGAATAAGCATACAGATGGGCACCTGCAAAGCTCAGTTCCTCCGACGGAACAAAATCCAGCGGACTGCCGTCGGCCGCCGTCACCTCCATGGACTGTCCCAGATTGTGGTAGAAATAATCGTGCATCTTATCGCCCCCCTCACTCTTGCGACTGCGGAACACGTCTACGTAATAGCCTCCGCCGCCATCGACATCCACGATGCTCAACAGCCGCGTCTGGTCGGCCTGCGTCTCCGGTTCGCGGAAATAAGTCTCCGTGTAGCTGACGCCACGGAAGTAATCCGCCGATTCCAGATTCCGCTCATCAGCGTTGGAAGGCTGCGGATAGCTGTGCAGCAACTTGAAAGAATGGTTGCTTTTCATGACCGGATAAGACGAGACGCCGTCCACACACACCGTGTTGTGACTGGGGAACTGGCTATAATACTCCAGATAATCCAGACCGGAATATAAAGAATGCCCGATACCGGCATCGGGTCCGAGCGTCAGGCCTTTGCCATAGAACTCTACCGACAATCCGTTGGCATGTTGATGATTCCCCTCACTGGCGTTCAACGAATACATCAGACTGTTCCGGGCATCCATTCCGTTACGCTGCACGAGCCAGCTGACCTTCGGAGAATAGAACGTCGGGCTGACATACTGTTCTATACGTCCGGGAGCTATTGTCGTGTCTATCTTCAGCACATCCTGCGGATAAAGGTTACGCAGGTTCGCATCAGTCCGCGGGCGAGCGGAAGAAGTCGCAAAATCCGGGTCAAAACAACGCAACATAGCCGTGAATCGCTCTTCCTGTTCCCGCTTGCCGTAACGCTGGGCATTCCGGATCATGCTTTCAAAGAAACTGGTACGGAGGAACCAAGGATGCGTGTCGCCGAAACCGACAATCTTGCGATTGGGGAAACAATATTGCGGAGTAGCGGCCACCGCTTTCTCTATGATGGGCATCTCCTCCAGCAGATCCCGCCCCATATATCTGTCAAAGAGCAAAAGGAAATCCGTGTAATCGTTCACCACATTACAACTGTAACCGGGACATTCGTTCCAGATGCCCGTCGCCGGGTCGAACCCGTAGCGTGCCAATGCTTCCAGTCCCCATTGACGCAGGGTGCTGTCCTTGGCCACGACATTCACATAATACTCTTTCCCCTTACCGTCGGCATAGGCATCGTTCCCGTCCAGCACCAAGGCTATGGAAAAGATAAAGCGTGCCTGTATGATGTTCCAGTTATTATGCGGCACTCCGTTCTTCGTTATGACATCCGCCATTTTCTTCAAGGCACCGGCATAGAGCGGCATGTTCTTCGCGTAATGCTCCTTCATGTAACCGTACAGGAAGTCATAACATTCCGTCACGACCGGAACAATATCCTCATGTATCACCTCGAACGAGGTCATTCCCACAAGCGTCTGCTGATGCCCGTGATTCAAGTCGACGGGCACATCGCGGTAATATATGCCCTGCAAAAAGGTATCCAGCACCTTCGCAGCCATCCGGCCATATTTTTCCTCGCCCGTCAGCCACCACAGGTATGCCGCATCACGGGCATATTTCATTATGTCGACGTTACCGCTTTCTATCTGTGTGCCCACTTTTTCCGGTCGTACCCATTCCAAAGGCTGTCCGGGAAGATTGCGGTTTCTCATGTATACGCCTTTGGTCTCATCGGCATAGGGCAACCGTTCGTCTATTCCCGGCCGGGCATACGACGTGGCACCCGCTCTCGCTCCACTGAACATGACCGTCGGGACAGGGGCTTTCTTGTCACCCACATGACTGAACCACTCCCCTCGCACATACACATCTTGGGCCTGCGTTTTCCAGTTCATATACAAACGTGAACTCAAATAATCTTCCTCACGGTCTGCATACGGATCCACCTTTTGTCTCAAAGCATTCACGACTTGCCGCGCCCATTCATTTTGTTCTATCAGTCTGAGCGTGCTTTCTTTCTGCGAAGCGGTAGTCACGATACGGGGATGGGACAGACCGGACGACGTCTCCAAAGGAGCTGCCGCCACTGCCGCCGACAGGCTCATCCCCAGGAGACCTGTTGCGAAAGTGAACAGAAATCTTTTCATCATAGCAATTTAGAATAATACGTTTCGTATAATATATATACGAACAAACGTGTCATTATACGTATCAATACCACTCAATATTTGAGCTATAACTACTTTGTTTTTTCCATTTTAACACATCAGCCAATTCTGACGCGTTGGCGGAAAAGGTAAAGTTATAAGAAGTATAAGGACTCAAGACCACACTGGCCGACATGGAAAAGCAGTGCAGGTCGCGCGATATGGAGGCCGTGGTCATGGACAAACGGTGATAATTGAAATCATAACCGGAAGAATAAGTCAGGTTCCAGCCGTCCGATATGCGTATGTTTCCCGAAAAATTCAACGTATGAGTCAGACGGTAAGGATAACGCATTTTCTTCACGTTAATCCGCGCACTGGTATTTTCCGACATCGTGACACCATAAGAAACGGTAAACGACCAAGGCAGTTTGAACTTCAGATACCCATCCTCGTCCACTTCTGCCTTTTCCGGTTCTTTCCTTGCGCCCTCCCGTTCCGCTTTCTTGCGGTCGGGGTCAATGTTCGTGTCGCCCACTTCTTCCTCTTCTTCCTCTGTACGCTGCACATCTTCCGTGCTCGGCTTTCCCCATCCGAAGAGTTTCTTGAACGTTTCGTTATTAAAGGTATAGGACAGGTTCTGCGACATGCCCTGGAAACGACCGAAACGCCCGTAAGACCATTCCGTACGATCGCCTTCACGCACGTTGCCGTTCTCATCGAACTCATAGGCATACGTAGCAAAAACAGCATTCATGCTGAATGTATAGTTCCACGGCGTTTTGATACGCACACGCATAGACAAATCGCTCCAAGGCTGACGCTCTGCCGCCATGTTGTAGCTCAGACTGGCTCCCAATTCGTCTATCAGACTAATCTTACGCAAGGAATCATTTTTTGTGCGCACCTTCATCTCAATGTTATTGGATATATCCATAGAGATGTTACCGGTCTTGCCCTGGCCGGGCACGCCGTACAGACTGCCGCTGTAAGGCGAGTAGTTCACGGTGGATACCTCCCCGTTCTCATCCGTTCTGACGTATGACGTATAATATCCATAGCGTCTTGCACCAAAGTCTGGAGCATAACTAAAGCTCACCGTAGGCGTAAACACGTGCCGGATGGCTTGAATCTTCTTTCCGAACAGCGGAGTATAGAAA
The DNA here is from genome assembly GCA_944321365.1 of uncultured Paraprevotella sp. Lineage (GTDB taxonomy): Bacteria > Bacteroidota > Bacteroidia > Bacteroidales > Bacteroidaceae > Paraprevotella. The sequence goes on from CALULA010000017.1 coordinate 19,758, forward strand.
CCGTACAGCTTCGTAGTAGCCGACACGCTCATGTCATAGTTGTACACGTTTTGGAATCCCCAGATCGTGTCCGTCACCTCACGCTGACGCTCTTCGTCCCAATGCCGCATCACCTTATGAGAATACATGCGGTCGGTGAAGTTGAACTGAGGCGTGATGTTGATATAGTTAAACAAGCTGAAAGTCGCACTGATGGGAATACTATGCCGCATTCCGTTACGCCAGTCCTTAATCAGATTCGATTTGAAAAGCAGATTTTCTTTCGTGTCGATGCTGTTGCTCAGACTTCCCGTGTAGCTCAATGCAATCTTTTCATACCAACGCTCCTTTCCTGCAGCCCGTTTACGTTTGAAAGGATAGAAGCGCGCCAGTGTAATATCAAGGCTCGGCAAAGTCATAGAGATGGAAGAATCCTGCACGTTCTGCGACAGGTTGAAAGAACTGGAGAGCGTCAGGCCTATGCGTTCAAAGGTTTTTGAATAAGCCACACTGGAAGTTCTCGTACTCTGAGTGTAATTTTCCGGATTGTACATGCTCACCAGATTGTTGCGCTCATAGTTCGACGTAGCGAAGTTGACGCTCGCCGAAAAGCTCTGTGTCGGATTAGCCTTGGCATCCTGACGGTGTGTCCATTGTATTTTAAAGCTCGTGGATTTGGAATAGTCCGGCATATTCTTCTCACCTTCCACAGTATTCTGATAACTCAAGAAGAAATTGCCGGAGAAACGATACCTCTTGCGATAATTGGATTGCGCACTCAGCCCCCAGGATCCCTTAGTATAAATCTCACCGATGAGCTTCAGGTCTATCTTATCATTGATAGCAAAATAGTATCCACCGTCACGCAAATAAAAGCCTCGTACACTCTCGTCGCCGAGTGTGGGCATGATGAATCCCGAAGAATACTTCTTGCTGAAAGGAAAAAAGCCGTAAGGAATAGCCAATGGCAGGGGGACGTCCTCTATCACGAGGTAGGCCGGACCGAAAACCACGTCTTTCCCCGGACGCACCTTTGCTCTTGTCAACGCCATGTAGAAGTGAGGATGCTTGGCATTGCAAGTAGTGTATTTTCCATGACGGACATACATGACGCCCTCTGCGTCGCGTTTAGACTCCTCACTGATGAGAAATCCGTCGCCCTGTTGGGTATAGACGTTATCAATAAAGGCCTTCCGAGTCTTGAAGTTATAGCTGATTCGTTCCGGTTCATACTGGTCACTGCCTTGTTTGAACACGGGCTGGTTCTGCACTTTTCCCGTAGAGTCCGGACGCCCCACGGCATGCACAATGCTGCTGTCCAGATTCATCGTAATCCAGTCTGCCTGCAGTTCCAGGTTTGTATAGTTCACCTTACTGTCGCCATAGAGGTTGGCGTTGCCCAACCCGGCCTCAAAGGTTACGGAATCCGAGGCTGTATATTCCACGGGTCGGTCCAGCACGGACTTACTTTGCTTCACGGTATCAGCCATCAAGGTGTCGGCCGATATACTGTCGGCCCCTGCAAGGCTGTCGGGCATCGCCAGACTGCCGGTGGAATCTGCGGCTGCAGCCTGCACCTTTTCCGGCACATCAGCAGGCTGCAGGCTTTCATTCTGTGTGGTCTGCAGGGACAGACTGTCTGGAATGCTGTCGGCCATGACCGATGAAGAAAGAGATGACGCAGCGGAAAAGTCCTCTTTCCCCCCGTTTTGAGCAAGCACACAAATCGAACTGCCGATCAGGAAAAATATTGCTACCTTTGTTTTCAACCGAAAGTCTGTCTTATTCTTTGTCTGTAAACGACTGCAAAAATACATAAAATCCGCCTAACGGGCGATATTTTCCGCAAAAATATCCATCCAGTGGCGGAAACGGAGAGCACCGTCTGCCCCGTGTTTGGACACACTCTTCAATGCCTGCTCCGGCGTTCGCTCACGGTCAAGATGAGATTTGGAATAGAATTTGTCGGCATAACAGACCAACTGTTCCTCGATAGTCTCCGGCAGATAGTCTTGAACGGGGATGTCCAATCCTTTTGCTATGATTTCCGCTTTGGATATGCCCGCGCCGGTATGCCGCTCACAGACCCTGGCATGACGCGGGAACCCTTCTTTGCGCATCATTTCCGCCCCGACATATCCATGACAGATGTACGGCGCATCTCCGAAACATAAGATTTCCGGCGCATCGGTCTGCAGAATACCTATGTCATGCACCAATGCCGCTTCTTCAACAAATGCCGTGTCTATATTCAATTCGGGATGAAGAGCGGCTATCTTCAGGCAGCGGTCGGCCACTTTGCGGCTGTGCCGCCACAAGATGTCACGCAGTTGCGGCGTTGCCGCATAGTACTTATCAATCAGCGCAATTGCATTCATTTTCATTTCCTATCGCATTACGGACACAAAAGTACGACAAAAAACCTATATTACCGCTCCTCTTACCGTTTTTTAATGATTCTCGAACTTACGGGAACTGCCGTCGGGCGCAACAATCACATAAATGCCCTTGGGCAGACTGTAAAGCGTCCGCCGGACTTCGTCGGCCGGCACCGAGCCGACCTGATATCCCTGCAACGTATAAATTGCATGCGCTCCGGTTTGCACGTCTGCCTGAATTTCCGCCACGCCGTCTGCGCCAGGGACATGGAAATCATAAGCATAACTGTCACCCCAGGCAGGACGGATGTGAAGCGTGTAATCGGCACCGGGCTGCAGCCCGCCGAAAGTGACCGTGTCGCATATTGCCTCTCCGGGGGGGATATTCAACAGCGACCAGTGACTGTATCCCCGCTCCATTCCTTCCTGAATCAAGTCATACGTCAGCAAATTGTTTACCCAATCGGTCGTCCCTGTATTGTCCATCTCCACCCGGAATACGCCATGACGACTGTCCAGAACCAGCGGTTCGACAGCCTTAACGCTCAAATAAGTGTTCCTTGCTCCTTCCACTTCCACCGGTTCCAGGTAAAGCACGTGTTCCATGTCGCCCGTGGCCCCTAAATACAGACGGCCCGACTGCCGGAAATAGCACCGCACAGGCACCGTCTCCGTGCGGCCGGGATAAAGAGTCAACGCTGTTATTCCGACATTCGTAACTGAGTCCCAGTCCACCTCGCCCGCCTGTTCTGCCGTAAATAACAATAAGGTGTAGGTTATCGTATCTGCCGAATGATTGGTCAGGGTCACATCCGCCGTCGCATAAAAGCGCGTATCCGGAGCGTGACTGAAAGCCAGACGGTCCACGGCAACATCTTCGCTGTCGTATGTCAGCGTGTCGCCCGGAAAATCCGGAAGGCTTTCCGGATGAAAAGCCAATGCACACTGATTACAGAAATAGCCCAACTCACGCCCCATTCCGGTAGGGTCATCCGGATTTTCCAGCACATTCAGGATATCCACATTGAAATATCCGTCATAAAATCCGCCGCATTCTCCCCAGCGGATATGGAAAAAACCGTCCTCGTCCATACCGTCCAGGACAAAAGCATGTCCGACAAAAGCCATGTTATATCCTTGATAGACCAACGGGACACCGCGCCGCAGCTCATATTGCAACAGCTCCATCCAACGGTCGGGTGAGTAACGCGAACGGTCGTAAAGCCTTACGTATTCATAACCGAAGACGTACCGCAACGGCAACAACAAGTCAACCACATTACTCCCGGACGCATGCTCACCATAATTCATGTGGCAGGCCATTCCGCAATATAAGGCCAGTTCCTGCACGGCACGCGCTTCCGCATCCGTATAAATGCCGTCATAGCTGTCGAGCATATTCGCCCAGTCTATTTGCGTTCCCGGCATGACATCCGGCAATGTGTAGTGTTCTGTCGACCAACCATGCAGAGTGTCCTGCAACACATCGGGCCACGCATAATAACGCATCACCTCGGAAGTCGCGGTAGCCACGCAACCCACCTTGCAAGGCACGTCGCTCACCTCGCCGTCATCATCGCGGTAATAAGGGCACAGGCCGTTATAAGGAGCGTCCTGATGCCACACCGAAGTCAGCAGCGGAGGCACAGGGACGGAAGAACGCTCCCCGCCGGAAAGCGGGCCGGACGCATTCATCCAGCCGGACAAGACTGCCGGACACGCGGCTTCACGCACATCGGACGTCAGGCTGTAGCCGGCAACCACCGGCTGTCCGGCACTTCCGGCCACCCAGACAAACCCTTTACCGCCGGAGGGCACGAACACATAGCCGCTCCGCACCGCATACAACAGCTGCATCGCATCGCCCACACCCGTTGCACCATACCCGCGTTTGGCCACCCCGCCCTTCCGTTGCCAGAAAGCCATGGCCACCTCGCGCGCGGACGTTTCCGTCAGCGACAAATCCGCCCGCACTGCCACCGTCCCGCAACAGGCCAGGACAAGCAGGCACAAACATCTCACTACCGTATTCATCATCAAGCTCATTTTCAAAACATGCTGCAAATGTAGACAAAAAATCCCGTAGTGCAGGACCTGCAAGGAACAAATGTGCCGCGTCTCCCGCCCATCAGGTTCTTTTCCATTCATGAAACTGACGTTTCCTCTTCCCGTACAGCACCCGGAAAAGTCTTCCGCAAGACCCGGAAAAATCTTCCGCAAGACTTGGAAAAGTCTTCCGCAAGACTTTGGAGGGTATTCCGCAACCGTTCCGTCCACGCACCGTCTTCGCCTCCGTCTGACTGCGCGGACGCACAACCGGACATTGCCGGCATATCATTTGCCTTTCTCATACAACACAGGCTTCAGGCTATCAACCGCTCAGCGAATATCACGGTCAAAAACAAAAAGGAAGGAAGAGAACTCCGGCAAATATGCCGAAGCTCTCTTCCTGAACCGCGTTCCATCGAAACCGTTTCCCGCCAACAACCGGCAAAACGTTTCTCTAATAGATATATTCCACCGGTGATTTCACAAAACGGAAAATACGTGTGTCACGCGGCCCGCCGCCATTCACCTGTAGCCCGTAATTGGAATTAAACCAACCGCTCCCCGCCGGAGAATAACAGCCGAAAAGGATATTGTTATGATTCAGTCCATTATTGTTCCACTGACTGCCCGGACCATAGAACGTCACTGCCTCCTGTTCCTGACCGTTGATCTTGTCGTATACCTCGAAGTGATACAGTTCGGGCAACTGCAATCCGTCCAAAACCAAGTCTGTCCGACTTCCTGAACGGATAAAAACCTGACGGTTATTCTCCCACGGCGTGTGCACCGTGTACGGGCCTCCATCGCGCAAGATGCTCGCCCACTCAGGAAAGATACGGTTATAATAAGCCATGTCCGGCAGTTCGTAGCCGTCGGGAGCCAGCGACTTCGGGTCCAGTTTGTTGGGATGTACCGCTTCAGCCGTGTTATATCCCTCCAGCCTGGCCACACCATTCTGCACTATCACTTTCAGTCCTCTTCCGCTGCCGCCCTGATAGTTCCATCCCCATAAGTCGAGATACGCTTCGGGGGGACAGTTGTCCAGATATTCCCTCACGGTCTGCCCTCTTTGCGCTGCCGGGTCGTCCGGCACGAGAATCTGGTCGGCAAAGTCTCTTGCATTGCCCCGTGCATTGTATTTACACCAGTACACTCCGTTCATCAAGGTGACGGGCAGTCCGTAGTTCCTGCGTTTCACGGTATAGACCTCTTCCCTACTGCCGTCCGATGTGCGGATCAGGAGGTCGGCACGCTGTTCACGCCCGTCCGCTTCGGGGTCATTCGGACGCCATCCGGCCACGATCCGGTAGCTGCCGGATGCGTCCGGCAGCGGCTCAGCCTTCAGCCAAAGGGCATTCCCGTCCTCCACACGCACACTAAGCTCCATTCCGTCGGGCACAGCGACCGTTCCCAGTTCGTTGTCCACGTAGCGTTTCAAGTCGCACACCATTCCGTCGTCAAAGGTCAGCAGTCCGTCAAAGCGGCTGGCATTCGCCTGCTGGCGGAATACCAGCTTATCTTCGTAGACATAATCCAAATGCTTGTACTTGATGGCATACACCGCTTCTCCGGCCGGCTTTCCGGGAACGCTCAGGGCAGTGTTCACTCTGAACGTGTTCTGCAGGTAGGACGATACGGGCGGCGCGGCGGTCTCCAACGTCAGCTGAAGGCCCCCGTCCGCCTTCAGCAGTTCCACCTCAGCAGGAGCCTCCAGCGTCAGCAACAGCTCAACGGGATAGTAAGGCAGCTCCACCACATCGAAAGCGGCCTCGTTGCGCACCGTCACTCCGTCCGGCAGCTCCGAGCGTTCACGGTCCACGCGGACCACACGGCCCAACTCCGGCACGACGTTCACGTCGTCCCCACTCTCCCATTCTTCAACCTCCAAAGCAAGATGCGCCACGTCATCTCCTGTCAGCTTCACGACATATACGGTGTTGCGTTTCAGCATGGCAGGCAATTGTCCTTCGACCACTTTCTCCTTCCCGCGCACCGCCACAGTCAGTCTGACAGTCAACGGCTCGCCGGCCTGCTCATAAAGATAGAAAATGCCGGCGGAATCGGCCGACAAGGGCCGATCGAAGCTGCGGCAAAGCGTCTCACGCACGGCCTCGTCCGGAGTGGCAACAACAGTCTGCGGCCATACGTACCCGCCCTGTGCCGCCTGCTCCACGGTCACATCCTTCACCACCGTATGCGGTGCCTGCAATTGCAAATCCAGCCGTGCCATCCCGCGGGTCAACGAAAGCTCGTAATCAGACTGACTTCCGCCCAGTTCCTGCTGTCCGGTCATGACACAACTTCCGTCAAACGGCCCGTCAGCCGTCAGACGCAGGAAGTCCGCCTCACTCATTGCAGGAACAATAGCCGAAACATCTGCCGCAGCAGTTCCGTTGGCCAGGAAATACAACCGTCCGGAAAGTCCTGTGACATCCAGCCGGTAATTCTGTTCCGACACAGGCTGCACGTTCTCGAAAACACGCTCCAAACGCCCGTCCTTGAAATGGTAGACCTGCATATCCTTGATTTTCTGCTCACCTGGCAATACGGAAGATGCCCCGTCCACCACATAATCTCCCGTCCGGACAGCAAACGATGCCGTCTGCACAGGATAAGAGACGGCATAATCCGTTGCCTCAGAACAGGCAGACAGCAATCCGCCTGTCATCAACATTCCTGTCAATAGACTCTTCATATTCGTTCTGTTCTTCTGTTTACCTTATTCATATATATACTCCACCGGTGTTTTGATGCACCTCACCGTGCGTGTCTTCAACGCATTATGAGCCGCATATTTGTACCAGTTCCCCCTGCCATCTTCACGTGAATATCCTTCGATCATCCAAGTATTAATTCCGTCAACGTGCGTGGCAAACAACACCATCATGGGTGCCACCGAACCTTTATCGGCATTCCACTGATGCCCCAACCCGGCCAATACCAGCCGCGCACCGTCATATTCAAAGTCATAACAGGACAACGGTCCGTAGTCGGCCCCCAGGAAAGAGACACTTCGCTCGACAATGTTGAAGCTCAACCGCTGGCCCAGGTTGTTATTGAATGTTCCTGTTCCGTAACCGAGGTTAAAGTCATTGCTGGCCGTGAAGAAACGGTAATCGTCATACGACGGAATCTGATAGCCATCTGGAGCCATCGCCGTAGCGGGACGCTGACCGAACGACTCAGCCCGTGTGCTGAAACCGGCATAATGGAACTTTCCGTCTGTAACCGTCAGCTGCAATCCATCCGGATTTCCGCCCTGATACTGATCGCCCAATACCCAAAGCAGCTCCTCGTCACTGCACTGACTGAGGTAATCTCCCACGTTCCCGTCGGGTGCCGGATCGTCTGCCAGCAGAATCTGATCGGCAAAGCTCTTCACATTGCCCCGCAAATTATACTTGCACCACCACGTTCCGTTCACATTGACCACCGGCAACCCCCAGTTCCTTCGTACCAACGTGTAAACTTCGCGTTGCCCTCCATCAGCATCACTCACCACAATGCGCACTTTCTGTTTGCGGCCGTCAGCCTTCGGGTCATTGGGTTTCCAACCGGCTTGAAAGCTATAACGTCCGGTGTCGTCCTCATCCGCCACCAGTCTGGCCCACTCATCTTCTCCCTCATCGAACTCCAACGCAACCTTTTTCTCCGGCAAAGGCTTGACAGTTCCCAACATACCGTCCACGTAAGTACCATAATCACAAGTATAATAATCATCCCACGCGCCGAAGCCTCTGAACTCTGTAGCGTTCGGTTCCAAGGCAATCACGATACGCCCCAGACGGATATCGGGATCGTCCTTGTCGTGCAACTCCAGATAAAGGTATTCCCGACCGACGCCAGGATGCCGAAGTTCCGTGGTCAACAAGAAACGATTTCCACGCAAATCTGCCCGATACGTCCCGGCCCATTCAGACAGGCTCACCCCCGCCGCATGGCCGGACACGGCATATTCCGCAGTCTCGTCGGCACTCACCACCAACTCTATCCGGCTGGAAGTATAGGGAACATACAGCGTATCACCGGCAGCACTGATACGGGCACCTTTGGAGAGCACCGTCCGTTCGCGGTCTATGACTACAGTTCCGGCCCACTCGCCATTCACCGTTCCGCCTTCTTCCCAGTTCTCTTGCGCCTCAACGGTCGTCACCAACTGTCCACCGTTTCCGGATATGCTGATCGCGTAAACCGTGTTTCGCCTGATCTCTGCCGGAAAATTGGCAGTCTGCACGGTCTTACGCCCGTTAATCCTTGCATATACCCTGGCCTGCAGTTCCTCACCGGCCTGTTCAAACAAATAGCAAAGAGCCGTATCGGACGTCTCCTTGGGCACGGCATAACGCTTCGACCAGTCCGTACGCTCCACGTCATCCCTCGCATTCACGACATCATCCGGAAAAATACGCCCGGATACGGCCACTCCACGGAGAGCCACACTGTCCACTTGGATGCCGTCGGCCCGCAGCCGCAAATCGACTCTGGCCACTCCTCGCTTCATCGTGACCTCAGCCTGACGGCCGATAGCCGCAAGATCCGACACACCGGTCAGGAACGGCTGCAAAACACCTGCAGCCACAGGCGAAGCATACAGGGCTGCGAAATCATCCTCGCGCATCACCAAATCCTCCACCGTTCCATCCTGCGGCAAGAGCTGACCGCCATTAGCCAACAGATACAACCGGCCGGAAGTCTCCGGCAATTCTATCCGGCACTGTCCCTGCGATACGGGAATATCCGTCAGCCTGCGGCGCAATGTCCCGTCCGTAAATACAAAAGCTTCCAGACTTTCTACCTCAGCACTCGTTACGTCCTGCACATCGTCCGGCTGAGACGCGAAGGTTGCCGAACGCAATGTAATGGTTCTCACGCTCCCGTCACCGGCCACAACCGCGCCCTGCTCATCGGAACATCCGAACAAACAGGCCGACAGCAAAACCGGAAGAGCAATCCTTATCTTCGTTTTCATCATTTCTTCTTTTTTTTATCATTTATATAGATTGGGGTTCCCGGCACTCTTCAGATAATCCGGCGAGTCTATCGGAAAGAGATGAAGGTTGTCCACATAAAAATGATTCATCAGACTCTGAGCCCACGGGCCGTAGGTGAACGAGCTGTTATGGCTATACCCCATCACATGTCCTAACTCATGGAACATGATTTCACAGTTATACGTGCTGGTGTAATGGGAAAGATAGGCCGCCTGATAGGCTCCGAACACTCCCGGACTGCCCAGGCCGATCACGCCATTTCCAGGGTAAACCAGCCCGACTTGCAGTGTACGCTCCTGCCTCATCTGCTCCAGCACCTGGTCTGCCGTCACTTTATCCTCCGGACCGCCGTTGCCATAGAGCAGATGTTCATTGGCCCGCAGAATATCCTCATGCTCTTTCAGATCGATCATATAGGTGAAGTTCAGGAAAAACGCCACCGCTTCCCGGCAATGTACCGGGCGGATGCCCATCCAGTTGCCAGCAGGACCGCCATCGTCTGCATTCGGATCGCCATTGAAAGAACTGTATCTGAGGGTCCAGCCATGCTTGATGTTCTGCAGCTTCTGCCAATAATCATCCGGCGAACTGACGCGGAACTCCGCCGTTCCAAGCTCTGCAGCTACCACCTGAGGCACCTCGACATTCTTGCCGGAGGCCGTGTGGAAAACAGCCGTACGGCGAGTAAAAGGCAAGTCGAGATAGATGTCGGCAAAAGCCGGTATCGTATCAAAGTAAGCCAAATCGATATACTCCGAATGGACAGACGGTATGCGGGCCTGCAACAGCACGTGCCCCAGGTCGCGCGGAGAATAGAAGCGCAAATGCAGACGGGCGTCATCGGTCAGACGGATCTGCAAAGGCTGTTTCGTGTTGAAAGAACGCTCCTCCGCATTAAAGTAGACAACATCCGGCTCATCATCTTGAAGAATCCGCGTATGCCGCCCTTCCTCGTAAGCCATGCGGGTGACAAACAGCAAACCGGACGCATTGTCGGGATGTTCCACCTGAGTCTGAATACGCCCTATACGGTTGGGCTCCACCTTCACTTGCCCGAAATCATAACACGTCTGCACGCGGTCGCCCGTATACCGACGGGTCTGCAGCTGAATCTCTCCCTGCAATCCTGCTCCGTCCACGGTCGGCATAAAATAATAGGAAGGAGATACCGAAAGGTCAAGTTCCGGCATCACGCCATCGCTGACTCCGGAAAAGACGCTGTCGCCACTGAAAGACGTATAAAACCGCGTCCGGGACAAGCGGGCCACGGAAGAAGTGACCGCCGTACGGACATAAGGATTCTCATAAAGGAACGAAAAGTCGGCCCGTCCCATAATACGGCGTTGCTCTACCCTCCGTTCCAGACTCACCATGCTCTGTCCGCCGTCAAGCGTCTCCACGCTGAAGGGTGTCCGGGAATAGAAATACTCCGCCTGCAAGGGCCGTTGCAGATGATCGGGAAAAGTCAGCCAGACGTCCGACTCATGTTCCAACGTATGAATCACAGCCTCATCACGGGAAGCGTCTCCCCTGATGCTCAACACAAGCAAAGTGTAGTCGCCCTCCGGCAATCCCTCAGCCATCACGGCAGAAGAAGCCTCGCTATAAATCGCTTTAACGTCTGTCAACGGACGCCCGCTGCGGTCTACTATATAAAACTCCACGCGGTCGAAACCACCGTCGGACATACCGGCCTGACGGGTTGCGACTCCATCATAGTCTTGCACACATAATCTGAAAACAGCTTGCGAACGGCCTTCCGAAATGCCGGAATAACCGAATTCCTCCGTCTCGCACGAAGCCAGAAACACACCGGCCAGCAGGCCCAATATCAATCTTCTCACACTAATTCCTTTCATTCTCACACATTGTTTGTTCTTTCATCACACGGGTATCTCGGTGACTTCTCCTTCTTTCCAACTCTCTATATGCCGGTCGCCCCACTCCAGCATCCGGTTTTTCAGCTCCAGCCGGAACTGATAATAATATGACGGTGCAAAATCGCACACGCCGTTTTGGTCACGATCGCCCACATCTGTCCCCGACAGTGTCAGCGGGGCATAGAAATGGCTGTCGGTGCGGATTGACACGCTCAAGTCCGTACCCATCAAATCAGCTGTCGGCAATACGGGCAAAAAGGCCTTGAGTTCCTCATCAGGCGAAAGGCATATCCCGTCATCACCCAGTGAAAGCCGGACCGAGCGTACGGCAGAAGCCTCCGACGGAACAGCCTGCCCCGCACCGGAGCCAGCCTCATAACGGGCTTCCGTATAAAACACCGGCCGTCCGGCTTCCACACTTATCTCTCTGACCAGAGCTGTTTCCTCATTGAAATTCTTCACCCGAAACACCAACAAAGCCGTCAGATGACGAAAAGTCATGCCGGTCAACTCGGTTGTGCTCTCTTCGCGGGCCACAACCGTGGTATACATTGGGCGGAAATTTTTCAGATGCAACGAAGAAGAAGCTTCATTCTGCCGTATGCCGCGGTCCGGTATCTCGATTTTTATCTCACGGGATACAGGCGCATCCACCGCCGGATAGAATCCGAAATAGACCTGCGACGCAGTAACCGGACCTGTATGCTGAAACAAAGCCGTTCCGATACCGCCTTCTGACGTTTCAAACGTAACGGGACGCGCACTTTCTGCCACCGCGCCTTTCCACACCGTCAGGCGGTCGCCCTTATCCCAACGAAAGGCCAATCCCTCCTCCACAACGGACGCCCGCCGGATGGTCTGCGGACGCAAGCTATAGGTCACCTGCTGGCGATCAGCGTCAGATGCATCATGTTCCGGACTTACAACGCCGTCATCGGAAGCGCAGGCAGACAACAGTCCCACACCCAAAGCCAGCAACAATAATCTGCCTGCCGTCAATTCATATTCCTTTTTCATGTGTCATTCGTCTTAATCTGCTCCATATCTTACCGGGCGTCATTCGTCCCGTCCCACAATGAAGGACCGAAAGACCCGCCGAAAACGTCATCTTCTCCACGCATCGTCCCATAATGAGCCTCAGCGGAGACGCACAGCATTTCCACTCCGGCTGTCATCCGGACACAGACGTCCGGACGTACATAATCTTTTCTCTTCTTTTCCATAATGTTCATCATCTTATTACCTATAAACAAATCACTTATTTGAAATCAGTACAAAGTTAAATCAAAAACTTTTTCCGGCAAAAAGAAAGCAAATTACATAACAGATATATCAGATTTTTAGGCTTTACACGACAATAGTATGCAAATAAAATATAAAATTAAGTAAAACACAAAGAATGGATGAAGCAGCATAAGCAGCCCATCAGAAAGCTCTATCCAACAGGAGCCGGAACAAGACCGCAACACACATTCAGCACAACACCACTTGCCTTTGCGCAAAGACGCCGGCATCTTTGCGCAAAAACGCTGACGGTCTTGCGCAAAAACTCCGGCAGCCTTGCGCAAAGAAAACAAAGGTCATGCCCCAAACCCCAAGAGCGGAAACCCCGGCCCGTCCCAGACCAAGGATAAAAACGGGAAAAACGGTCCGGATAAATCTTTTTTTATGTACTTTTGCAACCAGACAACCGAATACAATATTACCCAAAAGAAACAGCCATGCTGACATTGATATCCTGCTCAAAGACCATGACCGAAGAGCCATATCCGCAACAAATAAGGACCTCTGTCCCGGCATTCATGAACGAAGCCCGCCACATCGCTCTGACCATGGCACGTTATACCACAGAAGAACTGGCCGAGATGCTGCACGTCAGTCCGGACACAGCGGCAGTGAACGCCCAACGGTTCCGCCGGTTTCACGACAGCGGCACCGGCGGACTACCGGCCCTGCAGGCTTATACCGGCATTGTATTCAAGCACATCGCCCCACAGGATTTCACCACAAAGGACTGGCAATATGCGGCAGCGCACCTGCGCATCACCTCATTCCTTTACGGACTGCTGCGCCCCACTGACAACATCCGCAGCTACAGACTGGAAGGGAAAATCAGAATGCCGGACGAAACGGAGAGCACGCTGTTTGCCCATTGGCGTCCGCTGCTGACCGATGTCCTTATCCGCACCGTCCGGGAACAAGGCGGCATCCTGGTCAATCTGGCCAGTGCGGAAATGAAAAATCTGTTTCACTGGAAACAGGTGGAAAGAGAAATCGACGTCATCACCCCGGACTTCTATTCTTACAAAAACGGTAAACTGACCTCCGTTACGGTCTACACCAAAATGTGCAGAGGGAACATGACCCGCTTCATCCTGAAAAACCGGATCGGACATCCGCAGGAACTGAAAGCCTTTGAATGGCAAGGGTACAGATTCAACGAGAGCGAAAGTTCGGACCGTCATCTCGTGTTCACTCCTGCCAGCTGACCCCATCCGGCATGCAAGAAAAGTCCGCCCCTGCATGCTGCGGACCCGGCATAAGAGCCGACACAGAAAACGGGGCGGACTTCACTCTCAACACATATGTTTCACGAACGGCAGACGGACGGCACAGGGCCACGACAACGCCTCCCTGCCCGTTGAATGCCCATCAGCGACAGGCTTGAACCGCTTCGATAAGATGTTCGAAATCCTCAGGATAGACGTCACCGATGTTTCCTATACGGAAAGTATCAGCCTGAGAAATCTTTCCGGGATAAATGACAAAGCCCTTGGCCTTCAGCTTCTGATAGAACGACTTGAAGTCGAAATCCTTATCAGGATACAGGAAAGAAGTGATCACAGGCGACTGAATGGCGGCGGGCAGCAAGGTCTTGAAGCCCAATTTCTCCATGCCCTTCACCAACACTTCGTGATTCTTGCAGTAGCGGTCATGACGGGCTTCCACTCCACCTTCGGCCTGCAGCTCCGACATCGCCTCCTTGAAAGCACGCACCACATGAGTAGGCGACGTGAAACGCCACTTGCCGTGCCCCTTCTCCATCGCATCCCACTGGTCATACAAATCTAATGAAAGCGAACGGGACACTCCCTTGCAGCGCATCAACTCGCTGCGACGTGCTATGATAAAGCCGAAACCGGGAACTCCCTGGATGCATTTGTTCGCACTGCTGATCAGGAAATCTATGCCCAACTCCTCCACATCGAGCGGCACACCGCCAAAACTGCTCATGGCATCCACAATCAGCACCTTACCATAAGATTTGACGATATGTGCCAGCCGCTCCAACGGATTGAGCACACCCGTGGTCGTCTCACAATGTACAAAAGCCACATGTGTCACATCACTGTGACGGGACAAATACCTCTCCACGGTCTCCGGGTCTACCTGCATCGTCTCGTCAAAAGCCAGCATGTCGTAAGAAATCCCCTGACGGTCGGCAATCACACCCATACGGTTGCCGTATGCTCCGTTACTCAGGATGAGCAGTTTGTCGTTCGGCCGGATCGTACATCCGATTACAGCTTCCACACAATACGTTCCACTTCCCTGCAATAACACGGAAGTGTAATTCTCCGTGCGCTTTGCGGCCAGCTCTACTAAGGATTTCCGGATGTCTTCCACTATACCCACATTGTAGTCTTCGTCCCAAGTGCACCAGTCACTCAGCATGGCTTCTTTCACCGTCTCAGACGTTGTCAAAGGACCGGGCGTCAACAAAATATAAGGTCTCATCTTTTCTTCTCCTTTTTTATCAGTTCAACTTATTGTTTATTTCCTCAATCACCCGCGGCAACTCCGTCATATTGTCTATGACATAGTGGGCACCGGCCTCCAGCATGCGGCGGCGCACTTCAGCCTTACGGCCTTCCAGCCCGGCAGCATCCATGGCGGCCACCTCATCCTGCGTAAGTGCCAGCTCGTTACTGCCCGTCACCACACCAACGGTCCAAGCCTTGGCATTGACTCCCTCCTTGATGTCGGCTATCGTATCACCACACTTCACCACACAGTCCACCGACGGAATGGCCAAATCTATCATGTTGCGGTAAATCATGTAAGGGAACGGACGCCCGGCAGGCACCTCATCGGAAGTCACGCAATTGTCCACCTTATACCCATACTTTTCTGCCGCCGGAATCACGATGTCCATCATCTTGCGGGTATATCCGGTGGTGGACCCGAATCTGATTCCTTCCGCACGCAAGGCGTTCACCGTATCAACGACACCCGGAATCGGGGCCGCATAATCAGCTAATGTGGCATATACTTCTTCCTGAAACCTCTCATAGCAGGCCTGCACGTCCTTTTCGTCATAGCCTCTACCGTATTTCTCGCGAAAAGCTCTGCTTACCCGCTCCAGATTAAACAAAGCACGGATTTCCTCAATCTTGGTCAGCCCCATGTAAGTACGGGTTTCTGCCGCAGTTACAGGTACACCGATAGCCGCAAAGCTCTTGACGAAAGCAGCTACAGGAGCAAAACAACCGTAATCGACAGCCGTACCGGCCCAGTCTAAAATGACACATTCAATTTTTCTCATGACTCACTATTTGATTTTAATTGTCCATTCATTCCTCATCATTTCGGGCAAGGAAGCAGTGCTCTTTCTGTATCCATTCAATCCGACAGCAGGCAGAACGCCCAAAGATAACAGCCGACCGCCATCGGTCATGCCGTCCGCACAGCCTCTCATCCCGTCCCTCGATGGGTCTGGTGCCGCAAAGTTAAGAGGGTTCTTCCTATCAACGAATGAAAATCTATTATTAATAAGAGACATGAAATCCAATATTTGTTATGTAATATTAATGAAACATTCATGCAATTGTACTCTAACAGAAATGTATTTATTTTGCAGTCTGTAACACCTAATGAGATTCAGGAATGGACGATTTGCTGGAAATATACAAACGCATAGCATATCTGAGAAACAACGGAATCAAGATGAAGGAAATCGCCGACCGCGTACAAATGGCAGCCAGCGTAATGTCCTCACTCTATTCCAGCGTGCTGCCGACTTACATTGGCGAAGTCAAGAAAGGAGTGGACGAGGAAGCCGCACTCGACTATGCCCTTTCGCAAGTAAACAATGTCTCTAAAAAAAGACTCCTCAGCCACCTGGCGGAAATGAAAGAGCAGCTCTTTGAACTGGAACCGGCGCAAAACGAAAACAAAAAGAAAAACCCGTTTCTGGAAATGATGTCCAAAGAAGCCAGAACATCGGCACAAGAATCCTACAACTACAGCGGCATATACATCAGCTACAGCCTCTCATCGTCAGCCGACGCACTGAAAGTTGAGCCTTACCTGATCTGTCCGGCCGAAAACAACGAATACGTACGCGTGGTCCACATGAGTGCTTACCACACGACACATACCGGAATCGGTCTGTTCAACAACCACATGAACGCTTACATTCTGTTCAATGAAAGGGAAACACCGGAACTGGCACTCTTCACCATCTACCTGCAACTGCCGATGTATGACTTCCCTCAAATGCTCAAAGGAATCTGTCTGTGTCTGGACTACAACCGCAATCCCATAGCCCGCCGTATACTTTTCATCAAACATTCCGACAGTACATCAATGGAAGATTTCCTGTCATTGAAAGGCGAAATCATCCCTCACGAGCTTCTTCGGGAAGAACTTCTTCCGTATTACGACTACACTTGCCAGCCGGGCGACTGCATAAGGACTTGCACTGTTCCCACTCCATCGTTAGACGACAAAGACTTGGAGAGAGAAAAGAAGATGTTAAACATCTAAGACAAAGCCCCCCGATGCGCCCGTCACAAAGGGCAACGCACCGGGGGGATCTTCTAAAACGGAAATCTTACTTATACTCCTGCCAACTCTTGATCTGAATTGCATGCACGTCCATCCGGCAGAAAGCTTCAATGAAAGCCTTGGCCAAACGCGCGTTCGTCATCAACGGAATGTTGTGATCTATGGCATCACGACGGATGCGATAGCCGTTTGTCAGCTCTCGCTTGGTGTGATTCTTCGGAATGTTCACTATCAGATCGAACTTATGCTGAGCTATCATCTTCAACACATTGTTCTCGGCAGCCGTATGTTCGTCCGGCCAATGCACGGTAACAGCCGACACACCGTTCTCGTTCAGGAAACGAGCCGTGCCCTCTGTGGCATAGATGTCATAACCTTTGGCAGCCAGCATACGGCTGGGCTCCAGCAAATCCACTTTAGACTGCACCGGTCCGGAAGAGAACATCACCGACTTGCGGGGTATCGTATAGCCTGTAGCAATCAAGGCATTGAGCAACGCCTCGTTGAAATCGTCGCCCAAGCAACCCACTTCACCGGTCGACGACATGTCCACGCCCAAGACCGGATCGGCATTCTGCAGACGGGCGAAAGAGAACTGCGAGGCTTTCACTCCGATCCAGTCTATGTCGAACACCGATTTGTCCGGACGGTCGTAAGGCGCATCCAGCATGATGCGGGTGGCCGTCTCGATGAAATTGCGCTTGAGCACCTTGGACACGAACGGGAAACTGCGTGAGGCACGCAAATTACACTCAATCACCTTAATCTGATTGCCCTTGGCCAGATACTGTATGTTGAAAGGACCTGAAATGTTCAGCTCGCGGGCTATCTGACTGCTGATTTTCTTGATGGCACGCATCGTAGAGAAGTAAAGATGCTGAGCAGGGAACACCAACGTGGCATCCCCGGAATGGACTCCGGCGTATTCAATATGTTCAGAAATGGCATACTCCACCACCTCGCCGTTCTGGGCCACGGCATCGAATTCCACTTCTTTCGTTTCTTGCATGAACTGCGACACGACCACAGGATATTCCTTAGACACCTCGCGTGCCATAGCCAGGAAACGGGTCAGCTGTTCTTCATTATGACACACATTCATGGCCGCACCGGACAGCACATAGGAGGGACGCACCAGCACCGGATAGCCCACCTTGTCGATGAAAGCCTTCATGTCGTCCAGACTGGTCAGCTCCTGCCAGGCCGGTTGGTCAATTCCCAATCGGTCGAGCATGGCTGAAAACTTATTGCGGTTCTCGGCGCGGTCGATAGACACAGGTGAAGTGCCCAGGATGGGAACAGACTGACGATGGAGTTTCATGGCCAGATTGTTCGGAATCTGCCCGCCTACAGAAACGATAACCCCGCCCGGCTGTTCCAGGTCGATGACATCCAGCACGCGCTCAAAGGACAATTCGTCAAAGTAAAGACGGTCGCACATGTCGTAATCCGTAGACACCGTTTCCGGATTGTAGTTGATCATGATGGACTTATACCCCAGCTTACGGGCTGTCTGCACGGCATTCACAGAGCACCAGTCGAACTCGACGGACGACCCGATGCGATAAGCTCCCGACCCCAAGACGATAACCGACTTCTCATTCTTATAATAATTGACATCGTATCCCTCCGTGCCGTAAGTCATGTAAAGGTAATTGGTCAGCTCCGGATGCTCGGAAGCCACCGTATTGATGCGCTTCACAGCCGGCAGGATGCCCAATTGCTTACGGTACTGGCGCACCTGCAGGTTCTCCTTCTCCATGTTCGTTTCGTGTGGTTTGATAACCAGACGGGCTATCTGGAAGTCGGAGAATCCCAGCCGCTTGGCCTCACGCAGCAGCTCCGGTGTGACACTGGCCAATGCGCTGTGCACTTCCAGCTGTTTCTTCATGTCCACAATGTTCTTCAGCTTGCCGATAAACCAAGGATCAATCTTTGTCAGCTCATAGATGCGGCGTATTGAATACCCCTCCTCCAAGGCCTGGGCAATGGCAAAGATACGCAGATCCGTCGGGTTGGAAAGCTCGTCGTCCAGATTGTCAAAGTGGACATGGTCGTTACATACAAAGCCATGCATGCCTTGTCCAATCATACGAAGCCCTTTCTGTATGATTTCTTCGAACGACCGTCCTATGGACATAATCTCTCCGACAGACTTCATACTGGAACCGATGTGGCGCGAAACGCCTTCGAACTTGGTCAGATCCCAGCGCGGTATTTTACAAATCAGATAGTCCAAAGACGGAGCGACGTAAGCAGAATTGGGCGTACCCATCTCGCCTATCTGGTCCAGCGTATAGCCCAATGCGATTTTGGCGGCAACGAAAGCCAGCGGATAACCCGTAGCCTTGGAGGCCAACGCCGATGAACGGCTCAGACGGGCGTTCACCTCAATCACCCGATAATCGTTGGTCTCGGCGTTGAACGCATACTGTATGTTGCATTCTCCCACAATGCCAAGATGACGGATGCAGGTCTTGGACAGCTCCTGCAACATCGTGACCTGCTCTTCCGTAAGCGAGCATGTGGGAGCCACGACGATAGACTCGCCCGTATGGATGCCCAACGGGTCAAAGTTCTCCATGCTGGCCACCGTAAAACAATGGTCGTTGGCGTCACGGATCACCTCGAATTCTATTTCTTTCCATCCTTTCAACGACTCTTCCACCAGAATCTGCGGAGCAAACGTAAAGGCGCTCCCTGCCAGCTCGATAAAATGCTCCTCGTCGGGACAGATGCCGCTTCCCAGCCCGCCCAATGCATAAGCCGAGCGGATCATCACCGGATAGCCGATGGAACGGGCCGCCTCCAAAGCGTCTTCCATATTCTCCACGGCACGGCTGACCGGTGTCTTCATGGGAATCTCGTTCAGTTTCTTCACGAACAGATCGCGATCCTCCGTATACATGATGGCCTCGACCGACGTGCCCAGCACCTGCACGCCATACTCTTCCAGCACGCCGTTGCGATACAGTTCCGTACCACAGTTCAAGGCCGTCTGCCCTCCAAAGGCCAGCAAGATGCCGTCAGGGCGTTCTTTCTTGATGATTTCGGTCACGAAATAAGGCGTCACCGGCAGGAAATAGACCTCATCGGCTATTCCTTCGGACGTCTGTATCGTCGCAATATTGGGATTCACCAGCACGGAACGGATACCCTCCTCGCGCAAAGCCTTCAGGGCTTGCGAACCGGAATAATCGAACTCGCCGGCCTGACCGATCTTCAGTGCACCCGACCCTAAGACAAGCACTTTCTTGAATTGCTTTTTCATTCTCTATCAGATTTACGTTGATTATTAATCTATATCATACTGTCCGGCAGAATGCCACCGCATCGTCCGGTCGTCAACATCTCAACAAAAGTAAGCATTCTATTTGCTTTTTCCCAGAAAAAGTTCCGGAAAATGCAGAAAAAATCATTCCAAAGGTGCAAAGTCCGTCCGCAGCACTCCCCTTTCGGCTCCTTTCTCCCGGAAAATCCGGCATTTTCTCCAACGTAAAAAAGACAGAACAACCTCTCTGCCGTTCTGCCCGGAAGAGAATGTCTCCAGCCATCTGCCGGACAAAATCTGCCGGATGTTCTCTTTCCTCAGCGGGACTTGCACATACAGCCTGTCCGCACCATGGCACGACCATCTTTTTTCTTGCGGGAAACCGCCGGAATCTTTGCGCAAGACCGGACTCATTCTTGCGCAAGGTTTTGCCGGGTCTTGCGCACAACGGGAAAGCCGTTTCGGCCCATCAGGAGAAAGGCCGTCTCCTGCCCCACTCGCAAATGTCAGGAAGAAGCCAGAATGAGTGCGGAACGGGGAGCCACGGTGAGAATGCCGCCGTCATTGCTGTCCAGTCCGTCGGCCGAGATTTTCCCCTCCCTGCAAAGCACAGTGAACGGACGGTGGGGCAAAGCGACCTGCAACGGACGGACATCGGCATTGAAAAACAGATAAAGACAACGGGCACTCTCTCCGTTGCTGTTCTCATCCAGGCGATATGCCACGGCGGAATCGCTGTACACCGGAAGGAAATGCAGCCGGCGTACCACCTCGGCCGCCGAACGCATACGAAAGGCCGCATGCGTTCGCCGCAGGCGGATCAGTCCGCAGACGTATTGAAAAAGTTCCCGATAAGTGCCCTTGTTGCGCCAGGGAATAGCGTTCACCGCATCCGGACTCTTGTACGAATTCCGGTCGCCCTGCTTGCTGCGATACATCTCATCTCCGGCAAACATCATGGGAATGCCCTGCGAAGTGAACAACAGCGTCTCGGCCAGCTTGTAGAGTTTCAGACGCTCTGCTTCCGGCAGATGGGGAAAGACAGCCGCCAGCCGGTCGGTCAGGCACCAGTCGTCGTGACAGCTCACATAGTTGACCATCTGCCACGGAGCACCTGCCCACGAAGAAGACGCATGATTCACCCGCCGGCAGTCCACCCCCGGATGGGCCACCCCGCCCACGATGCCGAACTTCACACTTTCCGCATACCCCGGACGTCCGGAGAGGAACCCGCCGTCGTCGGTCTGTGTCCACCAGCCCCGGATGCCGTCGCGCAGCTCATCGCCGAACGCCGCAACGCCCGGCAGACGTCCTATATACTCCTTCACGGCGCAATCCCAGGCAGGCAGCCGGGCCGGCCGGGCCGACCATCCCTCGCCATACAGAAGCATGACCGGGTCTATTTTAAGCAAGGCATCGCGTATCTGTCCCATCGTCGTCAGATCGTGCAGCCCCATCGTATCGAAACGAAAGCCGTCAACATGATATTCCCGCGCCCAGAAGCATACACTTTCCACCATAAAACGGCGCATGCCTTCGCGTTCGGAAGCCGTCTCGTTTCCGCAACCGGACCCGTCGGCCAGCGTCCCGTCCGGCATGCGACGGAAGAAATAGCCGGGCACCAAAGCCTCGAAATTGCTTCCGTCCACCGTATAAGTGTGATTGTAGACGACATCGAGCACCACACGCAACCCGGCCTGATGTAATGCCATCACCATCTGTTTGAACTCACGGATGCGGCATGCCGGATCGAAGGGGTCTGTAGCATAAGAGCCTTCAGGCACATTGTAGTTCTGCGGGTCGTAGCCCCAATTGTACTGTGGCCGGTCGGTACGGCTTTCATCTACGGAAGCGAAATCAAAAGAAGGCAGCAGATGGACATGCGTAACCCCCAACTCCACCAGATGATCAAGCCCGGAACAGGTGCCGTCCGGTGCGTGGACATTCCTTTCTGTCAGTGCCAGGAATTTACCTTTGTGGAAAATGCCGGAGTCTGAAGAGACAGAAAAATCACGATGGTGCATTTCGTAAATCACGGCATCCGCCGGATGGACCAACGGCGGCGGAGCATCCTCCGCCCATCCCTCCGGATCGGTGTCTTTCAGGTCGAGCACAAAACCGCGCCGCCCGTTGACGCCCACCGCCACGGCAAACAGTCCGGGCGTGGGTGCTCCCCACCTGCCATCTGTCCGTACGCGGAAATCATAATAGCGGCCACGCACAGCAAGAGGCATTGTCAGGCTCCAGAAACCGTCCGGCTGCCTGCTCATGGCCGTCACTCCACAAAGTCCGTCACCGTCGGCCTGCGACCACAACCGCAGACTGACGGCCTCGGCCTTCGGCGACCATACTCTGAAACAGACGCCGGCGTCCGTCACCGTAATCTCACGAAACATCTCACCGGTCTCTTTCACTGTGCTCTATCAACAGACGTATTCTGGCATTCAGCTCGTCGCATTCCATCAGAGTCTCCAACGTGAGGTGCATACGGTAACGCCAATAATTCCTGGGATTGGCCGGAACATTAATCCGTTCAAACCCTACATCAGGATAACGCAACCTGTCGTCGATGGACATCCAATCCTGCCATGAAATCAGGCACAGCATGGAAGGCGAATAAAGATGACGTGCCACCACCTCTTCGCAGAGCCATCCGGGAATCGCCGACGGTGCCTTTCCGTCTTTCTGCAGAATCTCGTTGAAATACTGCTGGGTGCGCTCCGCATCCTCTTCCCACCACCCTCGCAGTGTGGGCATGTCATGCGTGAAGATGGTAGCCACGCTCCGATAAGGATTTTCTTCGAGCCGGGCAAACTTTATCCCCGTCTTTTTGGGCATCGTCTGAATCTCCAGCGTAAGAATCCGTAAAGCTTCCATCACCCAAGGCACACAGTCGGGCACCATGCCCAGATCCTCCGCACAGACCAACATGCGCGTGGCTCTAATCAGAACGGGCAACTTACGCATGGCCTGCTCATACCAAAAACCGTTATGACGGCGGTAATAATAGTCATCATACAAGGCATTGAACGCGCTCTTCTCTTCGCCTGTCAGCCTTTGGTAGAAGTAATCTTGCTGAGCAGCGATGCGCGGATGGTATTTGTCTTTCTCCTTCGTGTCCGGAATGAACAGCACGTTACTGACCAAAGCATAAAGTCCTTCCCGTAAAGCGACATCCTCCGGCGAGGTTTTCCCGGCAAAAGCCGCTTCAATCTTGCGTTGCGTGTCATATTCAGGTTTCATCTCATACTCCTCTGCTCCCAAAGGTCGCAGATAGGTCCGCCGCACCTCATCCGCACGGGCTGCAAAAATCTTTTCCAGTACCCAATCGTTGATATTCGGACGGGTGAAATATCTGGGACGGAAACGCAATCCGTAACGTTCTATCTCTTCCACGCTCAATGGCAAGGCCGGCGAGAAATGCCCCAGCAGTCCGTGCACGGCATCCGTCGGAATCTCCCAGATGCGGAAGAATCCCAACACATGATCTATACGGTAGGCATCAAAGTATTCGGCCATCTTGCGGAAACGCCGCACCCACCAGCTGCAGCCATCCTTGAGCATCACTTCCCAGTTGTAAGTAGGGAAGCCCCAGTTCTGGCCGTTGACGGAGAAATCATCCGGCGGTGCCCCTGCCTGCCCGTCCAGATTGAAATAGTAAGGCTCCACCCAAGCCTCCACACTGTTGCGGCTGATGCCGATGGGTATGTCTCCTTTCAGAATTACACTCTTGCGACGGGCGTAGTCGCTGGCTGCCTTCAACTGCTCGTGCAGATGGAACTGGACGTAATAATAATAAGCCACGTTCTCATAATATGGTGAGGAAGGACGGCAGAAAGCACGCATCTTCTCCTCGCAATAAACCGCATGTTCCGGCCACGTGCGGAAGTCGGCCGTCCCATAACGGTCGCGCAACACGGAAAAAGCCGCATACGGCACCAACCAATGCTCGTTCTGCTTGAAAAAGTCCTTAAAGGCAGACGAGGCTAACACCTCACGGCCATTCTGACGATAAACCGCCGTAAGATATTCATGCTTCAACGCCGCCACCGCCTCATAATCCACTTGAGGCAGGCGGTTCAGCCGCTCCCGGCGCTCCTCATAACGTGCCATCTCTTCAGCATCGGCCAGGCAGGGCAGCTGACGAAGGTCCATATACTGCGGATGCAAGGCATATATGGAAATGCTGTTATAGGGATAAGAATCCAACCATGTGCGGTGAATGGTGGTATCATAAACCGGCAACACCTGAATCACGCGCATGGAAGTCCGACCGGCCCAGTCGACCAACAGTTTCAAATCGCCAAAGTCGCCCACTCCGCAACTGCCCTCGCTGCGTAAGGAAAAGACAGGAATCACCACTCCCGCAGCTTTCCAGCGACGCTCAGGCATGCGCAAAGGTCCGTCCGAAACGACCAGAATCTCGTCACGCCCCACACCGGAACGGGACAGCACACGGTTGTCGCCCTCCTCCCATGCTACGAAATTCCCCGAACGTGCATCTACCACTACATATTTATATTCTATGGGAAAGGTAATGCCCGTAGCGCTTAACGTCACGCTCCATTCATGCAGCCCCACTTCTTTCATACGGAAAGCGAAATCCGGATTCCATTCTCCGAGTGCAGGCTGATTGCCCAGCAGAGCCAGTGCCTGGCCGTCCGCCAGCTGAGGGGCTGTCACACGCAACATCAGCGTATGGCTGAAATAAGGCAACTCTTCACTTACCGGATGTGACGGGCGTACACAGCGAGTGAACGCCGAAGTGTACAAATAAGAAGACAAGGGAACGTCGCGCCAGGCATCCGGAAAGATGTAGGTCTTGTTCTGTTCGGCTCTGAAGTAACGGGGAACAATATCCCATTCCATCCGGTAAATGCAGTCATCCCTATAGACACAATAGTTATAATAAAAAGCACGGACAGCATGCTCATTGATTGTCAGCTCCCCCGTCCAGATACGCCCGTCGTGAGTTTCCAAAGGGTAAGTCTGCACTTTCTGACGTCCTTTCTGGTCCACCAGCGTGAGCATGACCCTCAGCTCCTCTCCCCAGTGCGTCACATATTCAATAGAGAAAAGTAATTTCATAGAATTTGCGTCCTTATCGGTTCAAGTATATGTACAAAGATAAGACATGAAACAAGGAGCACAAAATAAAAAATGACTTTTTTTGCACCGCGACCGGGCCTTCTCACATCAGACCGGTGCGGCATGCCGGAATATCCGCTCCCGGCGGTGCGGCCTCTTTTTGTAAAAGACATGAAAAAAGCGGCCTATTATTTGCATATTCCATGCAGAAAACATATCTTTGTAGTACAGAAAAGTGAGCCGCATCGGTTAGATTGGGATACTCATCAAATTATACTGAAAACCGAGAATGCTTCGATCACTAATGGCGGGCCACGCCTTCGGGTAGCTTAATTGCCGGTGGATTACAAAGGTGACGGGCGCTCAAATCTTATTAGCTCGGAGTTTTCATCACATCATCGATGCGGCTTTTATTATAGAAGATGCCTGTCCACAGGCATCTTTTTTTAGGGTCAGCGGATATTTCAGGTTGGTAGCCTTGCCATGTCAGGCATATTGTGTTGCAAGTCTGAACATAAAGAACCTG
>CALULA010000018.1 GCA_944321365.1 uncultured Paraprevotella sp.
TGTTCCGGTTTGTTTGCAACCGGGATTGTCTTACCTTATTTCGCAGGGCGAAACAGCGGCGGTGCCGCTCCGGTGCGGGGCATCCGGCAAGTCTCTTTTTGGGGAACAAACGGAGTTTTGTGGCCACAAAAGTACAACTTGCTTGGAAAATCCTGCAACGCAGGGCAATATCCTCCCGGGTTCGTTTTTGCGCCAAATTTACTTCGTCAGACGGCTTCGCATGGAAATGCGCAACACAAACATGGTGATTGGACAATCGTTTTTCCGGATTTCCTGGATGCCAGAAGCTGGTTACAACGGTTTGTTTAGTCTTGTTTCTGAGGTTTGTTATTGCCTTGGATGGCAAATCCTGACCCATTGGAATTTTTATGCTCTTGGTGTGAGCATTCCTGGTATTGCAGGAATGTTTGGCTTGAATATCCTGCGTTCAGGGTTACGCCAAATTGAAAAATGCAATGTTCTTGGATTTGACAAATGGGATTTCTTCGGCATCAGGATATGGTGACATTTGAATATAGAATGTCCAGGGTACTTTGGAAATACGGACACTATGAGCGGATGCCACCGGACTACAGGGAAACAGAGCCGTTGAATTGCAGTCATTATGCACTCACGCTTCACTGCAAACTCGGCAACGAAATTTCGGAATGCAAGGTTGGTATGAATGTGAGGCAGTTTTTATAAGGATTTATGATACTTGGAGGAAATGGATGTTTTATCCAGAACTGTCTGAAATAAAGGTTATTATATTTGCGCATATAGCAAAATTTTAGTATCTTTACATACGGATACAAATGTTTTTACTGTTCTGTATTGGCTGATGTTCGAACTGTTGTTGCTCATATACCTGTTGCCGCTGGTGACAATTGCCTTGTTGGTTTTCAGGCTGGCGGTTTGGCTCGTCAGGAAGGCGTTCCGGCTCGTCTTCTGTCTGGCCGGGAAACTGTTGTGCCTTCTTGGGCGGCTGGTGGTGGCGGCGTTTGTACTTGTCGCCGGAGAAAAGACGTTCACACGGCGCTATGACAAGGAATGACATTGAGTGAAAAGCCGCACCTGCTTTTTCGGCAAATGCGGCTTCCCTCTATCAAGGGTACTTCCTAAAAACCTTTTCCCTTGCTTCTTTCATAGACAGCTTCCCGTTGCGTATCGCAGTTGGTTAGGCGGAATTGTACGGTGCTCCCTGTTGGAATGCTTTTGGGCAATCTCTTTGCCAATGCGTCAATCACGTCGTCAACTGTACCAAAACCGATGTCTGTAAGCTCGCTGACGACTTTACCCTTGAAGTAAGCACGCCCGTATATCATCATTTTCTTGGTTATACGGAACATCTTGTATGCCGGAGCTTCCAAATCACGGGCTTTTCCCTGTTTACTCTTCTTGTCGCTGAAGAAGATGAAGTCAATGATTTTGGCGTTGAGCCGCCAGGCTGGGGAGAAGTCTATTTTGACATAGCCCCTTGTCACGTTCAAGCCGTGGCTGTGGTTCAGGCCGAAGGCAACCTCGTACAGGTTGGCATCGCAGTCGTTCTGCGCTATGGTCGCCCATGTATGCCTGAACGTGTAGAAACAATAATAGTCCTCCTTTGCCATTCCCATGTCCTGGCATATTTTACGGATGCCGATGTTCACGTTGGCGTTGAAACTGTCATAGTCACGATAGCGGCTGTGGAAAACAAACAGGTACTCGTCATCCTCGTCTTTGGAAAGGTATTTGTTGAACGTGTCCTGGATGAACGGCTCAATCCTCATTTCCATATATGCCTCGTCCTTGCGGCTGTGCCTTGTCTTTGCCCTTTTGTAGCCAATGACACCATTGTTGTAGTCTTTCTTCTTCAACTCGTACAGGTCAACAGTATTGATACCGCCAATGCAGAGCGAGAGTAAGGCGACATCCCGTCCAAGTTCGGGAACGGGCGAAATCATCTTGCTTTTGGGTAGAGGACGGTTGAAAAACTCACGGCACGCTTCTGCGCTGATGGCACGCTTCACCGTGCTGTCAGATTTAGGTATGCTTATTTTCAGCCACGGGTTAAACTTGATGCGGTTTATACATTTCTCATCATCATTTAGTTCAGTAATTGCAGCTTTGAATATCTGACGGATGCAGGTCGGATACATCTCTTTTGCACGGTTTGTTTGCGACAGACTTTCTATCCACCTCTTCAATACAGCTGAAGTCAAGTGCCCGAACATAATCCGATTCGTCCCGAGATAACGTTCCAGATGATTTACGGCAAGACGATAGTTCTTCGCATTCCGCTCATGTCCCGATTTTATCATTCGGTCAATGTGTTGTGTCGCATAGTCACTAAAACATACCTCCTCGTCTGTTTTCATCAGATATTCGACAACCTCCTTAACACTCCAAAGAGAAGCGTCTGTTCTGTTCAGACGGTCAGTATATTGTCGGATAAGCATTGCACAATACTCGTTGACAACGGGATCTGTCAGTTCCCCATTACTTGTAATATGTGCGGCATCGACAATCTTGTCCGTCTTGATATAACCCGGTTTTCTGTTGTGTACAATTCTAATGTACACGGAGTAGAAGCCGTCTGTTCTCGGCTTTCTTACCATAGCTTTTAATGTTGTCATATTCAATCAGTTTATAAATGATTTCTTGGTGTAAGCACGGTGTAAGCGGAGGGGTCATTTAGTGTAAGCATAGAGTAAGCAAATATGGTCATTCGGCTCAATTTTTGCGGTCAAGCGTACGAACCGTCCAAGCGCAAATCAGGCTGTAATTACCGCTAAAGCAGTGAATTACAGCCTGATATTAGAAATTAAATAAGAACTTCAAGTCTTAGAGAGTGTCCTCGACAGCAGCCTGCGCCGCAGCCAATCTTGCAATAGGCACTCTGAATGGAGAACATGAAGCATAATCCATACCTATTCTTGCGCAGAATTTTACAGAAGAAGGTTCTCCACCATGTTCACCGCAGATTCCGGTACGAATGTTGGGACGTACGCTCTTCCCTTTTTCTACAGCCATTTTAATAAGCTGTCCGACACCGTTCTGATCCAACACCTGGAACGGGTCTACAGCCAGAATCTTCTTCTCCAGATAGACAGGCAGGAAGCTGGCGATGTCGTCACGAGAATAGCCGAACGTCATCTGCGTCAAGTCGTTCGTTCCGAAAGAGAAATATTCAGCTTCTGAGGCGATGCGGTCTGCCGTCAGGGCAGCACGAGGCGTCTCTATCATTGTTCCGATTTCAAACTCTACTTCTATGCCCTCTTCTGCGAATACTTCCTTTGCAGTAGAAAGGATTACGCCTTTTTGCTGTTGGAGCTCATAAAGAATACCGACCAGAGGAACCATGATTTCCGGCATCGGATTTTTCCCTTCTTTTTTCAATTCGCAGGCAGCACTCAATATAGCACGAGTCTGCATGGCTGTGATTTCCGGGAACGTGATTCCCAACCGACAACCACGATGTCCTAACATAGGATTGTTTTCAGCCAAGCTTTCTACTCGTTTCTGTATTTCTTCTACACTGACGCCCATTTCTTCAGCCATTTTTTGCTGTCCTTTCAAATCATGCGGAACAAATTCGTGAAGTGGCGGGTCGAGCAGACGGATGTTCACCGGACAGCCGTCCATGGCAGCCAGAATGCCCTTGAAGTCGCTCTTCTGGTAGGGTAGGAGTTTAGCCAGAGCTTTCTTACGCCCTTCCACATTGTCAGCCAGGATCATCTCGCGCATGGCCACAATCTTCTGATCCTCGAAGAACATGTGTTCCGTGCGGGTCAGTCCTATTCCCTTGGCACCGAACGAACGGGCTACCTGTGCATCGTGCGGCGTATCGGCATTGGTACGCACCTGTAGCTTCGTGTATTTGTCACACAGGTCCATCAGTGCCTTGAAGTCGCCCGACAGTTCAGCGGCCTTTGTAGGAATCTCACCGGCATAGACTTCGCCCGTTGAACCGTTGATGGAAATATAGTCTCCTTCTTTATATATGACATTTTCAATTTCTACTGTTTTGTTCTTGTAGTTTACGTTGATGGCTCCGGCACCTGAAACACAACATTTACCCATTCCGCGAGCCACTACAGCAGCATGCGATGTCATTCCGCCACGGGCCGTGAGGATACCCTCAGCAGCCGACATACCGGCCAAGTCCTCCGGTGAGGTCTCGATACGCACCATAACCACGCGATGACCGTCTTCACGCCATTTCTGTGCATCATCGGCATGGAATACGATTTGTCCGCAGGCGGCTCCGGGAGATGCCGGCAGACCACGGGTGATGACTTTGGCCTTCTTGAGTGCTTTTTTATCGAATACAGGGTGAAGCAGTTCATCCAATTTCTGAGGTTCACAGCGTAATAAAGCCGTTTTCTCGTCAATCAGACCTTCACGCACCAAATCCATGGCAATCTTCACCATAGCCGTTCCCGTACGCTTGCCGTTGCGGGTCTGCAAGAACCACAGTTTGCCCTCCTGCACGGTGAACTCCATATCCTGCATGTCGCGGTAGTGCTGTTCCAGTTTGTTCTGTATGGCGTCCAGCTCCTTGTAGATTTCAGGCATGGCCTCTTCCATTGAGGGATATTTACTTGCGCGTTCCTCTTCGGAAATGCCCTGCAGGGCAGCCCAGCGGCGTGAACCTTCTATCGTGATTTGTTGTGGGGTACGGATACCAGCTACCACATCTTCGCCTTGTGCGTTTACCAGATATTCGCCGTTGAAAAGATTCTCTCCGGTTGCAGCATCGCGGCTGAAGCATACTCCGGTGGCAGATGTCTCGCCCATGTTACCGAATACCATGGCCATAACAGACACCGCCGTTCCCCATTCGTCAGGTATGCCCTCCATTTTACGGTAGAGAATGGCACGTTCGTTCATCCAGCTGCGGAATACGGCGCAAATGGCACCCCAAAGTTGTTCCATCGGGTCTGTGGGGAAATCTTTTCCGGTTTGCGTTTTGATGGCAGTCTTGAATTTCTTTACCAGTTCCTTCAATTCATCCACCGACAAGTCTTTATCCAATTTGATGCCCCGGATATTTTTCACTTCTTCTATGATGGCTTCAAAAGGATCTATATCTTCTTTATTTACGGGTTTCATTCCTAAAACCACGTCTCCATACATCTGAACAAAACGGCGGTAAGAGTCATATACGAAATGTGGGT
The DNA here is from genome assembly GCA_944321365.1 of uncultured Paraprevotella sp. Taxonomy (GTDB): domain Bacteria; phylum Bacteroidota; class Bacteroidia; order Bacteroidales; family Bacteroidaceae; genus Paraprevotella. The sequence goes on from CALULA010000018.1 coordinate 5,139, forward strand.
TACCTGTTTTCCGGACCATGCCTTCGGCGACCTCATCGTTCAAGCCCAAATTCAGAATCGTATCCATCATTCCCGGCATGGATGCACGTGCACCGGAACGCACGGAAACAAGCAACGGATTGTCCACGGAACCGAACTGGCTGTTCATCAATTTCTCTATATGAGCAACAGCGGCCTTGACCTCGTCCTGAAGCAGAGCTACGATTTTTTCCTGACCCACCTCATAGTATTCGTTACATACGTCCGTCGTAATAGTAAAACCGGGAGGTACAGGAACACCAATGAGGTTCATCTCAGCAAGATTAGCTCCTTTTCCACCCAGCTTTTCTCTCATCTTAGCATTACCTTCAGCTTGTCCGTTACCGAAAGTATAAACTCTTTTTTCACTCATGTTTATGGACTTTTTATTAAGTTAACAAAATGTGTTTTTGCAAACATACGCAAAAAATATTGATTGCAAAAGGAAAACTGGGGAAAAGTGCAAAAAAAGTGCTACTTTTGTCGCCGGAAATCATTGTCATTTTTCAAACAAATAATCGGAATATGTCCCGAAAAAGAAAAGAATTACCTGTTTTAGAAAACGTTACAATTACGGATGTTGCTGCTGAAGGCAAAGCATTGGCAAGAATAAACGATATGGTGGTGTTTGTGCCTTTCGTAGTGCCGGGAGATGTGGCAGACTTGAAAATATTGAAGAAGAAACACCACTATTGTGAAGCCGTAGCCGTGAAATTCCACGAACTGTCATCCATACGTGTCCGGCCTTTCTGCCCGCATTTCGGTGTCTGTGGCGGATGCAAGTGGCAGATGTTGCCCTACCAGGAGCAATTGCGTTATAAACAACAGCAGGTGCTGGACAATCTGACACGCATCGGCAAGGTAGAACTGAACAACGTGCAGCCCATACTGGGATCGCAGAAGACGATGGAATACCGGAACAAGCTGGAATTCGGCTGCTCGGACAAACGTTGGCTGACGGCAGAAGAGATTGCAGGTGGAGAGACTTATGAGCAAGGCGGTGCGGTAGGATTCCACGCGGGTGGTTCGTTCGACAAGATTCTGCCCATCGAGCAGTGCCGTCTGATGGATGATGTGAACAACCGTCTGCGCAACGCCGTGCGCGACTATGCACTGGAACACGGGCTGGCCTTTCACAACCAGCGTGAACATCACGGACTGCTACGCAACCTGATGATACGAAACTCCAACACGGGTGGACTGATGCTCCTGCTGCAGTTCTGCATCACTTGTGCCGAGGAGCAGCGGCAGGCCGAGGAACTGATGGCCTACATGGGAGAGACTTTCCCGGAAATCACTTCCTTATTATATGTAAATAACCGCAAGTTCAATGACACGATAGGCGATCTGGAGGTCGTCACTTACAAGGGCGATGACCATATATTCCTGCAGATGGAGGATCTGCGTTTCAAGGTCGGTCCGAAGAGCTTCTACCAGACCAACACGGAACAGGCCTACGAGCTGTATAAGGTGGCGCGCGACTTTGCCGGACTTACGGGCCGGGAACTGGTGTATGATTTGTACACCGGAACAGGAACTATCGCCAATTTCGTAGCCCGTCAGGCCCGTCAGGTCATCGGCATCGAGTATGTGCCGGAAGCCATTGAGGACGCCAAAGTCAATTCAAGTATCAATGGCATAGAAAATACGCTCTTCTTCGCCGGTGACATGAAGGACATACTGAATGCGGACTTCATCAGCACTTATGGCCGTCCGGACGTCATCATCACCGATCCGCCAAGAGCCGGAATGCACAAGGACGTGATCAACACACTGTTGTTGGCTGCACCTCAACGCATCGTATACGTGAGTTGCAATCCCGCCACCCAGGCGCGCGACCTCTCCTTGCTCGATGGCAGCTATCGCGTGGCTGCCGTCCGTCCGGTGGATATGTTTCCGCATACGCAACATGTGGAGAATGTGGTACTGCTGGAGCGTCGGGAACGTGAGCCGGGCACAGCTTTGTGAACATAAGCCGGAATACTTTTTTCAAAGCGGGAAGAATATCGTGACGGACGGATATTCTTCCCGCTTTTCTTGAGTCTGTCAGAACCGTCCGCCCACCATCCGCCCACGCGTCTGCCGTTCCGTGGCCTGCCTGCGTGACTCTGCCTGCAGAAGAAGCGCAAGGCGGGCAGAGAATCTCCTCACCGTGCCCGTGAAAAGTCTGTCTTCAGGCTGAAGATATATATCCTTAGCCTGAAGATATGTATCTCTAAGCTGGAGATATATATCTTTAGGTTAGAGATAGAGATTTAGCCGGCATGTCGCGGATTTCTTTCCATGGAGTCTGAAGCTTTTCAGGCGGCGTTTGCCGGAAACTGAATCCGGCTGTCCAGGCAAGCCGTGTCCGGACTTTCGCCCCGCTGTGAGGGCGGAACCGACAGGGATGGAAGCGGGAAAGAAAGCCTTTCGCCCTATGCGCCTACCGGTGGCGGAGCTGAAGGGGCGGAAGCCTGCGGCAGGACGCAACAATGGATGACGGGTAGGAGAGCGGCTCTTTTTCATATACAGGTATAGTCAAACATTTGACTATATCAATGTTTTTTGTTACCTTTGCAGCCATTTAAGGAAAAAAGATACAAGCCTATGGACAATGAGGGAGCGGCATTCAAGGAACTGATGCTGCAGGTGCTCCGCACGCGGCTGGCCTTTCGCCGGATGGTGCAACGTGCTTTGAAGAGGAACAATGCCGGCATCACGTTCGAGATGCTGCAGGTGCTGAACTGCTTGTGGCAGGAGGAGGGCATTGCGCAACAGACGCTGGCCGAACGTATAGTCAAGGACAAAGCCTGTCTGACCAGCTTGCTGGCCAATCTGGAGAAAAAAGGTTATGTCTACCGTCAGGAGGGAGCGGAGGACCGTCGCAACAAGATGGTGTTCCTGACACCAGAAGGGGCGGCGGCCAGGAGGCGCATCCGTCCGATGCTGTCGGCCCTGTATGCCGAGGCCGAGATGGCGGTGGGGCTGGAGAACGTGCAGCGAATGGTGTCTGATTTGGGAATTGTGTATGAGATATTGGAAAATGAATAGGAAAAGCTGTGGTCTGGTCTTGCTGTTCTTGTGCGGATTCGGGCAGTCCGGAGCCGTCCGTACAGACTCGCTCTACCTCACGGTGGACAGTCTGTTGGCATGGGGTATGGAGAACAGCCTGCGCCTGAAAGCAGACCGGCTGCAGGAACATATCGCCGATGAGGAATATCAGACGGCGCGTGCGGCCCGGCTGCCCGAACTGCAGGTGGGACTGCGGGGCGGTGTGCTGGGCCAGCCCGTAGTGTTCCGTCGCGGACTGTCGGACCCCACTTATCCCGACACGCCCGACTTTCAGCAGAATTATGCCGTTGACTTCACTCAGCCGCTTTATGAGGGCGGACGCATCCGCTATGCCGTGCGTCGGAGCGAACTGGCACGGCATGCGGTTGCGTTGCAGACGTCGGGCGACGCGGCCGACATCAAGCTCAGTCTGTTGGAGCAGTACATGAATCTGTTCAGCCTGTACAAGCAGCGCGAGGTGCTGACCCGCAACATCGAGGAGTCGGAGCGCAGACTGAAGGACATCCGGCGGATGCGGCGTGAGGGGCTGATTACGAACAACGACGTGCTGCGCAGCGAGATGCAGCTGACCAACGACCGGCTCTCACTGCTGGAGGCGGAGAACAGCCTGAGGCTGGTGTCGCAACAGCTGGACATCCTGTTGGGACTGGATGAGCGTCTGCTGCTTCTGCCGGACACGGCCTTGCTGTCGCGGGCAACGGTCGTCGGCAACATCGAAGATTACGTGAGCCAAGCCTACAGCCGTAACCCGGACATGCTGTTGCTGAAGCAGCAGACCGAGACGGCCCGAAACGACGTGCGGCTGATGCGGGCAGAGCTTTTCCCCCGCCTGTCGCTCTATGCGGCCAACACGCTGGCCCGTCCGGTATCCAGAACCATGGATGACTTCTATAACAATGCATGGAACATCGGCCTGTCGTTGTCCTATCCGTTGTCGGCACTCTATAAAAGCCGTCACGACATCCGCCGGAGCAAGCTGGCGGTGGAGGTGCGGCGCAATGCCGAAGAGCTGGAACGCCAGCAGCTCCGTATGGAAGTCCGGACGGCCTACCTGCATCATCAGGAGGCGCAGAAGCGGGTAGAGGCCCTGAAACTGTCCGTACGTCAGGCGCAAGAGAACTACCGCATCATGCAGAACCGCTATCTGGAACAGCTGGCCATACTCACCGACCTGCTGGATGCCAACAGCGTACTGCTGCAGGCCGAACTGCAGCTCACATCGGCGCGCACCAGTGTGGTCTACACCTATTACCAGCTGCAGAAAGCCTGTGGAAACCTATAAACAAACCGTTAATATTCAATACTGTATATGTCAGGACTTGAAGTAAAATATAAGAAACTGAAAAAGCTGCGGATGCGAAACGTCGTACTGAACATCGTCTGCGTCGCCATAGCCCTTTCCGGACTGTGGTGGGCTGCTGTCTATTTCTACAAATATATCTATTATGAAGTCACAAACGATGCGTTCGTCGACCAGTATGTGTCGCCCGTCAACGTCCGGGTGGCCGGGTACATCAAGGAAGTGCGCTTCAAGGAGCACCAGTTCGTGCATGCGGGCGACACGCTGTTGGTCCTGGACAACCGGGAATACCAGATCAGGGTCAAGGAGGCCGAAGCCGCCCTGCTGGATGCGCGCGGCTCGCGGGCCGTACTCCATTCGGGCATAGAGACCTCGCACACCAACATCGCCGTGCAGGATGCCAACATTGCCGAAGCCAAGGCACGCCTCTGGCAGGCGGAGCAGGACTTCCATCGTTTTGAACGCCTGTTGAAAGAAGAATCGGTCCCGGAACAGCAGTTCGAACAGGCCAAGGCCACCTACGAGGCGGCACAGGCGCGCTATCAGGCTTTGGTGGAGCAGAAGAAGGCTGCCCTGTCGCAGTATTCCGAGACCAGCCGGCGCACGGCGGGCACGGAAGCGGCCATCCTGCGCAGCGAGGCCAGTCTGGATCTGGCACGTCTGAACCTGTCCTATACGGTGGTGACCGCTCCCTACGACGGTTACATGGGGCGGCGCACGCTGGAACTGGGTCAGTTCGTGCAGGCCGGACAGACCATTTCCTATCTCACGCGGAGCACGGACAAGTGGATTACAGCCAACTACAAGGAAACACAGATTGTGAACATCTACATCGGACAGCCGGTGGACATCACCGTGGACGCTCTGCCCGGCCGGACTTTTCACGGCACGGTGACGGCCATATCCGAGGCTACGGGGTCGAAGTATTCCCTTGTGCCTACGGACAATTCGGCCGGCAATTTCGTGAAGGTGCAGCAGCGCATTCCGGTGCGCATTGACCTGGTGGATGCAACGGCCGAGGACATGAAGCTGCTGAGGGCCGGCATGATGGTGGAGACGGAGGCACGACGCAAATGATGACCATGCGGCAACTGGACGTCCCCGTCCGCAAATGGGTGCCCGACTGGCTGGGCATTGTCAGTCTGTTTGTCATCCTCTTCCCCGTGGGCATGCTCAACGGCTCCTACACCGACAGCACTGTTGAAGTTTCCGGCACGCTGGGGACGTACACAGAGGACATCACCATGGGCTATTACGCCGCTTCGGCAGGCCTGGCCATCGCCTATCCCATAGTGCCGCTCATCCTGGACACCTTGTCGTCCAAGTTCCTGTTGCTGGTCAACCTGTCCCTGCAGTTCTTCCTGAGCTGGGTCTGTGCCCGTTCGCAGAATGCCGACGTCCTGATTATCTGCAGCTTCGTCATGGGCTTCCTGAAAGGTTTTCTGATGCTTTGGTGCACCCGTCGGGTCAGCCGCATTTTCAGTCCGCGGAACATCCGAAGTGAGTTCTACTCCTATTTCTATCCGCTGGTGTTCACGCTGGGACAGCTCTCCATGCTACTTACCACCGAGCTGGCCTACCACTACAACTGGCAGTACATGTACTATTTCATGATGCTGCTCCTGGCAGTGGCCATTCTGTTCGTGGCCGTCTGCTACCGGCACAACCGGCCGTTGCGGAAAATACCATTGCGGCAGCTGCACAAGCGCGAGATTCTGCTTATTTCTGCAGGACTGCTCATGCTGATGTATGCCATAAACTACGGACGGGTGCTCGACTGGATGTCTTCTGCCAAGATTTGCACTTACATTATTCTGGCACCGGCTCTCATCGCTTTCTTCATCTATCTGCAGGGTCATTCACATACTCCTTATGTCAATCTGGCTCCGCTCTATCAGCCCAAGGCCATTGTGGGATACCTCTATATGATGCTGGTGATGTTCTTCAGCACGTCCAGCACGTTGCTGACCAATTACATGTCCGGCATTCTACACGTGGACACGACCCACACTTACGTACTGTACAACTGGCTGATACCGGGCTATGTGCTGGGTGCCTTTATCTGCTTCTGGTGGTTCCGTTGGCAGCGGTGGCGTTTCCGCTTCCTCGTGGCCGGCGGCATGGCCTGCTTCGCCCTTTATTTCGGTATTCTCTATTTCGGCATTTCGCCGGACAGCACCTATGAGATGCTCCGTCTGCCCGTGTTCCTGCGCGGATTGGGCATGATGGTGCTCATCATCGCCTTTGCCCTGTTCGCCGTGGAGGACCTTGAACCCAAGTATCTGTTGTCGAACGCCTTCTTTCTCATCGCGTTCCGTTCCGTACTTGCTCCTCTGGCAGGTACCGCTTTCTACAGTAACATGCTCTACCGCCTGGAGCAGAAGTACATGTACACGCTGTCGGAGACTGTCACTCAGGCAGACCCTTTGGCGGCCAGCCGCTACGCACAGTCGTTGTCCGGCGGGATAGGGCAGGGGCACGGTTATGCCGAGGCAGCACAGCTGGCCACAGTAAACCTCTACAATACTCTGCAACAGCAAAGCCTTCTGTTGGCTCTGAAAGAAGTACTCGGCTGGCTGATGGTGGTGGCATTGGTCATTGCCGTGGTATCCCGTTTCATCCCGTTCCACAAGACAATCCGCGTCACGTTCAAGAAGTCTGGTGACGATATGGTGTGATATTGCATGCTATAGAATACGCAAGAGCACCGGAAGAACGCCTGCGGGCGATGGTTTCCGGTGCTTCTTTTTGTATGTTTTTGAAAAAGACTATCCGCGGAGAGTAGGGGTAAAGAAACGGTCCACTACGGCTGCCACGCCGTCTTCTTCGTTAGACAGCGTGATGTAGTCGGCTTCCTGTTTCACCACTTCCTGAGCGTTGGCCATGGCCACGCCCAGTCCGGCGAACCGTATCATCGAGAGGTCGTTGAATCCGTCGCCCACGGCAATCATCTCCTCTCGTTTCAGGTGAATTTCCTCCAGCAATACGGCCAGACTCTTGGCCTTGTCTATGCCCTGCGGAACGAGTTCCAGAAAAAAAGGCTCGGAACGGAACACGTTCATCTGTCCCTCCAGGTCCTGCCGCATCTTCTGTTCCAGCGCGGCCAGCGGCTCCGGGTCGCCCACAATCAGGCACTTGGGAACGGGAAAGTTGATGGTGTCCAGGAAGCGGGGCACCGTGACACTGCTCATCCGGTTGAGGAAAGCTTCGTGTTGTACGTAGGGATTTCCCGCGTCCTCAGATACGATATACTCGTCCTTATAGCTCAGGATGACAAAGTCGTTCTCCTTGGCGCAACGGTACAGATAGGGATAGACCTGCGGGTCGAGCACTTTTTCGTACATCACTTCCTTGGTGGTCCAGTCGATGATCTGGCCGCCGTTGTACGAAAGGATGTACCCCTCGAACTCATCCAGCCGGAGAGCTTCCGCCAGCGGTACGATGCCATACGTGGGACGACCGGAAGCCAGGACGATTTTCAGTCCCTGTTCCTGTGCCCGGATGAGCGTATGCCGCGTGTGTTCCGTGATTTCCTTTTTGGAGTTGGTCAGTGTCCCGTCCAAATCCAGCACTAATATCTTGTAATCCATATCTCGTTTCTATATTTTCAGTGTCAGTGAGATGCGTTTCCGTTCCAGGTCCACCTGGAGCACCTTTACGTTCACCTGCTGGTGGAGCGACACCACCTCGTTCGGGTCGGACACGTAGCGGTCGGCCAGTTGTGAGATGTGCACCAGTCCTTTCTCATGCACGCCAATGTCCACGAAGCAGCCGAAGTTGGTGATGTTGGAGACGATGCCCGGCAGCACCATGCCCTCTTTCAGGTCGCTGATTTCATGCACGTCGGGGGCAAAGGAGAACACCTTGATCCGGCTGCGCGGGTCGCGTCCCGGCTTGTCCAGTTCGTTCATGATGTCGTTCAGCGTGGGCAGTCCGCAATCCTCCGTGACGTAGCGTCCCAAAGGAACAGACGCCCGCACTTCCTTGTGCCGGATGAGTTCCGTTACGGTCGTACCCGCATCCTTTGCCATGCGTTCCACCAGTGCGTAACGCTCTGGATGCACGGCCGTGTTGTCCAGCGGGTTCTCCGCATCCGGTATGCGCAGAAAACCGGCACACTGCTCAAAGGCCTTGGCACCCATGCGATGCACTTTCATCAGGTCGCGCCGCGAGGCGAAAGCACCGTTTTCCGTGCGGTAGTCCACGATGTTCTGCGCCAGCTGCGGGCCCAGTCCCGACACGTAGGTCAGCAGTTGGCGGCTGGCCGTATTCAGGTTCACCCCGACGGCGTTCACGCACGATTCCACGGTCTGGTTCAGTGTCTCCCGCAGTTTCACCTGATCTACATCGTGCTGATACTGCCCCACGCCGATGGACTTGGGGTCAATCTTGACCAGTTCGGCCAGCGGGTCCATCAGTCTCCGGCCGATGGAGACGGCACCGCGCACGGTCACGTCATAGTCGGGAAACTCTTCGCGGGCGATTTTCGAGGCCGAATAGACCGAGGCCCCGTCCTCGCTGACCACAAAGGCGTCCACCTGCCGGTCGAAACGGACCGACTGCACGAAGCGTTCCGTCTCGCGTCCGGCTGTTCCGTTACCAATGGCAATGGCCTGTATGTCGTACTGTTCCACCAGTTTCTGTAGTTTCCGTTGCGCCTGGGCATACTCGTTCCGCGGCGGGTGGGGGTAGATGGCTTCGTTGTGTAGCAGATTACCCTGTGCATCCAGGCACACCACTTTACAACCAGTACGGAATCCGGGATCAATAGCCAGCACCCGTTTCTGTCCGAGCGGCGGCGAGAGCAGCAGTTGATGGAGGTTCTGTGCGAACACGCGGATGGCCTCTTCGTCGGCTTTTAACTTGGAATCCGCTGCAAATTCAGTTTCGATTGAAGGTTTAAGTAGACGCTTGTAACTATCTGAAACGGCTTCTTCTACAATCTGGCTGCAGGCGTTCTTTCCTTTCACGAGCAGACGGTTCAACATGTCGATGCAGGTCTCGTTGTCCGGTGAAATGGATACCCTCAGGATGCCTTCCGCCTCGCCCCGCCGCAGGGCCAGCAGGCGATGTGAGGTGCAGCGTTTCAACGGTTCGCTGAAGTCAAAGTAGTCGCGGTATTTATCGCCCTCCTCTTCCTTACCTTTCACCACTTTGGAGCTGATGACGGCACTGCAGCGGAACTGCTGCCGCACGGTGTTGCGGCAACGCTCGCTCTCACTGAACTGTTCCGCCAGTATGTCTGCCGCTCCGGCCAGTGCTTCATCCACATCCGCCACCTGGTCGTTCACATAGCGCCCGGCCACCTGCCGTATCTGCGGTTCGCGTTGCAGGGCGATGAGCTGCGCCAGCGGCTCCAGGCCTTTCTGCCGCGCCATCTCGGCCCTTGTGCGCCGTTTGGGCTTGTAGGGCAGGTAGATATCCTCCAGTTCGGTAGCGTTCCAGCAGGCTTCGATGCGCTGTTTCAGTTCGTCGGTCAGTTTATCCTGCGCAGCGATGGAGGACAGGATGGTCTCCTTGCGTTTGCACAGTTCGCGCAACCGTTCGCAATGCTGACGGATGTCGCCGATCTGCACTTCGTCCAGTCCGCCGGTGACTTCCTTGCGGTAACGGCTGATGAACGGTATCGTGGCCCCGCCGTCCAGCAGTTCCAACGTGCGTTCTACCTGCCGTTCCGGCAGGGACAGACTCTCGGCCACCTTTCGGGTCAGTTCTGATGCCATAAACAGGGATAAAATCAGTTTCTCTAATTCATTTTTCGTGAGCCGCACGCAGAATCAGCGTCGTAGCTCCGATGGTGATAATGGCACCATCTTCCAGTCTCACGCGGTCGTAGTCGGTCAGGATGTCGTTCATGTAGAACGTCCCCGTGTTGCTTGGCGCATCACGCAGGGTATAGACCAGACGTCCGTTGCGGTCCTGCTTCACGTTGATGATGCAGTGTTTCGTATCCACACTGGGGTCATTGGTCTCAAACGGGGTGGAGATGGAAGTCCCTTTTACGTAGCGGCCAATCACATTGTCACCCAGCCGGAGGGGCAGCACCTGCTTGTAGTGGAACACATTCTCTACGACAACAATACTGCCGTATGCATCAGCATGCTCCTGTTCGTCCAACTGCTCTTCTTTCTGGACAGCACGCAACTTTGAAGCACCTATGCGTATGCCGAACTGTTTGTGGCATACGTCACATTCAAATACAAGCGACTGTCCGCTTGTATACTTTGTCTCGTCAAACGTGATGTAGTTGTCACATTTCGGGCAACGGACTCTTTTCATGCCTGTTTCCTTTATTTAATATGGTATACCCACGCCGATGCGAATTCTTCCGAACGGTCGCTCAACACATTCATCTGGTTATACGCTTCGGCTTCTGTGGCATAACCGGGGAAAACCACACGCACCATGCGGCCTTTTTTATACACTCTTGCGTCCTTATATCCCTCCTTGTGTAAGCGTTTCACGTAACTTTGGGCATTCTTTTCAGAGATGGCACTGGCCACAACGACGCAATAGCCTTGCTTTACAGACGCTTCGTCTGTGTCCGGCTCCGGCGTGCCGAGTGGCTTTTCAGCCTTTGTGGCTACCGCTGTTCCGGTAACAGCCCGGACATCCTGCGCTTGCCGGATGTCTGTTACAGGAGCCGGTGTTTTCTCGTATGCGGAAGGCAAAAGCATAAGTTGCGTAAAGTCGGCTCTCTGACTGTTCTGCAGCCCCGTATTTTTCGCATCCGGAGAAATCAGGAGGAACAGCAATATAACAGCTGCGACGGCGGCAATATTTTGCACCCACGACTTTTTCACCCGTATGGTGTACTCGTTTTTTTCTTTCGCACAGGGGACGTCTGCATGCGGTCCTGCGTCCGCTGTTGTTTTCTGTCGGCTGTCAGCAGGCTCAGCAGAGGGCAAAGGCTCGAACACCAATGCATCCAATCCATAATAAGAAGGACAGACGGTTCCCGCCTGACAAGGAGAGAACTGAATATTGTTCCGCTCGTCCAGCGACAACACACCGATACTGCCTAAATCGTACGCACCGCTCTCCCACAATTCCTGTTGCAGGTCACGTATCTGTTCGCCTAACATTTTGCGGGCTTCCGCTTCAGTGCAGCCATAAGCCGTGACGTATGAGCAGACCAATATGCCGTCGTCGGTTTTCAGCTGTTCATTAAAACCTACAGTACGAATGGGGGGGAGGAACAGATTCTCTTCCTCCACATATTTTGCCGGAGCGTTGCTTGTTACGAAAGCTCCCACTTGAGGGACAACCACACAGTCGTTATCCAACAACGATATTTCAATATGTTTGACTAACTCTTTCACACTACAAATTTACGGCTTTCCACCGGAGATTGCTAATTTTTCAGGAAAAAGTTATCAACTATTTCACCTCATCATGTCGAAAGCACTTTTTTTTCATTACCTTTGTCCGACTTTACAAATACAAACGTATGGATATAGCGATTGTGGGCAGCGGTTACGTCGGTTTGGTGACCGGTGCGTGTTTTGCAGAGATTGGAGTAAACGTCACGTGCGTTGATGTGGACACCCGGAAGATAGAAATGCTCAACAACGGTGAGATTCCCATATATGAGCCGGGGCTGAAGGAACTGGTGCAGAAGAACCGGAAGGCCGGACGCCTGAGTTTCACGGTATCTTTGGAAAGTGTGCTCGACCGTGCGGAAGTCATCTTCAGTGCTGTGGGAACACCGCCGGACGAAGATGGCAGTGCCGATTTGAAGTATGTGCTTCAGGTGGCACGCACCATCGGACAGTATATGAACGGGTATAAGCTGGTTGTCACCAAGAGCACCGTCCCGGTCGGAACGGCTGAGAAAGTCCGACAGACCATACAGGCTGAATTGGACCGGCGCGGCGTGGATTACAATTTTGACGTAGCTTCTAATCCGGAGTTCCTGAAAGAAGGGCACGCCATCAACGATTTCATGAGTCCCGACCGCGTAGTGGTGGGCGTGGAGTCGGAGCGAGCCAAAGAACTGATGACAACACTCTACAAACCTTTCCTCATCAACAATTTCCGCGTGATATTCATGGACATTCCGTCTGCCGAGATGACCAAATATGCAGCTAATTCAATGTTGGCCACACGCATCTCGTTCATGAATGACATTGCCAATTTATGTGAACGTGTAGGAGCAGATGTCAACATGGTGCGCAACGGTATCGGTGCAGACACCCGCATCGGCCGCAAATTCCTCTATGCCGGCTGCGGCTACGGCGGCTCATGCTTTCCCAAGGACGTGAAAGCCCTGATCAAGACCGCAGAGCAGAAAGGTTATGAAATGACTGTGCTGAAAGCCGTAGAAGCGGTGAACGAACGGCAGAAATCCATCCTTTTCGACAAACTGTCGGCAGCTTGCGGAACTGACCTTCAAGGCAAGACCATAGCCTTGTGGGGACTGGCTTTCAAACCGGAGACAGACGACATGCGCGAGGCTCCCGCGCTGGTGTTGATCGACCGGCTGCTCAAGGCCGGCTGCACAGTGCGTGTATATGATCCGGAAGCCATGAATGAGTGCCGTCGCAGGCTGGGTGATGCTGTCATTTATGCACGCGACATGTATGATGCCGTATTGGACTGCGACGCGCTTTTGCTGGTTACGGAATGGAAAGAATTCCGTTTGCCCGCTTGGGGCGTGCTGAAAAAAGCCATGCGCCGGGCACTGATTATCGACGGCCGTAACCTGTATGATGCCGACGAAGTGGGCAAGGCCGGTTTTGAGTATCATTGCATAGGAAAATGATGAAAGCCTTTTTGCACTTCGTTTGCGGCGGTTGTCTGTCGTTGCCTTTTCTGTTATGTGCCTGTGGCGCGAAGAGCGGATCTGCAGACGATGCAGGCAACATCCCCCCGGAGGACCAGGAGGCCAAACAGGCCTTGCAGGGAATCTGGATAGACAGCGAAACCGAGCTTGTGTCTTTCTATGCCAAAGGCGACAGCATCTTCTATCCCGATACCGTCAATGCCCCGGTGCGTTTCTTCATCCGTCAGGACACACTTTTCATGGTAGGCTCGATGACCACGTCATATCCCATCGACAAAATGGACGGACATTTTTTCAGTTTCCGTTCATCCACCGGTGACCTCGTGAAACTGATACGGTCGGAAAATCCGAACGACACACTGTATTTCACTCACCGGGAGGCTGCAACGCTGACCTATAATGAGGTGGTGAAAAAAGATACTGTGGTGTATAATGACGGAGAACGCTACCATTGCTATGTATATGTCAATCCTTCGCAGCAGAAAGTCTACAAGACCAGCTACACCGACGAGGGCATTGCCGTAGAGAATGTATATTACGACAACATCATACACCTCTGTGTCTACAAGGGGCGCGAGTGCCTTTTCTCACGCGACTATGGGAAAAAGGATTTTGCAGGCCTCGTTCCGGACGATTTTCTTGAGCAGGCCATTCTGCAGGACATGGTGATGGGAAAGGCCGACAACCAGGGATGCCATTTTCATGCAACAGTGGGCATTCCGGACGACGCCAGCTGCTATGCGGTAGACATCTGCGTGGACTATGACGGACAGGCGGAAATGAAACTGATGGGATACTGACCGCATAAGACGGTGCATCCCCACAGGATTATAAACAGCAAAGCCAATCATTTATGCTACAGATTGAAGGTAAGAACAACAGACTGATTTTTATTTTTCCGAACAGGACGGTCGATTGTCTTGCCGCCGGGAACGAGGAAATGAAGGAACTGCTCAGGCAGGCAGACCTTTCCATCATCGGAGACGACAACAGCATCACGATGCGTTTCGACACAGAAGAAAATGCAGGAGAACTTCTGCGGAGCGGCGGATTCATGCTTATCGTGAAAGGCAACGGCAATGTCGTGAATTTAGGCAGTCTCATCATCCGCTGTTCTCCCATTCTGGGCATGACAGGCCTGAAACTCATCGTAGGGCAGTTGCCGGGATTGGGAACCGGCGTATCACGCACAGCCGACAATTGCCGGGTTGAAATCGGCGACCGCGTGGTGATTAACGGTGCTACGGTTTATCTGCAGGAAAACCGCTCGCAGGTCCGTATCGGTGACGACAGCCAGTTGAGCTGGGGAGTGGACGTGTGGTGCACGGACGCTCATACGATTACCGACCTTGAAGGAAATGTGCTGAACTTTGCAGAGAGCATCGAAATCGGGCGGCACGTCTGGATCGGACGTGATGTCAAAGTGGGCAAAAACGTACGGATAGCAGACAACAGCATCGTAGGGTGGGGAAGTATCGTGACCCGACGTTTCGACGAACCGAACGTAATCATTGCAGGCAACCCCGCCAAGGTGATAAAACGAGGCATCAACTGGGACCGGAAAAGCATTGACAAATATCTGAAAAGCCGGACGCCGCAGGGAGAATAAAACCATGACAAGGATTGTTGCGTGAGAGCATCGTTTTTATCCCGCTAAGACAAGCGGCTGCGGCATCCGCATCTTTTCTGACAACGCCGCTCACCGGTCGGCATGGTCAAATTGTAAATATTTTAAAACATCCCGTCTTGCCACATTTTTTCTTGCGCAAGACGGGATGTTTTTTTGCGCAAGACCAACTGCTTTTATACGCACAAAACACTTTGTCTTTCCGCACAGACGGACGCCAGTGTATGCACATCAGGAAAGGCTCTTGCAATCCATTCATAACCAGGCTGCTACAAAAACGCCACAATCAAAGGCAGAAAGGAAAGGCCGTATGGCACAATGTAAAAAAAACGGAGCGCAATGTCACGGCATGAAAAAGAGCAGGACAGAATTTGGCCGACTGCATTTTTTTGCCTAACTTGTACACCGATTTACAAAACAAAACTTTAGCTTATGAAAAAAAATCTGCAAGAATTCAAGCAGTTCGCCATGCGCGGAAATGTCGTGGACATGGCTGTGGGTATCATTATCGGTGGTGCCTTCGGTAAAATCGTATCTTCCATTGTGGCAGACATCATCATGCCTCCCATAGGACTGCTTGTGGGCGGAGTGAATTTTTCTGATTTGAAAATCACATTGAAGGATGCCGTAATGGAGGGTGGAGTAGAAGTATCGCCTGCTGTTGCGCTCAACTACGGGAACTTCATCCAGGTGACATTGGATTTTGTCATCATCGCCCTGGCCGTTTTCCTGCTGGTCAAGGCCGTAAATGCCCTCAACCGCAAGAAGAAAGAGGAGCCTAAAGCACCGCCTGCTCCTCCCGCCGACATACAGTTGCTTACGGAAATCCGCGATCTGTTGAAAAAGGAGCAGATGAAATGAAAGGCACTCAAAGGCGGCTCATCACATGAATAGAATAAGCCCCCGGAATCTGCGACAAGTTTCCGGGGGCTTATCCCTTTATTCTTTTATGTCCGCTCCGCCGTCTGTTGAAGACGTTGCAGACGGAGCATTTTCTTCATTCTTGCTTTCCGCCTTTTTCTTCCGACGCTTTTTCCAGCGCGAGGGGCGTTTCCGCTTTTTATTTTCCATGTCGGATGCAGCTGCAGCGTTTGTGTCCTCCTGCTGATTCCCGGCGGATGAACCACTTCCTGTTTCCGGTGTTTCAGTAGCCCTATCAGTGCCCGCCGACTTCCGGGCGCCTTTCTCCCGACCTTTCTCCTGATTGTCTTTCCGGTTCCGTCGGTCTTTGCCTTTCCGGTTGCCGTCCTTTTTCCGGCTCTCTTTTACCGCTGTTTTGTCCGGAGCAGACATGCCGTCCGGAAGCTGACGTCTCTCGATGCTGATTTTCAGAAAACGTTCGATAGCAGAGAATTTCTGAAGATCTTTTTCACAGACCAATGTGATGGCTTCACCGTCGTTGTTGGCGCGTGCCGTACGGCCGATGCGGTGAACGTAATCTTCCGCATCGTGCGGAACATCAAAATTGATGACCAACTGAATGTCATCTATATCAATACCGCGCGCCACGATGTCTGTAGCCACCAGCACGTTAATTTGCTGGGCCTTGAACTGATACATAACCTCATCACGCTCGCGCTGATCTAAATCGGAGTGCATGGCACCCACGTTGAATCCGGCACGTTTCAATACGATGGCCATGTCTTTTACCTTTTGCTTGGAAGAGGCAAAGATGATGACACGTTGTGGCGGATTGTCTGTAAAAAGTTTCTTGACTAATGCGATTTTCTGAGTCTCGTAACAGATATAGGCCGATTGGACAATCTTGTCAGCCGGACGTGAGACAGCCAGTTTTACTTCCACCGGATTGTTCAGTATCGTACGGGCCAGATCCTGTATCTTCTTGGGCATCGTAGCAGAGAACATGATGGTCTGCCGCTCCTTGGGCAGATGCTTGACAATCTGCATAATATCGTCACTGAATCCCATGTCGAGCATGCGGTCGGCCTCGTCCAGCACGAAGAAAGACACTTTAGACAGATCTACGTTGCCCAGACTCAGATGACTGATCAGACGTCCCGGCGTGGCGATGATGACATCTGCTCCCATGGCCAGTCCCTTTTTCTCTTGCTCGTAGCGTATGCCGTCGTTTCCGCCATAGATAGCGACGCTCGACACCGACATATAATAGGAAAAGCCTTCCATGGCTTGGTCTATCTGCTGAGCCAGCTCACGGGTGGGTGACATGATAACGCAGTTGATGGCATCGGCGGGATAGCCACCGTCACTCAACTTGCTCAGAATAGGCAGGAGGAAAGCTGCGGTCTTTCCCGTACCGGTCTGTGCCACACCAATCAGGTCGCGCCCCTCAAGAATGACCGGTATGGCATGTTCCTGAATGGGAGTACACTCTGTAAAATTCATGTCGTCCAAGGCATCGAGCACTTGGTCGTTCAAATCCAAATCGTAAAAATCCACTGTCTTATGTTCTGTTAAGTCCTTGAATAGCCCTATTGCGGTGCTTTTTTGTATAAGTAGAAGGCAATGAAGGCAAATAATATGTTAGGCATCCAGGCGGCCAATGCCGGCGGCCAGTCTGCGTTGATGGCAAAAGTAGACGACACCGCCTGAAAGAGGATATAAGATGCACTCAGTGCCAGTCCGATACCCAGATAAAGTCCCATTCCGCCCTTGCGCTTACGTGCTGAGAGCGACAGTCCGATGACGGTGAGAATGAACGATGCGAAAGGCGTGGCCAGCCGTTTCTGGTATTCCACCTCAAAGGGTTTGACGTTGCCGGAACCACGGGCACGCTGTTTGGAGATGTATTCTTTCAGTTCCGGATTGGTAAGCGTTTCCTGTTGGTTACGTGTCAGAAGGAAATCTGAAGGCTCCATGGATATGATGGAATCTATTTTCGTTCCGTGCGAGATATACTCACGCATGCCTTTCATTTCGCGCAAGGTGTAGTTGCGTATGGTCCAATGGTAGCGTTCGTCCGACAGCGTATCATAAGAGATGGAGGCCGCCGTAAGGTGCGAAACAAGCTTCTTGTTCACGAACTTGTCCAACGAGAAATGATAACCGGTCTTGGTACGCCCGTCAAAATGTTCGATGAAGGCGATGACTCCGGTATCAACCTGCAGCTGTACATTCTGTGCGAATTCAGTCTTTGCCTTCTTCTTGTATATGTTTTCAAAGTTCAATCGTGTGACGCTTCCATGCGGAATGACATAAGCCCCCAAGACAAACGTCAGTATAGCAATAATAGCCGCTGAAATCATGTAGGGCCGCATCAGTCTCTTGAAGCTCATGCCGGCGGCCATCATTGCGATGATTTCTGAATTCTCAGCCAGCTTGGAGGTGAAAAAGATTACCGAAATAAAGACGAACAGCGGGCTGAACAGGTTGGAGAAGTAGGGCACGAAGTTGATATAATATTCAAAGATAATCCCTTTCCATGGCGCATGGTTTGTGGTGAACTTGTCGATATTCTCATTGAAATCGAATACCACAGCGATGGAAATAATCAGCGCAATGGAAAAGAAGTATGTACCCAGAAACTTTTTGATAAGATACCGGTCCATACGGGTGATGAGAGACTTATACCACTTCATAGCTTTTGTTTTAATCAGATTCTGACGGCTACATTCTTTACCATGCCGGCCTTCCACGAAGAAAAGTCGCCGGCAATGATATGAGCGCGCGCCTCGCGCGTCAGCCATAAGTAGAAAGCCAGATTGTGGATGGAAGCTATCTGCAGAGCCAACAGCTCTTGTGCTTTGAAAAGATGGTGTAGATAAGCTTTGGTGTAAGTCCTGTCCACATAAGACGTACCGTCCGGATCGATGGGAGAGAAGTCATCTTCCCATTTTTTGTTGCGCATGTTCATAATGCCGTTCCGGGTGAAAAGCATGGCATTGCGCCCGTTGCGGGTAGGCATCACGCAGTCAAACATATCTACGCCACGCTCAATACCTTCCAGTATGTTTACAGGAGTGCCGACCCCCATCAGATAACGCGGTTTATCCTTCGGCAAGATTCCGTTGACCACTTCTATCATTTCATACATGACTTCTGCCGGTTCGCCGACGGCCAAGCCGCCAATAGCATTGCCGTCGGCCTCTTTTGAGGCCACGAACTCGGCCGACTGTATGCGAAGCTCCTTATAAGTGCATCCCTGTACGATGGGAAACAGAGACTGTCGGTAGCCATATTTGGGTTCAGTCTCGTTGAAACGACGGATGCAACGGTCCAGCCAGTTATGAGTTAACTGCAGGCTTTTCTTAGCGTATGCGTAATCCGATGTTCCGGGAGGGCATTCATCAAAAGCCATCATAATGTCGGCTCCAATAGAACGCTCGATATCCATCACCCGTTCTGGAGTAAAAAAATGCTTGGAGCCGTCGATATGTGAACGGAATTCGCATCCTTCTTCCCGAAGCTTACGTATTCCCGTAAGGGAAAAGACTTGAAACCCTCCGCTATCCGTCAGGATAGGGCGGTCAAATCCGTTGAATTTATGCAGCCCGCCGGCTTTCTCCAGAATGTCTGTTCCCGGACGAAGATATAAGTGATAAGTGTTGCCCAAAATAATCTGAGCTTTAATATCATCTGTCAACTCGCGTACATGCACGCCTTTAACCGAACCGGCTGTACCCACCGGCATGAAAACAGGAGTTTCTATTACTCCGTGATCCGTCGTGATTTTCCCGGCCCGCGCTGCGGTCTGTGTGTCTGTATGTTGGAGTTCAAAATTCATGCCGTTTCGTTCTTGTCGTTTTCAAAAGTAAAAGTAATGGCATCTTTCACTTTCTCTTTCAGCAAAGCAAAAGAAAGTACTTCCGATACATCTTTCACATAATGGAATGACAGTCCCTTGAGATACATCTCCGGGATTTCTTCTATATTCTTCCGGTTTTCCACACACATCACAATATCTTTGATACCTGCACGCTTGGCAGCCAGTATCTTTTCCTTTATGCCTCCTACGGGAAGCACTTTGCCCCGGAGGGTAATCTCACCTGTCATTGCCAGGTTCGGACGTACCTTGCGTTGCGTGAGGGCAGAAGCTATGGACGTTGCCATGGTGATTCCGGCCGACGGGCCATCTTTGGGAACGGCGCCTTCAGGTACATGCACATGAATATTCCACTGTTCGAATATCCGTACATCAATACCCAGTTTGTCAGCATGTGCTTTGATGTATTCCAATGCGAGCACAGCTGATTCTTTCATCACGTCTCCCAGATTTCCCGTCAAGGTCAGTTTGCTGCCTTTCCCCTTACTGAGACTGGTTTCAATGAAAAGAATCTCACCTCCTACAGACGTCCATGCCAATCCGGTCACCACACCGGCATACTCATTTCCCTGATATTTGTCACGTGTATATTCCGGCTTGCCCAACAGTCGTTCCACATCAGATATTTTCACCTCCGTACATGAGAAGCTGCCGTTGCGGGCAAATTCCAGAGCCATTTTACGGAATATCTTGTTGATTTGTTTTTCCAGTCCGCGCACACCCGACTCACGGGTATAATTCTCTATGATATACTCCATCGCCGGACGACTGATCTTGATCTCCGGATGTCCGGACAATCCGTTGTTTTCTTTCTCTTTCGGTACCAGATGCCGCTTGGCAATCTCTATCTTTTCTTCGGTAATATAACCGCTTACCTCTATCAGTTCCATACGGTCGAGCAGAGGGCGGGGAATAGTTCCGATATTGTTGGCCGTGGCAATGAACATCACCTTGGATAAATCATAGTCTACATCCAAGAAATTGTCGTGGAAAGCGTTGTTCTGTTCCGGATCCAACACTTCCAATAATGCGGAGGAGGGATCGCCGTTGACCGTGTTTTGAGTCACTTTGTCTATTTCATCCAAAATGAATACCGGGTTGGACGATCCTGCTTTTATCATGTTTTTGATGATGCGTCCCGGCATGGCACCGATATATGTGCGCCGGTGTCCGCGGATTTCGGCTTCATCGTGCAGACCGCCCAGCGACATGCGGATGTATTTCCGTTTCAGGGCTGAAGCTATGCTCTTGCCTAATGAAGTCTTACCTACACCCGGAGGGCCGTAAAGACAGATGATAGGGGATTTCAAATCACCGCGCAATTGCAATACGGCCAAGTGCTCTAAGATACGTTCTTTCACCTTTTCCAAGCCGTAATGGTCCTTATTGAGTACTTTCTCTGCGTTTTTCAAATTCAGATTATCCTCAGTATACGTCTGCCACGGCAAGCTCAGCATTGTCTGCAGATAGTTTAGCTGTACGTTATAATCCGGACTTTGAGGGTTCAGACGCTCAAGCTTGTCCACTTCACGGTCGAAAATCTTGGCGATTTCTTCCGGCCATTTTTTTTGTGAAGCTTCTGAACGAAGGTCATGCAGGTCATGATCTTGCGGAGTTCCGCCTAATTCATCCTGAATGTTCTTGATTTGCTGCTGCAAAAAGTATTCCCGTTGCTGGGAGTCAAGGTCTTCACGCGTTTTCCGTTGTATCTCAGCCCGCAATTCCGAGTACTGAATTTCTTTATTCAAGAGTTTCAGGAGCTTTTCCGAACGCAGACCGAGGTCACTCTCTTCCAGCAATTCCATTTTCCGGGCAATAGGAAACGGGAAGTTCGCACAGACGAAATTGACCAAAAACATGCTGTTGGTGATGTTCTTTACGGCGAACATGGATTCTTTTGGCAGTTGATCGCTCAACTGAATGTACTGCACAGTGCGTTCGCGGCAGGCTTCTACTAAAAGTTCGAATTCCTTGTTGTTTTTTTGCGGCAACTTTTCTTCCAACTTCTCCACAACGCCTGTAAGATAGGGCCTTTCAGCAACAATGTTTTTCAGCTCAAAGCGACTCATGCCCTGAACTATAACTGTTGTAGAATGGTCCGGCAGTTCAAGGATACGAACAATCTTAGCCATTGTCCCGATGTGGTACAGATCATTGAAAAGCGGAGCTTCTGTCTCCGGATTCAATTGGCAAACAACACCTATGTTCAACTTGTTTCTATCCGCCGCCTTGGCCAGACGAAGAGAAGCCTTTCTTCCTACAGCAATAGGCATTACCACTCCAGGAAACAGCACCATGTTGCGTAACGGCAAAATTGGCAATGTAGCATCCATTTCCACTTCAAACACACTTGATTCATCTCCTTCGAAATCGGCAACCAATGAAAATGGATTTTGGTTATCGTCAATATGCATATTCAAAACCTTAATTTGATTTAGTGAACAAAACCTTTTCACAAAAACTTGGCAAAGATACAAAAAAATAAGTGTATACAAATAGGTTGTACAGCGGAAATAACAAATATTTGCTACTTTTGTAGCTGCATTTCGGAAGACGGATTTCAAGTGCAGCAAGAAAAGGCTGTTTGTCTATGTATTCGCATGAAATAAAAAGGTTAAAATGAGCAATTCGTATTTTGAATTCAAACAATTTGTAATTTGCCATGACAAGTGCGCCATGAAAGTAGGAACTGACGGTGTCTTGTTAGGCGCATGGACGGAAGTGGAGTCTGGTGTCCGCCGTCTGCTTGACATCGGAACCGGTTCCGGGCTAATCGCCATAATGTTGGCTCAGAAATGTGGAGCGGAGATTGTCGGAATAGATATAGATTCGGATGCAGCAAAGCAAGCCCAAAGCAACGCAGATATAAGCCCGTGGAAAGAACGTATACAAGTGTTTCAGGCTGACGTAAGGTCTTTTGCGCCCAAAGACAGTTTTGATCTGATTGTATGCAATCCGCCATTTTTCACTGAATCTCTGCTGTGTCCGGACCGGAAGCGCAATGAGGCGCGGCACAACGACAGTCTTCCGTTTGACGTGCTGATTCATAAAGCGTCGGAATGGCTTTCCAATAACGGACTGTTCAATGTCATATTGCCGGCTAAAAATCCGGACATGTTCATCCAGTGTGCTTGGGAATCAGACTTAAATCTATACAGGAAATGTTTAGTGTCGAGCAAGCCGAATCTCGCTCCAAAACGTATTTTACTGAGTTTCCGTAAAGGTCCGGCTCCCTATCCGGCATCGGAAAGTCTGGTCGTCAGAAATGTTGATGGTACATATACAGATGAATATAAACGCCTGACAAAAGATTACTATCTATATTTCTGAGCGTTTCAGTGCTTCAATCTTTTTTTTACTTCTTTATTGAACGTATCAATACGACGAAGGTTGCGGTCGCGCATACTAATGCCAAAGCCTACTAATTCATCATATAATTCAGAAAACACCCTGCCGAACGCCGTGTCTGCCGATTGTGTATTAGTTATAATGTTCAGTCCATTTCCAATTAATTGTACATCAATGTCCGTTCCGGCCATCATCGGATCGCCGTCAAAATGCACGACACCAGGACGTTCGCGATGAATATGTATGTTCTTGCAGCGGAAAGTTTTGATGCGGCTATTAAGGTTCAGCGTTTTGTTGAATAACTGAATGGCTATTTGCGGAGCTTCCAACATGGTAAATGGTTCCATTATAGTTACGTCCATCAGGCCGTCCGACATGGAAGCGTGAGGAGCTATATATGCATTGTTTCCATACTGTGACGCATTGGCACAGGCGATGAGGAATGCCTTATATTTGGATGTTTCGCCTTCTATGTCTATTTCATAAGTGTCGGGCTTATATTTCAGCCCCTCGCGCAGAGTGTTCTCTAAGTAAGACAGCATACCGCGTTTCTCAGACTGGGCGAACTTGGAACTGACAAAAGCATCGAATCCTACGCCACAAGTGCAAAAAAATGGCACATCATTGATTTTGCCATAGTCCAGACATTCCACCACGAATTGGTTGATCACTCTGACCGCACCGATCGTTTCCAACGGGATGTGCAAATGTCTGGCCAGACCATTGCCCGATCCACAGGGTATGATTCCCAATGCGACGGGAGTCTGCACCAGCTCGCGGGCAATCTCATTGACCGTTCCATCGCCTCCCACGGCAATTACAGCATCAAAACGCTGTTCAACATACCTCCGTGTCAGCTCCTCAGCATGCCCTGCATACCGTGTCCATTCTACCTGATAGTCGATTTTATCACGATCCAGCTTCCGGGTAATCAGATCAAAGATACCTTCTTTTTCCTGCGTACCGGATATAGGATTTATAATGAATACGATTCTTTTTTTTGCCATAGCGTTCCTTGAAACCACTCAGCAAAGATAAAGATAAAAAATGGAAATGGCGGCCATTGTATCATGCTGATGTGAATATTAAAAGTTTTTTTTAGAATGAACGGCGGTTTAAAAGGATATTTGTATTACCTTTGCAGAGTTTTTCATTTACGATTCTACTACAATGGGTTTATTACAAGACAAATTAGCGAAATACAAGGAGCCGCAAAAATATATGGCTGCAGGGATATATCCCTATTTTCGTGAAATCGAAGGGAAGCAAGGTACTGAAGTCTTGATGGGCGGACATAGAGTCCTGATGTTCGGCTCTAACGCCTATACAGGTCTGACCGGAGACGACCGCGTGATTGAGGCAGGCGTAGCCGCCATGCGCAAATACGGTTCCGGTTGTGCCGGTTCGCGCTTCTTGAATGGAACGTTGGACCTTCACGTGCAGCTGGAAAAGGAATTGGCCGCTTTCGTGGGCAAGGAAAACGCCTTGTGTTTTGCTACTGGCTTCACGGTGAATTCCGGTGTCATTCCTTGTCTGACCGGTAGGGGAGACTACATTATATGCGACGATCGCGACCATGCGTCTATTGTCGATGGCAAA
This sequence comes from uncultured Paraprevotella sp., assembly GCA_944321365.1. Classification (GTDB taxonomy): domain Bacteria; phylum Bacteroidota; class Bacteroidia; order Bacteroidales; family Bacteroidaceae; genus Paraprevotella. The sequence goes on from CALULA010000018.1 coordinate 29,611, forward strand.
CGTCTTTCATTCTCGCAGAATCTGAAGTACAAGCATAACGACATGGAAGACCTGGAAAAGCAACTCCAAAAATGCAATCCGGATGCCATCAAGCTGATTGTCGTAGATGGCGTGTTCTCCATGGAAGGCGATTTGGCCAACCTGCCGGAAATCGTTCGCCTCAAACACAAATACAATGCGTCTATTATGGTGGACGAAGCACACGGATTGGGCGTCTTCGGACGGCAGGGAAGAGGCGTGTGCGACCATTTCGGCCTGACAGACGAAGTAGATGTAATCATGGGTACATTCAGCAAGTCTCTGGCTTCTATCGGTGGTTTCGTGGCTGCGGATGAATCAATCATCAACTGGCTGAAGCACAATGCACGTACCTATATCTTCAGCGCGTCATCTACTCCAGCTGCAACTGCAGCTGCATTAGAAGCTTTACATATTATACAAAACGAGCCGGAAAGGCTTGAAAATCTGTGGAAAGTAACCAACTATGCACTGAAGAATTTCCGCGAGGCCGGTTTTGAAATCGGTGCTACGGAGTCGCCCATCATTCCTTTATACGTACGTGATACGGAAAAAACATTCAGAGTAACCAAGATGGCTTTCGATGAAGGAGTGTTCATCAATCCGGTGATACCACCGGCTTGTGCTCCTCAGGATACGTTAGTACGCTTTGCTCTGATGGCTAATCACACCAACGAACAGGTGGACGAAGCTATAGAGAAGCTAACAAAGGTGTTCAAGCAATTGGATTTACTGTAAGGCAATAAAAGAAAGAACAACATACACCGGGCGTTTTTGTATGCAATCATATTAAAACGCAGGTAAAAAGCCAAAGAGGAAACATAACAACTCATGTTTTCTCTTTGGCTTTTTATGCAGGTTAGAGCAGACAAACGATTCTTACTTTCTGCAATTAAACATAATGTCGATTAGGTTTCAAATCAAGCTCATCTAAAAACTGATTATTGTAATGTTCCATTACGCAGGGAGTCAAACTTTCGAAAACAAGGGATTCGTAAGGCTCAAAGGTACTTTTTGTAGTCATCAGCCTGCAACATCAGCACGTTGTAGTCGTTGTATTGCCGCATACATTTTTTTTAGCACTGCCAAGTTTCCTTGGTAATGTCCTGCGACATGCAGCTCTGCTCCGCAATGGTACAAAAACTTCCGCCTTTCTTCAAGCGGTCATACAGTACAGTATGGCATAAGTCCTCATTGCTTTCACACCGCAAATAGTCATAACCTTTTCGTGGAGATAATAGCTTGGTGGTTTTGTTGCACGAGGCTGTCGCAGGGACATCCTTTAAAGGCCGTCTTGTTGATATATTCCAAACTGGATGGCAGAGATACGTAGTGAAGATGGCCGCAATCCCAAAATGCAAATTCAGCAATAGCTTTTGTTCCTGCAGGAATGCTGATAAGACGGAGGTTCGGACAAGCAAAAAAAGTACATCTTTTAATCTCCTTTACATTGCTTTCCCAATATACTTCCGACAGGAATGGACACATGCTGAATGCGGATTCTTCAATTTCTTGGATGGATTTTGGGATAGAAACTCTCTGCAGTCCTTTGCAGCCTCTGAACGCTGCCTTACCTATTCTTTTGATGCCCTCAGGAATGGTGAATGATTGGGGCATGGGCATTGACTGAAACGCTCTTTCTCCTATTTCTATAATATCTGAAGGTATGTGCGTCGTGATACAACCGACGATAAGTTTGTTGGTCGCCGTTTCAATAATGGCATTGCAATGATTTCGGGAATCGTAGGTCAGATTATTATTATCTACCGTGATGGAAGTGCAAAAATCGCATCCCCAGAAAGCGCCAGCATGGATTTTGGTTACACTTGCAGGGATAGAAATTCTTTGCAGCGTAACATTGCCAAAGGCCGACGTGCCAATTTCTTTAATTCCTTCTATGATATTCGTATTTTGGCATCCTGCAATAAGTTTGGCTGTAGCCGTTTCCACAATGGCGTTGCAACCGTTCCGCGAGTCATACTGCTTGTTCCGGCTGTCCACTATGATGCTGTCCAGCGAGAGGCAACCTCCAAACAAACTGCCTTCTTCTATTTGCAAAACATTTTGCGGAATATATATACGCCTCAAATTGTTACAGTTGAAAAACGCTCCCGTTTCGATTTCAAGAAGAGATTGTGGCAGAGAAATGTGTCTTAGCGCTACACAACCACTGAAAGCATTTGCTCCTATTCGTGTTACGCCTTCGGGGATTTGAATACTATCCAAACCGGTACAATCTGAAAACGCACTACTGCCGATATGTTTCACATTGTGGGGAATAACCGTATTGGAACAACCTAAGATGATGGTTGCTGACGGACTGTCTATAATGGCATTACATCCGTTCCGCGCATCATAATGCCTGTTCCTTTTGTCGATTCTGATTCTTTTCAGATTAAGGCATGCCTTGAATGCACCTGATCCAATATGATATATGGAACTCGGAATGTCAATGGATTCCAGTCGTGGGCAGTGGGAAAAAGCATATTCACCAATGTATTCGACACCCTCTTGGATGGATAAGTGTTCAAGGTTATCGCATCTTGCAAATGCAGTGTCAGCTATTTCCGTGATTTGATACGTGTATCCGTTGTGGGCTACGGTCTTTGGAATAACGAGTGTGTCTCCCGTAATCAAGGGAGTCGTAATTTTGGCTCGGTCGATGTTTGTGATGGATACGGTACTGTCTCCTGTAGCAATGATTACGTCTTCACAGACGGTATATTCAAAAATACCGTCTGTGAATGTGTTTCTCTCCTTTGCTATGGCCAGGATGGGTGATAAAATGGCAAATGCTAATGCCAAGTAGCCTTTGAGTTCCATGTCCTTTGTGTTATTTGTAGATTTCACAAAGGAAGTCAATTCGCATGAAACAGACAATTAAATATTTGTTTTCAATTTATAAATTTCACAAAACATCACCCCGCCTGGATTCCGGAAACTGGAAAGTAACGCAAAGCCGGTTCGAGCTGATATTCGCACGGTTTCTGCCGCCCCTCTCCATAATCGTCAAAACCGCACAAATCATTAACTTTCAATCATATTCCCGTGATTTAATCAGCATCTCACTTTTTTGTATTACCTTTGCAAGCAAATAGGAAAAGTCATGAAGAATCAGACAAACAGTCATCGCGCTCCTTCGGCGTATATCCAATTGAAAGTGCATCGGCCCATGATGCTGATTGATTTCATCATGGAGGCCATGGACGGCATCAGTCGCAACAAGGCGAAGAACATATTGGCGGGAAACGGTGTCACTGTGGACAAAAAACACGTGACGCAGTATAATTACGAATTGCAACCGGGCATGTCAGTGGAAATCAGCAAGCACAAAAGGAATAATGAATTAAAGAATCCCTATGTCAAGTTGGTTTATGAGGACCGCCATATTGTCGTCGTAGAGAAAGCCGTCGGCATACTGTCCGTACCCGCAGCTGCACGGCAAAACTCAGTCAAGAACGTGCTGGATGAATATTTTGCAAGCCGGCATTTCAAGTGCACGGCTCACAGTGTGCACCGTCTGGACCGTGATACATCCGGACTGATGATGTTCGCCAAGAGCATCCCTGTGCAGCAGACGCTGGAGGAAAACTGGCAGCAGCTGGTCACCGACCGCCGTTATGTGGCCGTCGTGTGCGGACGGATGGAGAACGAAGGCGGAACAATAGCCTCGTGGCTGAAGGACAACAAAGCGTATGTCACTTATTCCAGCCCGACGGACAACGGCGGGAAATATGCCGTGACGCACTATCACACATTGGATGCACGGGATGAATATTCGTTAATCGAGTTGAAACTGGAGACCGGAAGAAAGAATCAGATTCGCGTACACATGCAGGACATGGGACATCCTGTAGTCGGCGATGTCAAATATGGCAACGGACTGAATCCCATCAAACGGTTGGGCCTGCATGCCTATCGCCTGAACTTTTATCATCCTGTGACCGGAGAGCGCATGGAATTTGAAACGCCCTTCCCTCCCCTCTTCATGAAGCTTTTTCCTAAGGAGCGTGCTTCCGGGCAACTGTAGGCACGCCGGAACCGGCTCTTTTTGCGGACCGTCATTTTTTTTGCGCAAGATTGCGGGCGGTCTTGCGCAAAGACGGGATTGCCTTTGCGCAAGACTGTAGCAATTGTAGCGCAAGTCTGTTTTGACCCTGCGCGTAAAGTGAATGTGTTTATGAATGTTTTGTCTATATACAGAACGGACTATCAGCCTGCGTGGAACGGTCTGCCACTCTGAAAATCAGCGAAAAGAGATGCAAGAACGTGAAATAAAAGAGATGGTTGGGGAAATAAAAAAACACACTATCACGGCGAGACGCCCCCACTCTACCCACAGGGCGGAACAAAGCATCCGACAAATAAGCATCGGTATGGCTGTTGACATGAAGGCAGCAAGGCGGAAAGCCGTTTTGCCGGAGAAGCACTCTCCCCCACCTCAAAAAAATTCCGCCGACCGGATTTGACTTTTTCCGATCGGCGGAGAACTGTATTTCCATATTTGTCTTTGTCCGTTATTCTTCTTTCAGGTCCAGCACGAGATGCAATTCGTCCAACTGTTTCTGGTCCAGACGTGACGGAGCATCCAACATGACATCCCGTCCGCTGTTGTTCTTCGGGAAAGCGATGCAGTCGCGTATGCTGTCGAGCCCGGCAAACAGGCTCACCCAACGGTCCAGCCCGTAAGCCAGTCCGCCGTGAGGAGGAGCACCGTATTTGAAGGCGTTCATCAGGAATCCGAACTGTTCCTGCGCACGTTCTTCCGTGAATCCCAGAATCTTGAACATCTTGTCCTGCAGTTCCGGGTCGTGAATACGGATGGAGCCGCCGCCCACTTCAACACCGTTGCACACCATGTCGTAGGCATCGGCCCGCACCGCAGCCGGATTCGTGTCGAGTAAAGGAATATCCTCGTCCTTGGGATGCGTGAAGGGATGATGCATGGCCATCAGACGCCCCTCTTCCTCGCTCCACTCGAACATCGGGAAGTCCACGACCCAAAGCAGCGAGAATTTGTTCTTGTCGCGCAGGCCCAGGCGTGTACCCATTTCCAGACGCAATTCGCACAATTGTTTGCGCGTCTTCATGGCGTCTTCTCCGCTCATAATCAGAATCAGGTCGCCGACGTTGGCGTTCATGGCCTGCCTGAGCTGTTGCAACACTTCAGGCGCATAGAACTTGTCCACGCTGGACTTGACGCTGCCGTCCTCCTGCACGCGGGCATACACCAGCCCTTTGGCCCCTATCTGGCTGCGCTTCACGAAGTCGGTCAGCTGGTCGAGCTGCTTGCGGGTGTATGAGGCACAACCCGGTGCGCAGATGCCGCCGATGTAGGCAGCGTTGTTGAACACGCCGAAGTCGCCCGTACCTTTCAGCACGTCCATCAGCTCAACGAACTCCATGCCGAAGCGTGTGTCCGGTTTGTCGCTTCCGTAAAGGCGCATGGCTTCGCTCCACGGCATGCGGGGAAACGGCTCGGTGAGTTCCACCCCGCGTATGGTCTTGAACAGATGTTTGGCCATACCTTCAAACAGCGCAATCACATCTTCCTGCTCCACAAAGCTCATCTCACAGTCTATCTGCGTGAATTCCGGCTGGCGGTCGGCCCGGAGATCCTCATCGCGGAAGCACTTCACGATCTGGAAATAGCGGTCCATCCCCGCAACCATAAGCAGCTGTTTCAACGTCTGCGGGCTTTGCGGCAGGGCGTAGAACTGGCCGGGATTCATGCGCGACGGTACGACAAAATCACGGGCACCCTCTGGGGTGGACCCGATGAGCATCGGCGTTTCTATCTCCAGAAAGCCCTGGCTGTCCAGATAGCGGCGCACTTCCATGGTCATGCGGTGACGCAGCTCCAGATTCTTGCGCACGCAACTGCGCCGCAAGTCTAAGTAACGATACTTCATACGGATGTCATCGCCGCCGTCCGTATTGTCTTCTATGGTGAATGGCGGAGTTGCCGAGGTGTTAAGTACATTCAGTTCCGATACGGCAATCTCAATGTCTCCCGTCGGCAAATGGCTGTTTTTGCTTTCCCGTTCGCAGACCTTACCTTTTATCTGCACCACATCTTCACGGCCCAGTTTGCCGGCCCTTCCGCACAATGCAGCGTCCGTCTCCTCGTTGAACACCAGTTGCGTAATGCCATATCGGTCGCGCAGGTCGACAAACGTCATACCGCCCATCCTGCGCACACGCTGCACCCAGCCGGACAAGGTCACGGCCTTGCCGGCATCTGCCAGTCTCAATTCACCACAAGTATTTGTCCTGAACATAAATATTCGCTTGATTTGTTTTAACTTTCAACGTGCAAAGTTATTCTTTTTTTGTGAAGTATTCAATGTCGCACGTAAGTTTTCAATTTTATTTCTTCCTTTTCCGGAAAAAACTTGCAGATACGGAATAACTGTCGTACCTTTGAAAAAACATAAAATACAGGAAAAACCATTTCATTAATTTACTGATTTCTATGATGAAATTAAACAGAACCATTCAAAATGCGCTCAAGGCATCTTTGCTTACGGCTGGCCTGCTCTTGTTTGCGCCTGCGGAAGCTTCCGCACAAAGCGAGACTTTCGGTGTAGGAGAAAAGACTTTCCTGCTCAACGGAAAACCGTTTATTGTCAAGGCGGCCGAAGTGCATTATCCCCGCATCCCGCGCCCCTACTGGGAACAGCGCATCAAAATGTGCAAGGCTTTGGGCATGAACACGCTCTGCCTCTACGTGTTCTGGAACATCCATGAGCAAGAGCAAGGCAAGGTGGACTTTACGGGGAACAACGACGTGGCCGAGTTCATCCGGCTGGCCCAGAAAAACGACATGTATGTCATCGTACGCCCCGGCCCGTATGTGTGCGCGGAATGGGAAATGGGCGGCTTGCCGTGGTGGCTGCTGAAGAAGAAAGACATCCGGCTGAGGGAACAAGACCCCTTCTTTATGGAGAGCTACCGCTCCTTTGTGCAGAAACTGGCAGAACAGATCAGCGATCTGACCATAGACAAGGGCGGACCGATCATTATGGTACAGGTGGAGAACGAATACGGTTCGTATGGAGAAGACAAACCTTATGTGGCTGCCATACGCGATATTATCCGGGATGCCGGTTTCGACAAAGTGACGCTTTTCCAGTGTGACTGGAGCTCCAACTTCACGAAAAACGGACTGGACGACCTGGTGTGGACCATGAACTTCGGTACGGGAGCCAACATAGAGAACGAGTTCAAGCCCCTGAAAAAGCTGCGTCCGGATGCTCCGCTGATGTGCTCGGAATTCTGGAGCGGATGGTTCGACAAGTGGGGCGGACGGCACGAGACGCGCGGCAGCAAGGAAATGGTGGCCGGACTGAAAGAGATGCTGGACAAAGGCATTTCCTTCTCCCTGTACATGACACACGGGGGAACCAGTTGGGGACACTGGGCCGGTGCCAACAGTCCGGGCTTCTCTCCCGACGTGACGTCGTACGACTATGACGCCCCCATCAACGAGGCCGGACAGGTAACACCCAAATATATGGAATTGCGCGAAATGCTTGCCCAATACAGCGACAAGAAACTGCCGTCCATACCCAAGGAATACCCCGTCATCACGATACCTGAAGTGACTTTCACCGAAGTGGCCCCCTTGTTTGACAACCTGCCTGAGCCGAAGAATTTCACGGACATCCAGACTATGGAAGCGTTAAATCAGGGCTGGGGATCTATACTTTACCGCACCACGACACCCGCCGTTCCTGCACAGAGTGTACTGATGATTACGGACGGACACGATTATGTACAGGTGTTCATTAATGGCAATTTCATCGGTGCACTGGACCGTCGCAACCATGAAAAGACACTTTTGCTGCCGCCATTGAAAGAAGGCGACCGTTTGGACATTCTCGTAGAAGCAATGGGACGCATCAACTTCGGACGGGCCATCAAGGATTTCAAGGGCATCACCGACAAAGTGGAGCTGGGTTATGCAATGAGCAACGGCAGTCTGGTGACCATCAATCTGAAAAACTGGCAGATTTATAACCTGCCGGACAGCTATGAGGCGCAGAAGAACATGAAATATGTACCGCTGAACGGTCAGAAAGTGCGTGGTTGCTACCGGGCTACATTCAACCTCAAGAAAACAGGTGACACATTTATTAATATGGAGACATGGGGCAAAGGACAGGTTTACGTCAACGGACACGCCATCGGACGTTTCTGGAAAATCGGTCCGCAACAGACTCTCTACATGCCGGGATGCTGGCTGAAAAAAGGCGAGAACGAAATTATCGTGTTAGATGTGGCTGGTCCGCAAGAAACAGTTGTCGAAGGATTGGACAAGCCGATTATCGACAAACTGAATGTAGAGGCTTCCAACCTGCATCGCAAAGACGGACAGCAGTTGGACCTGACGGGAGAAACTCCCTGCAAAGTCGGTGAATTTGCTGCCGGAAACGGCTGGCAGGAAATCCGGTTTGATCAACCTGTAAAGGGACGTTATGTCTGCATCGAAGCCCAGAATTCTCACAACGGTCGTGAATATGCCTGCATTGCCGAATGGTATATGCTGGACGAAAAGGGACAGCGTCTTAGTCGCGAGCCTTGGACCGTGACTTATGCCGATGATGAAGACATCACATCTGGAAACAAAACAGCGGATAAAATCTTCGATTTGCAGGAATCAACCTACTGGAGTACGAACAAAGGCGTACAGTTCCCCCACTACATTGTATTGGATTTAGGTGCTGAACACCAATTGAGCGGTTTCCAATATTTACCGCGCGTAGAGGAAGGTGCTCCCGAAAGCATCAGGTCTTATAAAATATATGTAAAGAATACGCCGTTCAAGATGTAATCTATTTAAGGTATACGAACCTTATATGATATTATGAAAAGTAGCCCGTCACAACAATGTAACGGGCTACTTTTTTCTGCATTTATTTGGATTTCTCACCCAAAAAGCGTACCTTTGCAACGCTTTTCAGGTGATACCTGTCACAAGTTACGGGGTGTAGCGCAGTCCGGTTAGCGCACCTGCTTTGGGAGCAGGGGGTCGAAGGTTCGAATCCTTTCACCCCGACAGTTGAAAATCAAGGAGCCTCATTTCATTATGGCTCTTGATTTGCTCCTGAAAAGTTTATGCAAATCAAATCCATTGATTTTTCTGAATGCCACTGCCCGACAAAACGATTCTGTTTAATCTTGGATAATTTTAAATACTGTATTCTGCAGGACTTTTTTAAAATGTGCTGAATAAAAACATTTAAATACATAGTATTCATGAGTGATGGAAATTTTAATCGAAGTTTATTGCCTCATACCCCTTACCACAGTGGATTACAAGCAGGGAAAGCAATCATGCACATGCAGGCTATAAAGGCTTTTAAAGCTTATTTGACGACCTGCAATCCCTCGCTTACAGATAAAGAAATAGACCAAGAAGTAATGAAATTCAAAAAACGGGTCAGCGGATATTTCAGGTTGGTAACCTTGCCATGTCAGGCATATTGCTTATTTTTGTGGCATGAAATCAGAGC
>CALULA010000019.1 GCA_944321365.1 uncultured Paraprevotella sp.
AACAAAGGCTTTTCGACTTCTATTCTGCTTGAAAAAGCCCTTTTTTGTAAGCGAAAAATCGCTCTCTTATTAAGAGATGAATAATGTTTGGTTTGGAAAGGAATAAAGACCTGTGCGTTATTTTTGTATATGAAAATGATAAAAAGAGAGAAAAAGGCAGGTTTTATGTCAACTTTTGCAGGCTGAAAAAGAAAAAAAAGAGAAGAAAAAAGCGGTAGAAAGGAAAAATGAATACCTTTGTCTGGGTAATCATCAAACATAGAATGCTATGGTAAAGAATTTTTCTCTCAGATCTTTTTTGCTGTTACTTTTTCTGTTGGGGCTGTATTCCGCACGGGCGGCGAAGTCCACGGGCGATTTGGCCAATCTGGTCTGCTTTGTCCGTTTCCACGGAGAGAACGAGGGAAATGAGTTTGAACGCTCTTTCTCCTCCTATGAACAGTTGTTCAACGACGAGACTTCCGGAGCTAACTCCGTATATAACTATTTCCGCGAAGCCTCCTATGGGCAGTTGTCGTGGAAGAGCAGCTTTTTCCCGCAGGGGGAGGACGACAGGGTCGTTTCCTATGAGGCCCGGCAGGAGCGCGGCTATTACCGTGTAAAAGGCGAGATTAACACCATCGGTTACGAGGACGAGGTGGACCGGGCGGCCCGCGAACAGGCCTTGATACGCGAGATTGCCGAATACCTTTCGACGGCTCTCCCGGACGACACGCAACTGGATGCGGACGGTGACGGCATCATCGACAACCTCTGCATCGTGCTGAGCGGTCGTTCGGAGCTGGGCAGCAGCCATCTGCTTTGGCCACACCGCTCGGACCTGGCCCTGCCCGATGAGATGGCCATATATATAAAAGGTAAAAGGCTGACGGGCTATCTGATGGTGTTCGACGATGCCAACGGTTGGTCATCTCTTGAGCCTATTCCATTGAACACGGGCGTGCTCTGTCATGAGATGTCTCATTCGCTGGGCACGTATGACCTGTACCATGTGAATGACGACCTGAACCCCGTGGGCGTGTGGGACCTGATGTCGGACAACCTGCAGACGCCTCAACACATGTCGTCCTATACGAAGTACCGCTATTGCGGATGGATAGACGACATACCGGAAATCTCAGAACCGGGCACCTACGTGCTGAACCCCGTCGGCGGGGTCACTGCGGAAAATGTGGCCTACAAGATACGTCCCATCGGGTCGGAGGAGTACTTCGTGGTGGAGTACCGCCGGAAAGAAGGTACGTTCGACAGCGGACTGCCGGAGTCGGGCCTGCTGGTGTACCGCATCAATCCGGCCTATACGGGCGGTAATGTGAACTACAACGGCACCACCCGTCTGGACGAGGTGTACATATTCCGTCCCGGCGGAACGACCACGGCTGACGGGAATATCAACCAGGCTGCCTTCAGTGCGGAGAGCGGACGGACGGCCTTTGGTGGCGATGCCGACGTGAAACCGTTCTACAGCGATGGTACGGAAGCCCGTTTTGCACTGACCAATATTTCCTCATGTGGCGAAACAATCTCTTTCGACTTGGTAGAGTTGGAACATCGGATCAACCTGTCGGAGACGGCAGTCACCCTGAACGGGCAAGCCGGTGAGAGGCTGGAAATCACGGTGGAGGCAGATGTGGACTGGACGGTGTCCGGCGTACCCGAATGGCTCAGCCTGACGCCCGTGAGCGGAGAGGCCGGACAGACGGTCATCGTGCTGGAGACGTTGTCCGACAACGAGTCTGCACAGGCCCGTGAGGCAGAAGTGCGTTTCTCGTCGCCCTCGGACGCTTCGGTGGAGACGGTGCTGACCGTGCGCCAGCAGTCCACCGTTTTGCAGCCGCCTGCCGACGTGACGGCCCGCGTGGAGGGCACGGGAGTGGTGCTGGAATGGACCGCTCCACAGGAAGGCACTCCGCTGCTGTCCGACGGCTTTGAGGACACGTCCAACCCCAACGGATGGACGCTCCGCAACGTGGGCGATCGCGGATGGACCTGGCAGGAGGCTACCCGCTATTACGTGCCTTACAGCGGCAACTATTCGCTCTATATGCGTGAGTCCTGGGAGGATGAGCATCAGGACGAGTGGCTCATCTCTCCGGTGTTCGCCGGCGGGCAGACATTGACGTTCTACAGCAAGTCCATCGCCCCGCAAAAGAACGTACAGAACCAGTTCTACTACGTGAAGGTGAGCACCGATGGCGGGGGAAACTGGACTCCGGTCTATGACCTGATACACGACTGCGACGTGGTGAACCAATACGTGAAGATTACCATCGACCTGTCGGCCTACCAGTCGGAGCAGATGCGCGTGGCTTTCCACGCTTACGATGAGACCGGTGTGGGACTGTCCTACTGGTGGCAGATTGACGACGTTGTGATTTATTCCGCCCCGTCGGAAAGCCTTGTGTCGGGATATGCGGTCTACCGCGACGGTGTGAAGATCGGGGAGACTGCGGAATGCAGCTTTGTGGACGAACAGCCACTGACGGGCGAGCACACTTATACGGTGCGGGCCACGGGCAGTTTCGGTGAGACGTCCGACTCCGACCCTGTGAGCATCAACTATCGTCCGGACGGTGTGGAGGCAGTGGCAGCTGCTCCGCAACTGACCGTGCTGTGCGCAGACGGACACATCCGCGTGCAGGCCGACCGGACGCTGCGGCAGGTGAAACTGTTGTCAATCGGAGGACAGACGGTGCGCACGGTGCGTCCGGATGGAGAATGTTGTGATTTCAGCACACAGGGACTGTCCTGCGGACTGTATCTGATTCAGTGCTGGACGGCAGAGGACGGAACATATATGTCGCGTAAGGTTATCGTTCAATAAATAAGGTTGTTAAATAGAGAAACGCCTCCTGCTGCAGGAGGCGTTTCTTGTATATGCAGAGATCGGTGGATTTCTTTGCGCAAAGAAAGAATCATTTGTGCGCACAAACGTTGGCGTCTTTGCGCAAAGACACCGGCGGTTTTGCGCAAGACTTCAGTGATAGGTCAGGTATGTCAGGTTTTCTGGCTGGAAAAGGTCCTGCGCCACGGCGTGCAGGTCGTCGGCGGTCAGGGCGTCTATCCTGCGGTACAGCTCGTGGATGTCTCTTGTCCGGTGGTAGTGCAGGAACGTCTTGCCCATAGACAGTGCCACGCTTTCCGAATTGTCGTAGGAGATGCCGATTTGTCCTTTGATCTGCCGTTTGGCAGCCTCCAGTGACTTGGGGTCCAGAGGGGCGTCGGTCAGCCGTTTCAACTCTTTCAGGACCAGTCGCCGGCAGTGTGCCACATCGTGTGGGTCGCAGCCGAAATAGACGCTCCATACGCCCGTGTCGGTGTAGGCCGTGGCGTTGCTCTCCACGGTGTAGACCAGTCCGTTCCGCTCGCGCAGGCTCAGGTTCAGCCGTGAGTTCATGCCCGGTCCGCCCAGGATGTTGTTGAGCAGGTACAGACTCAGGTGGCGTGGGTCGCGGGCACTGTAGGCCCGTGTTCCGATCAGCACGTGGGCCTGGTGCGTGTCCTTGTCCAGTGTCGCCTCCCGGCTGCGGTATTCCGGTACGGATGTGCGGTTGATGTCCGCGTCTGTCAGTGCCTGTGCCGTGGCGGAGGGGGCGGACAGTCGTCCGTACAGGGGATGGTCCTGCGGCAGCGAGGCTTCCACCCGCTGCAGGGCTTTTTCCAGTTCCCGGCGTGCCGTGGCGGGGTCGATGCGCCCGTAGACGAAGAAAACCATGTTGTCCGGGCGGTACAGGCGGCTGGCGAAGCGGCAGACGTCCGCGCTGCGGAACTGGCGCAGGCGCGTAGCCTCGCCCAGTATGTTGCGCCCCAGCGGGTGTCCGTCGAAGACGAGGTTTTCAAAGTCGTCGAAGATGAGTTCGGACGGCGTGTCGTTGTAGCTTTCAATCTCGTCGATGACCACCTCCACTTCCTTGTTCATCTCCGCCTGCGGGTAGGTGCTGCCCAGCACGATGTCCGCCAGCAGGTCCACGGCGCGTGGGAAGTGCTCTTTCAGGAAAGCCGTGTAGTAGACCGTTTCCTCCTTGCCCGTATAGGCGTTCAGCTCTCCGCCCACGGTCTCCATGCGGTTCAGGATGTGCCAGGAGCGGCGGCGGTGCGTGCCCTTGAACGTCAGGTGTTCGCAGAAGTGCGCCAGTCCGTTCTCGTCCGGCAGCTCGTCGCGAGTGCCCGCATTGACAGCGATGCCGCAGTAGGCCACATCGGTGGCCGACGGGGTGCACACGATGCGCAGGCCGCAGGGGAGTGTTTCGGTGTGTATGTCTGTTTCTTCCGTTGATGCTGTCATGTTTTCCGGTTTTGTGTTCCGCCTGCAAATATACTTCTATTTTTCGAGAAAAGCGTTCTTCGTCCTGGCTTTGTGCAGGCGTGGAGTACAGACAGGCGATCAGTTGCCGAACTCCACGATGGCCCGCAGTTGTGCGGCGGCCGTGTAGTGGCCGTTGGTGTTGATGCAGTGCACGGCAGGTTGCAGGGTCAGGTGAGGGCATACGGGGACGCTTCCGGTCAGTTCGATGTCGGTCTCTCGTCCGTCGGCATACAGGGCACGGTTGATGACGACACCGATTTCGGCTGCTTCCAGCGGCAGGTGGGACAGGATGAGACCGGCACCCCAGTAGTAGCGGCAGGCACTGCGCTGTGCGGGCGACGTGCCGCCTTGCAGCATGGCCCCCAGATGGCTTTCCCCAAGGTGTACGATGGGTTGCTCCACCAGTCCCCAGAGGGCGTAGTTGTAGGTCTTGACGTCCGGACGGTCTTCCGACGGACTGGTGCCGAGGGCATAGCCCAGTGTGTAGTAGCCGTGGTGCTCCTCTTCCTCGCCGATGCAGTAGGCGATGCTGCCGATGTTGAACACGCCGTCGCTACCGGGGCAGAAGCGGAACTGGCGGTCCAGCCGGTCGTCGGCCACACCGTTGTAGACGCTCTCGCGCAGGATGAGTCCGGGCAGCGGGCGGATTTCCGTATGCAGGCACAGGGCTGCCAGCGGATAGGTGGCCAGCGGGAAGTTGGCCGACAGGATGGGGAAGTTGCCGTGCGAGGAGTTGGTGAACAGGGCGGTGAAAGGCGTGGTGAAGTGGTCTACGTCGATGTTCCGCAGTCCGGCATAGAGCGTGAAGTGGCTGCCGAAGTCCTGACGGATGCCCGCCTGGATGAGGCGGAAGGCCTTGTCGGGACCGGCATCGATGCAACTGAAGGCCTGCAGGTCGTCAGCTACGGGGATGCCCATGTTGTAGGTGGAGATGGCACCCGTCTCCAGTGCGGCCCCTTTCCATAGCCCTGTGTTCACGGACACTTCGAGCAGGTTGCACCATCCGGCCTTTCCGCCGTTGATGTTCCACAGTCCTTCGGTGGTGCCGGCCACGCTCCATTCCACCCGCTGGCCTGAGGCTGGGGTGAGGCGGCTTTGCACGGGTAGCCACATGCAAAGCGCAAGGCACACGCGGATGCCTTGTTCAGTAAAGATTCGTTTCATAAGTGTAGTGTTTCGATATGTTTTCTGTACGGCTCTCCCGTTCACCGGCCTGCGCTCAGGACATTGATCCGGAAGAGCTGTTGGAGTTGTTTACAGCAGTAGTGCGATGCGGTAGACCGCAAAGGCCGTCACGTAGGCCAGCAGCGTGGTGTAGGCCGCCGTGAAGACAGCCCACTTCCAGGTGCCGCTTTCCCCTTTCACGGCGGCGATGGTGGCGATGCAGGGGAAGTAGAGCAGGGCGAACACCATGTAGCTCAGGGCGGCTTCGGGCGTGGTGTGCTGACTCAGGGTGGCGGCCAGCCGCGTCTGCGAGGCATCCTCCACCGTTTCGGCCTCGGCGTCCTCGGCCTCACAGTTGTAGAGCACACCGAGTGTACTGACCATCAGTTCCTTGGCACCTACGCCCGCCATGATGCCCACGCCCATGCGCCAGTCGTAGCCCAAGGGGCGGATGGCGGGTTCTATGGCATGTCCGATGCGGCCCATGTACGACTGTTCCTGTTGTTCCGCTTCGGTCAGGCTGCTGTCTCCGGTGGGGAAGTAGCCCAAGGCCCAGATGATGATGCTGGCCACGAGGATGATGCCTCCCATCTTGCGCAGGTATTGCCGCCCTTTCTCCCACGTGTGGCGGCATACGCCGCGTGAACTGGGCAAACGGTAGGGCGGCAGTTCCATGACGAAATGGCTCTCATAACGCCGCATGAAAGCCTTGCTGAACACGTAGGCCGTGAGCAGGGCCATGAGCGTGCCCAGCACATAGAGGCAGAGCATGACGGTGGAAGCATTGTCGGGGAAGAACGCACCGGCGAAGACCACGTACACCGGTATGCGTGCGCTGCACGAAATCATCGGCGTGACCAGCATGGTAATCATGCGGCTCTTGGCGTTCTCTATCGTGCGGGTTGCCATTACGGCCGGCACGTTGCACCCGAAGCCCATCACCAGCGGGATGAACGACTTGCCGTGCAGTCCCAGCCGGTCGAACAGCGGGTCGGCCAGCATGGCCGCGCGGGCCAGGTAGCCGGAGTCCTCCAGTAAGGAGATGAAGAAGTAAAGTATCAGGATGTTGGGCAGGAAGACGATGACGCTGCCCACGCCGCCAAGCACACCGTCGCACAGCAGGGCCTGCAACGGGCCGTCGGGGAGGCGGCTCTCGCAGACAGCCATGAGCCATGCCACGCCGGCGTCTATCCAGTCCATCGGGTATTGTCCTACAGTGAACGTCACCCAGAAGATGAACCACATGATGGCCACAAAGAGCGGATAGGCCAGCCAGCGGTGGGCCAGCAGGCGGTCCAGTGCGGCTGTGATGCGGCTTTGCCGTCCGTTGCGCTTTACGTAGATGCCGTCCAGCAGTTGTCCGATGTGCGCATAGCGTTCCTCGTCTTCCTGTTCCCGCTCCGGACAGGGGCAGCCGTCTGTTGTGCTGTTGCCGTCTTCCGGAGGGCAGTGCGTGCAGTTGGAGTGTTCCGGGTCGTTGCAGCAAGCCGCCTCGTGATTGTGACCTTTCACTCCGGCGCGGTGCAGTGCGATGTGGCGGTCGGCCACTTCCACGGCTTTCCGCAGCAGGTCGGTCAGGCCGATGCGGTCGCGGGCCACGGTGGGATAGAGCGGCATGTCCAGTCGTTGCGACAGCATTTCGATATCGAGCTGGCTATGGCTTTCCTCGAACTCGTCGAACATGTTCAGGGCACCCACGAGCGGCACGTTGCGCTCTTTCAGTTGCAGGGTGAGCAGCAGGTTGCGTTCCAGGTTGGTCGTGTCGAGCACGTTGATGACGGCATCAATGCGCCCGCTCTCCAGTTCGTGCGCCACGTAGGCCTCCTCCGGACTGAAGGCGCGGAGCGAGTAGGTGCCGGGCAGGTCCACGAGCCGTATCTTGCGCCCCTCGAACACCATCCGTCCCACGATGCTGCTCACGGTCACGCCGCTGTAGTTGCCCGTGCGTTCGTGTCCGCCGGATGCGGCATTGAAGAGCGATGTCTTGCCGCAGTTCGGGTTGCCCACCAGAGCGATGGTGATTTCCCCCTCATCGGCGGGGTCGGCTGTGGTGGTGCGGCGTCCGGAAGTACCGCAGTGGGGACATCCCCCGCCCTCGGTATGTCCGGAGGCTGAGCCGCACCTGCGGTCGTGCCGGTCGGAGCGTTTCCGTCCGTCCGGGGTGGCTTCCGCCTGTACCGTCCGGTCAGGGTCGGCCGCATCTTCCGTGGGAGTGTCGGCTGTGGCCCTGTTGGCTTCATGGGGCGCATTGCCGCCCTCCGCCGCGTCTGCAATCTGTATGCTTTCCGCTTCGCTCTTGCGCAGGGCCACCTGGCTGCCCATCAGTTCAAAGACAATGGGGTTGCCCGTGGGGGCGGTGAACAGTTTCCTGACGCTCTTTCCCGCCACGAAACCCATTTCACTCAGGCGGGCCCTGAAAGCCCCGCTGCCTTCGATGTGGGAGATGACTCCCTCCTCGCCGACGCCAATATCCGATAATCTTGCCATGTTGTGCCTTATTCTATCTTTACAGCGGGCAAAATTATCTTCCTTTCGCGGGTTGCACAATACCTAATAACAGTGATTTTGTCAGCCGTTGGCATAGCTGTGCATACCTCCAAGTAGGTAGTTGACACCGAAATAGGTCATCAGCACGACAATAAAGGCTACCGTCATGTAGGCATGGAACGCCGGCGGACGCTGCAGCCACGGCAGGCTCCTGCGGTGGAAGGAGATGCCATAGACGATGAAGGCCACAAAGGCCCACACCTCCTTGGGGTCCCACGACCAATAGCTGCCCCACGACACATTGGCCCATACTGACCCGAAGAGGATGCCTGTGCCCAGCAGGAACGTGGCCGGATAGAGCAGCAGACGGCTCAGCAGCGTGAGCTGTTCCACCCGTTCGGTCGTGACGGCTGAGGGCTTTGTCCGGTTGCGTCCCATCAGTCCGAGGGCCAGCAGGCCGTTCAGCCACACGAAAGCGAAGAGGGCGTAGGAAATCATGATGAACGATACATGGTAGCTGAGCCACGGGGAGGCCAGCACCGGCATGAGGGGCGTAATCTGCGGATTCATTTCGCCCAGATGGGCCACCAGCAGGGTGAAGCCGGAAAGCAGGAAGCCGGAGGGAAGCAGGTAGGGAAAGCGGCGGTGGAGCAGGCAGGCCGTGAGCAATGCAACGAGTGCCACGAACTGCATGGTCTCGTAACCGTTAGCCAACGGAAGTCCACCGGTGATGTAGCCCCGCAGGGCATAGCCGCCAGCGTGGAACAGAGTGGAAAGCCAGAGGGCGGCGGTCCAGCACTTGCGTTCCGTGCGGCTCTCCCGCCGTCCGTTCAGCAAACGGCGGAGCAGGAGACCGGAAGCCACGATGCCCAGTGTCAGGTTGGCCATGAACAGCACTTTGTTGAACGGGATGCGGTTGTAGAGCAGTTCGGCACCGATCCGTGCATCGCTGAGGCGTTCCGCGTCGGGCGGTAGGGGGCGCAGGAGTGTTCCCTGCGTGAGCATCAGGATGAGGCCCACCTTCTCGTCGGTTTCCTGTATGGCCCTGGCGGTTTTGCTCCGGTGGTCGGTTTCCTGTTGCCAGAGCGGCTGCAGTCTGTACTGCCGTCCGTCGTACAGGTCGGCCAGGCAGGCATACTCACCGTCAATGCCGAGCGTTGTCCGCAGCGCACGGTCCTTGATGCGGATGATGGGCACGCGACTCCAGGCATCGGGGTGCAGCAGCCAGCTGCCCACCACCTGTTCAGGTGTCAGTCCGCGGAACGTGGGGCGGCCGTAGACTTTCTGCACGAAGTCGCGGGCGGCGGTGTTCAGGGGTGCCACGCGGTCGTTGTAGATAATCTGCCGACAGGCCAGACTGTCAGCCTGCGTACGCTTCAGTACCGGCAGTGGCGTTTCCGCCCGCAGGTTTCCGCCCAGGCTGAGCAGAAGCAGTAATAGCCCGCCCTTGCGCAACAGGGGATGGCGCAGCAGCCGGCGGAACTCCCCACCGGGGGCGCACAGCACCAGCAGGCAGCCGATGCACAGCAGGGCAAAGCCGCAGTAGGTGATGCCCGTGCCCCAAGGGTCATGGTTCACGGTGAGCCAGCTGCCTTTCAGGTCCTCGTCGTAGGAAGACTGGTAGAACCGGTAGCCGTGGCCGGCGTAGATGCGGTTCATGGAAATCCGTGGGCGGGCCGTTTCCGTCCCGTCCGCAGCCAGACAGGTGACGTGGCTGATGTAGTCGGCCGGAGCCTGCGTTCCCGGATAATGCTCAATCCGGAAGCTGTCCAGCCGCATCAGGAAAGGCAGAGGGGAAAGCTGCCTGCGGTCGTCCACATATTCGCCTGCGGGGACGCCCTCCCGCAGATGCAGCACACCCCGTTGCCCCGTGAGGGCAGTGACGAGGGCACCGGCGAAGATGACACCGAAGCTGGCGTGGAGCACTAGCAGCGGCAGGTTGCGCCACAGTTTCCGCCGCACGATGAGCACGGTGGCGGAGAGCACGACAGCCGTCCACAGGGCCACGAACCACCCCGTGCCGTAGACCGTGGAACGGACAAAAGGCGTGCCGTGCGCGTCCTCCACAAATGTGGCCACACCGATGACGGCGGCTGCCAGGAACAGCAGGATGAAGGGGATGGCTCTCATGGCTTGTGCTTACAGGTCGCGGAACTGGTCGTTGTGCCGTTCCTTCACGGCGATGCACTCCATCTCTACCAGCCATGTGGGGCGGCATACGGGGGCCAGTGTGATGACGTGCGGCGTGTGGGGAAACTTGCGGTCGAACATGGCTTTCACCGTGCGGTAGTCGCATACGTCGCGCAGGTAGACGATGATCTGCATCACGTCTTCAAATGACGTTCCGCCCTCTTCGAGCAGTGTGCCCACGTTCTCCCACATCCTTTCGGTCTGCTTCACGATGTTGCCCACGTGCACCACTTCACCTTTATTGTTGATGCTGGCCGTGCCGCTGATGAACACGTGTGCGCGGTCGCCGTACTCCATCACCGTTCCGCGCTCGAAGGTCACGCCATATTCGTACGTCGGGTTCAGGTGGGTCGGGGCGTACAGGTAGCGTTGCTGTTCCGGGTCGAAGCCCGTGACGGCATATGTGCCCAACTGCACCAGTGCGCGCGTGTCGGCAGGCAGTCCGCCGATGCCCGTACTGCTGATGTAGTGCGTCTGTTCGGTCAGGCCCTGTTCCGCGAAGTTCTCCTTGCGGGCTTTCACCATACCGGCGTACTGTGTGTCCACGTCGCGCACGTAGAACCACGTTCGGATGCAGTTGCCGGCCAGTGTGGCGTTGAAGTTCTGCAGCATCTCTTCGTAGCTGATGAGCAAGGATTCGGTCTGCCATGCCGAGTCGCCCTTGTGCTCGTGCATCCCCATTTTCCACAGGTGCCGGTAGCCGTTGTGTTCCGTGACGATGACGCCGTTCACGTTGGCCACCCGGCTGCCTTTCTGCAGGTAGAGCCAGACGGCCACCTTGCTCCCGTCGAGCGGCGGTTGTTGGATGACAGAGACGGAGCAGTGCGCCTCCTGTCGCATCAGCGGCTGCTGGTTGGTGGCATCGCTCAGGAAATAGCGTTTCAGGATGACGGCAGCCCCGGTGATGTCCGGCAGGCCCGTCAGCCGCTCTTCCGCGCTGTAGATGCGCTGCAGCTGTCCGTCGAAGAGTTCGTCTCTCGGTTCCACGTGCAGTATGGCGTGGAACTCTTCCAGTTTTCCTTCAGGGGCGAAAGCGGCGATTTCCGCCGTGACGCCCAGGTCTTTCCAGTATTCTTTATATTTGTTCATCGCTTGTTGTTTCAGTTTTGTGCTCCGGCGTTGATCCATTCGTCTATCAGTCGCAGTTCCGTTGAGGAAGTTATCATGTTCTCGTGGCTGAAGGTGAGACCCAGTTCGTTGCCGGGATTGATGACTTTGTGCAGGACGCTTTCCTCCGCATTACCGGGTATGACCCGTGTGCCTTCTGCCGATGTGGCAGGCTGGTCCACCATGCTGGCATAGCTGTTGCCTTCGGTCAGGTTGAGTCCGGCAGCGGCCGTGGTGCTGAGTCCGTGGCACGTGGCACAGTTGGTATTGAATATGTTCTCCTGTATGGCTGTGTACATGGAAACATCCACGTCACCGGCTTCCAGATAGATGGTGTCGCCCACAGCCTCTGAAAGGCTGGCGCTGGCGAAAGTCAGTACACGGCGGCGCAGGGTGTTGGTCACGCAGAATTCCACGCTTTGGACGTCCTCCCCGATGTTGTAGAGCAGGAGCGTGATGTTGCCGTCTGCATCGGGATGGACGGTGGTCTGTGTGCGTGAGTATTCGCTGTCGCCGAATGCGGCCAGGGCCACGTCGTAGTATTCCGGCCAGCTGTCCGCTCCGCTGATGCGGGCTGTCAGCTTGGCTGTGTAGCCTGTGTGTTCCGGAGTGTATGTCTTTTCCGGAATCAGTCCGTCATCGCAGGCCTGGGCCGTCCAAAGCACAGTCAGCAAAACAAAATTAATACAGATTTTCTTTATCATATAAGATTGCCGATTGAATTAACGTATCTTAAAAGGAGTATTGCAGCTGTATGGTGCCGGAGTGTTTGGCCACGCCGAGGTCGTCATTGTCGCGGTCCAGCTGTGTCTCATGCCCGGTGCGGCCGACGAACTGGTACATGGCCTGCAGCTTCAGGTTGCAGTTCTTGAAGAAATAGTTGCATCCGACGGCCGGCATGTTCAGGAAGCCGTCCGTGTCCGTGCCGTTGCGGTTGAAGAAGTCGTAGCGTGCGGCCACCTGCACGCGCGGGGCCACGAAGTAGCCGCCCTGCACGTAGCCTCCCAGATAGTCGTACGTTTTGTCTATCTTCTGCCGTTCGGTGAATCCGACGTGCATGTAGTAAGCCTCAGCTGCAAGGTAGAGTTTGTTACGCAGCAGGGCAAACTCCAGTCCGACGCGCGTGTCGTTGGTGCTTTCGCTTTCGCTTTCCACGTTCAGGTTGCCACTGATGCCCAGCATCCATTTCTTCTCGTGCAGGCGGTCCGGGTTGCCTTGCGTGGCCGGCATGATACCTTTGGGCATGAAAGTGAAGCGGCCGGCATAGAGCAGTGACGGGATGTGCCAGTCGTCGCTGATGGTTTTCGTGGAGGTGTTTACCGAGGCACCGGTGCCGTTGAAGATGCCGATTTCATAACCGAATCTGTCTGCAGCGAAGCCATGTATCTCAACACCCAGGTCGAATCCCGTCCCGATGTTCGGCGTTACGGCGTTTAGCGAGTAGGGCATGATGACCGAAGCGGTCAGTGAGGTGGGCAGTGTGGGCATCAGCGTCTCGCCCAGTGTGGTCAGGTAGCCGTGGGAGAACGGAGTCTTGAACTTGCCGATTCGCACGGCGAATGCTTTTTTCAACGCCACGTCTATCCATGCCTGCTGCAGGATGGCCCCGCCGCTGGCGGCGGCGTTGACGGAAAGGTTGAAGGTGACTTTACCCCAGGCCTTTCCGGTGAAGCCGAGTACGGCGTAGGGTACTGAGAACCCGGAGTTGGCCAGGTTGTCCTGATTGTAGGCCTTGTCCAGCCCTTCGTCGTCGTACCAGTTGATGTTGGCGGCGGTCTGTATCAGCAGGTAGGGCTTGAACACGAAGTCGCCTCTTTTGGATTGTATGGAGAACCCTTCGCGTCCGGCCAATGAGACCACGCCGTTCTCGCTTCCTTCTTCATACTGTGCCATGGCACCCAGCGGTAGGGTTGCCAGCATGGCCATTGCAAATATCTTTTTCATCGTTTTTGTTTTAAGTCCTTTTCAGCGTGAATGCCGGGCATGAGGGAGTGGGGAATGCTGCGGCAGAATGTGTCAACTTCTGCCGGAAAAGTCTGCGGTGTGCCCTCCATTTCTTTATCTCTAAGCTAAAGATATATATCTTCAGGTTAGAGATATATATCTTTAGGCTTGATTTATATATCTCTAAGTTAGAGATAGAGTTCTGTTCGGGCATTCCGGCATTTTCTGTGCCGTCTCTCCGGATATTCTCCCTGTTCCGGTTTATGTCAGGCTCACGTTTTCCGTCAGTCTTTAAAAGTCAGGTTGTGTTTGTTCTACAGTGAGTTGAGAAACTGCAGGAGTGCATGCCGGTCGTCTTTATCCATCTGTTTGAACAGGTTTTTCGAGGCTTCGCCCTCGCCTCCGTGCCACAGGATGGCTTCGGTGAGGTTGCGGGCGCGTCCGTCATGCAGGAAGTAAGTGTGTCCGTTCACCTTCTCCTGCAGGCCGATGCCCCACAGCGGAGTGGTGCGCCATTCGTTGCCGCGTGCCAGTCCGCTCACGTAGTTGTCGTTCAGGCCTACGCCCATGATTTCGCTTCCCATGTCGTGGAGCAGGAAGTCGGAGTAGGGGTGGATGGTCTGGCTGCCCAGCCACGTGAGTTGCGTGCCGAGGAGCAGGGTGGAGCCGCGCGGTTGCGTGTGCAGTGTGACGGTGTGGCACAGGTGGCATTTGGCTTGGTAGAACATCTGTTCGCCGTGTTGCACTGTCGGGTCGTCCACGTTTCGCCGTGCCGGGACGCCCAGGCCCTGCATGTAAAGGTCTACGTCCTCCATGTCCTCCGCGCTGATGTCCAGCTGGTCGTAGGTCAGTCCCATCATGCTGCCCTCCTGCATCTGGAGCTGTCCCTCGCAGATCTCTTCCGGGTAGCGGCTGTTGGTCACGCCCATGTCGCTGCTGAATCCCAGTTCCACGGTCAGGTCGGCATGCTGTGCCTTGTTGCCGCTCAGTCCCAGTTGCAGTTTGCCCTTTTCCGTGATGTAGTTAGCCCGTCCGCTGATGCCGTATTCCGGATAGTTGCTTTTGGCGGCGAGCTGTTCTATCTCGTGGCGGTCTATGGCCATCATCGGCCCCATGCCCACGTGGCGGAGCGGGATGCGCACGGTGCAGAACAGGTTTTCGGGGCGGATGCTGTCGGCATACCATTCGGTGATGAAGTATTCGGGATAGCACAGCTCGTAGGGCTCTCCGTCGGGGAAAGTGCCTTGCTCGTAGTGCCACTTCACGTTCAGTTTCCCTTCCGGCTGTACGCCGTAGATGGCCTGGTCGTGGAGCACGCGTCCGTAGTTCTGGAAGAACGCCCCGTTCTTGCGGCTCACGTATACCAGCATGGACGAGAAGCCGTAAGAGCCGCTTCCGCCTTCGCCGTAGATGCCGTTGCCGTTCCACAGTTCCGGTTTGGTACGTCCGGCGTTGCGGTGACAGCTGCCGCAGGAGTATCCCGCGTATACCGGACCGAGTCCGTTGCCGGTGGTGCGTGCGTCATCGTACAGGCCGTCGCCGTCGCGGAAGCGCATGGCCAGGGTTGTTTCTCCTGCAACCCAGTCGGCCTGGGTATCATACGCCACAGGGCTGTTCAGGAAAACGGTGGAGATGCCTGCCGACAGCGCATAGCCTTTGGGCACTTCGATTTCGGTCACGTCCAGTCCGTCATCCTCACATGCCGTTGTTCCCACTGTCAGTGCTGCCAGGAATAAATATCTTATGGTGTGGTTCATTGCGTGATATGTTTTCTGCTTTAACCGTTGTTCTTGTCGTTTTTATGCCATATAGGTGGAGACAACCTCTGTCGTGGGAAGAAAGAGAGGCCGTCTCCACTTGTTGTTCTGCGGCATTTCAGTGCTGCCGGATGCGTGTTACTCTGTCGGGACGGTGCGTGGCTCCCCGTTTTTGAAGAGCAGGAATTCCAGGGTGTGGAATCCTCTCACGTTCTGTGCGGCCTCGATGTCCTCATCCGTGTCGCCGTCGGTCCAGTTCAGATCGTCGTAGTTTCCTGAATTCAGGATGTTGACGATGGCCACCTGGTCGAGCGGCCAGCTGTCCATGTTGGGGTCCAGGCCAAGGGCGTCCACCGGTCCGAAAAGGAAGGCCTCGCTCTTTTCCCACGGTTCGCGGGCCACTTTCCAAGCCTCGCAGGCGTCAGAGAATGTGTCATTGGTGGGGTTGTCGTAGAAATCCTGCACGGCTTGTGTCAGTGCCGCTGTGCCTTGTTGCAGACTCAGGTAAGTGGGAAGCACCACATTGTCCACGTAGTCGTTCACCACCGGGTCGAGCTGGCTGTCCTGCAGGCGTCCGGCGTCCCAAGCCGTTCTCAGGCAGGCGCGCAGTTCCAGGTTCAGGATGTCGCCGAGGGCGAGACATGAAGCCTGTGCAACGGGGACGGTGGGGTCGCCGATGTTGTTGCGGAAGGGCTGCGGTATGGCCAGTATGTCGCTTTCCGCCTTGTCTATTGCGGCTACCACGCGGCTGTTCAGGCTTGCATCGAGGCTGTTTACTACATTGTAAAGAGAGTTTGTGCTGATGGTGGAGTCGTCCGTGCTGTTGTAATATGAATTGCGGATGGACTTGATGTTGTTGGAATAGTCCTCGCGCGAACGGAAGCTGTACCATGACTCGACGGCGTAGAGGGCTTCCGTGGTCTGCCCGGCCATGTATTTGCTGTAGGGGTCTCCAATCTTGGTGTTGCCCACTTCATCTGTGATCTCCACGCATTTGTCGATGATGGTGCTCACGCAGTCCCATGCCGTGGCGTATTCCGACCCGTTATGGTTCTTAAAAGTCTCTTTGTAGGCGATGCCCGCGTCGCCGTAGCTTTGGTTCCAGCTGGTGTAGAGCGTCTGGGCATCTGCCTGCAGCAGGCGGGCCACCTGCAGGGAATAGTTGCGCCAGCTTTGCGCGTTCTCGGCCGTGTAGTCCAGGTCTGCCGCGCCTGCGGTGTCGCTGCCGGAGTCTGTTCCGGACCCGCTGCCCGTGTTGTCGTCATCACTGCATGAAGTCAGGGTCATGCCTCCGCCGAATGTCAGTCCCAGCATCAGCAGGGCTGACAGAAATAATTGCTTTTTCATCGTTACTTTTTGATTTTATGATTATGAAGATTGTGTTTCGTCTTATTTACTCCAGAACCAGCCTACGTAGGCCACGCCGATGGCAAACTCGTTCTCGCTGTTGTACTTTCCGCCGCCGATGCGTCGTGTGGTGTAGTCGGCCTTGAACACCAGGTTGGGCAGGGCTTTCCAGTTGAGGCCTGCCGTCCACATGCTGACCTGTTCGCGGTTGTCTGCTCCCTGCCGGGTGATGACTTCTTCTTGCGGATTGTAATATTCATACCGCGCAAAGGGGTAGAACACCGGGCATTTGGGCGTGCCGCAGATGCCCTGCAGGTTCAGTCCCAGTTCCGCACCGTAGCTTACGGCCCGCTTGGCCACGGGGCTTAGGCGGCTGTAAGGGCTTGCATTGCCGGAGTTTCTGATGAGCGAGCTGACCTTGTCCGATTTGCCCAGGTTGCCGAAGATGCAGTTGCCGCGGAACGTCAGGAAGCGGTTGGCATACTGCGCGTCCACCGTATAAATGCGCAGAGGGATGTCGCCGGCGTCCTTGTAGGTGTTCGGTTTGTCGGAGTTGGCCCCGATGTTGTTGCAGAAGTACCACGACGCCCCTACACGCAGCCCCGGCACTCCGCGGTAGTCGATGCGGGCCACATAGGCGGGCGAGGTGAAATTGTCTTCCTCGAAGAAGCCCTGCTTGCCGCTGCCGGCCCATGTGGAACGGTCAAACCCGTCGGCGTTCAGTCCGGTCACCACCATGGCCTGGTAGTCGAACGTTGCCCAGCCTTTTCCCAGTGTACCGAACAGCTCTACGCCGGTTTCGTGCCATGTGGAGGGAATGATGGTGGTCTCACCTTCCGGCCGGCTCGTGCCGAAGAAGTTGACTGGTTCATGATGGGCATTGGTCAGTCCCACGGGGAGAACCATGTGGCCCACGCGAACGTTGATTTCCGGCAGGATGAGTCGGGTGATATGGAATTGTTCCAGAGCCACTTCACCGCCTTTCTCCACCTCCGTCTCATATTCTCCGTTCTCGCTGTTCTCCAGCTCGAAAGCCGTTCCCGTACCGCCGCTTTCAAATTCAATCTCCGCACCCAGCAGCCACTTGGACGTGAACTTGTAGTCGAAAGCCAGCACGAAGCGCGGGATGGAGATGGTGTTGCGGTGCATCTTGGGATTGCCTTCCGCGTTGCCGTAGTAGCGGTTGGTGCCATAGTCTTTGAAGTTGGCCAACATCTCGCCGTATCCGCCCACGCGGAATTTTTCAAAAGAGCTGAAGGAGCCTTCGCTTTCCTGTGCCGAAACACTACTAAAGGCAGTCAGGGCGGCGAAGGCTACGGTCAGCATATTTTCCCTTCTTCTCATCTTTTTATTAATTTTATTATCTTTTATTGCTCACAATGTCCGTTTCTCGCTTGCAAAGTTACCCCACCTGTTAAAAAAGCACAATACGCAAAAATGGGCATTTTCGGGCAAGGGGGTGATTAGGGCACTGACATCTGTCTGCAGGCTTCTTACCCACTCCGGGCAAATAATACCTAATTGTAGTGATTGTGCGAGTCAGATTTTTTTCCGTTCTTTGCAGAAACTTTAATGATTGGGGGCAAAATGTCTGAGAAGTATAAGGAGACCGACCACATGGGAGACATCATTTGCGATGATTATCGCATCTTGCAAGTGATCAGTCGGTTTGGTCTCACTTTGGGATTTGGCGATCATACGGTGGCGGAGACCTGCCAGGCGGCGGGTGTGGATGCGCCGACTTTCCTGGCCGTGGTGAACTTCATCCGTTCCAACGGGCGTCCGGCGAATATGTCCGATGTGGTGGACACGATATCTCTTTCGGCATTGATGAACTATCTGAGCCGTTCGCACGACTACTTCGTGAAGTTCCGTCTGCCGGCCATCCGCCGCAAGCTCATCGAGTCTATCGACTGTTCGGCACGCAATCAGATTGCTTTCCTCATCCTGAAGTTCTATGATGAGTTCGCTGCCGAGGTGGGGCGTCACATGGATTATGAGGACAAACACATCCACACCTACGTGAACGACTTGATGGCGGGAGTGAGGACCGATCCGGGCGTGAACATTCACCGCCTGTCGCATCAGCATCACGACAATCATGCCCAGATAGAAAAGAGCCTGTCGGAGCTGAAGAGCATCATCATCAAGTACTATCCCACGGACAGCAATGCCCAGTTGCTGAACGATGTGTTGATAGACCTTTTCATGACTGAAGAGGACTTGTTCAGCCATTGCCACATGGAGGACACTCTTTTCCTGGAAGCCGTGGCGCAGCTTGAAGAGCAGCGGCGGGAGCAGGAAGGCGAAGGCGGCGTCGGCGAAGAGGAGCAGGAGCCTGAGCAGAATGTGACCGACGCGCTCAGCGAACGGGAGAAAGAGGTGATTGTCTGCGTGGTGAAGGGGCTGTCGAACAAGGAAATAGCCGAACAGCTCTACATCTCGGTCAACACGGTGATGACGCACAGGCGCAACATCAGCCGCAAACTGCAAATCCATTCGCCTGCCGGACTGACCATCTATGCCATCGTGAACGGGCTGATCAAATTGGAGGACGTGAAACTGTGAGCATTCCTTTTTGAAACACTACGATATGAAGAATGTGGGAGTCTTTTGCGCGGCGTCAGACGAACTCGATGCCGCTTGTTATGACATGGGCGCAGATTTTGGCCGATGGTTGGGCGAACATGGCCTGACGTTAGTCTACGGAGGCGCGGATTCCGGCCTGATGGAGGCCGTGGCCGGGGGCGTGAAGGCTGCCGGCGGGCATGTGGTGGGCGTGGTGCCTCGCATACTGGAGGTGCGGCGCAAGGTGAGCATGTATGTGGACGAGATAGTGCATTGCAACGACCTGACCGACCGCAAAGCCATCATGACGGAGCGGAGCGACATCCTGGTGGCCTTGCCGGGCGGCATCGGTACGCTCGACGAGGTGTTTACGGTCATGGCAGCCAGCAGCATTGGCTATCACGACAAGCGTGTGGTACTGTTTGCTCTTGACGGGTTTTGGGACGGACTGGTCCGTGTGTTGCAGGACATGGACCGCAAGCATTTCATCAATGTTCCTTTGGAGCGTTATCTTGCGGTGGCCCGTTCGTGGGACGAACTGGGGGCATTGTTGCTGACGGAATAGTAGCGTATAGGCCAGCGGAAGTGGCAAACCTTTGATTTTCTCTGAGCGGACGTGCGCGTGGTGATTTTTCTCCGCGCCCGTCCGTTTCTTGTTTCCGGACTGCTTTCCGTTCCTGATTTCACGTGCCGGAGATTTGTTGCGGAGTCCGTGCAGGTCTTATGCGCAAGGACGGTTGCGTTTTTGCGCATAAAATGTTTCAGTCTTGCGCAAGGATTTTGTCGGTATTGTACATCAGGCCGGATTTCCGTGCCATTCGTCAGCCATTTGCTGCCCGAAATCCATGTCGATGGAGTTGTAGATGCTGGCACAGACGTTGGCTGAGAAACGTCGGCCGCAGTCGATAAGCCGTTTCCAGTTTTCGTCGGACAGGGCAGGCAGGCAGTTGCGCCGGATATCGTAGCGCACCAGTCCGTAGATGAAACCGGCGTTGAAGTTGTCGCCTGCGCCGATGGTGCTTACGGTGTGTACGGGAGGCACCTCGAAGCGGGCTGTACCGGTGGGAGTGCATAGCACGATGTCTTCGGCACCGCAGGTGCAGATGAACAAGGGGCAGAAAGGAGCGATGTGGCGATGATAGATTTCCTCCGCATCGCGCAGACCGTACATCACTTCAAAGTCGTCGACCGATCCGCGCACGATGTCGGCCAGTCTGAAATTCTCTTGTATGGCCGGGAGCAGTTCGGCCACGCGGTCGGCATAAGTGCGGCGGTAGTTCAGGTCATAGTATAAGATGGCCTGCTTCTGACGGGCTTGTTCCAGAAACAGCCTGACTTGTTGTCGGATGTGCGGATTGATGGCGTAATAGGAGCCGAATTGTACGATGTCGTCGGCTGTTATTGCGGGAGGAGCAAAGCCGGGCAGGCTGTGTGGCGGCTGTTTGTAGAACATGTAGTGCGCGTCGTTCCGTTCATCCAGGAATGCCAATGAAACAGCCGACTGTATGTCATCGCGCATACGTAGGAAACTGTCGTCCACATGATTGGCACGCAGGAAGGCTGCAATGCGCCGTCCCACTTCATCACGTCCCGTTTCACCGAGAAAAATGGCCGGAATGCCCGCCCGGCCTATTGAGATGATGCTGTTGAACGACGAGCCTCCCGGAACGGCTGCCGTAGGCTGTTCTCCATGAAATATGATATCCATGATGGTTTCTCCCATCCCTATGACTTTGCGCATGCTGGTTGTTTCTGAAATGAAGTTTACTGCAAAAGTACAATTAGAAAGACAAACTTCTCATTTTTCGCGGCAATTTTAATGTTTTTCATGTAAAAATATGTCCTCAGACCTTTGGGGATGTGCAGATGAGGTTTTATGACGGCGGTTGATGCGGAGGCCTGACGGCTTGAATACGGACTGGGTAAGCGGACAGAACGGCGGGCGGGGAGGAGCAAGGACGTGAAAGATGTCCGGGCAAGATATTGACGTATGGAAAGGCAGCCGGAAGCAGTCTGTTCCTTTTGGGCCGGCCTTTAATGTGAATTATATATAAAAGGAAGCTGTCATTGGCCTGTATCTCGGTGATTTGCCTTACCTTTGCACCCTGATGATTGCGGGCGGTTTTCAGGCGTTTCATGTCCAAGGGGGTAACATTTGTTCTTATGCACGCCTTATGTACTGCCCTTGTTGTATTGTTCATTAAAAATTATAAGCGTATTGAAAACATTTGAAGAGCTTGGGGTTTCGTCCGAAATCCGCCAGGCAATCGAGGAGTTGGGGTACGAGCATCCTATGCCCGTACAGGAAGAGGTTATTCCTTATTTGCTGGGAGAGAACAATGATGTAGTGGCACTGGCACAGACCGGTACGGGAAAAACGGCGGCGTATGGCTTGCCGGTCTTGCAGAAAATCGACCCGGAAAAGCGTGAGACGCAGGCTTTGATACTGAGTCCGACCCGTGAGCTTTGCTTGCAGATTGCCGATGATTTGGAGAATTATTCCAAATATCTTCCGGGTGTGCGCGTATTGCCGGTTTATGGCGGCGCGAATATAGAGCCGCAGATCCGCACGCTCAAGAAAGGCGTGCAGGTGATTGTGGCTACGCCCGGCCGTCTGATTGACCTGATGGAGCGCGGGGCAGCCTCGCTGGAACACGTGGAGAATGTCGTACTTGATGAGGCTGATGAGATGTTGTCGATGGGTTTTTCGGAAAGTATCGACAAGATTCTCTCCGGAGTGCCTGAGAATCACAACACGTTGCTTTTCTCGGCTACGATGAGCCGCGAGATAGAGCGCATTTCCAAAAAGTATCTTCGCAATGCCAGGGAAATTGTAGTAGGCTCACGCAATGAGGGGGCGGAAACGGTGAATCATGTATATTATATGGTACATGCAAAGGACAAGTATCTGGCCTTGAAGCGCGTGGTGGATTATTATCCGAAGATTTACGCCATCATCTTTTGCCGTACCCGGATGGAGACGCAGGAAGTGGCCGATAAGCTGATTCAGGACGGTTACAATGCAGAAGCTCTGCACGGTGATCTGTCGCAGCAACAGCGCGACCTGACCATGCAGAAGTTCCGTCAGCATCGCGTGCAGTTCCTGGTGGCAACAGACGTGGCAGCGCGTGGATTGGACGTTGAAGACCTGACGCATGTCATCAATTATGGTTTGCCTGATGATGTGGAGAACTATACTCACCGCAGTGGACGTACAGGTCGTGCGGGCAAGAAAGGGACGAGCATCTGCATCATTCATACCCGCGAACGTGGAAAGGTGCGGTCCATAGAGAAGGTTATCGGTAAGGAGTTTGTGAAAGGCGAGTTGCCCAGCGGTAAGGAAATCTGCGAAAAGCAGCTTTATAAGGTCATCGATGACATCGAGCGCGTGGAAGTAGATGAGGACGAAATCGCTCAGTTCCTGCCGGAAGTATACCGGAAATTGGAGTGGCTGGACAAGGAAGACCTGATTAAGCGCGTGGTGAGTCGCGAATTTGGCCGCTTCCTGCAGTACTATGCCAATGCTCCGGAAATAGCGGAGCCGGGTACCGAGCGCGGCAAGGCAGACCGGAAAGGCAAGAAAGGAAGCCGCCGTGCGGAGGAAGGGTTCACCCGTTTGTTCCTGAGTGTGGGCAAGACCGACGGATTCTATGCCAAGGAAATCATGAAACTGGTGAACGATCATGTGCATGGCAAAGTGGAAATCGGGCGGATAGACCTGATGAAGAGCTTTTCATTCTTCGAGGTTCCGCAGGAAGATGCCGACCGTGTAATGAAAGCTTTGTCCGGGGTGTCGGTTAAGGGACGGAAAGTAACGGTGGAAGTTGCCACAAGCGAGGCGCATGAGAATGGAGACGGACATCGTGGAAATGTGCGGGGCAAGAAGAAAACGGCCACCGGAAGGGCTTATGATGAGGCATCGGTCAAGCGTGGCAGGGACGGTAAGTCTAAGGAGGCCCATGAAACAAAGAAGAAGAACAAGACCGTTAAGCCGTCGCGTGAGGAGCGCGGATATACTTCGCCGCGCGGCAAGATGTTCACGAAAGATGACTGGAAGCAGTTCTTTGACTCATCTGCTGATGGCGAACTGAAGGGTGAAGTGCCGGATTTCTCTGAAGAAGGCTGGGCACGCCGTTACCCCAAGAAGTAACCGGTTTGTCTGTTTATTAAAGATGCTCCGCCTCATGTCCGGGCGGCACGTTGCAGGGCGTTGCTTTTCCTGCCGTGTTTCCGGTCGTGAGGCGGAGCATCCTTTTCTGGATATGGGGTCTTCCCGTTGCCGGTGAGCACCGGCAACGGGAAGACTGTTTCATTTCACAACTGCTTTTTTGCCGTTGACGATGTAAATGCCGCACGGCAGCCCTTCCAGCGATGTGGCTTTCCGGCGTACTATCATGCCGCTGAGGTTGTATACGTCAGCCGGTCGATCGGACAGTCCGGCTGGTCCGTCGCCGTCTGTCATCGTGCTGCGTATGTCGGTCACCTCCTCCGGTGTCATGCTTCCGAAGGCGTAGAGCCGGAAGTTGTCGAAGATGCACCAGTAAGCGGTGTTGCTGACGGTGCCGCGCACGCCCACTTTCAGGTTGGAGTCGTCCTCGGCAAGCTCTGTCACTACGGCGTTGTCATACAGGCCTGCGGCGAAGTAGATGCTGGCGGCTTCCATGTCGTTCGGAACGTATCTGACGGGGCTACCTACTGCTATCTCGTCGCCTCCCCGCTTCACTCTCTGGGCTTCGGCTGCGATGTTCTGTAGCTTTTCTTCCGTATTGCCTGCGTAAATCACGGCCTCCACGTTGTCCGTTCCGGCCGTATAGGCTGCGTAGACGGCTGCAGCCGCGCCCGGACGTTGGAACGCCTGTCCCTTGAACTGGTAGGTGCCTGCCGGCAGTCCACTGACCGTCTGGTTGAAGTCGAATGCCTGCTGGAAGAACTCTCCGCACGAGAAGTCTATTTTCGGTGTGCCCGTCCATCCCGTTCCGTCGGTCAGTCCGGCGTCGCTCAGCAGGAACGTGATGTCGAACGGTTGCTCCACGCTGGCCGGTGTGGCTTGTCCCAGGAAAGTTAGTCCGGCGATCATGGCCCTTGTGGTCAGCTCGTTGATTTGCTCAGTGGTGATGTCCTCTCCGTCGGCTTGCGCCTCTATGTCGGCTATCTCACCGTTTATCGTGTTGTCGGCTCCTGAAACATCCTCCTTGTGTGGGGTGTCGACCAGTGCCTTGATGTTTGCCAGCAGTTCGTCGAGTGCGGTTCTGGCCTCGTCCTTTACGGCGGACTCAAACGTGGTCAGCTCGTCCTCGGTGAGGAACAGCCAGCGTTGGTTCTGGGCTGCATCAGTAAGGTCAAGAGTCGTGGTGCTTGTCCGTCCGTTCACACTACCGGCCAGACAGTCGGGTGTGGCGGTGTTATTCGGATAGATGATCCAGTATCCCCGTGAGGTGAAGGCGTCAGCTCCCTCTCCGATGCTGGCATCCACACGTCCGCGCATCAGATGAAAACGTTCCGTTGTAGCGGGAGTCTCTGTACTCTTGGCGCGGAATGCGTTGGCTCTTGAGTCGTTATAGGTGAGATACATGCCGTTGCCGGCGTTGCGGAAGTAGTAGTAACAGCTGTAGGGATCGAACGTGATGTACCAGGCCGCGTAGTCGTTGTTGATGGCCTCGCTGCTTTCCATTTCAGCCCAGCTGAGTGTTCCTGCATCGTTTACGGTCAGATAGCCGGTGTAAAGTCCGCGTGAGCTGTCCTCGTTCTTTATATAGTATTTCACATTGTCCTCCTGCTCGAAGACGTATGCCGGGGTGCAGAAGCCTCCCGTGGGCGGCAGTCCGTCTTCTCCCAACGCTTGCGTGATGAGTCCGTTGCCGAAATAGAGTACTTCGCTTCCTGTATCTTCGTGTGCGCCGTTGATGCCATAAGGCCACATGTGTGTGCCGTCACCGGTCATTACGGCGGTAGGATTGTTGTCCCAGAAGCGCAATACTTCGTTTGCCCTGTCACCCAGCCAGTCTCCCGTGCCTGCACCGGCTCTCAGCGGAGTGTCCGTTCCGTTCCACATGCTGTGTGTGCCTACGCCTATGGCATGCCCCATTTCGTGCATGATGGTGCCCGTACGCTGATAGCTGGCGTTGGGACCCACGCGCATCCATCCGCCATAGCTGCAGTCGGCGGTTGAAGTCTGTGCGCCGTAATGCACGCTCAAATTTAGTCCTTTGATGCTGGTCAGTTCGTTCCAGTAGTCTACGGCAGAAGAGACAGCCGCATTGATACGGGTGTTGGCATCGGCTGGTCCGCCGTTGTCATAGCTCCATGTGATGGTGCCTTTGGGAATGGTAATGATTTTGATGTCGTCTCCGTACCCCACGGCATAGTCTTTTGTCATGGCGTAGGCCCGTACGTAGTAGACGGTTGACGGCTCCAGATTCCTCATTACGTAGATATGTCCGTTGTTTTCTACATATTCGGTGCTGCGGTTGTCCAGAACGGTAGGTTCCGGTTCCGTGCTCCAGCAGAATCCCTGTTCCAACAGTCCGGAGGAGGGAACGTTGCTGATGGTGCTGCGTCCGAAGGCGATGGTGGAGCCTCGTGCGTACCGTGTGTCGGTTACGACCGTTGGGGCGGTTCCGGTCGCGTTGGCTATGGCGAACGACAGTATGGCCGTTTCCAGGTCTGTTGCGGCGGCGGTCAGGTCGTCCGGACTTGCTTCGGCATCATTCAACCGTTCTTTGGCGGTCTGTATGGCTGTATTCAGTTCTTCGGCTCCGGCCAGACTTCCGTCACCGTATGCTTCCGTTGCTTTGTCAATGGCAGCTTGCAGGGTGCTGCAGGCGTCAATGGAATTTTGCGCCATGGCGATGGCCTCACTCAACCGTGCGGCTACGGCCGACAAGTTCTCTGCTGTTGTGGCCTGCATTTCCTCTTGGGCATCCTGAATGGCACTTTCTAATGTTGTGCGTGCGCTGGCCTGCATTTCTTCCTCAAACAGTTCCGTCGCTTTGTCCATGCGCTGTTGCAGTGCCGCATGGAGGTCGTCCAGCGTGTGGTCGAGAGCTTCCAGCCGGAAGTTGTCGCAGGCTATCCAGTTGCCTGTGGCGTTCTCGGTCTTGAAGCCGATGGCAGTCTGGCCGTCTATTACGGTGAACGTGACGCTGTAGTCATCGGCTGCGCTGACGGCAGTCTGCTGTTCGCCGGCAAAGATGCAGGCACCGCTTTGGGTTGCCGAGCTGTTTTCCTGGATGTTCTGTGCGCTGGCCGTCAGGGTGTAAACACCGTTGGGCAGATCCGTCAGGGTCTGTGTGAGATAGGCGTCTGCGACATGGCTGCCGCTGGAAACCCATTGTTCCACGTAGGTTTTTCCCTCTTTCCGGGAAAATTCACTGTTGGTCTGGGTCTGCATGGCAGAATAGCTCCAGTCGGTAAATCCGTTTTCAAAACTGGCATTCTTGATATAGGCGTCAGTCACATCGGTCTGTGCCGTAGATGTTTGTACACCGAGACACGCCAATAAGCCTGAAACAAGACAGGTGGTAAGTCTATTTTTCATGGTTTTTGCTTGAATTAGGTTTTTATTGATTATAGAAATTAAGTTATTGATTTCGACAAAATTAAAATTTTATGAGGAATAAATGGCTGTCTGTCGGTTAAAATTATGTTAATTATCCGGCACGGGAGCCAGATAAACCGGGCGGCAGATGTCTGGCGGAGATGAGAAAAACGCTTCCCGGCAAGGACGGACGGTTTCACGCGTCCGGATGTCCCGCGTGCGGAGAACGGAAAGACAAAAAGAAACCGTTTCATGAACTTTCGCGACAAAAAGCAATGTGTTTCCGGATTCTGCTGACAGGTGCTTTCTGCATCTCGCTCCAATCAGGAAGATTTTCTGCATATTTATTCACATTTGTTTGCCAATATTGACGGTTTTTCCGCAAAAACGTGGATTTTTTTGCGGAAAGATGCGGACGGCGTTGCGGAAGAAACATTTTTTTGTGAGCAAGGACGCGCAGATTTGTGCGCACAAACGCGGACGTTCTTCCGCAACGCCGGGAAAAACGGTCGGCAAGACGGGTTCCCGCCGCCCTTTCCGCCGCATTTTTCTCTGTTCCTCGTTCGGAGACGTCTTGTTTTCAAAAAGCAAAAAGAAAGCGGAACGCCCCGGCGGCTGACGCGCTCTGCCGCTCTCTCCGCACAGGGCCGCCACGCCGCGCGCACGTGTCAGGCGAAAGCCACTTTCTGCTGACATTGTGAGTCTTTCAAAGTCCGCGAGGATGCGTTTTTTGCACCTTGCAGTCCGTCTGGCCGCAAATGCGCGGATTTTGAGGGGCGGGAAAAGCAAAGTGTTAAAGTGACATCCTGCAGGAAGAGCGGGGCGGCAGAAATACCCTTGGGGGGGGAAACCCGCTCCGTCTTGCCGGGCGGGGCCGCGCATCTGTCGGCTCCGGAGGGGGATTTCCTGCCGTAGGACGGTCACGCTGTCCTCCCGCTTAGCCCGGAAAACAAGCCAGGCCTGCCTCCTGTTCCCAGAAAGCAGGCCTGGCTGTGAAAGTCCGGACCGGGGAGCTTATTTCACTCCTGTTTCTTGCAGCAGGCGTTCCGCGCCTCCCCAGCGGTCGATGATGTAGAGCACATAGCGTATGTCTACTCCGATGCAGCGGGTCAGGTCCTGTGTGAAACTTATGTCACTGCTCATGGCGTCCCAGTTTCCGTCGAACGCCAGTCCGATGAGTTCACCTTTGCCGTTGAACATCGGGCTGCCGGAATTGCCGCCTGTGATGTCGTTGTTGGTCAGGAAACAGAGTTGCATCTCGCCGCTTCCGGTGTCTTTGTACGGGCCGAAATTGCCTTTCTCGAACAGGGCCTTGATTTCCGGTTCCACCTTATATTCATCAATTTTATCGCTTTGAGCCACTTTCTCCAGCAGGCTGGGCATGGTGGTAAAGTAGTTTTGATGTCCGGTTGCTCCGGTATAGTCGTTTACGAAACCGTAACTCAGGCGCATGGTGGAGTTGGCATCCGAATAATGCGGCTGGTCCATTTCCATGTCGAGAATGGCTTCACAGAGCCGCCTTTCGCCCTTGTTGATTTCCAGGTTGTATTTTTGTATGTCCTTGGACAGCTTGCTTCCTGTTTCCATGATGTCCTTGAGGCAGGACAGTGCCATGTCCGCATCTTTCTGCTCTTGCGTAAGAACAAGGTTGACGCAGGCTGTATCGGTCAGGATGGTTTGGTTGAACATGCTGTCTACATAGGCGCGGGTGTTGTTGCCGTATTCCTTTTCAATGGTCTGGTAGAAGGCAGGCAGACATTGTTTGTCTACTTGTTTGGCATAGTTGTCTATCAAGGCCGTCATGGTTTCCTTGTCCACTTCCAGATTCCAGTCTTTGTATTCTTGAAGAATCCGGCTTTTGTATGTTTCTTTTGCTTCTTCGCCGGAAGCGTTTTGCAGTCTGGTGTAGAAAAGTGCCACGCGCAGAATGTCGGGGTTTCCTATGAAAGATTCGTTGAGGAAGCAGAGTGCATGGTTGTTGTTTTTCCGTCCGTCATAAGCTTTTTCCAGCTCCGGCAAGAGATTTCCAAAGTGAGCCTGTCTCTTTTTGTCCTTTTGTATCCAAGTGTTGATGAGCTGTTCTTGTTTCTGTTTTTCTTCAACAACCTTCAGTTCCTTCAGTGCCTTGTTCATGCCGATGCTGTTTTTCCAATAGTTGGAACTGCTGGCATATTTCGAGGCATACTGCAGACGGATGGTCGGGTCGCTGTCCATCCATTTTTTCCAGACTTCCTGCTTGACTCCCCGTACGTTGATGCGTGCGGCATTGGTATTCTCCATGCGTTCGATGATTCCGTAGGAGGAGAGATAGCGGTTGGTACGGCCGGGGTAACCGATGGTCATACAATAGTCGCCTTTCTGGTAACCGTCCAGTGAGATACGGGCATAGCGTTCGGCTTTCATCGGGCGGTTGGACGGGCTGTATTCTGCCGGTTGGTTTTCAGCGTCTGTATAAATGCGGAACACGCTGAAGTCGCAGGTCTGCCGTGGCCACATCCAGTTGTCGGTCTCTCCGCCGAACTTGCCGAGACTTTGGGGCGGTGCGAAGACCAGACGTATGTCGTCATATTGTTTGTATACGTTGACATAGAAAGCGTTGCCCGTGTAATAAGGACTCACTTCGCAGATCAGTTCGGGGTATTTCTTTGCATAATCGTTTTCAATGCTCAGGCAGATGGAATCAATGACATCGTAGCGTGCCTTTTCTTCGGCATTCTCACCGAGGGTGTCCAACTGCGTCGCGTGGGCCTTATAATACTTTTTCAGGCCCTTTTCCACCTGTCCGGTCACATCGTCCGTGCGCTGCAGTATGCGTACGTAAAGTCCTTGAGCCGGCAGTTCTTCGCCCTGTGTCTTGGCTACGAATCCGTTTTTCAGAATGTCATTTTCAGGAGTTGCCAAAGCCTGTATGTTGCCGAACCCGCAGTGATGGTTGGTGAATACCAGTCCGTCGGGAGAGACAATGACACCGGAGCAGAAGCCTCCGAAGCTGACTACGGCGTCTTTCAGCGATGTTCCTTTTGTATTGTACAATTCTTTCTTGCTCATGTCCAGCCCCAGGTCTTTCATGATTTTCATGCTTTGGGGCGTGATGTGGCTGAGCATCCACATCCCTTCATCGGCCTTTATACCGCTGAACAGAGAGGCAAAAGCCAACAGAGTTAAAAACTTTTTTTTCATATTGATTTGTATTTGGATAATTGTTTCTATCGTTTAGGGGAGTTTTCCCTGAAATATTTTCCTATGACCGGCAGCTGATGAGGCGGAAGGTCGTGTTTCAGAATATGTCCGATGAACAGAAGGATAAGCACGGAGTTGACTCCCAGACGGGCCAATGTCGGCCAGCTGTCGGGCAGGAATGTCATGATGGCATAAAAGAATCCGGCGATGCACACGTAGACCGCGATGCTTTTCAATGGATATTCGATAGGGTTTTTCTTTTGTCCGACGAAGTAGGAGAGCAACATGGCTGTGGCATATCCGGCAAAGCCTCCCCAGGCGCAGGCCATATAGCTGTAGCGAGGGATGAAGAGGATGTTGACGGTGAAGAGCACGATGCAGCCTGCGGCAGAGAACCATGCTCCCCAGATGGTTTTGTCGATGAGCTTATACCAGAACGACAGGTTGAAATAAACGCCCATCATGATTTCTGCAGCCATGACGATAGGCACAACGCGCAGGCCCGGCCAGTAATCCGGTGCGATGATATACTTCAGCAGATCCATATAACCGATAACGCAAAGGAAGGCCAGCAACGTGAAGATGATGAAGAACTTCATGGCGGTGGCATAGGTCTCACCGCTGTTCTTGTCCTTGGCCTTGCCGAATACGAAAGGTTCATAAGCATAGCGGAAAGCTTGTGTAATCATAGCCATAATCATGGCGATTTTGACACAGGCACCATAGACGGCCAGTTCGGACTTTCCTTCCGGGCCGTGGTAGACGAGCGGGAAGATGATTTTGTCTGCCGTCTGGTTCAGGATGCCGGCAATGCCCAGCAGCAGGATGGGCCAGCTGTATTTCCACATGCGGCGCATCAGTCCGGTGTCGAACCGATACTTGAAACCGGTAAGTTCGGGAATGAAGAAGAATGTGACCAGTCCCGTGCACACTAAATTGAGGATGAACGCATAGCCTGGCCCGACGGTCGGGTCATAGATGAGGCCGATGGTGTCGGGATGACGGGCATACAACGGAGGAAGTATGACA
The DNA here is from genome assembly GCA_944321365.1 of uncultured Paraprevotella sp. Classification (GTDB taxonomy): domain Bacteria; phylum Bacteroidota; class Bacteroidia; order Bacteroidales; family Bacteroidaceae; genus Paraprevotella. Next base: position 30,617 of record CALULA010000019.1, read on the forward strand.
AAATAAAGGATGTTGAGCGCGATGTTGAGCACGATGAACAGCATCTTCAGCGCGAAGAACTTGACGGGGCGGTGCTGGTAGCGCAGCCAGGCGAACGGGATGGCCTGAAAAGCGTCCAGAGCCACGCAGGCCGCCATGATGCCTACGTACTCCGGATGGTCGGCATATCCCATGGCCGAGGCGATGGGCGTGAGGAATATCAGTACGAGCAGGGTGAACAGCAGGGCCACGCTGCCTACCATCGTCAGGGTGGTGCTGTAGACGGTGTGCGGATTCTCGTCCGTTTTGTTGGCAAAACGGAACAGTGTGGTCTCCATGCCGAAGGTGAGAAGCACCATGGCCAGTGCTACGTAGGCATAGATGTTGGTCACGATGCCGTAGCCGCCGCTCTCGACACTCATTTTGGCGGTGTAGAGCGGGACAAGCAGGTAGTTCAGGAAACGTCCGATGATACTGCTCAGGCCGTAGATGGCTGTGTCTTTGGCCACAGATTTTAATTCTGCCATACTTTATGCGTTTATCAAGTCTTATTAACCGAAGAAAAGGTAGGCCACGGCAATGGCGGCCAGTATGCCGCCCAGGTCTGCCAGCAAACCGCAGGTCACGGCATGGCGTGTATGCTTCACGCCCACGCTACCGAAGTAGACGGCTAATATATAAAAGGTGGTGTCGGTGGCTCCCTGGAAGATACAGCTGAGCCGTCCCACGAATGAGTCTGCTCCATAGGTTTCCATGGCATCCACCATCATGCCGCGTGCTCCGCTGCCGCTCAGCGGTTTCATCAAAGCCGTGGGCAGGGCACCCACGAAGTCGGAATTTCCTCCGCAGCTCCGGACAATCCAGGCTATACCGTCAATGAGCAGGTCCATGGCGCCTGATGCGCGGAACACGCCGATGGACACCAGAATGGCCACCAAGTAGGGAATGATGCGCACGGCGGTGGTAAAACCGTCCTTGGCTCCTTCGATAAATGCATCGTACACGTTGATGCGTTTACGAACGCCGGCAGCGATGAACGCGATGATGATGGAGAAGAGCAGCACGTTGGCTATGGTCGTGCTGTAGGCGTTCATCTCATCCTTGTCCAGCCGGCTGAAGCCCCACACGATGGCTGCTACGGCGATGCAGGCTCCGCCGAGCGTCAGCAGGATGACGCGGTTCAGCAGATTGATGCGCTGGTAGATGCTGGTGACGATGATGCCTACCAGCGTGGAGACGAACGTGGCCAGCAGAATGGGGATGAACACATCGGTGGGCTGTGCCGCGCCCAGCTGGGCGCGATAGACAAGGATGCTCACGGGGATGATGGTCAGTCCGGAAGTGTTCAGCACGAGAAACATGATCATCGGGTTGGTGGCCGTGTCTTTCCTGGGATTCAGTTCCTGTAGTCCCTCCATGGCTTTCAGACCGAGCGGAGTGGCGGCGTTGTCCAGTCCCAGCATGTTGGCGGAAATATTCATGAATATGTTTCCGATGACGGGATGATTCTTGGGTATGTCAGGGAAGAGCTTGCAGAACAGGGGGCTGAGTCCGCGTGCCAGCAGGTTGACCAGTCCGCCCTTTTCGCCGATTTTCATGATGCCCATCCACAGCGAGAGTACTCCCGTAAGTCCCAATGATATCTCAAACGCGCTTTTGGCCGAGTCGAATGTGGAGTCCATGATGGCGGGGAACACGCTGGCATCGCCCGCAAAGAGCAGTTTGCCGACCGCGATAAGGAAGGCGATGGCAAAGAAACTCACCCAAATATAATTCAGAACCATATAGAAAGCCTGCTTGGTTAATTAGGGAGCAAAGTTACACAAAAAATGGTATGCATGTCCTTTTTGTGCGGAAAAGATGCTATCTTTGCTCCGCAATGGAAGAAGATTTCGACATACATCGTCCGCAACCGTCGCCTTCGGAACGCGACTTTGAGAACGCGCTGCGCCCGCTCCAGTTCGGAGATTTCAGCGGACAGCTGAAGGTGGTGGAGAACCTGAAGGTCTTTGTGGAGGCCGCGAAATACCGTGGCGAGCCGCTCGACCATACCTTGTTGCACGGTCCGCCGGGACTGGGAAAGACCACATTGAGCAACATCATCGCCAACGAACTGGGCGTGGGCTTCAAGGTGACTTCCGGACCCGTACTGGACAAGCCGGGCGATCTGGCCGGCATACTGACTTCGCTGGAGCCGAACGACGTGCTTTTCATCGATGAGATTCACCGTCTGAGTCCGGTAGTGGAGGAATACCTCTATTCCGCCATGGAGGACTACCGCATAGACATCATGATAGACAAAGGCCCTTCGGCCCGCAGCATACAGCTGGACCTGAACCCGTTCACGCTGGTGGGGGCCACCACGCGCAGCGGACTGCTGACGGCACCTCTGCGTGCACGGTTCGGCATCAACCTGCATCTGGAGTACTACGACGCTGAAGTGCTTTCGCGCATTGTGGAACGGTCGGCCCGCATTCTGGACGTGCCGATTGAGCGTGAGGCCGCACTGGAGATTGCCGGACGCAGCCGGGGCACGCCGCGTATCGCCAACGCCCTGCTGCGGCGGGTGCGCGACTTCGCACAGGTGCGCGGAACGGGGTGCGTGGACATGGCCATCGCCCGCTATGCGCTGGAGGCATTGAACATCGACCGTTACGGACTGGACGAGATTGACAACAAGATATTGCTCACCATCATCGACAAGTTTAAGGGCGGACCGGTGGGCATCACCACCATCGCCACGGCCATCGGCGAGGACGCCGGAACGGTGGAGGAAGTGTATGAACCCTTTCTCATCAAGGAAGGATTCATCAAACGTACGCCCCGCGGACGTGAGGTGACGGATCTGGCCTACAGGCATCTGGGGCGGAGCCGCTTCACCACAGGCGGGCAGCAAGGACTTTTCGATGAATAAAAAGACTGAAGATGATAACCTATAATGTGGACGGCGTGAAAATGCCGCGATTCAGAAAGCGCGAGAACTCGGCCTGGGTAAAGGCCGTGGCCGCAGCCTACGGAAAGAGGGTGGGCGAGATAGCCTACATCTTTGTGGACGACGAGAAGATACTCGAAGTGAACCGCCAGTACCTGCAGCACGATTATTACACCGACATCATCACCTTCGATTACAGTGAGGGTGACGTGATTTCCGGCGATCTGTTTATCAGTCTGGACACGGTGAGGAGCAACGCCGGACAGGTGGGCGCAACTTATGAGGAGGAGTTGCGCCGCGTCATCATTCACGGCATCCTGCATCTGTGCGGCATCAACGACAAAGGGCCGGGCGAGCGTGAGGTGATGGAAGCTGCCGAGAACAGGGCACTGGCCATGTTCGGCGGGACGGGACGTTGAGGAGCCGGGCTGTGATGTTGAAGACGTTGTTCTGTGTGGGATTGGGCAGTTTCCTTGGCGGCGTGGCGCGCTACGGCATTTCGCGTGCCGTGGCGTCGGTGCATGCATTGACTTTTCCGCTGGGGACGCTGGTGGTCAATGCGGCGGGCTGTCTGCTCATCGGGATGCTCTACGGCTGGTTTGACCGTACGGGGGATGTCTCTCCCGGCTGGCGGCTTTTTCTGACGGTGGGGTTCTGCGGCGGTTTCACCACTTTTTCCACTTTCGCACACGAAGATTTCCTCCTGCTCCAGAGCGGTCGCTTCTGGGCTTTTGCCGCTTATGCGCTGCTGAGTTTTGCATTGGGCCTGTTGGCTGTGTGGCTCGGTCATTTGCTGGTACAGCTCCGCTGAGCGTGGACCGGGCGTTGGCTGGTTGGTCCTGAGTACGGCAGTGTTTCCGTCGCTCACCGATAGTATGGCGTGTGCGGCGGTTTCGGGCTCATTTCCGTGCCGTCCGCTTTCGGGGACACGGGGCCGTATGGAGAAGAACAAAAACGGAAAAGGCAACCGTTTCGCCTGTCATAGGGGCGCGGTTGCCTTTTCTATTATATCTTGCATACTATTTGTCTGTATGCAAGGTCCGGTATGCCGGTCCGTTATTTCATCGTCCGCCGTGCTTTCTTCATGGCTCGGACGGCTTTGCCCTTCTGCATGGCCGTAGCTGCGGAATAGCTTGGCATGTTGATGGGATAGGCGTCATAGCCGAAGCGGTAGGTGTAGACTGATCCGTATTCGTCCTCCATCTCCACGTACCGTACGGAAGTGTCATCGTTGTAGTCCACGTCCGTGGTGATGTATGTCTGAGACCAGGTTATGCTGTCGCCTCCATAATCGCTTTCCGTCACGCTGGTGGGGATGTTCTTCGTGGTGCGTCCCAGCAGTCCGCTGTAGAACAGGATGGGGATTTCCAGTCCGCTTATGTCAATCATGTGGGCGGGGAAAACACCGGTGTTGCTCCACTTGCTGGTGTCGTAAGTGAAGGTGCAGCCTGTCCGCCATACATCGCCGTCCTCATTGTAGCTGTACTCCGCCGTCATCAGGTTGCCGTCCTGCCAGGTGTAGGTGCAGGTCCAGCTGTAGGGGCCGTCCGAAGACTCGGTGATGCTTGCGCTCTCTTTCAGCAGATGGCCTTCTGCGTCATATTCCCACCTGATGGAGCCATTTTCATAGTCGCTGGCAGTGCTGTCCGAATAGCTGTAAGAACACTGTGCGTAGGTCATGAAGCCGCTGCCGTTCGACTGTATGTTGTACAGCGACTGGGTTTCTGAGCCACTTCCAGAGATGCTCGTCAGCGTCAGCGGGTTTTGGGTGATGGAATACTGCGTCCCATACGGGGTAGAGCCGCCGGTGATGCGCCCGTCGGCATACGTATAGGTCTCGACGTAGGAAGAATACTCCGAATACTGTGTCACGGGAAACTGAATGCCTGCGTCTGCAACTTTCGGCGGTTGCTGGGCCGGTGTGCCTCCGCCACCACCGCCTTCGCCCTCATCGTCATCGCAGCTGGACAAGGTAAATCCTGCCGTCAGGCACAGTCCCAGACAGAGCCACTTCAAATTGCCGGTACTCATCGCCCGGAACCGATTGCTTAGTCTTGTTTTCATATAGGTTTTTTTTAGGCCCGACGCTCCCCTTTTCAGGCTGTTTGTTAAAAGTGATGCCGTATGCCTATACGAAAAAAGCGCGGGAGTCTGTACCTGTTGCCCGTTCCGCGCATAGAGATTCTTTCATTGCACAGTCCAGTCTGAACGAGCAACGCAGAAGCCCACGCCGATATGCATATACACCTCACCTTTTGCCTCGTGAAAACGTCGGGCGCAATGACGGCCTGTATAAAACATATCTACCGGACATCTACCGTTGCCATGTTCCTGACAGGATGAGAAGTTTGCGAAGTTTCTATGCGCCAGTGAACAAAGCGTCTGATAAACGCCTTTCCATCATAAGCAGTCCCCCCTCCAACCGCCCTCATCGCTGAGAGGCTTCGGCGTGGGAACAAGGCAAAGATAATTAAAAACTTTTAACGGAAGAAAATTAATGCATGATTTTTTATTTTTCATTGCCGTAACCGGTCATGCGGAAAGGGCTGACGCCTGTTGCGCAAAGCGGCGGACGGTGTTGCGCACAAACGGATTCATCTTTGCGCAAGGGGGCTTTATCCTTGCGCAAGAAATATCCGCCTTGTGCAGAGGTTTTGTAATCCATTGCGGCTGAACGCCTTGTGCGGTTCCTGTGCGGTGGCTGTCCTGACGGGGGATATAGAGTCCGCCCCGGCTTTTTTCTGATTTTTTTGCAGAGGAAAAGATTTAACCTGTTGCAGATACGCGTATCTTTGCGGTGTGGAAGCAGAGAGGAAAATCATACATGTGGATATGGACGCCTTCTACGCATCGGTGGAGCAGCGTGACCGTCCGGAACTGCGGGGTAAGCCTTTGGCTGTGGGGCATCCGGGGGAGAGGAGCGTGGTGGCTGCGGCCAGTTATGAGGCGCGTCGCTACGGGGTGCGTTCGGCCATGCCCTCGCAGCGGGCCAGCCGGTTGTGTCCTGATTTGATTTTCGTTCCGGCGCGGATGGAGGTCTATAAGGCGGTTTCACAGCAGATACATGAGATTTTTCATGACTATACGGATATTATCGAGCCGATTTCGCTGGATGAGGCTTTTCTGGATGTGACAGACAACAAACCGGGCCTGCCGCTGGCGGTGGACATCGCCCGCGAGATCAAGCGGCGCATCCGTGAGGAACTGGGGCTGGTGGCTTCTGCCGGTGTGTCGTACAACAAGTTTCTGGCCAAGGTAGCTTCAGATTACCGCAAGCCGGACGGGCTGTGCACCATTCATCCCGACCGCGCGCTGGATTTCATCGCCCGTCTGAAGGTGGAGCAGTTCTGGGGAGTGGGACCGGTCACGGCCCGGCGGATGCACGAGATGGGGGTGTACACGGGGCGGCAGCTGCAGCGGTGCAGTCTGAATCTGTTGGTACGGCGGTTCGGCAAGGCGGGGCGGCTTTATTATGATTTTGCGCATGGGGTGGATTTGCGTCCGGTAGAGGCGGTCAGGGTGCGCAAGTCTGTAGGTTGCGAACGGACGTTGGAGAAGGATATTTCGCTCCGCTCATCGGGCCTCATTGAGCTGCATCATGTGGCGAAAGAGCTGGAAAAACGATTGTTGCGGACGGGATTCCGGGGAAATACGCTCACGTTGAAAATCAAGTTCAAGGATTTTGTGCAAATCACCCGCAGCTTTACGCAGAAGCAGGATTTCACGACTTTCGAGTCGTTCTATCCGCAGGCGAAAGCTTTGTTGGCTTCTGTAGACTATGAAAGTCATCCCATACGGCTTATCGGTCTGTCGGTGTCGCATCCGCACGGGGAGGACGAACGGGCCGGACAGACGGGCGGGTGGCAGCAGCAGAAGCTTGATTTCAAGGATGCCCTTCCCCGGCATTGAATAAAGTCTTTTGGCTTAAAGTGCGGTGTGTGGCAGATTGCTGTGCCTGTCTGTAGCCCGGATAGGAGCGGGTCTGTCCGTCACCCCCTGCTGCCCGTCAGCTTGGAGAAGATAAGGTTTGCCTTTTCAGGTTTATCCCAACAGGCGGTTGCATACCGCTTCCGATACGTCGGGCAGTATCTGTCTGAAGTGTGCCAATATCCGTTGTCTGGACTCTTCCGGTGTACGGTCAGGACGACAGGCCGACGGGCCGAACAGCGTTTCCGGCGTGGTGAGCAGCGACCAGCCCCAGCCGTAAGGTCTGCCGTGTCGGTCTTGCGGATAGACAAAATCTTCGGTCACGATGTAGCATCCCATTTCGAGGTTCGTCAGGAAAGCGTCGAACTTGCTGCGCATCCTGCTGCCTGTGAAGCCGCATTCGGCTCGCAGTTGGCGTGTGATGAGGCTGCCGCTTTCCCGTAGGATTCGCAATATCATATCTTCGATGCTTCCCTCTTCGGGGCGAGGGTTGCGGCTGCGGCGGTAATTACAGAAGTCCGGCCACCATTCGCGGCTGACAAATCCGGCCTTTTTGTTGAAGAACTTACCGTAGGCGCATTCGCTCTCTTTCAGGATTGTTCCTTTCCATTCCCACAACGGCCATTCCCAACCGCCATCAGGCAATGCGGTGTATTGGCAATCTTCGTCCATGACTTCTTCTGCCGACCATCCGGACAGATTTGTACGCAGTAGCGGCAGGAAGCCTATGTGGTTGATGAATTCTATCAGTTCGGCACAGGTATGCAGTTCTGGATATCTCATAGTAGTGGAGTTTGTAGGGCGTTTAGCGGATATGGCCGATGCGGCCCGTTACGGGCTGTCAGACGTATGCTTTAATAAAAACGTTCCGGATGGTTTGTTTATTGTGTTGTCATCTCGTTATGCTTTGGCAGTACAGGTGTTGGGGATGGAGTGTCTGTTCGGTATTGATTCACTGTGCCGACGGGTTCTGACAGACTTGGTGCGGTGTCGTGCCTTTATGGGGGCCGTCTGTGGCGGTGAGGGTGGCAGGTATGTCTGTTGTGATTGTCGCGGTGCCTTCAGACTCTGTCTGTGTCGGAGCCGGAAAGGTTGATGGCAGATTTTCAGGTCTGTAAACAGTCAGGTTTCCTGGTGATACGTTGTTGAGCTTGTATGAAGAAAATTGGAGTGATGTGCGGACAGAGTTGTATGTAGGCGATAAGAAATGGTTCGCTTCACTCTATAATGAGGCGTCAGCCTTTCATGGCAGAATTCAAATGGGCGGCAACAGATAGTTAAGATAGCGGAATGTTTGCGACAGAAAGGTTGAACATACTCATACATTAAGGCACTTAATCTTATCAATGGACAGATTGATGTGTCTTGAGAATGTAAAAAACGAGGTGGAGAAAGAAGTTCATCTTTCTCCACCTTTGTACCCAGACCCGCATTTGAAATAACTAAATCGGGAACAATCCGTTTGAATAGCAAAGCGATGAAGTTTAAACTAAA
>CALULA010000020.1 GCA_944321365.1 uncultured Paraprevotella sp.
GCAAAAGAGCTAAATATTTGACTTACAAATACTTAGCTCTTTTTCTAGTACCCAGACCCGGGGTCGAACCGGGATGGGTTGCCCCACTGGTGTTTGAGACCAGCGCGTCTACCGATTCCGCCATCTGGGCGCTTTTCTTATGATTGCGCTTGCAAAGGTAGGCGTTTATTTTGAATCAACAAAATTTTGGCCGGATTTTCTTTGTCCTTTTGTGGATGTTTTCTGAATGGGTGGCGATTTTTTTGGCCTTTATACGGTGTGTGGTTAGGCAAAGAGTAAAGAGGACGGTAAGTGAAAGTGATGTTCTGAAGCCTTGAAAGTGTTTGATTTGTGATTGTAAGTATGACATAACTTAATGATTCTTTTGTTCTTGTTCGCATTTTGTCGATGTAAGTCTTGGGGCTATGAAGTTTTTTTATTAGGTTTGCAAGGAATACTTATAAAAGAAAAGCGATGAAGACTTTGAAGCATTTTATTTTAGGATTGTGTGTGTGCGGTACGGCTGTGGCAGGTGCATCTTTATTGACAGCCTGCGGTTCTGCCGGGCAGAAAGGTACCGTGCAGGCTGTTGATAGCACGGAAACAGCGGATAAGAATGTAGTGATAGAGACAATTATGGCGCGTCGCAGTATCCGTAAATATAAAGATCAGCCGGTGGAACGCGAGAAGTTGGAAAAGGTTGTAAATTGTGGCATCAATGCACCGAGCGGGATGAATCGTCAGCCATGGCAGGTGCGTGTTGTTGATGACGAAGATTACATTAATGGAGTGACGGAGATTTATAAGCAAAAAAATCCGATGGTAGTCGGAGAAGAAGGCTTTAAGAATATGTTCCGCAATGCACCGGCTGTTATATTTATTGCTTCGCCTAAGGACGGGAGCGGGCAGTTGGATTGCGGATTATTGGGAGAGAATATGATTTTGGCGGCTCAGTCGTTAGGATTAGGTACTTGTTGTCTGGGTGGTCCGGTACGTTTCATGATGGATAATGAGGAAGCTGCACCTTACATTGAACGTTTGCAGCTGCCGGAAGATTATACTTTATTATACGCTATTGCTATTGGTTATCCGGATGAATCTCCGGAAGCTAAACCAAGAGAAGCCGGAAAGGTACAGTTTGTGAAGTGATATCGCATTCAGTATCGTGCTGTGATATAGTTTTTTTTCTGTTAATAGGAAGACGGATATTTTCTTTTGCGGGAGTGATGTGGAACGTAAAAAGGTTCATAAGAGCCTGTTGCATTGGGCATCTTCTAAACTGAGTTGAAAGAATGCGCGGCAGATTGATTCGTAGTGTTCGAGTGGAAAGTTGAATGTATGCCGGGTGTTTTTGTGTGGCCATCTCCTTTTCGTTCTGGGCTGTGACTATAGAATGTCTTTTAGAAGAGAGAAGCTGTGGCGGTTCTTTTTATTTAGGTTAAGAGACATGCAAGAGAAAATATCCGTCTTTTGTTTGGCCGTAATAAAGGATTGTTGCATGTTCTTTTTGCAGAAGGTACAAAAGCAGTGAGGATTTTGAAGGGCAGGGTGGGCATTTTAATGGAAATAACGGTGCCGTAAGTCATAGAGTGGCAGGGTGTTATGTAGGCAGAGAAATGACATGGCTCCCTTCTTTTATATTTCAAAAGCGTTTATTTAAGTGATTTTAAAGCTCGTTTTTCGGATTTGTCCTTGAAAAGGGTTAACTTAGCAACTGTTTAAGAACAACGTGAGAGTGTATGGATATAAAAGATTCGAACTATTGTGTGATTTTAGCCGGTGGAATTGGTAGTCGTTTATGGCCCGTCAGTCGTAAGGAGTTGCCCAAACAGTTTCTTGACTGGTTCGGAAGCGGGCACACGCTGTTGCAGCAGACGTATGATCGTTTCCGGAAAATCATAGCTCCTGACCATATCTTTATTGTCACGAATGAACAGTATGCTGACATCGTCGGTGAGCAGTTGCCGGATGTTTCTGCCAATAGAATACTGAAAGAACCCATCCGTCGCAACACATTGCCCAGTGTTGCTTGGGCTACCACTTGTATCAGACGGCTTTGTCCACAGGGCAATGTGATTGTTTCGCCTGCTGACCAGTTGATTCTGGAAGAAAATAATTTTGATACAGATGTGCTTAAGGGATTAGACTTCGTCGGTCATTCTGACTGCTTGCTGACCATGGGCGTGAAGCCTACTCGTCCGGATACGGGATATGGTTATATTCAGGCTCATGAACAGATGGAGGAGGGGGTGTTTGCCAGGGTGAAGTCGTTTACGGAGAAACCTGCAATCGAGTTTGCCCGTGTGTTCATGGAAAGTGGTGAGTTTTACTGGAATACGGGTCTTTATTTGTACAATGTACGTACGATGATGAAGGCTATTCACGATTTGGTTCCAGACTATCGGGATAGTCTGACGGAGGCTATCGACGCGATGAAGGAGGACGATTTTTGTCATGTTCCGGCTCATTTTGATACTTTGCCGAACTTGTCGTTGGATTATAGCATATTGGAGAAGAGTGAGAATGTGTATGTTCAGGTTTGTGACTTTGGATGGGCTGATTTAGGATCGTGGTGTTCTTTGCATAATGATACTCGTCGTGACAAACAGGACAACGTATTGCTGAATACTGAGGCCCTGCTTTATAACAGTGAAGGCAATGTGGTTTGCCTTCCTAAAGGTCGTATAGCTGTTATTGACGGCCTGAAGGGATTCGTCGTTGCTGAGAAAGGTAATGTGTTGATGATCTGCCCGAAAGATGACAGTGCTGCTTTACGTCGTATGATGACAGACGCTCAGATGAAGTTGGGCGAAGAGTTCATTTGACGAGTTCCTTATGCAGATTCTGTTCCCGGATCGGGTTTAATTGGTCTGTAAAGAGCAGAAATTACTTATATAAAGCAGAAGCCGGGAGGCAGAAATACGTTTCATTTCTGTCTCCCGGCTCCTGCTATAAAGAAAATGTTCAGGCTTTTTCGTTTTCGTAATTTTCCCGGATGGCTTTTGCAATGGCCTGAAATTCTTCGTCTGTAAAAGTTAATTTGGGGTTGTTGAAATTCATGTCCTTTTCGCTTTGCATCGGAATCAGGTGAATGTGTGCGTGTGGCACTTCAAGTCCCAGTATAGCTTGTCCCACTTTGATGCAGGGAAAGGCTTTTTTGATGGCGATGGCCACGTGTTTGGCAAAAACCTGCATGGCGCCGATTTCTTCGTCTGTCAGATCGAAGATGTAGTCCACTTCCCGTTTAGGGATGACCAATGTGTGTCCTTTTACTAACGGATTGATATCAAGGAACGCGTAGAAGTGTTCGTTTTCTGCGCATTTGTAGCTGGGAATCTCTCCTGCGGCAATTTTACTGAAGATAGTAGCCATAATTGTTTCCTTATTCAAATGAGATGTTCGTAATTTCCAGTTGAATGGTTCCGTGTGGAATCTTGATTTCCACTACGTCGCCTACTTTTTTGCCCAATAGTCCCTGTGCGATGGGAGTCTGTACGGAGATTTTGCCTTCTTTCAGGTTTGCTTCTGTTTCCGAAACGATAGTATAGGCCATTTTCATACCGTTTTTTACATTTTTCATTTCCACTTTTGACAGAATCTGTACGGTATCGGCTTTCAGCTTTGACGTGTCGATGATTTTGGCATCGCCGATGATGGCTTTCAGTTGGTTGATTTTCATTTCCAACATCGCCTGATGTTCTTTGGCGGCGTCGTACTCCGAATTCTCGCTCAGATCTCCTTTGTCGCGTGCTTCAGCAATGGCAGCAGAGGCTGCCGGACGCTGAACGGTTTCCATTTCTTTTAGTTGGGCTACCAGTTTGTCGTAGCCCTCTTGTGACATATAAGCCATAATAATCCTCCTTAATATATGCGTTTTTACTCGAAAAAGGTAAAAAACAAAAGAATTCCGGCTGCACAGCCGGAACCCTTTTGCCTTTCTTTTTCCTTGTCTCGCTGCAAAGTTAAGCTTTAAAATCTGAAATACAAAAATTTTTTGTGTTTTCTTTTTCAGTATGTTGCAGTTCCTATTCCTCGCATAGGGCTTTTATACTTTTTTCGAGATCTTCTATTTGCTCGTCGCGTGCCACGAGATTTCCTTGCTTGTCTATAAGGAAATAGGTCGGCAGACGCCGCACTTGATACATGTTTATGTAGCTGGACGACTCGCCTGATGCATCATAAACGCATATCCATGGCAGATGCTCGCAGGCCGTTTTCCAGTAATGTTCGTCCGGGTCGATGGAGATTTGATAGATCTCAAGCCCTTTGGATGAATATTTGTTGTAGAGTTGCCGCATCTGCATGATGCGTTCCTTCGACTGTGGCAGCGAGTAGGCCGTGAAGTCCAGCAGCACCACTTTGTTTTTGATGGCGGACAGTCGTTGTGTCCGACCTTCAATATCGGGCAGTTCGATGTCGATAATGCCAGATGTGATGATTTTAGACTGGTCGATGGCGTCCCAACTTGCAGGAGTGGGGCGTTTGGTGTTCCGCATTCCCCGCAGGGCTATGTTGCATAGGTTTTCCGTACGCTCCGTTCCCGGATAACGTGTCTCCCATGCTGTTGCTACGGCTCCCACGAATTTGACGTCTTCCGGATCGTTCACGGGGTTGAATATCAGCCGTTCTCCTACAGTCTGAAACAGGGCGAAATAAGCGTATGCGGCGGCAGGGTCTTTCAAGATGTAATTGTATTTGATATCCTCTTTATAGTGTGCAATGTGCTCTTCAATGAGGCGGTCTTGTTCGCCGATGGTCAGTTGCGTGTTGCTCAGTATGTCCGACAAGGTCTGTTGCAGACGGATTTGCTTTTTGCTTAACTCTTTGATTGTTTTGCAGTCGTCAGAGCCTTCCACTGTATATTCAGTATCCATTGTCGGCAAATCGGCTTTGACCTGCAAGGTTTCTGTAGAGTCGACAGCCAGGTTTATGATTTGCTTCCCGATGCGCAATCTGTAAAATTCCGGGTTGAGAGGGCGCGTGCCGTGAAATCTGAAGCCGCCGTCTCTGTCCAGTCGCGCAGAGTCCGTGGCCTGGATACCGTTTAAGGTTATGGCTTCAAGATACAGCATTTTGCCTGCGGCAGATGAGATGTTTCCGTTGATTTCAAACTGTTCTCCTTGTTCATCGCAGGCTGTCAGCAGTATCAGGCTGGAGAAAATCGTGCATAATATTTTTTTCATGCGTCTTTCTGTTTGGTTTATATTTGGGATAAGGCCTTTTGCTTTTCATCTGCAAAGATAGGGCCTTTGAGGCGTTTGTCGGATGATGACCGGCTGTTTTTTGCCGAAAAAAAGGCCGACGTTGATTTTTTGCTGCTTTAAAACCTGATTTTTCAATATTTATATGTAAATTTGCCCGATTTATTGACGAAACATTTTAAGAAACCCAATGAACGTAATTAAGAAAACAGTCGAATTGCCTGATGGAAGAACCATCAGCATCGAGACCGGGAAATTGGCCAAACAAGCCGATGGAGCTGTGATGCTTACTATGGGCAACACTATGCTCTTGGCCACTGTCTGTGCCGCCAAAGATGCCGTTCCCGGAACAGATTTCATGCCTTTGCAGGTGGAGTACAGAGAAAAATTCGCCGCTGCCGGGCGTTTTCCGGGAGGATTCACCAAGCGGGAAGGCAAGGCGTCGGACAATGAAATCCTGACTTGCCGTCTGGTGGACCGTGCATTGCGCCCGCTTTTCCCAAGCAATTATCATGCAGAGGTCTATGTTAATGTGATTTTGTATTCTGCTGATGGCGTGGATATGCCGGATGCATTGGCCGGATTTGCCGCGTCTGCCGCCCTGTCGGTTTCTGATATACCTTTTGAAGGCCCTATATCGGAAGTGCGTGTGGCGCGTGTCAATGGTGAATATATTGTCGACCCCACTTTCGCCCAGTTGGAAGAGGCTGACATGGACATCATGGTGGGAGCCACGGAAGAAAACATCATGATGGTTGAGGGCGAGATGAAGGAAGTCTCCGAGCAGGATCTTCTCAATGCCTTGAAGGTGGCTCACGAAGCCATTAAGCCCATGTGCCGTCTGCAGAAAGAACTGGAAAAGGAGACGGGCAAGGACGTGAAACGTGAGTATTGTCATGAAGTGAATGACGAAGACTTGCGTGAGGAAGTGAAGAAAGCCTGCTATGACGAAGCTTACCGCATTGCCGCCGAAGGGAATCGCGACAAGCACGCACGCGAGGATGCCTTCATGGAAATACGGGAGAACTTCAAGTTGCAGTATGCAGAGGCCCATGCCGAGCTTTCGGAGGACGATCTGGCCGAGAAGAACGCTATGATCGACCGTTACTATCACGACGTGGAGCGCGACGCCATGCGCCGTTGCGTGCTGGACGAGGGCAAACGTCTGGATGGGCGTTCTACGACCGATATTCGTCCGATATGGTGTGAGGTGAGTCCGTTGCCTATGCCTCATGGTTCGGCTATTTTCACTCGCGGAGAGACACAGTCGCTTTCCACCTGTACGCTGGGTACGAAGATGGATGAGAAGACGGTCGATGATGTGCTCGACCAGAGCAAGATGCGTTTCCTGTTGCATTACAACTTCCCGCCCTTCTCCACCGGCGAGGCTAAGGCGCAGCGCGGTGTAGGGCGTCGTGAGATCGGTCACGGTCATCTGGCCTGGCGCGGTCTGAAGGGACAGATTCCCGAAGATTTCCCCTATACGGTGCGTGTGGTTTCCGACATTCTGGAGTCCAACGGATCTTCTTCCATGGCCACGGTCTGCGCCGGAACGCTGGCATTGATGGATGCCGGTGTGCCGATGAAAAAGCCTGTGAGCGGTATTGCCATGGGATTGATTAAGAATCCCGGCGAGGAAAAATATGCCGTGCTGTCCGATATCCTTGGCGACGAGGACCATTTGGGCGACATGGACTTCAAGACAACCGGAACCATCGATGGTCTGACTGCCACACAGATGGATATCAAGTGCGACGGTCTGAGCTATGAGATTCTGGAGAAGGCGCTGATGCAGGCTAAGGCCGGTCGTGAATACATCTTGGGTAAACTGACGGAATGTATGCCTGCTCCGCGCGCCGAGCTGAAGCCGCAAGTGCCGCGCATTGTTCAGATTACCATTCCGAAAGAATTCATCGGGGCCGTGATCGGTCCGGGCGGAAAGATCATCCAGGGCATTCAGGAGGAAACCGGTGCTGTGATTGCCATAGAAGAAACGGATGGCGTGGGCGTCGTGCAGGTAAGTGGTGCCAACAAGGACGTGATAGATGCCGCCCTGTCCAAGATAAAAGCCATCGTTGCTGTGCCTGAAGTCGGTGAAGTCTATGACGGTGTGATCCGCAGTGTGATGCCTTACGGGGCGTTTGTGGAGTTCATGCCGGGCCGTGACGGGCTGCTCCATATTTCCGAGATCGACTGGAAGCGTCTGGAAACAGTGGAAGAGGCAGGCCTGAAAGAAGGCGATCATGTGAAGGTGAAGCTGATGGAGATTGACGAGAAGACCGGCAAGTTTAAACTGTCTCGCCGCGTGTTGATCGAAAAACCAGAGGGGTATGTAGAGCGTCCCGCACGTCGTGAACGTCCTGCGCGTGGAGAGCGTCGCGAGCACCGTCCGCATCACGATGAGCCATAATTTGTTTCATCAATAAGTTAAAAAGGCAAAGGATCAGGTACAAAGGTGACCGGGTCCTTTGTTTTTTTTGTGCCGTTTCGGGGCAGCTGTTTTTATTTGCCGGACGCTTCGGGAGAATTTCTTGCGGAAAGCGGCCGGCGGTCTTGCGCAAGAAATGTTCCGGTCTTGCGCAAAGCCAGCTGCTGTGTCCTGCATGAGGGAGATGCGGCGGTCTGTGGATGGCGCGGCGTGCGGTGCACGGCCACGGTGATGAGTAAAGGTGACGGTGGCGGTTTTTGCTTGCGGGCCGCAGGCGGAATCTCCTGTTTCATGTATTGCCCGGAAATTCTGTGCGTGTTTTCTTGTTCCGGAAGTTTTGTGGGTGTGGGCACGTATGGATTTAAACGTGATTTTTAGTTAAAATGGCGGAAAGGTTTGGAAGTTTGGCGGAAAAGCACCATCTTTGCCATGTAAACTAAAAGAAACGTTGAATTATGAAGAAATTGACAGCTAAAGAAGAGGAAGTGATGGAGCATATATGGCAGTTAGGCCATTGTGCGCCCAAGGATGTGCTGGCTCTTTATCCGGAGCCTAAGCCGCACATCAACACCATAGCCACTGTTTTCCAGCTGTTGGAGAAGAAAGGTTATTTGGGGCACCGCGTGTCGGGGAGGGGCTATATTTACAAGCCGCTGGTGGAGAAAGATGCCTATGGCAGCAGTAAGCTCGATGCGTTTGTCGACCGCCATTTCGGCCATTCCTATATGAATGTGGTGTCTGCCCTGGTGCGTGAGGAGAAAGTGACGGAAGAAGAACTGATGCAGTTCCTGCAGGAGCTGAAGAAACGCTGAGGCTTATGGTGGCTTTTGTGGTTTATGTCATGAAGTGGGCCTTTACGCTCACGCTGTTGTATTCGCTCTACGGACTGCTGTTGCGGCGGGAGACGTTCCACGGTGTCAACCGGGTGGTGCTCTTGTCCGTGTTGTTTCTTGCGATGGTGTTGCCATTCTGCAGGGTCAGCACCGAACATGTCACTTTCATGTCCCGTCAGGTGGCCGAGGTGGAACAGGCAGTCGGTGAGTTTGTTTCGGCAGCGGCTGTTGCAGAATCCTCGGATTCCCCCGTGTCTGTTGTCGCCCCTGCGGTGCAGTTGTCTCTGTGGCCCCGTCTGTTGGTCGGGGGATATGTGGTCGGAGTGGTGGCCTGCTTTGCGGGCTGGCTGCTTTCCTTGCTTTCGCTGGTGCGGGTCATCCGGCGCGGCCGTCGCGTGCAGGTAGAGGGATTGCCCTCCGGTGTGCGGGTGGTGGTGAACGAATCCTTGCCCATGTCGTGCAGCTGGATGCGCTGGATCGTTCTCAGCCGGAGCGAGGCGGCCCGCCGGGGACATCCCGTTTTGGAACATGAACTTTCGCATGTGCGCCTCGGACATTCGTGGGACATGCTGTTCTGCGAGTTCACGGCGCGTATGCTGTGGTTTCTGCCTTTCGCATGGATGCTGCGCAAGGACATGCGCGACCTGCACGAGTATC
The DNA here is from genome assembly GCA_944321365.1 of uncultured Paraprevotella sp. Taxonomy (GTDB): domain Bacteria; phylum Bacteroidota; class Bacteroidia; order Bacteroidales; family Bacteroidaceae; genus Paraprevotella. The sequence goes on from CALULA010000020.1 coordinate 9,099, forward strand.
AGGCCGACCGTCAGGTGTTGCGCACGGGCATTGAGGAAGAGACCTACCAGCATCTGCTCATCCGCCATGCTGCCGGGAAGCGGACGGTGACGGCGGCCAATTCTTTCGATCACAGTTCCGTCAAGAAGCGGCTTGTCATGATGTGCCGCCGCCCCTCAACCCGTCGGGCGGCCCTGAAAGCCGTCTATTTGCTGCCGTTGGCTGGACTGGCCGTCACGGCCTTTGCGCGGCCCACTCTTGTGAGCGACCTGCGCCAGGTGCTCGACCGTGAGGCATCGGCGGCTCCCTTGCTTTCGCCTGCCGCATTGGTGAAGAGCGTTGAGGCGGTCCGGCAGGAGCCTGAGCCGGTGGCACCTGTGGCACCGGTGGAAGAGGAGGCCGTGGCGGAGGCCCCGGCGGAAGAGGTCGCACCTCAGCCCGAAGAGACGACGGATATGGTGCTCGACACGCTGCCTGCCATTCACGTGGCTGCCAAGACACCCTCGACCACAGCGGCGGAGCAAGCCGCTCCTGCGGAGGACGGACCGGTGGAGGTGCGGCGCACTACGGCGGCTCCCATCACTCCGGAAGAGTTCTTCCAGATGCGCTATGACTACTGGATAGAGCAGCGTGACGGAGAGACCTACGTGAAATGGTTCTACTATGTCCGAAACGAAGAGGAGCTGATTCAGCTCGACGGTGAGAATTGCTATATCATGGATACCGGCACCGGCGACCGTTATATGTGCAGGCGTATTGAGGGCTATCCGGACAAGAAGATTAATATCCGGCTGATGCACTACAAGGGTTCCGTCGTGCAGTTCACGTTGGTGTTCCCGCCGCTGGAGGAGGGTGTGAAGGAAATCGCCTTTTTCCGGCCTGGACTGAGTTCTGTAGGGAGCGTCAGACTGAAAGATATCGTGAGAGAAGTACCTAAAATCATTCGATAAAGCATACAGCAAGATGAAGAATACAAGACTGTTGATGAAAGTCATGCTCTTGGCCGGACTGGCAGGCATGGCTGGATGTTCCGCAAACAGAAATGCGGCTACAGGTGAGCTGCCAGTCTACGACGAGCGGCCGGAAAACCGTCCGCCGGGTCAGATGACGCGGGGCACTACGCCCGACTATAGCATTGACAACGAACATACCTTTCCGGTATTCAAGGACCCCTACACGGTGTCCCGTCCGCAGGAGGGGGAGTACATGCATGATTACATGCGGCTGTACCGCACGAAAGAGGCCACTTACCTCACCTTTACTTATTATTGTCCGGAGGACTGGTGGTTCTTCGGCTTCGATTCCGGCGAGATGCTGATAGACAGCGAGACGGGCGACTGCTACATGTCGCGCGGTGTGGAGTATTATCCCACGGATACCTGCTTCTGGATCAACGGCAGTGCCGGCAAGTACGTGCGCTTTGTGGTGGAATATCCCCCGCTCCCGCTGCATGTGAAGAAAGTGGACTACTTCTCGCCGGGCGGCCCCACGCGTTTCAACTACAAGGCCACGGGGCATCGCTACAAGGACCTGAACGTGGACGACCTGCGCCCGCAGCGGCAATACCCCAGGGGGCGGATTATCCGCTGACCCGATGCTGGCTGGTGTGATGCGGTAGGGGGTGGACGTTCTGCTCCGGTAAAAAAAGAAAGAGACCTCAAAAAGGTCTCTTTCTTGCGCTTCAGGATGGGCTTGAACCAACGACCCCCTGATTAACAGTCAGGTGCTCTAACCAACTGAGCTACTGAAGCAGATTGCAATTGAGGTCACTTTCTTGCGCTTCAGGATGGGCTTGAACCAACGACCCCCTGATTAACAGTCAGGTGCTCTAACCAACTGAGCTACTGAAGCAGTCAGATGTAGTCTCCTCAATTGCGTTGCAAAAGTAGTGTATATTTTTGAGATATGCAATTTATTGGTGAAAAAAATGTCGCAGGGGCGAAAAAATCATGCGAAAAACCGCCGGTTGCGGGCGGGAGAGGGGTGGTGTTTCCGTCATCGTTCCGGTCGGTTTACCGTGTGCGGCGCGGGGCCTTGTCTTGTGCCGGGCATACCGACAGCCGCCCTGTCACGGCCTTTTGGCCTGTTGTAGGGAAGAATAGAGGCCATGCCTGCGTGCAGGCACGGCCTCCGTTGGTCTTTCTTGCAGCATCTGTCCTTGCCCTGCCGGGGGCAGTGGCATCGGGTCAGTGCGCCACGAGCTTCACGGTCCTTGTCCGTTGTCCGTCGCTCACGGTCAGCAGGTAGATGCCGCGTGGCAGGGTGGGAGCGTCCAGCGTCTGCCAGCTGCCGTCAGTCTGGATGCGGCCCTGGGCCACGGTTGCGCCGCCGATGCTCCTCAGTGTCCATACGGCTTCGCCACCATAGCCGTTCACACGGACGGATGCGCTACCCTCCGACATGCTGCCCCGGACGGCCACCTGCAGGTCGCTGTCGGCCTCAGTCTCCGTCGTGGAGATGCCCGTTGTGCCCTCAGCCGTGGTAAAGGTCTGCTCCTCGCCGTAGGTCGTGCCCTTGGCCGTCTCCACGTATACTCGGAAAGTGTACACTGTGCCCGGCTGCAGGTCCTCCAGCGTGGCGGTCATGAACTGCCCCGTGGCCTGCACGCGCTGCACGTCCGTAGCCGCTCGTTTGGAAGCCGCTTCCGTGGGCCAGTATTCGAAGCCCTGCTCCGTGATGTCGTCCGACCCGGCGATGGCATAGCCGCGCACGCGGGCTTCCGTTGCTGTCACGCCCATGGCCTCGTAGGTGCGCACTGTGGGGTCGAAGTACACATAGGCGTCCGCCGTGCCGAAGGCCAGCCATTCACCGTAGTACGTCTCTCCGGAAGCCGACGTGTAGTAAGGTCGGAACTTGTAGTACGTGCTCGCGCTCAGGTTGCGCAGTGCCCCCGTCAGCACGCCGTCCACTACCGGGCAGGGCGACTGATCGGAAGGCACAAGATCCGGCGCGTCATAACGCCGCCATTCGAAGCCCGCTCCCGTCTCCCGGTCGCTCAAATTAGTCTCTGCGCAGATGAGGGCCACGGTGTTTGAGGTGGCCTTGGCGGGGAGGGTTTCAAACTCCAAGGCCGGGGTGGTGAAACTATATGAAACGGAATCCTTACCACCTTCCTCCGTTTCTACACAATACCACACAGCATATAGCCGTGAAGGTTCCAAACCAGTTAATTCCAAAAAAGAAGCATGCTCTTCTCGGTAAGTATCAAAACTTGATACTTCTGTATAACGAACATTCCTACTAAACTCAGAATGAAGAACTGTTGCATCTCCTTCCAGATGAACGACCGAGACCTTCGCTGTACTTGGTGTCAATTCAACATCAAATGATGAAACTAAAGGCAGGGTGGAACATTCCACAGGCTCTGCACTATAGTAATAATAATCACCAGTCATTCTACTATCTCCATATATTACCCTAAAAAAGACGGAATAACTTGCACTTGGCTTTAACTTTTCTATTTTTACCTTTTGGTATCCTCCTTCACATTCTACCTCTACAGAAGAGAAACGCCTATTTTCATCAGATGCATATAGAGTAATTGGTATTGCACAAGTCTCATCAAAAGGAATGAGCATCTCAAATTCCATCGTGGTCTGTGTCCGCTTTACTATTTCTGGTGTCAAAACTCCATAAGGTTTTTGGGTTCTTACATCAATAGGTATTATGACAATCTCACCATCAAGCCGAGCTTCAACTTCTACTCTATATACTATATCTGGAACCAAACCCACAATCTTATACTCATTGCCAATTCTTTCTATTGTTCCAATAGCCCCGAATCCAGCCCTATAACAAGCCGCATTTTCCAAGTGCAATTCATTAAAAATACTGTCAAAAGACAACACGCAACCTCCCATCTTTGCATTTTCAGTCAAACTATACAACTTAACCTTAGTAACATTATTAGATGTAAACTGGTCAAGAACATTCTGTGTAGCATATATCGTACCCGAAAAATCATTAATGTCCGTAGCATTTGTGATAATTGCATCCGGTTGCAAAAAAAAGACCTTTTCAGCATAGGGAAAAGCAAATTCTGTGTAGCCCGATGATATTTTTACTTCTTTTAGATTCGTACAGTCGCTAAAAGCAGTTTCGCTAATAACCGCTTCTCCAATACATAACGAAAACAACCCCATACAGCCTCTAAAAGCATTTGAACCTATGCTTTTCACATTTAAAAGTTCCGTTAAAGTCAAATCTGCACAACCAGAAAAAGCATCATCACCAATACTCGTGACATTTGACAAATCCACTGAGGACAAACCTATACAACCACTAAAAGCACGGTCTCCAATACTTGTCAAAGATACAGGAAGTTCAATAGAAGTCAACCCCGTACAATCACTAAAAGCGCTTGCACCAATTGTTCTTACGGTGTTAGGTATTACAATGGAAGTTCGTGTTTCCGGAACTCGAATGAGTTCTGTCTGATCCTTATTATATAGCACACCGTCAATAGAAGAATATTGGGTATTTTCAGGGTCTACATTTATAGCTGTTAAAGAAGTGCAACCGGAAAGAACGACCCCTCGATGTTTCCTGTGACTGTACTTGGTATCGTGATAGTTTTCACTTCTGTGCAACCTACAAAAGCACCTGCATCGATACCTGTCACAGTATAAACACCACCCACAACAGAGCCGACAATATCATCAGGCCAAATCCATTCTGTTACACTCTCCGGTATAACTACATCACCGACATAAGGCCTATCAGAATTCTGGCAGGCGACCAAATAGGCATAGTTTGTGGACGGCTTTGTACCATTGAACCATAAATAGTTTGTACCTTCGGAACTGCTAAAGATCCCCTCTGCTTTTATACCTGTCACCACCAGTACTTGTCCGCAACCCCTCAGACAATATGGACATTAGGTTGACTTAATCACAGGTCGGGAGGAACACAAATAAAAAAGGCGGGGGCTGACTTTAGTGCATTCCTCGCTTGCAGGTTCTGGACTACCTTGTCACCGAAATACACAGCCAAGCCCACACCTTATGGTGCGGGCGTACAGACCATTGTTCTTCGATGACATAGAAAATTGTCCAGATTTTCAAGTGCAAAGAACAAAAGCTTTACGCTCTTCCTTAAATATGTCTTTATCCTCTATGGCTCTTATGGCGGCATAGGCTTCAATGTTTTGCGTTACTTACAGGGGTTATGCTCTCTCTCGCGGAACAGTCGCATGCTGTTTGCCACCCTATCCGCCTCCAAATGTACGTTTTTTCTGTCAAACCACCAGCGGAAAAGGCAACTTTGTTCTAACGGCGGGCCGACTTTGCAAAAAAAACATAAGCAGGGAAGAGAGTTTTTCCGATATGTTACTACCATACGGCTGAAATGATTAATTTTGTGGCATGAAAAAGATTATGATATTTGCGGGATTGCTTTGCACGATGGCGGCACCCGTTTCTGCTCAGAAGGACAGTGAACATAACTTTGAAATCTCGAAGAATCTGGAGATTTTCAATGACATTTATAAGCAGCTGGACTTGTTCTATGTAGACACCTTGTCGGCTGACACGGTCATCGAGTGGGGCATCAAGGCGATGCTGAACCGTGTGGATCCCTTTACCGTCTATTATCCGGAAGAGGGAATGGATGAACTGAAAGAAATGACTACCGGAAAGTATGCGGGGATAGGTTCGGTCATCCGTCTGTATCAGAAAGAGGATAGGGTGATGATTATAGAACCGTGGGAAGACAGTCCGGCGGCTGAGGCCGGCGTGAAAGCCGGAGACCTCATCATGGCTATCGACGGAAAGGACATGAAAGGCAAGAGCACACAGGAGGTCAGCAAGCTGTTGCGTGGTGACGCCGGTTCTATGTTTGAGCTGACGGTGAAACGCATGGGAGTGAAAGAGCCGTTGGCTTTTAAAATTACGCGCCGTAACATTGTGATGCCCTCCGTACCTTATTATAATATGGTGAACGACAGCGTAGGTTATATTTACTTCGAGCGTTTTGTCGGCGGCTGTTCCCGCGATGTGCGCCGTGCCGTTGTCGATCTGAAAGAGCAGGGCGCGCGTGCTTTAGTCTTGGATATGCGCGGTAATCCCGGCGGACCCTTGAACGAAGCGGTGGAAGTGACTAATCTGTTTGTTCCCCGCGGTCAGAAAGTGGTGTATACGAAAGGGAAACTGGCATCGGTGAATTCGGAACATTATACGACAAAAGAGCCGCTTGATGCTACGATTCCGATGGTGGTGCTGGTGGACGGGGCCACAGCCTCTTCTGCTGAGATTGTTTCCGGGGCGTTGCAGGATCTGGACCGTGCGGTGATTCTGGGAGAGCGGACATACGGCAAGGGGCTGGTGCAGCTGATTCGTGAGGTCCCGTATCATGGTAGTCTGAAAGTGACGACAAGCCGTTATTATATTCCGAGCGGACGGTGCATTCAGGCTTATGACTACCGTCATTTGAATCCGGATGGCTCCGCGGGAACGGTGCCCGACAGTTTGACGCATGTGTTCAAGACAGCCGGAGGCCGGGAAGTGCGGGATGGCGGAGGCATCAAGCCGGATGTGGTGATGCTCCCCGACAGTCTGCCCACGATTGTTTATGACGTGGCCGTTTCGGATGTTGCGCTGGATTATGTCAATCGTTTTGCTAATGAGCATCCATCTATCGCACCTGCCGGTGAGTTCTCGTTGTCGGATAAGGATTATGCAGAGTTTGTGAAGATGGTACAGGAGAGTGACTTTACTTATAAGAAGCGAACAGAAGATGTGATGAAACTGTTGGAGCGGATGGCGCGTTTCGAGAATTGTTATGACGAAGCCAAGGAGGAGTTCGAGGCTTTGGCTCAGAAAATGCAGGGTGATGTGGTGACCGATCTGGAACGTCCCAAAAATAAGCAGGAAATAAAGAAACTGTTGGAGAACGATATTGTGAGCCGTTATTATTTCCGCCGTGGCGTCATACAACAGCAGTTGAGAGATGATAAGGATTTGAAAAAAGCATTGGAAATCCTGGCTGATACGGAATGTTACGGTAATCTGCTGAAACCTGTGAAGCCATGAGAAATAGGAAACTGAATCATAACAAGGGAATTATGTTGGGCATCATGGCAATGGCTGTTGTTGTACTGGCTGTTGTCGTAGTGTTCTGGTTGTGGTGCTTCCCTGAGGGGAGTCTTCAGGCAGAGACGGATGAGAATAACACCCGTATCGTGTTGGCAGAAGGTTTTTGTGGCGACAGTATACAGTTGACGGTAAATGATACGCTTTTGTTAGATTGCCGTGTGGGGGCTGATTCATTGGAGGTGCCGGTTGATTTGCCGGAAGAGAATCATTTGCTGATGGTGGCTTTTCCGGAACACGATGTCGTCACTTCGTTTGATTTGCCGGCAGGTGTGAAACAAGTGGTATTGCGGAATCGTGACGGAAATGTGGATATGGATGCATTCTGATGACTGTATCATTGATTTAGTCATTTTTACGTGTGGTTTGTTTGGTTTATTAACTGATTTTGCATATCTTTGCAGGCGTATGATGAAGTGAGGGGCTTGATAAGGCCTCTCACTTTGTGTTTAAAAAAGTACGCATGATAGAGAAAAGCATTGTAAAGAGGTTGGTGGATGAATGGCTGGAAGGGAAAGACTACTTTCTGGTAGACATCACAGTGAGTGAGGATGACCGCATCGTGGTGGAAATTGACCATGCCGAGGGGGTATGGATTGAGGATTGTGTTGATTTGAGCCGTTTCATAGAGAGTCATCTGAGTCGTGAAGAAGAGGATTACGAGCTGGAGGTGGGAAGTGCCGGTATCGGTCAGCCTTTCAAAGTATTCCAGCAATATGTGAACCATGTCGGTTGTGAAGTGGAGGTACTGACCTGTGACGGGAAGAAATTGCGGGGGGTGTTGACAGCTGCTTATGAAGATCATTTTGAAGTGACTCAGAGCGTGAAACGCCGTGTGGAAGGCAGCAAGCGTCCGCATCTGGTTTCCGAGGTGTGCTCTTTCCGTTATGCGGAGGTGAAATATACGAAATATCTAATAAGTTTTAAATAGCATCATGGCAAAGAAAGCAGAAAGTATAAATCTGATAGAGACATTTTCAGAATTCAAGGAGACGAAAAACATAGACCGTGCCACGCTGGTAAGTGTGCTTGAGGAGAGCTTCCGCAGCGTGATAGCCAAAATGTTCGGATCGGACGAGAATTACGATGTGATAGTCAATCCTGATAAGGGGGATTTTGAGATTTACCGTAACCGTAAAGTGGTCCCTGACGGCGAGGTGCGGGATGATAACCGTGAGATAGGCCTGAGCGAGGCTCGCTGCATTGACGGTGATTATGAAGTGGGAGAAGAGGTGAGCGAAAGTGTGGATTTTACGCGCTTCGGGCGGCGGGCTATTCTGACGCTGCGCCAGACCCTGGCCAGCAAGTTGCTGGAACTGGAGCATGACAGTCTGTATAACAAATATAAGGACCGCGTGGGTGAGCTGGTCAGTGCGGAGGTCTATCAGGTGTGGAAGAAGGAGATGCTCTGCGTGGACGATGAGGGGAACGAGTTGCTGTTGCCCAAGAGCGAGCAGATTCCGTCGGACTTCTACCGTAAGGGTGAGGCCGTGAGGGCTGTTGTGGCTCGCGTGGATAATGCTACGGGTAATCCGAAAATTATCCTGAGCCGCACTTCGCCTGTGTTCCTGCAGCGGCTGCTGGAAGCTGAGGTGCCGGAAATACATGACGGGCTGATTACGGTGCGGGCTATTGCACGTATGCCGGGTGAACGGGCCAAGGTGGCCGTGGAGAGTTACGATGAGCGGATCGACCCCGTCGGAGCCTGTGTGGGCGTGCGGGGCAGCCGTGTGCATGGCATTGTGCGTGAATTGCGTGGTGAGAACATAGATGTGATCAACTACACGCAGAATATCTCGCTGCTGATCACACGGGCATTGAGCCCGGCTACGGTGAACAGTATCCGTGTACACGAGGAGCAGCGTAAGGCAGAAGTTTATCTGAATCCGGATCAGGTGTCGTTGGCCATCGGCAAGAACGGACTGAACATCAAGCTGGCCAGTATGCTCACGGAATATACCATCGACGTGTTCCGCGAGGTGGAAGGTGCCGAGGGTGAGGGTGATGACATCTATCTGGATGAGTTCGCCGGCGATATAGATCCTTGGGTCATAGGAGAGCTGAAGCGCATAGGGCTGGAGACGGCACGCGATGTGCTGGAGGCTCCGCGCGACATGTTGGTATCAAGAGCCGACCTGGAAGAGGAGACGGTGGACGAGGTGTTGCGGATCCTGAGAGAAGAGTTTGAGGAGGAATAATAGTGTGCGCGTATGAGTATAAGACTGAATAAAGTAACGAAAGAATGCAATGTGGGTCTCCAGACAGCTGTGGAGTTCCTGCAGAAGAAAGGTTTCACAGATATAGAAGCCAACCCTAATACCAAAATCAGTGACGAACAGTATCAGATGCTGGTGGCGGAGTTTAAAAAGGACAAGGGGTTGCGCGATGATGCGGCTGTGCTGAGCCGCAAGAGGCAACATAAAGAGAAAAAGGCTACGATTGCTTTGGGTGGCGGTGAGCAGCCTGTGGCAGAGGTGCTTCCGACATCGGAGGTGAAAGCGGACAGAAAGCTGAAAATAGTAGGGCATATCGATTTGCAGCGGCTTTCGGCTGTGAGGCCGGCCTCCGCTGCACCATCGGCGGAGGTGCCGCCTGCTGATCAGACTACAGGTGAGATACAGGAGACGGCGTCGGCTGTTCAGCCGACAGCTGAGAAAACAGAGCCGGACGAAACGGTTGCCGGAGCCGGGAAAGATGACGGTGTGTTTCGCCTGACTACGGCGGTGCAGGCCGTCCCTCAGTTGAAGGTGAAGGGGCATATTGATCTGGACAGCCTGAACCAGTCGACCCGTCCACGCAAGAAAACCAAAGAGGAAAAACGCAAGGAGCGTGAGGAGAAAAGCCGTATGGCCGGGCAGGAACGTGGCGGCCGGCAGAATGGGTCGTCAGCGTCCGGGCAGGCCTCTGATGTGTCCGGTGAAGTGCGTAAGAAACAGCGTGTGCGTATCGGTAAGGAACGTGTAGACGTGAATGCGGTGGCCAGCGGTGGCCAGCAGAATGGCAAGATGAAAAAGGACGCTGCTGCCGGCAGGCAGAACGGCCGTCATGGTGGAAACCGGAATCTGCGTCAGGCTGCTCCCGTGCGTCCGGAGGTTTCGGATGAGGATGTGGCACGGCAGGTGAAAGAGACGCTGGCACGTCTGACTGGTAAGAACAAGGGCAACAAAAGTGCCAAATACCGTCGGGAGAAGCGTGAGAACGTACGGGCCAGCATGGAGCAGATGATGGAAGAGCGTGAAGCGGAAAGCAAGGTACTTAAACTTACGGAGTTCGTTACGGCCAACGAATTGGCTGTGATGATGAATATTCCGGTTACGCAGGTCATTGCCACTTGTATGAGCATCGGCATCATGGTGTCCATCAACCAGCGACTGGATGCCGAGACCATCAATCTGGTGGCCGAGGAGTTCGGCTTTAAGACAGAGTATGTCAGTGCGGAAGTTTCCGAGGCGGTGAATGAGGAGGAAGACGATGAAGAGGATCTGGTTCCGCGGGCTCCTATTGTGACGGTTATGGGTCATGTGGACCATGGTAAGACTTCTCTGTTGGACTATATCCGTAAGACGAACGTGATAGCCGGAGAGGCCGGTGGTATCACCCAGCATATCGGTGCCTACAACGTGACGCTGGAAGACGGACGCCACATCACGTTTCTGGATACACCGGGGCACGAGGCTTTCACGGCCATGCGTGCACGCGGTGCGCAAGTGACGGACATTGCCATCATTATCATTGCTGCTGATGACGACATCATGCCGCAGACGAAAGAGGCCATAAACCATGCCATGGCTGCCGGAGTGCCGATTGTGTTTGCCATTAATAAGATAGATAAGCCGGGGGCGAATCCTGACAAAATCAAAGAGGGGCTGGCGGCTATGAACTTCCTGGTGGAGGACTGGGGCGGTAAGTACCAGAGCCAGGACATCTCGGCCAAGAAAGGCACGGGCGTGGATGAGTTGCTGGAGAAGGTCCTGCTGGAAGCGGAAATGCTGGATCTGAAGGCTAACCCTAACCGGAAAGCGACGGGCTCGGTTATTGAGTCTTCGCTGGATAAAGGACGTGGATATGTAGCCACGGTGTTGGTGTCCAACGGTACGCTGCATGTGGGCGACATCTTGTTGGCCGGAACGCATTACGGCCGTGTCAAGGCGATGTTCAACGAACGCAACCAGCGCGTGACGGAGATCGGTCCGGCTCAGGCGGCCACTATCCTCGGACTGAACGGTGCGCCGACAGCCGGCGATACGTTCCACGTGATGAACACCGAGCAGGAGGCACGCGAGATTACCAGCAAACGCGAGCAGCTGCAGCGCGAGCAGGGCCTGCGCACGCAGAAGATGCTCACGCTGGACGAGGTGGGTCGCCGTATCGCCTTGGGTGGCTTCCAGGAACTGAACGTGATTGTGAAGGGCGACGTGGACGGTTCCATCGAGGCCCTGAGCGATTCGCTCATCAAACTCTCTACGGAGAAGATTGCCGTGAACGTCATCCACAAGGCTGTGGGACAGATTTCCGAGAGCGACGTAGCGCTGGCTGCGGCTTCCGAGGCCATCATCATCGGCTTCCAGGTGCGTCCGTCTGCCACGGCACGTAAGCTGGCCGAGCAGCAGGGCGTGGACATCCGTCTCTACTCTATCATCTACGATGCGATAGAGGAGGTGAAGGCTGCCATGGAGGGCATGTTGGCTCCGGAGGTGAAGGAGGAAGTCACTGCGACACTGGAAGTCCGCCAGGTTTATCATATCAGCAAGGTGGGCACTGTGGCCGGAGCCTATGTGGTGGACGGCAAGGTGCAGCGTACAAATAAGGTACGCCTGATTCGCGACGGCATTGTGGTGCATACCGGACAGATCAATGCCCTGAAGCGCTTCAAGGATGATGTGAAGGAAGTCAGTACAAACTTTGAGTGCGGTATCAGTCTGGTGAACTACAACGACATCCGCGAGGGCGACATGCTGGAGACGTTCCAGGAAGTGGAAGTCAAGGCCAAGCTGTAACACCCGTTCCGGATGAACGCACTGGACATTGCCATTCTGGTCGTCGGGGTGCTGGGGCTGGTCAAGGGCTACGTCAGCGGCTTCTTCCGGCAGGTGGTCTCCATCGTGGGCTTCCTGGCGGGGTTGCTGGTGGCGTTTATGCTTTACGCCACGCTGGGCGACTGGCTGGCTCCCTACGTGGGTGGCAGTCTGCAGACTGGGCGCGCACTGGCATTCATCCTCTTGTGGGTAGGTGTGCCGGTGGGGCTTTCGCTCTTGGCTTTCGTGCTGACCAAGGCAGCGGAAGGCGTCTGTCTGGGAGGGCTGAACCGTCTGGGGGGTGCCCTGCTTTGCTGTCTGAAGTACATGGTCTTTCTGAGCTGTGTGCTGAATGTGGCCGACAGGGTGCGCCTGATTCCGTTATCCATGGAGCAACGGTCACATTTATATGGTCCGGTGAAAACTGTGTCGGCCATGTTGTTTGAGACATGCAAGTCACATGCCGCCCGGACGGTGCTCCCTTTGATGGATGCCGGTGTTGCGGATTGAAATACAATTTGTATAGATTTAAAAAACAGGAAAAGACAGGAATGTGCATTTGTGTAGCGCATTCTGCTCTTTGACGGTCAGGATATGAAGATGAAGGAAAAGGATGAAGAGATGAGAGGCCGGGCGGATGTCAAGAACCGTTATGTCCGCGAGGTGACTCAGAAAAAATACGAATACGGATTCACGACCGATGTACAGACAGAGGTTATCGAGCGCGGTCTGAACGAAGATGTGGTGCGCCTGATTTCGGCAAAGAAGGAAGAGCCGGAGTGGCTACTGGAGTTCCGGCTGGCTGCCTACCGCTACTGGCAGACGCAGGAGCAGCCGACGTGGGGTCATCTGACGCTGCCTGAGATAGACTACCAGGCCATTTCCTATTATGCCGACCCCACGAAAGGCAACAAGAAGAATGGGCCGAAGAGCCTGGACGAGATTGATCCGGAACTGATGAAGACGTTCGACAAACTGGGCATTCCATTGGAAGAACGATTGGCTCTGAGCGGTACGGCGGTGGATGCCGTGATGGACTCTGTGTCCGTGAAGACCACCTTCAAGGAGAAACTCTCCGAGCGCGGCATCATATTCTGCTCCATCAGCGAGGCTGTGCGCGAGTACCCTGATCTGGTGAAGCAGTATCTGGGTTCGGTGGTACCCTATCGTGACAACTATTTCGCGGCCTTGAACTCCGCTGTGTTCAGCGACGGTTCGTTTGTATATATTCCCAAGGGCGTCCGCTGCCCGATGGAGCTTTCCACCTACTTCCGCATCAATGCCCGCAACACGGGCCAGTTCGAGCGCACGCTGATTGTCTGCGATGACGGCGGCTACGTGTCGTATCTGGAGGGCTGTACGGCACCGATGCGCGATGAGAACCAGCTGCATGCGGCCATAGTGGAAATTGTGGTGAACGAGAATGCCGAGGTGAAGTACAGCACGGTGCAGAACTGGTACCCCGGTGATGCCGAGGGGCGCGGCGGCGTGCTGAACCTGGTGACGAAGCGTGGTCACCTGCGCGGAGCGAACAGCAAGCTGTCGTGGACACAGGTGGAGACCGGTTCCGCCGTGACGTGGAAATACCCCAGTTGCGTGCTGTCTGGCGACAACTCGCAGGCGGAGTTCTACAGCGTGGCCGTGACCAACCACCACCAGCAGGCCGACACCGGCACGAAGATGATTCATCTGGGCCGCAACACGAAGAGCACCATCATCAGCAAGGGCATATCGGCCGGCAAGAGCCAGAACTCCTACCGCGGTCTGGTGCGCGTGGCCTCCAAGGCCGACGGGGCGCGCAACTATAGTTCGTGCGACTCCCTGCTGCTGGGCAGTGAGTGCGGTGCGCACACCTTCCCCTACATGGACGTGTGCAACGACACGGCCATCGTGGAGCACGAGGCCACCACGTCTAAGATCTCAGAAGAGCAGCTGTTCTACTGCAACCAGCGCGGCATCCCCACCGAGGAGGCCGTGGGGCTGATTGTGAACGGCTATGCCAAGGATGTAATTAACAAGTTGCCCATGGAGTTTGCCGTAGAGGCGCAGAAGCTCCTCAGCGTGTCGCTGGAGGGCACGGTGGGCTGAACCAGATACAGTAAAAAAAGAAGCAAGACGTTATGTTAGAGATAAGAGATTTGCATGCCGGCATAGGCGGCAAGGCCATCCTGAAAGGCATCAGCCTGACGGTGCGTCCGGGAGAGATACACGCCCTGATGGGGCAGAACGGTGCCGGGAAGAGCACGCTGAGTAACGTGCTGGTGGGTAATCCCACCTATGAGGTGACCGGAGGGAGTGTAACGTTCAATGGAAAGGACCTGCTGGCCATGAAGCCGGAGGAACGGGCGCACGAGGGCCTGTTCCTGTCGTTCCAGCAGCCGGTGGAGATTCCCGGTGTGTCGATGGTCAACTTCATGCGTGCCGCAGTGAACGCCAAGCGCAGGTACCACGGGCTGGAGCCGATGAGCGCGGGCGACTTCCTTAAGATGATGCGCGAGAAGCGCAAGGTGGTGGAGCTGGACAGCAAGCTGGCCAACCGTTCCGTGAACGAGGGCTTCAGCGGTGGCGAGAAAAAGCGCAACGAGATCTTCCAGATGGCCATGCTGGAGCCTACGCTGGCCATCCTCGACGAGACGGACTCCGGACTGGACGTGGACGCCCTGCGCATCGTGGCCGAGGGCTTCAACAAGCTGCGCAGGCCAGAGACGTCGGCCATCGTCATCACGCACTACCAGCGGTTGCTGGACTATCTGCGGCCCGATGTGGTGCACGTGCTGATGGACGGTCGCATCGTGAAGACCGGCGGTCCGGAGCTGGCGGCGGAGATTGAGAACAGAGGGTTCGACTGGATCAGGGCAGAGCTGTCTGCCGGCCACACAGAAACGGAGAGGCCATGAGCAGCGAACGGCAGTATCTCGACATCTTCACCGCCCACCGTGAGATGATTGACCGCCACAGTGCGGGTGTGCTGAACGCCCTGCGCGGAAAGGCTTACGATGACTTTTCCCGCATGGGTTTCCCCACGCGCAAGGTGGAGCGTTATAAATATACAGATGTGTCTGCGGCCTTTGCCCCCGACTACGGGCTGAACCTGAATCGTGTGAAGTTCGCCGTGGACCCCCGCGAGGCATTCCGCTGCGAAGTGCCCAATCTGGGCACCTCGCTCCATTTCATCGTCAACGACAGTTTCTACAGTCGGCCCGCTCCGTCCCTGCCGGAGGGCGTGGTGGTCTGCTCCCTGAAGCAGGCCGCTGAGACATATCCCGACAGGGTAGCGGCCGCCTATGGTCGGCTGGCCCGTACGGAAAAGGATGCCATCAACGCACTGAACACCATGCTGGCGCAGGACGGCCTGTTCGTCTATGTGCCCAAGGGCGTGGAGGTGGAACGCACCATACAGGTGGTTAACCTGCTCCGCTCCGACGTTGACCTGATGGCCAACCGTCGCGTGCTGGCCGTGCTGGAGGAGGGTGCCAGGGCGCGGCTGCTGTTCTGCGACCACGCTGCGGACGACCGCAACTTCCTTGTTACCCAGGTGGTGGAGGCCTTTGTGGGCGAGCGCGCCTCGCTGGAGCTGTATGAGCTGGAGGAGACGCACGCGAAGAACCACCGCTTCAGCAACCTCTATGTGGATCAGCAGCGCGACAGCCGGGTGACGCTCTGCAACTTCACGCTCACGGGTGGCCTGACGCGCAATCGCACGGACCTGACCCTGTCCGGTGAGGGTGCTGCGGCGGACCTCTACGGCTGTGTGATTGCCGATGGGGAGCAGCGGGTGGACAACAACACCCTGATAGACCACCGTGCGGAACGCTGCACGAGCAACCAGCTTTATAAGTATGTGCTGGACGATGCGGCCGTGGGTGCCTTTGCCGGTCGTGTACTGGTGCGCGAGGGGGCGCAGCACAGCCGGTCCGTGGAGCGCAACGCCAACCTGTGCGGCACCCGCGAGGCCCGCATGTACGCCCAGCCCATGCTGGAGATCTATGCCGACGACGTGCAGTGCAGCCACGGTTCCACCGTGGGGCAGATGGACGAGCAGGCGCTGTTCTATATGCGTCAGCGCGGCATCGGTCTGGACGAGGCGCGGATGCTGCTGAAGATGGCCTTTGCGGACGAGGTCATCAGTGCTATCGGACTGGACCCCCTGCGCAACCGCCTGCACCATCTGGTGGAGAAGCGTTTCCGCGGCGAGCTGGGCCACTGTTCGGGATGTAGACTCTGCAAATGATACGGACTATGTACAACGTAGAAGAGATAAGGAAGGACTTCCCCATATTGGGACGCGAGGTCTATGGGCGTCCGTTGGTCTATCTGGACAACGGTGCTACCACGCAGAAGCCGCGTTGTGTGGTGGAGGCCATGACGGACGAATACTATAATGTGAATGCCAACGTGCACCGCGGTGTGCACTTCCTGTCGCAGCAGGCCACGGAGCTGCACGAGGCGGCCCGCGAGACGGTGCGCCGTTTCCTGAATGCCCGCAGCACGGCCGAGATTATCTTCACCCGTGGCACCACGGAGAGCATCAACCTCGTGGCCTCCTGCTTCGGCGAGGCCTGCATGCGCGAGGGCGACGAGGTCATCGTGAGCCAGATGGAGCACCACGCCAACATCGTGAGCTGGCAGCTGGTGCAGGCGCGGCGGGGCATCCGGCTGCGGGTGATTCCGATGAACGACCGCGGCGAGCTGCTTCTGGACGAGTACGAACGGCTGTTCAACGACCGCACGCGCATCGTGGCCGTCACGCACGTGAGTAACGTGCTGGGCACGGTGAACCCCGTGCGGCGCATGATAGAGACGGCCCATGCCTACGGTGTGCCCGTGCTGGTGGACGGGGCGCAGGCCGTGCCCCACATGCCGGTGGACGTGCAGGCACTCGGTGCCGACTTCTATGCTTTCAGCGGCCACAAGGTGTACGGCCCCACGGGAGTGGGCGTGCTCTATGGCAAGGAGGAGTGGCTGGACCGCCTGCCGCCTTACATGGGCGGGGGCGAAATGATCGACCATGTGTCGTTCGAGCGCACCACGTTCGCTCCCCTGCCGCTGAAGTTCGAGGCCGGAACGCCCGACTATGTGGCCACCACAGGGCTGGCCCGCGCGCTGGACTACGTGTCGCGCCTGGGCATGGACCAGATTCAGGCCCATGAGCAGCAGCTCACGCGCTATGCCTTGGAGCGCCTGCGGCAGATACCCGGCATGCGCATCCTGGGCAGTGCGGCGGAGCACGATGCCGTGGTGTCGTTCCTTGTGGGCGACATCCATCACCTGGACCTGGGCACGCTGCTCGACCGCCAGGGTATTGCCGTGCGCACGGGCCACCACTGCGCCGAGCCGCTCATGCGCCGTTTGGGCGTGGAGGGTACGGTGCGTGCCTCTTTCGGCCTTTACAACACGCAGGCCGAGGTGGACGCCCTGGTCGAGGGGATAGAGCGCGCCGCTGCCATGTTCTGACCCCCGTGCAGCGGGCAAGAACCATAGTATATCTCCGGCCGGAGCGGGAGTTCCCTTTTCTGCAGAGGGTTTCCGCTCCGGCCGGAGCTTTTCTGTGCGCGCCTCCGCTGGCAGCGGGCGGGGTCAGTTCCATTCGTCCCAGTCCAGGAGGCCGCCGGCTTCGCAGGACATCTCATATAGGGCCTCGCGGGCTTCTTCTTCTGTGGCACCGTAGGCATAACAGGAGGGGTTCTGCGGGCGGCAGGCCAGGAAACCTTCAGGAGTCTCTTCGATGAGGCAAGAAAACAGTGTGTCCATGTTATTTTTCGTTTTAAGTCATCGCAAAAATAGCTCCTTGTTGTTTCATTTTGATGAATTGTCGGCTAAAATCCTCTTTCTTTTTGTGTCTGCCCAGTCTGACGGTTTCAAATCTGTGGCGGGCATCCGTGACCGGCATCTCCTATCCGTTATTCTCTTTTATTGAATGAGATCAGGATTTCATTTTCTTTGTCCGTCCGGACTTTTTTCCTAATTTTGCGAAAGCAGATGGCCGTTTCCGTTTGTCGGTTGAAATGCAGGGGCAAGCGGGCGGTACTGTGGATGAATGACAAAACTAAAGCAGACTTAAAATCATGGAGATGAATCATCTGATAAGGCGTTTGTGGCTGTTTCTGACGGCCATTTGCCTGTCTTTCGTCACTTTGCAGGCGCAGGAGGCGGACGGCGGTGTGCGTTTCGTGGAAGGCAAGACTTTTGATGCGGCACTGGAGCAGGCCAAGAAGGAGGGTAAACAGCTTTTCGTGGATTGCTACACCAGCTGGTGCGGTCCGTGCCGCATGATGGCGACCAAGGTATTCCCGCAGAAAGTGGTGGGTGACTACTTCAATGCGCACTTCGTCTGCCTGAAAATCGACATGGAGAAGGGCGAGGGGCCGGAGTTGCAGTCGCGCTGGGGTGTGCAGGCCTATCCCACATTTCTGTTCTTCAATGCCGACGGTGGGGAAGTGAACCGCATCGTGGGGGCCGAGCCTGACGCGGCAAAGTTCCTGGACAAGGTGCAGAAGGGGCTGCAGGGAGGTGGCCTGCCGGCACTGACTGCCCGTTATGAGGCCGGAGAGCGTGACACTACTTTTCTGTTGGACTACGTGGAGGCGCTGGGAGGTGCCTATGACCGCCGGAAAACAGAGGAGGTGTTGGACACGCTGTTGAAAGGGCGCGAGGCGGAGATGCTCGAAAATCCCCGGCTCTATCAGGCTTTCTTGAAGAATAATGCTTCCCCTTACACCGATGCGTTCCGCTACGTGCTGTCGCACAAGGAGGAGTTTGCCGCGCGTTATGACAAGGGGGAGCTGGACATGAGGCTTTCGATGGTATGGACGAATTATGCTTTCGCCACGTTCCTCCGGAAAGGGGCGGACGGCAAGATGTTCTACGATAAAGAGGGGATGGCTGCCTATGCGGAAGAGATGCGGAAGTGCGGCATGGAGAACTGGGGCAACATCGTCCTTGTATCGGACCTCCATGCGGCCGAGGTGCTGGGAGACTGGGACAGTTATGTCGCTTGTTGCTCGCGTTCCATTGAAAAGTACGGCATAAATGATATACTTCTCTATGGTTGGGTGCAGACCTTGCGGAAGCATTGCAAGGACAATGCCAAGGTGAAGGCCGAGGCCGTGGGGTGGATGAAGGAGCGGCTGGCCGAGCTGGAGACGGAGAAAGCGGATGCTGCACCGCTCGCAGAGGGAGCCATTCCTGCTATTCCCATAATAGATTTCCCTGCATTCTACCGGAAGATGATTGCCGAATTTGAACGTTGACGCCGATGTTGCTGCCTTATCTGAATCCCGATGTTGTGGAAGCCGGTCTTGATGAGGCCGGGCGGGGCTGTCTGGCCGGGGCGGTGTTCGCCGCTGCGGTCATCCTGCCCAAGGACTATCGCAACGAGATGCTCAATGACTCCAAGCAGCTTAGCGAGAAGAAACGCTATCTCCTGCGCAGTGAAATCGAACGCGATGCGTTGGCGTGGGCCGTGGGCGTGGTGTCGCCGCAGGAGATTGACCGCATCAATATTCTCAATGCCTCGTTCCTGGCCATGCACCGTGCGCTGGATCAGTTGCAGCTCCGTCCGGAGGCCTTGCTCGTGGACGGCAACCGTTTCCGTCCGTACCGCGACCTGCCTTACACCACGGTGGTGAAAGGCGACGGTAAGTACATGAGCATCGCGGCCGCATCCATACTGGCCAAGACCTACCGCGATGACTACATGCTGCGCCTGCATGCAGAATACCCCCAGTATCACTGGGATTCCAATAAGGGCTATCCTGCCAAGGCCCACCGCGAAGCCATCCTCCACTACGGCGTGACGCCCTATCACCGGATGAGTTTCAATCTTTTGGGACATGAGCAGCTGTCGCTTTTCCCTCCCGGAGAAATAAGTGAGGAGTGACCGATGGAACTGGGGCTTTTGAACAAATGAGATATACCGCTTCTTCAAAGTCTCTCTTCCTGTAAAATAAAGTTGTCCGGATAGTTGGTGGTTGGACAAAAAGTGGTATATTTGAGGTGGAAACTTTTAAGCCTATGCCGAAACGGAAGAAACAATAGAGGATAAAGGCATGTTTAAAGAAGAACGTAGAACTTTTGTTCTTTCCGTTTGCGAATTTGGACGATTGAGCCGTAGCATCTGAGAAATAAAGGTCTATACGCTTTCACTTTGAGATGAAGTCCGATGGTGCTAATGTGCCTGAGTAGTCTGGAGTTTGCCTGCGTGAAATACGAAAGAGCCAGCCCCGTCTTTTTTAATTGTGCACTTCCCAAGCTGTGAAAAATAACCGAATATTCATCGTCCGAGGGGTTGCGGATTATCAAAAACTTTAATGTCATGAGAAACTTTACCAAGCGTATGGCTTTATTTGTCGTGTTGCTGTTGGCGGTGGCCGGAGCGAGATGCGAGGAGAAGGTCGTGTACAAGGGAATTTGTTTTACCATTCGAATGGAGGGTACGGGAAAGGCTTATGTGGAACCTTTGGATGAAGGCTGTTATAGTGGTGATGTTGTCATACCGGAAAGTTTCAGTTATCCTTTTGCTTCTCCAGGCTCATTTGTTGTCGGTGCGGAAACATATACAGTGATAGGGATAGAACCTGAGGCTTTCAGAAATTGTGAAGAACTGGTGTCTGTATCCATTCCCAAGACGGTTACGGAGAGTATGGATGCTTCATGGTTCAACGGTAGCCGGTCTTTGGAGTCGATAAATGTGGACTCCGAAAATTCTGAATATGCTTCTGTCGATGGCGTATTATATGATAAGGAACAAGAAGAATTGATAAGGGTGCCTGAAGGTAAAAGTCTTGTTACATTGCCTAATACAACAAAATCCATTAGAGATCTGGCGTTCTTGGATTGCGACAAGCTGGTTTCGGTAATGCTACCGGCAGGAGTGTCCTACATCGGGGAGGGCGTGTTTGACGGCTGTTCTTCCCTGACTGAGATTAATGTTGTGGAAGGAGGCTATAGTTATTCATCCATTGACGGTGTATTGTACAATGATCTTCAAACGGAAGTCATACGGGTTCCGGAGGGAGTGGAATCTGTAAAGTTCTCGGATGATTTGTATCGGATCGGTAAAGGAGCCTTGAAAGGATGTCGGAAACTGCAGTCTGTAGAACTTCCTCCTGATATGTTTGTCTTGGAGGATTCTGTTTTTAAAGGTTGTATCGGGCTGACTTCCGTTGCAATTCCGAAATATGTGGAATCAGTAGGCATGTCGGCATTTGAAGGTTGTGTCAGACTGACTTCAGTGGAATTTCTTTCTTCTTTGGAAAATATCGGTACACGGGCTTTTTATGGCTGTTCCAGTTTGTCGTCCATTGTGATTCCTGCTTCTGTTTATAACATTTGGGCCGAAGCGTTTACAGGATGTACAGGGCTGAAGTCGGCGGTTGTTCTTTCTCCGGACATCAATTGGGGCTTTGAAGGTTCTGGTTTGGAGAAGGTTTATTATGTCCATCCTCAGACTGTTGTAAGAGGTCAGATTCCGGAAGATTACGATGGGGCTGTTTATGGTACGCAAGAAGTACTTGAACAGTTTGCTGATTTGGGCTGTACGAAAGTCAAATGGTTTGATTTTGATGCGAGGCTTGGAGCTTTCTCTTTTTCTAATATCTGCGATGAACTGCAGTTTGAGGGAGCTTCTTGTTTCAGATTGTTGGGTAATGGCAGGCTGGCCGAAGAATATGAAGTGAAGTCAGAAGGTGGCGGAGTATATGAGGTCGACGGAGTGTTGCCGGGGAAGACCTATCAGGTAACGGCTCACGCGTCGTTGGATGGAATGTCTCTGGATTTGCCGTTTACGGTGGAGACTTTAACTCCGACGGTGGAGATTCCTGAAATCGTGGAACGTACGCAGACCACCGTCACGCTGACTTTTTCATTGCCGATGGATGATACCTGTTTCCCGGCAGATGTGTATGTACAATATGATTTGGTCAGAGGGAAATATGGTGATTCAGGCTCCATAGTGGTTGATGATTATAAGGGAGGAACTTATGAAACCGTAATTTCCGGTCTGCATCCCGGACGGGAATATAATATATACGTTTCTGCGAACTATCGGAATAAATATGATAATTCTAACTTCTCATCCCAACGGGACGTTGCTTGCTCTACTTTGGACTTGTTACCGGATGATTTGGTCATGAAACTGCATCCGACTTCAGTGAAGATCACAGGAACGTATGCAGAAGGGGACGCTACGGTCCTGACAACAGGATTCTCTCATTTTTATGACAATGCCACTCTATATAGAAATGAACAGTCTGTGAATGGTCTTGATGTGCGTCAAGAAGGGAAAAATACAATATTGGAAGCAACCGGACTGCATCCGGAAAAGAAGTACTGTCTTTGGTATTTTGTCGAAACGCAGGAAGGGGGCCGGGATTCTGTTGTCTGTGAGTTTACGACTCCGGAACTGGAGTTCTCCACACTCCCTGCCAAGGCTACTTCAAATACTGTTGCTCTTATCTGCGCAGAGACTAATTTGAGCGACCGGGAGACGGGTGCGGGCTTCGAATGGCGGCGTTACGACGCGCCGGATCTTGTGCCTTCCGATCAGTCGCCTTGCCCGGTGGTGGACGGCGTGTTGACGGGAGCACTGCGCAACCTGAGCGCGAGCACGTACTACAAGTTCCGGCCCTATTATACATCGGCCTCTGGGGAGACGTACTACGGCGAGTGGCTGGCCTTCAGCACAGCGGACGCCTATGTGTACTTCGACCCCACAGTGCGCACCTACGAGGCCACGGGTGTGACAGCAACGGAAGCTCGCGTGCGCGGCTATGCCATTGCCGGGTCGGACGACATCACGGAGCAGGGCTTCGAGTACTGGCCTACGGAAGCGGCTTCCAAACGAGCGGCTGCGGACGTGCAGCGCGTGCAGGCCACGGGCCAGCTCATGACCGCCACGCTGGAGGACTTGCAGCCGGGCACAGTGTACACGTTCCGTGTGTATGTGGAGACGGTCAAAGGGACTACCTACGGTGAGGAACAAGTGTTCACCACGGAAAGCGGTGGCACTGCTATCTCAGACATAGAAAGTGATGTCGAAGCCGAAGACTTGCAGATGACAGTGCGTAAGGTCGGTAACAAGATCTTCGTCCGTGTTACGGGTTATGACGCTGGCATGGCTGTCTGGACATTGACGGCTCTGAACGGTGCCGTGTTGTCTCAAGGGACTGTGACGGCAGACGGCAGTTGGCAACCATTGAATGTTTCCGGTTTGTCGCGCGGTGTGTATTTGTTGACGGCACGGAGCCTTCAATCGGCAAGTACTGTGAAATTCTCGTTGTTCTGACCTTGCGGGTTATATGAACTGACCGCCTCTCAGTCGACGTAATGTTGCTGAGAGGCGGTTTTCTTATATTACGATTGCGTTTCGTTAATCGTTTCTATTAGATGCCGGTACTCTTGAAATGCTTTGCTGAATGTGGAGAATTTAAGACAATACCACGTTTCATTGTTTTTGACGGTTAATCCGTTTTCCCTGATGATATTCTGGAACGTCTCGCTATTCAGAAGTCCTTGGGAATTTTCGTCTTCAGCATTGAGCTTTGCGATGCCGAAATAAACTTTCTTGGACTTCACATAGTATTCGATAGCTATCCGGACGCCAACGCCATTTACGGATGAGACTACGGCCAGATTTTTCCATGGGCCGGAATATTCCCAGTTTTCCCAGTTGCCCGTAATGTCGTAGCCCTCATTTCTCAGGCTGTCCGCCCAAGAAATGAACAGATTCTCTTCCTTTGACCGCCCCTGCGTATTGTTTTCTACAGGAACTGCAGAAGCTGTTTCAGGTTTTGCGACAGGTACGTCCGAAATCACTTCCGGCATATCTCTTTGAGTTTCGGTTTCTTCCGGTCTTTTTTCTTCGATACGGTTTTTCTCCGCTTTCGCCTGTTCTATTGCTTGTCTCTTCTCTTCCCGTTTTTGCTTCTGTTCTTTTTTCCTCTGTAAACGTTCTTGTTCTTTCCTTGCTTTCTTTTCCCGGTATGCCTCGATATAGGTATCCACATTATTCATGCTGACCGTAGGAGGCTCCGGGTTCTTTCTTCCAAATCTTATCCGTCCTATCAGCCATCCGATAAACCAGATTATTGCCAACACTCCGAGTATACCAGCCATAAATCCGATAGATATGCCGAATAATGTCAAAAGGGCTTTGAGAAAAGATTCAGGATCGCTGTTCTCATTTGGGCTTTCCGCAGATTCCGTTGTCTGTTCGGATGGCTCCGTTTTTTCGACTTGCTCTGTTACGTCCGGTTGTACTGTGGTTTTTGTTGAATCAGAGGTTTCCAACACTGTAGAAGTTGAAAGTTCGCCTCCGGAGACATCTTTCAGTTCCGAATTTATTATCCCTGCCGCCAATATGAAAAGAATAAGGCCGAAGCCGAAAGCCTTGGAATAGTGACTTCTCGCTTTTTTCCATCTCTCGTGTGGCCTGAACTGCAGTTCATGATAGACGGGGGTATATTTATTAATTAAGGAATCAGCCGTGTTTTCCCTCCCTCTCAGTTCCTTGCCCGCATAGCTTCTCTGATTAATTTGCCCGTCCTGATTCCGGGAAATTCCTTGAATGGCTAATGACTCTTGAACTTTTTCCTTTTCGTCTTCGGCTTGGGCCAGTATATAAGCGGCTTTTTTATATTGTTCCTGTTCTTGGGCGGACAGCCAAAAATTAGTAGCCCTCCACTTCCTGTCCTGCGCCAGGTAACGAATCCAGTTCACTAAAAACAGAACCAGCACTACTGCCGGTGCAATCAGTGTCGCAAAGCTTAACAGAAGAAAGATAATACCCATAATTATAATTATGAATACAACACCTTTTGCTAATAGGTTATCTATATTGTTTTGTTTTTCCATGTTATTTTTTGTATTTAAAGTATTTAAAAATCGACAGCCCCGTACCGCGCAACCCTGATGAAAATCTCACGCCATGTCGTCCGAAAGTGACATTGAGCAATCTGGAAACAAAAGAAAGAGACACTCCCTTTTTGCTGACATTAAGCATTGTGTGCGGCGCGATACGGAATCTTCGCCAAAAACGCCATTGTAACATATCAGTGGATGTTAGATGTTATTTTCGACAATTTGTCGTATATCGTTTTCAGTTTATTGGCGATAGCATCCAGATCTTCTTCGTCGGTGCTGTATATCCAAACGAACACTCTGTTTGAGTTTCTTCCGGTTCCGGACTCATCCACGACAGGATTGTAATCGGCAAAGTCATTAAGTACGGCTTCCCGGTATGGTTCCCAATCTTCTTTTTTCCATGTAGTAATGCAGACATTGAAGTGGCCCACCGGATTTCCGCCCACTTCCTGGAAGTGCGATTCAATCCCTATTCTATGCCCGTTCTCATTGAGCGTGACTCCTAAATCCCAATTCTGCCACGCCCACCAGTCGGCTCCTGTCAGTCTGTTCATCGTATCTTTCAGTTGGGCGATAGCTTCCGTCTGATCTGAGAATATTTTTTCCTTATAGCTCTCATATCTTTTGATAAGCTCATCAATAGTCTCTCTGTTCTTGCTGAAAAAATCGTACTCAATTTGAGTGCCTGCACTGTTTAAATGATTAATGGTTGTCATAAAGTCTATCATGAATGTTAAATATTTCTGATTTGCGGATGAGATATAGTTTCCCAGTCTATAGTTGACTTCTTTAAATAAATCGCTGTAGTTGCACCTTAGGAAACTGTTTTCTGTGAGTGGACGAGAGTTTAAGATGGGTTTCATGGACAGTACGACCAGTGCCTGCTTCTTGTCGGAATAAGCCTTGCTGATGTGTTTTTTATATATGTCAAGAGGGTTATACAAGTCGGCTGTTATCTTGTTTTCAATGGCGATTACATAATTGTCTGCCACAATGGTGATGTCTATCCGTTTGCCGTTGGCGTATTCCTCCGTATGGATACTTATGTCATGCCGGTAGTCATGCCAGTCGGGTTTGCCGATAGCGGACAAAAATGCGGATATCCATAAGTCTTTCATTCCGTGTTCCGCTTTTGGATTAAGATAAAAAGATAGAATCCTGCTGCAGATTTCCTCGAATCGGCTTCTGGGATATCTGCATATTTCCAGCCAAGTCGGCTCAATGTCATTTTTGGGAATTTTCAAGAAATCCGCAACAAGCATTTGGAATTTTCCCGTCAGTTCTTCCATGCCATTTCAGTTTTGCCCTGACCAGCTCCATTTTCAGGAAGTCCATAAATGAGAAAGCGTGGAACTGTATGTCCCCACGTCTCTGTGATTAGGTGCTAGGAAAACCTGGAATGAAGATGTGGAGATAACAGCCCCACGCATATGCGTGGAGACCATTACGCCATCTCTTGCATTCGTGATGTTCAGTTTCCTAGGCTTTAA
>CALULA010000021.1 GCA_944321365.1 uncultured Paraprevotella sp.
TCTTTATGTTCAGACTTGCAACACAATATGCCTGACATGGCAAGGCTACCAACCTGAAATATCCGCTGACCCCAAAAGAAGATGTAACTAATTGAACGCCAGCAGTATTATACGAATTAAAAAGAAAAGGTCTTCACCTCTGAAGACCTCTCTTTGGTGATCCGTTTGGGGCTCGAACCCAAGACCCCAACATTAAAAGTGTTGTGCTCTACCAGCTGAGCTAACGAATCGCCCTTGATTGCATCATTTCTGATTGCGGTGCAAAGGTACAGCTTTTAGAGGAATCTACAAAATTTTCACCGGGCTTTTTTTATTATTTGCTGTCTATTCTTAGTATCTTGGGACATAAAGTGAGCTGTTAGAGGCGGCGAACCTTTATGCCGGACAGGAAAGGCCGGCCCTCCACTGCGCGCAACTCCACCTTGATGCAGCCCTCGGTGTTGCTGACAGCATAGCGTTGGCCATGTTGAAATGGCAGTCGGGCACGGACACCAGCCACACATCACGGTAGATGCCTCTCCAGAAAGTGAAGTCGGCCGATATGGGGGTAATGTCCTTACGGCCGTTGTCTACCGTGACCTCCAGCTGATTCTCACGTTGGATATGGTCGGTGATGTCAAGTGTGAAAGCCGTATATCCGCCTGCATGATTTCCTACGGGCTGTCCGTTCAGCCGGACCTCGGCAGCCTTGGATGCCGCATCGAACTTCAGATAATAGCGACGTCCATGCTCCACCTCAGGCACCACCAGCGTGCGGCGATAGAGTCCATAAGAAAAACGAGGAGCAACGGATGGATGCCGGGCAGAATGGAGTGCGCTGTTCTGCGTCCGGACCAATGTCGTTGCGGATGAGCGCATGCCGCTTGTTCGTTCGTCCTGTGGATTTTTCAGGACCGTCTTATTTGTTTTCGTCCGTTTCGGGCGCGGTCGGGCCATTCATGGTCTGGGCCGTAGAAGATGAGGTGTAAGTCGGTGCAGAAGCGACACGATGTTTGTGCCTGCGTTTTTCGCTGAGTTGTACTCTTCGTTCGTCCCGTTCGATAAAACGGCGGTAATAAGAGAGCAGCAAGGTGGTCAGCGGGAGTGCGATGATGAGTCCGATAAGTCCCAGCAGACTTCCCCAAACGGATAGAGACAGCAGGATGACGGCAGGGTTCAGCCCCATGAGCTTTCCCATGATTTTAGGAACAAGAAACGAGTCCTGAATGGCCTGTACGACGATAAACACGATGCAGGCGAAGAGCAGGATGAGCCAGACGTTCTCACCGGTTTCGTTGGCTTTGATGAATGCCAGCAGTATGGTGGGAATGAAACCGATGGCTTGCATGTAAGGCACCAGATTCAGGAATCCGATGAACATGCCGAGGCAGATAGCCAGTGGAAAATCGATGATGAGAAAGCCGATGCTGAAAAGAATGCCGACCAAAAAGGCTACCAGTGCCTGTCCGCGGAAATAGGAGTTCATGCCATGCTGCACGTCCTGCATGAGAGCGGCTACAAAACGGCGGCTGCGTTTGGGAATCAGCTTGATCCATCCTTCCGAAATCTGTTCGTAGTCCATCAGGATGAAGAACAGGTAGAGCAGCGTCATGCAAAGTCCCAGAATGGCGATAATGAGATTCACGGTTTGCGACAGCAGCGTCCACATTTGGTTGACGGCCACTTTCAGCGCCTCGACGATATTGTTTTTCTGCAACAGCTGGATGATGGTGTTCTGATCGATGTGCTGTTTCAGAAAATCTTCTATGCTTTTGGCGATGGTGGAGTTGCCGGAGTCTTGAAACAAGTCGGTGATGACCGTACGGAATCGCATGAATTCCGTTATGGCCGGCGGTATGATTAAGGCGAAAAATCCGGTAATGGCTGCCAGTATCAACAGCAGGGTGATGATGATGCACAGGATTCGGTTGCGCAGCCGCAGCTTATACTGGAAGAATGTTACCATGGGGTAAATCATGTAAGCAAATAGCCAGGCTAAGAAGAATGGCAACAACACCATGCTTAACCGGTTGAGAATATAGATGGCCAGTACGAGTCCGGCAACGCCGATCAGGCCTCGGATAAAACGGTCGAAGGTGATTTCTTTTTCAAACATCGCTTGATAGGTTTTAATCAGGGATTTCCTTGTCGTTCCCCTTCAGTGCTTTCTGATAGCATGAACGGCAGAGCGGTTCATAGATGGTTTGTTCACCCAGCAGCACACGCTTTTCTTCGTCTATGGTGCGGTGAGAGATGTAAGCTTGTGCGCCACAGTGTACGCAGATGGCATGCACCTTGGTCACGTCATCTGCTATGGCGCACAGTTGCGGAATCGGGCCGAAAGGTATGCCCTTGAAGTCGAGATCCAGCCCTGCGACAATGACTCTTGTCCCGCGGTTGGCCAATTCATTGCATACGTCTATCAGGTTCTCGTCAAAGAATTGCGCTTCGTCAATACCTACGACATCGGTGTCGGCAGACAGCAGCAGTATGCTTGCTGAAGAATCTACCGGGGTGGAGGGAATTGCTTTGCCTTCATGAGAAACGACATCCTGCTCGGCATATCTCGTGTCGATAGACGGTTTGAAGATTTCAACTTTCTGGCGGGCGATCTCAGCCCGCTTCATTCTTCTGATCAGTTCTTCCGTTTTCCCGGAAAACATTGAGCCGCAAATGACTTCGATTCTTCCCCGGTGTATTTTTTCTCCATTATGTTCAGTGATGTGACTCATCTTCTTATTCCTATAATATATGTTATATGGACAGGGCCGCTGTCGGTCTCTTTTCTGCAAAAATAAGCATTAAGGCTGGAACGGAAGATAAAAAAGGGGACAATTTCTTAAACTTCTGTTAAATATTGTATTCTGCAAGAGGGAGGATGGTGTTTTATGCTTATTTTTGCCTCTGTCGTATATACGAAGTATGGGAATCTTATATTTGGTACCCACTCCGGTGGGTAATTTGGAGGATATGACCTGTCGGGCCTTGCGGATATTGCGGGAGGCCGATCTGATTCTGGCTGAGGATACGCGTACTACGGGTATCCTGTTGAAGCATTTTGAGATTAAGAATGCCATGCTTTCATATCACAAATTCAATGAACATCAGACGGTGTCGCATGTCGTGGAGCGGCTGATGGCCGGAGAGACAGTGGCAGTCGTGTCCGATGCCGGCACGCCGGGCATTTCCGATCCGGGCTTTCTGGTGACCCGTGAGGCCGTAAAGGCAGGCGTCGATGTGGTCTGTCTGCCCGGAGCTACGGCCTTTGTCCCTGCTCTTGTCGCTTCCGGATTGCCCTGCGACCGCTTCTGCTTTGAAGGCTTCCTGCCGGTCAAGAAAGGGCGTTCCACCCGTTTGGCGGCCTTGGCTTCCGAGACAAGGACTATGGTGTTTTATGAATCCCCCCACCGTCTGGTCAAGACATTGACACAGTTCGCGGAGACGTTCGGCGGCGACCGTGAGATGGCCGTCTGCCGGGAAATCTCTAAAGTGCATGAGGAATGCGTGCGGGGAACGGTGGCTGAAGTCCTGTCCCATTTTACGGCGGCAGAACCGCGGGGAGAATTTGTGCTGATACTTTCAGGGCGTGAAGAAGATAAAAAGAAACGTAATACGAATGAATAAAGAGAAATGCGTATGAAGAAAATTATTTTATGTGTGGCATGCGCGGCGGCATTGACGGCATGCAACAACGGAGCGAGCAAAAAAGAACAGGCACTGACTCAGGAAAGAGACTCTCTGATGCAGGTCATCAGCGATAAGGATACGGAACTGAATGAAATCATGGGCACGGTCAATGAGATTCAGGAAGGCTTCCGGCGCATCAATGAGGCCGAAGGGCGTATCACGGTGAACAACGGAGACGTGGAGTCCGAGACCTCCAAACAGATGATCCGTGAGAACATGCAGTATATTCAGGACGCCATGGCGCAGAACCGCGACATGATAGCCAAGCTGAAAGAACGGGTACGCACCAGCGGCATCAATGCCGACAAGCTGAAAAAGATGGTCGATGACTTGTCGGCTCAGCTGGAAGAGCAGAAGGTGAAAGTGCAGGAACTGGAAGCCAGGCTGGCTGAAAAAGACATCGTGATTGCGCAGCAAGGCGAGCAGATCACGGCATTGAGCGAGAATGTGAGCAGCCTTTCGGAAGAGAACAAGGCCAAGAGCCAGACTGTGGCAGAGCAGGACAAGCAGCTCAACACGGCCTGGTATGTGTTCGGTACGAAGTCTGAGCTGAAAGAACAGAAGATATTGCGCAAGGGCGACGTGCTCCAGAGCAATGACTTCAATAAGGATTATTTCACCAAGATAGATATCCGTTACGATAAGGAAATCAAACTTTATTCAAAGAGCGCTCAGCTGCTGACCAATCATCCGGCCGGTTCTTATAAATTGGAAAAGGACAATAAGGGGCAGTATGTGCTGCACATCACAGACCCCGGTACGTTCTGGAGCGTGAGCAAGTATCTGGTTATCCAAGTGAGATAACCGTCCGGACCGTAGGAAAAAGACGGGGCAGGCAGAGGTCATTCAGGCTTCTGTCTGCCCCGTCCTTTCTTTTGGGGGCCGTCTGGATGAAGCTTCCGGGCGGCGGCAGGCCGTATCATGCCAGCGCGGTGGAAGCCCGGTGCTGCATTCCGCTGCGTGTCGGACTGCATACGACAGAGGTGGCAGGAGCCGATGTGCGGGCGGGCATTCTTCATGCGTGGCGGAAGATTTTTTGCTTTTCAGCCGGAAAAAACTCTATCTTTAACTTAGAGACAGACTTTTATTCGTAGCGGGTCTGGTTTTTCCGGCCCGCATTCCCGGTTTCCGTCGGGGCGTGCGGGCCGTTCTTTCCGACTGTTGTCCATGCCGCTCTTTCCTTAGTGGTGGTGGGGACTGACGGTGGGGCGGGGTGACAGTGTCGACAGACGGAGGAGAAATGCAGCCGGAACTGCAGGTTTTCTTTACAAATTCTTGAATGTTATCCTTTTTTTTATTTTCTTTGCATTCGTAACAACCAAAATGAAACTGAGATGAGAAAAAGCTTTTTATCCTTACTGCTTTTTACCGCGATAGGGACAGCAGTCATGGCATTGCCGGTGTCGCCGGAAACGGCCCGCCAGACGGCGGAGCGTTTTTTCCACGCATCGGGAGGTTACGGACAGATGGAGGTGCGGCAGCCGTCCGTTGTGACAAGAGGCCCCGCCGCCCAAAATCAACCTTATTATGTCTGTGTTCCCCGGTCGGGAAGCGGGTTCGTGATTGTGTCCGGCGATGATGAGTTGCCACCAGTGGTGGGCTACTCCTCCGATGCGCCGGCGGAGAGCGGGGCACTGCCTCCGCAACTGGAGGCCTGGCTTGCGGCTTATTCTGCCTATGTGGAGGACGTGCAGCAGGGGGCGTCCGTCCCGCAGGCCGCTTCCGTGCGCAGCGACGGCGAGGCGATAGGCCCGTTGCTCACCACCGCGTGGGGGCAGGGCTGGCCCTACAATGCACTTTGTCCGTCCAATTGGTACGGTGAGCTGTATCCCGCAGGCTGTGTGGCAACGGCCGCCGTGCAGATTATGAACTACTACCGTTGGCCGGAGCGCGGGACGGGCACCGTGGAGCACCGCGGAGAGACGCTGGACCTCTCCACCCACGTCTACGACTGGGACAATATGAAAGACAGCTATTCCTACTATATGGATGCGGATGGAAACTACATTCCGGCGGACTTCACGGAGCAGCAGGGTACGGCGGTGGCTACCCTGATGCGCGATTTCGGCTATGCCATCGGGATGCAATATGCTGCGGAAGGCAGTTCGGCCTATCATCATGCCATCGTTGAGACGCTTTTCGAGAACTTTGGCTATGCGCCGACGGTCCGTCACCACCTCCGCCGACTGTACACGAAAGACACGTGGGAGCAGCTCATCCGCGAAGAATTGTCGGCCGGACGCCCCATAGCCTATTCCGGCAGAAAGGGCTTCGGTGCGGCCGACGGACACTCGTTTGTCTGCGACGGCATCGACGCGGACGGTCTGCTGCACATCAACTGGGGGTGGAACGGGTCGTACGACGGCTATTTCGACATGGACATCCTGCAGCCGGAAGGCGAGGGCGCAGGGCATGATGCCGGAGGATATGTCATTGACGCGGCCATGGTGACCGGCAT
The DNA here is from genome assembly GCA_944321365.1 of uncultured Paraprevotella sp. Taxonomy (GTDB): domain Bacteria; phylum Bacteroidota; class Bacteroidia; order Bacteroidales; family Bacteroidaceae; genus Paraprevotella. The sequence goes on from CALULA010000021.1 coordinate 6,125, forward strand.
CCGTCCGGCAACAGAGGGCGATGCCACACGGATGGAGACCGGGCTGACGGCGGACGTGACGTGCTTCACCGACGGAAGTCGCCTGAAAGTGGACGGGAACATCTACAATTTCACAAAGTACGTGAAGCGGCTGAATCCCTACGTGGCGTGGCTGGACGCTGACGGGGCGACCGTGCGGCGCGACGCCATGTCGGTGATGAGCACCGGCGGGCAGCAGACACTGACCTCCGGACAATATGTGGAGGCCACCCTGAGCGTCTGGTCCAACCTGGAGCCGGGAACGTATGGTTTCCGGGTGGAAAACGGTGTGACGGACAGCGAAGGCAACATGACCTACGAGCGTTTTGATACTGGTGAAACCTCTTCGTGCGAGGGACGGGTGACCGTGCTGGAGGACGGCAGCCTGCAGCTGGTCGATACTCCTGCGGAGCGTTACTACCGCATGGAGGTGGTTTCCTGTGCACCGGTCGTGACCTGCTATGCCGGTTACGGTTTTGTGGAGGTAGAAACCTGTTTCCGCAATTCCGGGAACAAGGCTTTTGAAGGGAACATCAACATGGTGCTTGTGGCAGAGGATGGAACGGAGCACGGTGATTCCCCTTCCGGGATAGTGGGTACGGGTGCGCGTATACCGGTATGTTATGCCGGATCCAGCCAAACGTGCCGACTGAGCATCAGCACACCGGAGCAACCGGGGCGTTATCAGGTGCGTTTCTCTCTTGTTGAAGGGGAATACCTGCCGGAGCAGACATCTTGCTATGTGGAGGTGCAGCCGTTGCCGGAAAGGCCGCTGCTCGAACTGACCTCGCCCCTTGAATGGAACGGGGGAATGACGGAGCTGGTGCAGTCGCCGGATGTTCCGCTGGATTTGTCTGCCGGATGCCGGGCCATACCAGCGGCAGACGGGGCAAGGTTCGACTGGAACACGCCATTGGCCCTTTACGCCCTGCGCGAGGGCGATGACCCGTCGGCGGAACTGCGGATTGCCGACATGCTTGCCAACTACAGCAGACAGTCTGTGGAGGCCGTAGAGGAATCCACCCACCTGCTGTCCGTCCTGCCGGAGGGCGAATACCGTTTCTACCTGAAATATGATGACGGAACGGGGCTGGTGCCGACGGGCGAGGCTGCGGACGGCTACAACAGTTGCCGCGTCCGTTTGCTCCCGGCCACAGAAGCCTTTCCTTATCTGACAGCGGCACCGGTGATTAACGGTGGGCAGGCATGTCCGCAATATTCGACGGTGGATGTAGAGCTGCAGCTCTCCGCCACGCAGGATTTCCAAGGGAATATAAAGGCTGAGGACCTGTATTTCAACGGCAACCGCTGGGTGGAGTTCCTGACGGGCGATGATTTCCCGCTGTCCCTCCGTGCGGGCGAGACACGGACGGTGACGCTGAAGGCACAGGCCATGCTATCCTTTGAGGGCGCGCGGGAGGTCACGCTGAGCTACAGCAGCGACCAGGGATCGGGCAGCATAGGTGCGCTTCCCGCCCATCAGGACGGCTATCAGTACTGGACGACAGAAGGGAAGGATGACCGGCTGAAACTGATACTTCCGGCATCGTTCTCCAATCTGGGCTATATGGACCGCGGGTCTTCGGGGACGCTCAAGGTGACGATAGGGCCTGCCGACACCGAATTGCGGGCGTATGCCGGCGAGCTGGTGCTGCGTGCCGTGCCCCAGTTCTCTGGTGCAGATTGGGTGGAACCGTTGCAGTCGAATCCAGTACTCATCAGTCTGCTGGGGCAGGAAGTGAAAGAGGTGGAACTGTCGTTCACCTGTTCGCAGCAGGCTATGCCGGGATACTACACCGCAAAGCTCTACTTCCGTAATGCCAACGGTGAATACGCCGTACTGCCCAATGACATGGACTACAGTCTGAACTTCATGGTACGCGGAACGGTTGATGTGCCCTCCCTGCGGCAAGGGTCGGTTGCAGTGTCGGCAGACGGGAGCACGCTGCACGTCCGCGGGCTGGACGGGCCTGCCGAGGTGATGGTGTACGCCGTGGACGGGAAGTGCGTCGCTTCCCGCACGGTGGCAGACGCTTCCACTTGCGAACTGTCTTTGCCGCAAGGTTTGTCCGGCACGGTGGTCACGGTGCTCGTACGACAGTCGGGCCGTGCACCGTTGACAGTGAAACAATGGGTGAAGTAAATGAGAAATCTGTTCCCGGAAACCGGACGGCCTCTGGCACCGGTTTCCGGGACTTTCCTATATGCGGTCCGCTTCGATGTAGCCGTTCATCACGGCATAGATGGTCAGCCCGGAAACGGAATGTACGTTGAGCTTTTCCATGATGTTCTTGCGGTGGGAGATGACGGTGGTGACACTGATGCACAGGTGGTCGGCAATCTCTTTGTTGGTCAGCCCTTGCACGATGAGTATCAGTACTCCTATCTCGCGGGGCGACAGTCCGTTGGGGTCTGTGGCGGGCTGTCCGGGGGGCGTCTGCTGGGCGACGGCCTCTTCGGGCAGATGACGGCCGTGGGCGTGTGCGCTCTGTTGCAGCCGCAGCAGTGAGCGGGTCATGGCCTGTTCGCTCTGGAAGGTGTTCAGAGTGTGGAAGTTGGAGGCTTGCGGTGTTCCTCCCGTGCCGTTGGTCAGTACGATGGTTTTCGCTTTCCGTTCCACGAAAAACGCGCTGTGTTCCAGCAGGACCTGCGAGGAGATGAAGTAGTGTACGTACATGTCCGGCGTGTCGCGCGTAAACTGCTCGAAGGAGTTGAACGTGCGTACAATGGCAAACGGCATCATTCTTTCGATGATTTCTCTCAGGCCGATGCAGGCCAGCGTGTTGGCGTCTATGACGGCGATTTCCGGTTTCTGCGGCATCATGTAAAAGGGATTAGTGCATGCAAAGTTACGAATTCTCCCTGTATTACAAAAAGAAACGTAGTGGCATGAAAGGTTTTCCTTTTACGGATATCTTTTCTCTCTTGGGGGAGGTAGTCTGTGTAGACCCGTTTTCTGGAGCGGCGGGCACTGCATTTTTTTCGTGTATAAAAAGAAATAAGGATGTCTCTCACGAAACATCCTTATCTTATTCAAATGATTTAATTGTTTTCAAACTAAGGTGCATGGCCTTTTAACAAGCTGCACCTGCATTCATGTTAGGATTCCCGAACATCATGGAAGTGCTTGAACCCAAGAACTTACCGTTGTTCCCTTTGGAACCCTTTGCAATAACCATAGCTACTATGACTATTGCGGCAATTACTAATCCTGTCATAATCTTCTTACCTTTCTTTTTAAATAGAACAATCTTTTACCTATAAACGCTCCTCACGGAGCACTAACACCTATATTGGTTTTAATTCTTGTCCTTTCTTAATTACGATACAAAGGTAAGGCTATTTTAGCATCTTGTCAAGTCGTAGTCTGTTTTATCGGACGAAAAGAGGCCTTTTCTTGATATAAATCAAAAAAAAGGTTGGTTGGCATGTGTATTTTTAATACCTTTGCAACAGTTTTGTTCCGCCCGTCTCCAGGGGATGGTCCTTCGGGGCGGCGGATGAAAAGGGAATCGGGTGCAAGTCCCGGACAGTCCCGCTGCTGTAAGCTCATTGTGCGGTTTGTTCATTACCTCAAGCCACTTCCTTGTTTATGGATATAATGAATAAGGTGGGAAGGCGAACGGACCGGAGTAAGTCAGAAGACCTGCAAAACGTTATGTGTGCTGGAATCCCCGTGGGATGGGATGACGGATGTGGATGCTGTTGTATGACAGTGAGATTTCTTTAAAAAGATGGCAGAGTTTTTGATAACTCGATGTGGAGGAAAGTTCTCGGAAAGGGCGAGGCTTGTACTTTGTCTTTTCTTTGTGTTTGCGCTGTTTCCGGCATGGGCCGGTGAGGTGGTGCTCGATTCGTTGCGCCATGATGCGGAAGAACTGCGGACGGTGGAGGTGAAGGCCGACCGCCGGAGGTGGAACAACCGCACGGTGGCCGCGCAGACGCTGACGGCAGGAGACCTGGACAGTCAGGGCATAACGGACCTGGCGGACGCCTTGCGCCGCATGGCCGGTACGAACATCCGCGATTATGGCGGCGTGGGTGGCATGAAGACGCTGTCTGTGCGCTCCATGGGTGCCACCCATACGGGGGTGGTCTACGACGGACTGTCCGTGACCGACTGCGAGAGCGGGCAGATAGACCTGAGCCGTTTCTCGCTGGAGCAGGTGGACCGTCTGTCGCTCGTGGTGGGCGACAATGCCGACATCTTTGTCCCGGCCCGTACCCTGGCTTCGGCGGCTACGCTCTATCTGAGTTCCGATGCGCCGGTGCTTTCCGGACGGAACTACCGGTTGGAGACGCGGTTTTCGGCCGGTTCGTTCGGCTATGTGAATCCCCGTGTCAAGTGGGAACAGCGGTTGGGCGGCGACTGGAGCCTGCGGCTGCAGGGCGACTTCCTGCGGGCGGACAACCGCTACCCGTTCACGCTGGTGAACCATTCCCTCGTCACGCGGGAGAAACGCACGAACAACACCGTCCGCAACGGCATGGGAGAGGTCAATGTGTACTACCGTCCGGCCTCGGCCACCCGTTTCCAGGGCAAGCTCTACTACTATGACAGCTACAAGCAGCTGCCGGGGCAGGTGGTTTACTACAATCCGGTGAACCACGAGAGCCAGCGTTTCCGCAACGTTTTCGGGCAGGTACACTACCGGACGGGATGGGCCTGCGGTCTGTCGTGGCAGGTGAATGCCAAGGGGAATCATAGCGAGACGCACTACCGTGACGAAGGGCCGCAGTATCCCGGACGGGTGAAGAAGGACGTCTACCGCCAGCAGGAGTACTACGTCTCCACCTCGCTGCTCTATACGCCGCTGCGGTTCCTGAGTTTTTCGCTTTCTTCGGATTACGCCTATGCACAGTTGAGCAGCAGCGTCATCGACACGCGGCGGCCCATGCGCCACTCCATGCTGGAGAGTCTGGCGGCCAAGTACAGCCGGGGGGCTTTCACGGCTACGGCCACGCTGCTGGCCAGCTACTATCGCAATGACGCCAGGGAGGGGCACGCCTCGCGGGATGCCCATCGCTATTCACCCTCGGTGGCCCTGGCCTGGCATCCTGCGCACGGCTGGTTCTCCCTGCGGGCGTCCTACAAGGACATCTTCCGCATGCCGACATTCACGGACAACTACTATACGCGGATGGGCAACCGTGACCTGCTGCCCGAAAAGGCCCGCCAGTTCAACGTCGGGGCCACATTCACGCTGGCCCGTCCGCTGCGCGTGCTGCGGGAGATGGAACTGCAGGCTGATGCCTATTATAATAAGGTAACGGACAAAATTGTGGCCATGCCCATGAACATGTTCTACTGGAGCATGGTGAATGTGGGCCGGGTGAACATCGCGGGGACGGACGTGAAGGCTGCGCTGGGCCTCCGCCTGACAGGCTGGCTGCGGGCCGAGCTGAACGCCAACTATACGTACCAGTATGCCGTGAACGTCACCACCCCCGGCAGCAGGTACTACAAGGATCAGATTGCCTACACGCCCCGTCATTCGGGCGGAGGTTCCGTAGCCCTGCTGACGCCGTGGGTGAATGTCAGTATGCACGGCACGGCCATGTCCGAACGCTATTCTACGAACGAGAACATGGATATCAGCCGGATAGCGCCGCATCATGAGCTGGGGCTGGCCGTCTACCGTGATTTCCGCTGGCGGGGACTGGGCGGTTCGCTCCGTGCCGATGTCGTCAATCTCACCGATGAGCAGTATGACATCGTGCGGCTGTACCCGATGCCCGGACGTTCCTGGAAAATCACTTTGAAACTTGATATTTAGCAACCCTAAAAAAGAAAAAGAGAATGAAGCATGTGAGACTTTTTGCATTGATGTTGGCCGCTGCTACTTTTGCGGCCTGTGATGACGATGAGGGAACCACCACTGGAGGCGGTGGAAACGGTGATGTGACTCCGGTAAGTTCAGGGGTCCTGATCGTGAATCAGGGCAACGAGGGATATGGCCTTGAGGGAGATTTCACGACCGTGGACTATATGGACGGCTATTCGGCTGTAACAGGACGCTTTGCTGCCGTCAACGGACGTTCATTGGGGCTGACCCCTAACCGTTCCTGCATCCATGGCGGCAAGATCTATACGGCTGTAACTTCGTCGAATACCGTTGAGGTGTGCGGCAAGGGCGATTTCCGGAGCGTGACGCAGATTGCGCTGGCGGGCAACGATACCCTCTCACAGCCGCGCGACGTGGTGGGACAGGACGGTTACGTGTACGTCTCCCTGTACTCCGGCCATGTCTGCAAGATAGACACGACGGACTTCAGCATCGTGGGTGCCGTGGCCGTGGGGCAGTATCCGGAGGACATGGTGATTGCCGGCGGCAAACTGTATGTGCCCAACTGTAATTACAGTTATGGCACAACGGTATCGGAAATCGACCTGGTTTCGTTCACCAGAACCCGTGATATCACTGTTCCTGTAAACCCGGTGAAGATGGAGGCGGATGCCCAGGGTAACGTCTATCTGCTGTGTTCGGGAGAATATCTGCCGCCTTCTTATAACCAGGTTGGGGCTGCCGTATGGCGTTTGGACCTGAACGGAGGCAACCATGTGAAGGTGGCCGACGCCACATTGATGGATATTCCGGAAGGCACGAACACGCTGTATGTGGCGGACTTCCCTTATGGGGTTACGAGCGCGACCTATGCTTCGGTGGACCTGACGCAGAGCACCTACACTCCGGTGTCGCTGTCCTTGTCGGCTGATTCTCCAGCAGGCATTGCTGTTGATCCCGTGAACGGCAATATCGTGTTGACTTCTTATGGTCTGAATGATGTAGGTGGGGCTTCTTATAACACGCCCGGCTATGCAAACATCTATGATGCGGCAGGCACGCTGCTCTGTAAGGTGGAGACCGGCATCGGGCCTTGTGCTATCTACTTCCTCACCGAGCATGTAGACTGATGACGAGGCTGTTATCTTTTGTCGCATGGGCGGCCGTTCTGCTGCTGTTCTCTTGTGGGAACAGGGGCCGGACGGCTTCTTCTTTGCCGGAGGGCGGTGATACGCTGGAACTGAAGTACGCCGAGAACCTGGAAATCGTGAGCTATCCAGACTACCGTCTGGTACGACTACGTAACCCTTGGGATACGTTGAAGATGCTGCATACCTATATATTATTGGACCGCGATGCCCCGCAACCCGCCCGTCTGCCGCAAGGAACGGTGGTGCGCGTGCCGTTGCAGCAGTCGGTGGTCTACTCCTCCGTACACTGTAGTCTGCTGGACGAACTGGGGATGTTGCAGACTATCCGTGGCGTCTGCGACCTGTCGTACATCCAGTTGCCCTGCATTCAGGAGGGGCATCGCGCCGGACGCATTGCTGATCTGGGCGACAGCATGAATCCCGACATTGAGAAAATCATCGAGTTGCGTCCTGACGCCATCCTGCTCTCCCCGTTCGAGAACAGCGGAGGCTACGGACGGCTGGACAAGTTGGGCATCCCGCTGGTGGAGTGTGCCGACTATATGGAGACCTCACCGCTCGGACGGGCGGAGTGGATGCGCTTCTATGGGTTGCTGTTCGGTCGGGAGGCTGAGGCCGATTCGCTTTTCGCCCAGGTGGAGCGGCGCTATCTGACGCTGGCGCGGCAGGTGGCCGGGGTGGAGCACAGGCCGCAGGTGTTCTGCGACCTGAAGTCCGGCTCGGCCTGGTATGTGGCCGGCGGGCACAGTACGATTGGCCGTTTTTATGCCGATGCAGGGGCAGACTATGTGTTTCGTTATATAGAGAGCAGCGGTTCCGTGCCCTTGAGTTTCGAGACGGTGTACGACAAGGCACGCGAGGCCGACATCTGGCTGATCAAGTACAACGCGCCGCAGGACAAGACCTTGCGTAGCCTGGAGGCCGACTATGCCCCCTATTCCGGCTTCCGTGCCTGCCGCGAGGGACAGGTCTACGGATGCAACACGGGGAGCGTGCCCTATTATGAGGAAACACCGTTCCATCCCGAATGGCTGTTGGCCGACTTGATAAAAATATTCCATCCGGAGGCCGCAGGAGCACAGGAATGGAGATATTTTCGTAAATTAGCGGAATGAAAGACCGGAATGCAGTAGAACGCAGGGGATATGTCTGCGGGGGTGTGCTGGTGGTCATCGTCCTGTTGCTGGCGGTGGCGAACCTCTTGGTGGGGTCGGTGGACATCCCCGCTGCAGACGTCTGGTGCGTGCTGACCGGACAGGCCGTGGAGCGCGAGGCGTGGTCGTTCATCGTGTGGGAGAGCCGTGTGCCGCTGTGTCTGACGGCCCTGCTCAGCGGGGCGGCACTGGCCGCTTCCGGGCTGCTGCTGCAGACGGTGTTCGCCAACCCTTTGGCCGACCCCTCCATCCTGGGTATCAGTTCGGGAGCCAGCCTCGGCGTGGCACTGGTGATGCTGGGTGGCGGGGGCATGGTGACTGCCGGTGCGTTCTCACTGTCCGGTTTTCTGGCTGTGCTGGCCGGTGCTTTTGCCGGGGCGGCACTGGTGATGGGCATCATCCTTTTCCTTTCCACACTGATACGCAGTAATGTCATGCTCCTGATTGCCGGTATCATGACGGGCTACGTGGCCTCTTCGGTCATCTCCCTGCTCAATTTCTTCGCCACGGCCGAGGGGGTGCATTCCTATATGGTCTGGGGGCTGGGCAATTTCGGCGGTGTGTCGCTGGGGCAACTGCCGGGCTTCGCACTGGTGGCCGTGGCCGGCCTGTTGGCTTCCCTCCTGCTCATCAAGCCGTTGAATGCCCTGTTGCTGGGAGAGCACTATGCCGGTAATCTGGGGGTAAATGTGCGCCGTACGCGCAGTCTGCTACTGACGGTCACCGGGCTGCTCACGGCGGTGGTGACGGCGTTCTGCGGCCCGGTGTCGTTCATCGGGCTGGCTGTACCGCATGTGGCGCGGTTGGTTTTGGGTACGTCCAACCACAATTCGCTGCTGCCCGTCACGATGCTCTGCGGTGCGGCGGTGGCCCTGCTGTGCAACCTGCTGTGCATCCTGCCCGGCGAGTGGGGGATGATTCCCCTGAATGCCGTGACGCCCGTGCTGGGCGCGCCGGTGATTATCTATGTCATTGTACGGCAACGCCGGATTAAATATTTCAACTGATGGGACAGACGGTGGTTTTGGAAGGCAGACAGGTGGCCACGGGCTACCGCAAGGGGAAGCGCGTGACGGTGGTACACCGCGCATCGGACTTCGCGTTGCGGGGTGGCGAACTGACCTGCCTGCTGGGGGCCAACGGGGCGGGCAAATCCACCTTGCTGCGGACGTTGGCCGGGGTGCAGCCCGCGTTGTCCGGAGAGATTGAACTGCTGGGCAAGCCATTGGCCGCATACAACGCCCGCAGACGTTCCATGGCTATCGGTCTGGTACTTACCGAACGGGTGCAGGCCGGTGGACTGACCGTGTTTGAACTGGCCGCCCTGGGTCGCCAGCCCCATACGGGCTACTTCGGGCGTCTTACGCGGCAGGACCGCGAGCGGGTGGCCCAGGCCTTGGAGGCTGTGGGCATGGCGGGGAAAGCGGTGTCTTACGTGGCCGAACTGTCGGACGGTGAGCGGCAGAAAGTGATGATTGCCAAGGCTCTGGTGCAGGAGTGCCCGCTGATTCTGCTGGACGAACCGACGGCCTTTCTGGATGTGACGAGCCGTATAGAGGTCATGGCTCTGCTCCGCCGTCTGGCGGCAGAGCAGGGCAAGGCCGTGCTGATGTCCACGCACGACGTGGAGCAGGCATTGGCCTTGGCCGACTGTCTGTGGCTGATGAGGCCGGACGGCACGATGCAGTGCGGGGCGACGGAGGATGTGGTGCTCTCCGGTGCGATGGACGGCCTGTTCGGGACCGCCTCAGTCGGCTTCGACCGTCTGCGCGGCAGCTATTCCGTCAAGGCGGGACAACTGCGGCTCGTCCGGTTGCAGGCCGCAGACGAGGTGCTGTACCATTGGGCGCAGAATGCCCTCATGCGGCAGGGTTATTGTGCCGCAACGGGCGAAGCGGACAGCTCGTTGCCGTTGCTGCAGGTGGACAGTCCGCAGCAACTGTTCTGGACCTGCGGCGGCGAAACCCTCCGTTTTCACTCTTTTGCGGAGCTCGCTGCTGTGTTAGAATAGGAAATATCCCTCAGTACCCGTTCGATGTAGCAGATTTCCTCACCGATACTGTCCTTTTCCTTTGTTTTTCCTTGTGTCTTGATTTCATATTCCCGCTGTACGAACCCTGTGAGCCAGTCGGACTCAGCGAGGGTTTCTCATGGATATGCAAGAGATAGGCACAGAAAAAAAGGCCGCACATTCCTGCCGGCCAGCTTTCCTCCCGGTGTTGCCTATGCCATTGCCAAAAGGAAGACCGGCGGGCAAGTTGCCCGCCGGTTGCAGGGACCGGACAGGAGGCACGGCCTCATGCCCAGGCGGTGAACAGTGGGGTTACCACAATGTCCAACCGTTGTTGCTGTTCACATCGCCTTCGATGAACGTATCGCTGGGCGTGTGGTCCACCGTCAGATTGCGGGTTTCGCTGGCGGCGAGCAGGCCGCCAGCGGTTTCCAGTCTGTGGGCCTCGCAGAGAGGCGTTTCATACTTTCTTTTCATTGTTTGTCTTTATGCGGTTTGTTACTTCACGATGACTTTCCTGCCGCTCACAATGTATACCCCTTTTGGCAGCCCCTTCGTGGCTTCTGTGGCGGGTACCCCGCTGCGGATGCGCATGCCGCCGAGGGTGTAGACTTCCACCGGACTGTTGTCGTCGGTTGTGATGGCCTCTATGTCCACGGTGCCGTCCTCATGACCGTCCAAGACAATCAGGCGTTGGTTCACGTTTACCGGCTCCGTGCAGACGCTCATACGGTCCAAGTCGATATAGGCGCGGTTGGCTCCGATGCTGCCGCCCGCTGCTCCTGTCTGTTTCACGGTGTTTTTGGTCAGCAGATACATCCCTTCGCCGACCGTTGTTCCCGTAAAGGTTCCTATCAGTCCGTTGCTGTTCTCCGCCGGAGTGGTGACCGAACGCTGGCCGTAGACAGCGACCAGACGTCCGCCGGTGGCACTATAGATGTAGGGCTGTCCGGCTTCCAGCGAGTCGGTCCGTTCCACGATGATACCCGTCACCTCATCGCCTGTAAACGTCTTGCCGACGATGCTGAAGAACTCCGCGCCATCATAGTCACCGGCACTGACGCTGTAGGGCAGGCAGAGGGTGCCATACTGTCCGGGCGTCACCTCGCGGATGTAACCTTCCACAACGGGGAGCACCTGTGGGGTGAGGTATGTCCCGTTCTCCACATCGGCTGTCGGCCATGCGTCGAACGCGTATCCCGATTCGGCCTCTGCCCGGCTGCCCAGTCCGATGGCCAGTTGCCTGTCACCGTCTGTCGTCTGCCACAGATAGCCGTCAAAGGTCCAGCCGTAAGTCCCTGCCTGCAGGGCGAGGCTGCCGTCGGCACAGGCCATGCAGGCCGTACCGTCTGTGGTGGAGATAGTGCCCGTCTTGCGGTCCGCCAGCCAGCTGCAGGTCTTCGGATGGTCCGTGACCACCCGTCCGTTGAGTACCGTCGCTGCCGTGGCGTCAAACGTGTTGCCCGACTGGGCATCGGCGGTCAGCATCGCGTAGTATGTGCTGTCCTTCATTACCACTAAGGCCGAGGGCTGTAGCGGCAGGGAGGAGTCGAACACTTCCAGTGTGAAAGAGGCTGTGGCGGTTGTATGGACGGCTGTGGCGGCCACCTGCGCCGTGATGGTCACGAAGCCCGTGCTCCGGGGGATGATTTCGCCCACGGAGTCGATGACGGCCACGCGGTAGTCGGATGAGGTATAGCTGATTTTGCCGTCGGAATTGCACTGTAGCACGGGGTAGGCCGCGCTGCCCGCACCGTTGAGGTCTACGGCGAAGCGCGGGCGGCTCCACGTCAGTTCGGGCTGCTGCTGTTCCGGCTTGTCCAGAGAGTGGATGTGGCTGTCGGTGATTTGAGGCGTTCCTTTGAAATAAGCCAGTCTGCCATAGACCACCACGCCGTAGCCCGGCAGAAGCTGTTCTGTCGAGGTGAACACCTCACCGTTCAGATAAGCGCCGCGATACACCATCAGCCGTCCGCCCGTGCTGTCCGCGTCGCTGAGGTAGTAGGTGGCGTTGCCGAAGTAAGTATTGATTTCCTGCACCTCGTCCACCTTACCTGTTATATATACGCTCGTTTCCAGTCCTTCGCCCGTCTCAAGCAGTTGCAGGGCTTCGGCTATGGTGTAAGCAGTTTCCGGTGTGTTGGAGATGTCCGTGTCCGGAGCGGGAGGTTCCGTTTTGCCGTTCAGAGCATAGAGCGTATTGCCCGAATTGACCTGTGGCTTGGCATTGAAGATGGACAGTTGCCCGTAGATGACCACCTCGTCGCCCACTTGTAGCTGATCTGTTGCGGTGAACTGTTCGCCGTAGAAGTATCGTCCGCGGTAAACGTAAAGCCGTTCGTCCGTGGTGTCCCCCTTGCTGAGATAATAGGAAGCGTTGCCGAAATCCGTGTTGATTTCCTCGATTTCTGCGATAAGTCCCTTGATATAGACGGCCGTTCCGAGTCCCTCGCCCGCTTCAAGTAATTGCAGAGCCTCGGCCACGGTGTAGGCCGTCTCCGGTGTGTTGGAGATGTCGGTCGGTCTTTTGCCGTTCAGGGTGTAGACCGAGCTGTTGGCATTCATCTGGTGCTTGCCCTTGTAGTCGGCCAGTTGTCCGTAGATGACTACCTCATCGCCCACTTTGATCTGGCTCTCACCGGTGAACTTGGCTCCGTCGTAGTACAGTCCGCGGTAGATCTCCAGTGGGTCGCTGTCGGCTTCCGTGTCACCGATGTAATAAGTAGCATTGCCATAAGTGAGGTCGACCTCTTTGATGCTCGTGATGACGCCCTTGATGTATACCTGCGTTTCGAGTTCCTGGCCGGCCTCGATGAGCTGGTGGGCTTGGGCTATGGTATAGGCCGTTTCCGGTGTGTTGGCAATGCCGGTACTGTCGGACGGCTCCGGATCCGGTGTGAATGTACTGTCGGACGGTTCCGGATCTGGCGTGAATGTACTGTCAGACGGTTCCGGATCCGGCGTGAATGTACTGTCGGACGGTTCCGGATCTGGTGTGAATGTACTGTCGGACGGCTCCGGATCTGGTGTGAATGTACTGTCGGACGGTTCCGGATCCGGCGTGAATGTGCTGTCAGACGGCTCCGGATCCGGCGTGAATGTACTGTCGGACGGTTCCGGATTCGGTGTGAATGTGCTGTCAGACGGCTCCGGATTCGGTGTGAATGTGCTGTCAGACGGCTCCGGATCCGGTGTGAATGTGCTGTCAGACGGTTCCGGGTCCGGCGTGAATGTACTGTCGGACGGTTCCGGATTCGGTGTGAATGTACTGTCCGAGACGATACTGTCGGATGGTTCTGTCTCCGTTGTCGGGATATTTGTGCTGTCTGTGGCTGCAAAAGCGAAAAAAGTGCCGAAGCCTTTGCTCGTCTCGCTCCCGTTACTTTCCCAAGAGATACTAAAGAGAAGGAATGTTAAAAACACCCCACCCCAGCTTAATTTTTGTAAGTTTCTCATACGATTAAGTTTTGGTGAGTACTGAAAATGAAATTCGTTTGCCTAACGGTGATGGTGCAAATATAATCAAAAAGTTTTAATATACATCAAAATGGTAAATCTTTTTGTACGTAGGAGTAAAAAATGTTCAGGGTGTTTTTGTAGGGAAAGACTTTTTTCCTCCGTATTTTATGGCCGTTCGCGGAAAACTCCGTAATTTTATCCGCCTAAAAAGACAGGAAAGGAAAAGACATGGCTAAGGATAAGACCGTCTATGTGTGCAGCAACTGCGGACAGGAATCCCCGAAGTGGATTGGCCGCTGTCCATCGTGCGGCGAGTGGAACACGTTCAAGGAATTCACGGTGCGGCGGGAGACTGTGGCGACAGTGACGGGGGCGTTTCATCGCACGCCGCAGGCAGGACAGTCTCAGTCGCGCCCCGTTCCGGTGGGGCAGATTGAGTCCGGTGAGGAGCAGCGTATGGATATGCACGACGGAGAATTGAACCGTGTGCTGGGCGGCGGACTGGTGCCCGGCTCGCTGGTGCTGCTGGGCGGTGAACCGGGCATCGGAAAGTCTACGCTGGTGCTGCAGACCGTGCTGCGGATGACGGACAAGCGCGTGCTCTACGTCAGTGCAGAGGAGAGCGCGCGGCAGCTGAAACTGCGGGCCGACCGTCTCGTGCCCCGCCGTGACGGGCAGCCCGTGGACAGGGACCGCTTCCTGGCGGCTTCCGGCTGCATGGTGGTGTGCGAGACGTCGCTGGAGCAGATTTTCGCGCACGTCCGCAACGAACAGCCGCAGCTGCTCGTCATCGATTCCATACAGACCATCATGACCGAGACGGTGGACAGCTCGCCCGGCAGCCTTTCGCAGGTGCGCGAGTGTGCCGCCATGCTGCTCAAGTTTGCCAAGGAGAGCGGTGTGCCGGTCATCCTCATCGGACATATTAATAAGGAAGGAACACTGGCCGGGCCCAAGGTGCTGGAACACATCGTCGATGCCGTGTTGCAGTTCGAGGGCGACCAGCACTATCTCTACCGCATCCTGCGCAGCATCAAGAACCGTTTCGGCAGTACGGCCGAACTGGGCATCTACGAGATGCGGCAGGATGGCTTGAGGCAGGTGTCCAACCCCTCGGAACTGTTGCTTTCTGAGGAACATGAAGGCCTGAGCGGCGTGGCCATCTCGTCCGCCATCGAGGGCGTACGTCCTTTCCTCATCGAGACGCAGGCACTGGTGAGTACCGCCGCCTACGGTACGCCCCAGCGGTCGGCCACGGGCTTCGACCTGCGGCGGCTGAACATGCTGCTGGCCGTACTGGAGAAGCGCGTGGGCTTCAAGCTGGCCCAGAAGGATGTGTTCCTGAACATCGCGGGCGGTCTGCGGGTGACCGACCCCGCCATCGACCTGTCCGTCATCGCCGCCGTACTGAGCAGCAATGTGGACACGGGCATCGAGAACGGCGTCTGCATGGCGGGCGAGGTGGGACTGAGCGGTGAAATCCGTCCGGTGATCCGCATCGAGCAGCGGGTGGCCGAGGCGGCCAAACTCGGTTTCCGCCGCATGCTCATTCCCAGATACAACCTGCAGGGCTTCGATGCGTCGAAACAGAAGATAGAACTTGTGCCGGTGCGCAAGGTGGAGGAGGCACTGCGTGCGCTCTTCGGCTGAACCGGCGGAACACCATACAGAACATGATAGAAGAATACCAGTTGAGAGTGCTGCCGGAGACGGCTGCCGACGGGCAGGCCCTGCGCCGTTACATCGCCCGCGAGAAAGGAAAGGACGAACGGACGCTGACAGCGGTTCGTGTGTTGAGGCGGAGCATCGATGCCCGCCAGCGGACGATATATGTGAACCTGAAGGTGCGGGTGTATGTCAACGAACAGCCGGCAGACGATGAGTTCGTGCGGACGGACTATCCTCAGGTGGAGGACGGTCCGCAGGTGGTCGTGGTGGGGGCTGGTCCGGGCGGACTGTTCGCCGCCCTGCGCCTGATTGAGGCGGGCTGCCGCCCCATCGTGGTGGAGCGCGGCAAGAACGTGCGCGACCGCAAGCTGGATTTGGCCCGCATCTCGCGCGAACATAAGGTGAACGCTGAGAGCAACTACAGTTTCGGCGAGGGCGGGGCCGGGGCCTATTCCGACGGCAAGCTGTACACCCGCAGCAAGAAACGCGGCAATGTGGAGAAAATCCTGAATGTGTTCTGCCAGCACGGCGCGAGCACGTCCATCCTGCAGGACGCCCATCCGCACATCGGTACGGACAAGTTGCCGCGTGTCATCGAGAACATGCGCAACACCATCCTGGCCTGCGGGGGAGAGGTGCATTTCGAGACCCGCATGGATGCCCTGCTCATCGCGGACGGCAGGGTGGAGGGCATAGCCACGCACGACGGGCGGGCGTTCCGCGGTCCGGTCATCCTGGCCACGGGGCATTCGGCCCGCGATGTCTACCGCTGGCTGCATGCCAACGGGGTGGAGATAGAGAGCAAGGGATTGGCGGTAGGCGTACGGCTGGAGCATCCGGCGCAACTCATCGACCAGATACAGTACCATAACAGGAACGGGCGCGGCAAGTATCTCCCGGCAGCCGAGTACAGTTTTGTGCAGCAGGTGGAGGGTCGCGGGGTGTACAGCTTCTGCATGTGTCCCGGCGGTTTTGTCGTTCCGGCCGCCAGCGGTCCGCAGCAGATTGTGGTGAACGGCATGTCGCCCAGCAACCGCGGGTCCAGGTGGAGCAATTCGGGTATGGTGGTGGAACTGCATCCCGAAGACCTGGAAGAGCCGTCGCTGGCAGCGGTGATGGCCACCGGCGATGTGCGTCCGGAGGCAGGCCATCCGTTGGCGATGATGTATTTTCAGGAAGAACTGGAACGGCTGTGCTGGCAACAGGGCAATTATCGTCAGACGGCACCGGCACAGCGGATGGCGGACTTTGTGAACGGGCGTTTGAGCTATGACCTGCCCGATGCGTCCTATGCTCCCGGCCTGGTGTCGTCACCACTGCATTTCTGGTTGCCCCGGTTCGTGGCCGGCCGACTGGCCGAGGGTTTCCGCCGTTTCGGCAGGGCCTCGCATGGTTTTTTGACGAACGAGGCAGTCATGATGGGCGTGGAGAGCCGCACTTCTGCTCCCGTGCGCATCGTGCGCAACGCAGAAACGCTGCAGCACGTCCGTCTGCAGGGACTGTTCCCCTGCGGAGAGGGGGCGGGTTACGCCGGAGGCATCGTCTCGGCGGCCATTGATGGCGAGCGCTGTGCCGAAGCCGCAGCGGCTTATGTCAAGGGTTAGAAATCCACGCCCAGCGACATGGTGAAGTTGCCGGTGCGGATGCGTCCGTCGAAGTTGTCATAGTGGTAGTCGGCATAGTGCCGTCCGGCGATGTTGAACAGTCCGATATCGTAGCCCATTTCGAAATAGAAGTTCTGATAGGCCAGTCCGCATCCCAGCCGTATGCCGGCGTCGAAACGCTTGTAGCGGCTGGAGCCGAAGGGGCTGAATTTCGTCCGGTTGCTGTAGTCTTTGGTTTCTCCCCCTACTCCTATGGCCATGAAACCGCCAAAAAATGGTTGCACGGTCAGGTCATTGACATTGGTGTCCTGTTTATATTTGAGCAGTATGGGAATCTCCAGATACTTCAGGTTGCACTTCCGCATTCCGATCTCTTCCGTGACTTCCAGTTCTGCTCCTTTCTCTGTGTATATGAGTCCGCTTTCCATGAAGAACGGCAGTCCGTCTCCGAGTTTATGCCCGTATAACAATCCGATGTGGTAACGGGGCAACGGACTGGTCTGCGCCAGTCCGCCGGTTCCTTTATAACGCAGAGTGGGAATGTTCAGACCGAAACGCAGTCCGAAATAGGAGCGGCGTTTGTAGTCGCGCCAGCGGCTGCCCGTAAGCGGTGTGTCGTCATACGTATCCCAATCAGCTTGTGCCGGAGTCAGAACAAATGCCAGCAGGATAAGGACAAGGATTATTTTTTTTGTCATGTGAATAGTCGTACTTGTTGTAGATGATTTATTAGGCAAAAATACAAATTAATTTTATTTCATAAGCTGTTTTAAGCAAATAATTGCTATTTTTGCGCCTACATTTGTCAGCAGACTAATTCAATGTATGATGCCTTCCGAGCTGTCAAAACGGGTGTTGTTAGCCTGTGTGCGGAGGAGGTTTAATTCACAGAACAAGGATATGAAAGTATTGAAATTTGGCGGAACATCCGTAGGTTCCGTAGAGAGTATTCTCAATGTAAAAAAGATTGTTGAGGCCGAGAAGGAGCCTGTCATCGTGGTGGTATCCGCTTTAGGCGGTATTACCGACAAACTGATTCGGACAGCCCAGATGGCGGTTGCGGGAGATTCTTCTTATCTGACAGCTTTTGAGGAAATGGCTGCTCGTCATCGCAATATGGTAGAGGCGGTGATTCCCGCAGGAGAGAAACGGGTGCGCCTGTTGTCGGTCGTAAACGACCTGTTGGATGAGTTGAAGAGCATCTATCAGGGTGTGTTTTTGATTAAGGACTTGTCGCCTAAAACGTCGGCTGCTATTGTGAGCTATGGTGAGCGCATTTCATCGAACATCGTAGCTGTTCTGATTGACGGTGCCCGGTGTTACGATTCGCGACAGTTCATCAAGACGGAGATTAAGTCAGGACGGCAGTTGCTGGCCTCGGAACTGACCAACGAACTGGTGCGCAAGACGTTTGCCGGGCTGCCGAAAGTAGCCTTGGTGCCCGGATTCATCTCCACGGATGCGGATTCGGGTGAGGTGACGAACCTGGGACGCGGAGGATCCGACTATACCGCTTCTATCATCGCTGCGGCACTGGATGCTTCCATGCTTGAGATATGGACCGACGTGGACGGCTTCATGACGGCCGACCCGAAGGTGATTTCCACGGCATATACCATCAACGAGCTGAGTTACGTGGAGGCGATGGAGCTTTGTAACTTCGGAGCCAAGGTGATTTATCCGCCTACCATCTATCCTGTGTGTGTGAAGAACATTCCCATCAAGGTGAAGAATACGTTCAATCCGGACGGGAAAGGCACAATTATCCGGCAGAATATCGTGGGCGACCAGAAGCCCATTAAAGGTATATCCAGCATCAACGGTACGACGCTGATTACGGTGTCCGGTCTGTCGATGGTGGGTGTCATCGGCGTGAACCGTCGTATCTTCTCGGCACTGGCCAACAACGGCATCAGTGTGTTCCTCGTGTCGCAGGCCTCGTCGGAGAACAGTACGTCCATCGGCGTGCGCGATGAGGATGCAGATGCGGCCTGCGAGGTGCTGAACGCCGAGTTCGCCAAGGAGATAGAGACCGGTGCGATGTTCCGCATGATGGCGGAGAGTGGACTGGCCACCGTGGCCATTGTGGGAGAGAACATGAAGCACACGCCAGGCATTGCCGGAAAGCTGTTCGGTACGCTGGGCCGCAGCGGTATCAACGTGATAGCCTGTGCCCAGGGGGCGTCGGAAACGAACATCTCCTTTGTGGTGGACGGCCTGTATCTGCGTAAGACCCTGAATGTCATCCATGACAGTTTTTTTCTTTCTGAATATCAGGTACTGAACCTGTTCCTCTGCGGCGTGGGCACCGTGGGTGGAAGCCTGATTTCGCAACTGGCCCGGCAGAGCGACAAACTGATGAAGGAGCGCGGACTGAAACTGAAGGTCGTGGGCATCGCCAGCGGACATAACGCCATGTTTGATCGCAAGGGCATCAGTCTGGACAACTGTAAGGAGCAATTGGCCAACAGTGCGCCGAGCGACATAAAGCGCCTGCGTGATGAGGTCATCGGCATGAACATCTTCAACTCCGTGTTTGTAGACTGTACGGCCAGTGCGGAGGTGGCCGGGCTGTATCTGGAGTTCCTGGAACACAACATCTCTGTGGTGGCGGCCAACAAGACAGCGGCATCGTCCGACTACGCCACTTACAAGAAACTGAAGGCCACGGCGCGGCGGAAAGGGGTAAAGTTCCTTTTCGAGACAAACGTCGGCGCGGGACTTCCCATTATACGTACCATCAATGATTTGTTGAACAGCGGTGACAAGATTCTGAAAATCGAGGCTGTGCTGAGCGGTACGCTGAACTTCATCTTCAACAAGATTTCTGCCGACGTGCCTTTCAGCGAGACGGTCCGGCTGGCCAAGGAAGAAGGTTACAGTGAGCCTGACCCACGGGTGGACCTGAGCGGTAAGGACGTGATCCGCAAGCTGGTGATTCTGGCCCGTGAGGCGGGTTATGAGATTGAGCAGGAGGATGTGGAGAAACGTCTGTTTGTGCCGGATTCGTTCTTCAAAGGCTCTTTGGAGGAATTCTGGAAAGAACTGCCGTCGCTGGACGCTGACTTTGAAAGCCGCCGGCAGAAACTGGAGAGCGAGCACAAGCGTTGGCGTTTCGTCTCGCGTTATGAGAACGGACACGGATGTGTGGAACTTTGCGAGGTGGGACAGGATCATCCTTTCTATAATCTGGAAGGGTCAAACAACATCATTCTGATCACCACCGAACGCTATAAGGAATATCCCATGCTCATTCAGGGATATGGTGCCGGTGCGGGAGTGACTGCTGCCGGTGTATTTGCCGACATCATGAGTGTAGCGAATATTTAACGACACAACAGAGTAGAATATGAAACACATTATTATATTAGGGGACGGTATGGCTGACTGGAAAGTCCCGGCCTTAGGCGATAAAACGCTTTTGCAGTATGCACATACACCGAATATGGACCGCATAGCCCGCATGGGGCGCAGCGGGCTGTTACAGACCGTTCCCGAAGGGTTTCATCCCGGAAGCGAGGTGGCCAACTCTTCCATTTTGGGATATGACCAGCATAAGGTCTATGAGGGACGCGGGCCGCTCGAAGCGGCCAGCATTGGCGTGGAACTGGATCCTGACGATTTGGCCTTGCGTTGCAATCTGATTTGCATTGAGGATGGCAAGATCAAAAACCACTCCTGCGGTCGTCTGGAGACGGAAGATGCCGACATACTGGTGCGTTTCCTGCAGGAAAAGCTGGGTAACGATCGCATTCACTTCTATACGGGGGTGCAATATCGTCACTTGTTGGTGATAAAGGGAGGCAACAAACATCTGCAATGCACTCCTCCGCATGACGTTCCGGGAACTCCGTTCCGCGACTGCATGGTACGGGCCGAAGTGCCGGAAGCGCAAGAGACGGCTGATTTGTTGAACCGTCTGATTCTGGAATCTCAGCAATTGTTGTCCGGTCATCCGTTGAACATACGTCGGCGTCAGGAGGGGCGCGATCCGGCCAACAGCATCTGGCCCTGGGGCGGCGGTTACCGCCCGGCTATGACACCGCTGACCGTGACTTATCCCCAGATTCGCCGTGGTGCCGTGATTACGGCGGTAGATTTGATGCGCGGCATCGGGCGCTATGCCGGATTGCAGGTGATCGACGTGGAGGGGGCTACGGGTTTGTATGACACGAACTACGAAGGTAAGGCGCAGGCCGCGATAGATGCTTTGCGTGAGGGCGATTTCGTTTACCTGCATGTGGAGGCCAGCGACGAGGCCGGACACGATGGCAATGTGGAACTGAAGCTGCAGACCATCGAGAATCTGGACCGCCGTGCCGTGGGACCCATCATGGAGGCGGTGAAGGACTGGGACGAGCCGGTAGCCATTGCCGTGCTGCCCGATCATCCGACGCCTTGTGCCCACCGCACACATACGGCAGAGCCGATTCCCTTTGCCATTTACTATCCGGGCATAGAGCCGGACAGCGTGCAGACGTTCGATGAGGAGGCCGCACGTCAGGGCAGCTATGGATTGCTGAAAGGGGATGAGTTTATCCGAGAATTTATGAAACATTAATGACCCATAAGATGAAATATTATAGTACGAATGGTAAGGCCGACCGTGCCACGCTGCATGAAGCCGTGGTGAAAGGGTTGGCGAGCGACAAGGGATTGTTCATGCCGGAAACGATAAAGCGTCTGCCCGATGCGTTCTTCGATGGCATTCAGGACCTTTCTTTTCAGGAAATCGCCTACAAGGTGGCTGATGCGTTCTTCGGTGAGGATGTGCCGGCCGACACGTTGAAGCAGATTGTGTATGATACGCTGAGTTTCGACTGTCCGGTGGTGAAGGTGACGGACAACATCTATTCACTGGAGCTGTTCCACGGCCCGACGCTGGCGTTCAAGGATGTGGGCGCACGGTTCATGGCACGTCTGCTGGGCTATTTCATCAGGCAGGAGGGCAGTCGGCAGGTGAATGTGCTGGTGGCCACTTCCGGCGACACGGGCAGTGCCGTGGCCAATGGCTTCCTGGGTGTGGAGGGCATTCACGTCTATGTGCTGTATCCGAAAGGCAAGGTGAGTGCCATACAGGAGTGCCAGTTCACGACATTGGGACAGAACATCACCGCTCTGGAGGTGGACGGTGTGTTCGACGACTGTCAGGCACTGGTGAAGAATGCTTTCATGGACGAGGAACTGAACCGTCACATGAAGCTGACTTCCGCGAACTCCATCAACGTGGCCCGTTTCCTGCCCCAGGCTTTCTATTATTTCCATGCCTACGCTCAGATGAAGCGGCAGGGAAAAGCCGATGAACTGGTGATTTGTGTTCCCAGTGGCAATTTCGGCAACATCACGGCCGGTCTGTTCGGCAAGGTGATGGGATTGCCCGTAAAGCGGTTCATTGCAGCCAACAACGCCAATGACATCTTCTATAATTATCTGCAGACGGGAGAGTATCATCCGCGGGCATCCGTGCAGACGATTGCCAATGCCATGGATGTGGGCGATCCGAGCAACTTCGCCCGCATCTATGACCTCTACAAGGGCAGCCATGCGGCCATCGCGGCGGAAATCAGCGGAGCCACCTATACAGACAGGCAGATTGCGCAGACGGTGAAGGATTGTTATGCACAGACGGGCTATCTGCTCGACCCGCACGGAGCCTGCGGATTCCGTGCGCTGTGCGAGGGCTTGCGCGAGGGCGAATGCGGAGTGTTTCTGGAGACAGCCCATCCGGCCAAGTTCAAGTCTACGGTGGAGGGCATCATCGGCGAGCCGGTGGCTGTTCCCGAAAAACTGGCGGCTTTCATGAAAGGTGAGAAGAAGAGCATTCCCATGAGCAACCGTTTTGAAGATTTCAAGGCATTCCTGATGAAAGAATAATCTTTTTGCAGTGACACACTCGACGTTCCGCCCCGCAAAGTCTATATGCGTCAGCATGTGCTTTGCGGGGCGAAATGCTTTATTGTTTTTTCTGTAGCCTTGGAAGGGCTTTTTTCCTCCCCCCCCTACAGGATTTTTTCAAAAAATACCCTTCATCTTTCAGGATGAAGGGTAATATGTTTGTAGTGAGTGGGTTGCAGGCTGAAACATGGCTGAAGCTTCATGCGGACAGTTCAGGGAAGGCGGTGCGGACGGGCAGAACCGTCAGTGAGGCCGGGCAGAGCCTTTTTGGGGAATGTCAACTTTACCCCACAGCCGTTTTCATTTCAGTCCGTTCTGTCGGATGTACTCGTTCAGTTCCTTTACGATGTCTTTGTAGTCCGTGCGTCGGCCGCAGGCCATGATGAAGGTGAAAGGCTGTCTGTCCACGATGCGGGTCTCCAGTTCTTTCACGGAAGGCACTTTCGTCAGTCGGCTGTATTCCTCGTAGGTGTAGGACAGGAAAGCCGCCTGCGGTGTGATGCCCCGGTTGTCCAGCCAGTACCCGTTGTCCAGGGGCGTGGGATAGGTCAGCCGTCCGCCTTTCTTCAGGTCCGTGGGGGCGGGGTAGGACACGATGCGCGTGCGGCTCTCGTCCATGATGACCGGAACCAGCCGGGAGTAGTCCTTGCGGGTCTTGTATATATATACGACAGGCGAGGCTACTGCGGACGGTCGTACTGCCGTCTGCGGGCGTGCATCAGCGGAGTGAGTCCGCACGGTGGTCTTCGTCTGCGTCCCGGCGGCATGGCTGTGCACCGCCGTTGCCGTTCCGCCGCTCCTTGTTTCCTGCCGTCCGGAGCGGCAGGAAACAAGGGCGGGCAGCACGGCCAGCAGAGCCAGACAAGGTCTCCATGCAGAGACCCTGCCCGTTCTTTTTCTGTCGTTATGCTTTTCGTTGCCCATTTCGTCTGCGGTTTACCGTTGTATTTTCAGTGTGGCGGTCTTGCCTCCGGCGGTATGGATGCGCAGGATGCAGATGCCCTTGCCACAGTCTGCCGCGCGGACGGTGTAAGTGCCGTTGCCATCGCTGTCGGGTCGTGTCGACAGCAGCAGCTGTCCGGAGGCGTCATATAGCTCCGTCCGTTCCACATCATCGGTATAGCGGAAGCGGATGTCCGGGTCGCCGGGAGCTGAGCAGCAGACGGGGACTGCCGGGTCGCCGGCCTCCGTCGCGCTGATGGCCGCCGCTGCTGCGATGTCGAAATTCAGCGGGTCGCCTATGGAGATATTCTGTCCCTCTGCCGTGTACCACAGCGGAACGGCCTCCAGAGTCGGCTCTGTGGTGTTCAGGGTCAGGCTGGCCACCAGTGTGGTGTCTGCTCCGGGCTGTAGCAGCACTTGTCCGGCGTTGGACATTGCCAGTATCTTAGTCTCGCCCGGACGGACGAGACCCACGGTGATGCATCCGTAGAATTCCTCATCGTTCGGGTTGGTCACGGTCAGCTCAAACGTTGCCGGACTGTTGCGGTAAGCCTTGCCTTTCAGGCTGACGACAGCTTCCGGCTTGACGTCGTTGCCGTTGGGATAGTAGATGGTGTATTCCTTGTTCTCCTTCATCTGCAGGATGCAGACGGCGGTCTGCGAGAGCGTGCCGCGTGCCCGGCTCCACCGCTCCTCTCCGTTGGCGCGGCTGGCCCAGTATACGGTGTAGGTGCCCGCACCTAAGGGCGACAGACTGTAGCGCTGGTTGTATACGCTATAGCCGTAGTTCGGTGCCTGCTGCATCTGCGTGGGGAGGGACAGCAGGGTCTGCACCCCGTCTTTCTCCGCCACGAGGGCAAGTTGTCCGTTGAAAGTATATCCGCAGTTGTAGATGTCATAGGCGTGTGCTATTTGACTGTTGATGTCGAGTTGCAGGGCAGCGCAGCTGAACAGCGAGGTTGGTTCGCCCTGCCGGTCTGCCGGAGCGATGCCGCTGATCATGCTCTGGACCATGAAGAAGCCGCTGGCGGTTCCGTCTTCTGCCGCTTCCCCGTAGGGGTCCAGGGTCAGGATGTCGAAATAACCGTTGGACATACCGTTCCAGCCCCAGTTGATGTGTACGCGGTCATCGCTGTCGTAGCCGTCCAGGACGAAGGCATGTCCGCCGCGCTGCGGGTCCGATCCGCTGTAGTAGAGAGGCTGTCCCGCACTCAGTTGCCCTTTGATGATGTTCATCCACTCGGTGGAGCTGTACATGGCCCTGCGCTGGTTGAGCATGTAGGGATTGTAGCCCATGTTCTCCGCCATGCCGGTCAGGGCGTCTATGTCGTAGGCTCCGGAGAAAACAAGGCTGTAGTCCATCTGGCTGGCCACGCCGCAGGCCAGCATGAGGTTGGCCACGGCGTTGGCTTGTGCGTCATTATAGTCTCCTTCGGCGTAGGTGTGCAGGATGTTGTCCCAGTCGAACGTCGTGTTGTCGTAGTCGAAGCTGCAGTGCAGGCCGTTGGTCTCTGAACTGTATTGCCTGATGCCCGTTCCCTTCGTCGGATATTTGTAATAGGTGGCGATGGAAGCCATGGTTGTCGCCACGCATCCGGTCAGACAGTGCTCACCGTCGATGGTAGGGCACAGGTTGTTGTACGGTTCGCCCTGGCCGAAGCTGATGTCTCCCAGCAGTGGGGCGATGCTCTCCGGGTAGGTGCTTGCGGAGGCTGCCTGATACACTGTGCCCGTCGTCTTTTCCGTTTCGGGGCGGTCGGCCAGGTCGGCATAGGCTGTGAGCACGGCCCGCAGGTTGTCGGGCATGCCTGTCGTAGCGAACGGGTTGTCCAGAGAGTAGCCCAGGATGTCGGGCATGCGGTCGTCGCCCGATACGATGACGAAGCCTCCCGCAGCGTTGTTGTAGGCATACCATGCGGCGTCATTCGTCGCGCTGCGCTTGTCGGTTGTGCGGAGCACGTCGGATGTGGCGGTCAGGGTGAGCTGCACTCCGTTTCTTTTTTGTACGGCGCAGGCCTCTTTGAAGAAGGTTTCTGCCAGTTGCCGTGCCTCTTGTTCCGGTCGCGGCGCGGCGGCCAGTTGTGCGGCGGCCAGGAGAATCAAGAATACTGTCAGTAATGATTTTCTCATGATTTGAAATAATAAATGAACAATAGGTTATAGATAGATTTTGTGTCTACGGTGACAAATATACACATTTTCAGACAAACTCGGTAGCGTTTGGAGGCGGAAAAAAAAAGTTGCATCTCTCTGAATTCTTTTATTTCTGCCGTCTTGTCGCTTTTCCTGTCAGATTGTCAGCCACTGCGGATGGAAAAATGCTAACAAAAGTTGCGCAAGTTTAAAACCGGCGTCCGGAGTCTTAAAAAGCTTGCGTAAGGTGAAAGGGGAAGGAGCCTGCCGCCACAGCTTCCCGTCCGGGTATTGTTTTTGTTTATTCTTTCAGTGACGGCGCGACCGAAAGGAAGCCCGCCGGAAGAACAATATGTAGAACTTAAATATAGGAGATTTGATTATGTCAGCTATCAGAAGGTACAACGGTCAGAATTGGTTGCCCAGCTTGTTCAGTGATTTCTTTGACAACGACTGGATGATGAAAGCAAACGCTACGGCTCCGGCCATCAACGTTATAGAAAGCGATACGGACTATAAGGTAGAGGTTGCCGCTGCCGGCATGAAGAAAGAGGATTTCTCCATTCACGTAGGTGAGGATGGTGATCTGACCATCTCTTTGGAGAAGAAGAACGAGACCCAGGATGAGGACAAGAAGAACAAACGTTATCTGCGTCGGGAGTTCTCTTACGCCAAATGGGAGCAGTCGTTGATTCTGCCGGATGATGTGGATAAGGACCGTATCTCTGCCAGTGTGAACGACGGTGTGTTGACCATCGACTTGCCGAAACGCACGCCGGAAGAGAAAGCCAAGGTGAACCGAATGATTGAAATTAAATAAACCGGCGGACCGTGTGTCCGCAGTCAAATGAAGCGGGTCCGCTTTTCCATCGTGGAAAGCGGACCCGTTTTTTTATTCTTTTGTGCCGAAAAGACTATTTTAGAAGTTATAACCTACAGTCACGGCGAACTTGCTGGTCTTTGTCTTTTCTGCAATTTCGTTGAAGTCCAGTGCATAGCCGATACCTACGTTGAAGCTGTTGATGTCTAATGTGGCACCAATCTGCCAGCCGAACTGGCAACGGTTCCAAACCCCGTCCTTACCGACTTCCTTCTCATCGAAGTTGTTGTAGGTTTCGTCTTCATTATAGTCTGCGGGATCTATACCGTAGTCAATGAATTCTTGCGGCAGGCTGACTTCAAATTTATATTTATCCTTGGACATCACGTTGACGCGCAGATAGAAACCCGTGTAAGGTTTAAGAGCCAGGGCATCGTTTATTTTCACGCCGTAAACAAAGTTCAAGGGGATGGTCAGCCCAAGCGCGGTTGTAGAGGTCTTAGTTTCTGCACCTATAGTGTAGCCGTAAACATCTTCACTGTAACTTTCGCTCTCGCTGCGGCGTGCGAAGTTCAGGCCCAATCCGGTCTCGAAGAAAATCGGGAACTTCTTGGCAATCTTGAATGCCTGTACGTAGCCGATGGAGAAACCGTTCATGTCCATGTCCGGTTCTTCGCCCCAGTCATCATCCCAGTCTAAGTTCACAAATGTGCGGTCGTAAGAGAGACGCAGTCCCTTCCATGCTTCTACATCACCGGCGGAAGAGCTTGAAGAGCCGCCTCCGTTCATGAATTGTGCAAACGACATTGTGGAGCAACCCAGCAACATCACTGCTAATAAATACTTAAACTTTTTCATAAAGTTCTGATTTAAATGTTAGTAATATGTAGTAATTTAACACTCTGTCAATAGTTGAACGTCATGCGCCAGATGTTGGCCTTGCCCTCCTTGTTGCCCCGTTGCGACACGAAGTAGATGTAGCGTCCGTCGCGACTCCACACCGGACTGAGGTCATCGGCGGCATGATAGGTCAGCTGGGCGAATCCCGTTCCGTCCAGTCGCGACACGAACAGGTCCGTATTATAATAGGTGATGCTGCCCGACTCTATCTTGCTGCTTCCCACAAACAGCAGCCACTGTCCGTCGGGCGAGATGCAGGGCGAGGTGAAGTTGTGGTCAGGGTGCGACACGATGCACTCTTCCACACCCGTCTCATAGTTGATTTTCCATATCTCGCTGTTGCCCGCCGCGTTGGGACGCACGCAGATGAATGCCTGTTCGCCCTTCACGGGATAGGGGTTCAGCCCTTGCGAGTAGTTGGCCAGAAAGTTGTTTTTCACGTCATAGCTCCAGATGCTCGTGCCGTTGTTCTCCTGCCGGGCGAAGTAGATGAGGCTCATGTCGCTGCTGTAGATGGGCGAATAGTCCTGATTGCCCGTGGTGATCTGGCGGCAGACGAAGCCCCGGTCCGCCGTGGTCTGGAATATCTGGTTCGTCTTGCCCCGCATTTCCGAGAACACGATTTGCTTGCCGTCGGGCGAGTAAGAGAAGTCCAGCACCGCCGTGCGGTTGGTCTTCTGTATGGACGAGCCTTGCTTGCCCACGTCTTTGAGGAAGATGTTGGTGGTGTTGTTGCGGTAGGAGAGGAATGCCAGCTGCTGTCCGTCGGGCGAGACATCCAGAATGCGGTTGGAGAACCAGCCGATGCCCCGTGCGCTCCGTTTCACTTCGGGCATGCACACATAGTCATTGCTGACGGAGAACTGGGTGAAGTCCGTGCCTGATTCTTCCGGGACGGAAACCACGGAATAGTCCACTTTTTGTGCCCGTACATTTCCGGCGGCCAGACTGAACAGTACGGCTGCGCCGCAGGATAACAGATAGCTTCTGACAGACATATCTCTTTCTTTTTTAGTTCATAATGCGATTGTTCCGCGTTGTGCGGCCTGCCCGCATGCAGGACCTTTCTCTTCGCAAGAGAGCAACCGCTCCGGGCAAAACGGTTGTGTTTCAGTACCGACAGGGGCCGGATGCTGTAACTTT
>CALULA010000022.1 GCA_944321365.1 uncultured Paraprevotella sp.
CGGGATAGCTCAGCTGGTTAGAGCGCATGATTCATAATCATGAGGTCCCCGGTTCAATCCCGGGTCCCGCTACAGAGGCGTTTAAGGAGAGAGCTCCTTAGACGTCTTTTCTTGTTTTCCGACCATACGCCCGGCCTTTCGGGGTGGCAGGCCGGGCGTATGGGTGGCGGGCGGCAGACGGATTCCGGTCTTGCGCAAGAATGCGTCCGGTCTTGCGCAAGAAAGCATTCAGTCTTGCGCAATAAAAAAGGTCGCTTGTGCCGGAGACGGCGGAGGCGTTGCGGATTCATGTCCGTCGTGAAAAGGTGATTGACGGCGAACGGCCGCAGCCGTTTGTGCCGAATCCTTGACGTTTTTCAGCTGTTTTTCTGAAAAAGGCTATTTTTTAAGGAGATAAAGGGGAGCACTCTTTCTGAAAATTCGTATCTTTGTACCTCAAAACTTAATAAATCAAGAATCTATGTCAGAAACAAAGAAAATCAAGACCGCATTGGTGTCGGTCTTCAATAAAGACGGCTTGGCCCCGCTGCTGAAGAAGTTGCACGAGGAGGGCGTGGAGTTCCTTTCGACAGGCGGTACGCAGCATTTCATAGAAAGTCTGGGGTATCCCTGCGGCAAGGTGGAAGACGAAACCGGCTATCCCTCCATTCTGGGCGGTCGTGTGAAGACCTTGCATCCGAAAATCTTCGGCGGTATATTGTCACGCCGGGGCTTGGCGGAAGATGAGGAGCAGACGGCACACTACGGCATCCGTCCCATTGATGTGGTCATCGTGGATCTTTATCCTTTTGAGGATACCGTGGCCTCCGGAGCTTCGGAAGCCGACATCATAGAAAAGATAGACATTGGCGGCATCTCGCTGATTCGGGCGGCGGCCAAGAATTTCAAGGATGTTGTCGTGGTGCCTTCGCGTGCGGACTATGCCGCGCTGCTTGATTTGCTGGAGCGTAAGGGCGCACAGACCGATTTGGAAGACCGTCGGCAGTTTGCCGTCCGGGCTTTTGGCGTGAGCAGTCACTATGATACGGCGATTCATGCTTGGATGGCGCAGGGCCAGACGGCAGAAGAATAAGCCGGTGGCAGGGGAACAGGCGCATTGTGCCAAAGCTATAATTCGGAACAAGTAAAAACGAAAGAAAATGGGTTTCTTTTCCTTTACTCAAGAGATTGCCATGGACCTGGGTACGGCCAACACGATCATCACCAGTGACGGTAAGATCGTGGTGGACGAGCCTTCGGTGGTGGCCTTGGACCGCCGCACGGATCGTATGATAGCCGTGGGGGAGCGGGCCAAGATGATGTATGAGAAGACGCACGACAACATCCGTACCGTTCGTCCGTTGCGCGAGGGAGTCATAGCCGACTTCTACGCTTGTGAGCAGATGATGAGGGGGCTGATACGCATGGTGCATACAGGCAGCCGCCTGTTCTCGCCCTCGCTCCGCATGGTTATCGGTGTGCCTTCCGGGTCCACGGAGGTGGAGCTGCGGGCCGTGCGCGACTCTGCCGAACATGCCGGCGGGCGTGATGTCTATCTGATCTATGAGCCAATGGCCGCAGCCATCGGCATCGGCATTGACGTTGAGGCGCCGCAAGGCAACATGATAGTGGATATAGGCGGAGGATCCACCGAGATTGCCGTCATCTCGCTGGGCGGCATTGTGACGAACAATTCCATACGTATAGCGGGGGATGACCTGACGGCCGACATTCAGGAGTACATGAGCCGGCAGCATAACGTGAAGGTCAGCGAGCGTATGGCCGAGCGCATCAAGATTCATGTGGGGGCCGCTCTGACGGAACTGGGCGAGGATGCGCCGGAAGATTATGTGGTGTACGGGCCTAACCGCATCACGGCATTGCCTATGGAGGTGCCGGTGTGCTATCAGGAGGTGGCCCATTGTATGGAAAAATCCATCGCGCGTATTGAGACAGCCGTATTGAGTGCGCTGGAGAATACTCCGCCGGAGCTGTATGCCGATATCGTCCACAACGGTATCTATCTGACGGGCGGGGGCGCGTTGTTGCGCGGGTTGGACCGTCGGCTGACGGATAAGATTAACATTCCGTTCCATATTGCCGAGGATCCGCTGCACAGTGTGGCCAGAGGTACAGGTATTGCACTGAAGAATGTCAACAACTTCTCCTTCCTCATGTAAGGCCGTGACGGAGGTATACGCTGCTCCGTAGAGGGAAAGCGCAGACAGGAAAGAGCTAAAGGAGACAGAATGCAGAGACAGGTGAGCGGACTGCCGCACTGGTTGGCAAAGCATGGTCATTGGTTGCTGTTTGTCGTATTGGAGGCGGTCGCCGTGGGAATGCTCGTGCGGTTCAACCGTTATCAGGGCAGTGTGTGGTTCACGTCGGCAGGTGCGGTGACAGGTCGTGTGCTGGAGTGGCAGTCTGACCTGCGTTCGTATGTAGGGTTGCAGGAACGCAACCGTGCACTGACGCAGCGCAATGTGGTGCTGGAGCAGCGTGTGGCCTTGCTTCGTGAGCAAATCGGGCGGCTCACATGCGACACGACTTATACCCTTCAGCGGCAGGAAGAGCTGCTGGAGGGCTTCAGTCTGGTGGAGGCAGAGGTGGTTTCGGCCACTGTGTCGCGGCATGACAATTATCTGACCATCAATAAAGGATCGGCGGATGGGGTGAAGCCGGAAATGGGTGTCGTATGCGGCACGGGCGTAGTGGGCATTGTCTATCAGACGTCTGCGCATTATGCCATTGTGATGCCTTTGCTCAACAGCAAGTGCAACATCAGTTGCCGTCTGCGTGGAACGGGCTACCACGGTTCGTTGGGTTGGCAGGGCGGTCATCCGTTGCTGGCTTTCATGGGCGATGTGCCGCGGCATGCGCGGGTGAAAGCAGGCATGACGGTGGAGACGAGCGGTTTTTCTGCGGTCTTTCCTGCCGGACTCTTTGTGGGACGGGTCAGAAAGGTGGAGAATTCTGACGACGGACTTTCTTATCGTTTGCAAGTGAATTTGGGTACGGATTTTGCACGCCTGCATGATGTGTGCGTGATTCTTTCTGCTCATCATGCGGAGATCGACAGTTTGCAGCGACAGGCTGTGATGGTGGAATAGCGGCTGGCTGGGGGCGGCGTCCGGCCCCACCGGTGTTTCTGTTTCCCGTTGTGGCGGGTGGTCTGCTGTGTTTCGCTTCTATGGTATAAGGTATATAAATATACAAGGATTAGTAATGGCATACGGTTTTTTACTCCGGATCGTGTGGGCTATGGGGTTGGTGTTGTTGCAGGCATTGGTGTTCAACCATATTCATCTGTGGGGGTATGCCACGCCTGTGGTCTGCGCCTATGTGCTCTGTCTGCAACCGCTCCGGCAGTCCCGTTCTTTGTGGCTGTTGTGGGGCTTCTGCACCGGATTGGCGTCCGACCTTTTCTCACAGACGCCCGGAGTAGGGGCTGCTTCCATGACGCTGGCCGCCTTTTGCGCTCCGCCATTGCTCCGTCTGTTTGCCCCCAAGGATAGTGCGGACGATATGGTGGCAAGCTACCGCACGCTTGGGCGATGGAAGTATGTGGGTTATGTATTTGCCCTGTTGCTCTTGCAGCAGGGGGCGGCGGTATTATTGGAGATGTTTTCTTTTGCCGACACTGCGGATCTGCTCATCACGTGGGTGGCCAGTGTGGGGCTGACTCTTCCGTTGCTGCTGTTGATGGAGCGGATGCGGAGCGGCGACCGCAGAAAAGAGGGTGTATCATGACAGGCGGAGGGCGTGATGGGCGCAGGTTATAATCTTGAAAAGCGCAAGTATGTTATCGGCGGAGTGGCTGTCGTCATTGTGTTGATATACATTGTGCGCCTGTTTACCCTGCAGGTGATGAGCGATGATTATAAGCGCAATGCGGATTCTAATGCTTTGCTCAAGCGTGTGCTCTATCCGGCGCGCGGGGTAATCACCGATCGTCACGGTCATCTGCTGGTCTATAATCAGCCTTCTTATGACATTATGGTCGTCATGTCCGAGCAGCAGGGAGTGGATACACTGGACTTATGCGAGTGTCTGGGTATCACGCGCGACTATTACGAGCGGCGCATGGCGGAGATTAAGGACCGTCGCCGCAATCCGGGATATTCAAGCTATACGCAACAACTTTTCATGAATCAGCTTTCTGCTGAGGAGTTTTCCGTATTCCAAGAGAAGATGTTCCGCTTCCCCGGCTTCTACGTCCAGCGGCGTTCTATCCGTCAGTATCAGTCGCCTTGTGCAGCATTGCTGTTGGGTGATATCGGCGAGGTGTCTCCTGCAGATGTTGAGGAAGATGATTATTACCAGAACGGTGATTTCATCGGCAAGCAGGGCGTGGAACGTGCTTATGAGAAACAGCTTCGGGGAGAGAAAGGAACGCAGATCCTTTTGCGCGATGCCCGCGGGCGTATCAAAGGCCGCTATATGGACGGACAGCTTGACACCCGTCCGGTGCCGGGACGGAACCTCACGCTGGGGCTCGATGTGGAGCTGCAGCTCTTGGGCGAACGCCTGATGGAAGGTAAGATGGGGAGCATCGTGGCCATCGAGCCGGCTACGGGTGAAGTGCTTTGCATGGTGTCGTCTCCCGCTTACGACCCGCGTATAATGGTGGGCCGTCAGCGCGGCAAGAACCACCAGCGGCTGGCCCTTGACCCGTTGATACCTTTGCTGAACAGGGCCATCATGGGACAGTATCCTCCCGGCTCGACTTTCAAGACCACGCAGGCACTGACATTCCTGCAGGAGGGCATCATCACTCCGGAGACGGCCTATCCCTGCCATCACGGTTTCCTTTTCCGCGGGCTCAAGGTGGGTTGTCACGGGCATGCCTCACCGGCCAAGCTCGTTCCGGCTATCGGAACATCGTGTAACGCCTATTTCTGTTGGGGTTTGTATTATATGTTCTCCGACCGTCGCAAGTATGCCGACGTGCAAGAGGCCATGACTCGTTGGAAAGACTATATGGTTTCCATGGGGTTTGGCTACAAACTCGGCATCGACTTGCCGGGCGAGAAGCGCGGTCTGATACCCAACGCTCCTTTTTACGACAAGGCTTACCGGGGGTCGTGGAACGGACTGACCGTGATCAGCATCTCCATCGGCCAGGGTGAGGTGACCGCCACGCCCCTGCAGATTGCCAACCTGGCGGCCACCATCGCCAACCGTGGTTATTTCATCACGCCCCATGTGGTGAAACAAATCCAAGGGGAGGCATTGGACAGCCTCTATACGCACCGGCGTTATACGATGGCAGAGCCGCGGCATTATGAGACAGTGGTGCAGGGGATGCGCAGGGCTGTGCTTGCCGGGACGTGCCGCCGGGCGGACATTCCGGGTATCGAGGTGTGCGGAAAGACCGGAACGGCGCAGAACCGCGGGCACGATCATTCCGTGTTCATGGGATTCGCGCCGATGGACAAGCCGAAAATTGCCATTGCCGTATATGTGGAGAACGGCGGATGGGGAGCAGAATTCGGTGTGCCCTTGGGCGCACTGATGATGGAGCAGTACCTGAACGGAAAGCTTTCCCCGGAGAGCGAGAAGAAAGCGGAGATGTATCAGAAAAGACATATTGCGTATGGAGCGGCTGAACGGTGAGAACAGCAGGGGCGTATGGCGCTCTTTGGACGGGTGGACCATCCTGATTTATATGGCTTTGTTGGCTTTCGGTTGGATCAGTATATGTGGAGCCAGCTATGATTTTGACCTTGAAGGCAACATCTTTTCCTTCGAGGCCCGATCGGGTATGCAGATTGTGTGGATAGCCTCTTCATTAGTACTGGGTTTTGTCCTCTTGATGCTGAACGACAAGGCTTATGAGACATTCGCCTATCTTATTTATGCGTTGTTGCTGGTATTGTTGTTTATCACGCCTTTTCTTGCCCGTGACATTAAAGGATCGCATTCATGGATCAAGATTGGTCCTTTCAGCATTCAGGCCGCTGAATTTGCCAAATGCGCCACGGCTCTGGCTTTGGCGCGGTTCATGTCCGTCTATGGCTACAACATTCATCGCTGGAAAGATTTCCTTCTTACGCTTGCCATAATCTTTGTTCCTATCGTACTGATTATTTTGCAGAAGGAGACCGGATCGGCTTTGGTTTATCTTGCGTTTTTCCTTGTGCTCTACCGTGAGGGAATGCCCGGTTCGGTGCTGTTTGCCGGCGTTTCGGCTGTGGTGTATTTCGTGGTCGGCGTACGTTTCGGTCAGGTTATGTTGGGGCATATTCCCACGAGCATAGGAGAATTTCTGGTGTTGCTGCTGGTGATTCTCTTTACTGTCGGCATGCTGCGTGTCTATTGCGGGCGGGTAGCGGCCGTGCGCAACATCTTGCTTTATGGTGTAGGTACGGTGTTGCTGGCTTTGTGTTTTTCCGGTTTTGTCATCCCGTTCGATATCAGATGGGTACTGTTGGGCGTGTGTGTGTGCGTTGTGTTGTACTTGTGTTATCTGGCTTTGCGTGAGCATATACTGCGTTATTTGTATGTGGCTCTTTTTTCACTGGGCTCGGTGGTGTTCTTCTATTCGGCCGATTATGTGCTGAACGTTGTGATGGAACCTCATCAGCGGGTACGCATCAATGTCTTGTTAGGACTGAAAGACGACCCTTCGGGTGCGGGGTATAATGTGAATCAGGCTAAGATAGCCATAGGATCCGGCGGATTGCGTGGGAAGGGTTTCCTGAACGGTACGCAAACCAAGTTGAAGTATGTTCCGGAGCAGGATACTGATTTTATCTTCTGTACGGTCGGAGAAGAGGAAGGTTTTTGGGGAGCTGCCGGTGTATTGGTGTTGTTTCTGGCGTTGATATTGCGGCTGATTCATCTTGCAGAGCGTCAGCCCTATGCTTTCGGGCGTATCTATGGCTACTGCGTGATGAGCATTTTCCTGTTCCACGTGTTCATCAATGTGGGAATGGTGCTGGGACTTACGCCGGTCATCGGCATTCCGCTGCCTTTTTTCAGTTATGGCGGCTCATCGTTGTGGGGATTTACCATTTTGCTGTTTGTTTTCCTGCGTATAGATGCCGGACGCAATCTGGTTCGCCGGGAGTGACTTTTTGCTTTCAGTAGCGGATGCGGATGCCTACATCGCGGATGCCGGGCAGGCACTCGCGTGACATGAAATGGCGTATATTGATGTGCCCGTATTGCCCTTTTTGCAGCGGCAGGGGGGGGAGCGAGACGGTATATTGATAGATGAACACGCCTTTGCCCATGCGGTTGGTAATGGGGTCCATCAGCACGCATTCCACCGTGTCATTCCGTTGGAAGGCAGGCTGCAGCAGACGGCTTTCCACGATCAGCCACAGGCTGCGGTAGGGATAGCTGTCTGATGCGCGCAGTTCCACCTCGAAAGTGTACTGGCCCTCCTGTGCAACGGTATCTGTGATAAAGGTAAGCGTGTCGCTCCGTGTCCATTCCTGCTGTGCGATATGACGATAGACGTGAAGCCACGTGCTTTGTTCGCATGCTGTGAGGAGTACAAGGGGCAGGATGCTGACTACACGCCACAGTGTTCTGCCGCTCATGCCTGATTCGGGCGTTCCCCTCCGTTGTTGCCGTTGCCTTCTTTCCGTTCCGTTTTGCCGGGTTGTGGAGCATTGCCGTTTGCTTTTTCCCGTCCCCGGCGTTCCCGTCCGGCATCCCGTCCCCGGCGCTCTTTGCCTGCTTTTTTTCCGTTTTTCTCTTCATTACCGGTCGGGGCGGAGGCTTCTTTGCGCGTGGCGTTTCCTGCGGCATTCGCTTTGCGTTTGTTCTTGTTTTTCTTGCGTTTGTCAAAGCGGGTCAGGCTTTCCTGTTCCACGAGGTCGGCAGGTCTGCTCTCTTCGGCGGCTCCGCCGGCTTCCAGTCTGTCGGGTTTCTCTCCGCGCCGGTTCATGTTGATGATGTCAAAGACACGCTGGGTGCTGAGTGTGACCAGATTGGCGGCCACATGCTTATCGGTAGAGTAGGTGACCTGTCCGGCCAGGATATCCGCTTTGAAGAAGAAATATTCCGCGTCTTTGGTCTGTAACGTGATTTCTCGGCTGGGCAGTCGTTTCGCTGCTTCTACATACGTATCCACTTCATAGTTCATGCAGCATTTCAGCTTGGCGCATTGTCCGGCCAGTTTCTGCGGGTTGAGTGAGATGTCCTGGCAGCGTGCCGCGCCGGTAGACACCGAGACGAAGTTTTTCATCCACGTAGCACAACACAGCTCACGTCCGCAAGGGCCTATGCCGCCGATGCGTCCGGCCTCCTGCCGTGCGCCGATCTGTTTCATTTCGATGCGTACGCGGAAAGTTTCGGCCAGCACTTTGATGAGTTGTCTAAAGTCGACACGTCCGTCGGCGATGTAGTAGAATATGGCTTTTCCGCCGTCGCCCTGATACTCCACGTCGCCTATCTTCATCTGTAGTCCCAGCCCTTTGGCTATCTGTCGTGAGCGTATCATGGTGTCGTGTTCGCGTTGTTTGGCTTCTTCGTACTTCTCCATGTCCACGGGCTTGGCCTTGCGGTAGACGCGTTTGATGTCTTGTTCGTTCTTGATGGCCGCTTTTTTCATCTGTAGCGGTACGAGACGTCCGGTGAGAGTCACCACGCCTATGTCGTGTCCCGGTGATGCCTCGACAGCGACGGTGTCACCCTTCTGCAAGGGCAGGTGGTTGGTGTTGCGGTAATATCCTTTCCGGGTATTTTTGAATTGTACTTCCACGAGGTCGCACGTCTGTCCGTCGGTGGGGATGTCTGCCAGATAATCGTAGGTGTTGAGCTGTCGGTCTTGTCTGCCGCATCCCGTCTGGCAGAGTCCTCTGCCGCATCCTCCGGTTTGGAATTTATAGGGATCGTATTTGATATTGTTGTCCATTTGTATGAGTTTTTTCTTTTTCTTGATTGTTTTTTATCGTAAAAGCAGCACGGTGGCTTTGAGTGCCAGGTCGAAGAACACGATACGCGGGTTGGCATTCTGCTCAATGTCGCGTGCGGCATCGGTCAGGCAGTCCATGAACGAGACGATGTTTCGTTCGTTGATGAAGGGCGAGAATTTCTGTGCAAACGCTTCTTCGTCCGGAGTCATGTTCGTCAGCTCCGGCAGATGGAAGTTGTAGACGAAGTTCTCGCGGAGCAGTTTCTGTGCGTAGTCGAGGAACGCTTTCTGGTGTTCGCGTCCCGCATCGGCCATCAGCTGGCTCCATTTCTTCATTTCCTTGATACGGCGTGCATAAGCTGTCCGCATGAGCATGATGAAGAAGTCCAGCCGGTTTTGTCGGTCTGTGTCGTTATGGGCGGCCTCTTTGAGGGCGGCGGTATAGCTTCCTTGCGCTCTTCGGGCCGCTTCTTCGGCTGTGTCGGGCGGATATGTCAGGGCCAGTGCCCGGCGTATGCTTTCTTCGTGCAGTGGGGGCATCTGTATGCGCCATGTCCGGCTCGCCAGTGTGGGGAGCACGTTTGCGGCATCCTGGCAGACCATGATGAAGTATGTTCCTTGCGGAGGCTCCTCGACAATCTTGAGCAGTTTGGTGGCACATTCGGCGTTCATCTTTTCAGGCAGCCAGATGATCATGACTTTTCGTCCGCCTTCTGCGGGTTTCAGGGCCAGCTTGCGCTGTATCCGGGCGGCTTCGGCGGCATAGATGACCGGTGCGGTGGTGCCTCCGCCCATATCGGATGTCCAGTCTTCGGGATCGAAGTAAGGGCCGTGCGCCAGCCGCTGCCGCCATAGCCCCATATAGTCGTCGCTCACGACAGTCTCGCCGCCCTTGCGTCTCACAACGGGAAAGACGAAGTGCAGATCCGGGTGTGCCAGGCTTTCCGTCTGCCGGCAGGCTGCACATTCTCCGCATGCGTCGTCCGTTCCGGGATGCTGGCAGAGCAGGTATTCGGCATAAGCCAGTGCCATGGCCAGTTTGCCGCACCCGGCCGGTCCGCAAAGCATCAGTGCATGCGGTGTGTGGCCCTCGCGTGCCAGTGCGATGAGCTGCTTTTTGATTTCGTCCTGTGCCACTACCCGGTTGAACATTTCTTCTGCTCTATGGTTTTGTGTCTGCTACGGGTTAATAGATCTGTTCGGCTATGCGGCGTATGCTGTCGGTGGCCGACACGGTGTAGAAGTGCAGTCCGGGCACTCCGGCCTGCATCAGCTCGCGGCATTGTGCCACGCTCCATTCCACGCCCACCTGGCGCACATCGTCGTCGGTGCGGCATTTTTGCATTTCGCTCACCAGTGTCTGTGGCAGCTCGCAGTGGAACACGCGCGGCAGTGTTGTGAGCTGCGACAGTTTGGAGATTGGTTTTATGCCGGGTATGATGGGTATGCCTATGCCCGCCTGGCGTGCGCGCTCCACGAAGTCGAAGTATTTGCGGTTGTCGTAGAACAGTTGTGTCACGGCATATTGTGCGCCCAGGTCGGCTTTCTTCCTGAGCACCTCCAGGTCGGCCTCCATGTTGGGTGCCTCTTCATGCTTCTCCGGATAGCAGGCCACACCGCACGAGAAAGGTGCGGCGGGCGTGGGGATGGGCGTTCCGTCCACGAAGAATCCTTCGTTGAAGCGGGCGATGTGTGCGAGCAGTTCCGTGGCGTGGGAGTATCCGTCGCCTGTGGGGCGGAAAGCACGGTCCTCGCGTGCTTTGTCTCCGCGCAGCACGAGCAGGTCCGTTATGCCCAGCAACTGCAGGTCAATGAGCATATATTCCGTGTCCTCGCGGGTGTAGCCGCTGCAGAGCAGGTGCGGCACCACGTGCAGTCCGTAGCGTTGCTGTATGGCGGCCGCTACGGCGATGGTGCCAGGGCGTCGGCGTGTGCGTGTGCGCTGCATGATGCCTCCTCCCAGGTCTTTGTAGACGTATTCGCTACGGTGGTTGGTGATATTGACGTAGAGCGGGTCGAATTCGCGCAAGGTGTCTATGGTGTGCCACAGGTCGGCAAGCCCCGTGCCCTTGAGCGGCGGCAGAACTTCGAACGAGAACGCCGTTCCGCTATGATTGTTGAGCAAATCTATGACATTCATGGATGATGTTTCTGTCTTTTATGTTCTATGGATGATTGTACTATTCGGACAAAGATACGAAAAGATTCTCAAAACATGGGAAAAACGGCGGTAAAAAAACTGTCGTTTCCGGGAAAGACGGTCTGTGCCTGTCGGAAATGGTTTCTTTCTCCATCGGGGAGGATTTGTGGCAGGGCGGGGGGGGATTCCGCAGATGGGTCCGGCATTTTTTCCCGTCGTGCAGGCGGCATGGCGGCGGATTGATGTTGTGAGTGGTTTTTATTGCGGGAAGCCGACTCCGGTGTTGCGCAACAAACCGGTCGGTGTTGCGCAAGAGTCGGATGTTTCTTGCGCAAGGTTTTTTGGCGTGATGCGCATCAGATGTTGTTCCTTGACAGTGAGGCATATATGACAACGGGTGTCTTCTTTCCAACGAAAGAAGACACCCGTTACGTTCATTACGGCTGCATGCCGTGGTTGTCGTTTATTTTCTGACTTTGAAGACCACGAAGTTCTTGCCGTTCACGGTGGCTTTCACCACATTGCCTTCCACTCGTGCGTAACCGTCTTGCGGGGTGATGGTGTTGGGGTGCTCTATGGTGTTGTCTGCCGTGTACTCGCTGCAGTCCAGTGTCAGGGTGGAAGCGTTGCCTTTCAGAGCTTTCAGGCCGTCGAATCTGATGTCTATGGTCTGTGCTTTTTCGGTAGTGTTGATTACTTTCACTATGTATTCTTCCGTATTTTTGTCGTACACTGCGCTGGCAAACAGGCCGTCCTCGCCTTTTGGTGTAGGTGTGGACAAGGTGGCGGGCACGACGTTTGTGCCCATGTTGCGGGCATACATCTGCTGTACGTAGTAGCTCACGGACTTCACGGCATTCAGGTTGTCGAACCAGATGAGGTCCGGACGCCACTGCCATCCCTCTACGTGTGCGAAGAGCGGAGCATAAGTGGCCATGTGCACGATGTCGGCGTTGCGTTCCAGTGTGGTCATGAAGGCAGCCTCGTAAATAGAAGCTCCGGCGTGGTTCCACTTCATGCGGTTGCCGTGGTCGTGGCAGGCGTATTCGCCGGCGAACACTTTCGGTCCGGTGCGGTCGTAGTCGTCATAGCGGTTCATGCTGTTCTTGAACCAGTCTACGGGGCGGTAGAAGTGTTCGTCCACGAGGTCC
Organism: uncultured Paraprevotella sp.; assembly: GCA_944321365.1. Taxonomy (GTDB): domain Bacteria; phylum Bacteroidota; class Bacteroidia; order Bacteroidales; family Bacteroidaceae; genus Paraprevotella. Next base: position 12,140 of record CALULA010000022.1, read on the forward strand.
ACTTTCTGCTTCTTCATGTCCTCCCAGCCCAAGTCGAACATCTTGCCTTCGGAGTCCGGACCGGACGAGCCGATGATGAGGATTTCGGGATGCGCCTTGCGGATGGCCTCCACGAAGAATTTCAGGCGGTCGAAGTAGAACTTGTCCCACTGTTCGTTGCCGATAGCCAGATATTTCATGTTGAAAGGCTCCGGATGGCCCATTTCGGCGCGCACCTTGCCCCATTCCGAGTCTGCCGGTCCGTTGGCGAACTCAATCAGGTCGAGCGCGTCGTCGATGTAGGGCTGCAGGGCTTCTGCCGTGCAGGCCACGTGCGCCTGCTCGTTGTTCCAGTTCTGATACTGGCAGCACATGCCCACGTTCAGTACCGGCAGCGGGGCGGCTCCTATTTCCTCGCTCAGGAGGAAGTACTCATAGAATCCCAGTCCGTAGCTCTGGAAATAGTCGGGATAGTAACGGTTGATGAAAGTCGACTCCCAGCGGTTTTTGTTCAACGGGCGGTTTTCCACCGGACCGACAGTGTTTTTCCACTGGTAGCGTGTCTCCAGATTCGAGCCTTCGACGATACAGCCGCCGGGGAAACGGAACACGCCCGGACGCAGGTCGTAGAGTGCCTGTGCCAGGTCCTTGCGCATGCCGTTCTCATGTCCCATCCAAGTGTCTGTGGGGAAGAGCGATACATGTTCCAGGTCTACGGTCCCCGTACCCGATTTGTGCTGTGGGTTGGACAGGAAGATGCGCAGGTTGGCTTTGGCTATGGTGCGGTTGGACTTCATAATCAGGGTGTATTTCTTCCACTCTTTGGAGTCGATGACCAGGTCCTGACTGACAAACTGCTGGCTGTCGCTCATCGTGTTCTGGTCGATGAACTGCACCATCAGTGTCACCGGGTTGCCGTCCGGCACACGTGCCCATACTGAGAAACGGTATTCTGCACCGTTTTTCAGTCCGATGCCGAAGAAGCCTTCGTTTTGGATGCCGGTCCACATGTCACCGTGCCCGGCGCATGCCAGACGGACGTAGTGCGGGTTCTTGTCGAAAGGTCCGTCGTTCTGCAGGGTGACGTTACCGAACATCTTCCAGCCCATGTAGTGGTCGGGCGCAAACTCGAACGAGCGGTTTTTGATCAGTTCGGCATACAGTCCGCCGTCTGCACCGAAGTTGATGTCTTCAAAGAAGATGCCGTACATGGTCGGCTGGATTTCAGCTCCTATCTTCTTCGCCTGTACGGTAACGGTGTTGTCTTGCGCATACCCCGTGAGTGAGGTGGCCATGATGGCTGCGCCTGCAAGCAGAGTGTTGATTTTCATGTTGTAATAATGGATTAGTTTAATGTATAAATTGTTTTTTCTTGCTAAAATACTTATATCCGTCTAATCTGGCAAACTTTTTTAAGAAGTTTTTGTATTTTTGCTTGCATGTTTGTTTGAATGTGTGAAGCGTTTTTTTTATTTCAGTCCGAGATGAAGATGAAATGGAATAAGGCGGTGCTTGGGTGTCTTTTGGCGGCTATGGTAGTCGTGTCGGGGCTGTTGCTTTATGCTCCGGTGCCGGAGCGGCAGCAATGGCTGGGTGTATGCGATGCATGTACGGATACGTGGTATGAGCTGGCGGTTCCGGGTGAGGACACGCTGTATTTCTCGGCTTTGGAGGGCGATAGTCTGGCAGGCGGACTTTGCAGGCAAGTCGGACCGGTTGTCCGGACCGGGCATGCCAATGGCTTTTTCGTGTCCTATGCCGGACGTTTCCTGACCGTAGCCGGTTCGCCGGACCTACCGCAAGAATGGAAACGGCCGCAACTGCTGCCGGCCTTGCGCAAAGAGTCTGCACGCTTGTCGCGTCGGATGGAAACCTATGCCGTGTTGTTGGAAGAAACGGCCTACTATGCGCGGACGCACTCGGTGATAGATGAAGGGTTTCATCAGGTGATGGAGCATGCAGTCCGTCTGCAGGCCGAATATGATGATATGAGATATTGTCTGCAGGTGGTGAACAAAGTGCTGTCAGGCAGTCAGGCCGTGGCATACCGGAATAGCACCCGGCAGGTGAGTTATCGTACGGAGGGTGGGAATGTCCGTACGGCAGTGTGTCATCGCCTTACTCAGGCAGACGGCTTGACTGTGTGGCAGACGGCAGATCACAGTATGCCCGACAGCGCTGTTTGTGTCCCGCTGCGCCCCTTTTTCTACTTGCAGTGCCATTTGCCTCGCCACCGGCACTTGTTTTGGGGATGGTGGGGCCTTCATGGCCGTAGCCCGGAGCGGATGCACGGCGGTCCGTCGGCGGCCCGTATCGGAGTGCACGGGGGGAGACCGCTTTTCCCTTTGGCTGACGGGGCCGACGGTGCACCGGTATTCGGCCGTTGGGGATGCCTGAACGGATTGGTGGCAGCCGGTCGCATAGTCGGTATGCCGAAGCTGTTCGGGCATGTGCTTTCGTCATACGACAGTGCGGAGAGCTTGTGGGAGGAAGTCTGTGCATACGTCGGCAGCGTGTGGAAGCAGATTCATGCTTTGTGGAATGAAGACAGCGGGGGGTGGTGGAAACGTATGCAGATTTTCAGCCTGCCGCCTGCCGTTGCGGTATATGATTATGGCAGTTTTCAGCGGAGTGACACTTTGTTCTACGGACAACTGTCCGGCGGTCGTCCGCAAGGAGAGGGCGTGATGTGCTATCCTGACGGGGCGGTGTATAGCGGGAACTGGCAGGCCGGGCGGCGGGAAGGCTATGGCGAATACACGACCTCTGCCGGCAGGAAGTTCAGCGGCAAATGGCGGGCTGATACGTTGCGGCATGGCCGTTGCTGTTATGCGTCGGCCATTTACCATGGCACTTTCAATCATCTTCTGGAGGCCGCTGGTGAGGGTGACTGGAGGAATGCAGACGGAAGCTATTATTCCGGGAAATGGAAAGGCGGCAGACGGGACGGATTCGGTTTTTCGGTCGTTCCGGGAGAGGTTGTCAAGTGCGGTGTGTGGAGCAAGGACCGTTTCAAGGGTGAGCAAATGATCTATCATTCGGAACGCATATATGGCATAGACATCTCCAAATACCAGCATATCCATCGCCGACGTGTGTATGGCATTGACTGGAAGCGGCTGCGCATCACGCATCTGGGGCATATCAGCCGTAAGAAAGTGCGGGGAGAGGTGGACTATCCGGTGTCGTTCGTGTACGTGAAATGCACGGAGGGGTTGTCTGTGTTCAATCCTTACTATACGCGTGATGTGAGGGCGGCCCGCAAGCATGGCTATCCGGTGGGGGCGTACCACTTCTTCACTACGAGGCCTGCCCGGCGGCAGGCGGCTTGTTTCCTGAGGCGGGCTGGACTGAGGCGCGGTGATCTTCCGCCTATGCTCGATGTGGAGCTGTCCGACCGTAAGATTGAGGCCATGGGCGGACGTGAGGTCTTGTTTCGCGAGATGCTGGTCTGGCTGAGGCTTGTGGGGCAGGCTTGCGGTACGACTCCGGTGCTTTATGTGAGTCAGGATTTTGTGAACCGTCACCTGCTTTTCGCTCCGGAAGAGTTACGGGCTTATCCGGTTTGGGTGGCACGCTATGGCGAGTATAAGCCCTACGTTCACCTGCTCTACTGGCAACTGTCGCCCGACGGTACGGTGGAGGGCATCCGCGGGCATGTGGACATTGATGTGTTCAACGGAACCGAAGAGCAGTTCCGGCACTATCTGCGCACGCAGACCGTGAAGTGAGGGGGCCGGAATACGGTGATTCCAGCCTCCCTCTCTTGGCCTTTTGGAAAAGTGACGCTATCTTTGCGCTATGGCACGGGTGTCGTGGTGCGGGGTGTCCGCAGCGTCCTTGTGCGGCGGAACCTGATGGAAAACCCAAAAAGACAGAAGAACATGCGTAGATATGCACTTTTTGCCGGACCTGTACCCTCCGGCAGCTGTAAATGGGTACTCCCGTATGTATGCCGTAATTGAGGTTCGGGTGCGGTTTTAAAGTGTGAAACTGGTTGGCATGATAATGATATTAAATAAAGAATCTATGATTAAGCGTAGAGAAGCAAGAGGAATTCGGTTGTACATGATGGTGTTGGCATTATTCCTGTCTGCGGGATGCTTGTATGCCCAGAGGATGCGGATGGATCTGCAGGGGCGGTGGGCATTCAAGTTGGACGTCCGAGGCAACGGCGTGGAAGAGGGGGATCCGACGGCATTGTTCGCGGAAGAGGTGGTTCTGCCGGGGACGACTGACACAAACGCGAAAGGGTATCCCAATCTCCGGAGGGATGAGACGACCAATCTTTCGAGGACCCATACTTATGCGGGTAAGGCCTGGTACAAACGGGAAGTGGACATTCCGGCGGAGTGGGGCGGCAAGGCGGTGATATTGTCGATGGAGCGTACGAAGCCTACACGGGTATGGGTGGATGGAAAGGACGCCGGATGCAATGACAATATCTCCACTTGCCAGGTGTACGACCTGACACGCTTTCTTGCTCCGGGGAGGCATGAGATTGCGGTCATGGTGGACAACGGTGGCGGGTTCCCGTCCGAATTGCTGGCGGCATCCCATGCGTTTGCGGAGGCGACCCAGACAAATTGGAACGGTATTCTCGGCGAGATTTTCCTCGAAGCCAGAAACCGGCTGCATATAGAGGATGTCCGTGTCAGTCCTGACGCGGAGAAGAGGCTGGTCCGGGTAAAGGTAAGAGTGGCGGGAGCGGACCAAATGGCTCCCGATACGTGGCTGGAGGCTGCTGCCGAGGCTTGGAACACGTCGGATGCCCACCGCCCGGTCCCGCGCAGGTGGCAGTTGGAGAAAGGAAAGGCGGAATACGAGTTTGACTATCCGTTGGGGAACGAGGCTCAGCTGTGGAGCGAGTACCATCCCGTACTTTATCGGTTGGATTTGGCCCTTGGGGAGTCCGACCGGGTCTCTGTGGACTTCGGCCTGCGCAATTTTGCTGTGCGGGGCAGGCAGTTTGCCGTCAATGGCATGCCTGTTTTTCTGCGGGGGAAGCACGATGCCTGCGTGTTTCCGTTGACTGGGCACACCCCCATGGATGTCGCTTCCTGGCGGCGTTACTTTCAGGTGGTCAAGGCGTATGGCTTCAATCATTGTCGTTTCCACTCATGGTGTCCGCCGGAGGCTTGTTTTAAGGCGGCAGACCTTGAGGGTATCTACCTGCAGGCTGAACTTCCTTTTTGGGGATGGCTCTCCAAGGACAATACGGGTCTGGTTTCCTTCCTGCGGAAGGAGGGGAAGCACATTTTACGGTCATATGCCAATCATGCGTCATTCGTCATGTTCGCTCTGGGCAATGAACTTTCCGGTGATTTCGAGGTCATGCAGTGTCTGGTAGACACGTTTCGCCATTGTGACCATAGGCCTCTGTATGCCTATGGCTCTAATAATTACCTTGGTTTCAGGGGGCATCTTCCGGGAGAGGACTATCTTGTGACATGCCGTGTAGGAGGGGAGACACCGGACGGGTTTGATACGCATGTGAGGAGTACATTTTCCTTTGCCGATGCCCATGAGGGTGGAATCCTCAACCACGATTATCCCAATACGATGAGAGACTTCTCCGGTGCACTCGGCGAACTGTCTGTCCCGGTGGTCAGTCACGAGACGGGCCAGTTTCAGATGTTTCCCGATTTTCGGGAGACAGCCAAGTATTCAGGTGTGCTGCGCCCTTATAATATGGATGTGTTCAGGGAGAGGCTTTCACGTGCTGGAATGGCTGATCAGGCTGCCGATTTCTTCCGGGCTTCGGGATTGTGGGCTGTGGAGCTTTACAAGGCCGATATAGAGATGGAGCTACGTACTGGAGAACTGGCAGGTTTTCAGATGCTCGACCTGCAGGACTATCCAGGGCAGGGGTCGGCTTATGTAGGTGTCCTAGATGCCTTTATGGACAGCAAGGGACTGGTGACGCCCGAACGGTGGCGCGGCTTCTGCAGTGACTTGGTGCCATTGGCACTGATGGAGAAGTATTGTTGGACAGAGGGTGAGACATTGGAGGCTTGTGTCAAAGTGGCCAACTATTCAGCTGATGCCTTGCGGGGAGAGACCTTGACGTGGGCATTGAAAGGGGTGCATGGGGACGAAGTGTGCCGGGGCAGTCTGCCATTGCGTGAGGTAGGACGCGGACTACACGAGCTGGGGTGTATCAGCATTCCCGTCACTACAGGCCAAAAGGCGGTGCGACTGGAACTGGAGCTGGTCTTGGAAGATGCTGGACGTCGTAACACCTATCCGGTCTGGTTCTATCCGGACAATCAGGCTCCGGCTGTTCCGCAGGATGTCGTGGTGACCACCCGTATGGATGAGGCGGCGCGTACAGTATTGGAGGATGGCGGAAAAGTGCTGTGGTTCCCCGACCGTGAGGACTATAAGGACCTGACCGTTGGCGGGCTGTTCACAACGGACTATTGGAACTATCGGATGTTTGAAACGATAAGTAGGAATAACCGCAAGCCGGTGTCGCCTGGCACATTGGGCATACTGGTGGATCCTATGCATCCATTGTTTGAGGATTTCCCTACGGATATCCATACGAACTGGCAGTGGTTCTCCATAGTGAAGCACGGTTATCCGTTGATTCTGGATCATTTTCCGGAAGGGTACAGGCCGCTGGTGCAGGTTATTGACAATGTGGAGCGGAACCACAAACTGGGCTTGGTATTTGAAATGGCAGTGGAAAATGGTCGGCTGTTGGTCTGCATGGCTGATCTTGGAGAGGCGATGGACAAGGTGGAAGTGCGTCAGTTCTATCGCTCTCTGTTGAGGTATATGGATTCCGAGGCTTTCAATCCAGCCTCAAAGGTCAGCTGGGACGAATGGTTAGGATTGCTCCGGGCGACCGGAAAGGCCGCTCCGCTCCGCGACTTGAACAATATATCCTATAAATAGGTCTCAGGCTCTGGGACTGGCTTCCCTTTTCGTGGCAGAGTCAACCAGCGATGGCTGCGCCCGGAATAAGTAAAAAAACGGCAATTGAATATGAATAAAGAGGTGAATGACTACTATTTCGGCGAACTGGATCTGTCGGTCTTGAAGACGTTTTTCCGCGAGGAGGGGGTGCCGCGCGTGCTGGAGAAAGGGGAGCTTTTGGTGCGGCAGGGATGGCCGATCAGCTGTTCGTCATGACCTGCCGGCGGCTGTTGGACAGCTGTTGCTGCACGCCGGAGGAGCGCTATGTGGAACTGATGCACCGCTATCCGGAGCTGAAAGAACGCCGGCCGCTGAAGGAGATTGCTTCTTTCATCGGCGTGACGCCGGAGACGGTGAGCGCCCATCCGGCGGAAACTCCTGAATACCCCCTGAGAGACTATAGGCCGCCGCAGTAGAGCATGGAGTAGTCCACCCCGTCTTCCAGAACGCATTTCCCCGTCCGGTGGTCCTGCATCTTCTTCAGGGCGGAGGTTGCCCGTTGTGGAGAACCGGCGGGAGGGAACGTTGCCTTAGGGCGCGGCTTCGGCTGGGTGTCCGAAGCCGTGGCGTTTGAGGCTATGGGCTGGTTGACGTAGGGCAGGCACTGTTCTGTCAGCGTGTCCTGGAGCGACAGGGGGACAGGGCTTTCGGGCCGTTGTCCGATTTCAATCCCAATGACCAGTCCGACGATGGCTGCCGCAGGGGTGGCCACCCATCCCCATGCCATCCGGCGTGTGCGCCGGGGAGCGGGCGGTAGGGTCAGTCGGGCGTTCTTCTTGTTGCGCAGGCGTATGGCCGCGCGGCTCACTTGTGATTCAAATGTGTTCATATGCTTTGAGTTTTGTTCTTAACAGCTGGAGCAGGTGGTGCAGACGCGACTTGGCTGTACCCTCTGGGATGCCCAGCACTTCGGCCACTTGTGGCACGGTGAGTTCCTCCTCATATCGCAAGGCGAAGAGGAGCCGCTGGGCGGAGGGCAGTTTTTGCAGTTCGGTTTCCAGTGCCCGGTCGAAGTCGGCGGCGTCCATGCGCAGTTCTTCCAGCGGTTCGTAGGTTTCCCCTTTGCTCTCCGTCAGTTCCAGCTGTTCCGGGACGGTGTCCCGCATGCGGTATTCGTTACGGCAGAGGTTGTAGGCTATCGTGAACAGCCAAGGGCGGACGGCTCTTCCTTTCTGGTAGCGGGTCCGGCTCTCCCATAGTCGCAGGAAAGTCTCTTGGGTGAAGTCTGCGGCCTGCGTCTCGTTGCCCCAGAGCATACGGAAGAAGAAGCCTTGCAGGCGTCGGGCATGACGCCGGTAGAGCTCGTTGAAGGCCCTTTCGCTGTCGTGTGAACATACGCGCTGCATCAGTTCTTCGTCCGATAAGGCTCTGTAGGGTTTATGGTTCCAGAGGTTCATCGCCATTTTTCCAGATAGTCCAGATACGTCCTTTGTGTGTCTGTGGCAAACTTTCCGTTCTCCACCGATGCCTGCAGTATGCGGTAGAGCCGGTCGGCCTGTCGCGTCCTTCCCTCTTTCCGGTACGACTGTACGAGGGGAGCCAGCATCACCACATAGTTCAGTTGCAGGCGTTCGCTGCCCGACCACCAGACTTCGGGACGGAAGGACGGTTCGGTCAGGTAGTCGAAGTGGTAGTCCTGCTCCACATGCCGTTTGGCGGCTGCGATGTTGTCGTAGGGTTGTTCGCTGTAGCGGAATACCAGTCCCTCGTTGTAGAGCTTGCGCGAGATGTTCTTTACGGTATGCTCCGAGCCGGGAGCGAAATAGGCGGTTCGTCCGGTCCGGTGTATCAGGTATTCTACTATTTCCTGTAGCACCTGGTCATAGGCTTCGGGGGCAGACGCCTGGCGCGGCGTGAAAGGAGGGATACCCAGTCGTTGGCACAGCGAATCGCGGTAGTGCCTGACGTAGAGCATGGGGAGGACAACCAGTACCTTGTCCGTATGTGTACCGGTGGCCCGCTGCAGCATCACCTTGCCGAGCAGGTCGGCGTCCCCGTTGCCGAAGAAGAGACTGCCCTGCTCCATGCCCTGCAGCTGGTTGTAGTCGAAACGGAGCATGAACGAGGGGTACTTCCCGTGTGCGTACTGGCGGCGGAGGATGTCATTGAACAGGTCTGCTCTGGCACCGTGTCCGTCGGCATGCCCCATCATCCAGAGATAGCCCAGCATCGCGTCATAGCCGCGGTCCTCTATGCTGTCCGGCAGCAGGGTCAGGGCTTTCTCTGCAAAGGGATTGTCCGGCCCCTGTTGGGCCCGGTAGGCACATATATTATAGGTATAGGTGTCTGGGATGCAGTCTTTCATCCGTTGCATGATGTGGGGCAGGGGACTGCTGGTCTGACTGCTCCGGTTCTGCAGTCCTCTGGCGGCTTCAAACAGGTTGCGCCAGGCCTTTTCGTTCAGGCTGTCTTGCGCCACTACCTGTTCCCAGGCCTTGATTTGTCCGGCATACCATGCAGAGTCGTGCGCTTCCTCCACGATGCCGCGGATTTCCTGCGGCTGCTGTGCCCGGAGACTGAGGGCGAGCAGGAGCATGCCCGATGCGATTGTTGTTCTTTTCATTTTCATTTCATTGTTTTTGTTTTGAGGACAGCTGTCATTACAGCATACCCGTCGAGTTGGAAACCGTTCATTCTTTTTTAAAGGATGCCGCAAACTCTTGAAGCCTTTCAAGGGAAACGAGAAAATTGGTGCGTAATTTTGCCGCAGATTAAAAAAATGAAGCAAGAACAAGAAGATGAAGAGAATCATGATTGTGGGCACCCCTTCCGGAATGGGTGAGGGCATGGCGCATGGCATAGCCTGCCGGTGCGACGCGGTGTACGTCATCCGTTGCTGGCGTTATGTGGCGTGGATGTACCGTCGCTTTCCCGTCTGGCTGTCCAAACGGATGCACGGCTGAGGTAAAAATGGTAATTTTTTAGGGGATTCAGGTATACGGACTATGTACCGGATTGTGTATCTTTGTAATATGGAATGGTATCGAGAGAGCAGACTGTGATGCAAAGGAAAAGAATGCTGCAGGTGATGTGGGTCATATTGGGGCTGGTCGTAGTGCTGGCCGTGGGCGTGGAGTGGTTCCTCCATACGCCGGCGTTCGGACGGCTGCCGCAAGGCGAGCGGCTGGAGCGCATCCGGCGTTCGCCCCACTTCCGTGACGGTGAGTTCCGTAATCTGGAGCCTACGGCCCTGATGACTTCCGAGAAGAGCCGATGGGAGGCGATGTGGGAGTTCGTGTTCAAGAAAGGGGCGGACGACCTGCGTCCAGACCGTCCGGTGGAGACCGTGCGGACCAACCTACACGCGCTCGACCCTCAGGAAGAACTGCTGGTGTGGTTCGGCCATTCCTCCTATCTGCTGCAGACGGGCGGCCGCCGCATACTGGTGGACCCGGTGTTCTGCAGTGCGTCGCCGGTGTCGTTCGTCAACAGACCTTTCCGCGGTGCGGACCTTTATCGTCCGGAGGATATGCCGGACATAGACTATCTGCTGATTACGCATGACCACTGGGACCATCTGGACTACCGTACCGTAATGCGGTTGAAGGACCGGGTGCGCAAGGTGATCTGTCCGCTGGGCGTGGGAGAGCATTTTGAATACTGGGGATTCGACGTGCGGCAGATTGTGGAGCTGGATTGGGGGGAGGAGGCCGTGCCGGACAGCGGTTTCACGGTGCATTGCCTGCCCGCGCGCCATTTCTCCGGCCGCGGTCTGCATGCCAACCGCACGTTGTGGGCTTCTTTCTTGATTGATTGCGGCGGACGCCGGGTTTATGTCGGTGGCGACAGTGGTTATGGTGCGCATTATGCAGCCATAGGTCGGCGTTTCCCCGACATTGATCTGGCCATACTGGAGAACGGACAGTACAACGTGGATTGGCGTTATATTCATACTCTGCCCAAGTATCAGACGGAAGTGGTGAGGGCCTTGCGGCCCAAACGGGTGCTCACTGTGCACCATTCCAAGTATGCGCTGGCACGTCACCGTTGGGATGAACCGTTGGAAAATGCCCGTCGGCTGGCAGAGGAAAAAGGTATAGACGTGTTGCGTCCGAAGATAGGCGAGGTGGTCAGATGGACCGTTGAGTGAATGTTTATAAAAAAATGTAAGATATGAAACGTTTGTTTTTAGTATGTGCAGGTCTGATGGCCGGACTGTTTTTATGCGGTACGGACGTGAAGGGGCAGACCAAAGGACAAGAGAGTCGGCAACCGGCCAAGGTGTATATGATGAAGGACATCAATGCACAGAACCTGGTGAAGATTTACGAAGCACTCGGACGTGAGGCAACGGGAAAGGTGGCCGTGAAGCTCTCTACGGGTGAGCCGGGCAACAACAACTATCTCAACCCGATGCTGATCAAGGACCTGGTGCAGAAAGTGGACGGTACGATTGTGGAGTGCAACACGGCTTACGGCGGCGGGCGCTCCAACACGGAGAGCCATCTGAAAGCTGCCGAGGACCACGGCTTCACCGCCATCGCTCCGGTGGTCATCATGGATGCCGAGGGAGAGGCGTCGCTGCCGGTGAAGAACGGCAGGTACCTGAAGGAGGACCTCGTGGGCAAGGCCTATCTGGACTATGACTTCACCGTGGTGCTCTCGCACTTCAAGGGCCACCCGATGGCCGGTTTCGGCGGGGCCATCAAGAACATCTCCATCGGTATCGCCTCTTCGTCCGGTAAGGCTTACATCCATTCGGCCGGAAAGACCAGGGACACCGGCAAGGTATGGGGCGAACTGCCGGAACAGGACGATTTCCTGGAAGCTATGGCAGAGGCCGCCAAGGCCGTGGCCGACCATTGCGGAGACAAGATACTGTACATCAGCGTGGCCAACAACCTTTCGGTAGACTGCGATTGCGTGGCCACTCCGGAAGAACCCAAGATGGGGGACATCGGCATTCTGGCCTCGCTCGACCCCGTGGCACTGGACAAGGCCTGCATCGACCTGGTGCGCTCGTCGGACGACCATGGGAAGATACATCTCATCGAGCGCATCGATTCCCGCCACGGCATGCACACGCTGGACTATGCGGAGCAGATTGGGCTGGGGAGCCAGCAGTATGAGCTGGTAGAGCTGCATTGAGATGAAGGCTTGATGCCGGTTATATATTAAAGTATAAGCAGGCGTGAGATTCTCCATGGCGGAGATTTTCCGCCTGCTTTGTTTGTATCCGTTCGCGTGGATGTTAAGCCGTAATTCAGGTAAGATTTTCAGTAAAATGTTTATCGTATGCCGGCGTCTGTATGCGTAACTTTGTATCAGATAACGATTCGACAGTTTTGATGAAAAGGAAAAACGATATGAAAAAAACACTAATTCAGACGCTGGCCGTTGCAGCCCTGCTGTTGGTCATGGGCGAAGGGTTGGGCGCACAAAATCAAAAGAATATGGAAAAGCAAGATGTACCTCAGAATTTGAGCGCGTTTCCCGTGGGGAATGCCAACACGGGTTTTGCACAGTATTTCACAGGACGGTCGTGGCTGGCCTCACTGACGTCGGCAAAAGACTTGAATGTTCCCGTGGCGAATGTGACCTTTGAGCCCTCGTGCCGGAACAACTGGCACAGCCATACGGGCGGACAGATTCTCATTGCTGTGGGTGGAAAGGGATATTATCAGGAGAAAGGAAAACCGGCCCGCCTGCTGTTGCCGGGTGATGTGGTGGAAATCGTGCCGGATGTAGTGCACTGGCATGGTGCTGCTCCGGACAGCTGGTTCTCGCATCTGGCTATCGAGTGTAATCCGCAGACGAATAAAAACACGTGGCTGGACCCCGTGACCGACGCGGAATATGCAGCCGCAACGGGAGCTGACAGCCTGCCGGTGTGCCGCCTGTCGGACGCGGCTGTGAGCCGTCTGGCCGACTGGCACGTGGGCGACGGCTTGCGTCAGACCGATCCGGAGCTGGCAGAGATTGTAGGAAATTTCGCTTTCGACGAGACACAAAGGGGCAGCGAGATAGATACACGCACGCGCATCTTGGTTACGATGGCAGCTTCGGTGGCTCTGCAGGCTTCGGAAGTGTTCGGCATGACGCTGGAGGCTGCACTCGCCAACGGTATTACTCCGGTGGAAGTGAAGGAAGTCATTTATCAGGCAGTCCCCTATGTAGGCTTTGCCAAGGCCGGCGGCATATTGAAGCAGGCTAACGGATTGCTGACCGCCAAGGGGGTGAAGTTGCCTTTGGAGCCGCAATCGGTGACTTCGCCCGAAACGCGGCAGGAGAAGGGGTTAGCCTTACAGAAATCTATTTTCGGGGAATCCATAGACCAGATGTACAAGACATCTCCGGCTGGCCAGCTGCATTTTCAGTATGCCCTTTCCGGCAACTGTTTCGGTGATTACCAGACTCGTCCGGCTTTGGACGCAAAGACGCGTGAGCTGCTGACCTATGCCATGCTGGTGTCACTGGGGGGTTGTGAGCCTCAGGTTAAGGGACATATTCAGGGGAATGTCAATGTAGGCAATGGCAAGGACGTGCTTATTGCTGTTACGACTCAGCTGCTGCCTTATATCGGCTACCCGCGCACGTTGAATGCGCTGGCGTGCCTGAATGCTGTGATTCCGGAACCGTAGGAGTTGAGGCAGAACCGGAAAGACGTTTTCCTGCGGGACTGCAGATCCGGAATACGAAAGGCAGAGATTGTCGGGCGGAACAGACCGGCGTTCTCTGCCTTTATTTGCCGGAACGGTTTGAAATGACTATATTTGTATGTGCGGCAAGAGCCGTTCCGCAGGCACAGCTGTCGGGGCGGCTTTCTGCGACCGTTTCTGTCCGCCGGCTGCAGCCGGCTTTCAAACGGTGCGGCAGACTGTAGGCAGTCTTGCGGAAAGACACCTGCGGTCTTGCGCAACGTTTCCGGCAGTCTTGCGGAAGAAAATCTGCGGTCGTGCGCAACGTTTCCGCTATGCATACGGCAGGACGGTTACTCTGTATTCGGGGAGACGGAAAACGGGCGGAGTGCAGGGCACAGAGGCGCGGTACCGGACAGATTCGTCCGTGCTGGCAGTACATTTGCCTTGAGCGGAACAAATGGCAGATTTCAGTGACAAAAGCAAGAAAACGATATGGAAGAAGAAAAATCAACAGTACGTTTGGTTTATCCTCAATGGCAGGGCGGTGATGTCGTCCGTTTGCTTCCGGAAGTGGAGTGCCCGGAAGACGCCGCGAGGTGTTACAGTCTTGGAGCGCATATATTGAATCTTTTAGCTCCGGCCGACGGGCAGATCACGCTGACGGTCCCGGTAGAGACGGCACCGGCTGAGCGCACGGTGTCCTGCGGCGTGCTGGACCGTGAAGTGATTATCCGGCAGATGAAGGCGGCCTTGAGGCTGTTGGACGAATACCGTCCCGCACGTATCGTGACTCTTGGCGGCGAATGCTCCGTCAGCGTTGTGCCCTTTACTTATCTGGCTGAGAGGTATCATGATGATGTGGCTATGGTTTGGATAGATGCTCATCCGGACATCACTTTGCCCGGTGATGTGTATGCCGGATTCCATGCCATGGCAGTCACGGCCTGCATGGGGCTTGGCGATGCCGGGATGATGTCCTTGCTTCCGGCCCGTTTCGAGGCTTCACGTATCCTTTATGTGGGGTTGCGCAATTGGGAGCGCGAGGAAATCAGGATGCGCCAGCAGCAGTACGGCCTTCGGCATCTGACGCGGGAGGAAATGGCCGGCGGTCCGGACGCCCTGCGAGAATGGCTGGATGCTTGCGGGGCTTCAAAGGCGGTTGTGCATTTTGACCTTGATGTGCTCGATCCTGCAGAGATTATTGCTGCAGCGGGAACGGATCCGGACGGGATGAAGATGGCGGATGTGGTGCGCGTTATCCGTGAGGTAGCCGAGGCAAAAGAGCTGGTAGGCCTTACGGTGGCCGAGGCTGCACCCCGCACAGCTATGCGTCTCAAACGTATGTTGGAGCAGTTGCCGTTGTTGCGTTCCGGTAGCAGTGAGACGGCCGTGCGGACTGTAGGCGGATGACCGGAGCATAGTGGCGGTGCGGAACGTCGGTCTTGACGCTGGCTGATGGGCCGTGGAAGGGTGAGGCGTGAGGTGAGAGCGGAATCAATGGCTTCTTGGGAAAAAGATGTGTATATGCAAAATGACGTCAGAGAAAACTTTAAAATGATATAGTATGGAGACAGAGAACAGACAGACTTCGTCAAAAGTCTTTTTTACGGACTTCCGTTGTAAAACCGATGAGGGGCCGGTCGCTAAGTTGAAAAGGCTCTTGAAGGCGGCGGGAATGGAGCAGATAGATATGGATGGTAAGTTCGTAGCCATCAAGATGCACTTCGGAGAGTTGGGAAATATGACCTTCCTGCGGCCTAATTATGCGCGGGCCGTGGCCGAAATGGTGAGACAAAACGGCGGCAAACCTTTCCTCACCGATTGCAATACTTTGTATCCGGGAAGTAGGAAAAACGCTATCGAACATCTGTATTGTGCATGGGAAAACGGATTTACGCCCCTCACGGCAGGTTGCCCGGTCATTATTGGCGACGGTTTGAAGGGAACGGATGATATAGCCGTCCCGGTGGACCGGGGAGAATATGTGACAGAGGCGAAAATCGGGCGGGCGATTATGGATGCGGATGTCTTTATTTCGCTTACCCATTTCAAGGGGCATGAGATGACCGGGTTCGGCGGGGCAATCAAAAACATCGGAATGGGATGCGGTTCCAGAGCCGGCAAGAAAGAGCAGCATTGCAACGGGAAGCCCATTATCGATCCGGAACGTTGCAGGGGTTGCAAGAGATGTCTGCGCGAATGTGCCAATGATGGTCTTGTCTTTGACGCAGAACGGAAAAAGATGACCGTGAACGTGGAGAATTGTGTAGGGTGTGGCCGTTGTATAGGTGCTTGTAATTTTGACGCGATTGGCTTTGCCCAGAATGCGGCTGTCAAGGAGCTGAACTGCCGGATGGCCGAGTATACAAAGGCTGTTGTTTATGGCCGTCCGAATTTTCATATCTCATTGGTCTGCGATGTGTCGCCCACATGCGACTGTCATTCCGGAAATGATACTCCCATTATTCCGGATGTGGGCATGTTTGCCTCGTTCGATCCGTTGGCTCTTGACCAGGCTTGTGTGGATGCCTGCCTGAAGCAGACACCTCTTCCGGGAAGCCAATTGACCGATGAGATGGCAGATTCGCATTTCCATGACCTTCATGATCATTTTTGTAATGCAAATCCAAATACCGAATACAAGACTTGTCTGGCTCATGCCGAGAAAATCGGCCTTGGAAACAGAAGCTATGAGTTGGTTCTCGTGAAGTGATGTTTCCGGTGAGAAGGTGTATTGTGGATAGATTTCGCATTCTAATGCTATTCATCTTCTTTCAGAAAAAACAGTATGCCCCAGTGTCTTTCCGGATTGACTGGGACATACTGTTTTGTGGTTAGTTCTTCTGCTGGTCGTTTTTTGTTCCTGTCGTTTGGATTTTGGGTGACTTCAGTTCTTTCTTCCTCGTCGTTTCTTTTGCATTTTTTTTGGTATGTTCTTTGCTCTTGTCCGCAATGAGCATTCCAATCTACTCACGGTTAAGACAATCTGTCCTTGGTCGGGTTCTGGAGGAGTCTCAATATGTAGGATTAACGGATATGCATAGGCTTTTGTGTCCATCCCTTAGTCACCCTCGACAGTCAGAGGCGTTTCATTATCATTAGACGTTTAAAATTTGTAACAGACAGATTTCACATCGTTTAAAAAGCCGCTCAAATAAGGGATATAAGTACTAAAAGAGAGCTATATTTCTGTAACTCTCTGATTTTTAGTGGTGCCACCAGGAATCGTAATATAACGATAAGTGGCTGAATATCTTTGATGTAACTTTTAGCTAAAGAAGTAATCTCCCGCTATTGCTCCACCGGACGCTTGCAATATTTTGCAGTGTCTTGCGGAGTCGATTTCCTATTACCCTACAAAGGTAACGCTTTATTTTGAAATACAAGCAGATGCCTTGTGTTTTTGCTCCACCTT
>CALULA010000023.1 GCA_944321365.1 uncultured Paraprevotella sp.
CAGGGACTGTTAAATCTGCACTTTCATCGGGTAATGATTAGGAAACCGTTCTTTTGCTTTAATCTGCTTTAAGACGATTTTCAACTGTCTGCCCAATTTCTGCGATTTTCTCCTAACTGCTTAATTCACAGATTACATTGCGTTAATCTGCCGAAATTCGGAGGTTTTTCCATAGATTTTCCGTATATTTGGACTAAACTTTCCGGTGTATATACGGAAAAACAAAAGCAGAAAACAAGCTCCAGCCCGTACATTCAAACTGAAAACAAACGGCAACAAAAGAACAAGCGTACCATGAAAGGAATCAAAGCATTGCGGCTGCTGCCGCTTCTCACCCTGCTGGCCACCGCATGCGCCCCGCAGGAAAAGACCGTGGACTACCCGCTCATCGAAGCGGCCAACACCACAACCATCGACATCGCCCGCGTGGAACTGACGGACTCTGCCACCGTACTGTACACCGACGCCACCTTCACCCCGCACAACTGGATTCGCATCGACGCGAAATCCTACCTACAGGCTGATGGTAAGAAGTACATGCTCACCGGAGCTGAGGGCATCACCCCCGACTCACTCTTCTGGATGCCGGATTCGGGCAAGGCACACTTCACCCTGCGTTTCGAGCCGCTCCCCGCAGGCACACGCTCGTTCGACTTCATCGAATCCGACTGCGAGGACTGCTTCAAGCTCTTCGGCGTGGACCTAACTGGGAAAAAGGAATTCGAAACACCGGAGGAAGTGCCCGCCGAACTGCGCAAGGTGGACGAGACTGCCGCTGTGCCGGACCCTATCTTCAAGACGGGGACCACGACCGTGCGCGTGCATCTGCTGCACTACCGACCGGAACTGGGCAAGGAACTGGACTTCCATGTGAACACAATGCTTGGCATACAACAGTCTTACACCGCATCCATTGATTCCCTAACCGGAGAAGCCTCATTCAGCTTCCTGCAGAGCGGAACGGCACAGGCATTCATGAGCCAGAACAGGAGGGTGCTGGGTGATGTCTATCTGGCCCCAGGCGAAGCCATCGACCTTTACGTAGACGGACGTGTGCTGGGCTATTACCGCCAGAAACGCCGCGGCCAGTACACTGTTCCATTTCAACGGCTCTACTCTAACGGCACATACGCCAACCTGAACAATGCTACCAATTACCTGAACAGCAATCCCCATTATGGCATGGACCTGTTCACCGACGAATTTGCCGACCACCAAATGACTTCATCCGAATATGCCGCACATGTGACCAACACCTACAAGGCTCTGACGGACAGTATCGAACAGAGCGGCCTCCCGCCACTCAAGAAGGAACTGGAACTGCTGTCACTACAGCAGGAAGCCCTCTGTGCCATGGCGGAGGGGAACTACCTGCGCGAGCATAACTACCGCCACAAGAACCACCAGTGGGACCACAAATTCGCAGTGGAGGGCATCGACCCGCTGAAACCGGAAGACGCTCAGACCGTGTGCCGGCTGTTCGACATCAACAATCCCAAACTGCTGATGGGACGGCATCTTCTGGACTATGTCCGCGGCATACGCTCGTCCGTTTTCGACTGGGTACAGCTGTCCGGCAAGGACAAGGGACTGGTGAACAACCTGCGCCTCACCAACGGTGATGCGGAAAAGGCCGCGAACGCCAGCCTGACCGATTCGGACTTTGTGCGCCTGAAAGGCATGGACACCCCATTCTATCTGGAGGCCTTCATCAAGATGCGAAAGGAAGCCAAGGACAAACTGGCCGCTGCAGAGGGAAAGGCAAAGATAGAAGACACCCCCGATGTGCCCAAGGAACGGCTCTTCGATGCCATCATCGCGCCCCACAAGGGCAAAGTGATGTTCGTGGACTTCTGGAACACGTGGTGCGGCCCCTGCCGTGCAGCCATCAAGGCCACCGAACCGCTCAAGTCTACGGAACTGAAGAATGACGACCTCGTGTGGGTCTACATCGCCGACGAGACCTCGCCCATCGTGACCTACAAGACGATGATTCCCGACATCCGGGGCCTGCACTACCGCCTGAACGAAGAACAGTGGGACTACCTCTGCAACAAGTTCGGCATCGACGGCATACCCTCCTACGTACTGGTGGACAAGACCGGAAAATATGAACTGCGCAACGACCTGCGCGACCACGACAAGCTGAAAGCAACCCTGCTGGAGGAGCTGAAAAAATGAACTTTCCACAACGGGGCCTGCCCATAAGGGTCTGACTGAGATATGAAAACGACTGTGTCCAGCCCGCATAACCGCAGGCCGGACACAGTACGTTTTCCCCTTAGCCGAATGCAGGGCCGGACACTCAGATGCGCAGCTCGCCCTTGCCCTGACGGACAATCTCGAAAGCATCGTCCACGCAGTTCACCACTGTGGAGGCCTCCGTACCGCCGTAGCCCCCGTTGATGACCAAAGCCACATCGCGCCCGTACTTCTCATGAATCAGTTCCGGGTCGGTGGAATATTCCATCATCTCGTCCTCATCATGCACCGACATGGTGAGAATGGGATTCCCCAGTCCGGCCACCAGCCCGCGCGCAATGCTGTTGTCCGGAACACGGATACCCACCTCCCGCTTGTTCTTGTAGATCTTGGGCAGGCGGCTGCTCGTGGGCAGGATGAACGTGAACGGTCCGGGCAGGTTCTTCTTGAGCAGCTTGAAAGCCGCGTTGCTCACCTGGGCATACTCACTGATATTGGACAGGTCATAGCAGATGATGGACAGGTTGCTCTTCTGCGGGTTTACCCCTTTCAAGGCACAGATCTTCTCCACCGCCCGTACGTTCAGTGCGTCGCATCCGATGGCATACACCGTGTCGGTGGGATAGACAATCAGTTCCCCGTCTCTCAGCATTTTCAGTGCCTTGAGCATCTCGCGAGGGTTGGGATTCTCCGGATAGATTCTGATCAGCATGGCTTTTTGTAGTTTTACGTACTGCAAAGGTATCATTTCCTTTCGGTTTATCAGCACAAGACTTACGATATAATTAAAAAATATGGAGCATGGCAATAAAATATAATTTTTTCGTATCTTTGCGAACGACAAAATAAAATACAGACTCCAAACTCATAATAAAATGACAAAAATAACAAAAGAAATGGCCTTGCGCTACCATGAGGAAGGCAAGCCAGGAAAAATCGAAGTCATTCCGACCAAGCCCCATTCCACCCAAACCGACCTGTCGCTGGCTTATTCGCCCGGCGTGGCCGAACCGTGTCTGGAAATACAGAAGAACCCGCAGGATGCCTACCGCTATACGGCGAAAGGCAATCTGGTGGCGGTCATCTCCAACGGTACGGCTGTACTCGGACTGGGCGACATCGGTGCCATGGCCGGCAAACCGGTCATGGAGGGCAAGGGACTGCTCTTCAAGATCTACTCCGGCATTGATGTGTTCGACATCGAAGTGAACGAGAAAGACCCTGAAAAGTTCATCCAGGCCGTCAAGGCAATCGCCCCGACGTTCGGCGGCATCAATCTGGAGGACATCAAGGCCCCGGAATGCTTCGAGATCGAACGCCGCCTGAAAGAGGAGCTGGACATTCCCGTCATGCACGATGACCAGCACGGCACGGCCATCATCTCCAGTGCCGGACTGCTCAACGCATTGGAAGTGGCCGGCAAAAGGATAGAGGACGTGAAGATTGTGGTGAACGGCGCCGGAGCATCCGCCGTGTCGTGCACCCGTCTGTATATCTCACTGGGAGCACGTCTGGAAAACATCCTGATGCTCGACAGCAAAGGGGTCATCACCAAAGACCGCACAGACCTGAACGAACAGAAGCGCTACTTCGCCACCGACCGTACGGACGCACACACACTGGCCGAAGCCATCAAAGGTGCAGACGTATTCCTCGGACTTTCACGCGGCAACGTGCTTACGCAGGACATGGTGCGCAGCATGGCTCCGTCGCCCATCGTGTTCGCACTGGCCAATCCCGTACCTGAAATTTCCTACGAAGACGCCATGGCTTCGCGCCCCGACGTGCTGATGGCTACCGGTCGTTCCGACTACCCGAACCAGATCAATAACGTCATCGGCTTCCCCTACATCTTCCGCGGCGCATTGGACACGGGTGCCACGGCCATCAATGAGGAAATGAAGCTGGCAGCCGTACGCGCCATAGCCGGTATCGCCAAGCAACCGGTGCCGGATGTGGTAAACGAGGCTTATCACGTGAACAATCTCACATTCGGCCCGTCCTACTTCATCCCCAAACCCGTAGACCCACGCCTCATCACGGAAGTGTCCATGGCCGTGGCCAAGGCCGCCATCGAAAGTGGCGTAGCGCGCAAGACCATCACGGACTGGGATGCCTATGCCAAGCATCTGCGCGAACTGATGGGCTATGAGACCAAACTGACCCAACAGCTGAGAGACACGGCCCGCCGTAACCCGCAGCGCGTGGTGTTCGCCGAAGGCATACACCCCAACATGCTGAAAGCGGCCGTGGAGGCCAAGGCCGAAGGCATCTGCCACCCCATCCTGCTGGGCAACGACGAGCGCATCCACAAACTGGCCAAGGAGCTGTCGCTCAACCTGGACGGCATCGAGATCATCAACCTGCGCCACGACAACGAGTCGGAACGCCGCGAACGCTACGCCAAAATCCTGGCCGAGAAGAAGGCTCGCGAGGGCTACACCTACGAGGAGGCCAACGACAAGATGTTCGAGCGCAACTACTTCGGCATGATGATGGTGGAAACGGGCGAGGCCGATGCCTTCATCACCGGACTGTACACCAAGTATTCCAACACCATCAAGGTGGCCAAGGAAATCATCGGCATCCGTCCGGAATACAAACACTTCGGAACGATGCACATCCTGAACAGCAAGAAAGGCACCTACTTCCTGGCAGACACCCTCATCAACCGTCATCCGGATACGGAAACGATGATCGACATCGCGCGCCTGTCTGAACAGACCGTCCGCTTCTTCAACCACGAACCGGTCATCGCCATGCTGTCCTACTCCAACTTCGGCACAGACACTTCCGGCAGTCCGGCCAGCATACACAAGGCTGTAAAATACATGCAGGAGCAATATCCTGAACTGGCCATCGACGGCGAGATGCAGGTGAACTTCGCCATCAACAACGAGCTGCGCGACCGCAAGTACCCGTTCACCCGCCTGCAGGGCAAGGAGGTCAACACACTGGTGTTCCCCAACCTGAGTTCGGCCAACGCCGGCTACCAGCTGCTCCAGGCCATGAACGGTGATGACATGGAAATTGTCGGCCCCATCCAGATGGGTCTGAACAAGCCCATCCACTTCACGGACTTTGAAAGCTCGGTGCGCGACATCGTGAACCTCACGGCCGTGGCCGTCATCGATGCCATCGTGATGAAGAAAAAGAAAAGATAATATACGTTTCTAAAAGCTTAGTATACTGAAGGTTCCACCGCTTCGGCCGTGGGACCTTTATTTTTTAACCCTTAAAAAATATTTTCATTTCTTTGGATTCTCTTTGTTTTTTTATACTTTTGTCACACTCTCAGGCTGAAATTCTCCCCAAAAAGAGAAACAGAATGAGTATACATATATGAATAGCGTTTACTTAACACTCGTCTCTCGACGGTCAGATCGCAGGACAAGTGACAGGTACAGACTCCCGCGCTTTTTCATATATGTACGGAACACAAAAACGAAAAGAGTCTTCCGGGGGAGTTTGAAGACGCAAAAATGATTACACATGAGAACTAAGTGGAAAAACAAAGGTTGGCTGGCCCTGTTGCTGGCCGTGGTATTATGCACAGGCTTCACGTCGTGCAAGGATGACGATGACGAGGACGGTGGCAACCTGAATAGCAGCATCATAGGCAGCTGGGAATACAGGGACGTAGAAGGAACAGACTATGCCATTGAAACCTATACGTTTTATGCAGACGGAAAGTTTGAACTAATTTACGAGGGAGGAAGTTATTCTTCCGGCTCCCAGTATACATGGAACGAAGGCGGAACCTATACTCTGTCCGGCAGTACACTGACACTGACTTGCACATACAGCTCAGACGGCTATATCTCTGAGCCGGAAAGCTATACCGTGAGCATAAACGGAGAACGGCTGACAATGACTGACGAATACGGTGATCCCTATGTGTACTATAAGACGGGAGGTGGTAACGACAACGGAAGTTCCGACAACGGCGGTAACGAAGATGGTGGTAACGGTAACGAAGATGGAGGGACAAGCAACATTACAGGAAAATGGAGATACGTATTCAGCACCGGTTATATCACCTATACGTTCAACGCAGACGGAACGGGAAGCGAAGTGGAAATCGATTATGCCAGTGAGAACCACGCTGACACCTTCACGTACGTATATAATGAAGGAGCAGGCACCATCACTTTCTTCTATAGCGATGGCGAAAGATACACCTGTGAAATCGAATTCATAAACTCAAATACGATATATTTGGACGGTGAGAAGCTGACCCGTCAATAAACACGACCTACTCAGCAAAGAAGATGTATCCCCTTTTCCGGGATACATCTTCTTTGTTTATAACAGCCATGTTTCAGCCATCCTTCAGCCTATAACATTCTATCTGAAAGATTCTTATCCTTCATACTGAAAGATGAAGGACGTTTTCCGAAAAACTCCTGTAGAGGGGGATGAAACAGGATTTATCAGCCCCATAGGGACACTCGCACGCCCACGCATAAACGTGCGCAAATGCGCGCAAAGTGACGCTAAGCTGCATATTTGTCCACCCGCTTTCTGACTTCTGCATATCTTTACCGCAAAAAGAAGTCCGTATGGAATTGAAGAACATCATAAAGAGAGCAGTACGGCGATGGGCAGAGAAACGGAAAGCACAGTCTGCCACTCCCCCTAACACAACGTCAGAAAAGAATGAGACACACCGACAGAACACCACGCCGGACGCACCCGGCATGGAGTCACTCGATAGCCGGATAGCCGCTTTTGCGGAAACCCGTTACGACCTGCGCCACAACGTGCTGACAGGACAGGCCGAGTTCCGACTCAAGGACAAGACGCAGGAAAACTTTCGCCCACTCACGACACGAGACCTCAACTCGCTGTGCCTCGCCGCGCACGAAGCGGGCATCCCCTGCTGGGACCGCGACATCAACCGCTACATCTATTCCAGCCGCCTGCCGGACCATCATCCCTTTACCGATTATCTTAACCGTCTCCCGACTTGGGATGGCAAGGACCGACTGGATGACCTGGCTCACCGTGTGGCAGACAACCCGCTGTGGCGCAATAGTTTCCGCCGCTGGATGCTGGCCATGACAGCACAATGGATGGGGATGGACGGCAGTCATGCCAACAGTGTGGCACCGGTGCTGGTCAGCGGGCAACAGGGCTGGGGCAAGTCCACCTTCTGCCGCAGCCTCCTGCCACCCGAACTGGCCGGCTATTACACCGACAGCGCGGACGTGGCCAACACCGCACGGATGGAACAACTGCTGACGGGTATGGGGCTGATCTGCCTGGACGAGTTCGACCGCATCCCTGCACGCCGCCATCCGGCCCTGAAGAATATCATGCAGCTCACCACCCTGCACATACGAAAGGCCTACCAGCGTGACACGCACCGCCTGCCCCGCATAGCCTCCTTCATCGCCACCTCCAACAGCTACGAGCTGCTCACCGACCCTTCGGGCAGTCGGCGGTTCATCTGCGTAGAGGTGGAGCACCCCATTGACAGTTCCGGCATCGACCATGCCCAGGTCTATGCACAGCTGAAGACGCTCCTTTTGGGCGGTGAGCGTTACTGGTTCACCCATCAGGAAGAGGCCGCCATCCAGCAGTCCAACCTGATGTTCAGCCGCACCAGTCCGGCAGCAGAGGTCTTCGCCCGCCATTTCCGTGCCGCCCGCCCCGGTGAGGACGCCGCCCTGTATTCCTTGTCCGAAATCATCACCCTGTTGCGCCGAAAGCAGCCCGGCCTGCTCACCGGTACCGGCATGCAGGAGTTCAGCCGCACCCTGGCGGCTGCCGGTGTAGAGCGGAAACATACCGAGAAGGGAAACCGTTATAGGGTGGTGCCGATAACATAGACACCCGAAAGCGGTCTATGCGCAAGTGGCTATGGGTGACCTGTCACCTGGCAAAGGAGGGAGGGAAACAAGGTTGCGGATGTCTATGCCAAAGTGGGCTTTCAAGAAACGGCATGGCATCACGCAGACAGTACGCGCCACTGTGGTAGTGGCTATGATATAAGGAGAAACGCCACGCAAAAACCGGAAAACCTGAAATATTCCTGCTTTTTATTTCATCCGTTCAACAAAATGACCTATATTTGCAGACGGCTTGCCATGCCGCCATCGCGCCCCACCTCCGGCAGACGCGTCTGCCAAGGCCGCGCAAACGAATGGCGGCACTCGCCCACGCCGAATCCACACGTCCTGCGCAAAGCCGGAACCCGTGGGGGAGGAGGGGAAGAGGGAAGCCGCTATATAAGGAAAGCGTTTATCACACGCTTTGTTCCTGACGCTGAGAAACTTCGCAAACTTCCAGATGATGTCACGGACATGGCAACGGTAGATGCTCATGGGATGTTTTTATCGACATACCCTGTTATTGGTATACCTATGGATGTGGCGGACAGTCATATCCATGACGTACTTGCACAAGGGGAGAACTGTATAAATTCATCGGCGTGGGTTTCGCGTTGCTCGTTCAACATCATCGGGCAATGCGAAGGCCTCTCGGCGTGGAACGGGCGACTGGTACGAATCTCCACGCTTTTTTGTATAGCCGCATCATAGTTTTTCACGCCGAGGTTGGGAGGTTGACAGGCACATTCGCTTCATAACCAATATGGAAATTAAAGATTCGGAAATCTGGACAGTCCTAAAGGAGTATGCAAAAGATCACCCTTCCCATTATTTTATGTACGGAAAAGAGTTTATTCCCAAGAATTTTAGATACAAGACTCCTACTATCCCGTTTTCCAAAGAAGAATGCGATGAAGGCTTTGACGTAACCATTGAAGGTAGCTGCCTTTTCGATGATGACATGCAACAGCAAAAAGAATTCCGGTTCGATTGCAGGGCACATGTCGCCATCATCGACAACAAAGAGACCGTCACAAAGATTGAAAACGACCGGATTAACATTAAAAATAAATAAATATGGTAAAGTACATTGTCTCATTTAAAGCAAATGGCCAAGAATATGCCTGGCAGTTTGCATACGCTCAAAAGTTTGATACTGAAGAGGCTGAAGTCTTCGTATGGGGAGAAATCAAGGCGTGTCTCGAAACCATGCGCGTTAACCCATTCCCTGAATTCGTGGAAGACATTATTGTCTTATACGAGAATACCAAGAGCCTTGTATGGAAACAAGAGAAGTTAGACATGCATTCGGCCTCATTAAATTAATATCAACAACAACTAAAAAGCAGAGATATAAAACGGGTATTTACAAAATTAGCATTGTCATTCGTAGCAGTGCTTCTGTCGGCAAAAGTATATGCCTACGATTTCACTGTCGATGGCATCTACTATACAGTGACATCATTTGAAAATATGACTTGTAAAGTAGTCGAAGGAGATGAACCATATAAAGGAGATATTGTGATTCCATCAACTATAACCTTTAATGGAAGAACACTAACTGTTATTAGTGTTGGTTCTTCTTTTAACTATAACTCAGAACTTACTTCTATTAAACTTCCGGACAACTTGACCACAATCGAAAGTCTTGCCTTTAAAGACTGTTCCAACCTGACTTCTATTGAACTTCCGGACAACTTGACCACAATCGAAGATAGAGCCTTTGACGGCTGCTCCAGCCTGACTTCAATCGACCTTCCGGACGGACTGACCACAATCGAATATGAAGCCTTTGACGGCTGTTCAAGCCTGACTTCAATCGACCTTCCGGACAACTTGACCACAATCGAATATAAAGCCTTTTACGACTGTTCAAGCCTGACTTCAATCGACCTTCCGGACGGACTGACCACAATCGAAGATAGAGCCTTTTACGGCTGTTCAAGCCTGACTTCAATCGACCTTCCGGACGGACTGACCACAATCGGAGTGAGAGCCTTTTACGACTGCTCCAGCCTGACTTCAATCGACCTTCCGGACAACTTGACCACAATCGAATATGAAGCCTTTAGCGGCTGTTCAAGCCTGACTTCTATTGACCTTCCGGACGGACTGACCACAATCGAATATGAAGCCTTTGACGGCTGTTCAAGCCTGACTTCTATTGATATACCCAATTCTGTAACTTCAATTGGGTGTCTACTCGTTGGTTCAGATGGTAAATTGGAGAAACTAACTATCGGTGCGTCAATAGAAGAATTACCTACTGAGGCACTATATGGTACTGGCTATTATTATCGGCTATTTACTACTGCTGTTCGGAGAACTAACGGTATCACTTATGAGTCAGATGTCTCTATATCCAACCTACAAATAGCAGACTCCGATGTACCATTGACAATTCCGGAACTGGATCCTTCCTATTTTTATGATACCCAAATACAAAACGTTTATGCAGGCCGTGAAATTGACGGCGAATTTGGCATACCTCTAAAAAAGATAGAATTCGGCGGATACTGTACAACTATTGCGCGTTGCCTCAGTATGGAAACCCTAATATTGGGACAAAACATTGAAACTGTAAATCCTTCCTTAATTGAAGAACAAGACAGCTTGTCCGCTATATACATAAAGACTTCCACTCCTCCACAGCTCATAAACAATTTTGAGAACAAGGTATATCTGTACACCAAGCTTTACGTTCCCATCGGTTCCAAATCCACCTATCAAAATGCCGAAGGCTGGAAGAACTTCTGGACTATCGAGGAAACCTCGGACTTCACGGGCGAGACAAGCATTTCTGACGTACAAGTCCCACGGCCTGAGGTCGTCATCACGTCCGACGGCATCACGATAAAAGAATCCGAAGGAGCGGCCATATCCGTATATTCCATTGAAGGGAAACTGCTGTACACCACAACCGACTATAAAGGCGAGAATATCCCGCTCCGTCCCGGCATATATATCATAAAGGTAAACGGAAACAGTTGCAAAGTGAAAATCTAACAATACTTGTGTGTACCGGGCGGAAACCGTCCGGTACACATTCAACCAAACAAGAATCAACTACCATGCCGAAAATCAGCCAATTCCAACGCAATCCTCAGAATGTATTGGGAGACCTCGCCACATTCTTATATAAGGAAGTCCTGCTTTACTGTGAAAGCGACGACATATCGGGATTAAGCAATGACACCAACGCAAAAGCTGGAAAAGCCAAAAGGGTGCAACATACCTGAAGAACATCAATGTATTACTGGACGGCAAACCGATGGATGAATGCTGTCCCTTACCACCGGCCAATACCGACCACGAATTCGACACGTCTTCCAAGTTCAGTTTCCGGGACCAGCCTCTGACAGACGTGGAGGTTGAGCGTCTGGCCCTAATCTGCAAAGTGTGGGGCCTGTACAAATACCGCCATCCGGCAGTCCGTTCCGGACAATACGACTGGAACTACCAACTCTTCAGGATGCTGCCCGCCGCACTGTCCGCAAGAAACGACAGGAAATTCGTGAAAGAGCTGATGCGGTGGTTGCCGGAACGCGGCAAGGAGGAACACTTCATCCCGATGACGGACTCCATTGTCGCCCAGGTGCATTTCAATTGGATAAAACAATACAAAAAGAAGAAGAAACTGTACCGCCGTCTGGTGGACCTGCAGGAGAACGGCAGCAGGGAGCCGTGTTACTATCTCGGATACATGCAGGACATAGCACGGCACACCTATTTCTATAATGAGACCTGTTACGACAGCATCCCCTCGTCCGATGACGGCTACCGCATGCTGGGGCTGTTCCGCTTCTGGAACATGATGTACTATTTTCACCCCTACATGTATCAGATGGAAGAGAAATGGGAACAGCTCCTGCCGGACTACATCCGCCTCTTCGCCGCAGCGCGTGACCGGAAAGCCTTCGAGGAGGCCTGCGTCAGGATAACCTGCGAACTGAGGGACACGCACAGTGACTTCTATGGCTGCGAGAGGAACAGGACTTTCGATGTCATACTGGAATCCACATGGCTGCCATTAGACGGAGTCCTCAAGGACGACAAGGTCATCATCACGGACATCTTCCGCCTGCCCGCGGACAGTTGTGAACTGCAAGAGGGAGACGCGATTGTGGCCGTCAACCATAAATCCATCGCGGAAATCAGACAAGAAAAGCGCATCTACAATAACCTTGGGGACGGCTCG
This sequence comes from uncultured Paraprevotella sp., assembly GCA_944321365.1. Taxonomy (GTDB): domain Bacteria; phylum Bacteroidota; class Bacteroidia; order Bacteroidales; family Bacteroidaceae; genus Paraprevotella. Next base: position 12,235 of record CALULA010000023.1, read on the forward strand.
GCCGACCAATATGCCCCATACTATAACAGCTTTGACGGAGACTCCGTGATCTATACCATAGAACGCGGTGGCAGGACCATAGATGTGACTGTCCATGACGGCTACGAACGCTACTGGGAGAAAGGAAAAGACGTGGAGCCGTCCGTCCATGAACCGTCCCGCATGTTGAAAGACAGCATCCTGTATCTCGACGTCACCCGACTGAATGCGGAAGAGCTCCGCGAACAGATGAAAGGGAAGGAATCCTGTAAGGGCATCATCTTCGACATGCGAGGTTATCCCAAGGAATGGACCTGCTCGAACACCATTGCCTCTTTCCTGTACCCTCACCCTAAAGCCGTTTTCTATTACACCTATGCCGACTACCGGCAACCGGGCATCTTCCGAAAGAATCCCAATGTAGAACTGTTCGGGACCGAAAATCCGGATTACTATAAAAGTACGGCTGTGGTGCTGGTCAACGGGCTGGCCATGAGTGCGGCGGAGCGTGTGGCCACGGTGATAGGCAACGCCCCCAAGGGACATGTCATCGGTGAGCCTACGTGTGGCACGCTGGGACTTGTCCTGTACGTCCCCTTCGTGTCAGGAGTCGCAACCCGAATCACCGGACAAGGTGTCTATTGGCCGGACGGGACATGTAGCTATCCCGATGGAGTGAAGATAGACCAGTACGTCTATCCCGACCCGAAAGCCATACGACAGGGAAAGGATGCCATGCTGGAAGAGGCGGTGAAATATATCCGTACACAAGAGGAGGATATGCCATGAAGCCAACAGATTTCCAAATACTTTAGAACTCCACCGTCACACCCAGCGTCGGCAACAGCGTGCCGCTCACCTGCTCGATGCGCCGCATCACGTAACGTTGCTCCGCCAAGGGAACTTCGGGGTTCGCCACGATGCCCGTGCTCATGAACACGTCCGGCTGGCGAAGCTTGCTGACGGTGACGTTCTGCAGGTCGAGATATAATCCCAGTCGCCAGTGCCGGAAGAAGAACTCCTTGTCCACCCGCACATCCAGCTGGGCATAGCCAGGCAGTCGCTCCGCATTGTAACGGCTGTAATCGTAGGCAGACTTTCCGTGGGCGTCCCAATAGGACACGTAGGACGAAGCGGCCTCATCATAAGGTGTGTAGGGCGCACCGCCGATACAGCTCAACCGCAGTCCCAGGCTCCAACGGTGCGGGAAGTCGTACGTTCCACTCATATTCAATATCCACCGGTTGTCCCAAGCAGAAGGAACGTAAGCGGAATGACGGTCAGCCCGGTACTCACTGCGATACCATGTGAACGAACCGGTCAGGTTCAGACGGTCGGGCAAGGTCCAGCGCACCAGAGCCTCCACACCATAGGCCCGTCCCTGCGCTGTGGACACCAGTGCCTCGTTGCCCACCACACCGTAGTCTGTGCCCTTGCAGGTCAACGGGACCCCATCAGCCAGCGAAAGCGGCACGCGGTAATAGGACTTGTAGAAGCCCTCCGCCGAAACGGCCCAGCGGTCGTTGGCCCTCCACTCGCCACCCAGGGCCGTCTGCGCCACGTTCATGTAACGCAATGCCTTGTTGGCCAGCCGTCCCGATACGTCCTTATATCCCAAAGCCGTATAGGGCGGCAGCTGATGATACCATCCCGCCGAGGCGGCCGCCGACCAATGGGGCGAGAACGCATAACGGAAAGAGGCACGCGGTGACAGTTGCTCCCAAAGACGGGACATGCGCGAGGAATAGTTGTTCCCGTCTGCCCGCAGTCCCACCGATGCGCTCCACCGTTCCTCCGGTGCCGTATAGGCAGCCGAGAACGATGCCCCATAGGCGACAATGCCCAGATGGGTGCGGTAAACCGACCAATCACCCACCGACAGGAGGCGGCGTTCGCGGTCGGCATAATCCAGATAGTTCAGTTCCAGGTTTTCCTTCAGAGTCCAGCCGCCCGACAAGGAGGTCATGTTCTCCGCCCTGAACGTGGTCTTCTGCTCCGTGGAGCGCAGGCGCAGCATCAGATTGTCCTCGGAACTGTCGTCATTCCCCCGATATTTCAGATTCTTATCGTTCAGATAATTGTGGCTCAGCACGTAAGTCTGCACATGCCGGCCGGCATAATGGCGGTAAGAAGCCCCCACCGTGAACGTCTCCTGTTCAATCTTGGGCAGATAGCTCAGGATGTAGTCCGAACTCTCATCCTCTCCGGACAGGTCCGTATTCAACTCCATCCGGTCCACTCCGGCCAACGCCATCACGGTCAGTTCGTCGTATGGCGTCAGGCGGGTCTTCACCTTGAACTGTCCGTCAATGTAGTTCGGCAGGAAAGGCAGGCCTATCATCTTGAAAAGCAGCTGCAGATAGGACTGGCGCAGGGAGAACAGATAGGTGGTCTTCTCCCCGATGTGGCCGCTCCCGCTCAAGGCAGCCTCGGAGGCTCCCAATGTCGCCTTGAACGACTGGCTCTCCGAACTGCCGTCGCGCAGACGGAAATCGAGCACAGAGCTCATGGCTCCGGCACGGTCGGCCGGGAACGCACCGGTATAGAACTTGATTTCGCGCACCAGATCGGCGTTGACAATACTCACCGGACCTCCCGTAGCCCCCTGCGTGGCGAAATGGTTGATGTTGGGAATCTCAATGCCGTCCATGTAAAAGCGGTTCTCCGACGGACCGCCGCCCCGCACAATCAGGTCGTTGCGATAGCCCACGGGCGAAAAGGCCACACCGGGATAACCGCGCACGATACGCGAGATGTCGCGGTTGGTCCCCGGACTTTTCTCAATCTCGCGCAATCCGATGACCTGTACACTCACCGGAGCCTCAGCCGTCTTGCCATACAGCCGGGGCCGCACCGTCAGGGTCTGCAGCGACTTGACGTCTTCCTCCAGCTCCACATTCACCTCCGGTGTAACCGCAGAAACAACATAATCGGGGGTCTCCTGCGGCACATATCCCGCTGCCATTATCCGAAAAGAATAGATGCCCGGCGGAACATGAGATAAAATGAACACACCGGCCGTGTCGGTCACCGCACGCAAGCTGTCCGCTGAAACCGGTGACACGAACGCCCCCATCACCGGCTGGCGGCTCACACGGTCTATCACCCTGCCGCGCACCCGGAAAGAGGACTGCGCAGCCACCTGCACCACCACAAGACAGCACACCAGCCATCCACACCACCTTTTCTTCAACTGAATCGTTCTCATACTGCAAAAATAGAGAAAGGCGAGCGCACGTACAAATAAAAACAGCGAGAAAGAAACATGCAGGTTAAACATCCCCAGCAACCCACGCCTGACAAAGAATATGCACGCAACACTTGAAAGAACCGACGATTTACGCTATCTTTGCGGGAAACACTTCGGACGGGATGTAAATGAGAAAGACTTTTCATCTGTTGCTTTTGTGGCTGGGACTGAGCCTGAAACTCCCGGCACAAGCCATCTGGTCGACAGAGTTCCCTTTCGCCGGCGAACTTCCTACCAACGAGATGACGACGGTTTACCAAGACGGGGACGGTTTCATGTGGGTAGGCACCACCAACGGTTTGGTGCGTTACGACGGCTACCGTGTGCGCCTGTTCCAGCGTGACGGATCGCCTGTTTCCGGTCTTACGGACAATCGTATCACTCAGATAGCTGAAGACAGCTTATATCTGTGGGTCGGAACATCGGCAGGGCTGAATCTGATTCATCGGAACACTTATCAGGTTACTGCTTTTCCGGAAGAATCATTGGGCAAGGGTTACATCAATAGTTTGTGTTCGGACGGCGAGAGTACGGTATGGGTTGGAACAGATAACCGGGTGCTGGTTTTTCATGCACCGTCCTTGCATCCTATAGATACGATAATGCTTGCTTCCCGTGAAGGGAAGCGGGCTGTGATCAACAAGATTTTGCGCGACCGGACGGGACGGTTATGGATTTGTACGCGGGCCGGCCTTTTTTTGCATGAGCCTTCCACAAACCGTTTGTGCCACCTTCCCCCCGTAGGTGAATCGGACAATCTCTCTTCCGTGTGCCAGGACCGTAACGGGCATTTATGGGTGGCCTCGTGGGGCGAAGGGCTTTGTCAGATTGTGGCCGACAGGAATTTCCGGGACGTGCGCTACGTGTTCCATCCGGTAGAACCATTCCGAAAAGAGGCGGGAGAGAGCCGTTTTTTCGATGTGGAACAAGATGACATGTGCGGCTATCTCTGGGCACTTTCCTATGACAGGCTTTATGCTTTCCGGATAACTTCTTCGGGAATGTTGGAACAGGTGGTATTGCCGTTTTACGTGGATGCGGAGAAAATGTACACGCATATTCTGAAAGACCGCGACGGCAACTTGTGGCTGAGTTCATACGACCGTGGCACATGGCTTACTTTTCATGGGGAAACGGTGCGCGACGTGCCTCTGTCCGGATTTGCGGAAGCTTTGGGCAAGCGGCCCAACCTGCTCACGCTGACGGTGGACGGCAGGGGGCGTTTCTGGTTCGTCCAGGACCGTTTCGGACTTTGCCTTTACGACCCTTCGGACGGCAGCACGGTGCTGGCGTCACAGGACGTGCGGCGCGTGACGGTGGATGTGCGCGTGGTGGCGGAAAGCCCGTCGGAAGACGGCCTTTGGGTGGCGAGTCCGTACGGGAGTGCCATATATCTTCTGAAGTGTGACGGAGGGCATTTTCGTGTAGTCCGGACCTTGGATTTGTGGGGGCAGCTATACATCGGTACACCGGCCTCGTGGATGGCGGAGACACCGGATGGCAGCCTGTGGATGCTGTGCGGGCAAAGGGCGGTTTGCCTGCCGCGCGGAAAAAACGCTTCTGTCACGCCGGACAGCCTGCACTTCACGGCCATGCAGGCGGACAGGGACGGCAAGGTATGGGCGGCTGACGGGGAAAGGGTCTACATGCTGTCGTATGCAGACGGAGGCATCCGTTTCGTGCCGCAGCCGGTGATTTTTCCGGATGTGCGGGATGGGGAGAAGGTCCGTTTTCTGGCTCCGGACGGGGCAGGAGGAATGTGGGCTTCCACTGATATGGGGAACGTGTGGCACCTGATGAAAGAACAACGGGCGTTTACAGATGTCAGCAACCGTTTCGACCTGCGTGGGGCTGCTGTTCTGAATTTGCTGGCCGGGAAAGAGTGTCTGTGGGTTGTGACCCACGACCGGATTCTGTGTCATGACAACCGGACCGGACGGCTCAGACAATTCAGTCCGACCGAGGCCGGACTGGAAACCGACATCTTCAGGAACCAGGCTTCTTGCCTCTCGCCGGGAGGCAGCCTTTATGCGGGCGGACATGGAGGAATAGCCGTGATTCATTTTTCCGGCAGCTTATTCCCTGAGCAACCGGCCCGCCGTGCGTTACTGTCCGATTTCGGGAGCGGGGGGCGAAGTCTGTTGTTCGACCCGTCGGAAGAGTATGTGTCGGGGCGTCCGGACCGCGCGCATGTCACGCTCCGTCCGGATGCGGGCAACCTGTACGCCAGTTTCACCACGTTGGACTATGCCGGGGATGTGGCAGTACGTTATGCCTGCCGTCTGGAAGGGGTGGACAAAGATTGGGTCGTCTTGCCCGAAGGAGAAAACACGGTGTATTACCAAAACCTGCCCAAGGGTACACGGCGGCTGGAAGTGAAGGCCACGGACGGGGCGGGCGGATGGCAGCAGCCGGTAGCGTTGCTCCTTGTAACTTGCTTGCCGGCCTGGTATGAGACGGATTGGGCCTACGCCGGTTACGCGATGGCCGCGGCGGGACTGCTTTTCGTGCTGCTACGTTTCTGGCTCGGACGGCTGAAAGCCCGGAACAGCCTGCGGCTGCAGGAGGAGCTGACGAGGGCCAAAACGGATTATTTCACCAACGTGTCGCATGAGCTGCTCACGCCGCTCAGCGTGATCGCCTGTGTGGGGGATTACTGGGCGGGACGTTATCCGGCTGAGGAGAACCAGGTCAGGGTGCTGCGCGCCGGCATAGGCCGGCTGAAACGTCTGCTGCGCCAAGTGTTGGACTTCCGCCGGGCGGAAAGCGGGCATCTGGAATTCCACCCGGCGTATGGCGACATTCTGGCTTTCGCGCGACGCCTGGTAGAGGACAATTTTGCGCCGCTGGCCGCACGGAAAGGCATCATGCTCAGCCTGCATGTGCCTGAAGGGACGTGCGGCGGGGCATTGGATTTCGACAAGGTGGACATGATGCTGTATAACCTGCTCTCCAACGCCCTGAAATATACGCCGGGGGGAAAGGCGGTGGATTTCAGGGTCGAGGTGCGGCGGGATGCTGACGGTGGCCGAAGGGTGGTGTTCACCGTGCGCGACGAAGGGCCGGGCATTCCGCAGAAAGAGCTGCACAAGGTGTTTGAGCGGTTCTACACGGGGAGCAACGGGCGACCCGGACTGTCGAACGGCATCGGGCTGGCGTTGTCGCGCGAACTGGCCGTTTTGTGCGGCGGAAACATCACGCTGGAGAGCGAACCGGGGAAGGGTTCCTGTTTCACGCTGGAGTTGCCCGTAGGAGGAGAGGAGCAGCGCATCTGGCCCACGATGACGGAGGGCGTGCAGGCTGAGGAAGAAGGCGAGGGTGTGTGTACGGATGCCGGAGGAACGGACGATGAACGGGCCGCAGTGTTGTTGGTGGACGACAATGTGGAACTGCTCGAACTGATGGCTAAGGTGCTTTCCGGGCGTTACCGCGTGGCCACGGCACGCAACGGGCAGGAAGCCGCGGACGTTCTGGCTGCCCGCGGGGCGGACCTGGTGGTGTCGGATGTGATGATGCCCGTCATGGACGGCTATACGCTGTGTAGGCGGATAAAGTCGCAGGTGGAGACCGGGCACATCCCCGTCATCATGCTCACGGCCATGCAGGACGAGGCCGACCGTGTGCGGTGCTACGAGGCCGGGGCGGACGGCTACCTGACGAAACCGTTCGGGATGGACGTGCTGGTAGCGCGCATTGACAATCTGGTCAGGGCGCAAAAGGCGCGGCAGCAGACGTTTCGCACGGAAGACCGTTTGCGCCTGGAGGAGCTGGCTTATCCTTCCCGTGAGACCCGTTTCCTGGAGGACATGGCCGGCCTGGTGCGCACCCATCTGACGGAAGAAGGATTCGGGGTGGAACAGTTGGCCGAAGAGCTGCACATGTCTAAATCCACGCTGCACCGGAAAGTGAAGTCCATGACGGGGCTGACTCCGCTGGAGTTCATCCGCAACATCAAACTGAAGTATGCCTGCGCGATGCTTTCGCGACCCGATGCGTCTGTAGCCGCCGTGGCCTACGACACGGGATTCTCCGACCCTAAATACTTTACCAAATGTTTCAAGGAAGAGTTCGGTATGACACCCACGGAATACCGGCAGCGCCGGCAGGCTGTTTCTCCGCAAACGGATCCCGACGGTGAGGGAAGGGGGTAAAATCCTTTCAAAAAAGGTGTGGAATCCTCTCATGCAAGGATTCTATACCCTGTGTCTGCATGTTTCCCCTTACATTTGTGCCGTTTGGAAAAAACAACGGAGAACATGAAAAAAAGTGTATTGACATTTGTATGGCCCGCGGTGGCGCATGCGCCGCGGCAGAAGAGAAAAAGGGGGCCGGGCCGGACGGATGTCGCATACAAGTGTGGCAGGCGCATTTTCGGATGCGCCTGCCTTTCTGCAACGGCTGGCAGGAACACATTTTTCCCGGCAGAAAAAGGCGGAAAAGTGACGGCTGCGAGGATTTCACCCCCTTTTTGACAGAATTTTGCCCTTTGGAGATGCTGAAGTTCGCGTAATTTTGCATTGTTTTAACCAATTAACCTTTTTCAATTATGAGATTAAGCGCCATGATGATTTCAGTCGTGCTTGTATTTTCAGGCGGCATGACAGGAAGAGAAGTTCGGGCACAGGAGGTGGAGGACTTCGACCTTTACCTGGAGGCTTCGGAAGAATGTCCTTATGATGCGACCGACAAAGTGGAGAACGCCACGTGCACGGGCAACACCGGATGGAGTCGTCACCGGAACGATGCCGCGGCGGGCTACAACAAGCACAATCCGGATTTCGACTCGGACATCTACAGCGGCATGGGCATCGAGTCATGGTATTGGACACCGGAGCAGAACTGTGAACTGATATGGCAGGAAGTCAGCGGACTGCTGCCCGGACGCTACAAGGTGACGGCCTACTCCGTGGGCCAGGTCTACAACGACGCCGAACGGAAAGGGCAGAACGTGGGCAGCATCTACCTTTTTGCCAACGGCCAACGCACACGCATCACTTCCAACAAATGGGAAGAGGTGGAAGTCGTTTGTGAGGTCTGGGCCGGTGGCAGCCTGCGCATCGGCATCTCTGCCGGAGATGACAACGCCAACGACTGGGTAAGCATTGCCAACGTACGACTGGCCTGCATCGGTGCGGGAGAACCAGAGAAGATAGCCCTGAACGAATCCTATGACATCTGTGCTGCCAATGCCGACACGTATGCCGACGTCTATCTCTCCAAGGTGGTTTCCGACACTTATCCTACATGGTTTTGCGTTCCATTCCCCATCAGGGAGGAACAGCTCGCTGCTTATTTTAAAGAAGTAAAAGAAGTCACAGCAGCCGGACAAGACGGCACGACCGTACGCCTCGACGTGCAGGACGCCACGGAGATTCTGCCTGGACGGCCGTATCTGGTGAAGGCACTCAGACCCGGCCACACGCTGATGGTCGTGGATGGTGTCCTGGTCACCCCGTCGGCACCTCAGCCCGTCAGCCTGGGCGACGGCATCACACTGACAGGAACCTATCGCCGCACGGAAGGCATAGCAGGGGCCTACCTGCTGTCGGAGGACGGACAGACGCTGACAAGAGCCGACAGTTATGCCAAAGCCAAGGGATTCAGTGCCTACCTGACGGTGGAGGGCAGCGAAAGCCGCACACTGAATGTCAACGTCCGCCATGAGGCAACCGGCATCGCGCCCGTCGCCCCGGCGGACGGGGCAGCGGACACCGTGGACGTGTTTACGCTTTCCGGCATCCGCATCCGCAAGGATGTACGGCGCGCACAGGCCCTCGACGGACTGCAGAGAGGAATTTACATTATAGAAAACCAGAAAATCGTCAAGCCATGAAGACAATAAGCCGCAAATTTTTCCGCATTTACCTCATTCTGTGCTGTATGACAGGCTTCCCCGCCATGTCCATCGCACAAGACGGGCGAAAAACCTGTATCGACAAGAACTGGACCTTCCATTATGGTGAAGCCCGTGAAGCCATTTCGCCCGATTTCAACGATGATTCGTGGCGCACACTGGACCTGCCGCACGACTGGAGCGTGGAAACAGAAGCCGCCGCCCTGGCCGGTGACAACATCGGCCCGTTCTCGCCGAACAATCCCGGCGGATCAGCCACCGGACAGACCGTAGGAGGCGAAGGATGGTACCGCAAGACGTTCACGCTGTCGGCTGCCGACCAGGACAAACGCATCTCGCTCTATTTTGAAGGCGTCTATGCACAATCAGAAGTATGGCTGAACGGCATCAAAGTCTACTACAACCCCTACGGCTATTCCTCCTACCGCTTCGACATCACAGACTATTGCCGACCTGCGGGAGAGGAAAACGTCATCACCGTACGGGCCGTGAACGAGGGGCGGAACACGCGCTGGTATGCCGGTTCGGGCATCTACCGCCACGTCTGGCTGCTGAAAACACCCGAAGTCCATCTGGACGAATGGGAGACAGCCGTCACGACGGAGGGACTTACCGATGAAATGGCCGACATCCGCGTTACCACCACCGTCTTCAACCAGTCCAGCCTCAGCACGGACGTGACGACCATCGTACAGCTTCTGTCACCCGACGGCAAACAAATGGCAGACGCCGACACCACGACCGTCAGCCTCAATGCCTACGACGAGGCGGAGGCCTCTTGGAACCTGCAGGTGGAAGCCCCGCAAGCCTGGAGCACGGAAACGCCGCAGCTCTATACGGCCCGCCTGCTCCTGACGGACGGGGAAAACACCACCGACCGCATAGACATTCCTTTCGGCATCCGTACGCTGGAATTCAGTGCCGGACGGGGCTTCCTGCTCAACGGCGAGCCCATGGAACTGCAAGGAGGCTGCGTCCACCATGACCACGGTCTGTTGGGAGCGGCTTCCTACGACCGGGCAGAAGAGCGGAAAGTGGAGCTGCTCAAACAATACGGTTTCAACGCCGTTCGCTGTTCGCACAACATTCCGTCAGAACATTTTCTCACGGCCTGCGACCGCATCGGACTGCTGGTCATCGACGAAGCATTTGATCAATGGCGCATTTCCAAGAACCCGGACGACTACGCCCGCTTCTTCGATGAATACAGCGACCGTGACCTGCAGATCATGGTGAAGCGCGACCGCAACCATCCGAGCATCATCATGTGGAGTATCGGGAACGAAATTCCGGGCCGGGCCGATGAAGAAGGCGTGGAAATCGCCCGCCGCTTCCACGAACAAATCCTGCGTCTCGACCCCACCCGCGCCGTCACCGCCGGCGTGAACGACTTCTGGGACAAGCCGCAGTTCAGTTGGGACAACGACGTCTACCGCGCATTCCAGCACCTCGACGCCTGCGGTTATAACTATATGTACGGCAAGTACGAGAGCGACCACGCAGCTTACCCGGACCGCGTGATGTACGGCAGCGAGAGTTACCCCAAACAAGCATCCCAGAACTGGGACCTCGTAGAGCAGCATCCCTACGTCATCGGCGACTTTGTCTGGACTGCCATGGACTACCTCGGTGAGGCCGGCATAGCACATGCCTTATATCTGAACAACGGCGAAAGCAACCCGCAGTTCATGGACTGGCCCTGGTACAACGGCTGGTGCGGTGACATAGACCTTATCGGCGAGAAGAAACCGCAGTCTTATTACCGCGACGTCGTCTGGCGCATACGTCCCATCACTATGGCTGTGGAGCCGCCTGTCCCTGCCGGACAGTGGCAAGCCATAAGCGGATGGGGATGGCAGAACGAGCGGGTGGACTGGACGTTCCCCGGTTACACGGAGAACGACCACATGACAGTCAATGTCTACACCCGCGCTCCGAGGGTGCGCCTGTACCTGAACGATGAACTTCTCGGCGAACAAACCGTTTCCGACACGTACTGGGCCGGATTCAGCGTGCCTTACCGCCCCGGCACACTGCGGGCTGTGGAATGGGACGGTACAAGCGAAGGAGCATCTTTCGAACTGAAAACCACAGGCACTCCCGTAGGCATCCGCCTGCGCACCGACCGCACGACTATCACAGCCGACGGCACGGACCTGGCCTATGTCGTGGCCGAACTGGTGGATGCCGACGGACAAGTAGTCCGCACGGACGACCGCCGGGTGACATTCTCCGCCGGCGGTGCCGGAACACTGCTGGCCTCAGGCAACGCATCCCCCGACGACATGGAGAGTTTCCGCTCCCCCGCCCCGATGCTGTTCGAAGGCAAGGCACTGGCCATCCTGCGCTCCACCGACGAGCCGGGCGAAATGACGCTGACCGCCTCCTGCGACGGATTCAACGATGCCTCCGTGAGCATCACCACCACCGAGCCGCAGGCAGAGGGGCCGGACGCCGTGCCCTCTCCCCTCCGCACGGAACAGGACTTTCAGGTCTATTCCGCCAACCGCCGCATCTATGTCACAGGGACAGACGACTACCGCATCTACACCGCAGGCGGCATGCAGGCCGACGGGGACGCAACGCTGACTCCAGGCATCTACCTCGTCCGGAGCGGCGGGACCACCCGGAAAGTCATCGTCTGATAAACCGATTAATCACCTTATAGAAAATGCAAGTAAAAGACATGAGACATCAGTTTTTATCCCACCGGGCAGGCGGTCTGAAACAACTGGCCGCAGCCCTCCTGGCCCTCCTGGCCGGACAAGGAGCCATGGCCGCAGACAGCCCGGCGGGGGTGGACAACCCGACAGCCGAAGAATGGCGTGAAAACCGCGAGATCTGCCTTAACGACAACTGGAAGTTCCACCTGGGTGACACCACGGCCGCACAGCCGGACTTCGACGACTCGGCCTGGCGCACGCTGGACCTGCCCCACGACTGGAGCATCGAGGGACGCCCGCAGCGGACCAACCCCACCGGAAACGACGGCGGCTACTACCCGGCGGGCATCGGATGGTACCGCAAGACGTTCCGCGTGCCCGATGGCGAGCAGGACAAACTAACGACCATCTATTTCGAAGGCGTCTACATGAACGCCGAAGTGTTCATCAACGGACACAGCCTCGGCGTGCGCCCCTACGGTTACTCTTCGTTCTACCACGACCTGACCCCTTACCTCCGGCAGGGGGAGAATGTCATCGCCGTGCGCGTGGACAACTCCGCCCAGAAGAACTGCCGCTGGTACACCGGCTCCGGCATCTACCGCAACGTGAAGCTCATCCGCACGCCGCAAGTGCATTTCGAACCGTGGGGCGTGGCCGTACGCACAACCACACGCGACGGACAGACCGTGGTGGAAGTAGAAGCCAGCGTCACCAACAGTTCCGGTAAGGACATACAGGTCGGTCTGGGCGGAGAGATAGAAGGCGAGGCATCCGCTGCCGCCGCACCCGTAGCCATTGAGGCCGGGGAGACACGCACCCTCAGATTGTCCCTCCCCCTGAAGAACGCCCGGCTGTGGAGTCCGGACACACCCGAACTGTACCGCCTGACCTGCCACCTCACGGCAGACGGCCAGACGGCAGACACCACCGGCCAGACCTTCGGCATCCGCACCGTAGAATACGACTCCCGTCACGGCCTGCGCCTGAACGGACACCCCATCGAACTGAACGGTGCCTGCGTACACCACGACAACGGCCCGCTCGGTGCCGCCGCCTACAAGGATGCGGAATGGCGCAAGGTGCGCCAGCTCAAGGAAGCCGGATTCAACACCGTACGCACCTCGCACAACCCGCCATCGGAAGAGTTTCTCAATGCCTGCGACCGCATCGGACTGCTGGTCATTGACGAGTCGTTCGACGGCTGGCGCGAAGCCAAGACACCGCACGACTACTCCACGCTCTTCGACCGCTGGTGGACAAAGGACATTGAATCCATGGTGCTGCGCGACCGCAACCATCCGTCCGTCTTCTGCTGGAGCATCGGCAACGAAATCATCGAGCGCAAGAAACCGGAAGCCGTACTCACAGCCTATGCTATGGCTGGCTACGTGCGCCGGCTGGACCCCACGCGCCCCGTCACCTCCGCACTGGCCGCATGGGACAGCGACTGGGAAATCTACGACCCCCTGGCCGCCGCGCACGACATCGTGGGCTACAACTACATGATGCACAAAGGCCCGTCGGACCACGAGCGAGTCCCCTCGCGCGTCATGATGCAGACAGAATCCTATCCGCGCGATGCCTTTGCCAACTGGGCACGGGTGGCCGACCATCCGTACATCATCGGCGACTTTGTGTGGACGGGCATCGACTATCTGGGCGAGTCGGGCATCGGCCGCTTCTTCTACAAGGGCCAGACAGAGGGCGAGCACTACCACCGCGACCAGTACCCGTGGCACGGAGCCTGGTGCGGCGACATCGACCTGACGGGATGGCGCAAACCCATATCGCACTACCGCGAACTGCTCTACAGTCCGGAACGGAAAAAGCTCTTCCTGTCGGTGAAGGAACCGAGCGGCTATTACGGTGAAATCCGCGAAACGCTGTGGTCCGTATGGCCCACGTGGGAGAGCTGGAACTGGCCGGGGCACGAGGGAAAGGACATTGATGTGGAAATCTACTCCCGTTACTCGTCCGTGCGCCTGTACCTGAACGACAGGCTCATCGGCGAGAAGTCCACCACTCGTAGCGAGGAATTCAAGGCCATCTTCACCCTGCCCTACGAACCGGGCACACTGCGCGTAGCCGGTGTGGAGAACGGACAGGAAGTGGAACAGCAGACGCTGGAAACGGCCGGCAAGCCCGCTCGCATACGCCTGACAACCGACCACACAGAAATGACGGCCGACGGCCACTCGCTGACCTATGTCACGGTTGAAATCACAGACAAGGCAGGCCGCACCGTGCCCAACGCCGACAATCTGGTGGAATTCACCCTGAAAGGCGACGGCAGTCTGCTAGCCACCTGCAGTGCCGACCTGACGGACAGCACCGCCTACACCTCCCCCGTACGCAAGGCATGGAAAGGCCGCGCCATGGCCGTGGTGAAGAGCGGACGCACTGCGGGCAGGCTCACCGTCACCGCCCGTTCCAAAGGACTGAAGCAAGCGGAAGCCACCATCGAACAGAAGAACCGGTAGGCATGCAGCTCCGCCCTGGTGCGGCGGTACAGTCATGACACTTGGCGGAAAGCCCTCACCCTGCCCAGGGGCTGGCTTTCCGCCAAATGTCACACATATATACGGAGTATCCCGCACCTGTACAAATCCCGTAAAGCTCTGGAAGAAAGAAAAACAGAGCAGCCCATGAAATGTGACGGCAGACTCTAACATCGGCCTGACGATGAACTCCTGTATTCAGATGGCAACAGTCCGAACATTTTCTTGAACTGCTGCGAAAAGTTACGGGCTGTAGCGAATCCTACACGCTCGGAAATTTCAGCGACAGACAACGATGTGTCTGCGAGCATCTGGGCTGCCCGTTTCAAACGCACATTACGGATGAAATCCGCCGGTGATATGCCGAGCATATTGCGCATCTTGTCATAGAGTTTAGAGCGGCTCATGGCCACATCGGAAGCCAGCTGGTCTACACTGTATTCACTATCGGTGATGTGTGGAAAAGCCAAACAAGTTTGACCCCTTTGGCCAAACAAAATCTGCCCACCTTATTTATCATACGATTGCCCCTTTAAAAGTCCTGGTGATGGGGGTCAATTTTATTTTACCCTTTTTATTTTATCTGTTTTTCTTAGATCTTAACTTACGCATACTTTCACCATACAGCTCTATGGTATGAGCCGTGTGGATGATACGGTCAAGGATAGCATCGGCTATTGTCGGATCACCAATCATGTCATACCAGTTGGATGTGGGGTATTGAGAGGTTATGATGATGGATTTCCGTTCATGCCTGTCTTCAATAATTTCAAGCAGTATGGGACGTTCTTTGGCATCAAACGGCACGAGGAACAGGTCATCGAGGATGAGCAACTGACAGCGTTCAATCTTCTTGAGTTCCGCTTCAAGTACCCCTTTGATTTTTGCCACTTTCAGTGCGCCAAGCAGTTTCGGTGCATTGGCATAGAGAGTCCGGAATCCTCTTTTACATGCTTCGTGACCAAGGGCGCACGCCAGATAGCTTTTCCCCGTACCGGAAGAACCGGTTATGAAAAGATTCTGCCCTTTATGCACAAAGTCAAGGGTAGCGAGGCGTTCCATCTGATTGCGGTCCAGTCCCCGGTTTACGGCATAGTCAATCTGTTCAATATAGGCCTTGTAACGGAATGAGGCATTCCTGGTGAGCCTTACTATTGCAGCCTGGGCACGATAGTCCCATTCGCGCGCAAGTAGCATGGACAGAAAAGTGTCCGCGGTCATGGACTGTGGTGTAGTGCCGGCAAGACTTTCCCTGAAAGCCTCTGCCATACCGTATAATTTCATGCGGTTCATTAAATCCAGTGATATGGTATTCTGATCCTGTTGTTCCGTAATGGGAGCAGTCTTGTTGTTTATTTCCATAAAATAACGTGAGTTCGGTATAATAATCTTACTCTGTGTGGTGATAAATGTACTAACAAAGTTAAACAATTTCATCTTCC
>CALULA010000024.1 GCA_944321365.1 uncultured Paraprevotella sp.
CCTCTTCGCGGGCTTCCGTCATCCTTCAGCCATCCTTCAGCCTTCAACGTCCTGTCGGTGAGTGCGTTATCCTTCATTCTGAAAGATGAAGGATGTTTTTGCAAAAACTCCTGTATAGGGAGAGAGAGACTTTGAGGTATATAAACAGTAATTCTGGTATTTTTTACATGGATATAGGTATTCCCTTCTTTGTGTCGGTCCATTAATTTTGTCTCATAAAGAAAAAGGCTGTGAAATTCAATCTTGATTCTTATGAAGAGGAGAATGCTTTTTAATTTGTTTGTCGTTTGCCTGTCGGTTGTATGCCAGGCACAATCCGGCAGTAAGGTTCAATTTAACGATCGAAATAATATGGAAAGTTTGACATTAACGAAAGAATGGGACAAGACGTTTCCTGAAAGTGAAAAAGTGATTCATGATAAAGTGATGTTCGTCAATCGTTACGGTATTACTTTGGCCGCTGATTTGTATGTTCCGAAAGAGGCCGTGCACAAATTGTCTGCCATTGCTGTTTGTGGTCCTTTCGGAGCCGTGAAAGAACAGGCATCCGGTTTGTATGCACAGACGTTGGCGGAGCGTGGTTTTCTGACGATTGCTTTTGACCCTTCGTTTACGGGCGAAAGCGGCGGGCAGCCCCGTTATGTGGCATCGCCCGACATCAATACCGAGGATTTTTGCGCCGCGGTGGATTATCTTTCCACACGTGATGATGTCGATCCGGAACGGATAGGTATTCTTGGCATCTGCGGCTGGGGAGGTATGGCGATTAATGCCGCCGCTATAGACACCCGTATTAAGGCAACAGTGGCTTCAACGATGTATGACATGAGCCGTGTGAATGCCAACGGCTATTTTGATGCCGCCAATTCAGCAGAGGCCCGGCATGAGCTTCGCTGCCAGCTGAATGCACAACGTACGGAAGATTATCGCAAGGGTTCGTATGCTCTGGCCGGCGGTTTGCCTGATGAGGTGCCTGAGGATGCTCCTCAGTTCTTGAAAGACTATTTTGCGTATTATAAGACTGAGCGCGGCTATCATCCCCGTTCGCTTAACTCGAATGGAGGATGGAACAAGACATCTGTACTTTCATTCCTGAACATGCCTATCCTGACATACGCCGATGAAATACGCAATGCCGTGTTGCTCATCCATGGAGAGAAGGCACATTCCCGTTATTTTAGCGAGGACACTTATAAGAAGCTCAAGGGAGAGAACAAGGAACTGATGATCATTCCAGGTGCCAATCATACGGATTTGTATGACAACTTTGATAAAATCCCCTTTGACAAGATTGAGGCGTTTTATCGTGAATACCTGAAGTGAACAGTGCCCTGCATTTTGCAGGTAGTCCGTTAGGGGTAGAGTTTCCTTTTCAAGAGGGAAACGGTTGATAAATGTTTGTTCATTCGGCCCTGTCTTCAGGGCAGGGCCGAAGTGAAACGCCGTCAAGCCGGTTCCCTTTATTCTGCAGGATATAAAACAAAAAAGAGATTGCATCCTTTTGTTGGGTGCAATCTCTTTTTTCTTAGTTGCGGAGGCCCGACTCGAACGAACGACCTCCAGGTTATGAGCCTGGCGAGCTACCAACTGCTCCACTCCGCGATGTTCTTTCTTTAATTCGAGTGCAAAGGTAGTGCTTTTCCAGTATATATCCAAATAAAGAGATAAAAAAATGAGTGAATGGGTAAGTTTCTTCTGTTTTTCATTCCATAAAGAGCCTTTTGAAAGAGATGGAAGCCGTAAAAATAAGAAAGATTCAAAAATAAAAGCTTGTTAGTCTGAAAGAATTGCCCTACATTTGCATTTACTATGTCAGCATCGAAAACAAGAGAAAAGTTGGTAGACGTTGCCCGTCAGCTTTTTGCCAAAAACGGACTGGAGAACACGACAATGAATGAGATTGCCTTGGCTTCAGGCAAGGGACGGCGTACATTGTATACTTATTTTAAGAATAAGGAAGAAGTCTATTTGGCGGTCATCGGTACGGAACTGGAGCGTTTGTCGGTCCGGATGGAAGAAGTGGCCCGTTCGCCCTTGAATCTGGAAGACAAGCTTGTGGAATTCATTTTTGTGCATTTGGGACTCATTAAGGAAGCCGTATTGCGCAACGGCAATCTGCGTGCCGAGTTTTTCCGCAATATCTGGATGGTGGAAAAGGTGCGTAAAAACTTTGATCAGACGGAGATAGATTTCTTTGTCAGCGTGCTGAAAGAGGGAAACTCGACCGGCGAGTTTTATGTAGAGAATGTGCCTTTGGTGGCAGACGTGATGCATTATTGTGTAAAGGGGCTTGAAGTCCCCTACATTTATGGACGGCTGGGTGAAGGGCTGAACAAGGAAGAGAGCCGCAGAATAGTGAAGACCCTCATCCATCGGGCATTGAAAAACAACAGATAAGATATATTTTTGTGATTAAAACTTAAAATAAACATTGAGTATTATGGGATTATTGACAGGAAAAACGGCACTGATTACTGGTGCGGCCAGAGGGATAGGAAAGGCCATTGCCTTGAAGTTTGCAGCAGAGGGCGCGGATGTTGCCTTTACGGATCTGGTGATAGACGAGAACGGTAAGGCGACAGAGGCTGAAATAGCAGCTTTGGGCGTAAAGGCCAAAGGCTATGCTTCCAATGCCGCAGACTTTGCCCAGACGGAAGAGGTCGTGAAACAGGTGAAAGAAGATTTCGGACGTATTGACATTCTGGTGAACAATGCGGGTATCACGAAGGACGGATTGATGCTGCGTATGACAGAGGCACAGTGGGATGCCGTGATTGCCGTGAACCTGAAGTCCGCGTTCAATTTCATTCACGCCTGCACGCCGGTTATGATGCGTCAGAAGGGCGGGTCCATCATCAACATGGCTTCTGTGGTCGGTGTGCACGGTAATGCGGGGCAGTGCAACTATTCTGCCTCGAAGGCCGGTATGATAGCCTTGGCCAAGTCCATCGCCCAGGAGATGGGGTCCAAGGGCATCCGTGCCAATGCCATCGCTCCGGGCTTCATCGAGACGGCCATGACGGCTGCTCTGCCGGAAGATGTGCGTGCCGAGTGGTGCAAGAAGATACCCTTGCGTCGTGGGGGTACGCCGGAAGACGTGGCCAATGTGGCTCTGTTCCTGGCTTCCGACCTCTCGTCGTATGTGTCGGGTCAGGTGATACAGATTGACGGTGGCATGAACATGTAAGGAGCATGGAGGTCGTTTACGAGGACAACCATATCATCATCGTCAACAAGAGCTGCTCGGAGATTGTCCAGGGAGACAAGACGGGCGACAAGCCGCTGGCGGAGACGGTGAAGGATTATATCAAGGAGAAGTACCACAAGCCGGGGAACGTGTTCCTCGGCGTGGTGCACCGCCTTGACCGCCCGGTGAGCGGGCTGGTTGTTTTTGCCCGTACCAGTAAGGCCTTGTCCCGTCTGAACGAGATGTTTCGTACGAAAGAGGTGCACAAGACGTACTGGGCTATAGTGGGGAAGCGTCCACCGCTTCCGCAGGGGGAATTGGTGCATTGGCTCGTGCGCAACGAACGGCAGAACAAGTCGTATGCTTATGAGCGTGAAAAGCCGGGCGCCAAGCTGGCGATTCTGGATTACAGGCTGGTGGGCAGTTCTGACCGTTATTTTCTTCTGGAAGTAGAATTGAAGACGGGGCGTCATCACCAGATCCGTTGCCAGTTGGCGGCGATGGGATGTCCCATCAAGGGAGATCTGAAATACGGCTCGCCCCGCAGTAACCCCGATGGCGGCATCTGTCTGCATGCCCGTCGGTTGCGGTTTGTGCATCCGGTGTCCGGAGAGGAAATCTGTGTGGAGGCACCGTTGCCGTCGTTTCCTCTTTGGCGTTGTTTCAAAGATTTGGCGGAGGATTAGTTTTTCTTCCGTGTCCGTAAGAAACTTGTTACAGCCTTTGTGTGCTGAGATTTGCCATGCTTTTCGCATGGTTTTTTTGTATCCGGTCATTCAGTCCGTGATTCATTTTCATGGTGTTGCAGGCCACACCGGCAGACAAGGAGGCTGGAGACTGCCCCTTCGTCTCCCTTGTGCGGCGGATGTAACAAATCTTTTTCCTTATGTAACAAATGCCAAACAGGCATTATGTGAGGCGTAGAAAATGTTACAAGGGGGCAAAAGATTGCAACGTATGCGAAAGAGTGGTATCGTTTTTATACTTATCTTTGTCTGCACGAAGATAGGATGCGGTCGGTATAGCCGGTCTGAAAACGAAGTTTTCCGTCCGGTACTGCGCTTGCCTTTCGCTGTTTGTTGTGACAGAATCCATTAAAAAATGAAGATATTGTAGTATCATGAAAAAAATTTCATTGTTATTGAGTGCATTTTGTGCGTGTTGTGTGGCCGGAGCGTCCACCGTGGAACTTACCGGTCCGGACAAGAAGCTGGTGGTTTCGGTGTCCGATGATGGCGGTGTTCCGGTTTATGAGGTCCGGTATGACGGTAAGGTGTTTCTGGAACGGTCGCCTTTGGGTATGCTGACGGACATCCATAATCTGCAGCAAGGGCTGGACCTGCGTGAGGAAGAGGTCTCCACGAAGACCGTGGACATTGATTACTCCCTGGCTTCCATCAAGCGCAGCCATGTAGAGCTGCAGGCGTTGCAGGCGGTCTGTCCGTTCTATCAGGGAGACAAGCATGTGATGGATGTGGTGTTCCACGTGTCGGCCAACGACGTGGCTTTCAAATATAAGCTTTACCCCCAGAAAGACAGACTGTGCTGTGTGGTGAAACAGGAGTCGACCGGCTTCGTGTTGCCGGAAGGCACCACTACCTTCCTCTGCCCCCAAGCCACCCCGATGGGCGGATTTGCCCGTACGTCGCCCAGCTATGAGACCTCGTATACGGTGGACGATGCCATGGGCAAGAACGGATGGGGACAAGGCTATACTTTCCCCTGCCTGTTCCGCGTGGGCGAACAAGGCTGGATGTTGATTTCCGAAACGGGAGTGGACAGCCGTTATTGCGGTAGCCGTTTGCTTTCAGCGGGCGAGCGGGCCTATGCCATAGGTTTTCCGCAGGAAGGCGAATGGAACGGTAACGGTACGGTATGTCCCGGACTGATGTTGCCCGGCGAAACACCCTGGCGTACGCTGACTGTGGGACAGACGCTGGCACCCATCGTGGAAAGCACGGTGGCGTGGGATGTGGTGGAGCCGCTCTACGAGCGTGCCTTCACTCCGGTGTACGGGCGCGGCACATGGAGCTGGATCATGGGAGGCGACAACAGCATGAACTATGACGAACAGCGCCGTTACATAGATTTTGCGGCACAGATGGGCTATGAGTCGGTGCTCGTGGATGCCTGGTGGGATTCGCGTGTGGGCTACGAGCGCATGGCCGAACTGGCCGACTATGCCCGCCAGAAAGGCGTGGGGCTTTACCTGTGGTACAACTCCAACGGTTACTGGAACGATGCGCCGCAGGGGCCGCGCGGACGGCTGGACCGCTCCGTGGTGCGCCGGCGTGAGATGGCCTGGATGCGCGATGCGGGCATACGTGGCATAAAGGTGGATTTCGTGGGGAGCGACAAGCAGGAGACCATGCGGCTGTATGAGGACATTCTGTGCGATGCGAACGAATACGGGCTGCTGGTCATCTTCCACGGTTGCACGCTGCCGCGCGGATGGGAGCGGATGTATCCCAACTTCGTGTCGGCAGAGGCCGTGCTGGCCAGTGAGAACATGCATTTCTCGCAGGGAAGTTGCGACGCAGAGGCTTTCAATGCCACTCTGCATCCCTTCATCCGCAACAGTGTGGGAGCCATGGACTTTGGCGGCAGTACGCTCAACCATTATTATAACGGAACGGACGAGCCGCGCGGCAGCCGCCGTGTGACGTCGGACGTGTACGCGCTGGCCACGGCCGTGCTTTTCCAGAGTGCCGTGCAGCACTTTGCCCTGACGCCCGTCAACCTGACGAATGCGCCGCAGTGGGCCATGGATTTCATGAAGCGCGTGCCTGCTGTGTGGGATGAAGTGCGTTTCATCGACGGTTATCCCGGCAAGTACGTGGTGCTGGCCCGTCGCAGCGGTGATACGTGGTATGTGGCCGGCGTGAACGCCCAGGACGAGACGGTGGAGACGAAAGTTACGCTGCCCATGTTTGCCGCCGGGCAAACCGTGTCCTGCTATGAGGACGATAAGAAACTGCAGGGCGAGCTCAAGCAGCGCCGTGTGGGCAAAGACGGAAAGATGAAAATCAGCATACCGAAGAATGGCGGCGTAGTGCTGGTGGGAGAATGAAAACGGCACTGCAGGACAGTTTGACAGCGAGAAAGGATGAAGAGACAGATAATGAAAAGACGGGCCGGGCATCTGAAAGGGAGCCTGAAGGCAGCCGCCGCCTGCGCACTGTGCGGGGCGGCAGTGCTGCTGGCGGGCAGCTTCAGCGGGGCGGACGTGCAGCCGGAGAGCAGGCCGCGCAGCGCGTGGGACAACCCCGTGACATCGCCTGTGGTGGAGCCGGACGGCAGGGTGACATTCGCCCTGTCGGCTCCGGATGCCGGACGGGTGGAGCTGAGCGGGCAGTTCATGCAGGGGCGGCGCATGATGACGAAAGGGACTGACGGCGTGTGGCGTCTGAGCGTGGAGATAACGCCGGCGGACATCTACCCCTATTCGTTCGTGGTGGACGGGGTGGAGATTTCCGACCCGTCCAACCCCCTGACGTTCCCCAACGAGCGCTTCAAGGCCAGTCTGCTGGTGATGCCGTCGGACAGCGCGCTGTATGAGCCGCAGGCGGACGTGCCCGCCGGACAGGTGCGCTACTGCACGTACTGGTCCCGCCGCATGGGGCTGGTGCGCCCGCTGCTGGTCTATACGCCGCCGGGATATGACCGGGCGGCAGCCACGGGCGCGGACTATCCCGTGCTCTATCTGGTGAGCGGCACGACAGATACGGAGGAGACGTGGTTCAAGGTGGGGCGGGCGAACGTCATCGCCGACCGTCTGGCAGAGAGCGGAGAGGCGGCCCGGATGCTCATCGTGATGCCCTACGGCTACATGCCCGCTCACGGCACGCCGGCCCCCTCGTCGGCAGCCGCGGCAGGGATGTATGCCGATTTCGCCGCTGAACTGACGGAGGAGATTATCCCGTATGTGGAGCAGCAGTTCCGCGTGCGCAGCGGACGGGAATGGCGGGCCGTGGCCGGATTCTCGCGGGGCGGCGGGCAGGCACTGTTCTCGGCCTTCAGCCGTCCGGACCTGTTCTCGGCGGTGGGGGCCTACGCGGCCTACCTGACCCCGGAGGTGATGGAGGCGCATTTCGGGGAACTGCTGGCCGACGGACACCGCGCCGACTCGCTGCTGCGCCTGAAATGGTTCGGCATCGGCAGCGATGATTTCCTGCGCGGCGGTGTGGAGGAGAATCTGCGCTGGTTCGACAGCAAGGGCGTGGATTACGAGCTGTTCCGCACGGACGGCGGCCACACCTGGATGAACGCGCGCAAGTATCTGGCGCAGACGTTGCCCCTCTTTTTCCCGCATGGCGGCGATTCCCTGCAGGCAGCACACTGACCGGGGGCAGGCTTTGGTACAGGCTAATCTTTTTTACATTAAATCATAACAGACATAAAACAAGAAAGAATGACTATGAGACAGAAAAGAACATTGAAAGGCGCACTGGCGCAGGTGGCCCTGCTGCTGTTGCCTGTGGCGGGCGTGCAGGCACAGGACCCCATCATCCAGACCAAGTACACGGCCGACCCGGCACCGATGGTGCATAACGACACGGTGTTCCTCTACACCTCGCACGATGAGGACGACGCCCAGGGCTACGGCTTCAAGATGCTCGACTGGCAGCTCTACACTTCCACCGACATGGTGAACTGGACCGACCACGGGGCGGTGGCCTCGCTGCAGGACTTCGCCTGGCGCAAGCGCGACAACGGTGCCTGGGCGCAGCAGGTAGTGGAACGCAACGGCAAGTTCTACATGTACTGCCCGCTGCACGGCAACGGCATCGGCGTGCTGGTGAGCGACTCGCCCTACGGACCGTTTAAGGACCCGATCGGCAAGCCGCTCGTGTGGCAGCAGGAGCACTGGGACGACATAGACCCCACGGTGTTCATCGATGACGACGGACAGGCCTACATGTACTGGGGCAACCCGAACCTCTATTATGTGACACTCAATGAGGACATGATTTCCTACAGCGGCACCATTGTGCGGGTGGGCAAGCTGGAGCATTATCAGGAAGGCCCCTGGTTCTACAAGCGAAAGGGGAAGTATTATCTGGCCTATGCCTCCACCTGCTGTCCGGAGGGGATAGGCTATGCCATGGCCAAGTATCCCACCGGACCGTGGGAGGTGAAGGGCTACATCATGCGTCCCACCGACCGCACGCGCGGCAACCATCCGGGTATCGTCGACTACAAGGGGCATACCTACGTGTTCGGGCAGAACTACGACCTGCTGCGGCTGGAGATGGAGGAGCACCACGAGCGGCGGTCTGTCTCGGTCGCCGAGATGCACTACAACGATGACGGTACGATTCAGGAAGTGCCCTATTTCAAGGACACACGGCTGGAACAGCTGGAGTGGCTGGACCCGTACCGCCGCGTGGAGGCCGAGACCATGGCCTGGGGCTACGGGCTGAAGACGGACAGGCTGCCGGACGGACGGGGCGTGTATGTGACGGCTGTGGACGATGGCGACTCGCTGCGGGTGGCCGGCGTGGATTTCGGACGGCGCGGGGCACGGCAGTTCACGGCCTGCGTGGCCTCGGCTGCCGGCGGGTGCACCATCGAGATTCACCTGGACCGTGCGGACGGGCCGCTGGCGGGAACGCTGCAGGTGCCGGCCACGGGCGGAGCGGACCGCTATACGGAGGCGTCGTGCGACATCACGGGGGCCAGGAAAGTGCACGATGTGGTGTTCGTGTTCCGTGGCAGTGCGGGAAAGAATCTGATGAACTGGGACTGGTGGCGGTTTGAGTGATACGCGCCTCTCTCTTTATAGATTCCCTCTTCCGGATGTCGGGGAGCCATGTAGCATGGTTTTTTCTCTGCGTAACATCCGGGAGAGGGAATCAACATAAGTGTCATTCTTTTCAACCAGGTTGTTGTGTGCCGGCATGGTTT
This sequence comes from uncultured Paraprevotella sp., assembly GCA_944321365.1. Classification (GTDB taxonomy): domain Bacteria; phylum Bacteroidota; class Bacteroidia; order Bacteroidales; family Bacteroidaceae; genus Paraprevotella. The sequence continues at coordinate 9,095 of CALULA010000024.1, forward strand.
TCCGCCTAACTTTGCTGCGATTCAAAAAACTTTTATAATAGATGTTCTTATGAGGAAAACAGTAGTATTGACACTGGGCGGCCTGTTGTGCGCGGCACTCCTGCCTGCTCAGGATTTTCAGAAAACGGCACATGGCATCCGCACGGCGGCGGGCGGCGTGGACGTGGAGGTGCAGTTCTATACGCCTGCCACGGTGCGTGTGTTGAAAGTGCCTGCGGGCAAGCAGGCGGACAAGAAGAGCCTGGCCGTAGTGGCAGAGCCGGAGGACGTGCGTTTCGATGTAGACGCCAGGGACGGGCGCATTGAACTGGAGAGTAAGGCGCTGCGGGTGACCCTTGACGCCGCCACGGGCGTGATTGCGTATGAGACGCCCAAGGGCAAGGCACTGCTCACGGAGCAACAGACGCGGGAGATGTTCACGCCTTTCAACGACGCGGGGACGCAGACCTTCAGCGTCAGCCAGGCTTTCCGGCTGGACAAGGACGAGGCCGTCTACGGTCTGGGCCAGCTGCAGAACGGACGGATGAGCCAGCGCGGCGTGAGCAAGTACATGATGCAGGGCAATGTGGAGGACTACAGCCCGTTCTTCCAGTCGGTCAAGGGCTACGGCGTCTACTGGGACAACTATTCGCCCACGCTCTTTGAGGACAAGGGGGAAGCGACCTTGTTCCGCTCCGATGTGGGCGAGTGCGTGGACTATTACTTCATGTACGGCGGCGATGCCGACGGGGTGGTGGCCTGCGTGCGCCATCTCACGGGCGATGTGCCGATGTTCCCGCTCTGGACCTACGGCTACTGGCAGAGCAAGGAACGCTACAAGAGCCAGCAGGAAGTGGTGGGCGTGGTGCGCAAGTACCGCGAGCTGGGTGTGCCGCTGGACGGTATCATCCAGGACTGGCAGTACTGGGGGCACAACTATCTGTGGAATGCGATGGACTTCACCAACCCGCAGTTCCCCAATCCGCAGCAGATGCTGGACGACGTGCATGCGATGAATGCCCACATGGCCATCTCCATCTGGTCGTCGTTCGGCCCCGCCACGAAGCCTTACCGCGAACTGGCCGCCAAGGGGCTGCTCTATGATTTCAAGACGTGGCCCGCATCGGGTACGGAGTCGTGGCCGCCCGATCCGGAATATCCCTCAGGCGTGCGGGTGTATGACGCCTATTCGCCGGAGGCCCGTGACATCTACTGGAAATATCTGAAAGACGGCATCTTCAAGTACGGCATGGATGCGTGGTGGATGGACTCCACGGAGCCTGACCATCTGGACTTCAAGCCGGAGGACCTGGACCAGCGGACGGCCATGGGTTCGTTCCGCAGCGTGCGCAACGCCTATCCGCTCATGAGTGTCGGCGGAGTGTACGACCACCAGCGGGCCGTGACATCGGACAAGCGTGTGTTCATCCTGACCCGCTCCGGTTACATCGGGCAGCAGCGTTATGGGGCCAATGTGTGGTCGGGCGACGTGGGCTCGTCGTGGGAGAGCCTGCGTGCCCAGGTGCCCGCCGGACTGAACTTCTCGCTCTGCGGCATGCCGCACTGGAACTGCGACATCGGCGGCTTCTTCGCCGGACAGTACAACAAGAGCTGGAACGACGGGTCGGCCACGCGCAATCCGCTGTACCAGGAACTCTATGTGCGCTGGCTGCAGTTCGGCACGTTCACGCCCATGATGCGTTCGCACGGGGCCGACACGCCGCGCGAGATCTATCTCTTCGGCAAGAAAGGCGAGCCGGTGTACGACGCTATCGAGAAGATGATACGCCTGCGCTACTCCCTGTTGCCCTACATCTACTCCACATCGTGGGACGTGACGCACCGTCGGTCCACGTTCATGCGTGCCCTGATGATGGACTTCGCAGAGGACAGGAAAGTGTGGGACATGAACGATGAGTACATGTTCGGTAAGGCTTTCCTCGTGGCACCGGTGCTGGAGGCGCAGTACACACCGGAGAAAGTGGTGAAGGTGGACGAGCAGAGCGGCTGGAACCGCGACAATGCCGCCGGGACGGATGTCACGGAAAAGGTGGACTTCACGGCCCGGAAGTCTGTGAAGCTCTATCTTCCGGCCGGTACGGCATGGTATGACTTCTGGACGAACGAGAAACTGACCGGCGGGCAGGAGGTGACACGCGAGACCTCGCTGGACCTCATTCCCCTGTATGTAAGGGCGGGCAGCATCGTGCCTTTCGGTCCCGACGTGCAGTACGCCACGGAGAAGCCCTGGGACGAACTGACCGTCCGTGTCTATCCCGGTGCTGACGGCAGTTTCACCCTCTACGAGGACGAGTTCGACAACTATAACTATGAGAAAGGGGCCTATACGGAAATCCCTCTGACATGGGATGATTCCGCCCGTCGGCTGACCCTCGGTGCGCGCAAGGGCAGCTATGAGGGTATGCTCGGCACTCGTAAGTTCCGTGTGGTGCTGCCCGACGGCAGAGAGAAGACTGTGACCTACAGCGGAAAGAAGGTTTCTGTAAAGTTATAACCGTGTGAGATGATGGTGTCGGCGGATTCTGACCATGTGGCCGGATTCCGCCGGCATGCTTGTTATATATGTTATAAGACTAAAGTTAAGAGCTATGAAGAGAATCATATCATGGTGTGCTGTCCTTGCTCTCCTGTCTGTGGCGGCGGAGGCGAAAGTACGCCTGCCGCACCTCATCAGTAGCGGCATGGTGCTGCAGCAGCAGGCCGAGGCACGGCTGTGGGGCTGGGCGGATCCCGGTGCGGAGGTACGGGTGAAAGTCTCCTGGTCTTCAGCCCCTATGTCTGCTCGGCAGACAAGGAGGGCAGGTGGTCGGTGCGGGTGCGTACGCCTGAAGGGAGCCGTACGCCGTTGCGCCTCACTTTCGACGACGGTGATCAGGCCGTGGAAGTGGACAGTGTATGGGCCGGTGAAGTGTATGTGTGCGCCGGGCAGAGCAATATGGAGATGACGTTGCGAGGCTATGGTGACTGCCCTGTGGAGGGCTTTAACGAGGCCGTGCTGGCTTCTCTCCGTCAGCAGGATATTCATTATGTGCGTCTGCCGCACAGGATGAGCATGACGCCGCTGGAGGATACGCCCTGCAGGTGGCAGGCGGTTTCGCCGCAGACGGTGACCGGATGCAGCGCGGTGGGCTATTTCTTCGCCTCTCTGCTTCAACGGGTGCTGGATGTGCCTGTAGGCCTGCTGGATGTCAGCCGTGGCGGTATGCGTGTGGAGAGCTGGCTGGACCGAGAGAACCTGAGCCTGTACACGGATGAGCCGACCGACACGGCGGGTATCGTGGCCCGCGAGTCGGTTCCGGCCCGTCGTGCGATGGTGTGGCATAACGGGATGTTCGCTCCCATCCTGAACTATACGGTGCGGGGAATCATGTTCTACCAAGGTTGTTCCAACGTGGGCGACCCCGGCAATCAGTACAGCCAGCGGCTGGAACTGCTTGTCAGGCAGTGGCGCAGGCAGTTCGCGCTGGGCGACATTCCTTTCTATAATGTGCAGCTTGCGCCTTACTGGGCCGGGAACGATATGGGAACAAATTTCATGCTCCTGCGTGAGCAGCAGCGCATTGCTTCGGAGAGAATCCCGAACAGTGCGCTCATCTGTCTGGACGATCTGGTCTATCCTTATGAGCGCAGACAGCTTCATCCCTGTCAGAAACGGCAGATCGGAGAGCTCATTGCCTTTCACGCCCTGCACAAGCTGTACGGCATGGAGAACGTGCTCTGCGAGAGTCCGTCGTTCAAGGAGATGCGCATCAGCGGTGACACCTGCTACGTGCAGCTGAAAGACACCTACGGGGCGATGAACCTCATGGAGGACGTGCGCGGCTTTGAGCTGGCCGGAGAGGACCGCGTGTTCCACGCGGCCACGGCAGAGAAGATAGAATGGAAGGGCGGACTCGGATTCGTGGTGGTCTCGCCGGAAGTGAAGAAGCCTGTTGCCCTGCGCTATGCGTTCCGGAACTTCTATCCGGGCAATCTGAAGAATGCGGCGGGTCTGCCGCTTTATCCGTTCCGTACGGATGACTGGTGAGTTCACTGTGGCGGTCCGGCCTGAATGCCGGAACCATTCAGACGAGGGTGTGCCGTGACAGGCACACCCTCTCTTGCTTTCATAGGATGCGGTCTGTTCCTCTTTCTATTCTTTTTCCAGCAGTTCGAGGGCTTTCAGCACGAACGGGTTCTGGCGGTAGATGACGGCGAAGTATTCCGACATGTCCCAGAGGTCGCGGGCTATCAGAGCCTTCAGCTGCAACTGGATTTCCGGCAGTGACTGCTGCAGTTCCTCATCGTCCTTGGGCTTCACGCCTGCCTTTTCGCCCTCTGCGAGCAGCAGGTCTGTCAGTTCTTGCGGCACTTCAAACCCCTCCAGAAACTTGTCGAAGCTGTCATACTTGCGCTGCAGCTCTTTCCGGTGCTTGTCGATGAACTTCAGGTCGGCATTGATGATGGCTCCCTTGGCGCTCAGCTCGCGGTGGAGGCGCGTGTAGCGTGCGGTGTCCAGCGGGATGAAGTAGTCGGGCATCACGCCTCCGCCGCCGTAGACGGTGCGGCCCTTACGCAGGGTCTTGTACTTCAGCGAGTCGGGGAAGTGTATGCTGTCGGCGTTGGTCAGTTCGCCATGGTTATAGCGGTCGATGACGTCGCGGCTGTAGGCTTCCTTGTCCCCTTTGGTGTAGGGCTTCTGTATGCAGCGGCCGCTGGGGGTGTAGTAACGTGCCACGGTGAGCCGGATCATGGAACCGTCGGGCAGTACGAACGGCTTCTGCACCAGTCCCTTGCCGAACGTGCGGCGACCCACCACCAGTCCGCGGTCCTGGTCCTGTATGGCTCCGGTGACGATTTCCGCTGCCGATGCCGAATATTCGTCCACCAGCACCACGATGCGTCCCTCGCGGAACAGTCCCTGTCCCTGCGAACGGTATTCCTGATAAGGCGTGCGCAGGCCTTTGGTGTAGACGATGAGGTCGCCCTTGGGCAGGAATTCCCCTGCGATGGACGTGGCGGCATCCATATATCCGCCGCCGTTCTGTTGCAGGTCCAGGATAAGGTTCTTCATGCCTTTCGCCTGCAGGGAGCGGATGGCCTCCTGTATCTCGCCGTGGCTGGTGCTGCCGAAGCTGGAGAGACGGATCAGTCCGGTCTGCGCATCCAGCATGAAGGCGGCGTCCACGGTGGACACCGGAATCTTGTCGCGGGTGACGGTGAACTCCAGCGGGTCCTTGAAGCCACCCCTCACCACGCCGAGCCGCACCTTGGAGTTTTTGGGGCCGCGCAGGCGGCGCATGATTTCCTCACGGCTCATCCTGACTCCGGCAATGGCGGTGTCGTTCACGCTGACGATGCGGTCGCCGGCGATGATGCCCACCTTTTCCGACGGTCCCTTGGCCACGGGCTGTATGACTACCAGCGTGTCCTCCAGCATGTTGAACTGCACGCCGATGCCCTCGAAGTTGCCCTGCAGCGGCTCGTTCATCTTCCGGGTCTCCTCGGCGTTGGTGTAAGCCGAGTGCGGGTCCAGTTCGGATAGCATGCCGGTGATGGCGTCCTCGGCCAGCCGGTTCTCGTCCACACTGTCCACGTAGAGGCTGCTGATGGCCAGCTGTGCCATGGATATTTTGCGCAGGGCCATCTCCGTGGCCGACATTTTCTTTCCTCCCCGCTGTGCCATGGCGGCGGGCGGGATGCAGAGCAGCAGTGCAGCTGCCAGTAGTGTTGTCTTCATGATGCCGTAAGTCTCTTTCTATTCATATTCCAGCCCCTCAGGGATGTAGGGGGTGATATCCTTTCCGAAGTGCTTCAGTTCTTTCACCATCGACGAACTGATGTAAGCCCATTGCGGTTCGGCCAGCAGGATGATGGTCTCCACACCGGTGAGCCTGCGGTTCAGGTCCGCGATGGCGGTCTCGTATTCGTAGTCCTTCACCGAGCGCACGCCGCGCAGGATGAAGCGCGCCCCCATGCGCCGGGCGAAGTCCGCCGTCAGGTCGGAATACCCTTCCACCTGTATGCGCTCCTCTGTGGCGAAGAGGCGTCGCAGGGCGTTGATCCGCTGTCCGGTGCTCTGCTCCGTGCGTTTGCTCTCGTTGATGCCCACCCCGACGATGATGCGGTCGAAGAGCGTGAGCCCCCGGCGGAGCAGTGACTCGTGCCCTCTGGTGAAAGGGTCGAAGCTGCCGGGGAAGATGGCTATCCTTTCTTCCATTGCTTTCCTGTCTTTTCTGTCTTCTTTACTCCGGTGTATCTTCGTCTGCCGGGTCTTCCTCGATGACCAGATTGTTGATGATGAAGTTCTGTCGCTCCATGGTGTTCTTGCCCATGTAATATTCGAGCAGCTCCTTCACCTGGTCGCCCTTGTGCAGGGTCACCTGCTCCAGACGCATGTCCGGACCGATGAAATGGCGGAATTCATCGGGCGAGATTTCTCCCAGTCCCTTGAAGCGGGTGATTTCCGGTTCGGGGCCGAGCTGTTCGATGGCTTCCGCACGCTCCTGTTCCGAATAGCAGTAGCGCGTGATGAAGTCCTGTTTCGGGCCGGAGTTCTTCTCGTCCAGCTCTTTCAGCCGGGCACGGCCCAGGCGGCTGCGGCGGTTGCGCACGCGGAAGAGCGGGGTCTGCAGGATGTAGACGTGTCCTTTCTTGATGAGTTCGGGGAAGAACTGCAGGAAGAACGTAATCATGAGCAGACGGATGTGCATGCCGTCCACATCGGCATCCGTGGCCACGATGACGCGGTTGTAGCGCAGCCCGTCCAGTCCGTCCTCGATGTTGAGCGCGGCCTGCAGCAGGTTGAACTCCTCGTTCTCGTAGACCACTTTCTTGGTCAGCCCGAAGCAGTTGAGCGGCTTGCCGCGCAGACTGAACACGGCCTGTGTCTGCACGTCACGGCTCTTGGTGATGCTGCCGCTGGCCGAGTCGCCCTCGGTGATGAAGATGCTGCTTTCCTCTTTCTGGTCACCGCGCGCGTCGTTCAGGTGGATGCGGCAGTCGCGCAGCTTGCGGTTGTGCAGATTGGCCTTCCTGGCCCGTTCGCGGGCCAGCTTGGTCACGCCGGCCATGGCCTTGCGCTCCTTTTCGCTTTCGGTAATCTTCTGCAGGATGACCTCGGCCACATCGGGATTCTTGTGCAGGTAGTTGTCCACCTGTCCTTTCACGAAGTCGCCCACGAACTTGTCGATGCTGATGCCCCCGTCGGGCACGGTGGTGAGCGATCCGAGCTTTATCTTGGTCTGGCTCTCGAAGAGCGGTTCCTCGATGTTGATGGCGATGGCGGCCACCAGTCCGTTGCGTATGTCACCGTAGTCGAAGTTCTTTCCGGAGAACTCCTTGACGGTCTCGGCGAAGTGCTTCTTGAATGCGCTCTGGTGGGTGCCGCCCTGCGTGGTGTGCTGTCCGTTGACGAAAGAGTAGTATTCCTCGCCGTACTGTCCCGTGTGGGTGAAGGCAATCTCGATGTCCTCACCCTTGAGATGTACGATGGGATAGAGCGCGTCGCCCGTCATGTTGTCGGTCAGCAGGTCCAGCAGTCCGCCGCGTGAGTGCATGCGGTGACTGCCCAGCATGATGGTCAGCCCCGTGTTGAGGTAGGTGTAGTTGCGCAGCATGGTCTCCACCAGCTCGCTGCGGAAGCTGTAGTTCCTGAACAGCGACGGGTCCGGCTCGAAGCGTATCAGCGTGCCGTCCGGTTCGGCTGATGGGCCTGTCTCGTCCGTCTGCGGCACGCCGCGCTCGAACGTCACGCGGCGCGTCTGCCCGTCGCGGAAGCTCTGTGCGCTGAAGTGCAGGCTCAGTGCGTTCACGGCCTTGATGCCCACACCGTTCAGTCCCACGCTCTTCTTGAAGGCCTTTGAGTCGTATTTGCCTCCGGTGTTGAGCATGCTCACGGCTTCGGCCAGCTTGCCCAGGGGGATGCCCCGTCCGTAGTCGCGCACGGCGACGCGCAGGCTGTCCTCCATGCTGATTTCGATGCGCCGTCCGGCCCCCATGCGGAACTCGTCGATGCTGTTGTCCACCACCTCCTTGAGCAGCACGTAGATGCCGTCCTCGGCATGCGTGCCGTCGCCCAGCCGGCCGATGTACATGCCAGGTCGCGTGCGGATGTGCTCCATGTCGGACAGGTGGCGTATGTGCTCCTCGTTGTATTCTGCCGTGGGGGCGGCGTGCGGTCCGTCGTATTCTTCTTCCTTGTCGTGTGGTGTCATTGTCCGTCAGTGTTTTGCGGTTGCAGGGCCTTGCGGTAGCAGCGGCGGCGCTTGTGCACCTCGGCGTCCAGGTAGGCCCACTGGCCCTGGCTCTTCTCGTTGGTCTCCAGCTGCGGGTGTGTCTCCCCGAAGCGGAATCCCATCTGCTGGCTCACGGGGATGAGGTCGGCAAAGAGCATGGCGTTCACCCCCTTGTTCTGCCACTCCGGCAGAACGGCCACGAGCAGCAGGTCGATGATGTCGGAGTGGTGGAAGAAGAGCGCTTTCAGCAGATGCCACCACCCCAGGGGGAAGAGCCGTCCGTGGGCTTTCTGCAGGGCGCGCGAGAGCGATGGCATTCCTATGCCTATGGCTATCACCTCGCCCCGGCTGTCCTCCACTACGGTGACGAAGCGCAGGTCGATCAGCGGCAGGTAGGTGCTGACATACTGGTCGATCTGCCGTTCGTTCATTTCCGAATAGCCGTAGAGGGGGGCGTAGGCGCGGTTCACCACGTTGAATATCTTCTGCGCATATCCGCCCCGCTTGATTTCGCGTACGCTCTTGAACTTGCGCACGTGCAGTCCGTAGCGTTTGGCGCTCAGCTCGGCCACGCGGAAATACTTGTCCATGTGTGCGGGATGCTCCTTGTCCGGCACCATGATTTTGCGTTCCACCCAGTCCACCTCTTTCTCGTATCCCATCTGTTCCATGTGGCGGGGATAGTAGGGGTAGTTGTAGGTGGTGGACATGGTGCTGAGCTGGTCATATCCGCCGGTGAGCATGCCCTCCGGGTCCATGTCGGTGAAGCCAAGCGGTCCCACCACCTTGTCGCATCCGTGCTCGCGCCCCCATTGTTCCACCGCCTGCATCAGTGCGCGGCTGACTTCTTCGTCATCGATAAAGTCAATCCATCCGAAGCGGGCGTTGTTCGTGCCCCACGTGCGGTTGGCCTTGTGGTTGATGATGGCGGCCACGCGCCCCACGATTCTGCCCTCGCGCAGAGCCAGGAAAAAGTCCGCCTCGCAGAAGTCGAACGCGGCGTTCTTGCGTGGGTCGAAAGTGTTGAGCGTATCCTCCAGAAAATCAGGAACGGCGTAGGGAGAGTCCTTGTAAAGTTCATAATTGAAACGGATAAAGCGTTTCAAGTCCTTGCGGGTAGTGACCTTTTTTATTGTTACGGCAGACATGATGTCTATGGATTTATTGTTTGTTTGAATTCACAAAGATACGTTATTATTTTGAATTTTGCAGGTACTTGTGCGTATGTTTTTTCCTGTTTAGGCAACAGATTGAAAAGAAAACAATAGAAAAATTTGAAAAATTTTCAATTTATTCATACATTTGCAGGAGATGAATTTTTAAATATTATTCTATGAAACTACATTTATTATGTTTGGCCACAGCATTGGTCTTGGGGACGGGCATGTCGTCCCAGGCAAAGAATGCTGACGGGGAAAAGGATTACAAACCTTATCCTCATATGTTTTTCGGTTTGCATGGTGGCGCTCAGGCAACTTTTACGAACTATAAGTTCGGCAAGCTGATCACGCCTATGTACGGCGTGTCGTTCGGTGGATATTTTAATCCGGTAGTGGGAGCGCGGCTGCATGTCAGCGGATTTCAGAGCAAAGGAGGCATCAAGAGTCTGAATACTACCTATGATTATAAATATGCGGTTTCAGACTTGGATCTGATGATCAACCTGACCAACATCTTCTCCGCAAACAAGGACCGTCTTTTCAATGTCATACTCCTCGGCGGTGTGGGCTTGAACTATGCTTGGGACAATGACGACTTCAACGGGCTCAATGCACAGTTGGGCGGCATTTATCCCCTTGCTTGGGAGGATAACCGTCTGGGACATAATGTCCGGGTGGGAATGATGTTCGACTTTAACATCGCAAAGCATTTCGGCATGAATCTTGAACTGGGGGCCAATAATACGTCAGACCGTTACAATTCCAAGACAAGCAACAGCAACGACTGGTCGGCCAATGCTTCGATAGGCCTGATATTCAAGTTCGGTCACAAGAAAGCCGAGAAGAAAGAAGAGCCGGTACCGGTGGAAGAATGGGCTACGCGGACGGACACGGTGTGGTATGATGACGTGACTTATAAGGAAGTGCCCGTGCAGCAGACTTATGAAGAGCAGATTTACTATCAGATACGCATGAGCGAGCCAGAGCCGGCTTCTAAAGTGCAGGCCATTGTGAAGTTCATCAATGAGCACAAGAACTGCAAGGTGAATGTTGTGGCCTATGCTGATAAAGGGACAGGAACACCTGAACTGAATATGCGTTACTCTAAAGAGCGTGCGGAGAATGTAGTGGCTGCTTTGGTGGAGGCCGGAGTGGATAAAGGCATCATCACCTCCGATTATAAAGGTGACACCGTTCAGCCGTTTGCAGAGAACGACAAGAACCGTGTGGCTATCGTGAAAGTGACGGGTGAAGGTGTGAAGAAAGAAGAAGTCAAGACCAAGAAATACAGATTGGAAGAGACTCGTTACAGGGTGAAATAGCAGAAAGGTTTCTCTTCTCAAGGCATGAAAAGGACGGGCGGAAAAGGCCTGTCCTTTTCTTTTTTAAGGTTTGGTACAACGGATCAGAACGTGACTGCCGTCGGTCAGAGTGGTGGCAAAGATGTAGGTGTCGCCGCCTTCTTTCAGCCGCAGTCTTTTCCTCAGTCCGGCTACGCTGTCCGGGAAGTTCCGCACCGCCAGATTGGCTTGCCGTATGTCGCCGATAAGAGCTTTCAGTTCTTTCTTGCCGAATCCGCTGCAGGCTGCGATGCGGAACGCCCGTCCGGGAAAGTCGGTCCGAAGAGCGTCCGAGGTGTAAAGGTGTGAAAGGGGATGCAGTTTCTGCAGTCCGTATTGCAGTCCGATACAGCAGAAACCGCCGCATTTCATGACGGAAGCATTCGGTTCGTACAAATATCGTGCGGGAGGTCCGTACAGGCATTGAGCTTCCTCTTCTTCAGCTTGCGTGAAGACGAAATCCGGTTGTGCCGTTTGCAGGTTCACACAGTGGAATGTGACTTCTTGTTCCGGTCGTTCCCTTGTCATTACGGCCAGCACCTCCCTGCATTCTCCCTGTACGCTGACGGCATGTATCTCCGTGACGTGTTGCAGGGTGCGCAGAATGGCCCGTATATCCAGCATGGGCGAGAGCTTGACGAGGCAGAAGCGGGCCTTAGCTCTGATTCTCTCTTGCAGGACATTAAGGTCAGGTTCGCAGTCCTCTATGGCCACTGTTTTCCGTCCGGCAGTGTCGCGCCGCGCAGGGTCGATGAAACACCAGTCGGCTTCCGGCCAGGATTCGGGGAAGCGCGTGGAGTCGGTTTCCACGACCTCGGCTTGTGGCAGTCCCAGCAGGTGGAAATTATGACGGGCGATGCGGCAAAGCTCTGGCTGACGCTCCATATAGACGGCCCGTTGGAATGGTCCGGCCAGAAAGCTGAAGTCGATGCCGAAACCTCCCGTCAGATCGATGAAAGTCCGGCAGGCGTCTTTTGCTGTTCCGGCAGACAGACGGCTGATGACCTGCCGTTTGTAACGTGCCGTGGCTTCCGACGAACATTGTTCCATTGAGAGGCGCGGAGGATAGAGCAGTCCTTCATGTGCGGCCCATGAGGGCAGTTTGCGGACGGCCGTCTGCCAGCCTTCTATCTGTTGCAGGGCGGCGGGCAGGTCAACACCGGGCGGCGCCGTTTTCAGGGCCAGCCGTTTCACGTCGTCTTTGCGATGATTGCGGATGAATGTGAGGGTCTCTTCGTTCGGCATGCAGGATTAGGGGATGACTTTATAGTGGGCTTTTGCCTCGGCACGTGTGATAAGGTTGAAATGCCACCATTCCGTGCGCAGGGCTTTGAAACCGGCCTGGCGCATGACGGAGCGCAACAGTTTCCTGTTTGCCCAGGCTTCATGGGTGAGGACTCCCCGGCGGACCATATCGGCTTCGGTGTCGATATGCGCCAGCCGGCCCAAATGATCGATTTTAGTTCCCATGGGCAGCGTGTCACCTTTTTCGTCACAGAGCGTGACGTCTACAGCCATACCGTAGTTATGCAGTCCGCCGCCATTTTTGGGGTTGCTCACGTAGATGTTTTTCGGTGTGCCCGCCACGGTGTTCCACATCTTTTGTTGGATGTGCATCGGGCGGGCGGCGTCATACACCTTGAGGCTCAGTTCCGGATGACGGGCTTTCAGCAATTGTTGCGCTTTGGACAGTGCTTTGGCGGCTTTAGGGTGCAGGCAGGCCTCACGCAGGTCAGTATAGAGCACCTCGCCCGTGAAGTTGTCCGCCCGTGCGTACATCAGGCTGACGGCTATCGACGGGTCAATGTCGCGGATGTCCACGAACCCCGCTTCCTGCATGGCCTTTGCCGTCGGGCTGACTTCCTGTTGAGGCTTGGCAGCCGTGAGCAGCAGCAGGGCTGTGAGCAAGCTGATGTTCCGTTTTGTTGTTCTGTTTTTTGTCATGGTGTCCTGTCTATGTCCGGCCGGTGGTTTCTGCTTGCCGGGAGGTCGTGCTTTCCCCGCCTGTCCTGCGGGCAGGAGGCCGGACAGCCGTTCCCGTTTCGGACCGGATATTGTTCTGCCCGCAAAAATAGGCTAAAAAAATGTCCTTTGCAAGCCTTTTCGGGAAAACGGCCGCAGTCTTGCGCACGACCGGAAAAATTCTTCCGCAAGACTCCGTAAAGTCTTCCGCAAGATCGAACACGGTGGTGTGCACGGCTGTTTCAGGGCGGTTTTTCCGGTCTGTGCCGTGCAGGCGGATGTGCATTTTTTTTCTGCCCGTCAAAACGGTATGCTATGGCTGCCGGTTGTTATGGCTGCTGCTGATTGTCAGAAATTTGCAGATACGTCATGTCCGATGAAACGCACAAATCTCCCCTGACTGAAGCCGTTTGTTCGCGCATTGTCTGCGCAGGATGGGGGAAAGGCGTGTCGCCGTCCGGTTTCGTCAGACACGTGGCATCTTCACTCCATGCATTCAGCATCAAGATGAAGATGAAGTCCGTTGCATCGGGTCAGGAAACGTACGGTTCACTTGTAGTACATGCCGGCCGTGATGTAGAACCGCGAGATTTTCAGCATGTCCTGCCAGGAGGCGCGGTAGTGGGCTTTCAGGCGGAGGAAATCGCTGTCCAGGCTGTCGGGCCATTCTTTGCTGCCGCCGTCGGCTTCTTCGTCTGCAGTCGGGAGGCTGTCGCGGGGATGGACGTACGTCGTGTTTTCCTCTTCGCGGATGTAGATGCTTTCGCATAAGAATCCCCAAAAGTTGTAGTAATTCCTGTCTTCGCCAAAGCAGATGTCCCATAGCTCACACTCGTCGTTTCCATAGCTGGTCTCCTCCGTGTCTTCCAAGTTCCAGACCTCTATGTGCACCTGCAGTCGGTCGGCACTCTTTTCTCCCCGCCGGCGCTTTTCCTGTTCGCGTTGCGCCATGCGTTGGCAGAGGGCCTCCATTCGCCGCCGGGCGTTTATCCAGAGTTGCTCCACCTCCTTTAGCCGTCGGCGGTTGTCGTCGGTGAAGCAGAAGCGGGCATCCAGATAATTCATGCGCTCTTCTTTGTATTTGTCCAATAGCCACGTTTTGTCCGACTCACAGACGGTTTCGTCCCAATAGAGGGAAAGCATGGTCCGTTCCACATCGTGCGGGGTGACTGTCCGTCCGTCTATCTGCATCTCTTCGGGATACCCTTTATAGTATTTCATCGGTCAGTTCTATCTCAAGGTGAAACTTCTGGACTTTCAGCAAATCCGTCATGGCGAATCCGCAGAAGT
>CALULA010000025.1 GCA_944321365.1 uncultured Paraprevotella sp.
CTTTTCTGCTGAAAATCCATATATTTGCCGCAGAGAAAAAGCCTTTGTCCTGACGAGTAGGCTCTCTTCATAAGAGAAGTGCTGCCACGCACGAAAAACAGGCCTTTGTTAAAATCCATAAATGAAAAAACCGGGTTTTCTAATATAACATTAACTAATTTCTAAAGCAAATGAAAAATCAAGTACTCAAACTCGCGGCACTCTTCATGGCCGCAACGGGCTTTGCTCCGCAGGCACAGGCCCAGCAGACAGAGTGGGTGGATGTGACCGCCGCCTACATGACCAGCGCGGACATGTCCTCCGGTGACGGATGGAGCAGCAACAACTTCTCAACAAACAATTTCGGCTCACGGGTGGCCGAGGCTTATGCCGGATGGGGTAAATTGGAGGTCACATCCTATTCCATGACCCAGCAGACCACATTGCCCGCCGGCAACTACAGACTGACGGGTTATGCTTTCTTCCGTCAAGGACAATTCTACAACACGGACGCCAACAAGTCGTTAGGCTATATGGTGGCTGGCGACGCATCTGTAGCAGTAGCCACCTTGGGCAGCCTGTCGCTCAGTTCATATGCCGATAAGGTAGACCAAGCCTCCGCCGCATTCTACACCGACAACAACTATCTGAACACACTGGACTTTACCCTCTCCGGACAGCAGGAAACCACGATAGGCTACCAAGGCACGTTCGATGCAGCTTTCTCCTGGCTCATTGCCGGAGCTATGACGCTCTCAGCCGCTCCCGGTGAAGGCGTGCACAACGACCTGCTCCAGATGGTCAGCACATTCGAGTCTTACCCGACGGCCATGCAGGCTGCCATAGACGAAGCCGAAGCCACTTACGGCAGCTCGAACACGGACCACGCTGCATCCATGAAAGCCCTGATGGCCGTCATAAATATGGAACAGGAACTGAAAGAGCCTGTTGCCGAAATACGGACAACGATTGCCGACTGCAAGGACTACCTTGAGCACACCACTGCCACGGAAGAGGCCAGCACAACTTTCAGCCAAGCCATCACAACAGCGGAAACCGCGCTGAATGCCGCCACCACCCTTGAGGCCATCGAGACCATCCAACCCGCACTGGAAAGCGCAAGGCAGGCCTACGTGGTAGTTGCCGAACCTGAACCCGGCTATACGTTCAACATGGACATGACATTCCTCATCCGGAATGCCGATGCCTCCAGCCTCGACGGATGGACCACGTCAGGGCCTGTAGGCGTCAACTCCGGCGGACAGCACTGGAGCGGGGTGACCAATCCCTATATCGAGCCTTGCAACTGGGGAGCCGACAGCTGGGAGAGCAGCATATCGCAGACTGTAACCTTGCCCAACGGACACTACACCCTGCGGGCTGCCGGACGGGCCAGCACCGTGGCTACCATCGCGCTGACAGCCAACGGCCAGAGCGCGACCTTCGCCTCCACTGAGGACGTGGGCGGAACCATCGCCACCGACGGCACGGAATGGGAAAGCGTACAGGCCGGACTGGATGCCGGAAAGACGTTCGCCAACAACAATGCAGGACGCGGATGGAGCTACCAGACGCTGGAAGTGACGGTGCTTGACAACACGATGACCATCGGGGCCACCTCCAGCAGCAGTACAGTGCACACCTGGTGCTCCATCGACGACTTCCAACTGACTCTTGTGTCCGGACTGACGGAAGAGGAACAACTCACGATAGCAAAGAACGAACTGCAGGCATTGGTGACGGAAGCCGGAGGAATCAACATCTCCGCCAATGTGGGTACGGAAGCCTTCCAGATTCCCGAAGCGGCTGTAGAGGTCTTTGAGGAGGCTTACGCAGCAGCCACCGAACTGTTGCAGCAGACGCCCGCTCCTACGCTGGACGAGACAGAACAAGGCATTGCCGACCTGCAGGCCGCCATCGAGGCTTACCGGAACACGCCGCTCAACGCACCGACCGCAGACGAACGCTTCAACATCATCCTGGCCACGCAAGACAACTATACTTATAAAGGAATGGCCGTCACCTTCATCGGCGGACGCCCGGACGGACAGGGCGAATATTCGCTCAACTACCAAGCCGCCCCGAACGCCAACTACGCACAGGCTTTCACGATGGAAAAGACAGACGGCACAAACAACTACCTGATGAGTTTCACGGGAACAGACGGACAGACGAACTATGCCTGCACCGGCACACACTATGGAGCATCGACCGGTGACTACGGCATCCGTACAACGACCGACCGCAGCCTCGCCTTGCCGTTCGAAGTGATAGCCACCGCTACGGAAGGTGTCTATAACCTGCGCAACACCGTGGCCAACGAGTACATGGGCAGCCAGAGCGAAGGGTTTTATACCGTAAACAGCCACATCGAGTTCAACATCAAGCCCGCCGCAAAGGCTGAGGTGGCTCTGCAGATAACCGACGCCGGATGGGCCACGCTGATGCTCCCCTACAGTGCCGATGTGCCCGACGGGCTGACCGCCTACACCTATAGCGGAACGGAAACGGACGCGGCAGACAACACCGTGCTCCAACTGACCGAAGCAGCCGCACTGGCCGCCAACACACCTTATATTATAAAAGGCAATGAGGGTACGTACAACTTCAGCGGCTACGGACTGGCCACACAAGATACCTATAGCACAGACGGCATGACCGGAACACTGGTACAAACCGCCGCCCCTGCCGACAGCTACGTGCTCCAGAACCAGAGCGGACAGACAGGTTTCTATAAAGTGGAAACCGGAAGCGAGCCGACAATAGGAGCTTACCGCGCCTATCTGAACGCAGATGTAGTGGCTGCCGGAGTCAATGTGCGCCTCATCCTGCTGGACGACGATAGTGCTACGGGCATCGATGCCGTGCAGAACGACAAAGACGCCGCAGTGAACGTCTACAACCTCAACGGCATTCTCGTGCGTGAAAACGTAAAGGCCAGCGAGGCTCTCAACGGCCTGCAACGCGGCATCTACATCGTGAATGGCACGAAAAAAGTGGTAAAATAAAAAACATTATCTGGTATAATCCTCAAAAATAACAAGTAGAATATGGAAAAGAAAGCATATATCCGTCCTGTAGTCTCAGAATCTCGTCTGGAAACCATGAACATGATGGCCACATCCGGTCTTAACCGTTATGACGACCCGGCAGATCCGAGCCTGGATGTTTTGGTGAACGAAGGACATTTCACCGATATTTGGGGCAACTGATCAGGCTCTCACGACAAAAAGAAAAGGCGGACCGCACAAAACGGTCCGCCTTTTTCTTTGCCCCGGCTGTCGACAACTTCAGAAACGCCCTCCGGCATGCATCCGTGTGAACGGCAAAAAGAAACGGTTTTCTCATTCTTTTCCGTCACCGGCCACTTGCTTTTCAGACGTCCAATACTTACCTTTGTCCGTACACCAAATGGCAAAGACATGAAACATTACATCAGAAAGACCTTATGGCCCGCTGCAGCCGCACTGGCCTGCATACTGGGCAGCTGCGGAAACGGCACGCGACAGACACCGGGCAGCCCGGCCCTGACGGACTCCACCCCTGCAGAACAAGCTTCTGCCGGTGACTCACAACGGCACCAGATTGCAATCACCCAGCTGCAAGACAACGCACAAGACAAACTGATGCCACGCACACTATTCGCCGCTGCCTCTGACAAACTCATCGACAGCCTTTCACTCCAAGACGGCATACCGTCCAGCATCAGCGCATTCCTGCTGGAGGCCCAAGGCGACCACATGCTGTTCGACACAGGACTCGGCGCGCCGGACAGCCGGCTGATACCCAACCTGAAAGCCTTAGGAGTAGCACCTTCCGACATCCGTTGCTTATATCTGACACACTTTCACAACGACCATATCGGCGGCATGATGCAAGGCGACAGCGTGATGTTTCCCCAAGCAGAAGTATATGCTTCGAGGATAGAGTACGAAGCCTGGATGGAAATGCCCGACGACCGGAAAGCACAAGCCAAACAAATCATGGAAGCATACAAAGACCGGCTGCACCTGTTTGAGTTCGGCGACACGCTTCCGGGAGGAGTCATCGCCATAGAAGCCGTCGGACATACACCCGGACATACGGTCTATCAAATTGGAAAGACACTCATCGTGGGCGACCTGATGCACGGCGTCGCTCTGCAAAAAACTCATCCGGACATTTGTGCATCTTATGACATGGATAAGGAGACAGCAACCGCCACCCGAAAACGTATCCTGCAATATGCCGAAGACAAGAGTCTGATTATGGTCGGTATGCATTTCCCTTCCTCTACGTTCATAGAACCGTAGACGTCCATAAACCAACGGAGGCTGTTCCCAATTCAATATTCGGAACAGCCTCCGTCTTTATCATAAAGAAGGTTTTACTTCACCCTCTTGTAGCCATACACAGCCCGGTCGCCCAGCTCTTCCTCGATGCGGAGCAGCTGGTTGTACTTGGCCATGCGGTCTGAGCGGCTCAACGAACCGGTCTTGATCTGTCCGCTGTTCGTAGCAACGGCAATGTCGGCAATCGTGGCATCCTCCGTCTCGCCCGAACGGTGCGACGTGACGGTGGTATAGCCATGGCGGTGCGCCATCTCAATGGCGTCCAGCGTCTCGCTGAGCGACCCGATCTGGTTCACCTTGATCAGGATGGAGTTGGCGCAACCCATGGCAATTCCCTTGGACAGGAAGTTCACGTTGGTCACGAACAGGTCATCGCCCACCAGCTGGCAACGGTCGCCGATGCACGCTGTCAGCCGCTGCCAGCCCTCCCAGTCGTTCTCGCTCATGCCGTCCTCGATGGAGTCAATCGGGTACTTGTCAATCAGCTCCTCCAGATAGGCAATCTGCTCGTCGGAGGTGCGCTTCCGGCCTTTCTCCCCCTCAAATATCGTATAGTCATAAACGCCATCCTTATAGAATTCCGAGGAGGCACAGTCCATGCCAATCATCACCTCCTTGCCCGGCACATAACCGGCAGCCTTGATGGCGGCCATGATGGATTCGAGAGCGTCCTCCGTGCCTTCAAGCGAGGGGGCAAAACCGCCCTCATCGCCCACGGCGGTACTCAGGCCACGGTCGTGGAGCACCTTCTTCAACGCATGGAACACTTCGGCCCCCATGCGCAGCCCCTCGCGGAACGAGGACGCACCCACCGGACGAATCATGAATTCCTGAAACGCTATGGGCGCATCGCTATGCGAACCACCATTGATGATGTTCATCATCGGCACAGGCATCACATAGGTGTTCGTCCCGCCGATATAACGGTACAGGGGGATGTCCAGATAAGCGGCCGCAGCCTTGGCCACGGCCAGCGACACGCCCAGTATGGCGTTCGCTCCCAGGTTCGACTTGGTCTTCGTTCCGTCCAGTTCCAGCATCCTCTTGTCGATGGCCCGCTGCTCCAATGCACTCCACCCTATCAGTGCGGGAGCAATAATATTATTCACGTTGGCCACAGCCTTCAGCACACCCTTACCACCATAGCGCCCTGGGTCGCCATCGCGCAGTTCCAAGGCCTCGTGTTCGCCCGTGGAAGCTCCTGAGGGAACAGAGGCACGTCCGATAACCCCGCATTCCAGATTCACTTCAACCTCTACAGTAGGATTACCGCGGGAATCCAATATCTCGCGTCCCTTAATCGCCTTGATCTTCATATTTACTCCTTTCTTTAATTAAACATACCTTTACGGTCTGACAAAGTTCATCATTTTGCGGAAATCATACAATACCCGAAAACAAGGATTCTTTATCTGCCCAAGATACGGACTTTTCAGCAGGCATGCAAAACAAACAGTTCAAATATGCAGTTTAAGGCCGACAGCCAGACTCAGAATCTCCTTGAACTTAATGCTCCGGTCTCCGAAGAACGTACAGAAGTCCGTATCGCAAGCCCCTAACTCATAATACAGAGAAATGTCCTGCACCCACCAGTTGGACACATCCGGAATGTCGAACATAATGCGCTGCCCCAAAGAAAGGTTGGCACGGATACGGGTGGAGAATCCATAATATCCCTTAGGATAACGGTCCGGCTCACGCGTCCAGAACTTGTCATTCAGCACAGAAGACAGGAACAGGCTACACGACAGGGGCTGGACCACCCACGCACTTCCCTTGATGCGCAAGCGCCACGGCAGATAGGACTGTTTGAGCGTCAGCACCACTTTATTATGTTCGCTTTCAAATTTGGGCAGGAAGCCCAGCATCACATCCGTCTCCCATTGCTTCTTCTTCCCATAGGTCCATCCCGTACCGATGGAGACAACCCCGATGCTGCCTGCAAACTGCCACTTATAATGGTCGGGAATCAGACGCTCCCAACGCTCCATCCGACGGGTCGTCATCTTCTCATAACGCGTACGGAGTGTATCTGGAATTTCCGCACTCTTCCGCACTTGTCCCATAAGGCATAAGGGCAGACAGAACAAACACAGACTAAAAACCGCAACGCTCAATCTCATACCCGTCCTCTTTTATCGTTATCACATAATACCCTCTCTTGCCCACCGTCGTGCAGCCGTAGTACACCACGCCGTCATCGAAATACTCTTCTTCAGCCCATCGGTGAATATGTCCGAACAGACAGAACTGCACATCGGGAAAACTAACGATGTAATGTTCAAAAGCACGACCCACGTTATTATTGAACTCATCGTCACCGGGCGGCACGTGCATGGCCACAATCGTCTTTTCAATTCCTGCGGGCATGCCCGTCAGTTCGTCTTCCATGAAATTGAAGTTCGGGACGGGATGGCTGTAGTCATACTCCAGTGCATTGGTGTTCAGGCAGACAAAGCGGACGTTCCCCACCGTAAAGGCAAAGTTGTCTGCGCCGAACACTTTCTGATAGACATCAAAACCCGTCCCCAGACAATCGTGATTACCCAAAAGACATACGTAAGGCATCTGTAACCGATCCAGAAAATCCCTGGCCCAAAGGAACTCTTTCGTCTCACCGAAATCGGCCATATCTCCACCGTGAAGCACAAAATCAATGTCGCCGCGCTGATTGATGACGTTCACCACGTCCTCCGTTTCATCGTATCTGCGCTGGGTGTCGCTGATCATGGCAAAACGGAACTCACGCTTTCCCTGCATCTTTTCCTCTATCAGACGGATATTCTTCTCCGTCAGTCCGGTCTCCCCTTCTATGCGGGCATCATAAGGATGATATTCTATCAGTTCACATCCCTGCAGCAGCCAGACGACTGCCAGCAAGATACTTCCTATTCCTCTCACGTTATGCATCCACTCTTTTTTTCAATTGGGCAAAGATAAGACTTTCCATTTAGTGAAGACTGTTCCAAAAGTATCGTTTCATGGCAGATACGACCAATAAACGTTCCCAAGGACAACAAATGCAGAAAATCTGCAGAACGGATATTCCCTTTTGCACAAAGGCAAAAAGAAGAACACCATTGAAGAAAACAATCCGCAGCATGTTGTTCTTCAACGGTTCCATCTCTCTACATCTTAACTACCGTTCCAGACGTAACGGTCGACTTTAGGGAAAATCCGTACGACGACCTCACCTCTCCCCAAACACATTCCGGTAGCGTTCGCGTATCTCACGGATGCGTTCCACCGCCAGAGACGGTACACCCTCCAGGGGATAAGGCAGTCCCAGACTGGCATACTTGAACACCCCCATCGTGTGATAGGGCAACCATTCTATCCTGCTCACCACCCGATAGCCTCTGACAAACGCGACCAGTTCGTCCAGCAGACGGTCGTCATCCGTCAAACCGGGCACAACGACATGACGAATCCACACCTCCACGCCGCGGTGCTCTGCCTCGTCCAGAAAGCGCAGGGCAGACGTTCCGTCACTGCCACAGACCTTGCGGCAAAGGTCTGCAGCGAGTGCCTTGATGTCCAGCAGCACCAAGTCCGTATAGTCCAGCACAGAAAAGGTTTCAGCGTTTGCTATCGAACCGGCCGTGTCGAGTGCCGTATGGAGACCGGCATCGCGGCAGAGCCGGAAGAACTGTCTGCAAAAAGCAGGCTGCATCAGCGGTTCGCCGCCCGTGAGCGTCACGCCACCGCGGGCGATGAAGCTCCGGTAGCGCAGCACCTCGTCCAGCAACTGCTGTGGCGTCCACTCATACTTCACAGCGGCATCCTGCCGCCACGTGTCCGGGTTGTGGCAATAACGGCAACGGAGCGGGCATCCCTGCAGGAATGTCACAAAACGAATTCCGGGACCGTCGACGGTCCCGAAACTCTCCAATGAATGTATTCTGCCTATAACCGGCTGTCCGTCCATAACACTCTCCTACAAAGAATGATTGATGGTACGTGACAGCACATCCAGCTGCTGCTCACGGGTCAGCTTCACGAAGTTCACGGCGTAGCCGGACACGCGGATGGTCAGCTGCGGATATTTCTCCGGATGCTCCATGGCATCCACCAGCAGCTCCTTGTCGAACACGTTGACATTGAGGTGCTGTCCGCCATCGGGCGTGAAATAGCCGTCGAGCAGACTCACAAGATTGTCCACCTGCACCTCGCGCTCCCTGCCCAACGTGGCCGGAGAAATGGCAAACGTGTAGGAAATGCCGTCGTGGGCATGATGGAACGGCAGCTTGGCCACCGACGCCAATGCCGCCACGGCTCCTTTCACATCGCGTCCGTTCATCGGATTGGCTCCCGGAGCGAACGGAGTTCCGCCCTGACGTCCGTCCGGCGTAGAGCCTGTTTTCTTGCCATATACCACATTGCTGGTAATGGTAAGGATAGACTGTGTGGGAATGGCATTGCGATAAGTCTCATGCTGACGAAGATAGTTCATGAACTTCTCCGTAATCTCCACCGCAATGGCGTCCGTGCGGTCGTTGTTGTTTCCATAAGGTACATACTCGCCTTCGCGTTCAAAACCCACGGCCAGGCCTCGTTCGTCACGAATCACCTTCACACGGCAGTCACGGATAGCCGCCAAAGAGTCGGCCACGATGGACAAGCCGGCAATGCCTGTAGCGCGGATGCGCTGTACGTCGCCGTCGTGAAGCGCCATCTCGTAGGCCTCATAGTCGTATTTGTCGTGCATGTAATGGATGATCTTCAGGGCATTCACATACACCTTGGCCAGCCAACGCATCATCTGTTCATACTTCTCCATCACCTCCTCATAATCGAGGTATTCGCTCGTGATAGGCTCAAACCTGGGAGCCACCTGCACGCCGGTGCGCTCGTCGCGGCCTCCGTTGATGGCATAGAGCAGACACTTGGCCAGATTGGCACGCGCTCCGAAGAACTGCATCTGCTTGCCTATTTTCATCGGAGAGACACAACAGGCTATGCCATAGTCATCACCATAATCCACACGCATCAGATCGTCATTCTCATATTGGATGGCCGATGTGTCGACAGACACCTTGGCACAGAAGCGTTTCCAGTTCTCCGGCAGCTTTTCTGCCCACAGCACAGTCAGGTTCGGCTCCGGAGCCGGGCCGAGATTGTACAAGGTGTGCAGGTAACGGAAACAAGTCTTTGTCACCAATGTCCGTCCGTCGACACCCATTCCGCCCAACGACTCTGTCACCCATACGGGATCACCGGAGAAAAGGTCGTTATATTCCGGTGTACGCAGGAAACGCACGATGCGCAGCTTGATGATCATCTGGTCCACCAGTTCCTGTGCCTCGTCTTCCGTAAGCCGTCCTTCACGGATATCCTTTTCTATATATATATCCAGGAAGGTGGATGTACGGCCGATGGACATGGCAGCCCCGTCCTGATCCTTCACGGCCGCCAGATAGGCCAGATAGACGAACTGTACGGCCTCGCGGGCATCCTTGGCCGGGCGCGTGACGTCGAAACCATAAGAGGCACACATTTTCTCAAAATCCTGAAGAGCACGGATCTGTTCCGTCACCTCCTCACGGTTGCGAATGATCTCGTCGTTCAGTTCCTGGATATCCAGCCGTTTCTGGAACTGCTTCTTGTCCTCGATCAGACGTGCCGTGCCATAAAGAGCCACCCTACGGTAGTCACCGATGATGCGGCCGCGCCCATAAGCGTCAGGCAACCCGGTGATGATAGCCGAACGTCGGGCCGCCAGCATCTCCTCCGTGTAGGCGGAGAATACGCCTTCGTTGTGCGTCTTGCGGTATTTTGTGAAAATCTTTTTCGTCATCGGGTCCAGATGATAGCCATAAGCCTCCAGACTGTTCTCCACCATGCGTATGCCCCCTTTCGGGAAAATGCCGCGCTTGAGCGGCGCATCGGTCTGCAGTCCGACAATCACCTCGTTGTCCTTGTCAATATAGCCCGGTCCGTAGGTGGTGATGCTCTGCGGCAACTCTGTCTCTGCGTCATATACGCCCTTCTCGCGCTCCACCTTGAACATCTCGGTCAGCTTGTTCCACACTTTCCGTGTCTTTTCCGATGATGGCCGCAGGAAGGAATCATCCCCTGTATAGGGAGTATAATTATGTTGGATGAAATCACGGACGTTGATTTCTTTCTTCCACAAATCGCCTTTAAAGCCGGCCCAGCTGTCGTTGCTATCTACCATGTTTACTTTATTTAAACCATTACATTCAATGCTATCCCCCGTTATCCCAATAAAACGGTCTGCAAAGATAAGCAGATTTAATGGATTTCCTTATACCCATATATAGGTATTTTTAATTTAAAACTATCCTTATGCAACTTTTGTATTCATTCCAAACAAAAACCGCCGTGAGCACGCTGACCGGAACCCATGGCCGTCGCACGACCCACACGAAGTCCTTACAGCTTTGCTGCTGCACGCTCGGCAGAGTGTATTGTTCAAACAGGCGGCAACGGTTTTCCAGCCACGCCTCATCGCGGGTGGCCAGTCCGTGCTTATCCTTGTTCCACAAAGGGAGATTAAACCGCGTCAGCAAATAATGGCGCAAAGGCAGACTGTCTACATCAGCATTCAGCATCTTGTCTCATGTAAAGGATAACGGCCCGGACCTCCATGCGGGCCGGGCCTACAGGCACAAATGTAAGAAAAAAATCCGGAAACCCAAGAACGCCTGCCCCGCCCCGTTCCACAAGGAACGCTTACCGCCAAGGCCGGTACGGTCACTCCTCCTGCCGATGCCCCGCCAGACGCCCCCCTTGCAGAATGTCACTCTGACACTTTGCTTATCTGCTCCTCTCAAGATTCGCCTATTTGCGGGCAGACGGACGGGCGGACACGAAAAACGCATTCTCGCGGGCCCAAGAAAATGCACGGTGTCGGCGGAAAGCCGCTTCCGTAGGACAAATGCACGCGGACGGATGGCCCTGTGCGCACAAAAAGGAAACGCCCGTCGGCCGACGGGCCATTCAGCTTCCTTTTTGACATTCCGGCAGAAGGCGTTCCGCCGCGTCAATAAGAGAAAAAAGCGGCAGAAAGCACGGCTGCGCCCGCCTTGCAGACCGTTTTTTCCCGGTGTTGCGGAAGAACATCCGCGTCTGTGCGCACAAATCCGCGCGTCTGTGCGCAAAGAAAAAGTGTTTCTTCCGCATTGCCGTCCGCATCTTTGCGCAAAGAAACCCGCGTTTTTGCGCAAGAATAGTTAAAGTCTGCAAGCAAACATAAAAGAATGTATAGGAAAAGCATCCGGACTGGAACGGATGAAAGAATACGTCTGTCAGTAAAAACAAAAAAAACGCGCTTTTTGCTACAGGAAAACATAAAATGCTTTCTTTTTGCCTCACGGCATTCTTCCGGCAGAATGTCCGGAAACGGCCCTGCAAGGGGCGTTTCTACGGTATACGGAGCGGGCATGACCCCGCAGAAACTCCACCGGCACACAAAAAGCCCGGAAGGCACGCGCACATCCGTGATGCAGACTGCCGCATGCGCCGCACCACGGATGTTCACTCGTGCCCTACGGACCTGTCGTCACGGCTGCCGCTTGCTGCCGTCCGGATTGTAGCACAGAACGATGTCCGCAGGCTCGCGGTCCAGCTCAATCCGGTAATACTCACCGACGGTCTCACCCGAAGGATATTCGATGCGGTCCACATCATCCTCATAGGGATTGAACACATAGCTTTCGCTATTGAAGGCCGAAACGACCGCTTCAGGAAGGGCCGACCAAGCCATATCCTCGAACTCCGTATAGATCCATCCGTAGTTCCCGTCGAGATGCATCTCCACTTCACGACCGTCCAGGCTCATCTGTACTTCATATCCCTGGTAGTCCGGCTCCACTTCGAGAATCTGTGCCGAGGGATAAATGCTCGTCACCGTCTGAATGATGTTCTGATTGTTGCGGAGGACATCTTCGTTGTCGTCATCGTCGTTGCAGGCTGTCAGCACCGGCAGACATATCAATGCGAAGATGCCTGAGGTCCATATTGTTCTTTTCATACGCATATTGTTTTGTTTTAAAGTGTTTAATCGATTTCCTTCAATTCCAGATTCCGGTTGAAAGTCAAGTCTATCCCGTTGCTAAGCTCCACCTCGTAGCCCCTGTTCTTCTTCTCTATCTGCGTGATGCTGTCGCCCGGAAAAAGCCCGGCGGCCTGCCGCCTGATTTCGTCGGGAAGGAAGTGAGCCGGCACGCTGTTCTTCTTGCCGTCCACTTCTGTCCATTCCCCCTTGCCGGAGAAAGAGATTTCCGCCCCGTTGACCAGCCTGACCTCATAGGAGGTCCCTCTGAACAGTTCTTTGTCTATCTTGATATAAGAAACCTGCACGCCGGGAAAGTGCTGCTCAAGTGTCGTACGCGCCGCAGCGGGCAGGTCGTTCAGGTTCTGACTGATGACCTCATTGTCGGCACAAGCAGTGGCAAATGCCGCAGAACACACTATCAATATTGGAAAAACCTTTCTCATGACGCTTGCATTTTTAGAGTTACTATTGCTTTTGTAACCCCAAAATAAAAGCGCGATTCTGGAAAGAAATGGGATTTTTGCCGCAGAAAGCGTCAGTTTTCTTTTTTTAACACAAAATGGTGCCGCCCGTCGAAACTGTAGCTTATACCTATATTATATAAGGCAGCAATGGAATGGACGATGGACAGTCCCAGCCCTGTGGACTCCTTATGCCCGCTGTCGCCTTTATAAAAACGGCGGAACATCTTCTGCGTATCGAGCGCGCGTTCGCCGTCGTTGGCTATCTCCATGTGGCGGCTGTCTATGCTGATGCTCACCCTGCCGCCGTCCGGTGAATGCACGATGGCGTTTTTTATCAGATTGTTAAGGAGCGTCTGTGCCAGCGAATCGTTGACATGCAGGATGAAGGCTCCGGTCTCCCGGAACTCATAATGCAGCCCTTTCTCTTCATACAGGTCGGAAAGCGTGGCCAGTATCTGCCGTGACAGCCGGTTCATATCCACATCGACGGCATCCGTGAACTGGCGGTTCTGTATGCGCGACAGCAACAACAACGACTTGTTGAGCTGCACGGCCCGGTTCAGACTGCGGAAGATGTCGTCGATGTGCCGCAACTCCGCCTCATTCAGATTGTCATTCTCTGCCAGCAATTCCAGCTTGCCCCTGACCACGGCCAGCGGAGTCTGCAATTCATGCGAGGCATTCTCGATGAACTCTTTCTGCTCACGATAGGCCTTTTCCGCCCGCCCGTACATGTTGAGCGCAGCCTGGTTCAGTGTGCGGAACTCCCGTATCGGAGTGTCTGTGCGCAACGGCGGAGCCTGATGTCCCGGCCGCACGTTTTCCAGCCAGCCGAGCAGGCGGTCGAGAGGGCGGAACACCGATTTCAGTATCAGGCGTGTAGAGACAAATATGCAACACAGCAGAACAATGTAGAGTGCTATCAGATATTTGAGGATGGCGGCAATCAGGTCATCCCGCTCCAATGTGGACAGCCTCAGCTCCAGTTCGTAGTATTTCAGATCGCCGGCCATGAAACAGGATTTCATGATACGCACCGGCTCGTATTCGTCCTCGGTCTCGATGTAAACCGTGCCGTCATAGAAACGGTCCTTGTAGCCGGCGGCCTCGTCTGCCGTGAGCGGACGGATGCTGTAGCTGTGTATGATACGGTCCTCCGTATGCAAAATGGTGGAGTCGGCCAGAATCTTGCCCACGATGATGTCCCTGTAGTTGGCCAACGCATCATCCGTCTCGTCCATCACCTCGTCTATAACGGTATAATATAAGAAGATGCCCCATCCTCCCAACAATAAGAAAAGGAGTATGGACAGGTGCAGATGAGTATAGCGCAACAGGTTCATGGAAGTGATTTTATTACTCTTCAAAAGAAAGTTTATAGCCAAAACCGTACACCGACTTTATCTCGGCCCGCGAGCCTGCGCTCTTCATCTTTTTCCGCAGGTTTTTCACTTGCGAGTAAATGAAGTCCAGACTGTCGGCCTGATCGATGTTGTCTCCCCAGACTGATTCAGCCAGTGCCGTACGATTAATCAACCGGTTGGGATTACTGATGAAGTAATACAACAAATCAAACTCCTTACGGTTAAGCGTCAGTTCCGACCCGTTTATCATAACCTTGCGCGTATCAGGCACCAACGTCAGGTTTCCCAGTACAATACTGGTATCACCACCGGCTTTTTTGCGCCGCAGCAGCGATTTCACCCGCGCGTTCAGTTCGGCCAGATGAAAAGGTTTGGCCAGATAATCGTCGGCTCCCAGATTCAGTCCCTCCACCTTGTCCTCGATGGAATCCTTAGCCGATATGATGATGACGCTTTCCTGTTTGCGCTGCTTTTTCAGATGAGACAGAATGGATAAGCCGCTCCCTCCCGGCAACATGATATCCAGCAGGATGCAGTCGTAGTCGTAGTCATTCAGCTTTTCCATAGCCGAGGCGTACTCTTCCGCACATTCTACGACGAACTTTTCCCGCATAAGATATTCCTTTACGGTATCGCGCAATTCTTTCTCGTCTTCAACAATCAGTATTTTCATGAAGCTCGTGATCTATAGGCAAGAGTTCTTTCTTACGGTATCCGGTACTGTTCAGTATGGCAATAAGCTCATCGGCTGAATCCGTAATGCGCACCTCGATATAGGGTATCCGGTGGTGATGGTGTATTTCTTCAGCTTCGGCATACAGCGTTCCTGCAGACACGGCTTTCAGGAACGTAATATTAGCCGCCAATGAAAGAGTGATCTGGTGATAACTGTTGGCAACGGCAGCAAAAGCAAGGTCCGCCAATGTAAACAGCGCG
This sequence comes from uncultured Paraprevotella sp., assembly GCA_944321365.1. Lineage (GTDB taxonomy): Bacteria > Bacteroidota > Bacteroidia > Bacteroidales > Bacteroidaceae > Paraprevotella. Next base: position 15,095 of record CALULA010000025.1, read on the forward strand.
CCACCCTGACAGACACCGGCAGCATTAAGATGGTCCGGTGTGATTTCCATCTTGGCTTTTGCGTAACCCGGCCGGATATCCAGAAGTTCCACACCAGCCTGCCGCGCAAAGCGGTCACGGCATAAAAGTTCAGATAATGTCATAACTCATAAAGTTTCTAATTCAACAATCATAAGAAAGTATCCCTTATCTCATCCCAATGTTCGCAAAGCGAGTTCATGGAAGGAAAGAGCAAATCTGCTCCGGCATCCAACAGCACCTGATCAGGTAATGGCCCCGTATTAACCGCTATAGTGAAGATGTTCGCAGCACTTCCTGCCTGCACCCCCAACGGAGCGTTCTCCACAACCAGGCCTTCATTGGGTGCAATACCGGCCTTCTGCAACCCGATGAGATAAGGCTCCGGATTGGGCTTTCCATATTTTACATCAAAGCTGGTCACCATCAGCTCCTTGTGGAAAATATCCGGGAAACTCCGGTTCAGCCGTTCCAAAAGAGTCAGTTGCCCCGATCCTGTCACCAACACAGGAATGATGCCATCAGCTTTTACCTTTTTCAACAATTCGTAAGCTCCCGGCATCTGTGGCGCTTCCGGACAACGGCTGAACAATTCAGACTTAGTCTGATAAATCATTCGCTTTTCTTCTTCCGTAGCATCCCGGCCCCAATCCCGGCGGGCTAACAGATTAATGGTCCCGCCTCCGGTGCGCCCTTCATGCATGTATGCTTCCTCCGACGTAATATGCAACCCAAAACGCCCCATAGCGTGAGTCCAGGAATAGGCATGATTGGGCATAGAGTCGAATAACACACCATCCATATCAAAAAGCACGGCCTTGAGACGCATAGCCTCAAAGCCGTGTTTTTGCAAATACTTTCTCCTCTCTTCTTCAAACATAGGACCTTATTTATTTAAGCGCGCACGGATAGCTTCGCTTTCTTTTTCATATCCCGGTTTGTTGAGCAAAGCAAACATATTTTTCTTATAGGCCTCCACACCCGGCTGATTAAAGGCATTCACACCTAAAAGATTACCGCTGATGCCACAGGCTTTTTCGAAGAAATAAATCATCTGTCCAATATAGTACTCATCCAAAACCGGAACGCTCAAACGTATGTTGGGCACTCCGCCATCCACATGTGCCAGCTGTGTACCCAACTCTGCCATTTTGTTCACCTCATCCACCCGTTTTCCTGCTAAGAAATTCAAGCCGTCCAGATTTTCCTCATCTGTAGGAAAGAGCACTTCATGATTAGGTTTCTCTATGCTGACCACCGTTTCGAAAATAGTCCGCTCGCCTTCCTGAATCCACTGCCCCATGGAATGCAAATCTGTAGTGAAGTCCACAGCCGCGGGGAAAATACCTTTGTGGTCTTTGCCTTCAGATTCACCAAACAGCTGTTTCCACCACTCATTCAAGTAATGTAGCTTAGGCTGATAGTTCACCAGTATCTCGATTTTTTTGCCTTGAGCATAAAGCGCATTGCGGCAAGCCGCATACACAGCCGACGGATTTTCCATGAAAGGAACCTGCAGCGCTGTAGCCTTTTCCATATCAACGGCACCGGCAACCAGCTTTTCGATGTCGAAACCGGCTACGGCAATGGGCAACAATCCGACAGGAGTCAGGACAGAAAAACGTCCGCCGACATTATCGGGAATAACAAAGCTCTTGTAACCTTCCTTATCGGCTGTCGTACGTGCAGCCCCTTTACGAGCATCGGTTACGGCCACAATCACCTTGCGGGCCATTTCTTTGCCCCGCTGCTCTTCACACTGCTTCTTCAACAGGCGAAAAGCCAAAGCAGTTTCTGTTGTCGTACCGCTTTTGGAAATATTTATGACACCGAATTTCTTGTCAGACAGATAGCTGCACATCTCGGACAGGTAATCCTCACCGATATTGTTGCCAGCAAACAAAATAACAGGATTCTTCTTGTCATTCAACAGCCATTGAAAACTATTGCTCAAAGCTTCAATAACCATGCGCGCTCCCAAGTAGCTTCCACCGATACCGGCAACTACCACCACTTCGCAATTTTCACGAAGGATTTGTGCCGTAGAGTTCAGTTCCGCCAGGAATTCGCTTGTAATGGACGAAGGCAAGTGCAACCAACCCAGAAAATCGCTGCCCGGACATGTTCCATTTTCCAAAGCCTCTTGTGCAGCTTTCACTTTACTTTCGTAAGCAGCGATAGCGTCAGTTCCTAAAAACTGAGCCGCTTTTGTGATGTCTAATTGAATATTTTTCATCTTTCTATATTTAGAATTATTGTCTTATCTGAATGAATCTGTGAGCAGCTTAATCTCGATACTCGGCGAAATACGTTCGTAGAGGATGTTGTATACAGCATCCAAGATAGGCATATTCACATGCAACCGTTTGTTGATGTCCTTCATACATTTGGTTCCATAATAGCCTTCGGCAATCATCTCCATTTCTATCTGCGCACTCTTCACGCTGTAGCCCTTGCCTATCATCGTACCGAACACGCGGTTGCGGCTGAAGTTGGAATAACCGGTCACCAGCAGATCGCCCAGATACACGGAGTCAATAATGTTGCGCTCTATGGGATGAACCACGGTGAGAAAGCGGTTCATCTCCTGCGCCGCATTGGCCATTAGCACGGCCTGGAAGTTGTCACCATACTTCAGTCCGTTGCAGATGCCGGAAGCTATGGCGTAGACATTTTTCAACACAGATGCATATTCTATACCGACCACATCATCACTGATCTTGGTCTTGACATATTCACAAGAAACCATATCGGCCAAAGTTTGTGCCTTTTCCAAGTCGGCGCACCCTACGGTCAGATAAGTGAGCCTCCCCATGGCCACTTCCTCGGCATGACTCGGACCTCCCAGAACGGCCAGATTCTCATCCGGCACATTATACACCTGATGAAAATATTCCGAACAGACCAGATTCTCATCCGGTACAATTCCTTTGATAGCCGTAACAATGAACTTGTCGCGTAACCTTGTGCGCAATTTCTTCAGATGACTCTTCAAATAAGGAGAAGGAGTAACAAAGATCAGCGTATCGGCATTTTCCACAATCCGGTTGATGTCCGAAGAAAACTGAATGCGACCTGTATCAAAATGCACACTAGTCAGGTAAGCCGGATTATGGCCTACACGCCGAAATTCCTCTATACGGTCGTCACGGCGCATATACCACAAGATGGAATCATTATGTTCCAGCATCATCTTGGCAATGGCAGTAGCCCAACTACCACCTCCCATGATAGCTATGGTTCCACAGTTTTCCATATCTTACTTGATAAAAGCAACTGTCAGATGCGCTCCACCCAGCTTGTCACATCAGCTACGGAAGGCCTTTCCACATTCAGTTTGTATTTTTTAATAATGTCTCCTATCTGCTGCTGTATTTTCTGCGGATTGGCATTTTTTAAATCACTCACTAAATTATAACCGGCTTTTTGCAAGACAGGTACCAAATCCTCACCGACTCCGATTTCGGCAAATCTGGCCACACTGTCCTTGGGTATCTTCTTCTCCGGACGCATTTGTGGGAAAAACAGCACTTCCTGTATCGTAGTCTGTCCCGTCATAAGCATGGTCAGACGGTCAATGCCGATGCCTATGCCGCTGGTAGGAGGCATACCATATTGCAAGGCACGCAGGAAATCCTGATCTATAAACATGGCCTCATCATCTCCTTTCTCACTCAGACGCATTTGCTCAACGAAACGCTCTTCCTGATCTATAGGGTCATTCAGCTCAGAATAAGCGTTAGCCAGCTCCTTGCCGTTCACCATCAGCTCAAAGCGTTCAGTCAATGCCGGATTTTTACGATGCTTCTTGGTAAGCGGCGACATTTCGACAGGATAGTCCGTAATGAATGTAGGCTGAATGAAAGTACCTTCACAAAACTCTCCAAAAATCTCATCGATAAGCTTTCCCTTACCCATTGTGTCATCTATTTCCAAGTTGAGAGCCTTGCATATTTCGCGAATCTCCTCTTCATTCTTGCCATTCAAATCATAGCCCGTCTTTTCCTTAATGGCATCCAAAATAGGCAAACGACGATATGGTGCCTTGAAACTGATGGTATTTCCGTCCACAACGGTTTCCGTACAGCCGTTTACAGCAATGCAGATACGTTCAAGAAGCTTCTCGGTAAAGCTCATCATCCAATTGTAATCCTTGTATTGTACATACAGCTCCATACAAGTGAACTCCGGATTATGGCTCTTATCCATACCTTCGTTGCGGAAATTCTTTCCTATCTCGTAAACTCCTTCAAAGCCACCTACTATAAGACGTTTCAAGTATAATTCCGTAGCGATGCGGAGATAAAGGTCGATGTCGAGCGTATTATGATGAGTAATGAACGGACGTGCACTGGCTCCTCCGGGGATGGACTGCAAGATGGGAGTCTCCACTTCTGTGTAACCGGCTTCATCCAGCACCGCACGCAACGTTTTCAGCACCGTAGCACGCTTAAGAAACGTCTCCTTCACTCCGCCGTTGACAATCAAATCCACATAACGTTGACGGTAACGTAACTCAGGGTCATCGAAAGAATCATATACCTCACAGTCTTTCATTTTTACAATTGGCAATGGTTTGAGGCTCTTAGCCAGCACAACCATCTCCTGCGCATGTACACTGATTTCTCCTGTTTGAGTTTTGAACACAAAACCTTTCACACCGATAAAATCACCCAAGTCGAGCAACTTCTTGAAAACAATGTTATACAGATCTTTATTTTCATCTGGACAAATATCATCACGAGTGATATATACCTGAATGCGTCCTTTGGAGTCTTGCAATTCTATGAAAGAAGCTTTGCCCATAATGCGTCGGCTCATCATACGCCCCGCAATGCACACCTGCTGTTTCTCTACAGCATTCTCGTCATATTCCGCTTTTATATCAGTGGAAAATGCATCTGTAGGATATTCTGCAGCCGGATAAGGATCGATGCCCATGGCTCGAAGCTCATTCAGGTTATTTCTTCTTACGATTTCCTGTTCACTTAACTCTAAAACATTCATTTTTATTATAATTTCGATATTTGGGACAAATTTACAAAAGTTTTTTGAGTGTCCCAATGAATTTATATGTTTATTAGTACTCAGCACTCGTTTTGACTGAAAGGCACATAGTTCTCCACACGGACCGAAAGGAATATTTCGCCCGACGCCGGGCCCCCGGCATTTTTCCTCAATCCATACTTGCTGATTAAGGACAAAACCGGGTCAGCGGATATTTCAGGTTGGTAACCTTGCCATGTCAGGCATATTGCTTATTTTTGTGGCATGAAATCAGAGC
>CALULA010000026.1 GCA_944321365.1 uncultured Paraprevotella sp.
GCTCTGATTTCATGCCACAAAAATAAGCAATATGCCTGACATGGCAAGGTTACCAACCTGAAATATCCGCTGACCCGAACAAAGCCACTGTCCGGACGTCTGTTTTATAAAATATTCATTGTTAATCAGTTATATTATTCTACGGAATGTGCGCATTTTGTGCGCAAGACCGCAATCGTTCTTGCGCACAAAAGACTGCGGTGATGCGGAAAGAAAGTTCTTTCACTCCGCGCGCCCAGAAACAGCCCTGCACCGGGACTTGCAGAAAGCCACAGTCCGCTCTCCACAGCCGACCGGACACGCCATTATCAACGCCTGAAGTATTTCAGGAAAAACAGCAACTGATAATCTATCGCATTATTCCAATATTCTGCCGTATGTGCACCTGCCCGTAGAATAAAATCGTGCATGATGCCCCGTTTCAACAGCTCTTCGTGAAATTTCTCATTGACTTCAAGGAAAAAATCATCGTAACCGCAATCCACAATCAGCTGCAAATCGCCGTTCTTCAACCGGTCCACCTGATTGACCACAGTATAATCATCCCAATCAAAAGTGCCCCCGTCGCGCGTGCCAATCTGCACCTTCATTTCCCAATTATCGGGAAACGGACGAATGTCCAATCCGCCACTCATACTGCCGGCCGCACCAAAGACGTCCTTATGGCGTATAGCCAGCCACATGGCTCCGTGCCCACCCATACTGTATCCCGTTATGGCGCGTTTGTCACGGCTGGACAAAGTGCGGTAACGGCTGTCGATATACCCGACTAATTCATGGCTTACAAAAGTCTCAAACTGCGAGGCAGCATTCTGCGGACTATCCCAATACCAACTGTTCTCTCCGTCGGGACAGACAAAAATCAGATTTTCGCGGTCGGCATACTCCTTAATCTCCGGCTTCAATTTAAGCCACTCATGCTCATCACCGCCATAACCATGCAGCAAATAAACCACAGCCGCGCCTGCGCCCCGCACCGTATCCGGCGACACGACTACTGTGTTCACCGTACGACCCATCTTAGCACTGCTTACTTGCAAAGTATCCACCACAGCGGCCCGCAAAGACCAAACACTACAACAGGCTAACAACAAACTACCTGCCTTTTTCATCAAAAGACTCTTCATTTTAATCACTTTCATTTATCCTATAACCACTATAAATCAATCACATAAGACTGCATCGTACGTAAATCGACCGTCCAAAGACGCCCGTCCAGGACATCGCCATATCCGCACACCATCTTCAACACTTCATGAGCCTGTACACAACCGACTACTGCTGCCGTCATGCCGACCACTCCCTTAAACGGGGACGGCATGCGACGGAATGCCGCCTCGTCGGGATATAAATCACGATAGGTTTTGGAACCTGCCGTACGGCAAAACACAGCCACCTGCCCGCAAAAGCCCTCAATGGCTCCATAGACATAAGGCTTTCCCTGAGCCGCGCAAACATCATTCAGCACATAGCGCGTGGCATAATTGTCGCAAGCATCCACCACCATGTCATAACGCCCGACGATGTCTGCCGCATTTTCCTGCGTCAGCCGGAAATCATAAGTGTCCACCTCCACTTCATGATTCAAAGCCTTCAATTTCTCGACAGCCACGCGAACTTTCGGCTTCTTCACATCAGCCTCAGTATAAAGCACCTGACGGTGCAGATTGGTCAGCCCGACAGTATCATCATCTACCAGCCCCAAACGGCCCACACCGGCTCCCGACAGGTAAAGAGATATGGGAGTTCCCAGTCCGCCGACTCCCACCACCAGCACGCGAGCAGCCCGCAGACGCTCCTGCCCTTCTTCTCCTATTTCAGGCAGAAGCATCTGCCGTTCATAACGCTCATAAGCCATCGTTTTCATCTGCCGCTCCTCACTTCAACGTCCGGCAAAAACTTTCAGGTCGAAACTGGCGTCCCAGTCCTTCCACACAGGCTCACGGCCTTCCTTCTTCAGGGCCTTCTCTACCTCTGCTGCCGTCCGCTCATCACTCACATGAAACTGTTCCAAAGCCTGTGGATAGGTGTAATATCCTCCCGGTTCAGTCTTACTCTCCGCACTCATGGTCGTAACGCCCAAAGTAGCCATGTGATCACGGAACACGGCAGACTCGCGCGTAGAATAAGATATATCCACATCATGATCGAAGATACGCATGGCAAACGTTGCCTGTGCCAGTTCACGGTCGCTCACAACGACATTAGGCTGGAAACCTCCATTCTCGGAAGGTCTCATCCGCGGGAAGTTCACGCTGTACTTCGTCCGCCAATAATGCTTCTGCAAATAGCGCAAATGACGGGCCATCATCGTGATGTCCGTGCGCCATTCCTTTTCCAACCCCAGCAGTACGCCCATGCCAATGGAATGCACCTCGGCCTGTCCCATACGGTCAAAGCCGTTGACGCGCCACTCGAAATTAGACTTCATCCCGCGCGGATGATACAGCTTGTAGTTGTCCTTGTGATAAGTCTCCTGAAAACAAATAACCCCGTTCATCCCATGCCGCTTCAACTCGGCATATTCTTCCGCCTTCAGGGGCATCACTTCTATCTTCAGGTTGCTGAAATAGGGCTTGGCCAGATCCAGAGCACGCGCCAGATAAGGCACACCTGCCTTGGCCGGATTCTCCCCGGTCACAATCAGCAGGTTCTCGAAAGGGGCCAGCTTTTTGATGGCCTTGTACTCATTTTCTATCTCCTCCTCTGTCAAGATAGTCCGACGCATGGGATTGCTGACATGAAAACCGCAATAAACGCAGGAATTGGTGCAGGAGTTCGTGATATACAAAGGAATGAACATGGATATGGTTTTTCCGAAACGTTCCTCGGTGTACTTGCGGCTCAAACGGGCCATGGTCTCCAGATAAGGTGCAGCCGCCGGAGAAATCATGGCCATGAAATCCTCCACGTCACAATGTTCCTTGGCCAAAGCCCGGCGCACATCAGCATCCGTCTTGGCGTTGATGCGGTCCGTAGTCTCTTCCCATGAGATTTTTTCCAATTCGTCTGAAAACATGTATCTTTCCTCCTTGCTGTTTATTCATCCAAAAATGACGTCAGAGGCGAACTGGCCTCAGCTACAAAACTTTCTGCCTGCACGCCCAATCCGGCCTCATAAGCCGTCCGGCCGGCCTCGACAGCCTGACGGAAAGCCCGTGCCATGGCCACAGGATCGCCGGCCACAGCTATGGCCGTATTGACCAGACAAGCCGATGCTCCCAGCTCCATGGCCTCCGCCGCATGGCTCGGAGCACCAATACCGGCATCCACGACAACAGGTACGCCAGCCTGCTCAATGATAATGCGCAGGAAATCACGGGTCTGCAACCCTCTGTTTGTTCCAATCGGAGCTCCCAACGGCATCACAGTCGCCGCTCCGGCCTCTTCCAAATGCTTGCACAATGTAGGATCAGCCTGGCAATAAGGCAACACCACGAATCCCATCTTCACCAACTGCTCTGTAGCCTTCAGGGTTTCCGTGGAATCCGGCAGAAGATAGCGCGGATCCGGATGAATCTCCAGCTTCAGCCAATTCGTTCCAAAGGCTTCCCGTGCCATCTGTGCCGCAAAAACAGCTTCCTCGGCATTACGCACGCCCGACGTATTAGGCAACAACTGTATACCCGGATTTATAATATGCTGCAACATATCATCTTCTTTGTCTCCCAGCTCTATACGTTTCATGGCGACAGTAACCATCTCCGTACCAGAAGCTTTGATGGCCTGCGTCATCAACTCATTGGAATTAAACTTTCCCGTACCCAAAAACAAGCGGGACGAGAATTCCCGCCCGGCAATGACTAATTTCTCCATATATATCCTTGATTTAATCTGAAAATTTCTACTTGAAAAAATGTTATCCTCCACAAGCAGCCTTAATGATCACAATATGCACGCCCTCTGTCAAGACATAATCTGCCCATTGCGAACGGGGAACCATACGGTTATTCACAGCCACAGCCACTCCCTCTACAGGCAGATCCAACTCTTCTGTCAATAATGTCAGAGACGTTGCCGCAGTTTCTACTTCTTTGCCATTCAACCAAACTTTCATACTACAAACTTTTGTTGATTCTATATATTCTACAAAGAAGTGTCCCAAAACGGCATCAGGAGAAAACGGTAATCCAATTCCTACGGCAGTACGAACTGCATCAGGTTCGAGGGTATAATCTCAGCCTTTGCAGGCACCCCTTTGTCTTTACGGCCTCAAAGTTACATAAAAAAAGGAAAACTTGCTACTGTATGCCTTAAAATAATATCAAGAATATCATCTGAAATAGCGGAAAAGGCACATTTTCACATAACATATCTGTCAGCAGCAAACGGCATACATCCTCATGTTTTCATCTTATTCCATAGGGCTATTCCGGTCTATCCGACAACAAAAAAGGCCGCTCTTTTTTTGAAGAACGACCTGCATGCTTTTTTATAAGCACTACAAAATTTTTATTTCCGCTGCCCTAACTTATCGTCTATAAACAACATCGCAGACTTTCCGGCCTTACGTATCTTCTCCAAGATGTCCTGAGCCGTTGCTTCTTCTTCAACTTGTTCACGAACATAGCCCCATAAGAAATCCTGTGTCGCCATATCTTTCTCCTCTGAAGCTATCTTCACCAGGTTTTCTATCATCTTAGACACGTTGCATTCATGGGAATACACATTCTCAAACACTCCCAATGCACCGTCCCATGACTGCGGAACGACATCTACCTTGTCCACTTTAGCAACGCCACCGCGCTTCATCATGTAGGCAGCCATGTCGTAGGCATGCCCCAATTCCTCTTCAGACTGTTTTTTCAACCATACTGCACATCCGTCCAATCCCTCTTTTTGCATGTAAAACGACATGGACATGTACAAATTTGCTGACCACATTTCAGCTGTAATCTGCTCATTGATGGCTTTTTGCAATTTCTCTGAAATCATAACCTTACATTTTAAATGTTAAACATTCCATTGAATATAACAACAAATTCAATGCCAGACATGTTTATAAGAACTGTTCTGTCTGCTATTTATTCTTAAAAGACGCTCTATAAAGAATTACTGTGTATCAAATCCAAAAACTCCTCACGCGTTTTGGCCTGTTTGAACGCACCGGTAAAATCGCTGGTCGTTGTCACGGAATTCTGCTTCTCCACACCGCGCATCTGCATGCACATGTGCCGGGCTTCCACCACCACCATCACGCCCAACGGGTGAAGCGCATTCTGGATGCATTCCTTAATTTGCAACGTCATGCGTTCCTGCACCTGCAAGCGATGGGAAAAAGAATCCACCACACGGGCGATCTTGCTCAAGCCAGTGATGTAGCCGTCGGGAATATAGGCAACATGCACCTTGCCATAAAACGGCAGCATGTGGTGTTCGCAAAGCGAGAAGAAGTCAATGTCTTTTACAATCACCATGTGACGGTAGTCTTCTTTAAACTTTGCCGAGTTGAGAATCTCTCCCGGATCTTCCGCATACCCCCTGGTAAGCGTCTGCATGGCCTTGGCCACCCGGTAAGGGGTCTTCAACAGTCCTTCACGCTCGGTATCTTCTCCCAACAATGACAAGATGGAACGGTAATGGCTCTCCAATTCCCGTTGCACACGTTCATCACGCACCAGTTCTTCCATTAATAAGGTATTTGTATTACGGATTTCACAATCAAAGCCTCGTCAAACTGTTTTGTAGCCCGCATCTCATGTAATGCCTGACTGGCTTCCTCGTATGTTCTAAAATCACCGACCCGACAAATCCAACGCGGACTTTGAAAATGAGTATAGGTCGGCATATCGTTGAAATAACTCTTCACCTTTCCGGCCATCCGCTGGGCTTCCTGACGCGATGTCCGAGAGTTGCCGCCGGCATATACCTGTATACGATAACCGTTAGCCTTCATCATTCGCCGTGATTTCTTCACTATGGTTGTCTGACCGTCTTCCTTTCCCAACGCGCCATTCGATGATGCATCCTGTCCGGATAGCGTCACTTCCTGATCTGTTTGTTGCAGTGTACCATTCACCAGCCGAGTGATTTCGGCATCTTGTATCACACGCACTGTACCTTGCCCATTAACAGGTTTCACCAATTTGTCCACAAACTTCTGCTGGGCAGAAAGAGATAAAGCACATCCCCCAAAAAGCAATGACAAGAAAAGCTGTTTCATAAAGACTTATATATATGCCATTAATAAAAAAAGCAGTCATCCCGACTCTTTTCACAAGCCGGAACGACCGCACAAAACGCTTATCAAGCTTTCCAAGCATCGATAATGCCCTTAAAGTCGGCACATTTCAGAGCAGCCCCACCAATCAGGCCACCATCCACATCCGGCTTAGCAAAAATCTCACGGGCGTTGGTCGGCTTGCAACTTCCTCCATAAAGGATTGAGACATTCTCAGAAGCTTCTGCACCAAACTTCTCAGCAATCGTACGACGAATAAAAGCATGCATTTCTTCAGCCTGTTCAGCTGTTGCTGTTTTTCCCGTACCGATAGCCCAAACAGGCTCATAAGCCAGAATAATATTAGAAAATTGCTCCGGAGTCAGGTCAAACAGCGAATCGGCCAGCTGAGCTTTCACTACTTCATTCTGCTTGTCTGCCTCACGCTCTTCCAGAACTTCACCGATACAGAAAATCACCTTCAAACCGTTGGCCAATGCCAGATTAACTTTTTCTTTCAGTATTTCTGCAGTCTCACCATAGTAAGCCCGACGCTCAGAGTGACCCAAAATGACATACTCCGCGCCTGTAGACTTCACCATGGCAGCAGAAACCTCACCAGTATAGGCACCTTTTTCCTTATCGGCACAGTTTTCTGCTCCCAATCCTATGAGATTGGAATCCAATACACCGGCAACAGAGGCTAAATGAATGAACGGGGTACAGATAATTACTTCACAATTCGGTTTGTCTGCGGCCAATGCTGCATTCAATTCTGTAGCCAAAGCTACACCTTCTTGCAGGTTCAAGTTCATTTTCCAGTTGCCTGCTACAATTTTCTTTCTCATGTTTTTTCTTTTTAAAAGGTTGATAATTCTATTTTTATGCTTCATTCGTTTATACATCTTACTACCTATCCAGATACGGTCAGCACTAGCCAGCAAAAATAGCGGCACAAGAAACCAAAGTATGACCCGCAAAGTTGTCATCGTCCGCGAAGCCAGCTGCAGACGTCCCAGTTCACTGTTTTCCAATGGAACGCCGAGTTCTTCTTCCCTTGGCAAATTATTGCAACTCCATTTGTTGTAAACAGTTCCATCCTTCAGCAACATCAGTCCCGGATTAGACCGTATCATTGTTTTCAAAGTAATATCGTCCGCCAAACCGAAAGGATAATCAGCTCCGGCTAATTCCTGCCAATGTCGGATCACCTCATCTCCCGACGCCGTCAGACAATAAAACGCATATCCATATTTCTGACAGTAATCATACAACTCATTAACGCGATCTATATTGCTGTCATCTGCATATTCCAGATGATGGGCAATCAACAGGAAAGTATATCCTTTATCGGAAAGAATCTGTTGAGTGAGATCTTCACCAGAGTCCCACGCCGTAATTGAGAAGTCATTCAATGGAGGCTGATAACCTTCTTTGACCATCACGGTTTTACTTTCTATCAAGTGCCATGCCGTATCCGCAGGATAATTCTCTACGGTAAACTCCTGTTTCTTCCCTGCCTTTTCCAAAACAAATGTTGTAACATATTCCGGTTCTTCAGCCCCTTCCGGTATTATCATCTTTTCCGGTAAATTGGCACCTATATGATAAGGTCTGAAATCGAAAACCGGGAGATAATAAAGAGAAAAGACAGCCAAGACAAAAGCAAAGAAAATCGAATATAAAGAAATCATCCATTGATTACGTTCGGAGATAAACCGCGTCATCAATCGTGGATAACGGAATACAAGCAGGACCATCGACAGCAGCAGCACATTCTTACCAAACGTCTCCCAATTAGTCAACGTTACAGCATCCCCGAAACAGCCGCAATCCGAAACGGGATCATTCAGTGCCAAGTAAAGTGTCAGCGGAGTCATTACTCCTACAAACAACAGACAGAGCCAAGAAGTAAGTCTGCGCCGGATTCCGAAAAACAGATATACTCCCATGCTAAATTCAAAAACAGACAAAAAGACAGAAAGAAGCAAGGGCAAGAAATCCGGCAACCATTCTGTCATGCCAAAAGCCAGGAAATAGTCTTCAAATTTGTATTGTGTTCCTTTGGGATCTACAATTTTAACGAAACCGGAAAACACAAAAGTACAAGCCAACAGCAATCGGCAGATATTTACCAAAGCCCAACGCACTTTCTGCAATTTCTGCCTGCCCTTATTCACTGAACGTCAGTTTTATCAAGCCGAAAGCGGCATAATTCATCATGTCCATATAATTGGCATCGACGCCTTCAGACACCAAAGTATCACCACACAGAGATTCAATCTGCTTCGTCCGATACAGTTTCATCAAAATAAGGTCTGTATAGGAACTGATACGCATTCCGCGCCAAGCTTCATCATAATCATGATTTTTCTTCAACATCAAAGCCAACGCTTGTTCCGCACACTTATCATAATATGACAATGCTTCTTCTACCGTCAGATCCTCCTTGTCTGCATAACCCAATTCTAATTGAATCAATCCGACAATACTGTAATTCACAATCGCAATGAACTCGGATCTGATGCCTTCGCCAACCAACGACACACCTTTTATTTCCAAACTACGAATACGATTCGCCTTAATAAAAATCTGATCCGTCACGGAAGAAGGACGCAAAATGCGCCATGCTGCACCATAATCGTGCAATTTCTTGGCGAACAACTCACGGCATTCTGCCATTACCATCTTGAACTGCTCTTGCGTATCCATATTTTACAAACTATAATGCGCCGCACATCTCTTGCAAAGATAGTATAAATTACGGAATATACCAAGAAGAGTTTGCCACATCCTGCGGCAAACTCTTCTCTTCCTATATAAAATCGCTTATGAATATTTGATTATTTGTCCTATACGGAGAACACTCTTGCGCGAAAGACCGTTCAACTTACACAATTTTGAAATCGTTGTTCCATATTTAGCTGCTATGACGGACAAGTTCTCACCGGCCTTCACCCTATGAATTTTCGTCCGCGGACGAGCCTTAGGCATCGGACGGGAAGCTGTGGTCTTGGCTGCCACATCAGTCCGGCTACCTTTTTTCCCTGAACGGAAAATATAATAATCACCCGTCACATCCTGCGCTACGAAATCGAACATCTCAGCGGGATTAATGGCCACGCCCAAGAAACGTGTTTCAAAATGCAAGTGTGATCCCGTCGAACGTCCAGTGTTTCCTCCCAAGCCTATGGGTTCACCCGCCTTTACAATCTGATTTTCTTTTACCAGATGTTTGGATAAGTGCCCGTAAATCGTTTCCAAACCATTGGGATGACGAATCACAACATACTTGCCATACCCGCGACGTTCATAATTCACAATGCGTACTTTTCCACTGAAAGCCGAGCGAATGGTATCACCGATATAAACCTTAATGTCCAATCCTTTGTGCTGACGCCGGAAACTTGCACGATAGCCGTAATTAGAAGTAATCCTACGGCTGGGCGTCGGCATGCAAAAATGCCGCAAGTCTATCTTGTATTCTTCCGGCAATTCTACATCGTAATGATGGGCGTACTGGTTGTTCCAATCGGGATAAAGGCCAAAGGCAGGGTTTTCAAGCTGCTCGTCACCTATCAGACGTTGCAAGGCAACAGAGTCTACCGCTCTCATTTTTTTGTCTATAGGAGCCTGACGAGCCAACAGATCCTGTCCGGCGACCGGAATGCTAAGCATAGCCAAAACTGCTATAGTTCCTGTTTTAAGTCCTTTAAAATTGAAAAACATTTATTACTTTTATTTAGTTCGCTTATTTCCTTTTAGAGTTCGTCTAATGCATACAAGAAGTTCAGATTGGAAGACTCATAATCAAAAATTTCCTCCGGCTTAAAGAAACGCGCCAATTCTATCGCAGCATTCTCTAACGAATCTGAAGCATGGACTATATTCTGCTGGTTACTCATGCAATAATCACCACGAATAGTACCCGGAAGCGCATTCCGGCCATTGGTTGATCCCGTCATGGCCCGTACAACCGCAACGGCATCAATGCCTTCAAGACAACAAGCTATCACGGGAGTAGCTTTCATGGAAGCTTTCAAATCCCGGAAAAAAGATTTTTCACGCAAATGAGCATAATGTTCATCCAAAATGGCATCTGTCAGTTGCATCATCTTCAACCCGGCCAACCTCAGTCCCCTTTTCTCAAAGCGTTCTATCACTTCACCGACTAAACCACGCTGCAATGTACACGGTTTCAATAAGACCAAGGTTTTCTCCATGTATGTATAGACTTTAAATTTAACTTCTGAGAGTGTAGTGTCCATCAAACACTAACGAGCACAAAGATAACCCTTTCATAACATAAAGCCAAGGATTTTAACAGTATTTCTTCCTTTATAAAGTGTTTTTTAAGAGATAACGCCCCAATTCATCGCTCCACGCCTTAATTTTTTTAACTGTCTCCAGAGGATTTCATTCCTCTTATCAGAACAAAAAGGGTCCTCATCCAGCACTTTCTCGGCCGTAGAACGAGCCAATTGGAGAATCTGCCCATCACGGGCAAGATTGGCCTGCCGCAAGGTAAAAGCAACGCCACTTTGCTGGGTTCCTTCTAAATCACCCGGCCCTCGCAGCTTCAGATCAGCTTCTGCTATCTCAAACCCGTCATTCGTTTCCGTCATAATCTGTATCCGCTTGCGGGTGTCAGCACTCAATTGGTATTTCGTCACCAATATACAATAAGACTGCTCGGCTCCGCGCCCCACACGCCCACGCAACTGATGTAACTGTGCCAATCCGAAACGTTCGGCGTTTTCAATAACCATAACAGATGCATTCGGAACGTTTACGCCCACTTCTATCACTGTCGTAGCCACAAGAATCTGAGTCTGGCCTGTGACAAAAGCCTGCATCTCGGCCTCTTTCTCTGACGCCTTCATCTTCCCATGCACACAACTGATTTTATATTCAGGCAAATCATGCCGCAACTGTTCATAGCCTTCCTCCAGATTTTTAATATCCATCTTCTCACTCTCCTTAATCAATGGATAGACAACATAAACCTGACGGCCTTCATTCAGCTGCGCACGCATACCACGATAAAGACTTTCCCTATGACTGTCATATTGGTGAATGGTTTGTACAGGCTTACGTCCGGGAGGCAATTCATCAATAACGGAAACATCAAGATCACCATATAATGTCATGGCCAATGTGCGGGGTATAGGAGTGGCCGTCATCACCAGCACATGTGGCGGATTCGTATTTTTCATCCACAAACGTGCCCGCTGAGCAACGCCAAAACGGTGCTGCTCATCAATCACCACCATGCCTAATGAATGAAAATTCACCGTATCCTCAAGAACTGCATGTGTCCCCACCAAAATATGCACATCACCGCGCTCCAATCCTTCCAATACGGCAGCACGCCGCCTGCCTTTCACGATGCCTGTCAGCAATTCCACTCTGACTGGCAGCCCGGACAGCATCTTTTGAAACGTAGTATAGTGTTGCTCTGCCAAGATTTCCGTAGGAGCCATAATACACGCCTGAAAAGAATTGTCAAGAGCAATCAGCATCGTCATTAATGCCACCAGCGTCTTTCCACTTCCTACATCGCCTTGCAACAAACGATTCATCTGTCTGCCGCTCCCGACATCCTGACGGATTTCCCGTATCACCCGCTTTTGCGCCCCTGTCAGTTCAAAAGGCAGATTCTTCTCATAAAAAGCATGAAACAACGTTCCTACCTTGGCAAACACATATCCGCGACATTTTTGCCTACGGTCACGGGCATACCTTATTATATTAAGCTGAATATAGAAAAGCTCTTCAAATTTCAACCGCAGCTGGGCCCGGCGTAAATCTTCCGCACAAGCCGGATAATGTACATGACGAAGGGCATCATCCAACGAAACCAGATGCAGGCGTTCTAAAAGGTAAGAGGGTAATGTTTCCGGTATGGGCTGATCTATCAGACGGAACATCGTAGCCGTGAAATGCTCCATCGAACGGGAATTCAATCCGGCACGTTTCATCTTTTCCGTAGTGTTATAATAAGGTTGCAGCCCCATGGCATTCAGATGCAGCGCGTCAGCATCATCCACGTCCGGATGCACGACGTTGATACGCCCGTTGAAAGCACTTGGCCGTCCGAATATAATATAATCAGTGCGGACCTTATACGCCGACATAACGTATTTCAGACCGTTAAACCAAACCAAATCCACCACCCCCTGCCCATCCGTAAAATGAGCAACCAACCGGCGCTTGCGTCCTTCTCCTTCAGTCTCAAAGCTTAAAATTTGCCCGCGGACTTGCACATAAGGCATATCCGCCGTCAGTTCACGGATAGCATACAACCTCGTACGGTCAATGTGTTTATAAGGAAAAGTATAGAGCAAATCATGTACGGTATGGATTTGCAACTCATCCCCTAAGAGCTTCGCCCTTCTAGGCCCTACTCCGGGAAGAAAAGTAACATCCTGATGCTCTATATCTATCATCTTACATCACGTTAAAAAAGCTTCTGCAACCTTCAAGTCAAAAGGGGTGGTGAGCTTAATATTCTCTCGGTTTCCCGGTATCAATTTCACAGAGATTCCAAGAGCCTCCACAACAGACGCATCATCCGTAAACGCAGAAGAATAAGGCTGGGCATAAGCGGCCCTCAAAGTTTCAAGCCTGAAAGTCTGAGGAGTCTGCACCATGCGGTAATCCGAACGGCAAACCGTCCGACTGCCTCCTTCAGTCCCTTCCAGGTGACGCAACGTATCCACTACTTCCACCACCGGGACCACAGCCTGCCCCCGGCCTGCTTCTTCAAAACACATGGCAATCACCGCCTTATCCACAAATGGACGCACGCCATCGTGCACCGCCACCACTGCGTCCGACACGTCATCCGGAATCAAAGCCAATCCGTTGGCCACGGAATGGAAACGCGTCTCACCGCCTTCTGCAATACGACAATCCAATCGGAAATGATAACTATGACACAAACTTCTCCAATAATCTCTCTGAGAAGCGGGCAAGACTAAGATCAATTCCAGACGACTGTCATAAGCATGAAAGGTCTCCAGCGTGCGCATCAGCACCGGACGCCCTTTTACAGGAAGAAACTGCTTGGGCACTTCTCCGCCCATACGCAGTCCCTTTCCTCCCGCCACTATGATGGCATATTTTCTCATCGGCCCACTTCATTATAAAGCATGCCATTGCGTACAGACTCGGCCTTGTCTTCTCCTGCCAACCGTCGTACAATAGCATAACCGAACTCAAAGACAGCCGCCGGTCCTTTTCCCGTAATAAACAGCCCGTCTTCTTCTACCAAAGCTGCTGTATATACGGCACCTTCCAGATTTTCCTCAAATCCCGGATAGCAAGTGGCCCTCAGCCCTTTCAACAGCCCCATTCGCCCGTAGACCAAAGGAGCGGCACAGATGGCGGCCAAGGGTCTGCCAGATTCGTAGTGCTGACGGATTTCTTTTGCCAGCCCTTGGTGCTCTGCCAGATGATAAGCCCCCGGCAGTCCACCGGGCAACACCAACATGGCAGCCTGTGAAAAGTCTGCCTGATCAAACAAAAGGTCGGCTTTCACCTGAATGCCATGGGCACCCGTCACCATGATCTCGCCTGTCACCGACACTATATTTACTGCTATTCCTGCACGCCGCAGAATATCCACCACGGCCAATGCTTCCACTTCTTCTGTTCCTTCCGCAAAAAACAAATAAACCTTGCTCATAACTTTTTCCATTTATGCTGTTAACTTTAATGCTTTGTCCGCACACACGTATCAGGCCAGCGCCTTCTGCACATCTCTGCCCGACGGAGACTGGAACACCCGCAAGCCAAACTCCGGAATCACGGCCAGCACATGGTCGAACACATCTGCCTGAATGGCTTCATAAGGCACCCAGTCTTTCACTTTGGAAAAGAAATATAATTCCACCGGAATGCCCTTGTCCGTAGGCTGCAAATGACGCACCATGCAGTGTAATTCCAAGTTTGTATAAGGCAAGCTCCGCAAATATGCGACCAAATACGCCCGAAACACGCCTATGTTTGTCTGCCGGCGACCGTTTACCGGCACCGCATCGTCTATCCCGTTTTCGGCATTATAATCCCGCAGTTCCTGCTCTTTCCGGTCAATATAGTCTTTCAGCAAATCGATCTTACGGAAGCGTTCCAGCATCTCCGGCGTACAGAATCTCACACTGTTCATGTCGATATTCACCGAACGTTTGATACGCCGGCCGCCACTCTCACGCATGGCATTCCAATTCTGGAACGAATCACTGATCAGGGCATAAGGCGGAATGGTGGTAACGGTGTTGTCCCAATTCCGCACTTTCACCGTATTCAGCGTAACCTCCGTAACGACACCGTCGGCATCATACTTCGGCATCTTGATCCAATCGCCCACTTTCAGCATCTCATTGGCTGTCAGCTGTACGCCGCTGACCAGTCCCATGATAGAGTCTTTGAAAATCAGCATCAGCACGGCAGCCGAAGCTCCCAGACCGGCTAACAGTGATATGGGATCCTTATCAATCAATTCACTGATAATCACTATGCCTCCCACGAACCATAATATCACCTGAAGGGTTTGTAGCATGCCCTTCAACGGACGGTTACGGAAACGTTCCCGTTCGCTGTACACACTATACACAGCGTTCAGAAACACATGGACAAAAGACAAGAACGCCACAACGATGAACACAAAACAGATACGCTGTACGAAGTTCACCGTAGAACTGTTCATATCCGCAAACACCACCGGAATGAACAAATAGACAATAACCGGAACGACCAGATGACTGAGCCGCATCATCACCTTATGGTCGAACACGACATCATCCCACGTTGCCTTGGTGTGCTTCACCACTCTGGCTACAGCTTTCAGCAAGATATGGCGGCACAGCAAATCGACCATGAAAGCGACAAGCAGTAGCAACGACAACGCTATGATATGAGCAACGACAGAGGCCGCCGCCCCCATTCCCCATGATGCCAGCCATCCCGTCAGTGCTTCCACTCCGTCCTTTCCAGTTATGCCGACAGCCTCATTCATCAGCTCAGACACTCCAAATAACGTTTGATGGTTTTCTCCAGCCCCAGATACAAAGCATCACATATCAAAGCGTGACCTATGCTCACCTCATCCAACCAACTGATCTGTTCATGGATATACCTCAGATTTTTCAGGCTCAGATCATGTCCGGCATTCAGTCCCAGCCCCAAACTACGAGCCACCTTGGCCGCCTCGACAAAAGGAGCAACAGCCGACAGTGGGTCTTTCTCATAACCAGACGCATAAGGCTCCGTATAAAGTTCCACACGGTCTGCTCCGGCTTTCGCCGCATATTCCACCATCTCCGGATCTGCATTCACAAATACAGATGTACGAATGCCCTTTTCCTTAAACTCACTGATTATTTCCGTTAAAAACGTCTGATTCTTTTTGGTATCCCAACCGGTGTTGGACGTTATCTGATCCGGAGCGTCAGGTACAAGCGTCACCTGCGTAGGACGTACCTTCATAACAAGGTCATTGAACTTGGTTATGGGATTCCCTTCTATATTAAATTCCGTATGCAAGACAGCTTTCAGGTCATAAACATCCTGATAACGGATATGCCGTTCGTCCGGACGGGGATGAACCGTAATCCCTTGCGCCCCAAAGGCCTCACAATCTAACGCAACCTGCACCACGTCAGGATTATTTCCTCCACGGGCATTTCGTATCGTTGCCACCTTATTGATATTCACACTTAACTTCGTCATATCTCTTGCAAATTATAATTAATCACCTACAGAGCAAAGTTAGAAAAAAATACTATATTTGTAAACTCATACAGCAGTAAAAGTCTTAATTAATCTTAGTAGCATGGCAGAAAAAATCAAATTCGCCTTGTTCGGCAATGTCTATCAAGCTAAAAAATCGGCTTCTGTCAGACAGCTCATCACCCAACTCACCCGACATGGCGCAGACTTATATATAGACGACGCATTTTTTACTTATCTGGTACAGGAACTGCACCTTGACATCCAACCGACCGGATTAATCACAGGTGATGATTTTCAAGCTGACATCGCAATCAGCATGGGAGGCGACGGCACATTTCTGGCCGCAGCCAGCAGAGTGAAGGACAAGAACATACCAATCTTAGGTATCAACATGGGCCGCCTTGGATTTTTAGCCGATATCTCACCGGAAGAAATCAGTGAATGCATAAATGACATTTATAACCATACATACAAAATAGACGAACGCAGTGTCATTGAAGTGAAATGTGAAGGGCCACAACTAAAAGGTTATCCTTATGCACTGAACGAAGTAGCCGTACTGAAACGTGACAACTCTTCCATGATTTCCATCCGCGTAAATATCGATGGAGAGTTTTTAGCCAACTACCAGGCAGACGGACTGATCATCAATACACCTACCGGATCCACGGGGTATGCATTGAGCGTCGGAGGTCCTGTCATTGTCCCTCAATCGGGAACATTCTGCATTACGCCTGTAGCCTCACACAGTCTGACAGCACGTCCCATCATATTCCGCGACAAAGCGGAACTCACGTTATCTGTCGAATCCCGCAATCACAATTTTCTGATAGCCATAGATGGCAGGAGTGAGGCCTGTACGGAAGCGACAACCCTCACTCTGAAAAGAGCATCCTACAACATTAAGGTACTGCAGCGCAAAAAACATTCTTTCTATTCTACCCTACGTGAAAAGCTTATGTGGGGTACTGATCCAAGAGAACAATCATGCTAAAATTAACCCCCTCTTATTCCACCGGCAAGTTGCTCAAATGGCTATGGAGCATACTGCGACGTCACCGGCTGCAAGTCTGCCTCAACACTCTATTGGGTTGTCTGACCGTCGTATTGGATTTTGCATTCATCGGCACTACAAAATGGGTCATAGACATCGCGACTCACAAGAGCACGGGACTATTACCTATTGCTGCGGCATGGCTTGTAGGTATACTGCTAACCCAACTGTTCATCAACTTTGGCTCCAAATGGATCAAAGCCATATTAGGAGTCAAAGCACAAAACCACATGCAACTTTTCTATTTCAACCGGCTCTTACACAGCGAATGGAAAGAACGCAATGAACGGCACAGCGGCGACATCCTTAATCGTCTGGAACGTGACGTAACAGACGTTGTTAATGCCGTGACAGAGACGACTCCTGCGATTGTAGCCGTCATGGTAAGGGTTATCGGCGCTTTTCTGTTTCTATACTCCATGGATGCCTTTCTGGCTTGTCTGACCATTGTCATCATACCGTTTTTTATCCTGCTCAGCAAATTGTATATGAAAAAGATGCGTAAACTGACTCGCAACATCCGCAACACAGACAGCCGCATCCAAAGCGTTCTCCAAGAAAGCATCCAACATCAGATGATCATACAAACTCTGGAACAACAGCCAACCATGGCACAACGTCTGAGCAACATCCAACAAAACCTACAACAACAAATCAGAATCCGCACCAAATTTTCATCCATATCTTCATCTTTACTCAGTGCTGGTTTCATGGGATGCTATCTCATAACTTTTCTTTGGGGAGCCAACCGTCTGGCAGAAGGCACCATTACATATGGCATGATGCTTGCATTTATCCAATTGGTAGGTCAAATTCAAGGACCATTCCGTGATTTAACCCGTTTCATACCCATATTCGTCAACGCCTTTACCGCTGGAGAACGACTGATGCAACTGGAAGAAATACCATTAGAGCCAACGGGAAACAGTACAACACTAAAAAATTCACCAGGCATACGATTGTCACATATAACCTTCTCATACAACAAACAAGGACGAAACATCCTATATGACTTCAATTTTGACTTCCCCCCCCAATCACATACAGCAATTGTCGGAGAGACAGGAGCAGGTAAGACCACCCTCATACGCTTACTTCTCTCACTTATCCACCCAACACAAGGCTGCATTACCCTCTATGACGAATCTCACACAATAGAATGCTGCGCCGCCACTCGTTCCTGCTTTACTTATGTCCCTCAAGGTAACACTCTCTTCAGCGGAACGATCCGAGAAAATCTTTGGTTGGGATCTCCACACGCAAATGAAAATGAAATGAAAAAGGCTTTACAGGAAGCTTGTGCCGATTTTGTATTTGAACTGCCTCAAGGTCTGGATACGGCTTGCGGAGAAGGAGGTGTAGGATTAAGCGAAGGACAAGCCCAACGTATCGCCATTGCCAGGGCTCTGCTCCGCCCTAGTAAAATTCTACTCTTCGACGAAGCGACCTCTTCACTCGACATACAAACAGAAAAAAGACTTTGGAAGAACATTAGCCAACACTACACAGACAAGACCCTGATATTTGTAACCCACCGACTGAACATCATTACGCCTCAAACCCGTATTCTGCATTTAAATAAACTTTCACATTCTTCCGACATCGAAAATAAAGTAGATCCCCAATAAACTCCTGCACAAAACCAAAAACGTAGAGCGGCTATAGATATCAATAAAACATCTCCTGGGGAGTCCTTCCCGAAAATCCTTGCCCTGTCTCTCTCTCCCTATACAGGAGTTTTTGCAAAAATACCCTTCATCTTTCAGGATGAAGGATAACGCACTCACCGACAGAACGTTGGAGGCTGAAGGATGGCTGAAGGATGACGGAAGCCCGCGAAGAGGCGGCATGCGGGAAGGCGGGGACGCATACGCGCGG
>CALULA010000027.1 GCA_944321365.1 uncultured Paraprevotella sp.
GGTTCTTTATGTTCAGACTTGCAACACAATATGCCTGACATGGCAAGGCTACCAACCTGAAATATCCGCTGACCCCTTTGTTCCGCTGTCCGGACGTCTGTTTTAGGTATGACGGGTCTGCTTACGGCTGATTTTCGTCGGACTCGAAAAGCGTGGTAGACAGGTAACGTTCCCCCGTATCAGGCAGCAGTACGACGATGGTCTTGCCTTTGTTTTCCGGACGGCGGGCCAGTTCCAGAGCGGCATGCAAAGCTGCTCCGGACGAGATGCCTACAAGCAGTCCCTCGCATTGGGCCATCAGACGCGCTGCCTGCATGGCGTCTTCGTCCTTTACGCGTATGATTTCATCTACCACATTGCGGTCGAAGTTCGCCGGAATGAAACCGGCACCGATGCCTTGCAGTTTGTGAGGTCCGGGCTTTCCGCCGGACAATACCGGTGAGCCGTCCGGCTCTACGGCTACGGCTTTCAGCTGCGGGTTGCGTGCTTTCAGGCCTTTGGCTGTTCCGCTTATGGTTCCTCCCGTCCCTGCTCCGGCCACGAAAATGTCTACCTTGCCGTCGGTGTCGCGCCAGATTTCTTCGGCTGTCGTGTTCAGATGAGCCGCCGGATTGGCCGGATTCTCAAACTGCTGCGGGATGAATGCTTCCGGATGGGCGGCTTTCAGTTCTTCTGCTTTCCTGATGGCGCCTGCCATGCCTTCACTGCCCGGAGTCAATACCAGGCGGGCACCCAGTGCTTTCAGCAGTTTCCGCCGTTCCAGACTCATGGTTTCGGGCATGGTGAGTATCAAAGAATAGCCTTTGACGGAGGCTATCCATGCCAGTCCTATGCCGGTGTTGCCGCTGGTGGGTTCGATGATGAGACCGCCGGGGTGCAGCAAGCCTGCCTTTTCTGCTGCTTCAATCATATAGAGTGCCGTACGGTCTTTTACGCTTCCGCCCGGATTGAAGCATTCCAGTTTGGCGATAATCCGTGCACCGGTCTGTTGTTTTTCTTCGATACGGCTGACTTCCAATAGCGGAGTGCGGCCTATCAGTTCAGTCAATGAATGATAAATCTTTTCCATAATGTTCATTTTTTTAGGATTTTTGCTCCGGATATGAGGCCGTAGAGCCTTTCCTGTGAAGGCAAGTTCACTGTTTCTGCCAGCCGTTTGCTGACTGGCGGAATACCGGAGCGCAGTTTCTGCCTGTTTTTACAAAGTTATAAGATTCTGGAGTAAGTGCGGCAAGTTTTATGATATTATAACGATAACTTCGCGGATATGCCGTTTTTCAGTTGTCGGGAAGCGCGTCGGGGCTGGGGCGGACGGACAGTGCGGTCGGAGCTTATCGGTAACACCTGTTGCATGACAGAGCCTTGACGGGCGGGCTGAGGGTGTTTGTGTGACCGGTTTTGGGATGGTTCGTGGGGGTAAAGTGCTCATGCGATTGTTATTAAATCTAAAAAACAGCGGCAAAGATAAATCTTATTTGTATTTTTGAAAGCACGATGATAAGGGGATGCATGCCCTGGTTCAGGACGGTTCTGCTGCTCGTCAGTGGATGTTTTTAATTGAAATGAATATGAGATATAATGCTTTTTTGTTTCCACATAAGGCGTATCAGACGAACTTTTCGCTGTTCTTGTTGGCTTTGCGGCTGCTTTTCGGCGGGCTGTTGATGACACACGGTTATGCCAAATTGACGGAGTTTGTGAGTCTTGCCGTGACCTTTCCGGATCCGTTGGGCATAGGCGGGCGCTACTCTTTGATGTTGGCCATTTTCGGAGAGTTGTTTTGTTCGGTAGCGTTTGTGCTGGGATTCCTGTTACGTTTGAGCCTGTTGCCCATGATAGTGACGATGGGCGTGGCTTTCTTCTATGTTCATGGCGGGAGTCTGGCGGGAGGAGAGCTGGCGTTGATCTATCTTGTGGTCTTTGTGCTGATATATCTTGTCGGTCCGGGACGCTTTTCTGTGGACTGCTGGATGAGCGGAGGTGGAAGACGGAAACGGTAATTTATTAAAATAAGACTGATATGTTGATGACGACAACAGCCCTTATAGAGGGCAGACACATTACGAAGTATCATGGAGTGGTGACGGGAGAGGCTATCATTGGTGCCAATGCCGTGCGCGATATTTTTGCCAGTTTCCGTGATTTCTTCGGAGGGCGTTCCAATGCTTACGAGGAAGTGTTGCGCAAGGCTAAGGATACGGCTTTACAGGAAATGGCTCAAGAGGCGGAGCGTATGGGGGCCAATGCTGTGGTTGGAATAGATCTGGACTATGAGACGGTAGGGGCCAGCGGGAGCATGCTGATGGTGACATGCAGCGGAACAGCGGTATACATAGATTGAAGAATGGTACACTCTGACCGGTGACGCGGTTGCCGCTGTCGTGTCAAGGGGAGTTATGAGGCTTGCCGCTCTGCAGGCTTTGGCGGGTAGGGGGGTCAGGTAATCACGCGATCGCCCCTTGCCTGAGCCAGTGTGCGTTCTATTTCCTTCATTTCTTTGTAATGCTTCATGATGTCCATGTAGCGGTCTTTGTCTGTCAGTATGTCCGGATTGCGCAACTGCGCCAGAATCTGTTTCAGCTCATTGTCCACAATGGCCAGCTTGAGGTCGGAGATGAGGTGGGGAATCAGTTCGGCCAGTCTTTCTTCGTCGCGGGCGATTTTCTGGTGTTTGGAGTGATATTTGCTGAGCTGATACTTGTCATCGCACAGTTCAAAGGCCAGCATGCTGATGGCATTATCCGGATGGTTCAGGAAATAGCGTTCGGCAGAGAAAGCTTCTTCGTGCAGGTGATCCAGGGTTTCCTGCAAGATGCGTTGATGTAGCGGAGTGCGGAACCTCAGGTTGTCCTCCTCCAGCGCATAATGGATGTATTCGGCTACGGTTATCGGAAGCTCTTCCCCTTGTTCGTTTTCTGTGTAGCAGATGATTTTTTCTCCATGACGTATAAGCATCTGCATCAACAGCAGCTCTTTGTTGTAAAGTGACTGCTCTTCGGCTGTCTGACGCGGGACGTAGGTCATCTGCATTCCTGTGTCCGTTTTGCCGGTGGCGTCGTCAGGTGCGCCGGGAGGCGGTGGGCTTTGCAGACCGTTGTCTGTCTGGTCAGACTGGATTCCTGTCTGTGAGGTTGCAGTCAAGGCTTCTTCCGGTTGTGCTTGTTGAGCCGGGGCAGAAAGTCCGTTCCCGGTTTGCAGTGCCAGACGTTTCTGTTCATTTTCCTGTTGCTTCAGCCGGTTTTCTTTGGCTTGGGCTATTTCCTGTGAGATGGCAGCCACCAGTGTGCGCTCTTCCATGCCCAGCATGTTGGCCGTTTCTTTGGTGTATACAGAGCGCGTGATTTCGTCGGGAATGACGGAAATGCTGCGCACGATGCTGTTGATGAGGCGTGACAGCCGGATGGGGTCGCCCTGTGCTTCGTGCAGCAGGAGGTCGGTTTTGTAGGTGATGAAGTCCACCTGGTGCTCGTTCAGATACGTCTGGTATTCCGAAGCGTTGTGTTTGCGGGCGAAGCTGTCGGGATCATCGCCGTCGGGCAATAGCAACAGTTTGACATTCATGCCTTCGGCCAGTAGCATGTCTATGCCGCGTTCAGAGGCTTTGATGCCGGCAGCGTCACCGTCGTACAGCACGGTGATGTTCTCTGTGAAGCGGTGTATCATGCGGATTTGTTCGGTTGTCAGTGCTGTTCCGGAGGAGGAGACGACATTCTCCACTCCCATTTGGTGCATGGAGATGACGTCTGTATAGCCTTCCACCAGAAAGCATAGGTCTTGTTTCACAATGGCCTGTTTGCCGAGAAACAGTCCGTACAATTCCTTCTTTTTGGAATAGATAGCCGATTCCGGCGAGTTTTGGTATTTGACGTTCACTCCTTTTGTGGCTGCGTCCAGCACACGTCCGCCGAAGGCTACGATTTTTCCGCTCAGGGTGTGTACCGGAAAGATGACACGTCCGTAAAAACGGTCTTGCAGTTGTCCGTTGTCTCGTTTATAGCACAGTCCGGTGGAGAGCAGATATTCTTCTTTATATCCTTTTGCCTTTGCCTCGCGTGCGCAGGCATCCCGCTGTGTGGGGCTGTAACCCAGTTGGAATTTTTTTATGATGTCGTCCCGGAAGCCTCGTGAGCGGAAGTAGGCCATGCCAATCGCACGTCCGTCTACGGTATTGTGCAGTTGGTCCTGAAAGAATCCACAGGCCCACTCATTCAGGACAAACATGCTTTCCCTTTCGCTTTGTGCATGCTTCTCCTCGTCGGACATCTCCCGCTCTTTGATTTCTATGTTATATTTTTTTGCCAGATAACGTAGGGCGTCGGGGAAAGACAACTGTTCGTGTTCCATGATGAAATGGACGGCGTTGCCGCCCTTTCCGCAGGCGAAACATTTGCAAAGTCCTTTGGCTGGCGAGACTACGAAAGAAGGCGTCCGGTCGTCGTGAAAAGGGCACAGCCCCTTGTAGTTGGCGCCCGACTTGCGTAATGTCACAAAATCTGATACTACATCTACGATTTGTGCCGCATCCAGAATCCGGTCTACTGTCGCTCTGTCTATCATCTTCGTCCTATTCTCCTATGATTGTGGCGGTGATCTGCCGGCTTCCTCCGTAGTCGCGGAATTCGCAGAGGTAGATGCCTTGCCATGTGCCCAGACTGAGTTTTCCCCCGGTTATCGGAATGTTGAGGCTTACGCCCGTCAGCGTGCATTTGGCATGTGCCGGCATGTCGTCCGCTCCTTCAAGTACATGGTCGTAATAAGGCTCGTTCTCTTTCACCAGTCTGTCATAGATGTGCGCCATGTCAGTACGTACGTCCGGATCTGCGTTCTCGTTGATGGAGAGCGCACAGCTTGTATGTCTGACGAAAAGATTGAGCAATCCCGTTTGAGGAAGCTCAGGCAGATGGCTCAATATTTCGCCGGTGATGAGATGGAATCCTCTGCGTCGGGGCGAAAGTGAGAATACGGTTTGTTTTATCATGCTTTTTTCTCTTGTTTTTCTGATGCAAATATAGAGTGTCTGGCATAGAAAGCCGATGATGGCGGGACTTGTTTCCTGAGGCGTCTTGTTCTTATGCCTGATGAATGGTCAGTTGCGGGAACGGGAAGTCTATGCCTTGCTTGTTGAACTCGTCATAGATTTTCTTGTTCATTTCAAAATATACGTCCCAGTAGTCTTTGTTGGAAACCCATACTCTTATGGTCACGTTCACGCTGCTGGCGTCCAGAGCCTGCAGGGCGATGACGGGGGCCGGTTCCTTCAGTATGCGTCCGTCCTGTTCAATCAGCCCCATGACGGTCCGTTTCACCTTGTCAATGTCTTCACCGTAGTCCACCCCTACGACCCATTCAACGCGACGTGTGTCCATACGGCTGTAGTTGATGATCACGCCGCTGCTCATGGCGCCGTTAGGTACGTATACAACTTTATTGTCGGCAGTGGTGACCAGTGTGTGCATGATCTGTATGGCCGTGACCGAGCCGGAGATGTTCTGCGCCTCAATCCAGTCGCCGACCTTGTAAGGCTTGAAGAACAGAATGATGAGCCCTCCGGCCAGATTTTGCAAGTTTCCGGAAAGTGCCATGCCGACAGCTACGCCGGCCGATGCCAGCAGGGCGGCGAACGAGGTGGTGTTGATGCCCAGCGCGCTCACCACAGACACAATCAGCAATGTGTTGAGCAGGATGCTGATCAGGCTTTTCAGGAAAGTCTGGATGCTGATTTCCACTTTCCGGCGCAGAAGCATATTGCTCACGATGCGCTGTATGAGCGCAATCAGGAAACGTCCTACAATATATACAATGATGGCTGCCAGGATGTTCTTTCCGGCAGAGATGCATAGTTCGATGAGCTTGTCTATGATGAGGTCTGTATGGCCTGACCGTATGGCTGATTCTACCTCTTTAGCCACGTTGATGCTGTCTTTCGCTATCTGTAGAAATTGTATCATGTGAATGTCGTTTTGTCCTTTTGCAGCCCTTGTCCGGCTGTTTATCGCAAAGATACTACATTCGCTCCAAAGCCGGAAAAAAACAAAAAGCTTTTTATTTTGCAAGTGGAGAAATAAGTCTTGTCAAGGGTAAGGATGGCGGACGGATACACACGCAGCTGTCATTTTCCTGAAATGAACCGAAATGGACCAGACGCACGCTTCCTGCATACGATATTTATCGTTATATTTGCTGCCAACATGAAAAACGTAAACAGAGGGAGGACAACTGAAACGGATTCCTCCGTCATACGTGTCTGAGGTGGCGGCTGCCTTCGCTTATCATATCAAAGAAACGGACTTTAAAGAATCATATCATGTCAAAAGTATTTCAAATCATCCCGAAGCGCATCAAGCGTATTAACGGAACGGTACTCACACCGGAAATGACAGTCACCGTAACCACCCGGTCGCATACCACAACTCCATTCTATAACGGAGCGCAGGAGGTGCAGGAAGCCTATATGCGCTTGTATAATTTCGACTACAAAAAGGCCTGTTGCTCTGTCAACGACTTTGATTTCAGAAAATTGGATTGACACCTGATCCGCAATACTTTTCATTATGGACAAACAAGCCATTTATAAACGGATTTTAGACATCGCCAACCAACTGAAAGAGGAAAACGCGACTTATACGCGGGCCGATCTGGCCTATGACTTGCAGCAGCTGGGCGTAGCGAAAGACGGAGTAGAAGTCGGTATGCTGGTATGGGACGCCTACACGCATTTCCATAATAGCATGGTCATTAAAAATGCGTTCTACAACAACGACAACAAGCAGACGTTGGTGGATGAATGTCAGGTGGACCACTTGGTTGAGACGGGAAATGCCGATGCGCTCTTTCCGTTGTTGCAAAACAAACTGAACGATGGAATGCACTCGCTGGAAAACCTGGAGAAGTCCATCAGTCGGGGTGTAGGCGGGGATATCGCCCGGTCGGGTACAAACATGCTGAATACTCTTGTGGGTGCACAAGGAGTGGTCAATGTCAAGAATGAAGCTACGACTGTGTTCAACGGTTACTCTACATTGGTCGGCAATTATGACGATGCAAAAACGCAAATAAAATTCCTTATTGAGGACTTTGTGAAACTGCGCGGCTATGTTTGCGACATTTACCGGCAATATGCCATGGTGCTGGTTGATGCTTTCGGCGATTCGGTCAAGACCGTCTCTCCGGAACTATTCGACTTTGATTCCATTGAGTGGCTCGACGTGCAGGGCATGCTGCAAAGTGTGAAGCTGGATTATGACCGCATTACGGAGAAGTGTTCGTTGCTGATGAGCGACATAACGGAAAGTTTCTCCCAATCAGTGAAAACTGCCAGTGCCTCCTATCGTAGCGCGGGCAACAAGCAAGTGGGACTATTGCTTGCCGGATTGAACATGGTGTCGCACTATGTGGGGGCCGGCGAGAAGACCATGCAATTGAAACAGGAGTTGCAATTGCTGAAAAACAGCGTGAAGCATGACACCACTCTTATTAAAGGAGACTTGGGGCGGTTGCTGGTCATCTATAAAAGTCTGAACGACCTGTACATTCCTCAAAGCGAAACGTTCTGCCGTTTCAGCAAGCAGGTGCTCTCCGCCGAATGGCAGCAATTGAACGACGAACTGTATGCCGACCCTGCTATCCGGAAACTGAAGGAAGAACGTGACGAACTTCTTTCCGAATACAAAGAAACGGAAAAGGAAATGACGGACGCGGAAATGAACGTTGCTTACTATTCTTCGCACATCGCTGAATGCAAGCAGCTCCTGGACAGCATGCGGCCTCAGTATGACCAGGCCAGAAGCAGCAAACCCGGCAAACCTTTCTTCTTGGTGAACTGGTTGACGTTCGGTTCTGCAGGCAAACGGTATAACCGGGATATCTACGAGTGGAACATGGCCTGTAAACCTGTCATATCGCGTTATGAAGACCTGCAGGTGGACATCAAACTGGATAGTGATGAACTGCAGTTGCACCAGACCTCCCAGAAGGAGAATCGGCATCGACACCAAGAATTGCAACAACAGCTGAATCGTCAGAACAAGTTGATTATGGAACGCATTCGCGTCAATCCTTCTGTCCGCTTAAAAATGCTGCCGCACTTGGAAGCTGTTGTCGGTCTGCTGCGGATGGGCCGGAGCATCGCCGAAAGCAAGCTGGACAGTAAACTGACCAAAGCTGTTACCATCCAGTGTCGGGATACGACGTTGTCTGAAGAGACACGACAAAACATCAGCCGGTTCGCACAGTTGATACGTGAACAAGTCGGTGCGTTTACGGATGTGGCAATCGAGGACCTGAGTGCGGAGAGTCAACAGCGTGATACCCAAAAAACGGCAGACGCGACTGACATCGGACATGAGGACACCCGGCAGACAACACCTCAAAAGGTCAGTGTTGAAGACGTGAAGGCCGTAGTCGGTGCTGGTAACGAGGCCGTACAGCAAGCCGTGAACCTGCTGGAAACATGGGGGCAACTGCAAGCCATGCAGGCTAAAAGCGCATTGGCTGCTCAAGAATATGACCGCGAGTTGGAAAAGTTGCAGGATGAGTTCCGGCAAAATTTGGCTTCCATTGACGACAAGGCGGCTGTCCTGCGTGAAAGCATGCGCCGGATTCACACAGCCGGGAACTATGAGCAATTGAAAGAAGGCATGCTCTCACTGGCAGGTAAAGACAAGACTGTCATCAGCGAACAAGAATGGGAAGACTTTTTAAATGGAAATAGAACGATAGAATTATGAGTGAGCTACATAACAGACGCCGTCAGCAGGCACAAAGCGACTTGGGCTTGGATAACAAACGTGAACAGGAGCAGATAGAACGTGCGATGCAGAAAGAAGAGGAGCGCAGGGAGAAAAAACTGGCAAGGCAGATTGAGATAGAGGAATCCATGTCCTATCGTGCGACACAGGCTATAGCCAAGTATATGGACCAGTATTTCTTAGACCCTATTATAGGTTTCTTTGTTCCGGGATTCGGTGATGTGCTGACTTCCGTTCTCGTCCTTCCTTTTATATACGTCAGCCTTTTTAAGATTCGTTCGATACCGCTGACATTGGCTGTCATCTTCAATGTCTTGAAGGATATGGCATTTGGACTGATACCAGTGGTAGGCGACTTGGTGGATGCCATTAACAGGGGGTATCGGCAGAATTGTCGGCTGATAGTAGGTTTTGTGGAGGATGACAAGAAAATCATAAGTAAGGTGAATCGAAAGGCATTTTGGATGCTGGTCCTCATCGTTGTTTTTGCGTTGGTCATCTATTTGTTGGTTGGCTGGGCTATTAAAGTCGGTCAGGCTGTAGTGGGTTTTTTCATCGGATTGTTCTGATAATCGGTCTTGTGCTTGACTAAAATGGTTTGATGTATCGTTCATTGCTTTTATGGAGAAATAAAGTGAAGGGTAAAATTGATTTCAAAAAACGATTCAAGGGAATACTGGTCGGTCGAATGCTGTCGTCGGTTTCATCCGAAGCGAGGCGGATGCGCGAATTTATATTGAGACCGGACTGAAAGAGACTGTCATAAGCGGAATACATGTACTGGTAAGCCCGGATAGATGTGGATTACCAGATGCCGGAATGGTGGATAAAAGAGCATGGGGAAAGCTGGCAGGGAGGAGGAAATGACGAACTGATGATAGAAGACTATCCTCCCACATGACGAGGATTGCGACCCGTATGAGTCGCGTTACATCGGGCAATGGACTGATTTCACTGTTGGTAGAACTGATATGGACGCAACATCGCGGGAGGAAAACTTCAGTATTTTGCATGGACTGGCTGGCTATTCGTACATTGAACGTTCAGCGTTTGAAAAGGAAAAAAGCTGTTCATTGGATGGCAAGGTATAAAACTCCTGAATGGACAGACTTGGGTTGAAAGCCAAAATCCTCAGCGGAGATAGGTGGATGATTTGCTCTATTTCTAACTTCGTTGGATTTCCTTTTTATATAAGGTGCGTCCGGCCCGCCGTGTCGCGGCCCCGTGCGGTGAGCGCAGGGGAATTGCTCCCCGCCGTGCGGGGCTGTCCGTGCGTCCTGT
>CALULA010000028.1 GCA_944321365.1 uncultured Paraprevotella sp.
CGCCCACGCCTTTGCGCATAAACGGGAACTTCCTTGCACATAAATGCCGGCACCCTTGCGCAAAAACGCCGACGGCAACGGACTGCGACAAAAAAGACCGCGAGAAAGCCGGGAAAACATCCGGACTATGACGAGGACAAACGGAGGCAAAAAAGAAAAAAGGAAGAGAATATAAATAAAAGAAACTACGGGCACCCCCTCCTGTCGCCAAAAGTACTACGGCAACAAACGACACAAAAAAAGCGACATAAAAAGAGCCTCCCGGAATCTGTTCATCCCGAAAGGCTCAAAACATAATCTTAAAAATATAATTATGAAGAAAAAAGTTATTTCACTACTTTCTTACCATTCATGATATAAACACCGGAAGGAAGTCCCTGGAGTGCCTCCGAACGCTTCACGCTCTCCCGAATCAGCTTGCCATCCGAGGTGTAAACATTCACCGTTTCATCGCTATCACCAACCGACTGAACAGACTGAATGGCCGTCAGCACGTCGTCCACATAAAGATCCAACTGCGAGGGCGCGGCACCTTCCAGCTCCAAATAAGCCCGGAAACCGTTCACTTCCTGACCGTCGTCCGCCTTGCTGAACGCATTCGGCTGATAAGCATAGACATTGCCGCCCGTAAGTGTTGTCACGCATGAGGTTCCGGACAGACGCGCCGTCACCCCGCCGTCGGAAACACTCACCGCCCCATTGTCTATCGCACCGGCATCCAGCAGCACACCCGTATAAGTCTGCTCCGCCGAGGACTGAGCGACCTTCACCAAATAAGGCACACCAGCCGACATGCTACGTACATCCGTAAAATGCACCTCGCAGGCATCGCCATTCATCTTTATGCCGGAAAGCTCCTTCACATCCTCGAAATAGCTTGAAACCTGTGTGAGCGACAAGCCGAAAGGCAGGCACACCATATTCCACAATCCGGCAGACAAGGACGAACGCATGATAACATTGGCGTAGACACCGTCCGGAATGTCCGTCTCGCGGTCTGTCTCATCCAGCAGCACATCCTCAGAACCATAATAAGCCAGCTTCACGTCTACCAGTCCTACCCAGTTGGCCGTGTTCCCGGCTCCGCCCTTCAAACCGATTTCAGCCCGACGGGAAGTCACCACACCGTCCGCAGTGAAATAATCCAGCACGGAGGACGTCACTTCTGTCTGTCCGTCGTTCAAATAAAGGCTGATGTCCATGTCCGACACACTGGCACTGCTCAGCTCCACCTTACGGAACGCAGCTGCCGTAAGCTTGTAGTTGCCGTTGGGCAGCCCCGTGACCGTCTGATAGAAAGGACGGGCACCGTCTTTCCATTCATTGCCCGGCCCTATCCAGTTCTCATAGAATACGCCGCCAGTATATTCACCGTTCTGAGCCGTGTTCTCCAACGTGCGGAAATTTACCGTCCCGTCGTTCAGCCAGCTGCCGGCTGTAGTACAAGCCGCATTGGCCACCTTGAAAGTCATGTCGAAGCTGATGCCGTTCAGCGGTGTGGCATTCACCACATAAGTCTGACGCGCCGACTCCAGCGAATTATAGGCCGAGCGCACAGCCGTATCAGTGGTTGCATCTTCCGCTCTATTGTCGGATGATGCCAGGTTATTCTCCAACAAAGTCAAGGATGTAGCCAGCACGGGCTGGGAGTTTTCTATGATTTCGGCCACAGTGTTGTGCAATGCCATATAATTTGCATACTCAATCTGCACGGTGTTGGCATTCTCTATCTCCGCCATCAAGTCCGCCAGGGCCGCAGACAGTGCCGCATCATCCATGGCCGTAATATCGACGGCCACAGCCTCATCCAGCAATGCCCCGACAGCTTCCGGTATCTCATCGCGCGGAATGGCGTTGGCAATCTCCACCTGTTTCCGCCACTGTTCCTGCAGTTCGTTGTCGCCCACTCCGACATAAGTCAGGACAAAGTCGTTCAGCACGCACCACATGTCACTGCGCGTGCAGGAAGCTCCTATCGTCAGACGTCCGTCAGCCACAAAGATTGTGGAAGTCTGTATGCGCGACTGCGTTGAATCGGCATTCAGGTCCTCCGCATTCTGCCCCAGATGCAGGCTCGCGTCGGTACCGTCCGCACGCGTCTGATAGGACGTATAGACAGACACGGGACTACCCGATGTCGTAGTAGCATAAAGACGGAAACCGTTGTTCGATGCCCCCAGATTGCTGCGGGCCTGAAGCGACACGCGATAGTTGCCCGTGGGCAGTGCCGACAGGGTCTGGCTCAGGTCGAACGTGGTGTGGTAGAACTCGATGACGCCCTGCTTGACGCCCGGCCCGGTTCCGCTGCCCTGGGTAAGCGTCCACCCGACGACGTTGCCGTTGTTGAACGTGCTGTTCCTTATTTCCGATGTCATGTCCACCGGGTGCTCGACCGAAGCATTGTCCAGACGGTACTGCGCGATGGCAGCCGTCAGTCCGTCGTAAGCCTCCATGCGCTCTTCAGCCGTTCCTTCATCCACAAGACTCCGTGCAGCCGTCACAGCCTGCTGCAGGGCGTTACCGTTATCTTCACCGTAGGTCAGTGTCTCAGCCGAAGCCAAGGCCTCTTCCAGCAACATCCGCGGACTGTGATATTCCAACGAGACGTCGGCCATAGAGGTCCACCGGCACGCATTGCCGTCGGCTGACCGCAAACCTACCATAAGGACGCCATCGGTAACGATATCGGACGCCTCACACTTACGCAACTCAGACACGCCCATCACCGGTGCCGTACCATTGTTGACAAAAATCTCGACGGCACCGTTCTCCGCTGCCTTCTGAGCGACGGCACGGTACACATAACGGCCTGCAGGCAATGAGGAGACGCCCTGATAGATCAGCCGTTCGCCGGCCACAAAATTACCCTGACACCAGCGTTCTATCATGTTCTCCCCCACGGCTTCGCCGCGCTGCGCATCAGAGCCGTCGATGGCGAAGATGCGGAAGTTGCCGCCCGATGATTCCGTGCGCCACCGCATGTCGCTGTCATACATCACGCCCTCGGCCGAAGCCGCCAGGTCGGCATCCTGCAACACTCTCGTCATGTCGACAGCCTGCTCCGTATTGGGCAGGAAGGCATTCCATGCTGCCGTCAAAGCGTCGTAGGCGGCATAGTAGTCCACAGCCGTAGCTGCAGAGCCGAAAGCTGAAAGGGTTGCCGACAGTGCGGCATCCTGCAAGCCGGAATCCGACAAATACTCCTGCATATACTCACTGCCAGACTGATATTCATCGAAATGCTCACGAATCAGACGCACATCACCCAAAACGCGCTGCAGCTCCACGGCCGCCTGCACATCGTCCGCACCGGCAGACAAAGCGACCTCCAGACGGGCATAAAGACCGTCGGGCACACTGCCTTCCGCAACGGCTCCGGCCTCTTCCCGCATCGCGGCCAAGTCTGTCGCCAAATCATCCGTACCCTTATACTCCAAGGTGAAGTTATCCATGGCGAACCAGTTCATTCCATTGCGTGAATAACCCTGGTCCTGATCCGTCATGTTCCTGGCACCGAAGGTCACCGTGCTGTCTTCGCCCACATAGAATGTCACCGTGTAATGCTCGGCATTATCGCTCCGTGTGGCCACCGGTGTATGCACCCCGTCGGCATAGAGGTAGACGTCACGCACATAATTCCTGGCGGCATCGTCTGCCAGCGACTGCTGCGTGGCGATAACCGATGCGCCCAGTTCATACTTGCCCGGCTTCAGCCCCGTCAGATGCTGCGAGATGTTGAAACGCTCCTGCCCCCAGCAGTCCATATCATTCTCCGAAGCCTCGCGGAAGCGTTCGATATAAGGCTGGCTGAGTCCGGTCACCGCCGTAGTCTGCCGCTGGAAGCCTTCCACATCGGCAGTCCACTTGTTCACGTCCTCACAATCGGGGTCGGGCAAAGAGTTGGTCAGCTCGTTCGGATTCGGGATGATGTTGAACACCTTGGTCAGTACCACTCCCGACTGGTTCGTCAACCGGAAAATCAGCTGGTGCGGCTCATTGTCATTCAAGGTATAAGAACGTGTACCGCCGGTTCCGAGCTGCGTGCCGTTCTCGTCATACCAGACTTCACTCTCAATGTAGTTCCAGTTGGAATAAGCCGTACTTAAGGAAACCGTACGTCCGATGCCCATCCGGATGTCCGTCGTGTCGGAGCAGGCGATGGTCTGCCCGTTGTAGACCGCCGTTGCCGTAAACGAACTCCGGATGCCCTCGCCGCGCACGGCAACGGAAAACATCTGCGTGCTCTCCACACCCTTGGCGTTCGTGTACGTCACACGGTACAGTCCGGAATGATCTGCCGTGATCTGACGCTGACTGCCCGTGGCACCGTCCTCCCAACGCCAGTTGCCCGTGTCGGTCTCGCCGTCGGGCAGAGATACGGAAAGCGTCAGCACCGTACCCGGCTCCACGCTGCTGATCTCCGCATAGTTGCGCGTCTCCGTCGCGCTGGCTATCTGCGGGAACAGGATGGTGGGCACCTCGTCTGCCGTCACCTTATGGGCATCGTTGTGCATCAGCGTTCCGAATCCCGTGTGGTCATAGCCTCCGCTGGTGTTACCGTAGGAACCGCCTCCCAGCTCCATGCCAATGGCGTTCTCCATGGCGTGGCAATATTGCATCGGGATGCCCATACGGTTCTCATAGTGGTTGATGAACAGCTGCCAGATGGGGCGGAACTGCCCGCGGCCCGTGGGGCTCAGACCGCCCATCCACCAGTTCTGGAGGTAGGGCAGGTCGTCGATGCCGGAGTTGTAGGCGGCCACATATTCCGCAGCCCCGGCCACCATGGCCGAGCCTGCCTTGCCGGGTACCACATAGTTGTTCAGGTTGCAGAAAGCGTTATCGCCCTGGTTGTAGGCATACTGCAAGGCGTAGGACAACAGCCCCAGAGCCGCCATCGAGTGTCCCTGGTCGCGCCCGCTCTCCTGCATCTGGTTCAGGTAGCCCAGCGGACCGCGCTCGTCTTCGTGGAACCAGGGAATCAGTCCCCAGCCCATGCCGCACATCTCACCCGCATTCGGGTCCGGATGCTCCACCGTCACGCAGAGCGACTCGTTGCCCGGCCCTTCCTTAATCCAGTACATACCGTAGTTGTAGATGTCCGGCAGGTCGCACAGCACGCCCAGAGCC
The DNA here is from genome assembly GCA_944321365.1 of uncultured Paraprevotella sp. GTDB lineage: Bacteria > Bacteroidota > Bacteroidia > Bacteroidales > Bacteroidaceae > Paraprevotella. Next base: position 5,131 of record CALULA010000028.1, read on the forward strand.
ACGCAGAACATGGCGTTGCCCAGTCCCCAGTTACTGTGGTAGTGGTACCAGTTACCCTCACGGGTCACCGTATCGTGACGGCGTTCCAGAAAGTCCTGGGCCACCGTGAACCACACGTCTATCATGTACTGCTTGAACAGCTCGAACTCTTCCTCGCCCCACTCCGCGCTGCGGTAGTCGCGCAGCAGCTCGGCGGCGTTGAGGAACGGGTAGCCCGTGAAGCCCGGAATCAAGGAAATGTTCGTATTGCCGCCCAAGGCCTTGTTGTACATACGGTAGGCGTTCAGCACGCCGACCGCACGGTCGGCATACGATGTCTCGCCCGTAATCTTCCACATCAGCGCACACTGGTAGGCCAATGCCGCATTGCGGTAGGCATTCATGTAGTTCTGTCCGCTGACGCCGCGGATGATGATCTCGTTCACCGCCGTGTTTCCCGGATTGACAATACCATTGGAATTGCGCAAGGCGGCCAAGGCTTCGGTCATGGTAGCGTCACCGGCGGCCACACGGTCGCGGATCGACTGAAAGTCGGCCTCGGAATGCAGCAGTCCCGGATGACGGAACCCCTGACCCTGAGCAAAAGCCGCCCCTGTGGACAAGGCCACACTGAACAGCCACAATAACACTCTCTTTCTCTTCATACTCGTATTGATTTTATTAAAAACTTCATCTCCGATCAAAATTCTGCCTCCTTGCCGGTAAGGCATACGGAACGGCGCGGCTTCACGCTCACAGACGTCCCGCACGGAAAGCGGATGCATGCTCCGAGCGGAGCACGGCAGGAACCGGCAGAATTTGTATTTTCTTCATGCAAAAATTAGATTAATGACACTGTTTCACAAACATCTATATGAGAATTACGAACAAAATAAAAATAATCTCACAGAAACAGGCGTCTTTTTTTCTTAAAAAAAACAAAAAAAGGATGCACGTGTCCTTTTAAAGGGAAGTGTGCATCCTTCTTACTATGAGAATCAGGTCAATGAATGCTTACCACAAGTCCCAGCCGTTGTTGCGGTTGGCGTCGGCAGAATGGATGTCGTTTATGGAGGCATTTCCGCCGAAATCTATACTCAGATCGTCCGACTCAATGCCGGAAACGGCCTGCATCAGTACTTCTCCCTGCAACTCTGTCTGCTCCACTGCGGGAGCCACATATATTTTCTTTTCCATGTTCGTCTTTTATTATCGAATGGTTGAATAATCTGTCTTAAAACGTTCTCACTTGGTCATCTTCTGGCCGTCCACGATGTAGATGCCGCGCTGCAGACCGTCCAGTGCCTCGGCTTTCTTCACACCGCTCTTCACCTTCACGCCGCTCAGGGTGTAGACGTCTACGGCTTTTGCGGAATCAGCTGCGCTCTCGCCCAGAACATCCTCAATGGCGGTCACTTCACCGTCGATGTCGATGAGCAGGCGGTTCACCTGTGATGCCTCATTTCCGCCCTCGACAGTGATATAGGCGCGGAAGCCGTTCAGGGTAACGTTGGCTTCTGCATCTGCCACGTAGAATACGTTGTCGCTGATGAAGTATGCGCCCTGCGGCACGGTGGTGGCGGAATAGTTACCAGTGATGTATACTTGTCCTACCGCATCGGCATAACCGATGGCCTGTGCCGTCGGAGCTGCTGCCTGAACCGTCACGCCTTCAACCTTGATTTCGGAAACGTTGCTGTTCACCTGGACGATGTACGGAACGCCTGCCTTCACACCGTCTGATACCGTTTCGGCAGTCAGAATGACGCTGTTGCCGCTGGTCGATACGCCGGAGAAGCGGCGCACTTCGCTGATGCCGTTGTCCGTGAGCTGTTCAGCCGTCATGTCGAAGGGCACGCAGAAGGTGTTCCACTTGCCGTCGGCCTTCAGGCTGCGCGTCAGGGTGACGTTGGCGTAGGTGTCAGCGGTCACGTTGTAAGCCTGTGTTTCGTCCAGTGAAAGTTCTACGGCTTTGGGAGCTACTTTGTAGAGTTTCATGTCATTCATGCCCAGCCAGTTGATGGTATTACCTTCTTCTACCTTCAGACCCAATTTGACAGTTCCGGCTGCGGTCTGCAAGAAATAAACGCCGACTGATGTCAGCACGCTACTTGCCACCTCATCGCCCCGCTTGTCTCCGGCATACAAGGCAACTTTGGGCGTAGTCCCTACAGTTACATCCGCAATGCTCGCTTTAGTAGCGAAAGCAACGGCTTCCAGCTGATAGGCACCAGACGGAAGTGCCGGATTCTGATACATCGCCCAACCCGCCTTCAAGGAGAGGTTAGACCAGCATTCAAAATAGTTATTGATTCCGGTCTCCCCTAGCATAGGAGTGTCATTCTGAACCTTGAATTCCGATTTTTCAATATCACAAAACCAGCCATCGACATAGCCGTTCGCATATCCCCTCACATCCGGATTCGTCAGCAAATAGGTCATGTCGAACTGATGATCACCGATGGGAGTAGCAGCAGCCTGATAAGCGCGATGCGCTTCAACCAACGAGTTATAGGCTTGCTGCAACTCATCCACAGTAATGGTATTCCAATCTATGGCCTCCAATGCCGAAATGGCATTCTCCAAAGCCGTGTCATCCGCGCCGGTTGAATTAGCCAAGTCAGACTTACAAGTCGTCAAATAAGCCAAAATGTCATTCGTAACATAATAGTTGCACAAGTCATATACAGGCTGCAAAGCCAAATAAGCCTCAGTATACGCATCTACCGTAATTTCAGCAGGCGTTTTCTGCAAAGCTTCATTCAACAAGTTCTTCAAAGCGTCCGGCAACAAAGACTGATCCAAGGCTTGTGCATTAATCGAGACCGGACCATAAAGGGCAAGGACTTCGTTCAAGCTGGCTTTCTCCAAGCGGAAGTTGTCAAAGCAAACCCAACCTGCTCTTTGGTTCGTTTTACTTACCCCAATTTTTAACGTCCCATCTGTAACCCTTGCATTTGTCACATAGACCCTGTTCACATTCTCATCATCTGTCCATGCCGAATAAACTTCTGAAGGGGTATACGTGCCACTGGTTTTTGTCCCCAAGCCAACAACCAAGTCATTACAATACAGATTTACAGCCCAATCTGCACGTGTTGCGACTTGAGCCGACAACGCATAAAGGCCATTAGGTACATTCTCTATAATCTGATAGAAATCCCCTGTCCAATAATTATTATTTTCATCATGAACAATCAAGCCATCGGATGCAGAAAGTTCACTATTATAACTGAATGCATCATCTACCCATCCTGCAGCTACATCTTCCGTATTGGTAAATTGCGGATTTACAATCAAATTCGTCACATCTTCCCTTGCATCCATATCAAGAGGATTCTCGTAACCCACCTTCTGTTCTTCATACAAAGCTGCCACTTCTTCTGCAGTCAAGGCCTTGTCGTAAAAACCCAACTTGTCGGCATGGCCGCTGAATGTTCCATCAAACGACCCTTTGCCCAAATAGAAATACGGGAACGCTTTCATGTCCGGGAAGATGGCATTTACGCGTTCTGCCAGATTATTCGCACCTTGTATCTGCGCCGGATAATCGCTGACCAGAGCACCGTTCACGTACAATTGGCAAACGCCGTTCCCCATCACAACCGTAGCCATGTCCATTTGGCCGGTCTGGATGTACTTTGTATTGGGCTTGCGGTTGTAATCCACCCACAAGTTATCTACTCCATGATTGAAAAGGAAATAAGTGTTCGCGCTGAAAGAAAGCTTCGGTAAAGCACCTTCATACCCAGCCGCCCCTTGTCCGAAGCCCCAAATGGTCTTTTCGTCCGAATTGTCTTTCAGATACACCCAAAGGGAAATCGTGGCACCTTGGGATTCAATGTTCGAATTATTAAGAAAGGGATTGGCCATCTGAACATATCCGTTATCGGCATTCCCGTTCCGCGTAAAGCTTAAGCCCTTTTCCGTTTCGCTCAAGGGTATGGAATAAGGTACAGTTCCTATGCCATCCGCTTTGAATTCAATACCCTCTGTCTCCCCTTCAAAATCATAAAACGCCAACGGAGTTGGAAGTTCCACATCAGCAAGCGGGGTCGCTTCCCCCGTTACCTCGGAGAATGAGGACAGCATGGTGCTTTCCCCCGCCCAGACGGCTTGTGCCCCGCCTGTACTTGCGGCCATCAAGACCGCTGCAAATAGTAATTTTGTTTTCATTTTGCTGTTAATTGTTTTAGGTTATTGTTTCAGGTTATCACCTATTACGGATTACGAAAGACGAAGAAATATTCACACAAAAAAAGTTCAATCTCTTCTATTCATAACATTTTTTAATATTTCAGGCCGATGCAACGACTATTCACTGCACATCATCCATGATGGGGCTGTTCCGGTGTTCTCACAAAAAGATTCAGCTTGCTCCGTTGATTTCAAAGAAAACAAACACGAAATCATTGAGCCATGATACCCGGCACACGACCATTATTAGACTGTATCAAGCCCTATCTTTTGGCAGGGGGGGGACAGTCTTGTCCTTGCAGATATCATGCCTGACAAATTTATCGAATGAAATCAAAACAGCTTCTAACAAAGAAAGCATCCACCCCAAAAGGAAAAGAAAAACGCGGATTTGCTTGGCCATTTGAAAGAAATTCCCTATTTTGCGCCATATTCGGCCCGCCGTACCTCCAGCAAGAGCACACAACGGCCCAACAGACCTACCATGACACTGACAAGAATCATCGGCTGCTGCATCTGCCTGACCATAGGCACAGGACTGCTGACCGCCCAGAAACAGACCACCGGCAAAGCGACCTACTACTCGGACAAACTGCACGGGAGGAAAATGAGCAACGGGGAACGCTACCACCGTGACAGCATGACCTGCGCCCACCTTAAATATCCGTTCGGCACACTGCTGCGCGTGAAGAACCCGCTCAACGGCAAGGAAGTCATCGTGGAAGTGACCGACCGCGGACCTTTCTCCAAACGCTACGTTATCGACCTGTCGAAAGCAGCCGCACGCGAACTGGGATTCATCCGACAAGGATTCTGCCAAGTGGAAATCACAAAGATTCATCCCAACCGCATACCCTTCAAGCCCGAAGGCGATGAAGAAATACCGGAACTGCATCTGGAATATCAGGACATCGTAACTTATCCGGTCCCCGTATGGAAACAAGACTATCTGCAGGGGAAAAAACCGGAACCGACAAAAATAGAACAACATAAAACAGACAAAAAACAAAAGTAAAAACAGAAAATCAAGATGGAAAAGAAACTCAGAAAGGAATCTGTCTGCGTACAAGCCGGATGGGTTCCTGAAAACGGTGAGCCACGAGTGCTCCCTATCTATCAAAGCACAACGTTCAAATATGACGACAGTGAACAGATGGCCCGACTTTTCGACCTGAAAGACACGGGCTTTTTCTATACCCGATTACAAAACCCCACGAATGAGGCTGTGGCCGGTAAGATTGCTGAACTTGAAGGAGGAGCAGGGGCCATACTGACCTCTTCAGGGCAAGCTGCCAATTTCTATGCCGTATTCAATATCTGTGAGGCCGGAGATCACCTCATCGCAGTGAACAGCATATACGGCGGCACGTACAACCTGTTCGGGGTGACAATGAAGAAATTAGGAATTGAATGCACATTCATCGACCCGGAATGGGACGACGCACGCATCGAGGCGGCCTTCTGCCCCAATACGAAATGTTTCTTCGGCGAGACCATCTCCAACCCCGGCGGGCATGTGTTCGACATCGAGCGTTTTGCCGACATGGCGCACCGCCACGGAGTGCCGCTCATCGTGGATAACACGTTCGCCACGCCCATCAACTGCCGCCCCTTTGAGTGGGGAGCCGACATCGTAACCCACTCCACCACCAAGTACATGGACGGGCACGCCACATCGGTGGGAGGTGCCATAGTGGACAGCGGCAACTTCGACTGGGAGGCGCACGCCGGGAAGTTCCCCGGACTCTGCCAGCCGGACGAAAGCTACCACGGACTGACCTACACCAAGGCGTTCGGCAAGATGGCCTACATCACCAAGGCCACGGCGCAGCTGATGCGCGACCTGGGTTCCGTGCCCAGTCCGTTCAATTCGTTCCTGCTCAATTTAGGTTTGGAAACACTACACTTGCGTATGAAACGCCACTGCGAAAACGCCCAAGCCGTAGCCGAATATCTGGAAAAGAATGACCACGTAGCGTGGGTGAACTACTGCGGTCTTAAGAACAACAAATACTATGAGCTGGGACAAAAATACTTACCTGACGGCTCGTGCGGCGTCATCGCTTTCGGGCTGAAAGGTACAAGGGAAGATGCCATTCACTTCATGGATAGTCTGAAAATGATTGCCATTGTGACACATGTGGCCGATGCCCGTACCTGCGTGCTCCACCCAGCCAGTCACACTCATCGCCAACTCTCGGATGAACAGCTCCGCGAGGCAGGCATCGCCCCGGACCTCATCCGTCTGTCGGTAGGCATAGAGAACGTGGAGGACATCATCGAGGACATCCAGCAGGCACTGGACGCCTCACAGCCTAACGCCTGACACCCGTCTGTCGCCTGCAGACAGGCCGATAAAAGGAAGCGGCTGCCCTATACCCACCGGGCAGCCGCTTCCTTTTATCGTATTCCGCGTTTCATGGACAAAACCCGTCCTACGGCTCCAACAGCTTCTTCAGCCTGTCCAGCTGACGGGTCTTGAACAGGTCGGCATTCTCCTCGTAGTGCAAGCCGTCGCGCACCACATTTCCCTCCGGGTCGAGCGTCTCATAGTGAGGGATGCCCAGGAAACCGAACAAATCCATCAGGCTGTTGAACTCGTCACGGGTCACTTGCTGCACGTCCTCGCCATCGAGATATTGTCCCACGAACTCACGGTAGGCCGACTCGGACGACTCGCCCTCGGCATTGATGAACAGGAAATCCACGTCAGGATGGTCACGCAGCGCACGGCGCATCTCCAGGGAGCTACGGATGCCAGCCCGGCAAGGACCGCACCACATGCCCCAAAAGTCAATGAGAAGGTACTTGCCCCGGTATTTGTCCGTCAGCCGCCGCAGCAACGCCGCCCCCTCCGTGTCGGGCAGCGGGTAGGTGGCCGAACAGCGGTTACGCGCCGCCGCATAAAGGCGGTCGGCCTGCGCACGCAGTTCTTCCCTGCCGAGCAGCGCACGGCGTCCGCAGAACAGGGAGTCCATCAGCTCCGGCAGGTCGCAACAGTGCATCTCCAAATCGCTGCGCAAAGCCCGCAGCAGCACCAGCCTGCCGAGTAAGGACGGCCCGGCGGAGCCGGTAATCTCGCGATCCACGTCCAGAAGCGCGGAATCCACCTGCAGCCTCCGTCCGGCAGACGCCAGGTTGCCAGAAGGCAATATGCAGGAGAACTCGTAACGGTTGAGGAAGATGTTGAAATCGCGGAACATCAGGCAAGACACGTCGCAGGCCGGCATGCGGCACATGAACCCGAAGTTGTCCTTGTCGGCGAAAGGTGCCAGTTCCCTTTCCCAGTCCAGCTTCTTGCCTTCTATCTGCAACCGGGTCACCTCGCTTTTCTTGTCCATCTCATAATTGAGCACTTCCGTCCCGTACATCATGCGGGTGTAGCATTCCGCCAGATGGCGTTCCCACGGTGTGTAGCCGAAACGCCAGGCCAGGTAATCCACCAGGCGCAGCTTCTTGTCCATCTTCCGCATCGTGCGGTCGGCAAAGGCCTTGAAATCCAAGCTGTCCCTGTCGGCTGTATATTCCTCATGGGAATAAGTGTAGCACACGGACGTGAAGTCAAGCTCCAGAGAGCGGCGGCGGGCAAAGGGCCCTTCGGGAGCCGCCTCATAGTCCACGCTGCCATCGGCATGCAGCACCACGCGGGAGACCTGCCCCGGAACGGCATAATAGGACACCATGCGCCGGACATCCTTCCCGCGGATGAGCAAGACTCCCTGTTCGGGATGGAAGGCGGGATAGCTGAACTCAAAGCGGCCATCCTCGCGGATGTACACCGTCAGCGGCAAGTCCTCGCCCGTCATGGGATTGAAACGGCTACACTGCATCGTGGCATACCCTTGAGAGGGCGCGTACCCCTCGATGCGGCCTTCCACCGTGATGGTGCCGCCCTGCAGGAACTGCCGCTCCAGCTCTTCCGTCATCCGGAACACGCTGTCCGGCTCCGGCACGCGGATGTCCCGTCCGGCCTGGTGGACCCCCAGAATGTGGAAAGCCCCCTCGGCCCGGCTCTCTATGAAATCGAAGAAACGGGTCTTGCGGGGCATCGGCTCGAAAAGTACCTTGAACTGCCCTTCACCGGACTCCGGCGTGACGTAATGGGCACCCAGCGTGATGCCCTCGCCCCGCAGTGCACGGTATTCCCGGCCATCTTCTCCCCGGAGCACGGCCTCCGGTGCTATCTGAATCCACCAACCGGGGCGGTAGCGTTCGTGGAAACTCACAATGGTGGCCGTGTCGGTGAACTCCACTTTCGTAATCCGTACCACATCCGTGCTGCTCCCCAGCCACTCCGGTTGCGAAAAGCCGCCGCTTCTGCGGGTCATCGCGGGCAAAGTGCAGCACCACAAAGACAGGCACAGCCACACCATCGCCTTACAATCTAACTTCATTTTTCCAACTGCTTTTTAGGTTAATACGCCCGCAAAGGTAAAAAAAAATAAATAAATCCGCATCTTTGCCGCCGGAAAAACGGTCTCCTCCACACCAGCGGGCAGCGGCAGCTGCAACGTCAGCGCACAGCCATTGGGCCGCATAAACCTTCTTGTCTACAGCCGCCATGGTATCTTTCAACGTCTGTGTCGCCTCTGCAATCCCGGCCGCAGAGAGCACAAAGCCAACAAATCCGTTTCATACAAGTGGGTTAAAAGAACTTGCCAAAGTTGCACTTTTCGGAATGAACAGACAACAGAAATGCCGGAAAAACAAAAAAGCCGTCCCGCGACTTCGCGGAACGGCTTTACGTTGTATAGCAATAGAATTTTATTCAGACTTTGCTGCTTCCTCAGTTGAAGTCTCAGCCACAGGAGCGTCTGTAGCAGGAGCCGCAGTCTCTGCTGCCGCCGTATCGGCAACTGCAGGTGCTGCTTCCTCGGCCTTTGCCGCAGACTTCTTGGAACGGCGTGTACGAGTCTTCTTCGTAGCCGTCTTGGCCATGTTCTCATCATAGTCCACCAACTCGATGAAACACATCTGGGCATTGTCATCCGGACGGAAACCAGTCTTGATAATGCGAGTGTAACCACCCGGACGGTCAGCAACTTTCACAGAGATTTCCTTAAATAACTCCGTTACAGCATACTTATTTTGCAAATAGCTGAAAACGACACGACGAGAATTGGTAGTATCATTTTTAGACTTTGTGATCATCGGTTCAACGTATTTCTTCAAAGCCTTGGCCTTTGCAAGAGTCGTAGTGATTCTTTTGTGCATGATCAGAGAGATGGCCATATTGGCAAGCATCGCATGTCTGTGGGATGCAGTACGACTCAAATGGTTGAATTTCTTATTATGTCTCATTGTTTACTTAATCTTTATCTAATTTATACTTAGAAATATCGGTCCCAAACGACAGATTCAGACTCTCGAGCAAATCATCAAGCTCCGTGAGCGATTTCTTACCGAAGTTTCTGAACTTCAGCAGGTCGGTCTTATTGAACTGCACCAGGTCGCCCAATGTTTCCACATCTGCAGCTTTCAGGCAGTTCAATGCACGGACGGAAAGGTCCATATCAACCAGCTTGGTCTTCAACAACTGACGCATGTGCAAAACTTCCTCATCAAACTCTTCATTGCCCTCTCCATCAGAATTTTCCAATGTAATCTTCTCATCAGAGAACAACATGAAGTGATATATCAAAATTTTCGCAGCCTCTTTCAGGGCGTCTTTCGGGTGAATGGAACCATCTGTAGAAATTTCAAGTACGAGTTTCTCGTAGTCAGTTTTCTGTTCTACACGGTAGTTTTCAACAGCGTACTTAACATTTCTAATTGGAGTGTAAATTGAATCGATTGGAATAACGTTCACATCGGTACAGAATATGCGGTTTTCTTCAGCCGGCACATATCCCCGTCCCTTATTGACCGATAATTCAATCTGCATTGTTGCTTTTGCATCTAAATGGCAAATCACCAATTCAGGGTTTAACACTTCAAATCCAGTCAGATACTTGTTAATATCACCAGCCTTGAATTCCGTAGTATTCTCTACTGTGATGCTCACTTTCTCACTCTCGAACTCTTCTACTATCCTCTTAAATCTCACTTGCTTGAGATTCAAGATAATGTTGGTGACATCTTCCTTAACCCCTGGAACGGAAGCAAATTCATGCTCCACACCCGCAATACGCATGGTATTGATGGCATAGCCCTCAAGGGAAGAAAGGAGGATACGGCGCAAAGCATTACCAACAGTAATACCGAAACCGGGCTCCAACGGACGAAATTCGAACTTGCCGTATTTGTCATCCGCTTCCAACATTAATACTTTATCAGGTTTTTGAAATGCTAATATCGCCATTATTTTAATTATTTATTTAGAGTACAACTCAACGATCAACTGCTCCTTAATATTCTCTGGAATATCTGCACGCTCAGGCTTGTGAAGCAACTTACCCGACTTCGTGTTTTCATCCCACTCCATCCAAGGATACTTGCTATGATTAAAACCAGCCAAAGCATCAGCTATCACTTCCAGCGACTTAGACTTCTCACGAACGCCAATGATCTGACCAGGTTTTACAGAATAAGAAGGAATATTCACCACGCCACCGTCTACAACAATATGCTTATGACTCACCAACTGACGGGCAGCCGCACGGGTAGGAGCAATGCCCAAACGATAAACGACATTATCCAAACGACATTCCAAATTCTGCAAAAGGATCTCACCGGTAATACCACTGGTCCGAGCAGCTTTCTCGAACATGTTACGGAATTGCTTTTCCAAAACTCCGTAGGTATATTTAGCTTTCTGCTTTTCTGCCAGCATGACACCATACTCGGAAGTTTTTCTTCTTCTGTTGTTTCCATGCTGTCCGGGAGGATAATTCTTCTTAGACAAAACCTTGTCCGGTCCGAAAATAGCGTCACCGAAACGACGAGCAATCTTTGATTTTGGTCCAGTATATCTAGCCATTTTTTTGTTTTTTAAAGTTCAGGCAGGATTCAAGTCATAACAACCGCAGCTACAGGAAAGAAAATGAAGCCCTTGAAATTCGTTGAACCCCACCACAATATAAAAATTGGTTATCTCTATAAATTAAACTCTTCTTCTCTTAGGAGGACGACAACCGTTATGGGGCAATGGAGTAACATCTATAATCTCCGTCACCTCAATGCCAGCTCCATGCACAGTACGGATAGCCGACTCACGTCCATTACCCGGCCCTTTCACATAAGCTTTCACTTTTCTCAAGCCCAGATCATAAGCAATTTTTGCACAATCCTGAGCGGCCATCTGGGCTGCATAAGGTGTATTCTTTTTAGAACCACGGAAACCCATCTTGCCAGCAGAGGACCAAGAAATAACCTGACCTTCACTATTTGCCAAAGACACAATGATGTTGTTAAAAGAGCTGTGCACATGCAACTGCCCCATTGCATCAACTTTCACATTTCTTTTCTTAGCTGCGACTGATTTCTTTGCCATATCTAATTATTATTTAGTAGCCTTTTTCTTATTTGCAACTGTCTTCTTCTTACCCTTGCGCGTGCGAGCATTATTCTTCGTACTCTGTCCACGAACCGGAAGGCCCAAACGATGGCGCACTCCACGATAGCAGCCGATATCCATCAGACGCTTAATATTCAACTGAACTTCTGAACGGAGATCTCCCTCAACTTTGTACTCCGAACTAATCACGGCACGAATATTACCTGCCTGTTCGTCTGTCCAATCCTTCACTTTAATGTCTTTGTCAACACCGGCCTTAGCAAGGATCTTTGCCGAGCTACTGCGACCTATACCATAAATATAAGTCAAAGCGATCTCACCTCTTTTATTCTGAGGCAAATCAACACCAACAATTCTTATTGCCATATACTTATTTATTTCTTTTTGCGATTCATATTACCCCTGACGCATTTTGTACTTGGGGTTCTTTTTGTTAATAACATACAAACGTCCCTTACGACGCACAATTTTGCAGTCTGGAGTACGCTTCTTCAAAGATGCTCTTGTTTTCATATTCTTATCTTTTTATTTATATCTAAATACAATGCGACCTTTAGAAAGATCATAAGGACTCATCTCAACCCGAACTTTATCACCCGGAAGGATCTTGATGTAGTGCATCCTCATTTTCCCCGAAATGTGCCCTGTTATTTCATGTCCATTTTCTAACTCTACTCTGAACATAGCGTTCGAGAGAGCTTCTACAATCACACCATCCTGTTCAATTGCTGACTGTTTCGCCATACTTAATATAAATTTCCTTCTATTCTTTCAATTCCTTCAAACGAAGATAAAATATCAGCCTTCCCATGATGCACGGCTATTGTATGCTCAAAGTGAGCCGCCCATTTACCGTCACGGGTCTTTACCGTCCAACGATCCGGCATAAGACCTATTTGTGGAGCGCCCATTGTAATCATTGGCTCGATAGCAATACACAATCCATTTTTGATCAAAATGCCATTTCCTCGTCTTCCATAATTAGGAACAGCAGGCTCTTCGTGCATCTCTTTTCCTATGCCATGGCCTACAAATTCCCTCACAACGCCCAATCCGTTTGACTCGCAATGTTGCTGAACAGCATAACCGATATCACCAATTCTTTTCCCCGCCAAAGCCGCTTCAATCCCTAAATAGAGAGATTCCTTTGTGATCTTTAACAGGTGTTTGACCTCATCAGATACTTCACCTACACAAAACGTATAGCATGAATCCCCGTTATAACCATTCAACAATGCACCACAGTCTACAGAAACAATATCCCCTTCTTCAAGAGAACGTTCATTCGGAATACCATGCACCACCTCATCATTTACCGATGTACAGATAGATGCAGGAAACGGTCCACCATAAGGATTAGGAAATCCTTTAAAAGTAGGAACCGCACCATGATCCCTAATAAACTCTTCAGCCAAGTTGTCCAACTGCTTAGTTGTAATACCTGACCGAATGTTCCGGGCTATCTCCGTCAACGTGTCAGCCACCAATTGGTTTGCCGCACGCATCAGTTCTATTTCATCTTCAGTCTTAAGAAATATCATTTCTGATAAACTTAATAAGCAGAGAAACCTGAACGACCATGAATCCGTCCAGAACTCAACAGACCGTCATAATGTCTCATCAACAGATGGCTTTCTATTTGTTGCAATGTATCCAACACCACACCAACCAAGATGAGCAACGACGTTCCACCAAAGAACTGAGCGAATTCAGCCTTCACATTCAACAATCCAGCAAACGCAGGCATACAAGCAATAAGAGCCAGTGCCAACGAGCCGGGCAGTGTAATTCTTGACATAATCCTATCAATGAACTCAGCTGTCGGCTTACCCGGCTTAATACCCGGAATAAAACCATTATTACGCTTCATGTCTTCTGCCATCTGGGTCGGATTCAATGTGATTGCAGTATAAAAATACGTAAACGCAATAATCAATGCTGCAAAAATCACATTATACAACACACTCGTATGATCAACCAGCATCTGCATCACCCATGTAGCCTGATCCACAGAACTAAATCCCAACAATGTAATTGGAATAAACATCAACGCCTGTGCAAAAATAATAGGCATCACATTAGCAGCAAAAAGTTTCAAAGGAATATACTGACGAGCACCACCGAATTGTTGTCCTCCAACCACGCGTTTGGCATACTGCACCGGAATCTTTCTCGTCCCCTGTACCAACAATATTGCAGCACAAACGACAAAAAGCAGTATCACAATCTCAACAATAAACATCAAAAGTCCGCCACCGCTCAGATTGTTCAAACGAGCAACAAACTCTTGTCCGAAAGCTTCAGGCAAACGTGCAATGATACCTATCATGATGATCAAAGAAACGCCATTACCAATCCCTTTATCAGTAATCCGCTCTCCTAACCACAAGATAAACATACTGCCGGCTGCAAGAATTATCGTTGACGTGATCATGAAAGTTGTCCAACTCAACGCCGGACTCAAAGCCCCCGCAGACTGCATCTTCAGGTTCGTCAAATAAGCAGGAGCCTGTACCAACAAGATCAATATTGTCAGATAACGTGTATACTGATTCATTTTCCGACGCCCGCTCTCACCTTCGCGCTGCATTTTCTGGAATGCAGGAACAGCAATACCCAACAACTGCACCACAATAGATGCAGAAATATAAGGCATGATACCCAACGCAAAAATGGATGCGTTAGAAAATGCACCTCCAGAGAACATATTCAACAAAGACATCAAACCAGTCTCTGTCTGCGTACGCAATGCCGTCAATTGAGAAGGATCTATACCTGGCAAAACGATAAAAGACCCCAACCGATAAATTGCGACAAACAGAATGGTGATGAGGATCCGTTTCCGAAGATCCTCAATCAACCAAATGTTCTTAAAGGTTTCTATTAACTTTTTCATCGAATCAAAGTTTTGTAGCGTTACCTCCGAGAGCTGTAATAGCAGCCTCCGCGCTCTTTGAGAACGCATTTGCTTCAACATCTATTTTAGATGTCAACTGACCATTACCAAGGATCTTCACACGTTCCTTGGCAGAAGCCAAACCTGCAGCTACGATATCTGCCAAACCTATCTTCTCCAAATTCTTTGCTGTTGCCAAAGCTTGTATGGCATCCAAATTGACAGCTCTGTATTCCACACGGTTTCTATTCTTGAAGCCAAATTTCGGCAAGCGACGCTGTAAAGGCATCTGGCCACCTTCAAAACCAATCTTCCTCTTATAACCAGATCTTGCCTTAGCACCCTTGTGTCCACGAGTAGACGTACCTCCCAGACCTGAACCGGCACCACGTCCTACTCTTTTACGAGTCTTTACAGAACCACAAGCAGGCTTTAAACTATTTAATTTCATTTCGTATCAGTTTAATAGTAAATAATCAATCTACAACGACAACCAAATGGTGCAGTTTTTTAATCATACCGCGAGTTGAAGGAGTATCTTCTACTTCAACAACCTGATTAAGTTTTCTCAGCCTTAACGTATCCAACGTACTTTTCTGATCCTTGGGAGCACCAATTCGACTTTTGATCTGCTTAATTTTAATTGTTGCCATAAAAAACCTCCTTATCCTCTAAATACTTTTTCCAAACTAACACCACGATTCTGTGCAATCGTCTTAGCATCACGCATCTCTGCCAAAGCCAAAATTGTGGCCTTTACCAGATTATGAGGGTTAGAAGAACCTTTAGATTTAGCCAAGCAGTCCTTTATACCCGCACTCTCACAAACAGCACGCATTGCACCACCAGCAACCACACCCGTACCAGTTGAGGCAGGTTTGATGAACACATGTGCGCCACCGAATTTAGCCTCCTGCTCATGAGGTACAGTTCCATTCAAAACGGGCACTTTCACCAAATTTTTCTTAGCAGCCTCTACACCTTTAGCAATAGCTGCCGTAACTTCACCGGCTTTTCCAAGTCCCCATCCAATGATACCGTCTCCATTGCCCACCACAACAATAGCAGCAAAGGTGAAGGTTCTACCACCTTTCGTTACTTTGGTAACACGATTGATAGCAACCAATCTGTCTTTCAACTCTATGTCACTGCTTATCTTAACTCTATTAATTGCCATAATCTATTAAAATTTAAGTCCACCGTTACGTGCAGCGTCTGCAACCTCTTTCACTCTACCGTGATACAAGTAACCATTGCGATCGAAAACGACAGTTGTAATACCAGCCTCTAAAGCTTTCTTTGCTATCAATTCACCTACTTTAGCAGCCTGTTCTTTCTTAGGCATTACTTCCATCCCTAAAGAAGAAGCTGCTACCAATGTCGTACCCGTAACATCATTAATGATCTGGACATAGATCTGCTTGTTACTTCTAAACACTGACATACGCGGACGTTCAGCTGTTCCTGAAATCTTATTGCGTATTCTATACTTAAGTTTAATTCGTCTTTCTAATTTCGTTATCATAATCTTATGTTTTTAAAATTACTTAGCACCTGCCGATTTACCAGATTTTCTGCGGATCTGCTCGCCAACGAACAAAATACCCTTTCCTTTATAAGGCTCAGGCATACGGAAAGAACGAATTTTCGCACAAACTTGTCCCAACAATTGCTTATCACAAGATTCCAATATAATAAGCGGATTCTGATTTCTTTCAGACTTTGTCTCTACCTTAATTTCTTTCGGCAGCTGAAGAAAAATACTATGGGTATAACCTAATGAGAATTCAATCAAATTACCCTGATTGCTGGCACGATAACCAACACCCACCAGTTCCAGCTTCTTCACATATCCTTCAGAAACGCCCACAACCATATTGTGTACCAAAGAACGATACAAACCATGGAATGCTTGTTTCTGTTTCATCTCAACAGCATCATTCTGCTCATCTATTGTGAAGAGCACCTCACCATCAGCAACACTAACCTTAATCGAAGGGTGCACAGCCTGACTCAACTCACCTTTCGGTCCCTTTACGGAAACCACATTTTCACTGCTTACAGAGACTGTAACGCCAGCAGGAATGCTAATCGGCAACTTTCCAATCCTTGACATATAATACCCTCCAATTAATATACATAACAAAGAACCTCACCACCCACTTTGAGTGTGGCTGCCTCTTTATCAGTCATTACACCTTTAGATGTAGATATAATAGCAATACCCAATCCATTAATTACTCTCGGCATGTTCTTATAACCGGTATATTTACGCATACCCGGTGTAGAAACACGGATCAACTTCTTAATAGCGTTGACCTTATTTACTGAATCGTACTTCAGTGCGATCTTAATCGTACCTTGAGGACCATCTTCCACGAACTTATAGTTCAAGATATAGCCCTTGTCAAAAAGGATTTTCGTAATTTCCTTCTTTAAATTCGACGCAGGAATTTCTACCACTCTGTGTTTCGCCTGAATGGCGTTTCTCAATCGCGTCAAATAATCTGCTATTGGATCTGTCATTTTATATAAGAATTAATTAATCGGGACTCTCCCGACAATATTAAATTAATAAATTGCTCTTTTACCAGCTTGCCTTCTTTACACCAGGGATCAAACCGTTCGAAGCCATCTCGCGGAACTGAATACGCGAAATCCCGAACTGACGTATATATCCTTTCGGACGTCCTGTCAACTTGCAACGATTGTGCAAACGAATGGGATTAGCATTTTTCGGAATACGCTGCAACTTACGAGCAGCCTCATAAGCTTCAACCGGATCCCCCGCATTCACGATTTTTTTCAAAGCGGCACGTTTCTCGGCATACTTTGCTACCATCTTGGCTCTCTTAATTTCACGAGCCTTCATTGATTCTTTTGCCATATCTATTTAACCGTTTTAAGCATTCTTAGCATTTTTGAAAGGCAAGCCAAACTCTTTCAGCAAGGCATATCCTTCTTCATCCGTCTTAGCCGTTGTCACGAAAGTAATATTCATACCCAAAATACGATCGATCGTATCTATATTGATTTCAGGGAAAATGATCTGTTCCTGTATACCTAACGTATAGTTTCCACGACCATCGAATTTACTCTCTATTCCTTTAAAATCACGAATACGAGGCAACGCCACACGAATCAGACGCTCCAAGAATTCATACATCCTTTCACGGCGCAATGTAACCATTACACCGATAGGCATTTTCTTACGCAATTTAAAGTTGGCAACGTCTTTCTTTGAAACAGTAGCCACAGCTTTCTGACCGGCAATAGCCGAAACCTCATTAATTGCAACATCAATTATTTTCTTATCAGCAGTAGCCATACCCAAACCCTGATTGATCACAATCTTCTTGAGTACAGGGATCTGCATGGTCGAAGTATAATTGAACTGTTTTTTCAATGCAGGAGCAATACGCTCTACATAATCTTTCTTAAGGCTGGCAGTATTTCCCATTACTTAATCTCCTCTCCTGATTTTTTTGCATAACGAACGGATTTTCCGTCAGCATTCAATTTTCTACCAATTCGCGTCGGCTTACCTGTTTTAGGATCAACAACATTCAAGTTTGAAATATGAATAGGAGCCTCCTGCTTTACAATACCCCCTTGAGGATTCTTTGCGCTCGGCTTCTGGCTCTTGGACACCATATTTAACCCTTCAACAATGGCACGGTGTTCATCTACGAACACCTTCAACACTTTACCAGTCCGACCTTTATCATCACCGGCATTCACGTAAACTGTATCGCCTTTCTTAATATGTAACTTACTCATTACTTTATTTCTTAAAAAATTAAAGTACTTCAGGTGCCAATGATACGACCTTCATATTCGTAGCACGCAACTCACGAGCAACCGGTCCAAAGATACGACTACCTCTCAGTTCACCTGCATTATTCAACAGCACACAGGCATTATCATCAAAACGGATATAAGAACCATCCGCACGCCGAATCTCTTTCTTTGTACGCACGATCAAAGCTTTCGATACTGCACCTTTTTTAATATCACTTGAGGGAATAACATTTTTTATTGCAACGACGATCACGTCACCAACAGAAGCGTAACGTCTTCCTGTACCGCCCAATACGCGAATACAAAGAGCTTCACGAGCGCCACTGTTATCTGCAACAACTAATCTAGACTCTGCTTGTATCATAATTACTTAGCTCTTTCTACGATTTTAACAACTCTCCAACATTTTGTCTTACTCAAAGGACGAGTCTCCATAATCAACACCGTATCACCTACGTGACAATCATTCTTTTCGTCATGAGCATGGTATTTTTTCGTTTTAGAAACGAATTTACCATAAATAGGGTGTTTTTCCTTGAACTTAGCAGCTACAACAATGGTCTTATCCATTTTGTCGCTGATAACAACACCTGTTCTTGTCTTTCTTAAATTTCTAGCTTCCATGTGGACCATTATTATTTATTAAGTTCTCTTTGACGCAATACGGTTTTCATGCGGGCTATATTACGACGTGTCTTTTTAATCTGCGCCGGATTCTCCAAAGGAGAAATAGAATGATTTAACCGCATTTGCGTATAATTGGCCTCTTCAGTCTGGATGCGCTCAACCAATTCATTAGTAGCTAACTCTCTTATTTCTGCAATTTTCATAATCAAGCGTTTTTATCGTAATCACGTCTAACAACAAATTTTGTCGTAACAGGAAGCTTTTGTGCAGCAAGGCGCAAAGCCTCCTTTGCAATTTCATAAGACACTCCCTCTACTTCAAAAATAATACGCCCCGGAGTTATAGGGAAAACATATCCAACAGGATCACCCTTACCTTTACCCATACGTACATCTGCAGGCTTCTTCGTAATTGGTTTATCGGGGAATATCCGAATCCAAATCTGCCCCTCACGCTGCATATAACGAGTCACAGCAATACGCGCAGCCTCAATCTGACGAGCCGTAATCCAGTGAGTTTGCAGAGACTTGATACCAAAGGTTCCGAAAGCCAACTGGTTACCACGCTGAGCATTTCCTTTACAACGCCCTTTTTGCGGTCTTCTATATTTAGTTCTTTTCGGTTGTAACATAGTTTCCTAAAATTCAAATTTAACGATTAATGTTCTTCTTCTTACGGAAGTTTCTACCACCGTTGTTACCACGGACATTGTCCTTTGTCTGAACAAAGTTAGGTGCCAAATCACGTTTGCCATAGACTTCACCACGGCAGATCCAAACCTTAATTCCCAACAGACCAACTTTCGTCAAAGCTTCGGCCTGACAATAATCTATGTCTGCACGGAAAGTATGCAATGGCGTACGTCCTTCCTTATACATCTCAGAACGTGCCATTTCAGCTCCATTCAAACGTCCAGAAATCAAGATCTTAATACCCTCAGCACCACTGCGCATCGTATTAGCAATAGCCATTTTTATAGCACGGCGATAAGCTATTTTACCCTCTACCTGACGTGCAATATTATTTGCTACAATCACAGCATCCAACTCAGGTCGTTTAATCTCAAAGATATTAATCTGAATGTCCTTATCCGTAATCTTCTTGAGCTCTTCTTTCAGCTTATCAACCTCTTGACCACCCTTACCAATGATCAACCCCGGACGGGCCGTACATACTGTTATCGTCACGAGCTTCAAAGTGCGTTCGATAACGATTCTGGATACGCTAGCCTGGGCTAAACGCGCATTTAAGTACTTGCGGATTTTGCTATCTTCCAGCAAAGAATCACCGAAGTCCTTACCACCGTACCAGTTAGAATCCCAACCTCTAATAATACCTAAACGGTTGCTTATCGGATTTACTTTCTGTCCCATACCTTCTCAATTAATCATTAGTTTTAGTGCCTACGAACAAAGTCACATGGTTTGAACGTTTACGAATTCGATAACCTCTGCCCTGTGGAGCCGGTCTCATTCTTTTCAACGTGGCACCGCCATCAACATAAATCTTTGTTACAAACAACTCACCATCTTCTGCCTTACGCTCGTTTTTCTGCTCCCAGTTAGCAATAGCTGAACGCAACAATTTCTCCACATGTGCAGATGCTGCCTTTGAAGAAAATCTCAAAGTTCCAAGAGCTCTATTCACCTCCATTCCACGAATCAAATCCACCACATATCTCATCTTGCGTGGAGAGGAAGGCACATTCTGCAATTTTGCAAAATACTGCGTTTTGAGGGCTTCTTTTCTTTTTTCAGCCGCAATTTTCTTTCTTGCTCCCATTATAAAAATTCCTTTATTAATTCAATTAACGACCTGCTTATTTTTTCTTATTACCGGCATGGCCTCCGAATCGACGTGTCGGAGCAAACTCGCCCAACTTATGTCCGACCATATTTTCGGTAATGTAAACAGGAATAAATTTATTTCCGTTATGAACCGCAACAGTATGACCTACAAAATCAGGAGATATCATTGAAGCTCTGGCCCACGTCTTTACTACGCTCTTCTTGCCGCTCTCATTCATAGCAAGAATCTTCTTTTCGAGCTTAACCTCGATATATGGACCTTTTTTTAATGAACGACTCATATTTTATTCAGATTTACTTATTCTTATTACATCTTTCGATAATATACTTGTTAGATTGTTTCTTCGGTGATCTTGTCTTCAAGCCCTTAGCATACAATCCCTTACGAGAACGCGGATGTCCGCCCGACTGACGGCCTTCACCACCACCCATCGGATGATCATGCGGGTTCATAACCACTCCACGGTTGTGTGGACGACGACCTAACCAGCGAGAACGACCGGCCTTACCGGAACTTTCAAGTGCATGATCAGAGTTACCGACACTACCAATCGTAGCCTTACAAGTACTAAGTATCTGACGAGTCTCTCCTGAAGGCAGCTTAATCACACAATAACGGCCCTCACGAGAAGTTAATTGTGCGAAATTACCTGCAGAACGGACCAACAAGGCACCCTGTCCCGGACGCAACTCAATATTATGAATCACCGTTCCCACAGGAATATTCTCCAAAGGAAGCGCATTGCCAATCTCAGGTGCCGCATCCTTTCCAGACATCACCGTGCTGCCTACCTGCAAACCATTAGGAGCAATAATATACCTTTTCTCTCCGTCTGTATAGAACAACAATGCAATACGAGCCGAACGATTCGGATCATATTCTATTGTCTTCACTACAGCTGGAACACCGTCTTTATCCCTCTTGAAATCGATCAAACGATATTTTCTTTTGTGACCGCCGCCAATATAGCGCATTGTCATCTTACCGACATTATTACGACCACCCGTTGAACGTTTGCCAAATACAAGAGACTTCTCTGGTACCGATGCAGTAATCTCTTCAAAAGTACCAATAATTTTGTGTCTCTGCCCCGGTGTTGTGGGCTTAAATTTACGTACTGCCATCTTTTACTTTAAATATTGCTGTAAAAATCGATTGTTTCGCCTTCCTTCAAGGTCACAATAGCTTTTTTATACGCTCTCGTACGACCCTGCACAAGGCCCGAACGTGTATAACGGCGTTTAGTTTTACCTGCATAATTACAAGTATTTACCGCTACTACAGTAACATTATACAAAGTCTCGACTTCTTTCTTAATTTCCAATTTATTCGCTTCAGGACGAACAATGAAGCCGAATTTATTCTGCTTCTCTGTAAGTGCGGTCATCTTCTCAGTGACCAACGGTTTAATAATATATCCCATAATGGTTACTTTATTCCTTATTTGGTTAAGATTTCGTCGACAACTCGCAACGCATTTTCAGTCACAACCATAACACCTGCATCCAATACACTATATGTATTCAATGCAGCTGCAGGTATAACTTGAACGCGTTCAATGTTACGAGCTGACAAATATACATTTTTATCTGCGCCCGGCAAAACGAACAAAGGTTTCTTACCTTCAACTTTAAGATTGTTTAAAATTTCTTTAAATTGTTTCGTTTTTGGAGTCTCTATAGTAAAATCCTCTACAACGATTATCGCATTCTCTTGTGCCTTGTAAGACAAAGCAGATTTACGAGCCAGAACCTTAACCTTCTTATTCAGTTTGAAACCATAATCACGAGGCTTCGGACCAAAAACACGGCCACCACCTATAAGAAGCGGAGAGTTGATATCACCGCGACGGGCACCGCCACCGCCTTTCTGACGCCCCAGTTTACGGGTTGAACCACTGACCTCACTTCTTTCTTTCGACTTGGCTGTCCCCTGACGACGATTAGCCATATACTGCTTCACGTCAAGATAGATCACATGGTCATTAGGTTCTATGCCATAAATAGCATCATTTAGAAGAGCCTTTCTTCCGGTATCTTCACCTTTAATATTTAATACACTAACTTCCATTACTTTTCAATTATAACGATTGAACCTTTGTACCCCGGAACAGAACCCTTAATCAAAAGCAAATTGTGTTCAGGAATCACTTTTAATACTTGCAAATTGTGAGTGGTCACACGCTCATTACCCATCTGTCCTGCCATACGAAGTCCCTTAAAGACCTTTGCGGGGTATGAACAAGCACCTATGGAACCCGGCTTGCGGGCACGATTATGCTGACCATGCGTGGTCTGTCCTACGCCACCAAACCCGTGACGTTTTACTACACCCTGAAAGCCACGTCCTTTTGACGTTCCAACGACATCAACATACGCCGTCCCTTCAAACATATCAACAGTGACAGTGTCTCCCAAATTCAACTCCTGCTCAAAATCTGTGAACTCGGCCAAGTGTCTCTTGGGAGTAGTTCCGGCCTTCTTAAAGTGTCCCATCAAAGGAGCTGTGGTATTTTTTTCCTTAGCTTCCTGAAAGCCGAGTTGGACAGCAGCATATCCATCCTTCTCAACACTTTTGATTTGCGTTACTACACAAGGACCAGCTTCGATAACAGTGCATGGAACATTCTTACCATCGGCACTGAATACGGATGTCATTCCGATTTTTTTTCCTAATAATCCTGGCATTTCATCTAATTTTAATAATACTATACTTTGATTTCAACTTCCACACCGCTCGGCAATTCAAGCTTCATCAGCGCATCCACAGTCTTTGCTGTAGAACTGTAGATATCTATCAAACGCTTATATGAAGACAGCTCAAACTGTTCACGAGACTTCTTGTTTACGAATGTAGAACGGTTTACAGTAAAAATACGTTTGTGCGTAGGGAGAGGTATCGGCCCACTTACTATCGCACCTGTAACTTTTACGGTTTTTACGATCTTCTCAGCAGACTTATCTACCAGATTATGATCGTAAGACTTCAATTTAATTCTAATTTTCTGACTCATACTTTATCTATTATAAAAATGAATGAAATAAGGAAAGAAGGTATGCCGATTAAGAGTCATTCGCTAACCGACACCTTCAATCCCGCTAATTTATCACACCAAATCCGTACGCCCCTTTATCTCTTCCAGCACAGCTTTTGCAATCGAGCTTGAAACAGGAGCATGATGATCATAAGTCATTGAAGAAGTGGCGCGACCGGACGTTATGGTGCGCAAAGCAGTCACATAACCGAACATTTCAGCCAACGGAACCATAGCCTTAACTATACGGGCACCGCTACGACTGGTATCCATGCCTTCAACCTGTCCGCGTCGTTTATTCAGGTCACCGATAACATCACCCATATTCTCTTCCGGAGTTACAACCTCCAGTTTCATAATAGGCTCCATCAATACGGGTTTAGCCTGTGCGCAGGCACTCTTATAGGCCTGCATGGCGCAGATTTCAAATGACAGCTGGTCAGAATCCACAGGATGGAACGACCCGTCCAACAGTTCCACTTTCAAGCTGTCCATCGGATAACCGCCCAAGATACCATTCTTCATGGCATTCTCAAAACCTTTCTGTACAGAAGGTATGAATTCCTTCGGAATATTACCGCCAGTAACCTTATTGACAAACTGCAGCCCGCCTTCCTTGTAGTCCTCATCTATCGGACCTACATTAACTATAATGTCGGCAAACTTACCGCGACCACCAGACTGCTTCTTATACACCTCGCGCAAATTCACAGTCTTTGTGACAGCTTCCTTATAGTTCACCTGAGGCTTACCCTGGTTGCACTCTACCTTAAACTCACGTTTCAGACGGTCGATAATGATATCCAAATGCAACTCACCCATACCGGAAATCACGGTCTGACCGCTCTGTTCATCCGTACGAACCGTAAAGGTCGGGTCCTCTTCTGCCAATTTAGCCAAACCATTGGACAACTTATCAAGATCCTTTTGAGTCTTCGGTTCAACGGCAATACCGATCACCGGTTCCGGGAAATCCATTGACTCCAATACGATGGGAACATCTTCGTCACACAAAGTATCGCCTGTACGAATATCCTTGAAACCAATTCCCGCACCGATATCACCGGCACTGATAACCTCAACCGGGTTCTGATGATTGGAATGCATCTGGAACAAGCGAGATACACGTTCCTTCTTACCCGAACGAGAATTATAAATATACGAGCCTGCTTCTACCTTACCGGAATACACACGGATAAAGGTCAAACGCCCCACATATGGATCCGTAGCAATCTTGAAGGCCAGCGCAGATGTCTTCTCATCTTCAGAAGGCTTACGGTCTTCTTCCTCACCTGTGTCTGGATTCGTACCCACTACATTAGGAGTATCCAACGGTGAAGGCAAGAAAGCACACACATAATCCAACAGCGTCTGCACGCCCTTATTCTTGAAAGAAGAACCACAAAGCATCGGAGTAACCTCCATTGAAACAGTAGCTGCACGAAGAGCACGCAGAATCTCTTCTTCCGTAATAGTAGAAGGATCATCAAAATACTTAGTCATCAAGTCATCATCAAACTCAGCGACCTTTTCCAGCATTTTGTCTCTCCACTCTTCAGCCTCAGCCTGCAAATCAGCCGGAATATCCTCTACATCATAATCTGCGCCCATCGTTTCATCATGCCACAGAATAGCCTTCATCTTAACAAGGTCAACCACACCCTTGAAGTTTTCTTCTGCACCGATAGGAATCACCACCGGACACGGATTAGCTCCCAGAACATCCTTCATCTGACGGACAACTTCAAAGAAGTCTGCACCCGAACGGTCCATCTTATTCACATAACCGATACGGGGCACATTATATTTGTCAGCCTGACGCCAAACAGTCTCCGACTGAGGCTCAACACCGCCGACAGCACAATAGGTAGCTACCGCACCGTCCAACACGCGCAACGAACGTTCTACTTCAGCCGTAAAGTCAACGTGTCCCGGAGTATCAATCAGATTGATCTTATATTTATTACCGTTCCAGGTCCAATAAGTAGTCGTAGCAGCAGAAGTAATAGTAATACCACGCTCCTGCTCCTGAGCCATCCAGTCCATGGTGGCAGCACCATCATGAACCTCACCAATCTTATGCGTAAGACCCGTATAGAACAGAATACGCTCTGAAGTCGTAGTCTTACCGGCATCGATATGAGCCATGATACCGATATTACGGGTCAAATGTAAATCTTGCTTTGCCATTTTATCTCGCTACTTTTTTTTAATTAAAACCTAAAGTGAGCAAACGCACGGTTAGCCTCTGCCATACGATGCATGTCTTCCTTACGCTTGAAAGCTCCGCCCTGCTCATTATAAGCATCCACAATCTCAGCAGCCAGTTTCTCAGCCATCGACTTACCGCCACGCTTACGAGCATAGTTAATCAGATTCTTCATCGAAATAGACTCTTTACGCTCCGGACGAATTTCCGTAGGAACCTGGAAAGTTGCACCGCCCACACGACGAGACTTAACCTCTACCTGAGGAGTTATTTTATCCAACGCACCCTTCCAGATCTCCAGCGCGCTCTTCTCCTCATCCTGCATTTTGGTCTTCACCAGATCCAATGCAGCATAGAATATTCTATAAGAGATATTTTTCTTACCATCATACATCAGATGGTTCACAAACTTGGAAACTTTAACATCGTTAAAGACAGGATCCGGCAGGATCACACGTTTTTTCGGTTTCGCTTTTCTCATTTTTAAAAAGAATTTTCAGTTTGGCTGTACTTCGATATTCTTCAATCCCCCCACCGGAGAATTTACTCAACCTTTAGCTTAACAAACCAAAACTAATAAATAATCAGTTTTTTCAATTCAGGCACGTTTTACTTCTTACCTGCCTTAGGACGCTTAGCACCGTATTTTGAACGACGCTGCGTACGATTAGCCACACCCGCAGTATCCAATGTACCACGAACAATGTGATAACGCACACCCGGAAGGTCTTTCACACGACCGCCACGCACCAGCACGATAGAGTGCTCCTGCAGATTATGTCCTTCGCCCGGAATGTAAGAGTTCACTTCTTTCATGTTTGTCAAACGCACACGCGCAACCTTACGCATTGCCGAATTAGGCTTTTTCGGTGTGGTAGTATACACACGGACACAAACGCCACGACGCTGAGGACAGCAGTCCAGCGCCGGTGATTTGCTCTTGTCTACCAACACTTTTCTACCCTTTCTTACCAATTGTTGAATAGTAGGCATTGTTCTAAATTTTTAAATTATTATATTGTATTTCTATGATTTACTACTACCAAAAGGCCACATTTCGCCCTTTCAGGCTGCAAAGTTACGAATTTTATTTCATCCCACAATGCATTTTTCCCTTATTTAATGTCTGTAACAGCCGAACAGACCCGTCAAACTTAATTATTAACACTTTTTACGATAAACAAAACAACATTAAGACTATTCCCCGCCATTTAGCCTTTCACAGTCAAGCGATTTACTCTATCCAAACACAACCAACAGGAAAAACACGGATACACTTATCCACGACAAACAAGTTTGTCAAACAACAACAAACCGATTGAACAAAGAAAGAGGGAGGTCAAGCCTCCCCCTGATTCACCTTGAACGGTGCCACGGTGCGCGGCCGGTCACCGCTATGCATGTCTATCTCTCCGAAAGAACGCTCATATTTGTTGATATTGTCCTGCAAAGCATAAAGCAGACGCTTGGCATGCTCAGGAGCCATCACAATGCGCGACTTCACCGACGCCTTGGGCAGGCCCGGCATCATGCACACAAAGTCTATAATCACTTCGGAAGTGGAGTGCGCAATCATGGCCAGATTAGCATACGTTCCCTGCGCCACTTCGGGGCTGATCTCTATTTGCAGCATATTCTCCTGCTGCGGCTTTTCTTCATTACTCATACAAATTTCAATGTTTGATGTTTATACATTACTATTAATATATAGAACAAAAATAGCGATTTTATTTCATTGCAGCAACGACCACCGGCACTAATTCCACAAAAACTTCTGCAGACATTCCTAACAGACTCAACCGACACCCGTCTTATTCACTCTCTTTCATCCGGATCGTCAGATAAAGAATCTGCACCGTCCGCAAAATCCGGCCACCAGATCCAACAGGAACCCCCCGGCTCACCAGGCCCCGCTAACGGTTTCCCTTTGAACGGTTATGGGTACGGCACAGCATCTCGCAGTTCTCAACAGATGTCGCCCCGCCTTTGCTCCATGCGGTCACGTGGTCGGCATCCATCTCATTGAATTTGTATATCCTTGTCCGGTTGGCATTGTCGCCCACGGCACACAGCGGGCAGTTGGAAACCCCTCTTTCTTTCGCCGCCTCCGTCTGGCGGACATACGCCGCACGCTTCGTCGATTCCTCGAACAGACGAATCTGGAGCAGGCTCTTGTCCTGCTCACCACCCAGGACATATTCATAGACATTACGCGGGCATCTTATGCTCTCGTCTGCCCGCAAGGCCAGCACACGCTCCGTCACGCGGTCGATGTCGTAAGGCGTCTGGTGGTAAGTCTCATAGAGCCGCCCCCATTCCAGACCGCACATGTCGCGTTCCACCATGGTGAATGTCGCGGAAACCCAGTCTATCACGGAACGGAAATAGCCTTCCAGCTCACTGATGGAGCTGTCGTGGCGGTGTCGGCTCATGTAGTCGTCGATGCTCACCTGCCGACTGTCGCACACCCACCTGAGGGCCTCTTCCAGATAGTCCTGCCGCTTGACATCCCCTTTCACGTAGTGGCTCCACTTCTGCACCTCGGCATTCCGTGAGTTGCTGAACACACGTTTGGCCGCCGTGACGAACTCGCCCGAATAGACGGCATTACGCTTCTCCTGCTCGTTGAGGGGAACGCCCGCGATATTGATGGTCTGAAACCATTCCTTGATTTCACGCTCCTCGCCCTCGCAGACATAAATGAGCAGCGAAGCCTGGCTGATCCGCTGCTGCTGTTCCAGCGGCAGGCTGGAAAAGTACTGCACGTTGCCATGGGTATCCGTAATGGCGAATTTCCCCGTGACGAACCGCCCGATGGAGGTGATGCGCTGCTGCCCGTCGAGCACTTCAAGCCGGCCGTCGTCCGTACGGTTAAAATAGAAGAGCCCGATGGGATAGCCCTTCAGCAACGAGTCGATGACGGCCACGTCGCGCTTGCCGTCATTATAGATGTAATGACGCTGGTACTCCGGCTGGATGGTGAGCTGTCCGCCCAGACCGAACAGACCTCTTCCCTCCAGTTCGTTGTAGGTGAATCCCTTGCAGACATCCGCAACGGTCCATTCAGTATGCAATGTTGTCTTCATGCTCCTTGGTTTTATGGTTATTCCACTTCTGTCCGGTCCTCGCTGTCCGGCCTCTTCACCCGCCTTACGGTATGCTTGATTTTCCCGATGAGGAAATTGATTTCCATGCTCGATTCCGTTTCCGCAGTCTCCAGATCGGGCATGACGATGCCCGACAGCATCTCCCCGAAACGCTGCATCTTCGACTGCTGCACCTGACGGTCCGTCTCAGTGTGCAGGGAGCGGAGGTCACGCTTCAGCTGGCGCACGGTGGCGAAGGTCTCTATAATGGCAAATGTCGCGTTGACCGCCTGCCGACTCTTGAGGATGGTAGCCAGCATATACAGCCCTTTCTCTGTAAAGGCCTTGGGAAGTACACGGGATTTCGGTGACAGGTTTGTGGTCGAAATTTTCGACCGCAAATAGGCCAACTCCTCACGGGTCAACTCGAACATATAGCCTTCAGGGAACTTGTCGGGATTGTTCCTGACTGCCTCGTTTACTCGTTTGGTCTCCACGCCGTAAAGCTCAGCCACGGCGGAGTCCAGTATCACCTGGCAGTCTCTGAGAGAGATGATTCTTTGCCGGACCTGTTCAAACAGACTGGCCGCACTTCCGGAAGCGGTACCGGACGTTCTTCTGTTTAAGCTGTCGTCTTTATTCATAGATTCAAACTACACTTTGCGTATAAACAATCTAAAATACAATCTCTTCCCATTGACATACGGACGGTCATACTTGTCGTACCCTGGAATTCTTATGCTTGATAAAGATATGTTTGTAAAGTCTTCTACGCGACTGACAGGAATCGGCTGTAGAGGGGGGGGGGTAATAATCGGCTGTTTTTCAATACTTTACCCGTTAAAAGGCCATTAGAGGAGCCTTTACCCTCGCTTTCCGTAGCCCCCAATATCTCGAACTGCTCCGGGCAATACTTGTCCAGGAAAGAGATGGGGACGCCCATCACACCGTCATAGTCCGACGGAATGGCGTCCGTGAACGGGACTTCTATGGCG
The DNA here is from genome assembly GCA_944321365.1 of uncultured Paraprevotella sp. Lineage (GTDB taxonomy): Bacteria > Bacteroidota > Bacteroidia > Bacteroidales > Bacteroidaceae > Paraprevotella. The sequence goes on from CALULA010000028.1 coordinate 35,220, forward strand.
TCGTAGTTGTCGTAATGGTCGTAGGCGGACTTACCCCGCAGCTCTTTGTGGCGGGAATAGCGCAGATTATCCGCCATCGTCATCAGTTCAAGTGGCTGATGACGACGACCGTGATCCACATTGGTCAACCAAATACAATTACGGAATTTTACAAGATTCGCATCCTCGTCATATACGCCGCTTGCATATTCACTCTGCACCGCAGGCCGGAAATAGGCATTCCCTCCGGGGAAAGGTACCCCAAGCCATATTTCATTGTGCATAATCAAAGGAAACACCTCCTTATATGTAATACAATTCATATTCCCTATGATAACAAACCTTTTCCCGCCCTCCATGATCCACGCAAGGAACTCGCGGAAGAGCGAGAACGGCGGATTGGTGATGATGAAGTCCGCCTCGTCGCGCAGGGCCGTCACCTCGCGGCTGCGGAAGTCGCCGTCGCCGTTCAGATACTCCCACTGCAAGTCATCTATGTTGATGCGCCCGTCGCCGCTCCGGTCCTGCTCCAGGACGAATATCTTGCCCCGAACCGCCGACTTCTGCGGGTCGAACTGCGGCGCGTCCTGCTCGAACAGCGACGGCTGGTAGGGCTTCCCGTACTTCTTGCTCTCAGGCGCATAGCTCGTGGAGACCAGCTGCGCAGGCCCAGCTCGTCGAACTTCGCCGCGAAATAGCGCGTGAAGTTGCTCCATTCGGGGTCATCGCAGGGCAGCAGGACGGTGCGGCCCCTGAACACGTCCGGGTCGTATTCCAGATATGCGTTGATTTCCACCTCTATGTCGTGAAACTGCGTGTAGAACTCATCGTTCTTGGCCGCCTTGGCCTCTCTCAGATTGCTGTTTGCCATGGTATCATTGTTTTTCGCCGTTGTCCACAATCGGAAAGTACACATCCCTAATGCATATAATTAGTCCTCTCCTATCGGCAAATGCAAAAATACAAAATTTCATAAACCGACGCACACTCCGACAGGAAAACTTCACGCCCGGCACGGTACAGAATGCGGCTATCGGCGCAGGCACCACAGCCTGCCAGCCCGGCCGTGCGGCCCCGGACACAGCACCGCACGGCACCATGCAACGCCGCGCATCAAGCCGTGCAATGCTGCGCCCGGCGACATACAAAGACCCGCACCGGACAACGCAAAAAATCTTGCGCAAGAACGGTGACGGTTTTCCGCAAGAACAGACCGTGTTTCGCGCACAAAAGCCGGGGCCTTTGCGCAAAACGCGACTCCACACAAATGAGCGCACGAAAAAACGGGACGGCAGGCCTATACCACCCGGCGACCGGCAACCGGAATACATACAAAAAGGGCCGTCTCCCTCCGACAGAAAGAGACGGCCCAAAAAATGAAAAAGATTAAACGGTTACTGCTCGTCCAGATCAAGAATAGACTTGCGATTGGCCATCATCCGCTCGTAGTCTTCCTTGCAGCTGACGACTATCTTTCCGAATTCCCGGAGACCGGTTCCGGCCGGTATCAGATGACCGCAAATCACATTCTCCTTCATACCTTCCAGTTTATCGGTCTTGCCATTGATGGCAGCATCATTCAACACTTTAGTGGTTTCCTGGAACGAAGCTGCCGACATGAAGCTCGATGTCTGCAATGCCGCACGCGTGATACCCTGAAGTATCTGCACGGACGTGGCCGGCATGGCGTCGCGGACCTGCACCAGACGCAAATCCTTACGCTTCAACGTGGAATTCTCGTCGCGCAACTTGCGGGCCGTGACAATCATACCCGGCTGCATCGTCTCCGAATCACCGGCATCAGTGACTACCTTCTTGCCCCAGATGCGGTCGTTTTCCTCGGAGAAATCCAGCTTGTCCACAATCTGCTGCTCCAGGAAACGGGTGTCACCCGGCTCGTCGATCTGCACCTTGCGCATCATCTGACGGACGATCACTTCAAAATGTTTGTCATTGATCTTCACACCCTGCAGACGATAGACATCCTGAATCTCGTTCACGATATATTCCTGTACCGCCGTCGGACCTTTGATGGCCAAAATGTCAGCCGGTGTGATGGCACCGTCAGACAACGGGGTTCCGGCACGCACGTAGTCGTTCTCCTGTACCAGAATCTGTTTGGACAACGGAACAAGGTATCTTTTCTCCTCACCCAGCTTGGATGTTACGATGATTTCGCGGTTGCCTCGCTTCAGCTTACCCATGGTAATCTCACCATCGATTTCAGAAACGATGGCTGGATTAGACGGGTTGCGGGCCTCGAACAGCTCGGTCACGCGCGGCAGACCTCCGGTGATGTCACCAGCCTTGCCCACGGCACGCGGTATCTTGACCAGCACATCACCGGCCTTGACCACCTGTCCGTCTTCCACCGCCAAGTGACCGCCAATGGGGAAGTTATAGGTGCGGAGCATCTCGCCATTCTCGCCCATGATATGAGCCGACGGGATTTTCGTACGGTCTTTCGACTCGATGATGATCATCTCGCGCAAGCCGGTCGTTTCGTCCGACTCCACGCGGTATGTGGTACCTTCAATAACATCTTCGAACTGAATCTTACCCGGCGTCTCCGTAACAATCACGGCATTGAACGGATCCCATTTGGCTATCAACTTGCCCTTCTCGACCTTGTCGCCTTCATTCACATATAATGTAGAACCGTAAGGCACATTCTGTGTGAGCAGCACGATGTCCGTATTCACATCCACAAAACGGACTTCAGCCAGACGGCCTACTACCATTTTGGCCGCGTTGCCCAGCTCATCGGTAATATCGACTGTACGCAATTCCTCAAATTCCACCTTGGAATCATATTTGGCCACGATAGACGCATTGGCTGCCGCATTGGAGGCCACACCACCGGCATGGAACGTACGCAAAGTCAGCTGCGTACCCGGCTCACCGATGGACTGAGCGGCAATCACGCCGACAGCCTCACCTTTCTGCACCATACGGCTTGTGGCCAGGTTACGGCCATAACACTTCATGCAGACACCCTTGCGACTCTCGCAGGTCAGCACGGAACGTATCTCTACGCTCTCAATCGGCGAGTCCTCGATTTCCTGAGCCTTTTCTTCCGTAATCTCCTCACCGGCTGCGACAATCAGCTTACCGGTAGTAGGATTGATAATATCGTGTACCGATACACGGCCCAAGATGCGCTCGTAGAGTGAGGAAATCACCTCGTCGCCGTTCTTCAGTGCCGTGCAGACCAGTCCGCGCAAAGTGCCGCAATCCTCTTCGGTGATAATCACATCGTGCGACACGTCCACCAGACGACGGGTGAGGTATCCGGCATCGGCTGTTTTCAAAGCCGTATCGGCCAAACCCTTACGGGCACCGTGGGTGGAGATGAAATATTCCAACACGCTCATGCCTTCCTTGAAGTTGGACAGAATCGGGTTCTCGATGATCTGTGCGCCTTCGGCTCCGGCTTTCTGGGGCTTGGCCATCAGACCACGCATACCGGAAAGCTGGCTGATCTGGCCGGCAGAACCACGGGCACCGGAATCCAGCATCATGTACACGGCGTTGAAGCCCTGGTCGGCCTCCTTCATGGTCTTCATCAGAATCTTGGACAGGTCGTTGTTGACGTGTGTCCATGTATCGATCACCTGGTTGTAACGCTCGTTGTCGGTGATGAAACCCATACCGTAGTCGTTGGCAATGCGCTCCACCTCTTCGTTTCCGCGGCGCACCAGTTCCTCTTTCTCCTTCGGAATGATGATGTCACCCAGGTTGAACGACAGGCCACCCACATAGGCCATGCGGTAGCCCAGATTCTTAATACCGTCGAGGAACTCGCAGGCGCGGGCCACACCCACCGTCTTGATGACATCGGTGATGATGCCGCGCAGGGTTTTCTTGGAGATGATGTCGTTGAAGAAGCCCACTTCCTGCGGTATGATCTCATTGACTATCACACGGCCGACGGAAGTTTCCACCATCTTATCTACCAATGTACCGTTTTCGTCCAGGTCTTTCACTATGACTTTCACCGGAGCGTGAATGTCCACCCGCTTCTCATTATAGGCTATGATAGCCTCTTCCGGGCCATAGAACGTCAGCCCCTCGCCCAATGACCCCGGACGCAGCTTGGTGATGTAATACAATCCGAGCACCATATCCTGAGAAGGCACCGTAATAGGTGCCCCGTTAGCGGGGTTCAAAATATTGTGCGACTGAAGCATCAGAATCTGCGCTTCCAGAATAGCCTCATTGCTCAAGGGCAAGTGAACGGCCATCTGGTCGCCATCAAAGTCGGCGTTGAATGCCGTACAAGCCAGCGGGTGCAACTGAATGGCCTTACCTTCAATCATCTTTGGCTGGAACGCCTGAATACCCAGACGGTGCAAAGTCGGGGCACGGTTCAGCAGCACCGGATGACCCTTCATCACGTATTCCAGGATATCCCAGATAACGGGCTCCTTGCGGTCTACAATTTTCTTGGCCGATTTCACCGTCTTCACGATACCGCGCTCGATGAGCTTACGGATGATGAACGGTTTGTAAAGTTCAGCAGCCATCAGTTTGGGCAGACCGCATTCACCCATCTTCAATTCCGGACCGACCACAATAACCGAACGGGCCGAATAGTCCACACGCTTACCCAACAGGTTCTGACGGAAGCGTCCCTGCTTTCCTTTCAACGAATCGGAAAGAGACTTCAACGGACGATTGGCATCAGTCTTTACGGCACTCGACTTGCGGGAGTTGTCGAACAGACTGTCCACAGCTTCCTGCAACATACGTTTCTCATTACGCAGAATCACTTCGGGAGCCTTGATTTCAATCAACCGCTTCAGTCGGTTGTTACGGATAATAACACGACGGTACAGATCATTCAAGTCTGACGTGGCAAAACGCCCACCGTCCAACGGAACCAACGGACGCAACTCAGGCGGTATCACCGGCAAGATCTTCATGATCATCCATTCCGGCTTGTTACGTCCGCGACTGGCACGGAACGACTCTACCACCTGCAAACGTTTCAACGCCTCGTTTTTCCGTTGCTGGGCTGTATCCTGATTGGCACTGTTACGCAATTCATAGGACAATTTATCCAAATCCAAGCGAACCAACAGGTCATATATGGCTTCCGCTCCCATCTTGGCAATAAACTTATTGGGATCGGAATCCTCCAGGAACTGGTTGTCCTTCGGCAGTTTCTCCAGAATATCCAGATATTCGTCTTCCGTCAGCAAGTCATTGGCCTGGACTCCTTCCTCAGCCAACACTCCGGGCTGAATGACAATGTAACGCTCATAATAAATCACGGCATCCAATTTCTTGGTCGGTATGCCCAACAGATAACCTATTTTGTTAGGCAAGGAACGGAAATACCAGATATGAGCTACAGGAACGACCAGTGAAATATGTCCGGAACGTTCGCGGCGAACTTTCTTTTCGGTGACTTCCACACCGCAACGGTCGCACACGATACCTTTATAACGTATGCGTTTGTACTTTCCGCAATGGCACTCATAGTCCTTTGTCGGTCCGAAAATACGTTCGCAGAACAAGCCGTCGCGTTCAGGTTTATACGTACGATAATTAATGGTTTCGGGTTTCAATACCTCACCATACGAATTTTCCAGGATCTCTTCGGGAGAAGCCAGACCGATGGTAATCTTCGTAAAGTTACTCTTTATTTTGGATTCTTTTCTAAAAGCCATATTCTAATATCAGTTAAAGAGTTTCATCTTTTATTCAAGCGTAATGCTCAAGCCTAAGCCACGCAGCTCGTGGAGCAATACATTCAGAGATTCGGGAATACCCGGAGTAGGCATCGGCTCTCCCTTGACAATAGCCTCGTAGGCCTTTGAACGCCCGACCACATCATCAGACTTGATGGTAAGAATCTCCTGCAATACGTGTGCGGCACCAAATGCCTCAAGGGCCCAGACTTCCATCTCTCCGAAACGCTGTCCACCGAATTGGGCCTTACCGCCAAGCGGCTGCTGCGTAATCAAAGAATACGGACCAATAGAACGGGCATGCATCTTATCTTCTACCATGTGGCCTAACTTCAGCATATAGGAAACGCCTACCGTAGCCAGCTGATCGAACTTTTCACCCGTCTCGCCATCGTAAAGCTGGGTTGAACAGTAACGCGGCAAACCTGCCTTGTCTGTCCATTCACACAAATCGTCCAGCGTAGCACCATCAAAAATAGGAGTAGCGAACTTCACTCCCAACTGCTTTCCGGCAGCGCCCAAGACAGCCTCGAAAATCTGTCCTATATTCATACGGGAAGGCACACCCAACGGGTTAAGTACGATATCCACAGGCGTTCCGTCGGCCAAGAACGGCATATCTTCCTGGCGTACGATTTTTGAAACGATACCCTTATTTCCATGACGTCCGGCCATCTTGTCGCCTACACCGATCTTACGTTTCTTAGCAATGTAGACTTTGGCCATCTGAATAATGCCTGAAGGCAATTCGTCACCAATGGTAATCGCAAACTTCTTCCGCTTTAATTCAGCGTCCAACAGTTTATACTTTTTCAGGTAGTTAATGATCAACTTACCAATCAGCTCATTCAGATGCTGATCATCGGTCCAACCGCTAAGCTGTATGGTCGTAAAGTCCAAATTCTCAAGAGCCGAAGCCGTAAACTTAACACCTGAGACGATCACCTCACTACCCATATAATCTTTCACGCCCTGAGAAACCTTGTCTTTCGTCAGTTCCAACAGTTTGTCGATAAGAATAGCTTTCAAATCATCCACCTTGCTGTTAAACTCTTCATCTATCTTCGGCAAAAGCAGTTTATCGGCAGCTTTGGCAGCACGTGTCTTGATGGCGCGCGAAAACAGTTTCTTGTCAATCACCACGCCATTCAACGAAGGTGAGGCTTTCAAAGAAGCGTCTTTCACATCACCAGCCTTGTCACCAAAGATAGCACGCAACAGTTTTTCTTCCGGCGACGGATCGCTCTCACCTTTCGGCGTAATCTTACCGATCATAATGTCACCCGGCTGAATGCGGGCACCGACACGGACGATACCGTTCTCATCCAGATCTTTTGTAGCTTCCTCACTCACATTGGGTATATCCGCTGTCAGTTCCTCCACACCACGTTTGGTCTCACGAACTTCCAACGAGAACTCCTCGACATGTACGGAAGTCAGGATGTCTTCACGAACCACACGCTCATTCAGCACAATGGCATCCTCATAGTTATAACCTTTCCAAGGCATGTATGCAACCAGCAAGTTCTTACCTAAGGCCAGTTCACCGTTCTGCGTAGAATAACCTTCCGTCAGAATGTCTCCGGCCTTCACACGCTGCCCCTTATCACAAATCGGTCGCAAGTCGATAGTCATATTCTGATTCGTACGGCGGAACTTCGGTATCCGGTATTCTTTCAGTGCCGGCTCAAAGCTGACAAATTCCTCTTCTTCCGTACGATCATACAGAATACGTATGGTCGTAGCATCCACATACTCGATAACACCGTCTCCTTCAGCCGTGATCATCGTACGCGAATCTTCACATACCTGTTTCTCTATGCCGGTACCTACAATCGGAGCCTCACTCCGCAACAAAGGAACAGCCTGGCGCATCATGTTTGATCCCATCAAGGCACGGTGAGCGTCATCATGCTCCAAGAACGGAATCAACGAGGCTGCGATGGAAGCTATCTGCTGGGGAGCGACATCCATCAAATCGACTTCAGTAGGCGGAACAACCGGATAATCGTCATCCTGACGGCATTTTACCTTGGAACGGATAAATGTTCCGTCATCATTCAAAGGTGCATTGCCCTGACCAATAATCTTTCCTTCCTCCTCTTCTGCCGTAAGATACTCAATGCCGCTTTCCAATGACAAATCGACCACACCGTTCTTCACTTTACGATATGGAGTCTCAATGAAACCTAAATCATTGATTTTAGCATATACACACAAAGAAGAGATCAAACCGATATTAGGACCTTCCGGTGACTCAATAGGACACAAACGGCCATAATGAGTGTAATGCACGTCACGTACCTCAAAGCCTGCACGTTCACGAGACAGACCACCAGGACCCAATGCCGACAAACGGCGCTTGTGTGTCACTTCAGCCAAAGGATTTGTCTGGTCCATAAACTGAGACAAGGCATTCGTTCCAAAGAAAGAATTGATGACCGAAGAAATAGTCTTTGCATTAATCAGATCTGTAGGAGTAAACACCTCATTGTCGCGTACATTCATGCGTTCACGAATGGTACGGCTCATACGTGCCAAGCCAATAGCGAACTGATTACTCAACTGTTCACCAACTGTACGCACACGGCGATTGCTCAAATGGTCAATATCATCAACAAGTGCCTTAGAATTGATCAATTCTATCAGGTACTTGATAATTTCTATAATATCTTCTTTCGTCAGGACACGGACATCCATATCCGTGGAAAGATTCAACTTCTTGTTGATCCGATAACGTCCCACCTCACCCAAGTCATAACGTTTTTCGGAAAAGAACAGATTATTAATAACTTCTCTTGCACTCGCGTCATCAGCCGGATCAGCATTACGCAACTGACGATAAATATACAAGACAGCTTCTTTTTCGGAGTTGCTTGGGTCTTTCTGCAGCGTATTGAAGATGATAGAATAATCTGATGTGTTAGCCTCTTCCTTATGCAGCAAGACACTAAGCACACCACTCTCTATAATTGCATCTATATTTTCTTCACAGATTTCCGTCTCGCGGTCTAAAATCACTTCGTTACGCTCAATAGAAACCACTTCACCGGTATCTTCATCAACAAAGTCTTCTACCCAACTTTTCAGGACACGGGCTGCAAGCTTCCGACCGATATTTTTCCGCAGATTGGTTTTGGTAGCCTTAACTTCTTCCGCCAAATTAAAGATTTCAAGAATATCCTTATCATTCTCAAAACCAATCGCACGTAACAAAGTAGTCACAGGCAACTTCTTCTTACGGTCGATATAAGCATACATCACATTATTAATATCTGTAGCAAATTCTATCCATGAACCTTTAAAGGGAATAATGCGTGCAGAATATAATTGTGTACCATTAGCATGAATACTGGATCCGAAGAACACTCCTGGAGAACGATGTAACTGAGATACAACAACACGCTCTGCCCCATTAATAATGAATGTCCCATTATCGGTCATATATGGAATAGGGCCTAAAAATACATCCTGAATAACCGTATCAAAGTCTTCATGGTCCGGATCCGTACAATACAGCTTCAGCTTTGCTTTCAGAGGTACACTATATGTCAACCCACGTTCAAGGCATTCTTCAATCGTATAACGAGGAGGATCGATATAGTAATCCAGAAATTCCAAGACGAAGTTATTACGTGTGTCTGCAATAGGAAAATTCTCTGAAAACACCTTATACAAACCGTCATTCTTACGCTTTTCTGGCGGTGTATCCAATTGCAGGAAGTCCTTAAAAGACTTTAATTGCACATCAAGAAAATCCGGATAAGGCATCGGATTCTTGACTGTAGCAAAGTTTACTCTTTGATTTACAAGATTCGAGGACATCAGCTTTATCAATTAGTTGAACATGTTGTTAGTTTAAGACACAAAAAGGTAAAGAACCCCCTACCAGAGGATTCTTTACCAGAATACCTGTTTAACAGGATTTCAAAATTATTTCAATTCGATTTCAGCACCAGCCTCTTCCAGAGTCTTCTTCAAAGCCTCTGCATCAGCCTTAGGCATACCTTCTTTCAGGACACTAGGAGCACCGTCTACCAAGTCCTTAGCTTCTTTCAAGCCCAGGCCACAAGCTTCCTTAACAGCCTTAACTACTTGCAACTTAGCTGCACCTGCACTCTTCAATACGATATCGAAAGAGTCTTTCTCGGCAGCAGCTTCAGCACCAGCAGCTGCAGGACCGGCAGCAACAGCAACAGCTGCAGCAGCAGGTTCAATTCCATACTCATCCTTCAGGATAGTTGCCAATTCATTAACTTCTTTAACTGTCAAATTTACCAATTCTTCAGCAATAGCTTTCAAATCTGCCATTTTATTCTATTTTTTATTTGTTTAATACTAATTTAATTATTCGGATTTTTCACCGAGAGTCTTAAGAACTCCATGTATAGTGTTTCCACCAGACTGAAGAGCAGAAAGCACATTTTTGGCCGGAGACTGCAACAAAGCAACAATTTCAGCGATAACTTCGTTTTTGCTCTTAATAGCCGTAAGTGCATCCAATTGTTCAGCACCAACGTAGAAACCTTCCTCAGCATATGCTGCCTTCAATGCAGGAACACCATCCTTTGCAAAATCTTTCAGCAACTTAGCTGGTGCATTAGCCGTATTAGAGAACAACACAGCCGTCGTACCTTTCAGACAACCGTACAAAGGAGAGAAGTCTCCGTCGAGATTTTCCAAAGCTTTATGAAGCAACGTATTCTTCACAAGCACCATCTTAATTTCCGACTGGAAACATTTTCTTCTCAAAGCACTAGTCACTGCAGCATTCAATCCCGTAACATCTACCAGATAGAAATGTGCATATTCCTGCAACTTCTCACCAAGCTGAACTATAATATTTCCTTTATCTTCCTTTCTCATGATAGAACTATTTTTTTAATTTTCCTCAACTGCCTTCGGATCAATTTTGATACCGCGGCTCATTGTACTTGAAAGATAAATACTCTTAATATAAGTTCCCTTGGCAGCACTCGGTTTCAACTTTATAATAGTTGAAATGAATTCCTTTGCATTTTCTGCAATCTTGTCAGCGGTAAAAGAGACCTTACCAATAGATGTATGTACAATACCTGCTTTATCTACTTTAAAATCAATCTTACCTTGCTTTACTTCCTTAATTGCCTTGGCAACATCCATTGTCACAGTACCACTTTTAGGATTCGGCATCAAGCCACGAGGACCTAATATACGTCCCAAAGCACCTATCTTACCCATAATCGAAGGCATCGTGATGATAACGTCAACATCAGTCCACCCTCCTTTGATCTTTTCGATATACTCATCAAGACCAACATAGTCAGCACCTGCTTCCTTTGCAGCAGCTTCAGCATCTGGAGTACACAAGCAAAGAACTCGTGAAACCTTTCCTGTACCATTAGGCAGAGACACAACGCCTCTCACCATCTGGTTGGCTTTACGAGGATCAACGCCCAAACGTACATCGATATCTACAGAAGCATCAAATTTGGTCGTAGTAATATCCTTAACCAACTGAGCTGCTTCTTTCAAAGAGTATGCTTTCCCTGCTTCAATCTTGTCTGCGACCAACTTTTGATTTTTTGTCAGTTTTCCCATTTTAATTGAAGATTTAAATTATTCAAACCGGAAAGTCTCCTTTTACAGTGATACCCATACTTCTTGCTGTTCCTGCCACCAATTTCATTGCAGACTCGATGGTAAAGCAATTCAAATCAGGCATTTTATCCTGAGCTATCGCACGAACCTGTTCCCAAGTAATCTCAGCTACTTTCTTACGATTCGGCTCTGCAGAACCACCTTTCAACTTTGCGACCTCCATCAGCTGTACTGCCACAGGAGGAGTCTTAACGACAAAGTCATAAGACTTATCAGTGTAATAGGTGATAACCACAGGAAGCACCTTACCGGCCTTATCCTGCGTTCTGGCGTTGAATGCTTTACAGAAATCCATGATATTGATACCCTTGGAACCCAAAGCCGGGCCAACTGGGGGTGATGGATTTGCAGCGCCTCCTTTAATCTGTAATTTGATTAATCCAGCAACTTCTTTAGCCATTTCTTCGTTATTTATTGATTTTGATATTCAAAGAACAACGCACGTAACAAATACATCATTCTTTCTCAACCTGCATAAAACCTAATTCCAACGGTGTTTTACGACCGAAGATCTTAACCATTACTTTCAGCTTCTTCTTTTCGTTATTGACTTCTTCGATTACCGCCGAGAAACCGCTGAACGGCCCCTCTGTAACCTTAACTGTCTCGCCTACGAGATAAGGTATAACCACCTTTTCCGGCACATCTTGCATTTCATCTACAGCACCCAAGAGACGATTCACCTCCGCAGGACGCAATGGAGTAGGATGATTTGCATCACCTAAAAATCCCAACACATTCGGAGTATTCCGCAACAGTACGGCGATTTCACCGACTAAGGCAGCTTCCACCAAAACATAACCGGGAAGATGATTACGCTCCTTCACAGTACGTTTACCGTTACGGACCTGCACCACTTTCTCGGTCGGAATCAACACCTGAGAGACATATTTTCCAAAGTCACCTTTTTTAATTTCGGCGTCTATGTACTCTTTTACCTTGCCTTCCTTTCCACTCACGGCACGCATTACGTACCATCTCATTTCAGTTTCAGCCATCTCTCTGATTAATTAGGATAAATAATCTCCATTGTGCTCTGAAACACGAAGTCCATAGCAAAAACAACCAGCGCAATGAGTAGGGAAGCAGATAATACTACGACTGCGCTGTTAGTAAGTTCTGAACGAGTCGGCCAAGTTGTTTTATGGACAAGCTCATCATAAGATTCCTTACAATATTTAATGATGCTCTTAAACATATTCCTTAATATTAGCACGGGAGGAGAGGCTCGAACTCCCGACACCCGGTTTTGGAGACCGGTGCTCTACCAACTGAGCTACTCCCGTAAATAAGACCTCTCAAGTAAAGAGAGGTCTCTATCTTCCAATATAGGATTAATCAAAAACTTCTGTAATCTGACCAGAACCTACCGTACGGCCACCTTCACGGATAGCGAAACGCAAACCGACGTTCAGAGCCACCGGATAAATCAACTTAACGCTGATTTCCACGTTATCGCCCGGCATAACCATATCTACGCCTTCAGGCAGATGGATTTCACCCGTGCAGTCCATTGTACGAAGATAGAACTGAGGACGATACTTATTACCGAACGGAGTATGACGACCACCTTCTTCTTTCTTCAGCACGTAGATAGAAGCCTTGAAGCCAGAATGAGGAGTAATAGCACCCGGATGAGTGATTACCATACCACGCTTGATCTCGCTCTTCTCAATACCGCGAAGCAACAGACCTACGTTGTCACCAGCTTCACCCTCGTCCAAAATCTTACGGAACATTTCAACACCGGTAACAACCGACTTCTTGTCTTCACCAAGACCCAAGATCTGAACTTCATCGCCAACCTTAACAACACCAGTTTCGATACGGCCAGTGGCTACAGTACCACGACCTGTAATAGAGAACACGTCTTCTACCGGCATCAAGAAAGGTTTCTCGACATCACGTACAGGCTCCTGAATCCAATTGTCACAAGCGTCCATCAGCTCCATAACCTTCTCTTCCCACTCAGGCACACCATTCAGAGCACCCAAAGCAGAACCACGGATAATCGGGGTATCTTCTTCGAAGTCATAAGCAGCCAAAAGTTCGCGCATTTCCATTTCTACAAGCTCCAGCATTTCCTCATCGTCCACCATGTCGCACTTGTTCAGGAACACCACCAAACGGGGAACGTTCACCTGACGAGCCAACAGGATATGCTCACGAGTCTGAGGCATCGGACCGTCAGTTGCAGCAACAACGATAATGGCACCATCCATCTGAGCAGCACCAGTTACCATGTTCTTCACATAGTCGGCATGTCCCGGACAATCCACGTGTGCATAGTGACGCTTTGCGGTCTCATACTCAACATGCGCAGTGTTGATAGTAATACCACGTTCCTTCTCTTCAGGAGCGTTATCAATCTGGTCGAATGACTTTACCTCAGACAGACCTTTCTTTGCCAACACGGCAGTAATAGCAGCCGTCAAAGTCGTCTTTCCATGGTCCACATGACCGATTGTACCAATGTTTACATGAGGTTTGGTACGCTCAAACTTCTCTTTAGCCATAGCTTTTCCTTTTATTTAATTAATGAATAATCTAAATGCTATCGAGCTGTTACCGAGACTTGAACTCGGGACCTCTTCCTTACCAAGGAAGTGCTCTACCGCTGAGCTATAACAGCAAAAAAAGAGCGGAAAACGGGACTCAAACCCGCGACCCCCAGCTTGGAAGGCTAGTGCTCTATCGACTGAGCTATTTCCGCAA